>JAIVAN010000004.1 GCA_020171895.1 Bacillus timonensis | reverse complement strand
AAGGAACCGAGACTCCTGCGGGAGATGCGCTGGACTGGAGACCCCACAGGCGAAGCCGAGGAGGCTCCAGGAGCGCCCCGCGGAAAGCGAGGTTCCTGCAACGGAGGTTAACACCCCATAAACAGTGTCGTATTTTCAGGGTAGCAAATAAAAAAGTTGTAGTACCTAAATAGGTCTACAACTTTTTTCACTCTACTTTTGCTTCTTTGAACCTTTTCGATTCGCTAATAACTCATAAGCCTTTGACGCATTTTGATCTCCAAGCTCTGTACCGAACTCCTCTTTCAACAAATCCTTCGACATCTTATGGTTATTATCACCAGCATGCTTCTTTCTCTTCACCTTATCTGCCATCACTATTCACCTGTCTTATTGCCTTTCTTTGAATTTCGATTAGCACCCTTTATTGGCTCTTCATAATTTGATTCCGCTGAAAACTCAGTATCTGGAAGACTTTCCTTAGGCGTAAAATTATTCTTTCTCGCTGCATCATGCTTTACTTTTCGTTTCATATAAAAAGACCCCCTTATAACTAACAATGTGAGAATCACTCACTACACATAGTTTCGCCAACATTTAGGAGGTCATGAAAGGTAATTTATTCTTTTTCAAATTCCGAATGCTTATAAGCAATAAGCACAATCTCTTCACCTGTCGTTGATTTCAATTCATTCTCCATCTCTTTGATCTTCGTTAATTGTTCCTGAGATAAATGTGCGACAGGATATTCTTCTTGATACATAGCTAACACTTCCTTTATTATTTCTACTTTTATCACACATCTTCGCCTTTTTCACTATCATCCATACCTACATATAAAGGATAAACTGTCTAACTGGTACTAATATATTTTTCATCGATGCAAATACTAACAGTAGAAAGTGAGGATTGATGATGATGACAAAAAAGAAGAATGAAGAAAAGATAGAGTCCCCCATCTTAAATGAAACCCAGCCACATCAAATCAGTGCTCCATCATTCAAAGACACTGGTATAAAAATGGAGAAACCATTCGTAAATGAGTACGGAGTCGTGATTGGTGATAGCTTATACAACTCCGAAAATTCACCATTGAACAACTGGAGTGACGATGTTGACCCTGAGGTAATGGCGGGCGATAAATGGGTACACCCAACGAATGACATCGGATGGAACACAAGTGAAAATCGTGAGCTTCTAGAAAGCAAAAAACCTCCTCAAGGAGTTCCTTTTACACATCCAGACAAAGATGTTTCATATGGTAAAGATTAAAAAAATAGCGAATAAATATAATATAAAGGTTAGGCAAAACGCCTAACCTTTTATTATGCTTCTTTCTTCGGTTTTATCGAGAACAAAACAACAATACCACCGAGTAAACAAAGGATAGCTGCCCCGATAAATAAACTATGCTGTGCCTTATCCATCAATATGGCAAAAATGGGAGGTCCTAACGCCACACCGATAAACCGCATTGAGCTATAAATCGAGGTAATTGTCCCTCGTTCTTCTTTTTCAACACCTTCAGTTAACAAAGCATCTAAACAAGGTAATGCAATTCCAATCCCTATACCACTCACAACAAAGATACACAATAAAACCCAAATGTTGTGAGAGAAAATGATAGAAAAGGTTGAAAGTGCTAGGAAAGCTACTCCAATAAAGATCATCCATTTCATTAATAATTTATTTTTCTTGATAACTTTTCCAGTAAAAAAAGAAGAGATACAAAGTGCCCCTAATGGTATCGCTAAAATGAGCCCTTTCTTTATACCTTTGATTTGATACTTCTCCTCTAGCATACTTGATAAGAAAAAGAGAACGCCAAATAAAATAAACATTAATACGCAACCAACAAAGAAAATGGCATAAATCCAGCGACCCTTTTCTTTAAGTAGTTTTTTAACGGCTTTGATGAATTCATGAAACGGTAAAGGTTTCTCGCCTAGTGTGGGCGATTTTACAAGGAATAACATAAGCAAAATTGAAATTAAGCAAAAAACTGGAAATGCCAGAAAAGGGAGAAACCATAGAATCCCAGCTAAAAAAGCCCCTAGAATTGGACTTAATACCTTTCCAAACGTGTTAGAAGTTTCAATAGCCCCTAGGCTACTTGATACTTCTTTTTCATCTCGAAACATATCCCCTACTAATGGTAGAACAATCGGTGCTGCTCCTGCTGCACCAATCCCTTGTAAAGTCCTTCCAACTAAAATCACATAATAAGGATTTTCCATCTTCCATGCTGCCCATCCCGACAATAACCCACCTAGTGCCGCAATTACAAGGCTAGGGATAATCACCTTCTTTCTCCCTATCCTATCTGATAAATATCCTGCAATCGGAATTAAAATAATGGCTACGATTGAATATAGGGTAATGAGCATACTAGATTGAAATGCGGATATCTTTAGTTTTTTTTCAAAGGTAGGCAACACTGGAATGAGCATAGAATTTCCTAACGTCATAACCAAGGGAATGGAAGCAATGGAGACAACTGCCCATTTTTTTGAAGAGGTTTGTTGATTTTTTTGCTTCAACTTGTTATATGATGATGTTTTTGTATATTCCATAAAAATACCTGCCTCTATCAAATTTCACTTTCATTACTGCAGGTGCTTAGGCGGTGTTGAATTTGAATGCCTCTTATCAATAATCTCTTGAAATAATGGGTCACTACCTTGTTGTTGCTGAACAGGAACAACAAAGTTAGCTAACATCTTTTCTAAATCACCTATTGTAACAGGTTGAGCGTGTCTCATAAGCTCATAGCCAAGCTGTCCATTAGGCTCAAGGGTCGCTATCTTTACATCTTGAATATTTTTTATACCTTGTTGACGCAACCTCATTTCAAGCTGATCTACTGTAAATCGAAGCTTTTTGAGATTTGGTGCAACAATCTCACCATTATTTATGACTTCAACAGATTCTCCTGTTAAAAAGCGTTCAAAAGAGTTAAATTTAACCTGAAGGTATTCCATTAAAACTAGGAACCCAATAAAAATTGATGCAGCAATGATGGTTCTAACTACGCTTGTTTCAACAATTGGCTGAATGATAATTGAACCAATTGAAATCATGATAACAGTTTGAGCGACAGTCATTTGACTAATTGATTTTCTTCCAGCAATTCTTAGTAAGAAGATACCTACAAGGACCATAATGATAGCATCCCATACAAAATTCATTTTTCCATCACTCCTCACAGATTTATTCTTCCAAAAGAAAGAATTGTTATGAGGAACAGCTATAAAAAAAAACTCCCTATAAAAGGAAGTTTAGTTACTCTGAAAATAAAATTCGTTGCAATCAACGTGGGGTGTTAACCTTCGTTGCAGGACTCTCGCTTTCCACGGGGCGCCACTTGAGCCTCCTCGGCCTTTGGCCTGTGGGGTCCGGGGCCCGGCGCATTTCCCGTAGGAGTCTCGGTCCTTCCACTTCGGTTAACACTGCTAATGTACAAGAATTCAACACTCTAAAAAAACGAGTGTATATTTTTATCCACCATGATGCATTTCTCAAATTCCATGGAAGTCTACATTGAAAATACAATTCATTACAATCAACATTCTATATATGAAAAATCGATTACACATTTTCATCCTTCTTTTTGTAAGTTCTTAAATTCATGAAAGCCTACCCGATAATGACACGCTCTTTCGGATAATGATATTTTGCTTCGACTTGCTTGGAACCAATTAAGAATAAGAACGTCAGAATTCCGATTCTTCCAATGAACATTAAAATAATAATGATGATTTTTCCAACTGAAGTCAAATCTGGGGTAATTCCCATGGATAGACCGGTGGTTCCAAAAGCACTACATACTTCAAAGAGAATTTCAATTAATGTGAAACGCTCGGTTGCTGATAAAATCACTACTGCTAAAAAGCAAATAATCATCGAGACCATTGTAACTACTAATGATTTGATAATATCTTCATCGTGAATTTCTCGTCTAAAGACTTTAATTGTTTTTCTTCCTCTAGCAAAGTTGTAAATGAACAATAAATTAATGGCGAACGTAGTTGTTCGAATTCCACTTCCCACAGAACTTGGAGAAGCTCCAATGAACATTAAAGCACAGAGAATTAACAGAGTCGGCTCTGAAAAAAGGCTGACATCCATTGTTGCTAGTCCACCACTTCTAGTAGTGGTAGATTGAAACAGTGCATAGAAGAAAGATTCATGCCATGACTTACCTGCAAAAAATTTATTAAACTCGAGTACAATAATGGCTATCGTTCCAAACACAACTAAACCGAAAAATGTGATCGAAGTTAATTTTGTAAACAAACTAAAGCGAAACCTTATACCCTTGTTAGGGGTAAAAAGGAAATCCTTAACCTCAATAAGCACTGGAAAACCAATCGCCCCTAGTATAATTAAAATGATCGTAATAAATTGAACAAAATAATCATCCGCATAAGGCAAAAGTGACTGTCCAGTAATATCGAATCCTGCATTCGTTGTTGCACTGACTGAGGCAAAGAATCCATGTAAAAAGGCATCTTGCCAAGATGAATAATACTTTAAAAAATAAGATCCTAATATAATTGCACCAAAAATTTCAATTAAAATAATTAAGCTTAAAATTTGTTTCATTAAATTAACCAAACCAGCTAATGTACCTTGGTTTTGGTCTGTCATGATGAGTCTTCTTTCTTTTAAACCTATCTTCTTCCCCATGACTAACCAAATAAATGTACCTAGTGTCATTACCCCTATACCACCGAATTGTAATACAAACACTAAAATAAAAATTCCAGGAACACTAAATGTATCAGCTGTAGATAGCACTGTTAAGCCAGTTACACTGACTGCACTTACAGAAGTAAAAAGAGCATCGACAAACGTCCATTCTGCTCCTGGCTTATGAGCAATTGGCAAACTAAGCAGCGCAAGTGCAACTGAGACAGCTAAAAAGTAGTAGGTAACTATAATTTGAGCTGGATTTAATCCATTAATTTTTTTCCTCAGGCTATTTTTTTTCATTAGACGTTCATCCCTAACTTTGTATATATCATCTTACCTATCATAAAGAATTATTCTCCATATGAAAAGGTTCAAATGACAAAAAAAGAAGTAGGATAGATATATCCTACTTCTTTTGTACCTATTTTATTTAGCTTCAAGGCGACGAATTCTTTCATTTAAGTCAGGGTGACTTGAGAACAATAAGCTAGTTCCTTTTTTATTGCTAATTTTTAATGTAGCAATAGAAGATTGCTCAGTAGAAATTCTGTTTGTGTATTGTTGCAATGATTGGAGTGCATGAATCATTTTGTCTTTACCTGCTAAATCAGCTCCACCTTTATCAGCATGAAACTCTCTGTATCTTGAATAAGCAAGAACCACCATGCTGCCTAAAATTGAGAATAAAATTTGAAAGACAATAATTGCAATAAAGTGAACGATTGGCGCTAAATCTTCTCTAGCAAATCGTGAAACTCCCCAAGCAACAATTCGTGCGAAGAATACAACAAAAGTATTTACCACACCTTGTAATAATGTCATTGTAACCATATCACCATTCGCAATATGAGCCACTTCATGTGCTAATACGCCTTCGATTGCTGCTTCATCCATTTCTTGAAGTAAGCCAGTAGATACCGCTACTAGTGATCTACTTTTACTAGGACCAGTAGCAAAGGCATTCACTTCTGGAGATTGGTAAATACCTACTTCAGGCATTTTTGTTAACCCAGCTGCACGAGAAAGCTTATGAACTTTTTCTACTAACTCTCTTTCATTAGGTGACAAAGCATCTTCTGGCTTTAAAACACGAACACGCATCATCATCTTAGCCATCCAACGAGACATAGCTAGTGAAATAAATGCTCCTGTAAAACCAACCACAGCACTAAATGCTAATAGGGAGGTAAAATCTATTCCATTTGCCGTAATATAAGATCCAATCGGTAATACAGAAAGAACAATACCGATTGTAACCATTACTAAAATATTCGTTGCAATAAGTAATAAAAATCTTTTGCCCATACTATTTGTATTCTCCTCTAGAAAACATTTTTAAGTTCAAATGAACTTGTTTCATGACTATATTATAAGGAGTTTTTGCTATAAATACAATCATTTTTTGCGCTTTTTAGAAGGTTGACGAACGACCAATGAACCGATACGATAAGAATACTTATATTGCTTGAGGTGTAAAATGGAAACATTTCAACTAACACGAAGGATTTTATCAGAGTTACTACTCTCTTTAAGGGATTGTACAGGACCTACTCCACACTCTATTCTTCAAACCGAGTGGAAAAATCGACTATATTCAACAAGTCAATTAGACACTAGTCAAACAATTCTATTACCTAAAATTTTTGAAAAGCTAATGAAAATGAAAACTGAGAAAATCGGCCTCTCGATCAATGATATTGCCGGAATTGGAAATCAAGTAGAATTTTCAATGGTTACTTCCACTGCAATTCAAAACTGGGTAAAAAGAGATATAAAAGAATTAATTGGAGCACCGACTCTTGGAAAAAAATATTCTATAGATCAAGCAACTATTCTGTTCATCGTAGAAGACTTAAAGGTCATTTTAGACTTTGACTCCATCCGAAAACTTTTAACGATGATCTTTAATAACCCTGAGGATCGCAGCGATGATATCATTGATCCACTCATTTTCTATCATGGTTATGCAGACATATTTGAGAAACTTCGAAACAAGGGGTTAACAGAAGGGAAAATAGACGAAGAAATTGAATCTGCATCGTATCAATTCGTCGAGAGCATAGATGGAATTAGTTCCTTTCATAAGGATATGATTAAAAACGTTTTAACTTTAGCTCTTTTTTCTGTTTATTCGTCCTTTATCCAAGCAAAAGCAAAAAAACAATTGCATTCAACTTTATTGCTGTATTGGCAATAACAATGAAACCCAAACCAAAGCTCCATTTGGTTTGGGTTTATTTTCTCCCATTTCGATACATGTCAAAATCTGAATGTGACCCTTTCGTAATGACGTCTGCTAAAATTTCAGCTAGAAATTGACTATAGACAGTACCATTTCCTCCGTATACAAGGACAAAATAGCAATTAGGATATTGTTCATATTCTGCTATCATCGGCAGCCCATCATGAGTACTCCCAAACACTGCACTCCAAGAGAAATCAACTCTCAGTTGCAATTGTGGAAATAAATTTTTAACTTCCTTTAATAACATTTCTGCTTTTGTTATTTGCTTGTTTTCTAGTTCAATTGGGTCGGTTGTAGGAATATCTAGTCCACCTGCAATAATACGTTTATCACTTGTTGTTCGAAAGTATAAGTACGGTCTAGCAGTTTCCCAAATTAAACTACGCTCATGCCAAGTAGAGAGATCAGAAACTGGATTGGTAACAATTGCAAATGAACTTGTTAACACAGCATTTTTTTCGCGCCTAGTTTCTTGTGCTTCGTACCCAGCAGCAAATATCACTTTTTTTGCTCGAATTTTTTTCTGTGTATTTGTAATAGCTATGACTTCGTTTTTATAGTGAGCAATCTTCTTAAGCTCAGTTTGTTCGAAAATCCTCACATGCCGTTCTTCCATTTTTTGAAACAATCCGTGTACATAACGAAATGGGTTTACCTCAGCATCATCTTTGCAAAATAGGGCAGCTGGTTTTGAAAACGAAAAAAGCTTTAATATATCATGTTTTGAAAGGTAATCAACTTCAAATTTCTGTTCTTTCAGTAATTGATATTCCAATAATATTTTTGAGACATCATCCGGAGAAGTAGCATAATAGAGACTATTTCGTTCATAAAACTGTGGATCCAAATTAAATTGCTTACCAATGTCTTTAAGCTTTGATATTGCTTCACGACATAGTTGATAATGTCGTAGTCCTATTTCCATCCCAAATGAATTTATAATAGTTGACAGCATTTTATCATTCATGAATTGTAATAACCCAGTATTCGCACTAGTACTTCCTAACCCGATCTTCCTTTTATCAATAACAACTACTTTGCAGCCTGCTTTATTTAAATAATGCGCACAATGCCCACCTGACACACCACCACCAACCACGAGTACATCACATTCTATATCTTCCTCAAGAGTGGGATAGGAAGGTGGATTGGGTAACGTTTTTAACCAAAACAATTGGCCACTAGTTAAAATCACTCAACATTCTCCTTTTAGCAAACTGATAGCCAAAATAGTTTTCCTCTTTTAGCACATTCATAAACAAGTTTAGATGGAAAAGTTTGAATTAGTGCATGGTTTATACATTTTTTGTACTCATTACCAGTATCGAAAATAAATTCGTACAAATAATAGGGATACATCGATTTTTAACGATGTAAAAAATAGAGATAAGGAGATGTTCCTATGGCTAGAAGTAGTAATAAATTGCTTGTTCCTGGTATAGAACAAGCGTTAGATCAAATAAAATATGAAATTGCACAAGAGTTTGGTGTTAAACTCGGTTCAGATACAGTAGCACGTTCGAATGGTTCTGTTGGGGGAGAAATTACGAAGCGTTTAGTCGCACAAGCACAAAGCCAACTAAATGGTGGACAAAAATAAAACTTCATATTATGGCAAAAAAGCCGAAACGTCATGTTTCGGCTTTACTCATCTTTTATTCGCTTTCAGGTGAAAAAGAACGTTTTGAAAACTCATTGTCAAGCATGAAAAACGCATTGCTATCATTGTCAATTCTTTTTAACTTCTGAATAATACTATCAAACATATCTTCTTCCTCAACCTGCTCGTCAATAAACCATTTCAAGAAATTAATGGTTGCATGCTCTCTTTCGTCCCAAGCTACATCTGATAGCTGGTAGATTCTCTTTGTTACTTCTTTTTCTTGTCCTAGCGCTTTTTCAAACACATCAAGCACAGAAGTAAAATCATTGTTAGGGCAATCAAAACCAGCAATCGTCGCTCGTTCACCCATCGCATTAATAAAGTTATAAAACTTCATCGCATGAAATCTTTCTTCTTCTGCTTGAACTAAAAAGAAATTTGCAAATCCATCTAGACTTTCGGAAGAACAGTAAGCCGCCATCGCCATATAAGCATGAGCAGAATAAAACTCATAGTTCATTTGTTCGTTAAGACCTTTTAATAATTTATCACTTAACAAAGCTTGCCACCTCTTTCTTATGTATACCCCTATTATAACACTATCCACGATTACTTTAAAAACGATTGAATCGCTTTAAACTTCTCCTAAATATTGCTGAATTTTTAGAGACAAACAAAAAACCTCTTTCCAGAGGTTTAATCATCACGGTTATCATCGCCATCATCTTTACTATCTTTATCTTTATCTTTATCTTTATCTTTATCATCATTATCATCATCGTCTTCATCATCTTTATCATTTTCATCTGATTTCGATTTTTTCATTTTTTTATCAAGGTCTTTTAAGAGGGAATCTTTCTTTTCATGTAGATCTCTAGCGCGTTCCTTAATAGGATCCTTAATCTCCCCCTTAATCTTCTCTTTCGTCTTCTCTTTTAATTCATCTTTAGTTTTTTCTGTTACTTTTTCAACTTTTTCAAGCTTTTCTTTCTTCTCTGATTCTTTATCTTCTTTTTCTTCTTTATCTTTGTCAGTACGGAGTTTGTTTTCTATTAACAATAATTTACCAGTTGTGACACCTTGCTCTTTTGCACGTTCTCTGACCTCAACCGTGCTTTCAACTGAAGTGACAGATATATTTTGTTTTTCATACGTAATGACGATTGCTTTTAAATCTTCTTTTAAGGTCGTAGATAATGCTTCATCTTCTTCATGATTCATGACAGTCGTAATCAATACTTCTTTTCCATCATCCAAATAACCTTGTGCTTGACTCTCATTAAGAATTTCGGATGTTACGACATCTACATGCTGATTTTCCCAGGACGGAATGTGATCAATGATCTCAATTGCCTCTTCATTTAAAGCTTCTAGCAAAATGACATTAAGCTTTTGATCAAGGCTCATTTCAAAACTAGGATTTATATCAATTGACATATAGGCATAGACTTCATTGTTGTTTTGATAAAATGGTAAAAACGATAAAAGTAAGAAAAGTGCTGCAAACACACTAACATATGCTGGTTTAAATTTTGGAAATGCAAATCGCTTACGAGATTTCTCAACTACCGCTTGCCTTAGAGGAAAAAAACTAATTTCTTCACCGATTTCGTATGCTCCATCTCTCTTTTTCGCTTTCAGAAATTCCCCTTCTGGAGTCAACATAACGACGTATGATTCCTTAACCTCCATCACAATTCCTTTTTTCACTGCTCAAGCACCCCCTTTATATAATCTTTTAGATACACGTAATCTCCAACTAATACAATTGCCATTGCAATGATATATTTTCTATTTCTCTCGATCGTCTTTCGACTTACTTTGACTAAAGATTCTAGATGTTTAATCGGTAATTGTTTTTTTTCAAATAATACTTGCTTTAGTTCATCGTTTTCCACAAGTTTTTTTGCAACGAGCATAGCATTTTGTCTAGCGTCAGCATGCTTTGGTGATTGTTCAAGTAAATCTGTAAATGAAAGATTAAACTCTTTTAACACCGTTTGAAAGTGAATGATTTCTTCTCTTCTATGCTCTTGCTCTACTAGTTTTTGATGTTCTTCAACAGACATATTCGCTTCGATTGAAGTCTGTGCAGATTCTTCTTCACCTTCTGAATCAATCAAGGATACGGCTCTATTTCGACTTTCTTTACGAATATAATCAATAACTCGTCTCTTAATTAATAACTCTGCAAAGGACAGCAATGAGCTTCCTTTTTCAGGTGAGTATTTTTCAATCGCTTCATTAAAAGCAATGAGTCCAATGCTAAATTCATCATCAGATTCATCAATATATCTCTTACATACAGAAGAAACGGCTTTCGCTATGAATGGCTTATATTTATTAATCAATTGATTTTGTAATTGAGTGTTACCTTTTTGAACCTCTAGTATTGTCTCTTCAAGGGAGCTTTTAGGCTTCCTGATTTTAAACAAAATACTTAGCATTGGTTTCACCTCTATTTCTTCCTATACTATTCGTTAATAGTAGCGAATTTAAGAGGGTAGATTCAATAGTAATATTTATCATAAGCACTAAATACCTAGTTTTTTAACAATCTTTTACAGTTTCACTCAGAAATTTAGTCACCATTGACTGGTGACTAAATTTTCAAACCCTAATCTTTTAGTTCTCTTCTTTTTTATTTTTCTTGTTTTCTTTAGCTTCTTCACGCTTTTGCTTTGCTTCTGCTTTAGCTTCCTTTTTTAACTCTTTCACTTGTTCCTTTACTTCCTGACGCTTTTCTTTTGCTACTGCTTTAAGTTCTTTAACCTGTTGTTTTACAGGAGTAGTTACTTCAGTACTTACAGTCTCATCCTCAACTTCTACTTCAGTCTCAACTTCTGTTTCTACTTCAACTTCAACAGAACCTTCCGTTGATGAATCAGTTTCAGTTTCAGTTTCAACTTCCACCTCTACCTCTACTTCTTCTTCCATTTCTCGCTCATACTTTGCTAATTTTCTTTCTAATTTTGCATAGCTTTTTTCAATATTCTTTAAAAGTGCAGCCTTCGCTACTGGATTTTTCACTTTTTCCATAGCAGCTTTAAGCGCAATGATATTTTGAGAAATTAACTCATCTACTTCTGTCACTACTTCTTCTGTTTCTTCTCCAGACTCCGTGCTCTCTTCTTGATTTTCTTCTGTTTCTTCTACGGTACTATCTTCTGTACCCTCTTCAGAACCTTCTTCTGTACCTTCTTCAACTTCTTCTTCTAGTTCAACTTGTTTGATATATTCAATTGCACTCTCTAGTGTTTCAATTGCTTTTTCTTCTTCTCCAATTAAAAATAGTGCCTCAGCTTCTGCAATTCTTTCAGCTGAAAATGCTGCTAATAATTCTGCTTCTTTATTTTTATCGAACGTAATCGCTAATTGAATTTTTTCAAGTGTAACTTTTACAAAATAGAAGAAATCTCCAGGTAAAACAGAAGGTTCTTCTGTTACTTCCACTTCTGCTTCAGTCGATTCATTTCCTTCAGTAGTTACTTCATTTTCATTAACTGAAGCATCAACTTCTTCAGAAGAGTTCGTTGTAACATTTACTTCCTCTGTATTTTCTTCTGCTGCTGCGAATGTGCTTGGTAATGTTAAAGACCCTGCTAAAATGAGTGCTAAAGATCCTTTTGCTAAGATGTTCTTCATTTTCTTACACCTCTTTAATTTTTTTTGTTATTTTCACTAACAGGTTACGGATAAATCATTCTCTTTTAGGGGGTGTTTCAAAAAAAAAAAAATAAGAGCAGATCTTTCTCTACTCTTATTTTTTATAAGTTTTTGAAACAAACCCCTTGAAAGATAGTGATGTGATTTGCTTTGGTTGAAAGATGAATTTTTTTATGAAGTAATAACTAATTGATAGAATAAGAATAGCCGCACCAATTGGTATTAAGTATTCGTTGGCAAGTGAACCAACTTCCTTCCATCTTGGTCCCATCTTATATCCTAGGTAAACATACATAAACGTGATTGGTAGCATCGCAATAAACGTATACAAACTAAAGATCCATACATTCATTTTTGCCATTCCACATGGAATTGAAATTAATGTACGTACACCTGGTAAAAACCTTGCCGTAAACGCTACTTTTGCGCCATGTTTTTCAAAGAATTCATCTGCTTTTTCTAATTGTTTTTCACGGATAAAGAAGTATTTCCCGTATTTTAAAATAAATGGTCTTCCTCCGTAGCGGCCTAGAGCATAGAGGGTTAATGGACCGAATGTGCCACCTATTGTTCCAGCCAATACGACTAACCATAGATTCATATCACCTTGGAATACCCAGTAACCTGCTAGTGGTAATACTAATTCTGCGGGAACAAATTCGAATGTTAAGGCGAGCATAACGCCTAAATATGAAAATGATTTTAGAAATTCAACAAATTGTAAGATTAAATGTTCCATTTTTTTCACCAACTATCTGTGTGATTTAATATAAAAAAACGAGACTGAAAAAGGGGTGTTAAGCTTCGTTGCAGGAACCTCGCTCTCCACTTGGCGCTCCTGGAGCCTCGTCGCCTGTGGGGTCTCCAGTCCAGCGCATTTCCCGCTGGAGTCTCGGTTCCTTCCACTACGAATAAAACACGTATGAATACTAGGATGCAACATTCAATATCACAACCTATTTTCATGTGCCCTGGTGCTAAATCACCATATTTGCATTGAAGATTTCTTTTGTTATAAAACCTTGCATTACATTTTATCCTGCGAGGATGTCTTCACTTGGATATTTTATTTTTGTTCGGTCTGGTTTGGCTAGTGAATATGCCAATGTAAGTGAACCTATTTTTCCAAAAAACATCATAAAAGTGATCACAAGTTTACCTAATGTCGTTAAGTGAGGTGTGAAATTCATCGACAACCCTACTGTTCCGAAGGCTGATACAACTTCAAATGCGATAAGCATAAGGGGAGCTTCCTCAAAAAATGCAAGAACCATTATTGAGAGAAAGATAACTGTTATACTCATCATCGAAATGGCGAGTGCCTTAATGATCATTTCATCTTTAATCGTTCTTCTATATACGACGATACTTTTCTTCCCTCGAAAAAACGTTACGACTGCTAGAAAAATAATGATAAACGTTGTTAATTTTATTCCTCCTCCTGTAGAAGCACTGCCTGCCCCAATAAACATGAGTAATATCATTAATAATGCAGTAAAATCTGAAATATTCCCTATATCAATTGAATTAAAGCCAGCAGTTCTTAAAGTACCTGCTTGGAAGAAAGATGCCCAGAGCTTTTCAAAAATTGAAAGTTCTCCAATTGTACCCGCATTGTTGAACTCAGCTAAAAAGAAGAAGAGCATGGCAATCATATTTATAATAAAAGTACCGATAATCATTAATTTTGAGTGCAAGCTTAGCTTTTTGAACGTCCTTTTTTGCCACATATCCATTAAAACGGTAAAACCGATTCCGCCAGTTACAAAAAGCAGTGAAATGATGATATTGATAACTGGGTCTCCTACGTAATTCATCAGATTATTTGAGAACAATGAGAATCCTGCGTTATTGAAAGCCGAGATAGAATGAAAGAAACTAATGTAAAATCCTTGCTTCCATCCAAATTCAGGTACCCACCTCGTCGCTAATAAACACATGGCAATCAGCTCAATCGTAAAAGAAAAAATAAATAAACTTTTCGCTAGTCTAATAATTCCTCCAACACTTGTTGTGTTTAACGCTTGTTGAAGCACTAATCTTTCTTTTAGTCCTATTTTTTTGCCAAGCATCATAAAAATAAGTACAGCAAAGGACATGATCCCAAGCCCACCTAATTGAATGAGAGATAATAAAACTAACTCACCAAATGTTGTGAACGTAGAAGGTGTATCTACCGCTGTTAGCCCTGTTACTGTCAATGCAGAAGTAACTGTAAATAGTGCATTGACCCAAGTAATCGAATCATGGGTAGCAATAGGAAGTTTCAACAGAAGCGTCCCTATTACCATAAAGGTTAAGAAAGTTAAAATTAAGAAATGCGGTGCACTAATTTTCACATTATAAAACCTCAAAAGAAACACACCTTCTTTTTGAAATAACTCTGACGAGTATATTACTCTCATTCATATGTTTAGTAAAGTTTTTTTTTTATAAAAACCACTGTATTTTTTAGAGTTTTGAAACTATTTAAAAGACATAAAATTTTTCTTTTCAAACGATTTGGTTGGCAGTATGATAATGTCATTATGCATAACATTTTCTTAGGAGAGATTACTCATGGATTGGTTAGAAGCCATTATTTTAGGGATTATACAAGGCTTAACTGAGTTTTTACCGATTAGTAGTACAGGACATTTGTATTTAGGGCGTAACCTGTTTGGCTTAAACGAAGCTGGCCTATTTCTAGATACGATGCTGCATATTGGTACATTCATTGCACTCGTCATTTTCTATAGGGATATAATTTTAAAAGTAATAAAAAACCCGTTTAGTAAATTAACATTGTTACTAATGATAGGTACACTTCCAGCAGTAGCAGCTGGATTATTGTTTAGTGACTATTTTGAGGAAATTTCAACAACTGGTGCAACAATAGGTTGGGAGTTTTTAATTACAGGTGGATTTTTATGGTTTGCAGATTCCATTAAAAAAGGCTCAAAAAAACTTGATCAAATTACCTTAACAGATTCATTTGTGATAGGATCATTTCAAGCGTTAGCGATTTTCCCTGCGATTTCAAGATCTGGCTTGACCATAGTCGGTGCGTTACTTCGTAAAATTGAAAAGGAAACTGCTGCCTACTTTTCATTTTTACTATCACTTCCAGCCATTTTTGGTGCGATCCTTCTACAATCGTCTTCACTTGTATCAGGTGAACATAGTGATATTTCTTTAACATCATTACTTCTTGCAACGATTGCTTCCGGTATTTTTGGCTATATCGCCGTTAAATTTATGATTAACTTTGTCAAAACACGCTCATTAAAAATCTTTGCGGTTTACGTATGGGTGTTAGGTGGAAGCATTATCATTCTTCAAACATTAAATATCTTTTAGGAGAGATTACATTATGAATATCGGTACAGGAGAATTACTTCTAATCGCATTCGCAGCACTTCTTATTTTCGGACCAAAAAAATTACCAGAACTCGGAAAAGCTTTAGGCTCTTCTTTAAAAGAATTTAAGCAAGCGACAAAGGGAATTATAGAAGATACAGATTCGAATAAGTAAGAATAAACTATAAAAGCAATAAATGGGCGGCCACAACTTAGTGGTCGCCCATTTTCATTATGATTTTTTATCCATTTTCTTCAGTTTGAGATAGTATTTAGACACCATCTTCCAATCTTTCTTTTTTCCAAATAAGCCTTTAAAAAGGTTGAGAAATAGATTGTATTTATTTTTGTAAGGATACCATTGGATTTCAGTCGTCGAATTTCCGTTGTCAACCATGATTGCTTTTTCATGACAGAAGATGCGTAAACCCTGTTCTCCATGGTAACGACCTACTCCACTCTGTTTTGTACCACCAAAAGGTAGGCCGTGATTTCCAACCGTAACCATGACATCATTAACTACGACATTCCCAGAAACGAGTTTTGAAGCTACTCTTCTTGCTTTTGCGATATCTAAACTCCACACACTTGCATTCAGGCCGTACACTGAATCGTTTGCTAATCTTATCGCTTCATCCTCTGTTTCAAACGGAATCACTGGCAAAATCGGCCCAAAAGACTCCTCTTGCACTATCTCCATCTCATTCGTTACATTCGTGATGATTGTAGGAGGAATAAACCATCCTTTTTTTGTCTCCCAATGTTTCGGATCCTCACCTGTTACGAGCGACGCACCTTCTGAAATTGCACTCTTTAATTGTTGCTCAATGATCGTTAACTGACCTGGAAAAGTCATAGATCCAATGTCATCATCATGACTTGTACCTTGTTTCAAATTAGCAACTTCTTCCTTTAAAAGCGAAATAAATTCATGGTACACTGCTACTTCAACGTACAATCGTTCTGAACTCATACAAACCTGACCACTATTTGTGAAAGCCCCCCACACAACACCTTTTGCTGCACGTGCAAGATTAGCATCAGCAAACACAATTGCAGGATCTTTCCCACCTAATTCAAGCGTAGTCGGTATAAGATCCTTTGCCGCTTGAGCTTGAATGATCTTTCCTGTCCTAACAGAACCCGTAAAGAAAATATAATCCGGCTTCTTTGACGTTAATGCTGCTCCAAGTTCCTTTCCCCCATGGGCCACTTGTACAACATGTTTAGGGAAACCAGCTTTCTCAAATAGCTCCTCAATGCATTTTCCAACTAGAGGTGTAACTTCTGACGGTTTTAAAATAACTGTATTTCCCCCGATTAATGCACTAATCATAGGAACCATTGAAAGCTGAAGTGGATAATTCCAAGGTGAGATAACGAGAACTACCCCACGTGGCATGTATTCGATATAAGATTTTTTTCCAAATAAAAGAATGGGTGTAGCAACTCTTTGAGGGCTTAACACTTTCTCTGCGTGCTTCTCTATATGTGAAATGGCATCTAACGTCGTCATCACATCTGCAATCAGTGCTTCAACTTTTACTTTGCCAGTATCTTTTGAAACCGTTTCACTGATTTCATCCATATGATCGACCATATATTCTCTTAACTTAACAAGATAGCCTATTCGTTGTTTTATGGACAGGGCAGACCAGGACAAGAATGCCTCCCTAGCATTTTCATACATTTTTTCTACTTCTTCAATCGGTGTTTCATCAATGGTCGCAATGACTTCACCTGTAGCAGGACAAATTACTTCTAGCACTTTACCTTCAGTTACACTATTCATTTTTACACCTTCCTATTAACGAATAGAAACATGCTTACTTCGATTATGCTTATTTTCTAAGTAGTATGTTACCATCGGTTTTATCGTTTGTTTAAGATCAGGACATGTAATGTTGGCTTTTTCCAAATCTTTTTGCGCATTTGTTGAATCAAATTGAGCATCCCAAGTGAAATAATCCAATGCTTCTTTTTCTATATGAAACAACTTTCTAATCAACTGAAAACTTAATAATAGTTTTACAAATGATACAGGAACCGTCCCTCTCGGTATTTTATGAAGATGGGCTTCCGTTATCCATTTATACACCTCTCGAACTGTATACGGTGAAGGATCTGTTAAGTGATATGTTTTATTTACTCCTATCTCGTTATGACCTAAAAAAATCGTTGCTGCAATGATATAATCAATCGGCACCAACTGCACTTTCACATTTCCTTTTCCAATAAAGGGAATAACGGGCGAAAATTTTAAACGTTCTAGAAAATTAAGCATAAAGTATGGTCCGTCAAACTTGTTTGTTTCACCTGTCTTAGAATGTCCCTTTACTATGCCTGGACGAATAATCGTTGTAGGAATTGTTTCCGCTATTTCACGAACAAGCTTTTCTGCTTCATACTTTGTTTGTTCATAGTGGTTTTTAAAACTTTGGGGCATCACTAATTCATTCTCATAAAGAGTGCCTGTTCGGTTACCCGCTACATAAGCAGTACTAAAGTAAATATACCTCTTTAATGAGGGAAGGGAAAGTATTAAGGAATTGACGTTTTTCGTTCCTTCCACGTTCACTTTGTATGCTATTTCCCTTGGTACAGCCAAATCATAGATTGCAGCTAAATGAAGAACATGTGTAACGGACGCGCTTAACTCATTTTTCACCTGCAGACTTATTCCAAGATCATCCTTTGTAATATCTCCAACAATCATTGAAATGGTTGTTGGATCTAATTGATGATAATCATTTATTTCATTTATACTTGTCCTTGCTTTCTCTAGCATTCCTGGTAGTACTAGGACATATATCTGCTTAGCAATTTTCTTTTCAATTAGTGCTTTTATCATTTCTGTTGAAATGAAGCCTGGAAATCCTGTAATCAGGTATGTGTTTTTCATTATTACACCCCATTTGTCAGTAGCATTTTTCTTAGTTTAGTCAAACTATTCTGAAAAGTAAAGGTTAAGGGTAACATTTCCATTATGTTTGTGTGTCAAATCGGTCATGCTACTACTAACAAATAAGAAGAAAGTGTGATAAGCATGCATACAATGTGGAAGGGTTCGATTAGCTTTGGATTAGTGAATATTCCAATTAAGCTATTTTCAGCTACAGAAGACCGTGATATTAAACTTCGTACACTTCATAAAGAATGTCATACACCAATTCAATATGAAAAGAAATGTCCAAACTGCGAAAAAGAAGTAGGTCAAGATGATCTTGTAAAAGGCTATGAATATGTAAAAGGCAAATTCGTTATTTTAAATGAGGAAGAATTAAAAGAATTAAAAGACGACCATGAGGATAAAAGTGTTGAGATTATTGATTTTGTAAAATTAGAAGACATTGATCCTGTTTATTTCAACCGGTCTTATTTTATGGGTCCTGGTGAAAATGGAAGTAAAGCATATGCTCTTCTAAGAGAAGCACTTGTTAAATCAGGAAAGATTGGGATTGCAGAAATCACGATTCGTTCGAAGCAGCATATGGCGATCATTCGGGTCTATGAGAATAGTCTTGTTATGGAGACCATTCATTATCCAGATGAAGTGCGTAGTGTGAAGGATGTACCTGGTGTTCCTGAAAATGTTGAGATTAATGATAAGGAATTAAATACAGCTATTATGCTAATTGATCAGTTAACGACCACTTTCGAGCCTGAGAAATATACAGATGAATATAGGACGGCTTTGATGGAGTTAATTCAAGCAAAAATTAATAATAACGAAGGTACTGCAACGATTCCGGATGCACCTCGCACAAATGTAGTGGATTTAATGAGTGCCCTACAAGCAAGTATTGAGAAAACAAAACCTAAAGAAAATCCGACAGAGGTGAAGAGTAAGAAAGCAAGTGCTAAAACTGCTGAAAAACCTGCAGCATCAACAAAACCAAAAACGCGAACAACACGGAAAAAGGTTGGGTCTTAATTTAATAGCTAACTAAAATATGTTGGACACTATACCTGGGGTGTTAACCTTCGTTGCAGGAACCTCGCTTTCCACGGGGCGCCACTTGAGCCTCCTCGGCCGTTGGCCTGTGGGGTCCGGGGCCCGGCGCATTTCCCGTAGGAGTCTCGGTCCTTCCACTTCGGTTAACACAGCTAATGTATAAGAATTCAACATTCCAAAAAGAGACTAATACACATTGTCAAAAGCCATAATGAGATTTTTTATTAGCAGTATTTTAGTTTATCTTCTACCTCGTTTATCCCTAGTAATCGCAATGTTTTAATCCCCTTAAAGATAGGAGTGAAAGAGTGAAAAAGGCTGTTTTTCTTGATCGAGATGGTGTAATTAATGAGGTTCTTTCTGAGAGAGTGAAATTTGTCAATAAACCTAGTCAGTTTTATTTACTGCCTGGTGTTGGTGAAGGAATAAAGCTGTTGAATGATCACGGGTATGAGATTTTTGTTGTGACGAATCAAGGGGGAGTTGGCCTTGGCTTTATGAAGGAAAGTGCTCTTCAAGACGTTCACAAGAAAATGGAACAGGACTTAGAAGCATTTGGAGCTACAATTAATGAAGTGGCCTATTGTCCTCATAAACCGAAAGAAGGCTGTGAATGTCGAAAACCTCGTCCAAACTTAATTACCGATTTAGCTAAAAAGCATCAAATATCTCTTGCTGATAGCTATATGATTGGTGATAGAGATGTAGACATTGAAGCTGGGAAAGCTGCTGGCGTGAAAACAATTTTAGTTGGAAATGAGGAATATGACGATATTGCGGATTATAAGTTTGAAAATTTACTTGAAGCAGCAAAGTGGATAACTAGTAGTGAAAGTTAAAAATGAAAGGAGGTTTTTCCTTGTTCAAACCGATGTTGCCAACGTTGATTCATACGCCACCCCAAGGTGAAGATTGGGTATATGAAATCAAGTATGACGGATTTCGAGCAATCCTTTATTTAGAAAAAGATTCCGTAAACATCATTAGTAGAAATGGAAACCTCCTTAATGATCAATTCCCTGAAGTAATCTCTTTTTGTAAACAACGAATGACAGTTTATGCAAAAGAACTTCCCCTTACGTTGGATGGGGAGTTATGTATTTTAGAATCTTCTGTAAAAGCAAACTTTGAACAAATTCAACTCCGTGGAAGATTAAAAGATAACCATAAAATTGAGGAATACGTTAAAAGATTACCTGCTACATTTTTGGCGTTTGACCTTTTAGAGCTAAAAGGGAAAAAGTATACAAATGAACCTTACACTTCAAGGAAACAACAGTTAAAAGCTTTATTTGAGGACATGCAATTAAGTACTGATGTTCAATCTCATTCAGATCAACGACTTCAATACGTAGAATATAAGGAAAATTACGATCTTATTTGGAAATCGGTACTTGAGAATGATTCAGAAGGTGTCATTGCAAAAAAAAGCACGAGCAAATGGGAAAATGGCAAAAGAACGTCACAATGGTATAAAATAAAAAATCTAAAAAAAGGCGCTTTTTTTGTTACTAAGTATGACAAGAAAAATGGATTTTTTCATGTAGCTGTCTATAGGGATGGGGCAAATTTTGAAATTGGTCTTTTTTCTCATGGTTTACAACCAGTAGAAAGAGACGCGTTAATTGGTGTCATTCGAAATAATGCTGAAAATGAAGATGCAGCATTTATCTATGTAACACCAGGCATTTGTGTAGAGCTTTTCTTCTTAGAACTATACAAGGATCAGTTACGACAGCCTAGCTTCTCTGCATTTCTTTTGGATATGAATTGGAAAGACTGCACATGGGAAAAGCTTATCCAATCATCCGTTACACTTACCCATGAATTAGCAATTACAAATCCGGATAAACCACTCTTTAGAGACCGAGCATTTTCAAAACAAGATTACATAAACTATTTATTTTTTACAGCACCATACATCCTTCCATTTTTAAAAAATCGGTTATTAACCGTGATTCGTTATCCTCATGGGGAATACGGAGAATCATTTTACCAAAAAAACTGTCCTGATTATGCTCCAGACTATATTCACACTCATGAGCATGAAGACATCAATTACATCGTTTGTAATGACGACGACACTCTTGCATGGCTAGGAAATCAACTTGCGTTTGAATTTCATATTCCATTTGAAACCATTGATTCAACTGGCGCTTCAGAAATTGTCTTTGACTTAGACCCACCTTCAAGAGATGATTTCCACTTAGCCATTCGCGCAGCGCTTATATTAAAAGAAGTGTTTGATGGATTAAAACTCATTTCATTTATTAAAACGTCAGGAAATAAAGGCCTTCAGATTTATATCCCATTACCAGATAATACGTATAGCTATGATCAAACACGAGTATTTACTGAATTTATCGCAAACTATCTCACGACGAGTGAACCACAATATTTTACAACAGAACGTCTAAAGAAAAATCGCGGAAACAGATTGTATGTCGATTATCTTCAGCATGCGGAAGGGAAAACAATTGTTGCGCCTTATTCTGTTCGGATGAACGCGGGTGGTTATGTTGCAACTCCCCTCTATTGGGATGAAGTAACTGACTCTCTTTCTATTGAACAATTTCCAATTGAAAGCATCCAAGCCAGAATTAAGGAAAAAGGCTGTCCATTTACCACTTATTTTGAGGCGAAACAACAACAAAACTTTGATCCTGTTTTACAGTTTCTTTATAAGGGGAATATGAAGTGAATTGATTACCTGAGTGCTTTTCTCCTGTTGATTGAGATCACCCCACCTTGATGAAGAACATTCCTACTTTGAATTCACACTTTTTCGTCCTTCATCACCTCAATGAAGGACGTTTCTACTCTGAACTCTCAACCTTTCGTCCTTCATCACCTCGATGAAGGACGTTTCTACTCTGAATTCAATCTCTTTCGTCCTTCATCACCTCCGTGAAGAACGTTTCCACTCTGAACTCAATCTCTTTCGGCCTTCATCACCTGGATGAAGGACATTCCTACTCTGCACTCACACTCTTTGGGCCTTCATCACCTCAATGAAGGACATTCCTACTCCGCACCCACACTCTTTCGGCCTTCATCACCTCAATGAAGGACATTCCTACTCCGCACCCACACTCTTTCGTCCTTCATCACCTGGATGAAGGACATTCCTACTCTGCACCCACACCCTTTGGGACTTCATCACCACGATGAAGGACGTTTCCACTCTGCACTCACACCCTTTCGGACTTCATCACCTCACTGTAGGACGTTTCTACTCTGAATGCACACTGTTTTGGACTTCACGTCGATGAAGGACTCTCCAACGGTCCTCAGCACTTATTCTCACAAGAATATGATAAAATAATAGAACATATTTTTCCAAAAGGGGTGAGCGATTTTGAAACGAATGTTAGCTATAAGCGATATACATGGGGACTATGATAAGTTTGTTCGACTATTACAGTTAGTGAACTATGACAAAGATAAAGACCAGTTACTATTGTTAGGGGATTATGTTGACCGTGGTCCGCATTCTAGAGCTGTTTTAGAGAAGGTCTTTCAACTTAGGGCTGAGGGAGCAATTGCTTTAATGGGGAACCATGACAAAATGATGATCGATGCCTTTAACGGCGATGAAATGAACGTGAAAAGGTGGTTTTACAATGGTGGAATTAAAACACTTCAAAATTATGGGTACGAGATTGAGAAAGACGATGCTGAATATTGGTATACGACGGATGAAATGCCTCCTTTACTTGAAATGAATGATGAGATTCGTACTCATATCGAAATACTCAAAGACTTACCCTATTATTATGAAACAGACACTCACATTTTCGTACATGCAGGGGTCCACCCTGACACACCATTAGATTCGACAGATCCTCAAACGTTAGTATGGATTCGTGAAGAGTTTCATAAAGGGTACAACGGTGAAAGAACTGTTGTCTTTGGTCATACTCCAGTAAATCATTTGCACGAAAGCAATGAAGTTTATTTTGGCGAAAATAAGATTATAGGAATCGATGGCGGTTGTGCATATAGTGGAAGGTTATATTGCTTAGATATTGGGCGCTCGGAAGTATTTTTTATAGAGTAACAGTCTTTTTTAGAATTTGTATTCCTGGTCAAAAATCATTTATTCACGGCAAAAAAACTACATATAAATAAAAAATTGACCATCTAAACACTATGTGTAAGGTTGGTCAATTTTTTAAAATAGACGTTGACGTTGTCCCGCTACGCCTCTAACAGCTTCTCTAATTTCTCAATGTTACTCATTATCCCACTCATCCCAAAGCTTTTTAACATCATAACAAGAGCTTTTATGACAACCTCTCTAGGACAATCACTAAATATCTCTTTTTCCAAAGCTTCTACCGAAGAAAGTGCATCCGTATTTTCTTTTACCCTTTCCTTCAACTGTAAAAATAAGGTCTCTACAGTCTCTTCATCTTTCTGAACATCAAGGACGCTGTCACTTCCTAATAGATCACTTGTAAGAAAGTATTCCTTTCGAGCATGGAGGCCTCTCATGATATCATCAATGATATGAGTAATATAGATCGATAATTTTTCAACATCAAACGATTTTTGATCGATGATTTGGAAAAAAATATATTCCTTCATCATTCCATTAAGGATGCTAGCACAATCTAAAGCATATGGTGCAGCTTCCTCCCCATATATGTCAATTAGTCGGCTTTGATACCATTTCAAAGCCTGCGCTCTCATTGATAACATAAATGATTTTATTTGAGGATTGTTCTGTATCGTTTGTTCTCGCATATTCATTTGAAAGAAATCACGGTACTTCACGAACTCATCCATCTGAATGGCTATTTGCTTAGCAAAGAGGCTCTTTGGAGAATTGACTCCATCATCTGTTAATGATTCCATTTTTGCTGAAAAAGTTTCATAAAAATACTTGTAAATAGAAAGGAGCAAATCTTCTTTTGACTGAAAATGATTGTAAAGTGACCCCTTTGCCACACCACACTCGTTGGCAATCTCTTGCATCGACGTGTTGTGATAACCTTTTATTGCATAAAGCTTCATCGCCTTTTCAAGAATCATTTTTCTTTTTTCATTCATTACGCCACTTCCTTCTTGCTGGCTACTCTCCTACGAGTTTCCTTATCAAAAAGGCTGTATACGATAGGAATAATAATTAACGTTAAAAACGTACTACTGATTAACCCGCCGATTACTGCTATTCCCATTGGCTGGTTTAATTCTGAGCCCTCACCTAATCCAAAAGCTAGTGGTAACAGGCCTAGAATTGTTGTAGTTGCCGTCATCAATATTGGCCTTGTACGATCCTTTACTGCTTCAACGATTGATTCATAAGTAGAAAGGCCTCTTTCTTTCAATTGGTTAATGTAATCTACAAGTACAATCGCATTGTTTACAACGATTCCAGCAAGGACAATTAACCCGATTACAGCCGTGATGCCTATTGGTGTATTCGTAATAACAAGGCCTATCCCAACTCCAATAATCATAAGCGGAACCGTAAACATAATTAGGAAAGGATATTTAAACGATTCAAATTGAGCAGCCATTACAATGTAAATAAACACTATCGCTAATGCGAACGCTAGCACCATATCATCAATAGAAGATTCTAATAGCTCTCGATCACCACCGAATACGATTTCAGTTTCATCTGAAAGAGAGAGTTCAGCAATTTTCTCATCTACTTTTTTAGAGATTTCTCCTAAATTCGTCTCCGAAGAGTAATTAATCGTAAACTGAATCGCACTTTGTTGATTAATTCGTTGTATTGACGTTGGTCCCTTTCCAACTTCAATATTTGTAACATCACTAAGGGGAATATACGATTGATTTGGCTTCTTTAATAAAATATTTTTTAACCCCTCTAAATCTTTCGTTGTTTCTTCATCGTAACTTACGTGAACGAGATAGACGTTATTCTTTTCATCCGTTAACTGTATAGCAGTTACTCCCCTAGTTACATCATTCACCGTAGTCCCAATTTGAATAGGAAGCAGACCTTCATCAAAGGCTTTTTCACGGTCAATTGTAATTTGAACTTCATCGATTGTTTCTGTTAAGTCAGAAGTTACTTCTGTAATTTCATCAAGCTCAAGCAATGCATTTGTCACTTTTTCTGCAGCTTGCTCTAATCGTTCGTTGTCCGTATCTTTTGCATAAAATGATAGAGTATTAGGTGTTGATCCTGAAGATGATTGCAAATTAAATGAAACTTCAGCACTTGTATTCGCTTCTCTAGCCACGTTTTCAATCTCTGCTTTTACATCATCTACGAATTGAAACGTACTTCTTTCTCGATCCTTTAACTCTTTCATTTTTACATAAATTTCTGCAGTGTTCTTCTTCCCTGTTCCCCTAAAGGAATCTTCTTGTGTTGAACCAATTAAGCTTACATAAACCGCAACATCTTCTTCATTGTTTAATACTTCCTCTATATTGGCTACAACCTGTTCTGTTTCAGATAAGATTGAACCATTTTCGAGCTTCACCCTTAATGAGAAAAACCCTTCATCACTTTTCGGTAAAAATTCAGATCCTACCTTTGTTAATCCAAAAATACTCCCACCTAACAATAGGAAAGTAATCATAATGACTACGAAGCGATGACTCAATGTCCATTTTAGAAAAGCTTCTAACCCTCTCATAAATGATGAACTCTTTCTTACGATTTCCACATTTTCATTAGGTGCTTTTAATAATCGACTAGCAAGCATAGGTACAACTGTTAATGCAACAACAAGGGAAGCAAATAAACTAAAGCCAATTGTTAAGGCGAACTCTTTAAATAGCTCTCCAATCAATCCCGAAATAAAGACGACAGGTAAAAATACGACAACAGTCGTTAATGTAGAAGCAATAATGGCACTGCCAACCTCTTTCGTTCCTTCTGCAGCAGCAACCTTTGGATCCTTGCCCATCGATAGGTGACGATAAATATTTTCAATAACAACTATCGCGTTATCAACCAACATCCCTATCCCTAGCGCCAAACCACCTAGCGTCATAATATTTAACGTAAAATCCGCAAAAAACATGAGGACAAATGTGACGATAACTGAATAAGGAATGGCAATCCCAATAATCAGTGGACTTCTTACATTTCTTAAAAAGAAAAACAAAACAATCATAGCGAATAAACCACCTAGAATAAGGGTGGTGCTCATATTTCCAATTGCACGTTGGATATAATCCCCCTGATCAAATAAGATATCAGAACGAACAGATTCATACTTTTTCTTTTCCAATAATTTTGTCAGTTCCGCCTCAAAGGCCTTGGAAACTTTCGCCGTATTCGCATCTGACTGTTGAAGAACACTTAATAAAATCGCTGGTTCTTGATTCGCTCTTGTAATTGAGTTTGCATTTTGTGGCGCAATCGTCACTTCGCTCACATCCGCAAGCCTTACTTTTTCTCCGTTCCGTGGATTAATCGTAATGATGATATCCTCCAAAACATCTAGGGAGTATAGCGAACTAATGACACGTGTTGTTAATTCCTTTCCATCCGTTTCAATTGAGGCACCGGGTAACGAAACTGCATTCGCACGAATCATATTCACAACATCAGATTGAGACAATGCATATTCCTTTAACTTTTCTTCATCTAATGTGACTTTTACTTCATCGATAAAAACCCCAGAAAGATTGATACTTGCAACACCTTCAACCTTTTTCAATTGAAGACTTAAGCTTTCTGCTAAATCCTTTAAATTTGCCTTTCCTTCCTCCGAGCTTAACGAAAGCTGGATGATGGGAAATTGAGAAGGATCAAATTTTAAAAATCGAGGTTTATCAGCATCCTCTGAAATAGGCGTTGAATCTATTCTAGCTTGTATCTCGCTTTCAATTTCATCAATGGAAGTGGTCCAAGAAAATTGTAACAGCGTTAAATTCGCATTTTCTTGGGAGGTTGAGGTCATCGTTTTCAACCCTGGTAACGTCGATAAACTTTCTTCTAATGGCTTTGTTACCTTCTCAAGAACCTCAGTTGGACTTGCACCTTGATAATTCACAACCACTACACCAACTGGAGGGTTAATATCAGGAATTAATTTGATTGGAATATTTAGTAGTGATACTAATCCTAAAATAATCACTAAAATCATTGATACAAATGTAAAAATAGGTCTACGAATAGAAAAATTACTAATCTTCAATATAACAATCTCCTTCCAAAACAAGTATGTGACTATGTAATCGTTTAAAATGACCAATAAGTCAATAACTTAGATTTTTCTGACCAAATAGTCAACCTAATACTAAAGATACCGAATTTAACTCATTTCAGCAAGTAATAATACGCTTAAGCTTAAAAGGTAGATAATCGTTTTTTAACCGGTCATGTTTGCCCGTTATACCAACAATTTCGTTTATCATCATACATCGTATTATTACCGACTTGAGTCGAATTGAATACTTTAGTTAAAGCGCAAACAAAAAAAGCTACCAATAAGGCAGCTGCTCTCTTTAGACTAATAGAAAGATTAGTAATAAACTAATTCCTGATACAATCACAGAAGCTATAAGTCCGATTAGTAATGGTTTATAGCCAAGTTTAAATAGTTGACGAATGTCCACTTGTAAACCAACTCCAGCCATAACCATCAAGATAAAATACTTCGCAATATCTATTAACACGGTTTGTACAGGGACTGAAATGAAACCAAAAGAATTAACGATGCTCATCGCAACAAACCCAACAATGAACCATGGGAAAGCTTTAATGATCGTTTCTCGTTTGCTAATTCCCTCTTTCTTCAAGAATAAAAGTGGAATGATTAAGAGGATCGGCAACAAAAACAACGTTCGTACTAACTTCACAGTTGTTGCGATATCTCCTGCTTCCTGCCCAAATAAATACCCAACAGCTACAACAGAGGAGGTATCATGAACCGAAGTACCAGCCCATATTCCAAATTGTAATGCAGTAAGATTAAGTAAATGTCCAAGAAATGGGTATGTTACTGTAGCGATAATATTAAAAAAGAAAATCGTTGAAATGGCATAAGCCGTTTGAGTTTCCTTCGCCTGAATTGTTCCTTTTAAGGCTGTGATAGCCGTTGCTCCACAAATACTAGCCCCCACTCCAATCATTAACGATAAGAGAGAATCTACTTTTAATAATTTCCCTAGTACTATCGTAAAACCAATCCCACCTACTACAACTGCTAAAATAATAATAATGGATTGATTTCCAATTTGAATAATTTGTCCAAAACTAAGACTAGCTCCTAAGAGAATAATAGCTAGCTTCAGTATTCTCTTCACAACAAAAGAAACACCTACTTCAAATGAATGGTGAATCCCCATTGTATTTCGAATCATCCCACCTATAAGTAAAGCAAATATCACACCACCAATAACTGGGAAATACAGCCCTAGAATCTTTGCAACATAAGCAATTAACACGAGGAAAAGAAACCCTAATGTCCATCCTGGTATCGTGCGATATATTTTATCTATCATACTACTATTCATTTTCTGAATCATGTTGTCTCTCATTGGAGATCTCCTTCGTCCTTCATATTTCCAACTAATAGTATAGTATAGAAATAGAAGAAGCGTGTAAACCTTTTTCATCCAGCGAAATATGTAAATGCTAGAAAGAGACAAAAGAAAAACCCGATATGCGGGTTTAAGCTTTTTGCATAATGACGATTGGAAGAGTTACTTCAACAGATGTACCTACACCTAATTGACTCTTAATGTTCATTTCACCATGATGTTCTTTAATAATTTTATTGCTAATCGTTAATCCAAGACCAATTCCCTTTTCTTTCGTTGTATAAAATGGCGTTCCTAAATATTTTAATCGACTTGTTTCGATGCCTGCACCTTCGTCCTTCACTGTCACCCTTACATGTTTAATGCTTGTCAATTCAATCGTAATTTGAACAACCCCACCACGGTCACCCATCGCCTCAATTGAATTTTTAATAAAATTCATAAAGACTTGCTTGATTTGGTTTGGTTGACAGTTAATGAAAATATCTTGCTCAGGAAAATCACAAATTAACTGCACATTATGCAGCATTGCCTGTGTTTCTAAAACGGTCATGGTACTCGTGATAATTTCACAAAGATTCACTTGTTTAAACTCAACGGCTTGCGGTTTTGCAAGGGACATAAATTCATTAACGATTAAATCAATGCGATCTAGTTCGTCTAACATAATGCCTAAATATTTTTTTGAATCGCCACTTTTTAACGTAGAGCTTAAAATTTTTGAAAACCCTTTTAATGATGTGAGCGGATTCCTAATTTCATGCGCCACTCCAGCCGCTAACTGTCCGATAATGGATAGTCGATCCAAATTTCTAATCAACTCTTCATTTTTTAGTCGATCAGATATGTTTCTTGAAACACTCAAGAAAGAAACGACTTCTCCGGTTCCTTTACATAGAATTGGTGTTGTTATCGATTCAAATGTTAGCCAATCACCACTATTATTTTGGAGTCTAATTTGCATTAAGAACGGCTCTCTATTCGCTCTTACTTCTTTTAGCTTACTCTTAATATGAGCAACATCTTCATAATGAATAAATTGATAGATACTCTTTTTTTCAAGAAATTTTCCATCTAGACCAAGAACCGATTTATGTGATGGGGATGCAAACGAAATCATTCCATCTAAGTTGTACGTTTTAATTAAATCTGACGTATTATTTGCAATCAACTCATATTTCTCTTTACTTTCAGCAAGTGCATGTTCAGCTCTTTTTCTTGAACTAATATCTCTTGCCACAATGACGATATGATCTAATGCTTTTCTATGATTTAAAACAGGGGTGCTATGTATTTCAATCCAAATATAGTCTCCATTTTTATGAAGAAATCGAAACTCATATCGACCAGGCTTCGTTGCATCATTTACCTTCCTTAACGATTCTCGGAGGACTTCCCTATCCTCTGGATGAATCATTGAAAACACACATTTTCCCACAAAAAATTCAGGTGGATTTTCTAAGATGATATCACTTGAAGGGGAAACATATGTAATTTCTCCTGTATTATTTAACACACAAATGATATCTGACATATTTTCAGTAATTAATTTATACTGATCAATGCTCTTTTGTAATTTCTCTTCCATTCTTTTTCTTTCTGTAATATCTCGAAATGAACAGATAAACCCGATAATTTCCCCTTTGCGGTTTTTATAAGGAGAATACGTAACAGAAATATCTACTTTTCTACCATTTTTATGAATTCTTTGTGTTTGAAAATCTCGTAATTCCCTACCAGTTTCAACAATATTAATAATTCGATGGAACTCGGCTAAATGTTTAGGAGCTATCCATTCTGCTGGAGATTTACCGATAACATCTTCCTCCGTATAACCTGAAACATCTGTATAAGCTTTATTAATGCGAACCGTCTTACGATTTGCATCTAAGATGAGAATACCGTCACCTGTACAATTTAAAAATGAATCAAGCATAATATTAGCAGCATCTAGCTTTTCTTCATTTCGCTTTTCCTCAGTAATGTTTCGAGCAACTATAACAAGATGAGAGCATACCCCTTTATCCGTAAAAATAGGTGTGCACGTTGCCTTCCCTAACACATACCCAGTTTGTAACACGACTTCATCCGAAATTACCATTCTCTTTTTTTGGTTGATTGACTCATTATAAATTTTTGTAAGTTCTCTTACTCTATCTTTTGGAAGTACTTCATCTATTGATTTTCCATAATCTTTTTCTTTCACAGTGCCCTTTTCAAGCGCAATTTTATTTGCATAAAAATACCTAAATTTCCCGTCCTCATCAACCCTTAAGATTAGTACAAAGTCTTCTAATTCACTAAGTACAGTAGCAAAAAATTGATTCATTTCCACTATTTACACTATCCTCTCCGGTCGTATATAGTATTATTTTACCTATAACCGTCAATAAAGAAAAGTTAAATTCAGAATTTTTAACACATTCACTAAAAAAAGGGCGTTCTTCGACATGATTAGCAAACCAAAAAGTAAAAGACGAGTGAAATTTTAATCGTTTAATGCTATTTCGTTGTGAAACTAACAGTTTTAACCTTACATTTGCTTCTGATAGTAAAAAAATTAAGTTGACAGAGTGATTTTCCATATTTCACAAAGCTTTTTTAGAAAAAAAGCGATGTTAATTGTTATTTTAGAGTGATGGACTTTGATGAAAATAGTGAATTCTATACTTTTCTATCACTTTTAAATTTTTTTCATACGAATCTTAAAATTTTTCATACGAATCTGAATTTTTTTCTATCGCTTAAAAAAATTATTCTATCATTTAAATTTTTGGCATGTGTGCGATTCGATCAATTAACTTATTTTACATACAAAAAGAAACAGATTCGCTCAACTCCCACAAGAATTCGTTAATCACAACCACATTCTCACAATAGGAGCACAAAAAAGCTAGACACCACATCGATGCCTAGCTCTCTCATAAAAACTATTACTCTTTTAAATCTTCAATTGAATCGATATCCATATATGCTGGAACTACTAATCCAATTTTCGTTCCACTTAAGTTTGCACCTAAGTCCTCGAAGTCACCTTCATATTCAGCATAATAATCTGCATGAGTTGTTGGTAACCAAGCACCTACCATTGCGTCAGCACTTCCATCAGCTACACCAGCCCACATTGGAGCAGCGTCAACTTGAATTAACTCAACATCGTAGCCTAATTTATTTTCTAAAACATATTTCACAACGTTTGAACTAGCGATAACATCAGACCAAGCAACATACGTCATTTTAAACTCGTCGCCATCTACTTTTTCAGCACCTTCAATCCACTTATTAACTAACTCTTCGTTATCATTAACAAACTTTTCAGCAGCTTCTTCTTCAGAAGTTCCATCTTCAATCATGACCATAACACTTTGAAGATTCTCAGGTGTCCACTCAAATTGGTCTAAAAATGTATGTGCACTTGGGTGATCAGCTTTTAAGTCTTTACGAACAATAGTATTAACATCTTCAGCGCCACCATAAATACCTTTTGGATCCTCTAGATATTTAAGATCAAACTTTGCAAATTTCCAGTGAGGTGTCCAACCAGTTACAATAATAGGTTCTTCTTTTTTATAAGCTTTCGCTAAAGCAGCTGACATTGCAGCACCTGATCCTTCAATGACTTCCCAGTCACCTTCTAAACCATATTCTGGTAAAACTTTATCAATGGTTAATTTCATTAATCCAGCACCTGGATCAATTCCAACAATTTTGTAGTCTAATTGCTCACCAATTGAAGCATTCTCGTCTACTTTTTCTGATCCACAAGCAGTTAACCCAATTGTTAAAGCTACTGCGGACGTTACACCTAAAATTTTCTTAAACATTATACAGTTCCCCCTTGTTTTTTACTTCCTATATTTTGTGTGATGCGGTCCAATACAATTGCAATGATGACAATTGAAAGACCTGCTTCAAACCCAATACCAGTTTTAATCTGAGTAACAGCACGATATACTTCAGTACCTAACCCAGGCGCACCTACCATTGAGGCAATTACAACCATTGATAGCGCTAGCATAATACTTTGATTAATGCCTGCCATAATTGTTGGCATAGCAAGTGGCAATTGTACTTTCAACAAACGTTGCTTTGTTGTTGAACCAAACGCTTCTGAAGCTTCAATTAAATCTGCAGGCACTTGTTGAATCCCAAGTACCGTTAAGCGAATCGTTGGTGGTACAGCGAAAATAACAGACGCGACAACACCAGGTACAACACCAATGTTAAAGAAGAAGATTGCCGGTAATAAATACACGAATGCAGGCATTGTCTGCATGAAGTCTAGAACCGGTGTCACAATCTGTTTAACCGTTTTACTTTGTGAAGCCCAAATCCCTAATGGAATTCCAATCAAAATCGATATGATAACTGCGGTTAATACGAGTGCGAGTGTTTCAATCGTATCCTCCCAATAACCTAAATTCACAATAAGTAATAAACCTAAAACACCAAATAATGCGACTCTCCATTTGCATAACTTCCAAGAGACAAACCCGATAATAGCAATTAACAATAATGGTGGAATAATTCCTAACGTAAACACAATGCTATCAACAAACCACTCTAATCCCCCGGCAACACCTTCGAAAAATGATTCGAAATTTATTGTTAACCATTCTACTAAGCTATCAATCCAAGTTGCTAAAGGTAGTTTTGGTAAAAATCCTTCCATCTTATAGCACCTCCTTTAGCTGTGGTTGGACAGAATCAACGTCATTTATATACGTATTGTTTCCTGCTAGTGCGCCGATTACGGCACCACGAATGACGATTCCTTTTAATCGCTTATCTTGATCAACAACAGCAACTGGTATTGTTGCAGTTGAAACATCATCAAATAAATCCGTTAACAATGTCTCTGCCTCTACTGTTACAACATCCTTCGTCAGAACATTTTCAAGTGAAAGCTTCTTGTCTACTGCTTTTGAAGCATCATCAGCAGTAACTGCGCCAACTAAACGCTTTTGTTTATCAACGACATAAATCGTAGATAATTGATTGTCCTGCATAAGCTTAAGGGCAACTCTAGCACCTTTTTCAAGCTGAACTGTTTCAGGACGCTTCATCACATGTCCTGCCGTTAACACTTTGGATAAATCAACATCCTCTACGAATCTTTCAACATAGTCATTTGATGGATTCATAAGAATTTCTTCAGGTGTACCAATTTGTACAATGTTTCCGTCCTTCATTAGAGCGATACGGTCACCGATTCGTAATGCTTCATCAAGGTCATGCGTGATGAAGATGATGGTTTTTTCCATTGAACCTTGAAGCTCTAACAACTCATCCTGCATATCCTTTCGAATCAATGGATCAAGTGCACTGAAGGCTTCATCCATTAACAAGACATCAGGGTCATTTGCAAGCGCTCTTGCTAGACCAACACGTTGCTGCATTCCACCACTTAATTGACTAGGTAGTTGGTCTTCGTATCCTTCTAGACCTACTAGTTTAAGAGCTTCAAGTGCCTTTTTTGATCTCTCAGTTTTTTCAATTCCTTGAATTTCTAAGCCATACTCTGTATTTTCTAAAATCGTACGGTGTGGAAAAAGAGCAAATTTTTGAAAGACCATGCTTAGTTTTTTTCTACGAACTTCTCTAAGCTCTTCTTTGTTCATTTTGACAATGTCTTTGCCATCAATTTGAACCTCACCACTTGTTGGTTCAATTAATCGATTTAGTAATCTGACTAACGTAGACTTACCACTACCTGATAAACCCATGATGACAAAAATTTCTCCAGCATGTACTTCAAACGTTGCTTTGTTTACACCAACCGTCGATCCAGTTTGTTGAAGAATGTCTTTCTTTGACTTTCCTTCATCCAATAATTGAACCGCTTTTTTTGCGTTCTTTCCGAAAACCTTGGTTACATTCGTAACCTTAATTTTCACATCGTTCTTGCTTTCCATTCTTTCACCTCTAATGCTCACGTACAAAACGCGCTCTATATTTATGAGATAATCCGCACAATCCTTAAATCATCATTGCTAATAACAACCATGATCACTCATACCTTTACAATTGTAGAGAAATTTGTTTCGAGACTCAAAAGGCATATGGTGGGAAATTTCGCCATAAACTTTGTACAGAAAAAACTGTACATACTACACGTACAGCATTCTTAGAATTACTCTAATATACTCAACATTCCTTCTAATATGAGTCCTTTACTTTCCGTAGTATAATAGGTAGGCTATAAATAAGTATCATAGACATGGGATGTGATTTACGTTGGATGGATATGAACAATTAGAAAAAGCACGGGATCGAGTAATTGAAGCCTTCGCACAAAATATGAATCTTTATGGTGTTACACCATCTGTTGGTAGACTCTATGGGATGCTTTATTTCCAAGAGGGGCCACTAACGCTCGATGAGATGAAGGTTGAACTCGGCATGAGTAAAACGAGCATGAGTACATCGGTTCGCAACCTTTTAGATCTAAAAATGGTTGATAAAGTGTGGAAAAAAGGGGTTCGCAAGGATTTATACGAAGTCGAACAAGACTGGTACCAAACATTCATTGACTTCTTCACGATTAAATGGCGTGCAGGTATCATCATGAATGTTCAGGCAGTTGAAAAGTCGATTGCTGAATTAAAATCCATTATTGAAAATGAACACTCAAATGATGAATTAAAAGAAAAGGCAAAACAAGATCTCGAAAAACTTCATCAAGCACTTCAGTATTATGATTGGCTTGATCGTTTAGTTGATACGTTTGAATCACATGACATTTTTTCATTTGTACCAAAAGATCAGCTTCCCAAAACGTAAAAAGACACTTTTCTTCACTGAAAGTGTTTTTTTTTTGGTATATTTCCACACTTCTGTTCATTTACTAGTAGAGAAAGTATAAGAAAAGGAGATGAATCTTATGCCACTTTGGGTTTGGTTATTAATCTTCTTCGGCGCACTAATCGTCTTTGGCGTCATCGCTGACGCAGCCACAAAACGTAAAAGAAAAGGACTTGATTCAAGTAAACATACAGGGGAATATTGAAAGATGACTGGCACACAATAACGTTGATTATTGTGTGTTTTTTTACAGAAATAATAAAAGGAACCTAGATTCAAACTAGGTTCCTTTTATTACTTATAATTAACCTTGATTAGTTGTTGATGTTGGGTCTGGATGTTCAGCCTCTCCACTAAAGTGATTCCCTTGTAATCCAGCTGCACCTACTAATAAAACACCTAGTAATAACGCAATAATAGTTTTTTTCATAAATGTTCACTCCTTATAATTAGTATATATAGTTTTGTTGTTTAAGAGCCTTTATTGTTTTAGAATAATACAAGCTTGCTTGCTTGTATTTATTTTTCTTCTCATAATGTTTTGCTAGCATTTCTGCATATTTAAGTACTTGAAGATAATTTTCTTGTTTTTCAAAATAAGGTAAAGCTTCTTTTTCCATATACTTTTCAAAATTCATATGAGAATCTTCTAAGATATGTTCAAAAATAGTAAAATGAATTTTATATTCTCTATGAATTTCACCTTGTAATAAACTCATTCCCTCGTCTATCCAAATTTTGCATTTTTCGAGATCATTTAATTTGTAATATTCATCAACTAGAGAATGAATGGTTCTCAATCTACCTAGAGCGTTTTTTTCTTTTTTGTACTCTAAACTCTTCTCGTACTCATATATTGCTTGATGAATCTCTTTTTTCAATGAATATAAATACCCAAGATTATGGTGAATAATCCCTAGTAAATTATCATCATTCATTGTTTGTGCTACTTTAGCAGCTAATCGATAGTTCTCCTCTGCTAATGAATACTCTTCTGTTCTTAAGTAACAAATACCCAGTAGAATTTGACATTCAGCACTTCTTTTCAAGTCATATATTGACTGGAATATTGAAAGAGCCAGCTGTGAATAGTTACTACAAAGTGCCATTTTTCCAACTTGGCTATAAGTTAGTGCAATAGAATAATATAAATCTGCTTCTTCCCATTTTTCAAAGTGGATACTATTATTCAAAATTCTCTCTGCTAATTTATAATGATTCTTTGCGTCAAAAAACTTATTAAGAAGGTAGTGATACAGCCCTACAAACTTATGATAATAGTAACTTAATTGATTATCAAAAATATCCTTAAAAAGGTTAATCTTTGAGAGTTGTTCCTTTGCTTTATCCATTTCACGATTTAATAAGAAATACCTCAACTCAAACAAAACAAAGTGAATATAAGCTGTAGAATCATTGGTAGATTGGATGATATCAGCATATTTTTCATATCTCGCCATGGCTTCATCTTTATTTCTATGAACAATGCTGTAATACCATTCATTTAATTCTTTTAATAAGGTCAGTTCTTCCTCCTCGATCAACTTAATTCCAAGTCTTTTACATAACATTTCAAGTGCATCAATGCTTGCAGAGGTTTGATTGTTCTCGATCTTCGATAAATAGGAGACCGATATAATCCCATTAGCTAAATCCTCTTGTGTCATGTTCTGTTGTATTCTATAAAATCGAAGTCTATTCCCTATTTCCATAACACAATTCACCTCTAACTAATCTCAATATTTAGTATAATATAAAACTTCTCTAAAAAGACGAAAAATCCTCTTTTTCTATGTTGGGAAAATCAACTCAAAAAAGTTGGATTATTCGCATGTTTTTACATTAATTTTCCCAAGTGACAGATTTCTCGTAGAATTAAACCACTTTTCTTCTATTATATAGTTAAAACTTTCCTATTCAACCTTTGGAAAGTTGCATCAAAAACTACCCAATTATTCATATGTATTTACACCGATTTTCCCAATACCAATTTTTATATCACTCTGTTATTATAATATTAGTAATAATCAGAAATTTCAATAAGAATAGTTACAGAGTCTTCTTTATCAAACTCTATTCCAAAGTATATTCTGCAATTATCCTATCTTTCATCTGGTAATTTATCTATTAATTCATGATTTCTTGATTGTTACAAAAAACATAACGGAGGTTTTTACATGAAAAAAAGATTCAAAGTACTTAGTATTCTCTTTAGCTTCGCCCTCGTGTTCTCACTAGCATTTGGAACAGTATCTGCAAATTCTAACGCTCCAACTGTAAAAAAGGACTACTTAATTGGTTTTCACTCAAAAGTAACAACTCAAGACGTGGCTAACCTTAATAAGTTTGGTGGGAAAGTAAAACATCAATTCAAGTATATGAACGTAGTGAAGGTTTCACTTCCAGAACAAGCCGTTTTTGCACTTTCAAAGAATAAAAACGTTGCATTTGTTGAGGAAGATGCAATTGCGACAACTTTTGCAAAACCTGTAACACAACCTACTGTAACGGCAGCTTCTCAAACGGTGCCTTGGGGTATCCCACACATTAAAGCAGATCTTGTTCAATCTGCTGGTAACACAGGTAGCGGAGTTAAAGTGGCTGTACTTGATACAGGTATCCAAAGATCACACTCTGATTTAACAGTAGTTGGTGGCGCAAGCTTTGTCCCTGCTGAACCAGACCCTTATGTTGACCTAAACGGACATGGTACTCACGTTGCTGGAACAATCGCTGGTCATACAGGTATCCTTGGTGTTGCACCATCTGTATCGTTATACGCTGTAAAAGTTTTAGATGGTAATGGAAGTGGAACATATAGCGGAATTATTCAAGGAATTGAATGGGCAATTCAAGAAAAAGTGAATGTTATTAATATGAGCTTAGGTGGAAGCCAAGGTTCCACTGCCCTCCAACAGGCTTGTGACAATGCAAATAATAGTGGAATCGTCGTAGTTGCTGCTGCTGGTAACAGCGGTTCAAAAGGGAAACGTAACACAATCGGTTATCCTGCAAAATATGCTTCTGTTATTGCGGTTGGAGCAGTTGACTCAAATAATAACAGAGGTTCATTCTCAAGTGTCGGGAATGAATTAGAAGTGATGGCTCCAGGTGTTGCTATTTATAGTACAGTACCTTATGGAAATGGCTATGACACATATAACGGTACGTCAATGGCATCACCACACGTAGCAGGTGCGGCAGCTTTAATTCTAGCAAGCAACCCTAGTCTTTCAAATGTTCAAGTCCGTGACAGATTGAAGAATACGGCTACACCACTTGGTTCTTCATTCTACTATGGATATGGTGTAATTAACGTTCAAGCAGCAGTACAATAATAGACTTCTCTAAGCGGTCCTATGAAAATAGGGCTGCTTTTTTTCTACCCTTCCTACTCTTTTTAATATTTCTTGGGAAACATCCTCTTAAATTGACCACTTCATCCTCTTAAAATTCATCTATTTTCCCAATAACAAATCTTCCAATCTAGTGTTACGATAATAGTAATAATAATCAGAAAAATATCAATGAAAGAGCCCGGGAACCTTTTGTTGCATTTTGAAGATTATTATGCAAAACATACCATCAATATAGGGAGGTATTTTCAATGAAAGAAAAAGTGAGTAAATTACTTAGTATTTTATTAGGCTTTGCATTGATTGTAGGAATGAGCTTTCAATCCACACCTGTAGAAGCGAAAACGAACACAACAAAGGAATATCTAATTGGCTTTCAAACAAAAGTAAGTCAAGCAAATGTGGATCAACTTCAGAAACTCGGCGGTGATGTGAAGCATCGCTATAAATATATGAATGTCGTACATGTAGCACTACCTGAGCAAGCAGTAAATGCTCTTTCTAAAAACCCTAACATTGCTTTTATTGAAGAAAATGTAAAGTATGAAGCTATCGGCCAAACGACTCCATGGGGAGTTCCACATATTAAGGCTGACGTTGTTCAATCTACTGGCACAACTGGAACGGGCGTAAAAGTTGCCATTCTTGATACTGGCATTGACGCTTCACATGAGGATTTAAATGTCGTCGGTGGTGCTAGCTTTGTAGCTGCTGAGCCAAATGCACTTGTTGACGGCCATAGTCACGGTACACATGTTGCAGGGACAGTAGCTGCTGTTAACAATAGTCTTGGTGTGGTGGGTGTTGCACCAAATGTAGACCTGTATGCTGTAAAAGTGTTAGACAGCAACGGAAGCGGTTCTTTAAGTGATATTGCAAAAGGAATCGAATGGTCAATCGACAATAACATGGATGTAATTAACATGAGCCTTGGTGGAAGCTCAGGCTCAACAACTTTAAAGCAAGCGTGTGATAATGCCTACAACAGCGGAATTGTTGTCATAGCTGCAGCTGGAAACAGTGGATCTTTCTTCTGGTTAAATACGATTGGCTACCCAGCTAAGTATTCTTCTGTTATTGCAGTAGGTGCCGTAGATTCAACGAATAAAAGAGCATCTTTTTCTAGTGTTGGAAACGAATTAGAAGTGATGGCACCAGGTGTTTCTATTTTAAGTACGGTTCCAGGAAACAGATATGATACATTTAATGGAACATCAATGGCTTCTCCTCACGTTGCTGGAGCTGCCGCGTTAATTTTAGCAAAACACCCAACACTCACAAACGTTCAAGTCCGTGATCGTTTAAAGAACACAGCAACATATTTAGGTGACCCATTCTATTATGGAAATGGCGTTATTAATGTAGAAAAAGCAATCAAGTAAGATTTGCGACTCTTTCACACCTCGTGTGGAAGAGTTTTTTTGTGTTTTAGTTCCTGCTCAACTGTCAACACTATAAAAAAGGAGTGTGTCACAAATGACTTCATTTATTTCAGTGATATGTGCTTTGCTACTTGCTTTAGCAGCCTTTGATGTGTATCGAAGAAAAAAAGAAAATGATGAGCTGCGGTCTATTATTACGGATTCAATATCTACCAGCTCAGAAATGAAAAAGACGCTAGCAATGGGCTTACATGCTCGATATACTGTGGAAAAAGTGGATCCTAAGCATCTTTCTAAAACATTTATTAAACAAGATCCAAACCAATTTCAGTTATTTGTTGCATCCATAATGGAAAGCTACTACGGAGGCTTCACGTATGTTTCCACTCATGAGGATTGGAATGGTCCACAAATTGAACATGAGCGTGATAATGAGCTTTACATCGGACAGGTGTATTGTACAAATACAGACATTTCATTTGAGCCGATTGCTCTATTACATTCACAAATGATAAAACAACAAGCTAAAGGTGGGTTCGTCGTCACGACAAGCGATTTTACAGACAAAGCTAAGAGCTATGCAAAGGGACTAAACATTGAACTCATTAAAGGTACTCAATTAGTTGAGTACTGGATTCAAGGATTAGAAGAGAAAAATATAGAAATCCGTCAATTAAAATCAAATCCTGAACTCGTATAAAAAAGACAACTCACGTGTGATGAGTTGTCTTTTCCCTGTTTATCTTCGATGGCGTACACTTTTCGTAATTTTCTTCCACTTTTCCTTCTCCGCAAGCTGGGCGCGAATCTCCGTTTTTCGCTCTAAATAAGCAAGTTCCTTTTGCAGCTTCACATAGCTTTGGTATCTTTTCTCATCAAGCTCACCAGATTCAATCGCAGTTTGAATCGCACACCCCGGTTCTCCACTATGACTACAATCTCGGAAACGACAGTGTTGTGCAATTTCTTCAATATCTTGAAAGCTATGACTCATCGAGGAGTCTGCCTCCCAAAGCTGGAGCTCTCTCATTCCTGGTGTATCAATGATGACTCCTCCAGTCGGGAGAACAATAAGCTCACGATGAGTAGTGGTATGTTTTCCCTTATCATCGTCGGTTCTAATTTCCTGAACAACTTGCTTTTCCAGCCCTAACAGCTGATTTGTTAATGTTGATTTACCTGCACCAGATGATCCTAATAACGCTACTGTTTCATTGTGAAAGTAAGCCTGTAATGCATCTAAACCAGTTTGCTCTTTTACACTCACCACATGGATAGGTACACCAAGTGCAACTGATTCAACCTCTTTTACTCTTTTTTCTACATCTTCACATAAATCGGCTTTTGATAAAATAATGACAGGGTTTGCACCACTTTCCCAACTCATTAACAAATAACGTTCGAGCCTTCTTACATTAAAGTCATTGTTTAATGCATTCACAAGAAAAACCGTATTCACATTTGTGGCAACAATTTGTTCTTCAGTTTGATTTCCTGCTACCTTTCTTGAAAACTTACTAAATCGCGGAAGTACATGATGAATCGTTGCTTTTCCTTCTTCCTCTCTCGTTGATAAAACAACCCAATCACCGACAGCGGGGTAATCCTCTCGACTATTAGATTCAAAACGAAATTTACCTGAAATTTCTGCTAATAGTTCACCTTTTTCAGTTAGGACTCTGTACATTCTTTTATGCTCTAATGAAACTCTTCCAATCGAAAAACCTTGTTCTTTATATGGAGTAAAAACTTCACTTAATTGTTGATTCCAACCTAATTGTTCAATATGCATTGTCTAATGCCTCCAAATGATTTTTTCCAAAATAAAAAGACCGTATTAACGGTCCTTTGTAAAAAATAAAAACCGTGAGTTGTTGTACACAGCCCACGGTAAATAATCATTAGGAAGACATTGCTTTTCTAACGCTTTAAACGCGAGGACTGTGCATGTTCAGTTATGAATAAGTTGAATCTATATAACTTTCCCATAATACATCCCTCGCTTTCCGAATCAATTTAATATCCTAATTATAGTGAAATAAGTAAAATTTGTAAATAGGATTACGAAACTTTTCTTTTTGATTCAGGAATATCAATTGCAATCTCAATCCAACGCGATAATTGATGAAAGACCAATTGCTCCTTATATGTGACCGTGCATTCTTTAAACAAACAGATCCGAAAGGTTTCATAGCCTTCCAATTCCGTAATCGCTTCTTCAATTTCTTTCTTTTTTTGAACACCTGAGTATTGTGTCGCTTGTAACGGATCTAATTCAATTTTAATTTTTCCATTTTGTATTCGTTCTTCGAGCTCCATTTTTGACTCGGCCAATTTCTTCAATGCCCGATTTATTTTTCGTAGTTTCACATGATGTACTTCTTTAAACCAACGCATGATTGACGAACCCTCCATTCAAGTCTAGCTGATGCGACAATATAATTCGACGATATAGGTACTTGTTTGGGGGTAATTCTCTTGGTAATAAAATGAAAAGACCCCTTCAAATGAAGGAGCCTTTTCTAAAACATTAAGCTTGATTTAATTTTCTTCTTCTAGTGAATACAACCACTCCACCTACTGCGATAAACAATAATCCAATTAATAATAGATTAAATTGATTTGTTGCTGTACTTGGTAGTTTGTAGCCATCTTTTGGTTCCGTAATTTCTTCAGCATCTTCGCTAGAAGACACTTCAAATGCACCATATGTGCTAAAGTGATTTGTTGAAGCACTTACTACACCATTTTCATACGTACCACCAACGATTTCCCACTTCTTCGTTTCTTCATTGTAATAAAGAACTTTAACGTTTGCAGGATTTTCTACTTTACTTGCATCCACTTTGAATACAAGTGTCATTGGTGTTTCAAACGTTGTAATTTCTTTTGTACCAGCCGTGATTGTAAAGTCATACACAGCACTTACTGCAGAGTCAATGTCCTTCATTCGATTTACCGAAATAGTTACATCTCCATCTGGTAAGTTTGTTGGTGGAATGAATAATTGAATATCATTATTTTCCAACACAACAGTAATGCCTTGTGCTTTCAGCATTGAAACTTGTTCGCTTGTTAATGCAAGTTCAACTTTCACTGTTTTTTCCACATTTACAATCAATGTACCATCTTTTTCTAATTCTTTAATTACGTTTGTATCAAGAGTAGCTTTACCGTCTTTAACAGTTGGCTTTACAACTTTTGAAGGAGTCGGTTTTGGAGTTTCTCCATCTCCTGGAGTTTCTCCGTCACCTGGTGTTTCACCATCTCCAGGCTCTTCAGAAGAACATTCCATCTCAGTTGTATTGAAATTCAAGTCTTCTGCAAAACGTACACGAATACGGTTTCCAGCAGCACCCGAAGATGCAATACCTTGAACATCAATTTGGTTTCCAACTTTGAAACGTACAAGGTCTAGTGGTAAATAACCATCTGTGTGAATTAACGCATCGCCATTACAATCTGTTACGATCATATAGCTGTTTTCATCATTGATTTCTTTAATTGTACCTGTCATTTTCACTAACTGACCATTATACGTACCTGCTGTTACTTCATCAGAAGTGACAGTTCTTGGTTCTACTTCTGTACCAGGTCCAACATAAAGAATTTCCATATCAAAGTTTTCATATTCTAATTCCATTTCACCTTCGAAGTGTGTGATACCACCAGTCGCAATGACAACAGTACCAACAGGTAAGTCTTTACCTTGTGCTCCGAATAATGAAATACCACCTGTTTCGTCTTGAATGTAAACTGTATCAAAGAACTTGTTAGTTGGAGCTGTCACAACACCTTGAACCGTTACGATATCTCCATCTTTTGCTGTTTCACGAATTTCTTTGATTGACTTAATGCGATCATGACCTGCTAACCAGTCCATTGCACGTAATGTGAATGCAGTGTTACTTACATCGTTAACGATTTCGTAATCTGAATAGAAGTGACGACCTGCAACGATAATACGACCTTCACCAACATATTCTTTTGCTACTAATGGAATTTTGTCTCCATTAGGACCAGAAGTTTGATTCTCATCGTTTTCTCCACCAATAGCTTCGTTATACGTGTGGTAACCTTCTTTAACGTTAAAGTTATAAGACGTTTTATTACCAGCTACTAGAATTTCAAGACCCGTATCAGGATCATTTGTTAATGCTTTCAGGTTTTCATCAACCAGTGAAGCACCACTGAAGTAACGAATTGCATCAAGATTATTATTTAATCCACTCACACTTGATGGCATTGTATGAGCGTAAACAGACCATTTCATACCACCACTAAAGTTTTTAGAAGTGTTTGGCTCATAAACGTTATCGTTGTTAATGCGGATGCCCGCTCCCATTTCAGCTAGTAATGGGTTTAAGCCTGAGTTGTCATAGCTGTAATTCGATTTAGAAGCTAGTAATAGAGATCCACCAGCTTTAATCCAATCACTGATTGCTTTGTTCTCTTCTGCTGTAAATTGTTTACTTGCATCTGGAGCATTAATAACTAGGACATCGTAACCAGCTAATACTTCCGCAGTAAATGCTTGAGTATTTAACTGTGCTTGGTATCCATAGCGGCGTAAAAGCTCCATGAAGTCATTCATAGCACCTGGTACGTCAGCATTGTTATGGAATTTATCCACAAGAACTTTTTTACCAATTGATGCTACAACTTTAATCGATTTTTCAATTTGCGTAACAGTTGTTACATTTGGAATTTCAGTTAATACTGCGATAATTTTATCTTGTCCAGAGTTTTCAGGAATCCAAGTTGCCGTAGCTGTTCCTTTTTTACCAGGACCGATATAAGAGATTGAACCTTTTCCAATAAAGTTATCTTCACTTACAGATGAACGATAGAATTTCACTTCAAGGTTTTCAACAGAACGTACACCCATGTTACTTACTGTTGCTGTTAATTTCGTTTCAGAACCAGGAACACTTGGATCTGGGTTAACATCTAAACCAGTTAATTTTACATCTTGCTCTCCACCAGAAGTGAAGATCGCACTAGCAGTTGTCCATTTGTCTGCAGAGTGAATAACTTTTACTAAATACCAGTTAGCACCTGCACCATCTTTAATCGTTGGAGTCCACGTGAATTCGTTTTTCTCTCCAACTTTAATTGATTCAAGAATGTTTCCGCCGTTTGAAATGATTTGAATTTCATCAATTGGATCGTCATTATCTTGTACCCAAATGTCAAAGTTAAGGTCAGAACCGTCTTCAACATCTAAAGTACTTCCCATCCAGTATCCATTTGCTTTTACACGTAGTTGTGTATCACGAGCTTCCGTTGAATACGTACGACGATTTTTTAATGCTTCCATAAATGATTCTTGTGTTAACTCTTCAGCAATAACGGCTGTTAAGTTATCAGGAACACCCCAGTTTGCAGAGTGATTATCTTGTCCGTTAATTGCACCAACATGCCATCCATTATCCATTGCGCGGAAGAAGTGACCTTCAGCACGTGCATAGCTGTATGGAGGAGCACCGTTACCTACTTCAAGCATAGCCATTAAGTGATCAACTTCAGGAACATATGATAAGTCGTTGAAAGAATCACTTGGCCAGTTTGGATGGTTAAATGCAGCAACAATGTTTTGCTCTGTTGTTAACCACTCATAAAATTCATTTAATTCTGTCACTGTTTTCTTTGCTTCAACATAGTCGTTTGAATTCCAAACGTTCGCATGACCCCAGTGAGATGAAGTCATTTCAAACCCACGCATTGCTAAGAATTCACCAGCATGAGTTGTATTAAACTCATTCATCATTTGTTTCGTTTGCTCCCATTCAGAGCCAACTTTTTCAACAAACTCTTTACGATCAGAAACATACTCATCACCATCTAACCAGTTAGAGTGGTCAGTAACGATGATATAGTCTAACCCATTGTCATAAGACATTTGATACGCATCTGCTGGAGTTCCTTTTCCATCAGAGAATCCTGTATGGGCATGAGGAATACCAAAGTAATAATTTAATTTACTATCATCAATGTCTTGAATATAGAAATAAGAAATATGTTCATTTGATGCACCTGTTACATCAGATACTTGAATAAAAATACTGTGTTCACCAGTTGCCATTGCAGCTGTTGGTGTGTAGCTAAATGTGTATGCTGCCTCGTCAACTGTCGCTGATACTTCAACACCATCTACTAATAATTTGAACGTTGTCCAATCGATATCTGCACCCGTTTTTTCAAGCTTACCAGAGATAACTGGCATTTTTTCTGTAACTGCAGACATTTTAGCAGGCTTTACATTAAGAATTAATGGAAGCTTTGCACCTTCAGGTGGAGTTTGCTTGATTAAATCTGCACCATCACGAAGTTTGATTTGTGGTGTATTGTACTTAGCTGCTACACCAATGATGTTTAAGTATTGACCTACAGCGTAATCAGCTTTGTTAAAGTTACTAGCGTTACCGAAGTATACTTTTGTTGAAGCTTTTGCTGCATCTTCTACGAATAAACTATAATTGTCAGAACCAGTTAGAATTGCCATTTCAACTACTACTAGTTGACCTTGGAACTCTTCTAATTGATCAATTGTAATAACTTTTGGTGCTGGAACTTGATTCCCTTTGCTTAAAAGAGTAATCGTTTCAGCTGATTCAAGCGTTAATTGTAGTTCTTCTTTATATTTACTTAAAGTACCTTTTATTTGAACAAGGTCACCTTTTGCGTAATCCTTAAGGTCTACACCTTTTTTGTATGCATCAATTTTAATTCCACCAGTTGTATCTTGAATATACATAACTGTTGATGTTTCAGGATGAGTCACAATACCTTGTACTGTTACTTCAACGCCATCTCCAGCTTGTCTCGCTTCTGCAATCGTTTTAAACGTTTCGTCTACAGGAGCTGGTGTCATCATGTCTCCACCAGTACGTAATTTTAATTGAGCATTTGTGAATTTAGCTGCGATACCTACGATGTCAAAAACTTGATCAACTGCGTAGTCAGCTTTCGTGAAATTAGAAGCGTTCCCGTGATAAAGGGAAGTTGTTCCAGTTGTATCTTCAATCTTGAAATTAACACTACTTGTAGTCGTATCGGTAATTTTTGCATTCGCAATTTTAACCAATTGACCTTGGTAGCTATCTAATTGCGATACTGTAATTGTTTGTACAGTAGGTAATGCATTATTTTCACTAACAAGACTAATGTTAGTCATTGTTTCTAAACTAATTTCTAATTCATTCTTATATGAATCGATTTTACCTGTTAACTTTACTTTGTCACCTTGTTTAAAATTCGTTAAATTTACTTCGCTAAATCCAAAAGAGTCAATTTTTATACCAGCTGTACTATCTTGGATATACATCGCTGTTTTCTTTTCAACAAACGTAACAACACCTTCAACAGTCACTTCTGTTCCAGCTGCTGCTGCTCTTGCATCTGCAATTGGGATAAGTGATGGATCTGTTGTCACTGGTACGTCCATTGTGTGTGAACCTAAGAAAGAAAAAGTGTCAGCTGCATGGCTATCCCACTCTACAGAAGGATCAAATGCATCCGTTTCAATAGCATCTCCTGATGTAATCGTGCTTTTACGTACTAATGTATGTTCAGAAGTAGTAAACTCCCCAGATCCCCATGCAGTTCCAGGATCATTCCCAAATTGTCCAATTACGTCAATAATCGTTCCGTTGTGCTTTAAGATTAACGTATCGTCACCATTGTAATATGTAATTGCATCCGTAATGTCAGCTTCCGCCAAAATAGCTGCATCTGCACTTGGATTCGCCATTACATACACATCACCATTTTCTAATGTTCCGGTTAGTTTGAGCTCATAGCCATCAGTAGTTTTACCGTTATTAAATCTTTCAACAGTATACTCACTTAAGTCTACGGCTTGGCCTGTACCGTTAAAAATCTCAAGGGCCTTATTATTGCTGCTTCCTTCAATATACTCAGAAAAGAATAAATCCGTAGCGCCAGTTGTTTCGGCTGTGGCAGTGTTCGCAGTAAACGGTTTCATTGGAAAAAGTCCAACTAGTAAAATGAAGACCATTGCAAGCGAAAACCACTTTCGGTTTCTTCGAAATTGCTTACTCAACATTGTTTCCCCCTTAGTGATTGGTAATAGTTTACTAGATTCCATTAGATAATCAGAGCAAAAGGAGTATGCTCATCTGAACTACTCCTCTTCATGTTGTGTATGTATTCGTATCTAGTACATTTAGTCTATCAAACTATTCTAAATTTATTGTAAACCGAATGTTAAGATTTTTCTATAATAATTTAAGAAATGGCAATTTTTTTTCTATTCTTTTACTAATTTCGACAAAGGTGCACTAGAAACCATTTACGAAAACGGATACAATATACAGGAACCGAATATTCATTGGGGGTATCTCTATGTTGTTATCTAAAAATAGGAAATTAGCGTTTGTAATCATATTTTTTATAGTCTCATCCATACTTGGAGTAGCTCGACTAGTAGATGCTCACGCATATAGTGCTAGCTTTGGAGATTTAACCATTGATGGCCAAAATTTAACTTTAACTTTTTCAATTGATGAATTATCAGTGATTGAATCAACTGGCTCCGATAGTAATAACGATGGTCGTTTGACTCAAGTCGAGGTTGATTCTTCTCAATCTTCCATTACCGAATGGATGAGTAGAAACTTATATATTGAAGTTGGAGGAAATATACAACGAGCTGAAGTTGGGACAATGACGGTTGAGCAACGTAAAGACATGCAGGTAGTTAGCGTTACGTTTTCTTATTTACTTAGTGAAGATACTAAAGAGATCACTCTGATTGACAAATTCTATTTCGACTCAAAGGACAAAGCTACTTACACTCAATTTCTAAAGGTTGAAAAGAATGGAGAAATAAGTGAGCACCTTTTAAAGGGTGATGATCGCTCACTCACTTTAGATGTTACTTCTGAAAATGCAGCTAGTACATCTTCCTCTTGGATCACTTTTTTTGTACTTGGAATGGAGCATATTTTAACAGGATATGATCATTTGTTATTTTTACTTGTTCTCTTATTGTTTAAGCAGCCTTTTAAAGATTATGTAAAGATTGTTACAGCATTTACCATTGCACATAGCATTACCTTAACACTTGGATATTTAGATGTTATCACGCTATCTTCGAAGCTTGTTGAATCGGCCATTGCACTTAGTATTGTTTACGTTGCCGTTGAAAACATCATTCGAAAGGAAGTGAAGCATCGTTCACTCTTAACGTTTGTATTTGGCCTAATTCATGGACTAGGTTTTGCGGGTTTATTATCGGAGATGGAAATACCTAAAAATCATTTAGTTGCATCCCTCTTAAGTTTTAATGTTGGAATTGAAGTTGTCCAAATTGCATTAGTTGCTCTTGTTTTGCCAATACTTCATTTCATGCAAAAATCGAAACACTATCAAAAAGGAATAAAGGTAGTATCTGTTCTAATGGTTTTAGTAGGGCTCTATTGGGTTATTGAGAGAATCTTAGGATAAAACTTACATAAAGTAGTAGCAAAACTGTAATTTAGATAGTTATATATTTTGCTTTTTGTATTTATCAGCGACTTTGCGAGATTTATCAGCGACTTTTGAGGATTTATCAGCGACTTTTGAGGATTTATCAGCCGCATTCCAAGGTTTATCAGCCACCAGTATAAAACGACGGAGCATTCCGCCGTTTTATCCAGATAATTTGACGCTTTCAAATTATAATCCGACGTTCCCTATAATCATCTAGTATTATCTAGCACAAAATTACTACCACAACACAAAAAATCCCCCTATATCAAAGGGGGATTTCCACATACAAGTTATCTCGGCTGATATATATCAATTGATTCTGCCTTTAAACGAAACATACTAATTAATCCTGTTGCTTCATCAACTTCTTCTCCGACTTCAAGCGTTCCATATGCCCAAATTGCTTCTTCTGTATAAGGAATGCCCTCTTCACCATCTGGTGGATATACTGCGATTGCTTCTAAATACTTGGGATTGTCGGCAGAGCAAAACGGACACGCTGCACCTGCTGTTGGCACTAAATACATAAATCGATTATCGATCGGAGTTAATTCTGTCATATATCCTTTGATTGCAACTTTTTTTCCGTTTAACTCCTTCATCTTCTCCGTAATTTGTCCATCACCTGTTGTTGACTTTGTAAAAAAATCAGCAAAAGTTATTTCAACAGGTCCATCTTGTTGGTCTCCGCCGCTCGATGATTTTTCAGCCTCTTTTTCACCATTCGCGCCACATGCTGCCAGCACCAGCAACATGAATACCCAGATTACCAATTTACTAAATCTCATCACATAACCCCCTCTTAAAAATTTACCTACCATCCACTTTTTTTACATACATCGTAAACATTGGAAGAATTGAAACGATTACCGCTAACAAAAACAAATACAAACTATATAGAAAAACAGATCCGTCAATACCCGCTGAGGACAAATGAACGCCCAACAATTGCATGCTGTACGCACTAGCTAAGTAGTAGACTATTAGCGATAACAAGATACCTAACACTGTCCCTATTAATGCTGTAATGACCGTTTCTAGTAAACTCGTTGCGATAATCTTCTTTCTCGTCACACCTAATGCACGTAAAATATTCGTTTCTCTAATTCGTTGACCAATAGAATTTAAAACAGCAAAGACGATAAATAAAATGGCCATCCCAATGGAAACGGCTGCTAGCAATATCGCAATCGACTTTCCTGCATGAAAGGTCTCAAGTAACTGACGAAAGATTTTCACAGGATACACGGCTTGTACCTCATGGAGATCATCCAACTCTTCTTTTAACATCGGAGCATACCCTAGTTGCTCAGGCTTGACTAATAGTGCAGTGACCATTAAGTCTTCCGAATGCTCATTGACTTCTGCATGTTCTCCGTTTTTGGTATGCTCACCGTCTTCCGCATGCTCTCCTTCTTCGGAATGCTCTCCGTCTTCCGCATGCTCTCCTTCTTCGGAATGCTCTCCGTCTTCCGCATGCTCTCCATCTTCACCCGTCACTTCATCATGTGCATGAACATCCCATACACTTTCAATCGGCGTGAAGATTCCTTTATCATCACCTTGACCTGTTCTTTCTAAAATCCCTACTACCTTGTATTCTAGCTCTTCATGTGATTCTCCTGAACTACCTATACCATGATTTCCATGAAAGGTGTCTCCAACAGAAAACGAACCAGCCTTAGCTACCTCAGCCCCAAGCACCACTTCTCCTGTCGCTGAAAACCACTTGCCTTCTGTTAAGTGAAACCGTTCAGGCAACCCTTCTCTAAATGGTAAAAAGAAATCTTGGTTCGTTCCGATAATCGGAAAGCCCCGGTAAGAATCACCTAATGCTAAAGGGACGACGCGTAAAACACGTTCATCAGTCATTAGATTTTCATAGATTTCATAAGGAATATTTCCTGTTGGCGTGTCTAAGTATACTAAACTATTTAAAACCAGCTGCATTGGACTACCTTCAGCACCAACTACTAAATCATAGCTTCCAGCCTGTTCTTTTACCCCATTTTCTACACTGCTTGAAATCATCAATACGGATAGTGTCAGACCTACCGCAATCATGATTGCTAGCACGGTAAAAATCACATTTGTTTTTCTTCCTTTTAGACTTCGTAAAGTGAAAGTTAGGATATTCATAGCACGACCTCATTTAGAACATCTGCATACGCTTGGTTCAGTTTCTCCATATATTCAATCCGTTCAAACTGTCCAGCAACCGCAACATCGTGAGTTACGACTACTAATGTACAGCCACGGTCTTTACAAATTCCCTTAATAAGTCGGATGACCTCTAATCCTGTTTTTGCATCCAAATTACTCGTTGGCTCATCAACAAGCATTAACTTTGGCTCGTTAAAAAGTGCACGAGCAATCGCCACTCTTTGTTGTTGACCTTTAGATAATACTGTTACCTTATGATGAACACGATTACTTAACCCCATCATATGAAGCAAGTCCGTAGCTATTTTTAATGCTTCCTTTGAGCGGTGATATGGATGCGCTAACCCCTGAACTAAAACATTTTCTAAAGCTGTCATGTACGGAAACAATTGAAACTCTTGGAACACCATACCGATATGTTTTCCTCTGAATTGATCTCGTTCTTGCTCAGATTTTAATTGGAGTGAACTTCCAAGCACTTCGACAGAACCTTCTGTTGGAACGTCTAACCCGGCAAGTAAATTTAACAGCGATGTTTTCCCAGAGCCACTTGGACCCATAATCGCTACCTGTTCTCCAGCCTTTAGCTTAAATTCATCTATCTCAATGATATCTTCTTGTTTTTCTTTAAAAGAAACTTGTTTCCTCAATTTTTTACAAAGAATGGCTACCTGCAAGCTTCTCACCCCTTCGAAAATAGTGTAACACGAAACTTGTAAAATGACTGTAAAAATTGTCGAGAACGGGACGTATTGGTAAACATCATTAAAAATTCAAATTTTTTCACAAAAATCCCTTTACAAATTTATCCACACTTGTTTTAATATATTTAACCGTTAAAATTAATTTTAACGATAAAAATTAATTTAGGAGGAAATCATATGCTTCAGCTTTTAAAAAATAAAGATTACTTTCGTTTTTTGTGCGCTCAAGTTATTTCACATGTCGGTGATGGTATAACTCGATTAGCCATTATCTATTTAGTTGCTACCCTTTCAAAAGACCCCTTAGCTATCGGTTTAGTCATCTTCGCACACTTACTCCCATCAGCCGTATTTGGCATTTTCTTAGGACCTCTTGCAGATAAATACTCACGTAAATGGATTATGGTAGGCTCTGATTTTTACAGAATGTTCATTGTACTTGTCATGATGCTTTTTCACGATTCCGTTCCCGTTTTAATCTCGTTAATTGTGTTACAAGGAATCGGAACTGCACTTTTTGACCCGGCACGTTCAGCCTCTATTCCAGACATCGTTGGTGAAGATAAAATTCAACAAGCGATCTCCATTTCGCAAGGAACAAGAGCTGCCATGGAGATTATTGGACCATCTATTGGTGGACTATTAATGGTATTAAACAATTTCCATATCATCTTTTCTGTTGATGCTGTAACGTTTTTACTATCTGCTCTCTTACTCATGACGTTAACAATCACTCGAAAACAAGATCAACCATCATCAACGAACAAAGAAGGCTACTTCACGCAAATCCGTTCAGGTATTAAAGAAGTAGTAGGGATTCCCGCTCTTCGCTTCCTCCTTCTATTACTAGTACCAGTTACACTCGTTGTAGGCATGACGAACACAAACTTAATAAGTGTTCTAACAAAAACGTTTGAAGTTTCGGGAACACACTTCGGTTTTATCCAGTCCTCTTCAGGGGTGGGAGCGATTGTTGGCTCAATGATACTTGCTCCTTTTTTAATAAAAGTATTTCGACCTAGCTCGGTCTTAATTGGTGGAACAATGGCCATTGGGATATTAATGGTACTGATTATTCCTGTGAACATCGTCAGACTTCAAATTGGAATTGCCCCAGTATACGCATGGTGTATAATGTTAGGTATACTAAATACACTTATCAATGTTCCGCTTAGCAGCTTATTTTTAGGCGCAACACCTGCCCATTTTAGAGGAAGAGGATCTGCACTGTTAAGTGCCACAGCAAATACGTTTCAAATGATTGGATTACTAGCAGGCGGTTGGATCGCAGGTCTAATTGGTGTCTTGAATGGTACTGCATTTTCAGGAGTACTTCTCATAGCTGTTGTCATCTTCTTCCCACTATTAAAGGGTTATAAGGCACTGCATACCATTCAGTCTAAAAAAGCAAAGGTTCAAGCACCTAGTTCAAAAACTAAAGCAAAGCTAGCGGTAGAATCATAGGGGGAAACTCAATTTATGAGTAAAAACAATAAAAAAATCACCGACCTTGAGATCGCCAAAATAATTATGGACCCCAAAAGAAAAAGCATCCTAGATATCGCAAGTAATGGGCCTGTGACGGTAAATCAAATTGCAGAAGAGCTTGGGGAGAAACCATCTCGTTTGTACTATCATGTTAAAAAATTAGAGGAAGCTGAACTACTAGAATTAGTTGATACACGTCAGCACGGAAATCTCATTGAAAAATATTACAAAGCCAATAAAGATCGAGGTATCTTTCAGCTTGACCGCTCACTTCTGAGTGAACACCCTGAAGCGGTAATGGCTCAAATTATGAACGTGCTTGAGCCCGGATTAAAGTTACTTGGCAAAGGAGTAAAAGAAGGAAAAGAAAACAACCCAGAATACCAAGTGAATTTGACGATTAATTTTTCCGAAAAAACAGGGAGAGAATGGGTTGAGTCAATGGACAGAATTAGGAATGCTGTTGGCGGCGAATTATCGAAAGAAGACGACACAACAACCGAAGAAGCTGGCTTCACAGCTGAAGAATTGGACCGCAAATCAAGGTACGCATATGTTACTCTTAGTTATCGCATAGATGACGCAAAGGATTTATAAAAACGAAGAAACTGGCTTCATTGCAACTCAAGGTCCGCATACTTCACTCCTCTTAATTGACAACAAAGAATTTATAATACGAAAAGAGCCCATATCACACACGATATGAGCTCTTTTTTATCACCTCATAATGACTCCACTCCTTTGGGAGTAGTCGTTGATATTTCGCAGATAAAAAGCGATCATCAATCAATACGAGCGTTCCTGTATCTTGTTCCGTCCGAATAAGTCGACCACCCGCTTGCAGCACTTTATTCATGCCAGGTATAACATAAGCAAAGTCGTAGCCATTTTTCCCTATCGATTGATAATAATCTTTTAAAATATCTTGCTCGACATTAAATTGAGGAAGACCTACTCCGACAATGATGACGCCATTTAAACGGTTCCTCTTAAGATCAATTCCCTCTGAGAAAATACCGCCTAACACCGCAAAACCGACTATTCTTTCTTCACGCGTCTCATTAAACTGTGCCAAGAATCCTTCTCGTTCCTCTTCATTCATCGTTTGAGCTTGTTCTAAAATTTCAACTTCCTGATACGTTTCTTTAAACTGTTCAACAATCATATTCATGTAGTGATAAGACGGACAAAACACTAAAAAGTTTCCAGGTTGCTGCATCATTTCTTCATAAATACTCTCTACAATCAGTGGCAGCGTTCGCTCTCGGTCTTTATACCGAGTCGACAAATTCGCTATCTTTACCTTTAGGTTTCCTTGATCAAACGGTGATGGAAGTGAATACGCATAATCGTCCTCTTCCCCACCCAATATGTCTCGATAATACGAATGCGGAGTTAACGTTGCCGAAAAAAAGATGGTCGCTTTGTTTCGCTTTGTCGTATCCTTTAACAGCTGTGATGGATCAAGACACAGTATCTTATACACCACATCGTTTCGATTTTTCTCAACATACCCAATAAATCGCTCATTAAATACTTTTGAAAGCTGGGAAAAGGTATTCATGGCAAAGTACAAGTCTAGTACTTGCTGATAGCCTTCACTTTGGCGATTGGTTGGAAGCCACTTATCGATCACATCAATAAATTCTTCAATCAACTTGAGCAGTTTCTCTGGTAATGCTTGCTCAATGAATGAAGAATCCTTCACTTCTTTTTTTCTCTCTAAAAAATAGGCATTTAATTCACTAGCACAATGGTAAATCTCATTCTTTTCTTGATTAAACAGTCTCTTTACTTCTAAAAATGAAGCCTTCGATAATTCACACGAATACATTGCACGCGCGCGGTCCATCAAATTATGGGCCTCATCAATTAACACTGCAAACGAGCGCTTATTCATATCAGCTAATCTTTTTAGCGATACTCTTGGATCAAACAGATAATTGTAATCACATATGATGATATCTGCTAAAAGCGCGACATCAAGGGAAAACTCAAACGGACATAACGTATATTTTTTTGCGTAGCGGTCAATCGTTTGTCGATCAAACACATCCTCATGTTGATAAAAATCAATCAGCCCCTCATTTAAACGGTCATAATAGCCGTTGGCAAATTCACAATACTCTGCCTGACAAAGCGTCTCTTCCTTCAAACACACCTTATCTTTAGCCGTAATCGTACAAGCTTTGACTCGTAAACCATTCTCTCTTAAAACTGCAACCGTGTCTTCAGCAACCGTTCTTGTAATTGTCTTGGCTGTTAAATAAATCAGCTTCTCAACCTTTTGTTCCCCCATCGCTTTTAGTGAAGGAAACAGTGTGGAAATTGTTTTCCCAATTCCGGTCGGTGCTTTTGCAAACAATCTCTTTTCCTCAGAAATGGTTTTATAGACGGCGACAGCTAAATTACGTTGTCCTTCACGATATTGCGGGAACGGAAAGTTCAGTTCTTTTATCGATTCATTTCTTCTTTCCTGAAATTCGGTCTGAACTTTCACGAACTTCATATATTCCTCAATTGTAGTCATTGCAAAATCCTCAAGTTCAGTAAAAGAAAACGGCTTTCTCACGCTTTTCGCATCATCACTGTGAACATCGGCATACGTTAATTGAATGGTAAGCTCCGTTAATCCGTTTTCCTTTGCATATATAAAACCATAAAGCTTTGCTTGTGCCCAATGTGTTTGATTTTTCTCTACATCAACAGAGCTTAATCTTTTCGTAGACTTAATTTCTTCAATCGTCACTTCATCTTCTACTGTTAAAATCCCGTCGGCTCTTCCTTCTACTATCAACCTGAAGCCATCCTTCTCATACGTATATGATAGTGGAACTTCTTTTTGATAGTGCTCTTCATCTTGCGCTTCTTGAATACGCTGATGAGTCATCGTTCCTTCTACAAGCCGGTTGCGCCCTTGAAAAGAAAGGTCTATACTTCCGCTTCGATACACATATTCAACAAGCTTTCTTACCGATATTTTTCGTGTATGAATCATCTAATCACCCGGCTTCCTTCGTTGCCTTCATTATAGCGATTGTCATCAAAAAAGAACATAAAAAAAGCATGGGAATGTCCCACACTTTTTCTTGTAAAATCAAATTATTTTACACTAGCTTCTATTAAAACCTTACGCTTCGCAAGCCAAAGTGCCGCCGTAATACTAACGATAACTGTTGTTGTAATCATCGTACCGTGAAGAATCCAAACCATTCCTGGCATTGTAAAATGCTTTAACAATACAGGTGCAACAATAAATCCAAGCGCAAACCCTAACGATTTTAAAAGCATTCCTACACCGAAAATTCGTCCACGAATATGATTGTCAGACTTCTGTAGGATCGTTGCATGAAGCGTATTAAAGCAAGCATCGAAGATTCCTGTGAAAAAGGCAAATCCAAGGACCATGGCAATATTAGTGTTTGATAAAAAGATGATAAAACCAGTCGACATGAGAATCGCGCACATAAATCCAGCAAAATACAGTTTATGATCTTTGAGCCATTTTAATTTTGGAAGGGTGTAAGTCGCAAGGACTGCACCAATCCCCCATATCCCCCATATCATTCCGTAATAAAAACTTTGTCTCGTATCATCAATGGTTTCAGCAAGTAGCGGAATTCCAAGATTATGCGAACTCCCTGCAAAAGCACTAATCAGAAATACGACATTAATCATTAATAACATAGGTGCTAGTTTTAAATAAAAATAAACTTCTTTCATATCTTTGAAGATAGATAAAACCTTTTCTTTTATACCGCTAGCAATCTCAATTGTTCTAGCTGGGGCTGTTTCCCATTTCATTTTCATAAGTACAAGTCCTGATAACAAATACGTCCCTGCATCAATCATCAATGTCACCTTGTATCCGAGAATATCCGTGATGAAACCTGCACCTAAAAATCCAGCTACTAAGCTGATTGATGTTAAGCGAGATATCATTGAGTTTGTTTCAAGTACTTTATCTTCTCCAAAAATTTGCGGAATTTCCGCGTTAAAGCTAACCATGAAGAATGTACTCGTTAAGCCGATGAAAAAGGCACCAATTAAAATCATTGTTGGATTTGGAAAAGGAATAAGTGCCAAGATAATGAGTGCACGAAGGACATCCGCCCAAATCATAATTTTCCTTCTGTCAAAACGATCCGCAAGAACTCCTGAGAACATACTTGAAAGAACTCCACCTAGTGTTCTAGCAGCCATTGTAGCCGCTAACCACGCAGCGCTTCCTGTCGCTGTGTAAATAACAACATTTAATACAATTAAATCCATAAACGTTCCAAAATCAGATAGTGCTTTTACATATAGTAAGAGTTTGCGATTCATGGTTGGACTCCCTCGTCTGAGTATATTTATGTATTCTATTTTATACGGGAAGGATATATTTCGCAATACGAAATTTTAGGGACAGGAGATTATTATGAGATTCAGAATGAACGTAAGAAGGAATTGGCTCATAAGAGGCAAAAGTGTATCAAAAAATAAGATTGTTTATCAAACCCAGTAAATTTGTATCAAACGATTTTCTACCATTATTTCATTTGAACCATAAATTTTCGAAAGTGTATCATACCTTCAATGCGACTTCATTTCTTTATTCGAAAATCGCTCTATAATCTTCAACCAAATAAAAAGAAGCGAATAACAAAAGTCATTCGCTTCCTTCCACTTTATACCGTTTTCTCTGCAACCTTCGCTTCTTTTCCTAAAAACTTCAACGTTGCAGCACCAAGTGTGTTCGCTGCAACTAATAAGCTACGCTCATCAATGTTGAACTTCGGATGATGATGTGGATACGTGACTTCCCAATCAGGATTTGCTGCACCAGTGAAGAAAAACGTTCCTTTTACATGCTGTAAATAATACGCGAAATCCTCTCCACCCATGACTGGCTCACATTGATACACCGTGTCAACTCCCGGAACATCCACTGCTAACTCGGCTACAAACTCGGTTTCCGCCTCATGATTCACAACAGCCGGATAGCCACGGTGGAAGCCATATTCATACGTTGCATCTGCTGCTAAACACGTACCTTCTACGATTCTACCAATTTCTTTTTCTACTAAATCACGCACATCTTCGTTAAACGTACGAACTGTACCTACTAACGTAGCAGAGTCTGCAATGACGTTAAAGGCATTTTTTGCTTCAAATGAACCGATGCTTAACACCGCAGATTCTAATGGATCAACACGACGACTGACAACCTGCTGTAAGTTTGTTACAAGCTGTGCTCCTATCACAACTGCGTCCTTTGTGTAATGAGGCTGAGCTCCATGGCCACCCTTTCCTTGCACTTTAATTTCAAAGCGGTCTGCTGCTGCCATTACAGGACCTGAACGATAACCAATATGTCCAACAGGCGCTGTTGCCCATAAGTGAGTTCCGAAAATCACATCTACTCCTTCTAAACAACCATCTTCAACCATGGCAATCGCTCCACCTGGTGCATACTCTTCAGCGTGCTGATGTATGAATACGACATTTCCTTCAAGCTCATCCTTCATGCTATGTAAAACCTTTGCTAACACGAGTAGTGTTGCAGTATGCCCGTCATGACCACATGCATGCATCACACCATCAACTTTTGAGCGGTATGGCACATCATTTTCCTCATGTATTGGTAATGCGTCAAAGTCAGCACGAAGCGCAACTGTTTTACCTGGTTTTCCACCTTTTAGCGTCGCTACAACGCCACGACCACCTACTTCTGTGCGGACTTCAAGACCTAATTTTTGATGATACTCTGCAATAAATTTAGGCGTTTCAACCTCTTGGAAAGATAACTCTGGATTTTCATGTAAGTGACGACGGATTTCAACCATTTCCTCATAATGCTGTTCTAGTAATGTGTATAAATTGTTCATGAATGTTCTCCCCTTTTTAAAAAACATCGTGCAAATAAGTGTCATTCTATTTTTAATTTTTAAATAATTAATGTGAATTATACTCGTATCGTCGTCACATTATCAACCAATAAATACTAGTTTTTTGAAAAATCTTCAATTCTACAAAAATAATGTCACTGTGTATGTAGAAACGTTTTTAATTTTTCTACACTGAAAATACGTTTCTTTTACATTCAACATAGGGTGTTAATCTGCGTTGCAGGGCGCTTCTTGAGCCTCCTCGGCTTATGCCTGTGGGGTCTCAAGCCTAGCGCATCTCCTGCTGGAGTCTCGGTCCTTCCACTCCGATTAACACGCATTAATTAATTCGAGCCAACATTCTATATAGTAAAAATCAAATTTCACATTATCATCATTCATTATTAGCATGTCAGTCTATTTAAAAAACACCTGGAATTACCCAAGTGTTTTACACGTTGCTTTATTTGTAGATTGATATAAAAGTTGTTCTAATTTATCATCCATGGAGAACATAGTACTTTGTTTCAGTGAATTGACAAACAGTATTTTCACTCTTTCAGCTGACTCTCGCACACTTTCAACAGTCGCTTCACTAGGGAATGTTAAGAGGTATTCTTGGATAAAAGCAGGGTTTAGAGATTCATAGGCTTTAAACTGATGAAGCTTTTTGTCTTCGTTTAATGCTTGAACGATTAACGTAAAGTCTCTCATTTCTTCAAGCATCTTTAATGCATAGATGACGTTATTTCGCTTCAATTCTTTCTCTAATGACAACGCACAATACACAAACTCAAATGCCACATCAAAACCTACGTTATATTTGATAGGTTTCTTCATAAAATTCTCATGTTCATGGTTCATTTTCTCAGTCACAGATCCCGTTTTATCAACAATGATTTTCCATAAAGGTGATTTTACGGATAAAAATTCTCTAGGCACAATTGAAACATTAAATTCTAGTCCATTTTGCAGGATCGCAATCACTAGAAAGATATCTTTGCTGAATTGCTTTTCTTTTATATAGCTTGGATGAAAGCTACTGAAGATTTCTCGTAGAACATCTCTTGTTTTTTCAGCTTGCTCAATTTGAGAGGTAGCAACCATTAAATCAATATCTGAGAATTCATCCTTATATCCGATGACACCAGAGCCTATTTGAACAATACCTTCTACGAATTGGGAAGACTCTATTTCTTGTATTACTTTGTTAAAATAGACGTTTCTTTCTTCTGTACTATACATATTTACCTCTCTCCTTCTAGGTCGCCCCCGTAGTTTCATATATTTTACTTATTCTAACATATTCTTACATTTAAACATTAACATTTTTTAGATTTTCAACGTGCACTTCATAAAAAAATAGTAGACCAGTGCTACATCGGTCTACTATCCTTACGTATATTATTTCTCTATATTACTCCGTCACAACTTCTCCTTGCCAACTAAGCATGCCGCCATCGACGTTTACGATACGAGGATAGCCAAGTTCTTCTAATATCGTGGCTGCCTGCATGCTGCGATTCCCGCTTCGACAGATTAAAACAACCTCTTTGTCCTTTGGAATCACTTCATAATTATCTTTTAATGTACTTAGAGGAACATTTGTCATCCCTTCAATATGACCTTCTTCATATTCACTAGGTTCACGAACGTCCACGTAAAAGACATCCTCTGACTTATCCTTCATTTTCTCCGCTAATTCAGCTGTTGAAATCGAGGTTAAGCTTGAATCGTTCTGACCAAATAAATAATTCCCCGCTAAAAAAAGCGCCATTATCATCACTACACCTACTAACATTCTCCTCATTAGAACCACATCTACTTTCTCTATGTTTTACACCCGTAAGACGTGAAAACGTCCTCCGCCTAACACATCTTTCGTGTAATCGATCTTTACATCTTCAAAATAAACGCGATCTCGTTCATTGATTAAAAATTGAATACCATCCTGTTCAACGGTTGTATCTTGTGTTAAAGCCGACTCCTCCAGAGTCAGTCGCAGCTGCGGACCACCTCAACCAATGCCCATTTCTAAGCGAATCATTGGGGTTTTGCCTTCGTCGATCACATCTTGAACTTCAGATGTGATTTGATGAATTGCAGCTTGTGTTACTTTTATCATCATTTTTCCTCCTCACTCATTGAGCTCATTCTCTTTATTTTATCCTTTTTCTCGTCTACTTCCAAATGACGAGTATCATCGTATCTATGTTTTTTTGATCACATCCAGAAAGTGTGTAATCTGTTCGTTCCTTGCTTTCAATCATATCTATTGAAGCACAAGTGGTCGTGTTAATACCACCAGAACCAAATTTATCTCTTCTCGTATCCGTCGTTGATGTGATGACCTCTCCATCGTAATCAAGATCGTGTAACATCGGGTCACCTTCTTCTGTATACGTCACCACTCGAATTCGATCATCTTTTCCTTCCTTTACATGTTCCACAAAAGAAAAAAATCGATCGATATTCGTGATATCACCATGCATATTTACAATATCTTTTGAAGAAGGCTGATAACTAGAAATACTTCCCTCTTTATGAATCACTTCATTTGATTGACAACCTACCATTAAAGAAACAACCATCAGTAAACAAAAGATCCTCCCCATCTTTCTCCTCCTTTTATGATGAAAGCTCGTCTAGCTTCTCTAATTCAGAAAAAAGTAAGTCTCGATGTTTCACCACGGTGTCACGTTCTTGTTGAAGCTCCAGCAACTTTTCTACATTCTGTTCACAGCTCATCTCTTCGTCAATTTCGATCAATTGATCTTCTAAAGCGATGATTTCTATTTCAAGCTGCTCCATTTTTTTACGATAGTCAACTTTTGGTTTCTTCCATTCCTTCTTCTCTACGATAGGTGCGACTTTAACAGGTAGCTTTTGGAGCTCTGTTTTCTTCGCCTTTGCCTCATCATAGTTTCCAACATAAGGTGTTACCTTTCCCTCATCCAGCCATAAAATCTTTGAAAACAGCTTATTGATAAAATAACGGTCATGGGAAACGGCAAAAATGGTTCCATCAAACTCACTCAGTGCCTCTTCTAATACCTCACGAGAATCGATGTCTAAGTGATTCGTCGGCTCATCAAGTAAAAGAACGTTAATATCTTGATACATCATTTGAGCTAGACGCAAACGCATTCGCTCACCACCGCTTAGTCCATTCACACGCTTGAACACAGAATTGCCATAAAACATAAATCGGGCTAACAGCTGCCTTGCTTCCCCTTCTGCCACAGGAACGACGTCTCGAAATGATTCGATGACCGTCTCATTTTTCTCGCTATGCATGACAGATTGTGAAAGGTACCCCAACTTTACATTACTACCAACCCGCACCATTCCACGATCTAGCTTCATTTCATCTGTTAAAAACTTTAATAGCGTTGATTTTCCTGTTCCATTGTTCCCCACAAGCGCTGCTCTGTCCTTATAATGAATCGTGAATGAAGTTGGCTGAAACAACACTTTCTCGCCAAACGACTTCTCAACATCTTCGTAGACAAATACGTCCTTCCCACTTCGCTCATTCATCTCAAACTGCAAATCCATCTTCTTTCGTTCAAAAATTGGCTTCTTAATTTTATCCATTCGATCAAGTGCCTTTTGCATACTTGCAGCTTTTTTAAAAAACTTCTCATTATCCCCTTCATGTGCCCATTGACGCAGCCTACGAATCGCATCCTGCATCTTCTTTATCTTCTTCTGTTGCTCTTGATAATTGGCAAATTCCTCTAACAATCGCTGTTCCTTTTCTTTCATAAAGCTAGAGTAATTCCCTTTATACGTTGAAATTTCGCCATCTTCCAGCTCATAAATGGCTGTTGCAACTTCATCTAGGAAATAGCGGTCATGCGAAATAAAAATAAAACTCATATTCGCTTGCTTCACATACTGCTCAAGCCACTCGATGGCAGCAATGTCTAAATGATTGGTTGGCTCATCAAGTAAAAGTAAATTCGGCTTTTGTAACAGAATAAGCCCTAAATTCACCTTCGTTTTTTCCCCACCACTCAATTGATTAAATGGTCTATTCAAAAGTGAATGAATCGATAGCCCATTTGCTACAGCTAACAATTCTGCCTCTGCTTCATATCCCCCTAAGTGCATGAAAGTGTCTTGAAGCTTGCCATACTCTTCTAGTAGTCGCTCAAGCTTCTGCCCATCAACAGAAGTCATTTCTTTTTCAAGCACCTTCATCTTTCTCTCAATATCACGAATTTCATCAAACGCTCCTTCGAGAACATCCTTTGTTAACGTACCTTCTGGGTACACCGGAATTTGGGCTAAGTAGCCAATCTTCGTCCCTTTTTTCAAATGAATGGCCCCACTGTCTATCGACTCTACTCCTGCAATTAGCTTTAGAACAGTCGTCTTACCACTTCCGTTTGGACCGACTAGTCCAACGCGCTCGCCTTCCTTCATTTCAAAAGACAAATCCTTAAACACACTACTTCCACCATACATCTTACTAATTGAATTTACCGCTACGATAATCATCTATGTTAATCTCCTTTATTTTTAAAAATAAAAAGCCATGGGCAATAAACTCTACCCATGGCTCACAATTTGAAGTTCTTCTACAAAACTGCAGAAAAATTCTATACTTTGAGGGTTAAGAGAATATTGGTTCTGTTGGATTGTTTTGTTCTAAAAAAGGGCAGACTTCCCCCTTGGAATGAAAAATCATGAAAAATCGCTTTACAAACATATAAAAAAGACAACATATGTTGACGTAAACCAACAGAACGAAACATCTCTTAACACCTCCTTTCTCTCCGTTATTTCCTTTAGTATAATTGGATTTTTTACCAAATACAAGCAATTCCATTAAAAAAAGCAGAATATACTAAAAAGTAATTCTGCTCTTACACTGTTTACATTTTATTGATTAATTCATTTAACGCTTGTGATTTAATACGCTCATATTCAAAGCCTTGCGCTAATTCTTCTACCATCAATGGCGTTTTCCTTACATATCTTTCACGAATAATGTCATATAGCTCATATGGGAAAAGCATATCAATAAACATCACCTTTTTCTGTTCAGGCGTTAGTGGCGACACAGAATCATAAGCATTGATCATGACATTAAACGTTTCTTCATCCCATACACCTGTCGTATCAAGTAACGGAATAATCATTTTACGTAAATCACGAATTGGAAGATCATAAGATACTGTATCTAAGTCAATCACCCAAATTTCATTCTCAGGACTTAGTAACGTATTACCAGTTCCATAGTCTTGGTGACATAGATTCGGAGTATCACGAATGCTATTTACCCAATTTCGATACTCTGAATTTAGTAATCTTTTAAGCGTATCTTTCGCTTCATCTAGAATCGGATCAATTTGTTCTAAATATAATTGCGAAAAAGGATCGACATCCTTCTCTTTTTCCGCTAGATTTTTCCACGTTTTCATTTGCTGATATCTTTTCACATAGTGATTCGGCCATCTTCCTAGCTTTGTAAAGATAGGTACTCCCCCTGGTGGTTTATACCCTACTGAAGCTTGATGAAATTCTGCTAAACCTTTAAACATAAATTCTAAATCTTCTTTTACAGTTAATTCAAATGGTCTTCCTTCTATCCAATCGTAAACAACGAATAAAAATGGGCCATATTTTGTATACAGCTCATTATTTTTATTCGGGATAATGCCTGGTACCCTCATTCCTTTTTTTGCCAGGTAGTCTTGAGCATTGATTGAAAACAATGCTTTCTTTTCTGGACGATGTATTCTTTTTAAACAGATTGCACCTTGAGTCGTGAAAACCTTCCACACAAGAGCCATTTGGCCACCCTGAATGACTTCGATCTCAGTTACTTCAAAATCCCAATTAACCATAATCGTTTCAGCAAGACCTTTTAGCTTTTCTATTTCTTCAGGTGATAGTACATACTCTTCCTCTTCTTCGGAAATCATACGTCTCACATTTTCCTCCACCTTTTTCATCACCTTTCTATACCCATTTATTCTTTAATGTATGATAAAAACCCGTTTTTGCTTAGTCAATTGTCTCTATTTCAAAAATAATTAGGTGAATTGCTCATTTCATTCCCAAACGAAACGAATATAGCACAATGCGTCTATATTTTTCGTATCATAATTTAAGAAACGATTGATTCTATGGCTATTTGAGCTGCTAGTTTAAAAGCATATAACTAATGGTTCTTTTAGCTAAAAAATGAATGTTTTTAGAATGGAGGTCAAATATGAAGCTTGCATTAATTGCAACAGAAAAGCTACCTGTTCCAGCGATAAGGGGTGGAGCGATTCAAATCTACTTAGATTCTGCTGCGCCATTAATCGCGAAAAAACATGATGTTACCATCATTTCAATCACAGATCCTAAATTAAATGATACTGAACAAAGCAATGGTGTGAAATATGTCAGATTTCCTGAAGAACAATATGTTTCTTCTATTATTAATCACTGTAAAAACAATCACTATGATGTTATCCATCTTTGTAATCGACCGAATTGGATCAAAGAATTAAAGGCTGCAACACCAAATTCAAAGCTTGTGTTAAGCGTTCATAATGAAATGTTTGATTATGATAAACTGACTGACGCTGAAGGGGAAGAATGTATCAAATCCGTATCAAAAATTATTACAGTCAGTGATTTTATCGGCAAAACGATCACATCAAGATTTCCAAGCGCTAAAAGTAAAACAAAAACCGTTTACTCTGGTGCTGATTTAACCACTTATCAGCCTGCTTGGACTTCAGGCGGTAGGGATGCCAGAAACAGAGTACGCAGTGAACTAGGCATACAAGGGAAAAAAGTCATTTTATTTGTTGGACGTTTAAGTAAAGTAAAAGGCCCACATATTCTTCTTCAAGCACTACCGAAGATCATTGAACAACACCCAGACGTCATGATGGTATTTATCGGTTCTAAATGGTTTGGTGACGATAATGTGAATAACTATGTAAAGCATTTATACACACTAGGTGCTAAGTACAAAGAAAACGTCACATTTATCAAGTTCGTTCAACCAAAGGACATACCAGATTTATATGCGATGTCAGATTTATTCGTCTGTTGTTCTCAATGGCAGGAACCACTCGCTCGTGTTCACTATGAAGCAATGGCAGCAGGTATTCCAATGCTGACAAGTAACCGTGGTGGAAATCCAGAAGTAATTGAGGAAGGAAAAAATGGGCACGTCATCTATGACTTTGAAAACCCTGATGCTTACGCAGACATGATTAACTCCTTACTCAAAGATCGTAGCAAATGTGAAAAAATGGGCAGATATGGACGTTCAAAAGTAGAAAGAGACTTTAGCTGGAACGACGTAGCAAGTAACCTACTACGAGTCTATGAAGAAGCGTAACGAAATCTATAAGAGAAAGGGTGAGAATCCTTGGAAGAAAAACAAGAGTTTGATCGTAAAGAAAACCCGTTAACGACGGAAACTCAATATAAACAAATCGAGCGAGTACTAAGCTTTTATCCACTCGAAGTGAAAAATATTCACTTAAAAGAGAGCCGAAGTGGTCGCACCACTTGGGAAATCGAAACAGATAAAGGAGCCAAAATATTAAAACAAGCGGAAATGAATCCACGAAGAATGATGTTCATCGCTGCCGCCCACATCCACTTACAAGAAAACGGCCTACCAATTACACCGATTCAAAAAACAAAGAATGGCGCACTCTGTATCGGCGCTGAAGACCATGCTTACGTCCTTTATGACAAAGTACAAGGCCATGAAATGATTTACTACAATACAGATCAATTATCCGAAACGTTAAAGTTTGCCGCTAAGTTCCACAAAGCTTCAAAGGGCTATGTACCGTTAAAAGGTTCTAAAAAACGAAGCCGACTAGGAAAATGGGCGAAGCTATATCGCTGGAAATTACAAGAACTAGAAGGAAACAAGCACATAGCAGAGTCTTATACCGATGATGAATTCTCACGGTTATTTTTAGAACATGTTGATAGCATTTTAGAACGCGGCAAAAAAGCGCTAAAATCACTTGAGGAAGAACCGTACCAAACTTGGTCAAAACAAGTCATCGAGGAACGGTCATTTTGCCAACAAGATTTCACAATGGCTAGGTTCACAGAGGTGGATGGAACTGCCTTTATGAAAGAGCTACACTCCATCACATACGATCTTCCTGCTAGGGATTTACGTATTCTTTTAAACAAAGTAATGAAAAAAATGTCCGTTTGGGACCACGACCTTGCCATTCATATGCTTAGCTCATATGACTCGATTAATCCATTAACAGAAGATCAATATAAGGTGCTGTGGGCAGATTTAGCATTTCCACACCTCTTCTGCTCGATTGTCCATAAATACTATTTAGGGCAAAAACGTTCATGGTCTGATGAAAAATATATTTGGGCCATTCAAAACATTATCGCTGTTGAAACGTCAAAAGAAGAGTTTTTAAAACAGTTCTCTTCGATTTACAGTGAAATCAAGAAGAAAAGTGGAGGGATGAAAGATGAGTAAAGAAAAAGATTCGAAAATCCCAAAACTCGAACTAGAAAAGTTTGATTTTTCACCACCTGGACCTATGGGTTGGAGCTTTTCCGAATATGAAAAAATGCTCGAGGATCCTAGTCATATCGTATTAGATGAATCGGCTGTTAAAGACAAACTGAAGTCACTGAATGCAAAACAGCTTGTCGAGCTACCACTAGATTCTGTACCTGATTCATCATCAGAAGAAACCTCAACCTATACACTTCCTCCTTTAACCGCCACTGCGGAAAAAGCAGATGATGAGATTACACTTACAATTGATTACGATATCGCCAAAATGGAAAAAGAAAAGAAAGACAAAAAGAAAGACGTTAAACCTGTTGAAGAGAAAATAGAAGAAGTTGAAGAAGTGAAAGAAGTCGAAGAAGTTGCAGTTGAAAAGCCAGAAGAAAAGCGCAAACGAGTAAAAATAGTCATTGTAGATCCTGGGATCAAAGGTCCATGGATTTCTCCTATGGTCACTAAGAAAAGAAAGTAAGTGTTTCTTTACCCATTTTTACTAAACAAGTAAAAATGGGTAAACTCCTTTCAATCTCTCAGCATAAATTATAGGGATCGGACAGTTAAGAGTGAACAGCTCACTAGACGTTCAGAACCTCAACTACGACTAACATGAGACAAACAAAAATGAATGATAAATGTGCTCTAAAACAAACTGTACAAATAGAAAACTAAAAACAGTTATTCTACTTCGGTTGATCATCAGCTACAATCGCTGGAAAAAATGGAGACGATAACGAGTATTGATTCACTTCACTCTTTCATAGCACAAAAAAGGAGATTGTTCCATAAAAGAACAATCTCCTTTCTTATTGTAACAGTATGATTGAACACCATTTAAGGTCGTGCTTAAGATTCATTCACTTCACTACCCTCAGGCAATGGTAGTTCTTCCGTTAGAACAGCTTGAAGGTACACATCTTCAAGTCTCTTGGCAACATGTTTGAAATCAAAGTTACTCTCAACGTAGTCCCTTCCGTTTCTTGCTAATTCTTCCGCAAATCCTGGTACAGAGAGCGTATCATTTATTAATTGAGCAAATGCATGTGGGTTATCATAATCATCAATGATTAACCCATTCCATTCATCCTCGATGATCTCTGCGTTTCCTCCACGGTTAGTTGTAATTAACGGAACACCCGCTGCCATCGCTTCATAATGAACACGTGCGAGCGGTTCATTCCATTGCGAGCTGCAAACAAACAAATCACCTACGAGAAAAATAGTAGGAATTTCTTCTGCAGGAATATATTTTGTAAATACAACATGATCTTTGATAGGTCGCGCTAGGCGATGCAAATATTTCACATAACTATTTACGCCGTTGTCACTAAACCACTTACCACCTACGATGACTAAGACAGCATCTGGATGCTGGTTTAAAATGGAGTACATCGCTTGAATCAAAATATGCGGCCCTTTCGTATTACTTAGCCTTCCGACAAATAAGATCACTTTTCTACCTTGTATGCCGTATTTTTGACGATAATATTTACGCATCATTCTTCCTTTAACCGTCCAAACAGGTGCGTAATCTTCTAAGTTGACACCTGAGTACACGACGGTCGTTTTTTCTTCCGCTTCTGGAAATCTTTCTGTAATGGTATCTTTAATAAATTGACTGACAGTAGTAATAGCGTCGACAGCTTCAACGGCTGCCTTCCCCTCTTCATCCGTCAATTTTCGTGGGGTGAACATTTCATTATGAAGACTAAGAACAAATTTACTGTGAGGTGCTGAGCTTTTGTAGAGTGGCACATTTTTAGGACGATTAAAGACATGAATGAGATCAAAAGCGTGGTTTTTTAATTCCTCTGCAACATGCATGCGATATCCCTCTCGAGGAAAGCGCATGAACGTCACATTGTCTTTTGACTCACGATCTGGGAGTAAAGGATCAGTTATGGAAAAAACGGTAAGCTCATGGTTATCGGTTAAATATGAAGCAACTCCATCAATCATCATTTGAATCGCTCCCCCCTTTACAGCTGGAGAGGGGAGCTTTTCCGTACATATATAAGCAATCTTCATCTTTTTCCCCCCTCATAAAAAGCAGAGAAAAATTCATATTCTTTCTTCAAACCTTCTTCCAAACTCGTTTGTGGCGAGTAGTTTAAAAGGCTGCTTGCTTTACGAATATCTGCCCACGTATGCATCGGCTCACCTGTGACTTTTGTTTGAAATTGTTTTTTGGCTTGCTTCCCTGACACACGTTCAAGCAACTCAATAATCTCCAATACGGACGAACGCTCTTTTCCACCAATATTGATAATTTCTCCTATTATGTTGTCTTGGTGAAGCACACTCGCAGTGCCCTTCACACAATCATCAATGAACGTGAAATCTCTCGTTTGCTTTCCATCGCCGAAGATTGTGATGGGTTCATCGTGAATAATTTGTTTAATAAATCGATGAAACGCCATATCTGGGCGTTGTTTCGGTCCATAGACGGTAAAATAACGTAAAATAACCGTCGGAACACGAAAGCTTTCACGATAAACCGAACACAAATGCTCTCCAGTAAGCTTCGTCACACCATATGGTGAAAGAGGTTCAGGCAATAAATCCTCTGATACCTTCCCTTGCTTTTCTCCATAAACGGAGGATGTGGAAGCATAAATAAACTTCTTCAATTGTTTATTCTTGCTTGCCTCTAAAAGTCGTTGTGTAACTGAAATATTATTCGTTACATATGGATCGAAGTCTTTGCCCCAGCTAGAACGAACCCCAGGTATTGCCGCCAAATGATAAACCACATCGATGTCCTCTAGCAAAGAAGGTAAATCTACCGAAAGTAGATTTTCTTGACGAAATTGAAACCTAGGATGATGTAAAAGTTTTTTCACATTCACATCTTTTAAAGCAGTAGGTGTAGGCCCTATAAAACAATCAATCCCAAAGACCTCGTTTTTTTCATCCCGTACTAACTCCTCACATAAGGACGAGCCAATAAACCCTGCTGCTCCTGTTACTAAAATCTTCATAATCGACCAACTCCAATGTATTGTAAACCTTGTTTCTCGATATCTTCTACCACTAAACAGTTGCGTCCGTCGACAATGATATCACCTTTCATGAGCTGTTTCACATGCTGCCAATCTAATTGCTTAAATTCTTCCCAATCAGTGGCAACAAACACACAATCACAATCTTTTATGCACGTATCAACGGAATCTACTTGTAATACTTTTTTCGCTAAAGATTCCGGTAACAATGCCTTAGGATCATAGACTGTCACCGTGCTGCCTAAATCAGCTAATTCCCTACTTAAGCTAACAGCTGGCGAATAGCGAATATCATCTGTGTTCGGTTTGAATGCCACACCTAGCACAGCAATTTTTAGTTGTTCCATTTTCGGAAACAGTTTTTTTAGTTTTTTCACATATTGTTCCACCTGCGTGTGATTGACCGCTTGAGTGGCCCGCAATAGTAAAGGATCGACATTCTTCTTCGTGGCAGAGTAAATCAACGAACTAACATCCTTTGGAAAACAAGACCCTCCAAAGCCGATGCCTGCTTGTAAAAAATGTGGGCTGATCCGAGGGTCCATTCCAATCCCTTTTGCCACCTCAGCCACATCGGCATTATACGCCTCACAAATTCGTGAAATTTCATTAATAAACGATATTTTCGTCGCTAAAAAACCATTTGATGCGTACTTAATCATTTCTGCTCCATTATAATTCGTGATAAGAAAAGGAGCCGAAATTCCTTTGTATAAATCACGCATCACTTCAACTGATTTCTGATCTCCTGTCTCTACACCAATAACAGTTTTATCAGGATGAAACATATCTTTAACAGCAGAACCTTCTCGTAAAAATTCCGGATTAGACACAACTGCGAACAGTGCTGGATCTAATCCTTTTTGTATAAGCATTCCCTTAATCTTCTCATTTGTCCCAGGGGGAACAGTACTTTTTGTTACAATTGTTGTATACGTTGAAATCGTTCTTGCTAACACATTCACAACAGAAAGAATGTAGGTAAGATCTGTACTGCCATCATACAAAGACGGAGTACCGACTGCAATCATCACGACCTCAGAAGCTTTAATTATTTCTTCTACATTTGTACTAAAAAGGAGATGTTGCTTGTTCTTTAAGAGTAGCTCCTCTAACCCTGGTTCATAGATGGGAACATTCCCTTTTTTGAGACTATCAATTTTCTTCTGATCTATATCAACACATGTCACATGATGCCCAAGCTCGGCAAGTACTGCAGATGTTGTCAAACCAACATATCCAGCTCCTATGACACAAACGTTCATTAGAAGCTCCCCTTTCTAAAATCATTCATTACTATTTATATCGTATAAAAATGGGGCATCACTTGTGACAGTAGAAGTCCTATTTTCCACTAAATCTAGAAATTATTAGAGACAAATAACCATTTTTCAACTTACGTTCCCTATCTACACCACACGTGAATAAGATAGTAGAAATTGAACATGGAGGAAAAACTACATGATTAAAAAAGCCATCATTCCCGCTGCTGGTTACGGTACTCGTAGCTTACCAATCACAAAAGTTGTTCCAAAAGAAATGTTTCCTATCGGGGTGAAACCTGCGATTCAATATGTAGTGGAAGAGGCCCTTGATTCAGGGATTGAGGAAATCCTTATCGTTGTATCTCGAACGAAAAATATTATCGTTGATTACTTTGATCACTCACAGGAACTCGAATCATTTCTTGAAAAAAAGAACAAAAGCCATTTAATAAATGACCAATCCATACCAAATGTTCAACTACATTATACACGACAGCCGTTTGCAAGAGGACTCGGTGATGCTGTTCGACTTGGAGAAACATTTGCTAAAGGTGAGCCATTTGCCGTTCTTTTACCTGATGATATCGTCATCGCCGAGGAAACGCCTGCCCTTAAACAACTCATGAACATTTACGACCAAACGAAAAACAGCGTCATCGGTTTAAATGAAGTAAAACGAGAAGAATTGAAAAACTACGGAGTGGCCACAGGTAGATATATCGCCAAACAAGTGGTCAAAATGAATGACATCGTTGAAAAACCAACGACTGACCCTGGATCTAACCTCGCTGTCATCGGACGATATATTTTTACTCCGACGATATTTACCTATTTGAACAGCATTGAACCTGGAGTTGGCGGTGAATACCAGTTAACGGATGCGATAAAATGCCTTTTTGAAAAAGAAAAGGTATACGGTAAAATCGTCAACGGCAAGCGTTATGATATCGGTAAAGAGGATGAGTACATTCAGCTCGTGAATCATTATTATAACAGTACACATGGGAAACAGTGAGTGGGACAGAAAAACATGAAAGACTCTTACACGAAAATGGTAAGAGTCTTTCTAAATGATATGGTACCTTCCATTTTTTACATGATCTTCGCAAATGCTTCACCTCTATTCCGAGCACGAATATTGCGCCTGATCGTTTGAAGTAAATGCTCTTTTTTCTGTTTCAATTCTTTTTCATCACCCGTTAATTTCCAATAAAGAAGTTTCAAATCAAGAACTGTCGTCATCTTTAACAGCGCTTTATCTTCATAGTTCATGACAAACGCAATCACATCTTCACTCGTGTTTACTTCTTCATAATTAAGCTTCGTCCCTTTTAATTCCTTGTAGCTTTTAGCTTGGATGGTGTTTACGGCAAATTCAAATGCACTTTTCTTCGCTTTTGATGCCGTTTGTTTCTTCTTTTCTTTAAGTGCTGTTGGCGCCTTCTTTTTTGGAGAGTCTAATTGCTTCTCCCCTTCCCTCTGTTGCACAAACTCAATCAACTCCACTAAACGAGTTAACTCTTTTTGAAACTTACTTTCACCAATCGAAACGTAAATGTTCTTCAATTGGTTTAAATGTTGTGCGATTTCATCCCATTTCGCCTTTGTCATGTTCAGTCTCCTAAAACAGCGTATTTTCGAATCGGTTTATCACCCATACAAACCAAGATTTCATTTGTCAGCTCTACGTACTCTGAGCACTTTAAACCGTCTGCTGTTAGCCTCGCGATGTTTTCGTAATTATAAATGATCGTATCAAACAGGAATTTCTCCTCAGTAGCTGTCGATAGCTTCGATTTTACCTTTGATTTTTCTAAATCTGCATGTAGTTCATTCATCACGGTATCATTATTCACACCACGTTTTTTCAACGTTTCAAACACTCCTAATAATTCAGGCTTTGCACCAAACAGAAGCTTTGCGACGGTTGAATGGTTGCCTTGTTCACATTTCGTAGCATAAATCGACTCTACCGTTCGAACGTAATGAACGACACCACGAACACTCATCGTTTGGATAATGGTTGGAATTAAATAGTAATCGGATAAAAGAAAAGCACCTTGTGTAATCATATTGTTGCTTGGAGGACAATCAAACAGAATGTAATCAAAGTCACCTTCAATTTGACTAGATTGGAAGAATTGCTGAAGTGGTAGTAGGTCATAAAAATCATCTCTTAGTTTCGTAGCTAAATCATCTAGTCCACCGTTCGGATAAAACATATTGGAAGGAATGAAATGGACACCGTCATCTGTTTGTTTAATTAATGTTTTTTTATCAATTTGCACGTGAAGATTTGGAAATTGCTTCACTTCATACCACATGTCGTACACATAGTTTAACGATTCATTCGGCTGTAGATCTTGTAAATTCATCTTTAGACGTGATAAGCAAATCTCACTAAGTGAGCATTGTGGGTCTAGGTCAATAAGTAAGACACGTTTTCCTGATTCCACCATATGTAAAGCAATTTGATAAATGCTCGTTGTCTTTCCTACGCCGCCTTTGTAATTGCCAACAAAAATCTTTTTAGACCTCGTCATGGAATCCCCCCTTGTGAATGTAGTTCATTAATATGTATTAGGGAGAACGTAATTTATGCTCACTTTCCCCATCAAAAGGGATTGATGGCTTTTCCTTCTTTTAAAATCGACAATAAAACGGTCTTTTTGATTTGTCATCTGAATACTCATTAGAAAAAGGAGGGATGACATGGAGCTAATTATTATCGGTTTAATAGTTGGCATACTTTGTGGAATTGTTCCTGCAGTTGTTGGAGCGGTTAAGCAAAGGATCGGCTTGGCCATTGGAGGTTTTTTTGCCTGTGCGGTTTCTGGTGTGATTCTCGGTTTGTTGTTAGCAGTTCCGGTGATGGCATTGTTCCTGTATTTTATTATGAAGGGTAGTAAAAAGGATGGGGAAGAAGTTTATTCAAAAGGGACAGAGTAAAGGGACTAGATTTTTAGTCGTTTAGCTTTGTCTTTTTTTGTTGGGTACCTGAAAATACGAAAGTACGACTCTATATAGAGGGTGTTAACCTTCGTTACAGGACTCTCGCTTTCCGCGGGGCGCTCCTGGAGCCTCCTCGCCTTCTGCCTGTGGGGTCTCCAGTCCAGCGCAATTCCCGCAGGAGTCTCGGTCCTTCCACTTCGGTTAACACGTATGAATTACTTATATGCCAACATTCTATAAACGTAAAAATCAAGGTAATTTCTATATTCTTCATGGTCCCATTACATATTAGTCTCCCATGTGAAAAATAAATTCATCTAATTGAACCTTTAAATAATAAAACCTCTTAATCTCCCAAGCTAGTTTCCCTTAGGAACTTTCCTATTTCTTCATGTTAATATTTTGGACAAAATAGGGAGTTTTTTGTTGAAAAATGACATTTGAAGCAATTAATTGTAGCTTGGCGTGGTATACTTAATTCGTGAAATAGTAGAAAATTCTAAATTCGTAAATTCTAAGGCAATTCAATAGATGGTAGATGTTTTTATGAGGGGGGTACAGGATGAAGACGATAAAGATTTGGCTGACGTTTCTTCTGCTCTTTTTGTTGTTTGTTGTAGGACTTTTCCAACCCATTACGATTGAGAAAGGACAAGCTGCAGCATACAAAGCAGTTGTTATTAATGAAATTGCTTGGATGGGGACAACGGTTGATTATAATGATGAGTGGATTGAACTATATAACAATACATCTTCTCCAATATCATTAAATGGTTGGGTGCTAGAGTCACATAATCGTCAACCTCAAATATTTTTAAGTGGAACAATTCCACCAAATGGATACTATTTGATAGAACGCATAGATGATAATACAGTACCAGGAATTCCTGCTGACAAAATCTATAATAGTCATCTTTTGGATAACGGAGGTGAAACCCTTTATTTAAGAGATTCTTATGGAACAACCATTGATGTTGTTAACGCTTGGTATGCTGGAGACTACTACGAGAAAATAACGATGGAACGAAAGGACAGCACGGTTGATGGAACAGTTTCCTCGAACTGGGGGTCTTCGACACTTGTTTATAACGGAGGAAAAGGTACGCCAAAAGAAATAAACTCGGTTTCATTTCGTAGGATCATTGCCTCACCGAAAAGTCTGACAGAGATAACATTAAATGGAAATGTGATTGCATTGAACTTACAAGCTGATACATACTCAACCAGTATCACTTCCTCACATATACAATTAAATAACCCTCCACCAGGAACAACGATAAGAAGTATTGAACGCTTTAACGATTACACAGTGCATGTTACTTTAGACCATGATGGTACAGATTTTGATCAAGACTACATTGATTTTAATATCACTGTACTTGATGCTGGCCTTGTTGGAAACGGAAACATAACTTCTAACAAAATTCCTGTTTCTTCGAATGAAGAGTTAGAAGGTGTACAAAATTATGTTACAACGGGAACTTCCTACCCTACTTTAATCGAGATGACGGGATACAATTCTAGAGATAGAATTCTATATTTAAATTCGACATTACGAACAAATTTAGATGTCACAGGGAAAACTGCTACCTTTCATTATGTAATCAAAATATATGATGGAAACAGTAATACAATCGGAGAGTTTGGAAACCTTTCATCTCCTTACTCAGAGACTGCTCAAGCTGGAGCTTCTGAAGTCCAGTTAAAAAATATCCAAGTTTCTTTATCCCAAGGACTACCAGCAGCATATCGAATTGTAGTCGTTGTTGAAAGTGTTGACCTTAATTAAAATTAAAACCCGTGACTTTTGTTCTAGTCGAACAGAACTATCACAAATCCGAACTTTGTAACAATTTGTTACAAAGTTTTGTAATTTAAAGAGGTTTTTTGTAAAAGAATATCAAATAAACTCTTCCTTTCTCCCAACATTTTCTATATACTGATAAGTGGAATACGGAATTTTTAGACTATTAAACCATTAGGAGGTTTGACCTATGATGAAAAAACTATTTAAGGTTGGTATGTATGTTTTGACGGCTACACTTTTGTTTTCCATTAGTCACGTTTATGCAGAAGGGGATGTAACTGTTGAAGGAGATACGACACGATTTGTGACTGGTGAAGCGTATGCATCTTTAGTTGAAGTAGCAGGTTATGATGAAGCAGCTGATAAGCTATACCTAAACTTAGAGTTTGCCACAACAAAGGATATATCAACATTGTCATATACCGTAAAAGTATATAATGGTTCTTCAACTAAACTCGTAGAACTTACTTCACAAGCAGCAACTGTCACTAGTACAAGAACTGCAAAAGCAACACCCGTAATTGATGTAGCAGATCTAACAGCTGCATATCGAATCGTTGTTACAGTAGAATCAAGTACTAACTAAAAAGGAGACTAAAAGTGGAACCATATAACAACCTAGACCTCTCGAACACACCACTCCCACCTAGACGAAACTCAAAAAAGCCTACGAAGAAGAAGAAAAAAATTCAGCGAAACTTTTTTCGCATTCTGACATTAATGGTTTTTATCGGTTTTCTCTATCCTGTTTACTCCTACCAAAAATCATTAACTGCAAGTACACCTACAGAAATCTATTACTCTACTGAATTTGATAGTGCCAACAATGAATGGGTTTTAACCGATGCAAAGTGGTTAAGTGAGTACCATGAACTAAATGGTATTATGAAACTATCCCGACAGAACTATTTTAGTCCTAATATGATGACGGAGTTTTCAACGGAGGAAAGTCCACCTGAATCATTTGTTTTCAAGGTTACGACTCGTGTTCGATCGTTTACTGAATCATCGATGACATTAGCAACGCTTTACTTTCCAACAGGTCCACTTTCGATTGTTGTGAATAACAATTATGAAATCGGCCTTTCAAATGATTTTAATGCAAAACCTACATACTCAGATGATGCAACAATCCAACCGGACCAATGGGAAGAAATCTATGTTTTTGTTAATGGAACTTCGAATGAAGCAACTGTTTACTTAAACGATGAAAAAATCATCACTCAACCATGGTTAGGAGAAACCTTCCCTCTCCAAGAAGTATGGTTAGGATCGATATGGGTTGGCGGCGGTGGTGGCTACGGTGTCACGACAGACGTCGCATTTGATAGCTTATTTATTGGGAATGAGTATTTACTGCCTCAAGAGTCGTTTACCGATTATTTGATTGGTTTGGCTAGTGACTTTACTTTTTGGGGTAATTAGAAAAAGCTTAAGGATAATCCTTAAGCTTTTTTCTATTATATCAAGATGCTTTAAACGCACCAGAAACTCTACTTCTTTTTAAACCTATTCCCCGTATTACTATAAATAACGCTGAATAATATAATACCTATAAATAAAATCAATCCACTAATAAAGAGCGCCGTGATGTCTAGTGCTTCGCCAAGGACCCATAAAGACATACTAAAGGCAAGAGCAAACATCATTTTCCCCATAAATTTACACAACGAAACGGTATCATATTTTTCTTTTTCTTCTTTTGGCAATGTGTTGAAGCCTGCAATTAAGAAAGAACCTTTACCATTTAATAGAATGATTCCTAAAACAATAAATAATCCTATGATGATGATTGAAGTGTACATTTTCTTCTCCTTTCTGCAGTTATTGAACACTCTAACATCTTTTTGTTCGTCTATTTCTTTATACGATTAAAAGAACAGGTGGTTTCACTGTTTGTTCCCTCTAACTTCTTATTTTAAAAGATTGAATTACTATATAAATGTTTGCTTACATTCTACTTGCAGCATTTACTGTGATAAGGGTTATCTTTTTTAACACAATATACAACCATTGTTCAATTAAGTACTCTTCTCAATTAAGACTACCTTATTTATTAGAAAATAAAAAAGCCTACCAACAACAAGTCAGAAGGCAAGGAAAATAGTTAATCATTTTGTATGCTTAGGTAATCGATTTACTATGTATTGAGTTTGGATTGTGGAATAGATGATCCCTAAAATAGTTAATATAACCCCACTAATTAAAGACGCTTGCTTCTGCTTTTTTAGTGTATATCTTGTAAAGAGATAGTGGGCTACAGTACATAATATCATAGCAGGTATTAAGATTATAGACTTCATCTCATGTCCTCCTTCTACCTTTACTATTCCAAATCCAACATTGTTTATCCATTTCTTAAAGTTGCGACTAATGATTATGTCGTTTGTTAACTTCAATCCTAATGAACTCCGGCAAATAGCTGGGAGTACATCCTTTTGATACTTTTTCATCTTTGTAAAGACCCGTTTTCTCACCAAGTTTTATACAACGTTCACGATTCTTTTCGTCGTAAACGCCGATCCAGCCTGCAGTAAAATTCATAGCCCATTGAACTTCCGGTTCTTCCTGCGTAATATTAGCTTCTAATACAGATAGCAAGTATACGGTGTTATCAGGTGGTGTTTGTCCAGTCCATCTCAATCGCCCTTGATAATACCAGAAAGCTCGCCTTTGAAGAGCAGAAGGACTATTTTCCCACGACTCCATTAAAGCAATTTTCTTCTTGTCTTTCATGAGCTGATTAGCCATTAACCAATCCATTAAGTAATTTCGCTCATCAAAAGTGTGAGTCTGCATATCCTGATCAAGTTTATTTAGCTCATCTTGTGAAAGAAGTTTTTTGTCCATAATTAAGATTGCTAAAAGCCTAGGCAAAAACACTTCTGTTGACCAAAGCTCCATTGCTAGTTCGTGATCTTTTTTAATGTCCTTCGCGATTTTTCGTAAATCGCCTAGCTTAGTCTTACTATTGATCTGAGATAAAATGTTTTCTGCTTTTGAAGAACGTTTTATTTCTGTATCTTTTTTTTCAACCATATTATACAACTCCTCAAATAAAATTAAGTTCCCATTAGTTAATAAAGGTATCCTAATAGATCTACTTTGCCATCCTCCCATTTTATTTTACCCACTTCTTTAATCATAAGTTCATGTATTCTTTCGTCTCCAATACCATATGTTGTTTGACTTTCATCGTCTATTTTTAACCATCTACACTCGTTATTTACAGACTTAAATCCTGCATTTGTGTATAACTTTTTGTTATCTGCAAACAAGAGTATAAAATCAATTGATTTGCCTGCACAGAAACCCTCTATCTTTTTGAGTAATAATGTTCCTATTCCCTGAAAACGATTATTTTTAGAAACACATAAGTCTATTACACCAATAACTGTTATAGGTCTCCCATTTAAATTCATGACTCTATAATCCAAGCCAACTTGACCAACAAGTTGATTATTATCATCAAATACTAAGAACCTAAAATGAGGAATCTGCTTAAAATAAATTCTCGTCTTTGGATATTCATCTGTAAAACATTCTATTAATAGTTGTTGTAGCTTCATTTTTAACTGAGCATCAATATCATATTCAAAGATTTGCTCGATTCTCAATATATTTTCCCCCTATAACGTATACGACGGTTAGATAGTGACAATACGTAACTATAAAACATATTTAGTTAAAGTGTTTTGAAATTAATTCGACATTAAATGTAAAAAACCTCCACTCCAAAAAAGGAATGCATAAACATTAATAGATGAAAACAAAAACGAGATCCAATTAGTTTCCTAATTGCATCTCCTTTTTGTGTTTTCTACACAATATCGATTTTGTTTTATCCCTCATTACCAAGCAACTCCCGAACCATCTCACAAACTACCTTAGCCCCATTCACCATCGCTTCTTTGTTAAACGTCATATTCGGGTCATGAAGTCCTGGTGATACCTCGGCTCCGATGGCCATGTAAACAGCCTTCACATCTGTCAGCTTTGTGTAGTAATGAAAGTCCTCTCCACCTGGTGTGTAGATAGCCCCTTCGAGATTGTCAGCCCCTAGTACTTTACTGATGGCCTTTTCCGCTATTTTTTCAAGCCTTTCATCGTATCTTGGTGCTGGGACGCCTTCACTCATTTCATAAGAGATCTTCGCTTGATACATTTGGGCGGTTTGGTCGAAGATTCGTCTGATTTTTTCTTTTGAAGCCTCAAGCTCTTCATTACTCGCACTTCTGACATCGATCCCGAAGCTGCCTTTTCCAGGAATGACGTTCAGTGAGCCTCCACCGGCTGAGAGTTTCGTGAATTTGATGTTGGTGGCTGAGAGTGGGTTGGAACGAATGGTGTTTATATTTGTGATGAGTGAATGCAGAATATCGATGGCGTTTGTTCCGAGATGAGGGCGACCTCCGTGGGCCGTTTGACCTTGTACTTCACCAGTGATGGTACAACCAGCACTATGATAAAGTGATGGCGACATTTTTCCGAAGAGACATTCTGCATCCATTCGTAAATGGTAACCAATTAAATAGTCAACATTTGAAAGGACCCCGGCTTCGACCATCGCCTTTGCCCCTTCTCCCGTTTCCTCTGCTGGCTGGAAAATGAATTTGATACTCCCGTTCATGTCATCTATTTTGTCTGCTAATGCTTTTGCCACACCTAATGCAATACTCGAGTGCGCATCATGCCCACAGGAATGGCGATAGAACACCTTGCCGTTGTTTTCATGAATAATGCAGTCCATATCGGCTCGAATTGCGACACAAGGGTGCTTTTGTTTTCCTACTTTGTATGCGGTAAGTCCTGTATTTGCTAGTCCTGTTTTCACGGTATAGCCCATGTCTTCTAACTCGTTGGCAATATACGAGGCTGTTTTGATTTCATGAAACGCAGGCTCAGGTATCGTGTGTAGATGTTGCTGGGTTTTGTACACATATTCTTTTACGTCTTCTGTAAGGTAGGTCATCTACTTTGTCCCTCTTTCTAAAACATAATAGTGTAACAGTCTTCCTTTTTTCATCTCAAAATCTACTATTCTATAACCTTTTTCAAAGTAATGGATGAACATTTCACGTAAAAACAATTGCCATTTCTTCGCCTCATTTGGCTGGGAAACTTTCATTTGTTGAATATCGTCTGGCACTGGTATCCCCACAACATGAACATCCAATGGTAACCAATCGTTAATGACAGGGTGATCATTTTCTATTTTTATGTCGCACGGAATTCTTGTATACTCATGAATTTGTCTTTTTTCTTCTTGAAACGCCCATTCAATCATCAAGCGATCTGAATCGGTTCCTGAATTTATCTCATTGGTCATACTTCCATAAAAATGACGTTTGTACTGATTTGAAACCGTTCCTAGCTTATGAAAATTAAGATACGCATTTTTACTTTGCAAAGGATCAAATGTCCAGACAATTTTCGTTAACCCTTCTTTCTGCGCCGTCACTTTTTGAAGCTCCTTCAACTTGGCTCCAATGCCGTGATTGCGATAATCAGGATCCACCGCTAAAATGTGGGAATAGAGAAACATCTCATTGCCTTCTTTTCCTATAAACCCGTAATTCAGCCCGATTAATTTCTCTTGCAAAAACGCCCCTAATAAAAGCGCCCCCACGTGAGACTGGGCAATAAAAAGAAAAGGACTAATCGTCCCTTCTTCTCCCCATACCTTTTGAATTAAAGCGGTTGCTCCATGCATGTCTTCAATCGTCGTTAACCGTCTATATTGAATCTCCATCGTATCCCCTCAATCTACAAGCTTTAAAAATTGACGTGTTCGCTCCTTGCTTGGGTTTTCAAAGAAGGTTTTTGGATCAGCTGTTTCAATGATTTTTCCTTCATCTAGCATAATCACTCGGTCGGCAACCTCACGTGCAAAGCTCATTTCATGCGTCACAACAACCATTGTCATTCCTTCCTTCGCGAGCTGCTTCATAACTTGCAGCACTTCACTTACAAGCTCAGGATCTAACGCCGAAGTCGGTTCATCAAACAACATCGCTTTTGGTGACATCGCAAGTGCTCTAGCGATGGCGACACGTTGCTTTTGTCCACCTGAGAGCTTATCAGGATAAACATTGGCCTTTTCCACTAGACCTACTTTTTCAAGCATGTCCATGCCCTTTTTCCTTGCTTCGTCTTTGTTCATCTTTTTCACAATGATTGGTGCTTCAATCACATTTTCAATAACCGTTTTATGAGGAAACAAATGAAAATGCTGAAACACCATCCCTACTTCTGCTCGCACCTTTGGCAGATTATCCACTCTTGGATCAATCTTTTTCCCGTCGATCTCAATTTCACCTTGGTCGATTGTTTCTAAAAAATTAAAGCAGCGTAACAACGTACTTTTACCAGAGCCACTGACGCCAACGAGCACGACCACTTCCTGCTCCTTCACATGCACGTCGATTCCTTTTAACACTTGAATTTCACCAAATGATTTATGAATGTTTCGTCCAATTAACATCGTTTCCTCACCTCTCTTTTTCAACATCGAGTTTGTTTTCAAGAAGCTTTAATAAATAAGAGAACATCATCACGAGTGCTAAGTAATACAATCCTGCCACGAAGAACGCTTCAAACTGCTGGAACGATTGAGCAGCTTCCATGTTCGCAAGTGAATAGATTTCAGATACGCCAATGACATACACAAGTGATGAATCCTTTAACCCAATGATGAACTGGTTCCCTAGTGCTGGAACCGAGCGTTTAAATGCTTGTGGAAAAATAATGCGGCGCATACTTTGTGCTTTCGTCATACCAAGTGAACTACTTGCTTCGTATTGACCTTTATCAATACTTTGAATCGCACCACGGAAAATTTCTGCGATATACGCTCCATTGTGAATTCCAAGGGCAATCGCCCCTGCCCAAAAACCGGAAAGGACGATGACTGATGAAATACCAAAGTATAAGAACGAAATCTGTACGATTAGTGGTGTTCCTCGAATCGCAGTAATGTACACACCTGCGATACTTTGTAAAATTTTAGATTGAGAGATTTTAAAGAGGGCAAAAACAAGGCCCAGCAGGGTGCCCATAATGAGCCCCACTGCTGTTAGTTGAATGGTGACCATGCTCGCCTCTAAAAAGCCGAAAAATGTTCGTGTGAACATATTGAAAATATCAATCACGTAGCTTCACCATCCTAGTCAAGAACTTCTACACCTTCTAAATCAACATCTAGTAAGTTTGTGCCGAATAAACGGTTCGAGATTTCTTCATATGTGCCGTCTTCAATCATTTCTTTTAACGCTTGGTTAATGGCTTTTAAAAGTGCTTCATCATCTTTTCTCACAGCGATGGCTGCTTGCTCAATCCATAGAGGATCGCCCGCTTCTTTAATTTTTAGTCCTGCTGCTTGTGCTTCATAGCCAACAACTGGTGCTGTAATCACTGCATCAAGACGACCTTTTACCGTTAAATCGTTTAGTGCTGTTACGTCACTGTTGTAATATTTAATGTCATCTGTGTATTTTTTCGCTGCATCATCATACGTACTTTGTGCGACAACCCCAATGCGTTTTCCTTTTAAGTCATCTGCTGATTTAATGTCATCATTTCCTTCTGCGACAAAGATGGTTCCACCAGAATAGTAGTAAGGATCACTAAAGTTGACTTCCTTTAAACGGTCCTTCGTAATCGCCATACTACCTAGAATCACATCAAACTTTTCTGCCTTTAAGCCTTGTAAAATTGTTTCCCACGGAGTTGTAATTGGATTGGGTTCAAGTCCAAGCTTTTCAGCTAGCGCATAACCAATTTCCACATCAAATCCTTTTAACTCCCCGTTTTCCTTGTAATTAAATGGCTTATAAAGTCCACTACATGCCCACGTTAACTTTCCATCCTCTAACAAGTTAAACTCACTACCGGCACCACTTGATGGTGATTTTGAACTACACGCTGCTAACACAAGTCCCAATACTAAAATCAACGTCATCATCATACTTTTTTTCATCGTGTCTCCCCTTTATTTTTTTTTTTTATAGAAAGCCTAGCATTCAGTAGAATGATAGGTTTTTAAAACCGTTGTGTACTTATTTAGCTTTTCTAGACTGACATGAACGCCAATTCCAGGACCTGTTGGCACTTGAATCATCCCAGGTTTTGAAAAATCAATTGGCTCTTCTAAAATATCTTCTTGCCAATAACGCGAGGATGGTGACGTATCACCCGGAATACTAAAGTTTGAGAGTGAGGCAATCGCTAGGTTATGAGCTCTTCCTATCCCTGCTTCTAACATGCCACCACACCAAACGGGAACATTGCGCTCTAAGCAATAGTCATGGATTTTCTTGGCTTCGGTTAGTCCACCAACACGCCCAATTTTGATGTTGATGATCTTACAGCTTCCTAAATCAAGCGCCCTTCGAACGTCATCGACATGGTGGATGCTTTCGTCTAAACAAATTGGGGTTTTCATTTGTTTTTGTAAAGTGCTGTGGTCGATGATATCGTCATGTGACAATGGCTGTTCCACCATCATCAAGTCGAACTCATCAAGCTGTTTGAGTAAGTGTATGTCTTGTAACGTATACGCTGAATTGGCATCAGCCATAAGAGGAATGTGTGGGAATTTGTTGCGCACTTCTTTTAAAACGTCATAATCCCAACCTGGTTTGATCTTTAATTTGATGCGACGATAGCCTTCTGCCGCGTACGCATCTATTTTTGATAACAGTGCTGGAATACTACTTTGTATCCCAATTGACACACCAACTTCAAGCTCCTCTCTCTCCCCAGACAATATTGTTGAAAGGGACTGATCTTGTAGCTTAGCATGTAAATCCCAATACGCACTTTCTAGCCCTGATTTGGCAAGGTAATGGCGTTTTATCGGTTTAAAAATAGAGGAAACGCCATCAGGGTACATGATTTCGTTCTGCGCTTTAAATAGCATCGGAATAAGAAACGTTTCCATCACATGCCAAGCTGTTCCGATACACTCTTCATTGTAAAGTGGCGCATTTTCGGTCACGACTTCTGCATAACCAACCTCACCTTCACTATGCATCTCCACTACCATGAACGAGCGATCTTTAATTGTGCCAAAACTCGTTTCAAACGGATCTTTTAACGGCATGCTCATTTTGCGTAAAACAATTCGGTCTATGTTCAACGTTTTTCCCATCTCCCTTCTTTTCTACGTGTAAAAGATGTGGTTATCACGATACACATTCTCCATGTTGTGTAAATTTTTTTCCACACGCTCAGAGTCTTGTATCGAGACAGAGCGCATAATCATTGTCAGTAACGAAATAACCGCCGTGTACGAATCGATATTGATACTAGACGTTATCGGAACGGTTAACACAATATCCGAACTAGCACAAACCGGCGATAGTTCTGAGTCTGTAATCGAAATGACCTTCGCCCCTAGCTTTTTTGCATACGTAACCGTTTCAACCGTGCTTTTCATATAACGAGGAAGTATGAGCGCAATCAACACATCTTCTTCATTCATTTTCGATAGCTGTTGATAATACTGATCCGCTCCATTAAGCACAAGCTCTGTGTTACCTAGTATCATGTTTAACCATGACGAGAAAAAATGGGCGAGTCCGTAGCTTAGGAGATTGCCAGTAATATAGATGTTCCGTGCTTGCGAAATTTGGCTCACAACCCGTTGAAGCCGCTCTTCATCCAGCATTCGTTTTAAATTCGCGATATTTTCAACATCTGAATCCAACAACTGCTGCATAAATGATTGATCACACAAATTCGCCATCTCTATGTATTGATTCAGCACCCGCTGTTTGGATAAATCCTTCTGAATGATTTCCTGCACTTCAGCATATCCCTTGTAGCCAATCTTTTGCGTTAAACGAATCACCGTCGACTCACTCACATCCACATGCTTTCCAATTTCAAACGCAGGAGAAAACGCAATCTTATTTGGATTCTCAAAAAACACCTTCGCCACTTTCTTCTGCCCAGCACTCAACTGACCATACGAATCTTTCAATTTCTGAAGCAACTCCTGCATCAACATCCCCCTCCACTACCTACCCTATGCAGTCAATCCGTTACGTATGATAAAAGATGCAGGGAATGCTTCAGTTTTGCGAGAAAAAAGAAACTCCAAAGGCGAGTTGCCTTTGGAGGGGACCATAGGGACGGTTCTTTTGGTTCGAACTGTAGTACATTCCCTATGGTACTCAAATAACATTTGTGACCATAGGGACGGTTCTTTTGGTTCGAACTATAGTACAGTCCCTATATTACTCAAATAACATTAACTGTGATGGTCTTCAGCTGCCATCGCAATCGCCTTTGTTTGGTGAACGGTCCCAAATGGATGCTCAGGTGGCGCATAAATCGCGTATAGCTTCATCGGCACATTCCCTGTATTCGTGACATTGTGCCACTTCCCTGCAGGAATCAAGATCGCAAAATCATCATACACATTTCTCACATAATCTAACTGATCTCTCTGGTCCCCCATTTGAACAACCCCTTGACCTTGTTCAATGCGGATAAACTGATCTAATTTTGGATGAACCTCTAAACCAATGCTCTCGCCAACTCCAATCGACATCACCGTCATTTGAAGATGCTTCCCTGTCCATAAAGCGGTGCGATACGTATTGTTTTGAATGGTCGCCTTATTAATATCCACCACATAAGGTCTTTTCCCATAATCTTTTAGCTTGATGTGACCACCTTGATGATAGCCATGCTGTGGCATCGGATTGTAGTGACCTTGATGCCAAAAGGTGTTTCTCCAGTCGGTGTAATACGGGTGCCATGCTTCGGTCCAATTGTTGTTTGGGATGTATTGTTGGTGGTAGGTTGGGTGATTGTACATGTTTATTCTCCTTTCATTTTGACGCGAATGGTCTTTTTATTGTATGCAGGGGGGTGGGGATTGGGAAAGTGAACTGAAATTTTCAAATGGAGTATCAGCTAATAAAATATGTCTTCAGTAACATATAATTTTCTCTTTTTATAAAAAAACACCCTATTAAAATAGGATGTTCTTAACTGCATGATTCGATAACTTTTAGTATCTCTTTAAAGACACTTGATGGATGTTTTAGTACATCATCCAATTCAATTGTTTGTGAGATTGTATCACTTATTAAGTGTAACTTTCGTTTTTCTTGATTTAGTTTAAACGAAATGTTTCTAATTTTAAATCGCTCTACAATAGTTGCTTCATCTAAATGTTTTTGATTTAGGTCAGTTTGAATACTGTCGGATATACGCCTTAACATACGCCAAATGGTGATTTCTTCATCTGATTTCATAAAGATTTCTGGTAACTCTTTTGCTTGTTTTAACGTATTTATAGTGGTCAATGTATAAACAGATACACCATATCCAACTGGTCTAATTACTTTTTTCAATGGTTCCCAGACTTCAATTTCAAAGCAAACAAAATCTTCAGAAGCATCCTCAACCTGTTCTAGTATTTGTTCTCTTTTAACTATCTTCACATTATTTATTTTACCAACAACAGTAATACCGTTTTGGGGAGCAGCTCCGCTCCGTGGATAAAGTGCGACGTGCTTCGCATCCTGCCACCCATTCTTTAATCGATTTACTGATATATGATAAAACAGATTTCTGATACATGCTTTATAGTAATCTTCACTTTTAACCACTCCAACTAATACCTTTTCATCGAAAGTTGACGCCCATTCTTCTTTGGTTCCTTTTGGGAGAATTCCTTCTTTGTGAATCTCTTCAGGACTCTTTTCAATTAGATGCTCGACAAACTGCTCCACAAGTCTAGTTGCATTTGGTAGAAATGGCAGCGCACCAATATTAACCTTGTCGATACTCTTGTAAAAATGGTGATCCTCATACTCCTCTTCATTTTTCCATGGAAAAAGTACGTATGCACCAAAGGCAGTTCGCTCAAAAGGTCCATTCTGTTGAACGACAAGTGAATCTCGATATCTATGCATCGTGTTAATGTCCTCTTCCATTGGACCTGCCTTTTGATAATTTCGTTGATAATAGCTTCCTTCAATAGCGAAATCAATACGATATTTCGCATCAAAAATATAATTGTAATGAAAATCTTTACCTTTTTTCTCAATACTTAGCGTCGTATCCGGCTTTTGTGAAATAGTTGGTAGACCTCGCTCAGCTTTCTGATACGTCAAAATAATTTTTTCTTGCGTAATTGGATGCTTATATACTCTCTTTGCTGTTGAATTTGTATCTAAGTTGATAAAGAGCCCATTTCGATTTACTTTGACAATATCCTGACTTATCATGACATACTTCTTAGATAGGAGTTGACCTAGCTTAATAAAGGTCCAATATTCATACATAGTTGCAACATCTTTAACCGACATTTGATAAAGATTCCCTTGGAGTGATAAACCTTTTGATAAGATTAAGTAAGTCTGGAATACATCTCGATATCCCGGTGCCATTTGAACGACTAAACTCATTACTGAACGGTCTAACCTTCCAATCAAGTTCCAGAACGGATTAATGAGGTGCTTATCTAAAGTTTTGTTAATTGAAGAAAGGCTCTTAACTAATTCTCCATCTATTTCCTTCTCAAATCTGTTACTAGGATTTTGAATTTTCTCCAGTAAATTTACTATTCTATCTTTTAGCCGAATCATGATCCATTTCATAAACTGGTTTTCTACCGTGTTGAATGTAAGCTCTTTTTTAGTCTTCAAGCCAGATGTTGGCATGACTCGTCTTACATTCAATTCAGAACCATTTAGTTCTATACCATTTTTCACATTTACAAAAAGGTGTGGCCTTTTGTTTAAGTACTTTCTTCCAACATGGTCCAACCTACCTAATTGGTCTCCCCTGGCTTTTACATGTGATGTAATTAGCTTATGATGTGGTTGAGCCTCAATTTGTCTAACTGACTTCATGAAATGTTCAAAATGATGGCTTAGTAAACGATAAAACTCAGTAGGAGATGGCTTTCCTTCTACATTTATTTTCGCAGATAAGTAAGTTTTTTTAATAAAATGGAAAGCCAAATTATAAATTTCATCATTGACCTCATCAAGGAGTGTTTTATAATCCTCCTTATAATCTAGCTTTGTTGGAAAAATTTCAATAGTCACTTCTAATAGCGTTTCCTTGTCCCTTCGTATTTCAAAGGTAGACAATCCAACTTCATTTTGAAACTGAAGACTTCCCATTAAGATATAACGGTTGTCCAATATATTTACTTTACCAACTGCTCTTCTTAACAATGGATGTTCATGATAAAAGGTAAAATCCCCTTCGTTTTTGGGAGTAAGTACCACCTGATAATTCCCATTTTCAAAAAAGATTGGACGGTTAAAAGATGGCTCCACTAATTCTTGTGAAGTTATATCAAACACTTTGATCGAGTTAATCTTTGTTCCTTGCACTTTTAGAGTCATCTCATCATGAAAATCTAGTTGTCTATATTGATTAAGACCTTCATACCTTTCATGATACGGCTTCCCCTTCAAAATAAGAGTAAAGTCCTCTGTATCAACTTGTAGTAGCTCTACTTCATTAGGAACCGATCCAGAAGGATGTAAAGCCATCGTAATTTAACCTCCGTAACATCTCAACAATTTTCTTTGCAGTTTTTGGATATTTAGCAGTTATAAAATCGTCCAAGGTTGCTCCATCTTCACTATAGGTTCTGTTTGTGCAGAATGTGTACAAGCCCTTCAATGTATCATGAACACGAGAATCACTACCAGAAATACGTGGAAGAATCTTTTGTAGAATACATCTGTCTAATGCCTCATTAAACGAAAATAAATTCCCTTTTTCATTGTATGCAAGATAGAAACAAACCTCATCTCTAACACGATAGCCGATATGAGCACCTATTGGCTTTAAAAAAGTATTCACTTTAACTAATTCCTCTGTAGCCTTCTCAATAACAGCAGGATACTCTTTATAAACGTCCTTTAAATGAAGATAACCTCCCGCAAGCTGTTCTGTTGGAAGATTGATTGTTTCTACATCTTCTATATCTTGTAAAAATGAAAGGTTGCTTAAATTAACTTCATTGAATTCAATCGTATTCGCTCGATCTAACACTTTCTTACTAAAAGGATGTGTCGTTTCATCCATGTTTACTGTACCAATTACAAAAACATTAGTAGGTAAAGTTAACGGCTCATCAGCCACTTCTTCTGAAAGAAGTTTAGATGTCATAATCTTACCGTCCACCCAACGACGACTTTCCATGACACTTAATATATCGCTAAAGTAATACTCAACTCGAGCAAGATTCATCTCATCTAGTAATACAAAGTAGGGTAGATTTGGATTCTCTTTCGCTTTCCTTAACACCTTCGTTAAAGGACCTTCGATAAATTCCCCTTTAATATCACGATAGCCTAATAGATCAGAACCATCATTCCAATCCGGTCTCACAGGAATTAACGAAAACTGTCCGTTATCTTCTGTTGCACCAATGCTCTCAGCAAACCACTGAACAATTTTCGTTTTTCCTGTACCTGAAATGCCAGAGATGATGACGAATGGTTTTGTCTTCAGTGATAGAAAGAGGTTGATGATTTCTTCTTTTTCATAGTGGAAGCCTTTGCTGGAAATGTAGGTGGTGATGTGATTAATGATATCTTTCATGAAGTAATATGGTATCTCTTCATCCATTACAAGTTGTGGCTTTTCTTCATATAAATTAATGAATTCCTCATAGTACATCACCATTTCCTCTAGGTCCTTACCTAATTGTTCTTCTGAAGGTATATTATCTATGGAATAAGAGATATATGCAGCTGTTGAGAGCTCATATTCTTTTGCTTTCTGGCTTATTCCAAGTTGAAGGTCGTTCCCCTTAACAACTCGACTACTCATATGTATAGAATCTCGTAAGGTCTTATTTATATTCTCCATCTCTTCTTTAGAGGTTTCTGTAACCCCTTGAGCTATCGTTAAATAAAGAGATTTCATATCTTCACTAAATAAATAAACAATGTAATACCCTCGCTGTGTTGAGTTTGTTATTTTATTGTTCATAACTGCAATCCAAGGTACTGATGCCCAATTACCCTGACCAACCGAACCCTTAACGATATATCTATCACGGTCAATAAAGTAGTACGTCTCTATTATTTTAGGTATTACTTTACGAACTAAGTCTCCCAGTTCATGCTTTGCAAACTGACTATTCTTCGCAGATAAATAATTATTCATTACTTTTAATAAACTGGTTCTTAATTTCGTTTCCACTATTACGTTCCACTCCTCGTCAATCAGTCCAACTTGTTCAAGCCATTGAAGAATATTACGTGTACGGTATTCTGCTACAGATTCTACCATTAAGTTTTCTCCACGTGAGTTGCGGACTAGCAACATTCCAATATCCATTAAGCAATTTAGCTTATCCTGTTTACTAAATGTAGGAATTAGCTTTAAGGTATCTAGTATAATATTAAAATACTGACTCTTTAGTAATTGATTCTTTAAAAAAATTAACTTGTCACTTACCCTGTTAAATTCTTCTAAAGTACCATTATTTTTTTGGTAGTCCTCATTCAAAATTCCTAGTATTTTCAGCCCTTGCCTTGCTCGAGATTTTAATCGTTTCAGTCTATCTTCCTTATAGATGCTTGCTATCCTTTGCGGATTAATATCCTTAGAATTAATCTCATCCAAAAATACTAGGACTTGATTCAAACTAGATTCAGGTAGTTGGTCTGTTGTAAAATCTTTGAGTTTTATTGCAGTTTTATTATCTTTTGTCGTTTTTTCAACGAAAGGTAATTCATTGAAAAATCCCATTAAAAAGGATGTTCTTCCCCTAGCTTTTTCAAAGTCATTTGACGTAGCGGTCCTTGAACTCGTAAACTCATTCCATCCTAGCAATAAAAATTCATTTGATATGAAATCGGAAGGTTGAGGTTTTTCCCCTTGCAAGTACTTCTCTTTAGAGGATTCTGTCTCTACGAAAATACCCTTATTGTCTACTTTAACAATATTGTTTGGTTTATTAGTAGATAGAGTATTAATTAATGTATTTCTTTTAGCTAACTCTTTTAATAAAACTATCAAGTGATCACCGCCATACAAAAAAGTATAATTTAATTTTACCATAAATTACTAATAAACGGAGGTGTATTAATAGAGCTTCATCTAAAATTAAAACAAATATGTGAATAAGTAGTTTATGATTCCGTTTGGTTTTGAGGAAGGGGAATTTAATGAATTGATTAACATTGCCAACAAGCCCATGATTGTAGGAAAATAAGCAGAATATCAAAATAAAAAACATCCTGCTAAAAGCATGAGATAATATGAAGGATATGCATTATAAATAAAAAGCTATATTTTGAGGAATAAGAGAAATTAGTAGAGTATTTTTTTCAAAAAGATTCTCTACTAATTAGTACGATACCGGTGGTCGGGATCGAAGATCAATTAAAAAACTCAACAATCTATAGGAATGTGCTTTGTACTTTCAGTCTAAATCATAAGTTTAAGTCTAAAGCTATTTTAATTATAAACTCCAGATAACGTATCAATCTAATATAAATGATTGGACTCTAACTTCGTCTGTAAATAATACCTCTTTACATTTTTGTTAGTTTTATTCTACTTTTTCTAAAACATCATCCATTTAATACATAATTCATAGTTTAATAATTAAAAAATATATACATAAGTGTTGTCTTTTACCAATTATTATTCTATTAATATAATTAAGAGAATTCATTTTACAAATAATAGTAAAGGAGAGCATATTGGATGTTAAAGAAAATTCTTGGGTTATTAGTAAAAAATGAAACTAAGATACCGCATAAGGTTGCAGAGGAAACAGATTCGTATCAGGATAAAGAAAATGGAGAATTATTGAATCGTATTAAAAAGCTAGAAGAACAGCAGAAAGAAATGATTCAATCACAAACGAATAAGTCAGAAGATGAGGAGAATTATTTTTTAACAGAAAAACAAAAAGAATATGCCTTTTCCATAATTGAAAAGATCAATGACTATGAACTTTCAGCAGATCCCTCAAAATTAACAATTAAAGATTTGAATCGCTTAATTGCATATAATCGATATAAAAATGTTGGAGCAGTAGTTAATTTGGAGAAGAAGGGGATATTAAAAAAGAAACAAAAGGTGAAAAATTAATTACATAAACCCCGTTAAGTAACGGGGCTTTTTTTTATACATAGATAAAAGAACTGAAGTTGAGTTGAAATTGCTTGATAGATCGAGACTAGATTTGTCCCTTTAATATTTAATCTTTCTTACATTACTATTTTCTACAGCTCTTTCCTGCAAGACTCCATCAAAGTATAACGTGAATTTTGATTCTCCAGAATAAGATAAACATAAGTATTGTTTCGCTCTCGTCATGCCAATATAAAGTAAAGATACTTCCCTTTCTTCATCCTCCTCAAGAGGAAATGGCATTGAGTCCACATTAACAATGAAGACAGCTTGGTAATCAAGACCTTTACTACTATCAATAGTGCTGATTTTAATTCTTCCATCTTCTTTTTCAAAACTTCGCTTTGAATTATCATTTTCCGTAATCCAATAATAGTCAATGCTCTCTTTTTCTAAAGCTCTTTGAATGATATCTACCACAGGAGTCTTATGTGTTCTTTTAACCCTATATAAAATTAATATTTCATGAGGCGGCACTTTTTTTTCTGAAATAAGTCTACTTATCTGTCTTGCGATAATTCTCATTTCTTCAAAGAAATTTTTCGTCTTTATTATTCCTACATCTGGACCCTTTCGTTTCGTACTTTGTGGGGCAATAATCTCCCCTTCTATTTCACGGTTCACTACTTTATTTTTCAACTTTGAGTGTACACGATAGAAATCCCAAGCAAATTTAACAATTTGTGCAGTGTTTCTATAATTTATTGAAAGTACTTTAGAACGACCTTGAAAGCTTAAACCAGTATCCTGTAAGTATGATGTCCTTCTTTTGTATATACTTTGAGCACGATCCTCTACCAGTAAAAGAGATTGTGTTTTTTCATTGATTAAACTACTTGCTAATGAAAGCCATTCTGGATCGAAATCCTGCCCTTCATCAATTAAAATTGCATCATAGGTTGGAAAGATTGCTTCCTTGTTCTTTAACTTTTCTAATGTAATAGGAATTTGCTTCTCAGAAATGCCTAAATCATTTTTCAACCAAGAGTGAAAGTTTCTAACCTTAATATTTTCTGTATTTTTCTTTGTCGTTTTTTCAGATTTTGTAAAATCAAAATCAAATAGATCCTCAGGTTCATTTAACATATAAATAATCATTTGTTGAATGAAATTCGCAAGAGAGATGTTATAACATAAAATAAGAATCTTCCAATCTGGATTTTCTTTTAAAAGCATCTTTGCACGACTTACAAGTATAAGCGTTTTCCCACTTCCAGCTACACCCCTGATTAATCGGTTCTTATCCCCCAACTGTTTTGCTAAATTTTCTTGATGTAAATCCATTGTTTTTATATCGTGAAGGGAGAGCAATAACTGATCATGATATGGAACAGGCGCCTTAAACTCCGCACTAATTCGAACCTCCGGAAACAAGTGGTATCGTATACAATTAATTTCTTCTTGCGTAAGTGGTTCTCTTAATCGAAACGGAACAATAAACATATTTAATATCTTTTCCATCAAGATTTCTTCGGAAAACACCTGGTTGTCAGGATCAATCTCATCTCTAGTAAAAGAGAGAGTCGGTTCAATTACTCTATAAAGAGAATCTTTCACCATATCAGAAGATTTCAATCTAGTAAAAACAACACCATGTCCATAAGGAAATTTCAGTTGAAATTGATATTTTCCATCTAATTGGATTAGATTTTTATCCTTTTTAAGAACATCCACAACATGGAACATATTTTCCCTGGCTTGTTTCATTGGGCTTTTCACTACAACCTGTTCACCGTTACTAGTTACTATATGCCATTCATCATGATTAATTTGAAAAAGAGTATTCCTCGTGTAATCTTTTACTTCTAGCACTAAAAGACCTAGATCTGGTCCAATAATGACAAAATCTGGCCTTCTACCTTGAATTTCAGGTTCAAAATATACAATATAATCATCAGGTAAGTACATTTTAAGCGTTCGAAAAAATAAACGCTCTCCTGCAGTTGCTGAAGAACGAATTGTTTCCGGTACAGTAATCGCCATTCAAACATCTCCAAATATCATGTTTTTCTATTATTATACAATAATATCCAATATTTTTCTTTTATTCTGGGTAATATTACAACTATAGTGTCTATTTATGTAATAAATTATCATTCTTTTAGTTGATAAACAGAGACGCACCTCGAGGTTGCTTCGTTTAGCAAAACAATTTGTATTCAATAAAAAAACTTTCGAAAAGTATACTTAAAAAGGCATTTAAAACTTATTACATACAAATTGTCCTCTGCTCTCCTCGTATGCCTAAACTCCACATGGTTTGATTCCCCATATCTAAAAAACTCCCAACGTTGATTGAATAAACAACATTGGGAGTATCTTTGTAAACATTGTTAATAGGAAGTTGGAAATAAAAACACAAGAAGTATTTTTATGAATTGTCTGCATTAGATTAATGTAAGTTGCTCAGTACCTTTATAATAATAACTCAAATACTTCAAAAAATACTCTTTCAAATCATCTTTCTCAAGCATAGGAGACATAACAATTGGATAGCTTTTGTTAAATTCAAATATTACTCGTCTTCCTACTCTTTCGTCTTTTCCTAAATCATCTCTACCGGTTATTTTGGCCTTCATCACTTTAGAAAGATTTAATTCATCAATGATGTCTAGTATATTTAAGAGAAATTTATCATTCCTAAAAATCTCATACTTAATAATATAGTTATATACATCGAGATTTTCAGCGATAAGTTTATAATACCTAGATCGTTTATTTGGCTCTATCACATTATCATTAATATACTGAGCTCCAATAATACATTTATAAATATAATTCTCCCAATCAAAATCTTTTATTACTACATTATTGAAATTATTAATCCCCTCTTTTATTTGTGGATACTGTTCCAATAAGAAGTCTCTTTTATAGACTGCCAGTAACGAATGCCAAAAAACTTCATCAAAGTGAACTTCTCTAGGAGTGTGTAAATAAGAATCTGAAATCACTTCGAATGCTTGAAGAAACATTTCTGTTTTTTCACTCTCACTTCCGTGCGCAATATAAACAGGAAAGTCTGGATCTGAGTCTATGAATGCTACTTCAACAGAGAAATAATCTTCATTATTTTTTATTTGGTCGTCTAAGAAATCCTTATAAAACTGGTCATTATTTTTATAGCCTTTCTTCAAAAGTCTAATTTCCATTTAAACTTAACTCCTTTACGGCAGAAGTATATCTCTCAAGAATTCTATCTGAAATGGAATAAATGACTTCATCCATATTTTCAACACTCAGTTCATTAACCATTTTTTTCTTCATTAGTGTGTATAGTTTTAAATCAAGGTTATCTGATGGAGCATCTAGTTGTTCTAGATCTACTTCACCATCTTCACCGTTGTTAACGATAAATCTATATAATGCCTTTTGCAGCCCTGAATAAATATAAGGGTTATTCAACGTATTACTTTTGGGCAGATCATTAAATTGTAGTTGTTCATTTTTGTAATGAATGACAATGGTTTCGGTGCCAAGCTCAATTTTTATATCAGAATTAAGTGTTGGATCCACCTTTTTCTCAAAAAGTTCCAATGGCTTTGTACTGCTTCCATCAAACGTTACAACATTTGAAAAACCAAGTAATGAGTTCTTTGCCACAACGATATCTGACTTAAAATTCTTGTAAAATGAACTCAAATCGTCGTTGTCTTTGAAACGAATTTGTACTTTTGATTGAAGATGTAACTGAATAATTGTGCGATTAGTTAAAGACATACGTGATTTAGGTATTTCTATGAACCTTTGATTTGGTTGGATAGTGAAAAATTTATTATCCTTTGATTGTATAATCAAGATAAGTTGTGCCTCATCATTTTTTAATAAATTGTTAATAAACTCAGAATCTATTTCATAATTGATTTCAAAACGATAGTTTAATGAATTTTCCTCTAAGTTGACATCTAGAATAAAATTACTACTTTCATAACTTTTAGATGTATTGGTTAGTAATGGATATGGGAAATTAGCATCTTTTTTATAAATCATTTTACACCTCTATATAGTAAACAAATTTCAGAGCATTATTGACGCTATTATTCAACTCAAGCTGTAATTGTGCCACCCCTTGGTCTATTTCAACGTCCTTAATCACATTATTTTCAATTTTGCACTGTTTACCAGTGGTTCGATCAATGACACATCTGTAATTATCAACTACATTAAATTCATTGGAATACTCTGCTCCCATGCCATCTACGACTGCTAGTGAGATATTACATGATTTCTCATTACTTATTTCCTTTGAGCTCGTGAAATCAAACTTAACAAACTCTTTTTCACCTATGAGTAATCTTTCTACAATATCAGGATGAGCACTATATCTAGTTTTCTTTTCACCTTCATCAGATGGATCACCTTTTGGTTTAACTTTCCTAATACGCTTAGGTTCATCGTCTGGATTTTTTGGTTTTCCTGTTCCAGGTGATTTCTTGTCCTTCTTCTTTTTCTTAGGAGGATCTATAGCTACTTTAACTACCGACTTTCCTTTGTTAATTTTCACTGTAGCCATTGCACTTGCAAGATCTTGTTTAAATTGGTTCTCAACTAAATATAAAATATCTTTTGTATTTATTAACCCGTCAGTCGGATTATTCTTCTTAATAGATTCCTCTATCACCTTTGTTATTTCTTTTGATAAGTTATTAATAAATTTTTTCGCATTTTTTTGAAGTTGCTGATCTTTAATATGATCAAATGCTAGCTCAGTGTGTGATTCGTTTTCCAAGGACTTTAAGTATCCATCTTCATTTTTCCCTGCAACTAATACTGCATTAAATGGCTTATTCGCATTATTTTTTATCTTCTTATCTTCAATTTTCATTCCAATTGTTCTAACGATCGCAACTCTTCCTTTAGGAATTCTCTCGTCGTAACGGAAATAAAGGTTAAACGTAAAATCATTTACTCCATTTGATATTTTTAAAGGTACAGGTTCTTGATTAAGATAGGTTTCTAAGTACAACGGGGTAAATTCGTGTTTCATTTCTTCTAAATTTTGATTATAGTATTTCTCAGTGAATACGTAGTCTTTAATTGTTTCACTACTAATCTCTTTTCCATTGACAATAACTACTAACTTTTTTTCCAATATTGAAATAAAGAAACTATCACATATACTTTTGATTATTTCTTTCTCATCATTAAATTGTTCTCTCAAAAAAGGAATGATAATCTTTAAACCTCTTGTTTTCTTTTCAAATACTTCATGGAACGTATTTTCAAAAGGATAGAATTTTGTTTTGTTTGTATCTATATATTTAATATCAGTAAAATAACCTGATGACCGATAGCTTTGTTCGTTATATTTATGTTCTATTAGTTGTACTGTGCCTCCAAGATGCTGATTTCCTTCCTCATCACAGTTTGCAAAGTACATTAAATGAAGGTCAGAAGCTGCATTTGATGCGATTTTACCAACTCCGTGTGAACCACCTCTAGAATTTTCAATCGCTTCATCTTCCTCTTCGGAGTGTACACCTTTGTTGTACGCATAAATAGCCCATGTATCTTCCTTCGATTCACTTTGACCATTTTTTGCTCCTTTTAGCCCTCTCGTATTAGAATCTTCAAATGAGATATATGCTACTTCGTCTTGATTCATTTTATTTTTCATATGTTCAATTGTTTCTTTTGTGTAATGATTGTGTCCTTTTAAACTAGATACTCTCTTTTTTACTTCATCAATACCAGGAATAAATTCCTTTTTGATATTACCGGTTTTAATCGTTAAAACTACAGGCTCATTTGAAGAATGTAATCTTCCATCTAAGGAATTTTGAGTATTTTCACGAACTAACCCTGCTATTCCTAGGTTATAAAATTTTTCTAGTATCTTATTAAAATTGGACTCTTCAATATTTGGAATAGGTGAAAATTGCCATAAATGATTCATATCTTTTCTCCTTATATCATTTGTTTATTCTTAACTCAATTTTATAATTTAAAAATGTTTGTAGATATCTCTCGACTTTTAAAAAATCAACTTTAATCTTTTCCATATTAATCTAAAATTCTACATACTTCTTACAATACTAACATATTATACCAATTTATTATGTTAAATTATAGAAAAAATATAGTTGTTAATACCCTCTCCTTTTACTTAATGACCGTTTTCTAAATACTTGTAGTCAATTTTAAAAAGCTTATGTTTGGTATTAACATCATTTATACGTGGAGGGGATATTGATATATATATTGATAAAGGTAGAAGTATCTTGATATACAGTGAGTAGTTCTTACCTTGGAGGAGAGGGGAATTTATTAAGAGATATAAAGAATTTTTTTATCATTAAATAGAATATAATTTAAAGAAGCATTAGGGGACGTTTTTGTTTAACATGCAATAGAATCGTCCCCTATTACAAAATTATATCTTCACTTCTTCCAACACCCCCACCCTCTCAACTTCCCTACTCCAAACCGAAAACTCCATCTTAAAAATCGACTGACACACTTCCACATCATTGTGATACTTCTCTAAAACAGAAAGCTGATTTAATATCGTCGATCCTTGATAGACAGTGACCATAATTTTATGCTTACTCTCAATAGAACGGGCTTGTTTGTACAATTCCTGCAAGGATTCTGAATCTATATCTCGGTATAACTCAATAAAGTCACTGTTTGGGTTTTTGAAATGAGCATTGGCAATAGCTAGGAGTTTTTCATCCTTTAGAACGTATAGGCCAATCATCACAAGTGCATCTTCTAGCATGTTTTTTAGTGTTGGTATCCAAGTCATTTTCTTGTCAGGTTGCTTCTGACTACCATGAATATCTGTACCTGTTAGTATCCAGGCTGGTCTGCTATTTTCAGATAAGTAGAGAGTGTGTGAGATAGTTGCTATCCCGCTATCGTACGGATGTTTAGAGCCTACTAATATTTGTGCTGTAAATGTCGCCATTTTACATACCCCAAATTTGTTGTTTTTGTTTTTTCAATGAATCTATATGTCTCTTTATTCTATCTACATACTCTGTCGTTAAATATCCACTTGCGCCTCGTAAAATTTCTTCTTCATACCAATGTGGTGGTGCTATTTCTTCTTTTTTATCAACTACTACAAAGGTGAGAGCCTGAACATTTCTTCCGTGAAGCTCAACGGTTACAAACGTAACCCGGTACGTGAATGGTGCTCCTTCACGTGAATAGAGGTATTCTTTTAAAGCTTCAGTTGGAATCTTATACACCTTCCCTTCTACCATTCCACCTTCTTCAACTATGTCCGCTCGCCCCTTGTTATCTGAAGTGGACTTTCTCGTAAAACGAAGTGTATAGTTCGGTAAACTACCAACACCCATCACCTCTTTAAAATAATGACTGACCCCATGCTCTATGAATCTTTGTTGATCCATACAGCTACCGTAGGCAAAATAGAGAATGTGCTCACTTGCGTTTGTAGTCAACCTATATTCCTTCCAATCTCCAGAAGAAATAGGTTTATGACACAAATGGTCGGTTGCTGCGACATACAAATATGCAAGCACACTACCTTTGTCTGTATGAACTGTTTGTTGAATTCTTTCATATAAATTATGTGTACCACCAGCTGTAAATCCTTCTAATTGGTCAAGTGCTGCTAATGTACTCTCTGTTATCGAGTACAGTTCACCATATACTCTAGAATTTTTCGCACTCTTCATGGCTGGGTATCCGTATCCTGTATCATACAAGGTCCCTATTGCCCAAGCCTGTTCTGCCATACATGTCGCGCCTTCTAACAACCTGTGGTTCCCTTCACCTTTACGTAACGTGCCATAAACAAATACATTGATCATCCTAATCTCCTCCTTTAGTTTCTAATTGGAGTATAGAACAAAAAGGTTGGGATTCCCCCAACCTTTCTTGCTTACAGGATCTTCATGATTTTTGTAGGCACTTCACACGTCCATTTGTATCCATGGCCTCTTTTTGTTGAGATCGTCTCAACATCTTCTGAAAAACATCTCCGTAGCTTCGTCTTTATTTTTGAAATATAAGATTTTATTGTATTAACCTCAGGCTGTTCATCTTCGTCCCAAATGACTAGTAACTCTTCTTTACTTATATACCTAGTATCTCGTTCAATTAAATAGCTTAATATTTCTGCTTCCTTTCTTTCCAACCTTTCCTCACCCGCTGGCCCAGTAAAAGTAGGATGAAAGTGACTTAGGTCTAGCTCTGCTTCATCATTTAAAGCCGTTTCAGACTTTTCTTGTTCTGATTGCTCAACTGTTAAAAAATCACTAACTCCGTCTGAATACCTTATCAACCTTTTACGAACTCCATCCTGATTGATTAAACTCTCTAATTCACTTACTTCTAATGTAAAATTACGTTCAGTATCCACTTCTTTTGCTAGATTCAAGAAAGACAGTGATTCTTCAAAATTCCTTTGTTGGAAATGCGCCTTGCTAATCGTAGAGTAAGCTCGAAACATTCTTATGTCTGACAAAGGAAGTTCAACTGCTTCTTCAAAGTACTTTATGCTTTTTTCATACTCATGTTCCTCAAAGCTAATATGACCTAGTCTATATAAGGCTTCTGCATTATGAGGGAAAAGCGCGATAACCTCTTCAAACAGTTCTTTTGCTTTTAAGAGGTTAACATACTTCATCTTCTCATCCGTACCACTACGGACTAATAACTTCGCAAGCTCTGTTTTTGCTTCAATATTATCAGGATGTTCCTGTAACAGTAGCTTGTAGAGACTTATTCCTTTGGAAAGCCATACGGATTCACTCATTAATCCTTCGCGTGTTTTCCAGTAATTGATTTGGCTAGTCAATATAACACCTCATTTCCATATAAAAACCTTTTCCATTAAGGTAAAAGGACCATCAACATACTGAGATACTAGGGTAAGAATGATTGAACAATTGAGTCATTCCATTCTGTTATGAAACGTTAAACTAACTTTTTTACTGGTTTATCCATTAAATACATAATATTTTCCCCCTTCACTATCTACAAGATTTTCGTTCATAAAATACAAACCCTCGTCATCATCAATCCCATATCCTTTAGAAACACCTATCTTAGAAATAGCCGCTTTTAAATTTGCTTCTTCGCTCCATTTAGAATAATGAACACTAATTACACAATCTTGAATAAGCCCTAATCCAGGAAGAAATAACTGTTTTCCTTCCACGTTGTCTACTGGAGGTATGACACAATTCTCAGGACTAATTAATGCTCCTGCGGAAAATCCTGCGATTGGCACACCTCTCTCATACATTCTTCTGACCTGCTCTCCTATATCAGTACCAACAATAAATCTATGATATAACTCAGTGTCTCCACCGCAAATTATGATCCCTGTACAAGAACTCAACTCATCAAGATGAGAATCTTCTTGTTGTTCGAGTAGAGGGATATAAACAAAGTTGGAAATTTCATTTTGCTCTAAAATAATCGTATATTTTGGCATATAAGCTTGCCATCCATCTCTTAACACAAATAGGACTGCTACTTTACCTTTTTGATTTAAAGCTAAATCTGAAAATGTCTTTCCAAGGTGCTTACCAAAAGGAGGACTTCCACCAAACAAAAATAGATGTCTATTATTCATTTTTTCTACACATCCTTATTACAGTTCTCTATTTTAAATATAGTAGGTTAAGAAAATGGTAAAATATGATAAATAAAGTTTAGCATATGTCACATTGTTGAGAACAGAAAAATAGGTGCCTCTCCTTGTCGTTTTCAACAAAAGAAAAGCACCCATTTTTATCCACCCTTGAAAGACCTAAAACTAGGAACTCGAAGGATCGGCTTGCTCTGACCATCATACCGCCAAAAACCGCCTAGTCATCCGTCCGAAATATTCCTTTACTCATAGTCCAGCTATGCAATAAGACCGTGGGGTCTCATCCCCACACCCCGAGCCAGCCCCCATCCCCAAAACAAAGGGTCTATTTTCATTTTTTTGAATAAAAGAAAGGGTATTTCTTTGTATTTGTAGAATTTGTATTAAACTACTAGGGAGGGATTTTGTTAAAAAAAATATTTTTTTTTAGTTTATCCTTGTTAATGGCTTTCGCTTTTGTGTCTCCGGCTTATGCAAATGGTTTAGAAACAGAAAGAAAAATTCCAGTAAGAGGATCAATTCACCCCGTTGATGGACTTGTAGTTGAGTTAGACGATTATACAGAGAACTTCTTGGAAATCTATACAACTAGTGGAATTATGGATTAACTTTCAACTGATGAAGCAGGAAACATGATACTTTTAAATGATGACAATATGTATTTAAAGAATAAATACGGTGTAGATAATACATTTGTTGAAGATTTAAAAAATGTAATTTCTGATGCAAATACTAAAGAAATAACCAAAGGTATTTCTAGTGATGTAGTATTAGCTCCTCAAAATGTTAATAAACTATCAGGAGATAATATTGTTACTCCACAAGTTTCAGTGAAAAATTGGAAAGTTTATTTTACGCACGGAGAAGTTAGGATGTATTTTGCAGCTGCAGCTGCTGGACCAGTTGCTTTAGGAGCAGCACTTAACAGTGTGGCATTTTTATTAGGTGGACCTGTAGGTTCAACGATATCTTTAGTTTTAACTATCATTGGAACTGCTACTTTAGTTAATCTATGTTATTTAATCTTACAAGCAGAAATCAGAAAGCAAGGTATCTATATTGGAGTTAATTGGAATGGGCCATTCCCTAATTATACTCAAGGCACTTGGTAATCAACTGCTGATAAGGAGGTACACATCACTTGAAAGAAAACACACAAAAATTACTTAAAATTTCAAATTGGACATATGCTCTCCTTTATATTCCTTTGTTTGGGTACACTATAAATCAAGATTTATATTTACTTTGGCTCCTTTTGTTATTGATTGGTGGAGTGTTTGCCTTGTTTAAAAATCGCTTAATTCGTCCTGACATGAGATTGAAAATTTCTCTAATTGATATTATTGTCATCGTAGGCTTAGTCTTATTGATTTTTTCAAATGTTAATGTAGACGTATTTATTAAGCAAGTGATTTTTTTCGTTGTAGTTATAAGTGTATTTTATAACTACACTAAAGCATTACATGCAGGAAGGTTAACTTGAAAAGTTTGGGCTGTCGAGAATCCTCGGCAGCCCAACTTCCCCATAAAACACCTCAATTGTCTCGCTTCTTTATTTAATCTATCTTTTTCACATGTTAAAAACTTATTACTCACATTAACATATTTTGGTATCTACTTTTAAAGCATATCATTATAATAAAATAGATTCTATTAGGAAAAAGGTAGGATCACAATAAATATATTGCTTTGATATCGAGGTGACAGAGATGAACGACAGACCAAGAGCCTTTGCAACTTTAATTCAAAATGACAATATTCTGATGGTACGCATTGTTGATGGAGAAAAGGAGTTTTGGACGTTACCCGGTGGTGGACTTGAAAATGGTGAGAGTTTTGAAGATGCTGTCATACGAGAAGTGCTAGAGGAAGTACAATTGAACGTGAAGGTGGTTAAACATTTATTTACAAGTCAATATGAGGGCGGAATTGAAAAATGCTACTTGGTAGAACCCATGCCAAACAGTGACGCTCCAACTTTAGGATTTGATCCTGAACTACCAAAGGATCACCAAGTGTTAAAAGAAGTCAAATGGCAACCAATGAAGAAAATGGCAGACGATATTCATGTTAAAGAGGTTATGAGGGCGTTAGGAATAGAGGTGATTAAAAAGTAGTTTGATAGTGACTGTACTTCTCATCTCATTTTCGCTACTAAAGGTTCTTTTTAAACTTCACATAAGTCATCAACTTCATAAAAATAATAACTACTAATTCTATAGGGTGATTACATTGATCATTGTCTTAATGGTATTATCATTACCACTATTCTATTTTATAGGTTGGTTATACACGAGGAAGAAGAAAAGTCATAACTATATCATTTTATCGAAATTCTTTCTGCTTATGACAGTATATATTCTTACTTTGATAGTATTATTTTTTATTAGGATATCAACTCTATAGGAAACTTGGAAAAGCCGTGTAAAAAAAAATTACATGGCTTTCTATAGTTTCATGATTTTTTTATGAACCAGAAGTCAATTAAAGAGTTTCTTTTAAGTAGCATTATCATCCTCACTTTCCACATTGTTTCTAATCATCTATCTTTCTAGCTCCCCATGCACACATTAAATTTAAGATTTCTCGTAAGCTTTCTCCTTCTTCACTAAGAGAATATTGTACTTTTGGAGGTACTTCATCGAAAACTTTCCGATTAATTATTCCATCATTTTCTAATTCTTTTAATTGCTGTGAAAGCATCTTTTTGGTGATAGCAGGCATTGCTCTTTGAAGTTCACTAAAGCGTTTGTTCTCCTCTTTTAACAAACATAAAATGACAACTTTCCATTTCCCACCAATTACTTCCAATGTAGCTTCAACTGGCACATTGTATTTAGTCGTTTTCAACGTTCTTCCTCCATTTCTATGAAAGTTTGGACATACTAGTAAAGTCTTTTTTTAACGAGGTTACTAAAGAGGTACCTGGTTACAAAAAAGTGCCGTCTATTCATTTCAACCTCTTATTATTATACTAATAAAATAACTTTTACCCAAAGGAGAAGATAAAAATGACTAAACCATATCCACGTTCATTCTCACATATTGGATTATCCGTACCGGATGTAGACAAGGCTGTAGCGTTCTATACAGAAGTATTGGGATGGTATGTAATAATGGAACCTTCAGAAATAATCGAGGATGATAGTCCTATAGGACAAATGTGCACAGATGTATTTGGAAAAGGATGGGGAAGCTTTAAGATTGCTCACTTAGCAACTTCTGATAAAGTGGGCGTCGAGATTTTTGAATTCCCAGGAAATGAAACACCAGAAAATAACTTTGAATTTTGGAAAACAGGCATCTTCCATTTTTGCGTACAAGATCCTGATATTGAAGGACTTGCTGAAAAAATTGTCGCTCACGGTGGTAAACAACGAATGCCAATTCGTGAATACTATCCGAATGAAAAACCATTCAAAATGGTCTATTGCGAAGACCCATTTGGAAATTTAATTGAAATTTATACACATAGCTACGAATTAACGTATTCACAGGGTGCTTATTAAAGGTAAGAATCAGCATCTTGAATTTTTTAAAAAAGACAAGCACCTCTATGATGTTTGTCTTTTATCCTTATTTAATATCAATTCGACTTCTCCATACGTCGACTAAACCATCCAATAATCCAAAAGAAAACCTACTAAGATTATAACTATACCAATTGTGAAATGAACTTCCTTCTCATTTATTTTTGTTTCTTCAAAAAGCGCAAAAATAATGACAATGAGTCCAATAAAAAATGTACTGCTAATGAAATAAGTTGTATTTGCTAGTAAGAGCTCAGGATACTTCTGGCCAATACCAGAAAGTGTACATATGACAAATAAGAATAGAGGAATTCTTAGTTTCCAGTACATCTCATCACCTCATTATTAGTTTGAGTGCAGATAACTGAATCAGGTGAAACGTCAATACGGTTTTAAGATAACTGACCTTCTAAGTATTCCTATTCGACTTGAGCTGCGTTTTCATTTTACAAAACTGTGCTTATTAACATGTGAAATTTTTGACCTAGTCTATGTTATTCTTTTTCCCTAAACTCTAGAATATGTAATCCCTCGGATGCTTCTGGTGCTTCAAAAAATTTAGTAACATGGATAAAAACTGCCTCCGTGTCAAAAGCTGCTCTTTCTGGTTGTTCAATGCGCCGTTGTGCGATTTGACGTAAGCATTGCTCGTTTTTCACATGAAGAAAAATGAGCTGGTGGCTTGCATTGACCTCTGACGCTATATCCAAAAACCATTTTCGCAGTTTTTTCGTGTTAGCTGGAAAATCCATCACTACATCTGTACCGACACTTAATATGTTTTGGACATGCTTTTTCACCAACGGCTTGAGCTGCGCTGAGAACGTTAGATAGCCCTCAAAAGATGCAATCTGATTTGGGTAAAGAATTGACAGCCATTCATCCTCAGACAACAGCACGGCATGTTTCTCTTTCGCCAATTGTTTTGCTTTCGTTGATTTTCCCGCACCCATTTTCCCACAGAAAAAGTATAGCGTTCCCACTTGTTTCATATTTTTGACTCCCCGTACTTAGTTTAGTGGTTGTTTCCTCACCTCTTAAAACGTATGTGGACCGTTCTTTTCAATAGCACCCCACTTTTACAATTTCATCTCCATCTTCCTACTCTTAGTTGCCATCCCAAGGGATTGATAAAATTCAATCGCAGATGAATTTTTTTCGGATACTCCCAGTTCAACACTATCCACTCCAAGGCTTCTTCCGAAATCAAAAACGTAATTCGTTAACTTTTTTCCGATCCCCTTTTTTCTATTGCTTTCAGCCACGCATAAACTGTCTATTGTTAATACATTTCTCGCTTTGACAAATGGATTTTCAGCGATTTCTTCTTCCTTCGTCACGATCACTCCGACTATAGAGTTGTCTAAGGTAGCGACAAAAATATGCTGTTTGTCATCTGATAACTGCCTTTCAAAGTAGTCTTTTTCGACTGGAGTTGCGTTTTCCTTGTACAAATCTGGTCTTATTAACACATGCAATTCATGAACCTGCCTGAATAAAGGTATCAATGCATCGTAATCGGTTCGTTCGGCGTTTCGGATAGATAACTCCATATTTTTTCTACCTCTCGTTAATTGTTTAATTAATATATTATCATATTACCACTACTCACCATTGACTAGCAGAGCCTTCCTCCCACTCAGTTTCAAGAAGATGAACCAGAAGAACCGTCCCCCCGGTTACCCACGGCTTTCTCCTTCAACATCAATACGCCCATCACCCCAACGCAAGCAAAGATCACCGGTGTAAAGAACCCATAATAAAATCCTTCATTAATACTCCCAGTAGCCACTTGAATATAATCCAATACTCTCCCAAAAATACTTGGCAACAGTACGGCACTTAAGAACCCTCCTGTATTGGCAAAGCCAGAGACGATACCAGATTCTTTGATCGGAAAAGATTGACGGACAGATGCAAAGGTTAGCGCATTGGCTCCATAGGAGAGACCAATGATAAAAAAGATCACTGTTAATAAATAAGTGGGCGGACTTCCTTTAAATACGAGAAAGATAGACCACGTGATTAATAGAATGAGGTGAACGACAATATAGGGTCGTTTAATTTGTCCTAGCTGACTAGAGATCCACCCCGCTAAAGGAGCGCCAATTAACGCACCTATTAATCCAATCATCACTAATTGACTGGCATCTGTACGTGTCATTCCATACACATACATGCCATATGGGACACCCCAAGAGCTAATGAAACCAACATAAGTCCCAACAATGCCAAAGTGACAGCAAAACAACGCCCATGCTTGTCGAGTCGAGAAAATCCTTCGTATCAAAGCAAAAGTCTTTTCATTTTGAACTTCTTTTTTAATAAAGAGCGATTGCTTTGGCTTTTTGATGAGCACAACATAAAGGAGACAACCACATAGGGATAATAAAACGCCTGTTGAAAAAAAGGCGAGCCTCCAACCAAGTAAAGTAATGAGTAAGGAGAATGGCACTGTCGCCAAAAGAAAGCCTAGACTTCCTGTCATCGCAGCAACACCAATTAATTTTGTAAATTCCTTCGCGTTAAACCATATACTCAAAATTAACACCATGTTGACCCAAATCGTCGCGTCACCAATTCCTGTTAAAATTCTCGCAAAAAACAACAAATACTCATGCGTTCCAACACTATAAATAATCGTTCCTATACCTGTAAGGAGAGCCCCTATGATGAGAAAGAAATTGGGACCAAAACGATCCGCCATGATGCCCATTGGAATTTGTAAACCTGTATACACAAAAAATTGGATACTTGTTAGTAAGCCAATTGTCGTTGCGGTTACTTGAAAATCGTGCATAATTTGATCCGTAATTAATCCAGGAGCGGTACGTTGACTTGACATCAAAACATACGTAAATAAAACAGAAGCAAATACGACCCATCTGAAGCGACTATTTTGTTTGTCCAATGAACACGACTCCTGTTCTTTTTTATAATATATATATGGGTAAAGTATTGATAAATGCCCTCCAAAAATTAAAGGGAAATTTATCAATCAAAAAAGAAAAAGCTATAACCAAAATGGTCATAGCTCGAAACCGTCTCCTCGCTTCGTTGGTTTACACCTTCAAACCACAAGAACCGTCCCCTCGGTTCCCCCCAGTCCTGCATCAAGTCCCACAAAACGTTCGATACCCTTCATCTCTATCCTCAGGCACTTTTGCATACTCCACCTGCTCAGCTGAATGTGCATAAGGATTCGATAGAACACCAACAAGTCTCTCCATCACAGAATAGTCTCCACAACTAACCGCAGCTTCTAACGCCTCTTCAACACGATGATTTCTGGGGATGACGGCAGGGTTCGAGTTCTTCATTAACTCAACTGATTGCTCTTTTGATTCCGTCTGTCTACCAAGTCTCTCCTGCCACTGTTGGTACCACTTATCAAACGCTTCTTTGCCTTTTAGGACTGTATCCTCTACCTTATCGAAAGTCAGTGCAACAAGCGTGTTCGTGTAGTCTACTTTGTATCTCTCCATTAAAGTAAGAAGTTCCTCAACAAGTTGTTTATCTTCCTCTTCTTCATTGAACAATCCCAACTTTGCTCTCATGCCAGTTAGCCACTCGCTTCTGAACAAATCAGGATATGCTGAAATGGCATTTTGAGCTAGCTTCAGTGATTCGTCTTCATCACTATGCAGAATTGGCAAAAGTGCTTCTGCAAATCGGGCAAGGTTCCAGCCACCGATTTGTGGTTGATTGCCATAGGCGTATCGACCTTGAGTGTCAATTGAGCTGAATACTGTTGCTGGGTCATATGTATTCATGAAGGCACATGGCCCATAATCAATCGTTTCTCCACTAATTGTCATGTTGTCAGTGTTCATGACACCATGAATGAAACCTACTAGCTGCCATTTTGCAATGAGAGCGGCTTGACGCTTAATGACTGCTTTTAAAAAGGAAAGATATTTGTTCTCATGGGATTCAACCTCTGGATAATGGCGGTCTATCGTATAATCAGCGAGTGCTTGAAGGTCCTCGACAGTTCCCAACTTTGCAGCATATTGAAAAGTCCCGACACGTATATGACTGGCTGCAACACGAGTCAGCACCGCACCAGGTAGGTTCGTTTCTCGAATCACGTCCTCACCCGTTGTCACCACCGCGAGACTTCGAGTAGTCGGGATACCTAATCCATGCATAGCTTCACTGATAATATATTCGCGTAGCATTGGTCCAAGTGAGGCGCGACCATCACCACCTCGAGAGTAAGGCGTTCTTCCAGAACCCTTTAGTTGAATATCAAGCCTCTCCCCCTTTGGGGTAATTTGCTCGCCAAGTAAAATAGCGCGACCGTCACCTAACATCGTAAAGTGTCCAAATTGATGCCCTGCATACGCTTGAGCAAGAGGCGCAGCGCCTTCTGGTATCTCATTTCCAGCAAAAATCCCTGCCCCTTCCTCACCTTTTAAACCCTCACCACTCAATCCAAGTGATGTCGCTAACTGATCATTGATTATTACTAACCTCGGTGAACTTACAGGAGTTGGATTTAAGTTAGAATAGAATGATTTCGGTAGCCGGGTATAACTATTATCAAAATTCCATCCTATTTCGTTACGTTCATGTTTATTTTTCATCGTATCTCCCTTTATACTTGTGGCTTATTGTGAGCTAGCCTTTTCCTCTTATGTTTACCTATTTCTAATACAGATATTAACATAAGCTTAAGTTGTCCTTATAGTAAAATGACTAACGGGTTCGGTTAATAGGAGCAAACCTTTAAATTCTAAACCAATTAGCAACGTAAATCTCAACAGTTCCTACAGTAAATTAGCAATAGAAAAAGCTGAGGATTTAGCATCCAACAGCTTTTATCTCTTTGTGTCGCAGTAAGGTTGTACTGTGCAGCAAATGGATCTTTTTTTGTGTTTCTTCTTCAACATTAGTACCCGTTAATTTAAGCGAAGATATGCTTACAGAAACCCACATTGAAGGTCTTCTTCTTTAATTGAGTCGCTGATGAGTTGATAAAGCTCCAATAAGCCCTCATGTTCAGATTCAAAGCCAATCTTCGTTACATGATCTTCAATGGCCTCAATCATTTTGTACCCTACTTCTCCTGACAGACGAGGTTCTTCTTTACTGTTACTTTCTATATTATCAGCTAAATATTTGATGATCTTAAGGTGAGAATCTCCTGTTGGGTTGATGTAAAACAAGAAGTAGGGCAAACTTTTAAATAGTTCCGTGAAATACAACCTCATTTTCACCATATTATGGTTTGAATTTGGTTCATCTTCCTCTATAGTATGTAATTCAATAGATGCGAACCGATCTTTCAAGCTTTGATTCGCCTCCATTTGACTGATGGAATCTACAATTAGGTTGATGTTCTTAGAATGTATATCCTCTTTGGTTAGGTCAATCCTTAAGATACTCTTCTTTTTTAAGGTGTTTTGTCTTTCAACCATGAGACGCTCCTTTAACAACCATAATAATGGGTAGTATTCCTTTATTCTATGTTTAATTATTCAAGGAAAATAGCTTTCTAAAAGATATCGATTAACAACGTTAAAACAGAACACTCGATAAAATAATGAAATAAGAAAAGGCACGATAAAAGTGCCTTTTCTAATATGGAAATACTCTATTTTGCATTTATATCTGTGTTTGATAACCTATAATACTAGGACCCCACATTTTTCCGTCGTAACCAGTTACTTCTTTAAAAACTTGTAATAACTGATAGGCATCTGCCTTCTTCTTATCATTTTTTATACGATAGGAGGAGAATAATACTCCAATACCTCATTCGCTTCTTTTTTCTTTCTTTTAAAGAGTTGGACTAGTGGGCTAGTCATAAAATCAGAATAGAAACAAGCCTTGGCTATGACCAAGACTTGTTCCTCATTCGTATCCAAAAATCGCTACATTCTGATTGTGCAACACAAACCTCTTCCCATTCCATTTCAGTGTATTCAACACATACCCCAATGAGTCCGCATTGTACCTGCCTGCAATTTTTTGATAAGCAAGAAGCTCATACACTTGATTGTGATCGTAGTCAACTGGATACAATCCACTTAATGGATTGACAAATCCCTCAATTGGACGTTTCAATTTTCCGTTACGATCGTAAATTTCATTTAGATATTCCTCATCTCGCAACGATATGTCGATAAGGTAAGTTTGATCATTCAGGATACTATCTACCTTCACTTTATAGTAATCGAGATACGTGACCTTATATGAATAGATCTTATTGTAGACATTCGAATCAAACATTAATTTGGCTTTATTCCCTATAAATGAATAGATGGTTTCGTTCATGATTCCACCACTGCCACCAGTTGCGATGCTAATTAATATATCAGACACACCATTTCCGCTAAAATCACCTAAAAAAAGAGTCGGGTTGTAGCCTGCATTTTCTTTTAAAGCAACCTTCGTCACCAGTCCTGTTCTGCCATCCTGAACGTGCAGCGTAATTTGTTGAAGAAATGGACTGCCTGGTGTCTTAATGCCTGTTAAAAACACATGATCTTGAATACTGTCACCTGTAACATCACCCGTGGCATATGAAACAATTTGTGCATTACTCCGCTCATCAATTGGATACATACTAAAGCTCCCTTTCACTTTTTGATGCTAGTATCTAATATCTTATGGGCTTTCGAGCAAATTGACAGTGTTAAATTTGGATGCAGGAAAAATGCTCATAAGAAATCAGACTCAAACAAATACTACTAATGGAAAGGAGTGAGAAGAATGGAACAAAATGCAAGAGGATATGTTCAAGATTCATGTACAGCGTTAAACGAGGCAAAGAATTGCTTAACAAACGCCCTTCAAACAGTAGAAAGAGATGAAAACCGCCAACGCATTCAAGCATCTCTTCAAGCAGTAGAGAATGCCCTTAATGAGTGCGGAAGTACTGCATCAATATTAGAGCAAGTGTAGAATCACCAACACAAATTAAAAGAGGCTGTGACATAACTTAAGTTTTTAACTAAAATTCCGATTAAAATGATAGCTTAGCGGATGAAATATACGTAGACTCCTGCGGGATGAAAAGCAACGGCTAGACCCCGCAGTGCGTAGCACGAGGAGGCTTGCCAGCTTCCCGCGGAAAGCGAAGTATATTTCAGAAGCGGATGAACTACACCTACAATCATTTTTCGGTTTCTATAGTTAAACTACTTTTGTCCCAACCTCTTTTATTATTTCATTTCATATTTCTCATGATCCACAACGAATTGATAGCCTAGATAGACAATTAGAGCAATCGCAGTAACGATAAAGCTCCATCCCAGTGTTAGTTGTTCAATTAACAAGTAGTTGTTGCATAGTTGCTCGTTTGAATAAATATATAACCAACCCATTAAGATAGATTTCACCGTAAAAAATAAAATCACAGCGTTTTTCCATTTCCTACTAAGCTTGCCCCAACTGTCTCGTAATGGAATTCCTGCTAAAAAAGGTAAACTGATAAACTTAAAGATTTCGACTGATTGAACAGTCAAGGCTTCATCCATTGTCCGTGGAATCGTCCAGTAAACAATAATGATGAGAAATAACAAGCTCCCTGGTACACCATTTTCATTCCATTTTCTAAAAAAATGGGGGAATCTAGTTTGAAAGAAAGGGCCAATTAGAACTCCGGCAATAACGAGCATCGGCATTTGCATGTGCATATGAATGACCATGATGGATTCCATGAACGAAGCTACAGGCGGAATTAGTAAGAAAAGGAACAAGAGAAAACCAAATGTCGATTGATTCATTTTAAGTCCCCCGCTTCCTTATCTAACATATGGACCACTCGTTGTGCAGCTTCATCAACTTTCGTGTAATCCATGACGTCTATTAATTTACTACTGCGATCTACTAAATAAAAGGCCGAGTTATGTGCAAAATTCCCATTTCCATCTGGAATCACTATCACACCAAATTCCTTTAATAATGAAGCAAGTTCGTTTTCATCTGGTATCCTTGCCATTCTCCATGTTTCTCCATCACTTTTAAAAATCTGTCGATATTTCTCCAATGTCTCGGGATCATCTCTTTCAGGATCAAAGCTTATACTAAGGAAAACGATGTCTTGTCCGATATAGCTCTGAGGAATTAACTCATACACCTTTCCCATATTCACTTCTAATTGCGGACAAACCGTTCCACAATACGTATATAGAAACGTGATAAACACATATTTGCCTTCAAATTCAGAAATGGTATACGTTCTGCCCTTGCTATCTTCTAGCATAACTTTAGGAAATGTTGGTTGCTTACTTTTTAGTTGATTGATTCGCACCGTTTCTGCTGTGTAGGCACGAAATCCGTCAGTTCCGAAATAGAATAAGAGAACACCAAATAGTAAGACGACAACAAGAGAAATTGTTGTATTCTTTTTACTCATCGAGATCACTTCCTAATCTTCGAAATCAAAGCAAGGAAGAGACCGCTCATTGAACAATCTCTTCTCTTACCTACCACGTTCTAAATGGAGGAGATCCAGGTGGTGCATTGACGATAAAGTCTACAACTGGTATGACATAAGCCATTCCAACCAAAATGAGCATGAGCACGATCCAAAGCCCCCAGCGTTCGGTCCATGCTGGTGTGACATCTCTTTCTTCTTTCTCAGCTATAGGAAACACTGTTTCTCCTTTTGGTGCTCGAAACATTAGGTGATAGACTGCATACACTTGCAAAATGACGCCAATGATTAACAGCGTTCCACCAACTCCTAGAAGCATGAGATATGGATCCCATCCTAACGCGGTAGCATGGTCGCCGTATGTGGAATAGGACGTTCTTCGAGGTGAGCCTAAAAGTCCGACATAATGCATGGCACCAGCCATTATGACCATACCGACTGTCCATATCATCGTTTGGAGTATACCGAGTTTATTCATTGCAGGTGTTAACACACGCCCTGAAAGATATGGGACAAGCCAGTAACTGATTCCAAAAAACGTCATCACAACAGACATGCCTAATGTTAGATGAAAATGACCGACAATCCACATAGTGTTATGAACAACTTGATTTAATTGGTTTGTACTTTGAACAATTCCACCCGCTCCAGCTGGAATAAAGGCAATCATCGCAATCATTGGGGCAAGGAAACGAACATCGCCCCATGGCATTTTTTTGTACCAGCCTACAAAGCCTTTTCCACCTTTTTCTCTAGCCGTTCGTTCAAATACTCGAAACATCGCATAAGCAGTCATTAAAGAAGGAAAACCGATCGCTAGACTCATAAAGACATGCATAAATTTGATTGATTCTGATATTCCTGGGTCAATGATTTGGTGGTGAAATCCACCTGTGATATTCATCATGACGAGTCCAATGACGACAACTCTAGTTAAAGTATCATTCCATCGTTTACCACCGATTATTTTCGGTACAAACACATACCAAGCCGAAACGGCTGTTAAATACCAAATATTCACTAATGTGTGTCCAAACGCCCAGAACAGTGTACGTGATAGCATCACGTTTATCGTTTCTACCCATCCAAACGCCCAAGGAATAATCATCAATACTTCTATTGCAACTGGTAGACTACCGAAAAACAAAAGTACAAATACACCTGTGGCAAAGAACGGTAAAATAGGAAGATGCTCTCCGCGATGTTTCTTACGCCAATCTGCTACATTAATAAACGCACCGAAAGCACACATCCATACTCCTAATACGATAAAAACTAACCCAATGTAAAAGATTGGAGACGCAGCCATCGGTGGATAAAAGGTATACATGACAGAAGCATCATTCATTAAAATTGGAATAACTGCCAGTACAAAGCCAAGGATCTTAAGTCCAAATCCAACCCATGCCATTCTTCTTACTTTTGGCAATAGACCACCTAAATTATGAGAAAGACCAGCATAGAAATAACCAATCGTAAAAAAAGCTGATAACACTACTACTAAAAGCAACCCATGTGCGGTTAAAACCTTATAATAATTGAGCCAAAATGGTAACTCTAAGAGGCCAGCGCGATTCAACCCTTGAAGAAGTCCTAAAATTCCACCTAAAAGTAAAGCGGCAAATGCCACAAATAAATATGTTCTCGAAAGCCTTGCATCCTCTAAATTTATATCTAATATTTTCTTCGATTTCACCTGCAATGATCTGTTTATTATCGTTTCCACTATGCTTCCCTCCTTTAGTTCACAGTGATGGTTGTACTCATCATTTGGTGTCCAGCTCCACAATATTCATTACAGATGACGAGATACTCACCAGCCTCATCAAATGTTTGGGATATCCGCTGAACATATCCTGGCATCACCATTGCATTAATGTTTGTCCCGGCAACCTCAAAGCCATGTACAACATCTTTAGATGTCATAATAAAATGAACCGTTGCTCCTTTAGGAATTTCAATATTTTGAGGTGTAAAACTAAACAGTTGAAGAGTCATGACGACTTCGTACTCGTTTTCACCAATTTTCTTAATACCCGGTTCGTCAAATGGTGCAGTTTCATCTACTTTTTGCGGATCAATTGTTTCCTTATGACTTGGTGGGCCCATTTCTCTTGCAAATGTTTGATAACCTGTTATTAGCATAAAGATCATGATCATTCCAAAGCTTAACGTTAGCCAAATTTTTTCATCAAGATGCATTTTCATCTTTTTTCCCTCCTATACTCTAGCCATATATAAGCCATAAACAATAAAATACGTAACGAGAATTACACCGCCAACGACACCAATTGAAATCCACGTTCCTATTTTCGAATCATTTTCTTTTGTAAGATTGTTTATTGGTTTTTCCATCAACCTCAACCTCCCTATCTCATCTTACTTCCAATCTACTTGAACATCATGATCAGTGGTGTGTTCTGCATCACACATACTTAGTGAGCCTTAACAACAAAAAACTCCAACATGAAATGGAGGAGTTTTTCGTTCGTAAATTGTTCTTTCTTCAATGTGTTTTTATCATAAAGGAAACCATATCTACCAAACAATGTCATAAATCGACATAATATTTTAACAGCTTTTTTGATAGATTAATATCCTTAAATAGTAAGAAAAAAATATTTTTTAAAAAATTAAAATAAATGTGAATTTTCTATGAACTTATTGTATTATATTGTATAAGGTAGACAAACTTAATAAAAGGGGGATACATAATGAGTAAAGGTTTAGCGCAACAAGGTCGTGAGCAATGGAAATCACGAACAGGTTTTATGCTTGCAGCAATGGGATCTGCGATTGGTTTAGGGAACATTTGGAAGTTTCCTTACATTACTGGTGAGTATGGTGGAGCAGCATTTATTATTGTTTATTTAATTTGTATTGCACTCATTGGAATTCCAATTATGTTAGCTGAATTTGCGATTGGTAGAAATACTCAAAAAGATGCAGTCGGCTCATTCCAAGAACTAACACCTGGTAAACCATGGTTCATTACAGGGATATTCGGTGTCATATCAGCGTTCTTAATTCTATCTTTCTACGGAGTCGTTGCTGGTTGGGCGTTATCGTATACAACGAAAGCAATGAGTGGTGATTTATTAGCCATTCCACCTGATAAATTAGGCGACCACTTCGGAGGATTTATCGGAACGTCTCTTGGACCAATTTTATGGCAGCTATTATTCATGGCGATTGTTATCGTAATTGTTGTAAAAGGAATTAAAGAAGGTATTGAGAAATGGAATAAAATCTTAATGCCAGCGTTAGGGGTACTTTTACTTATCCTTGTTGTACGTGGATTAACGCTTCCAGGTTCTAGCGAAGGGGTTGCTTTCCTTTTCTCACCTGACTTCTCAGCGTTAACTGGAGAAGCGATTCTAGTTGCACTAGGTCACGCGTTCTTCTCATTAAGTTTAGGTATGGGTACAATGATTACTTATGGAAGTTATGTACCAAAAAATATTAATCTACCAACTGCAGCAACAGGTGTCAGCTTAGCAGATACAGGTTTTGCATTAGTAGCAGGTTTAGCGATCTTCCCAGCATTATTTGCTTTCGGAATGGATCCAGGTGCTGGACCAGGACTTATTTTCATCACACTTCCAGCTGTATTTGATTTAATGCCATTTGGCCAATTTTTCTCAGTGTTATTCTTCCTATTAATCTCAGTAGCTGCGTTAACATCAGCTATTTCGATTCTTGAAGTACCTGTTGCGTACTTTATGCGCAAATTTGAATGGACACGTAAAAAAGCAACTTGGATTTTAGGAACAATTATCTTCTTATTCGGAATTCCTTCTTCTCTATCACTTGGAGCTTGGAGTGGATTCACAATCTTTGGTAAAGGCTTCTTTGATGCAGTTGACTTCTTAGCATCTTACATCCTATTACCTCTAGGCGGTTTACTAACTGCTCTATTCGTAGGTTGGGCTATTGGTAAGAAGAAAGCTGAAGAAATCGGCGGTCTTGCTGCAGGTGGCTTTGTGAACAAACTTTGGATTGTCACGTTACGTTTTATTGCACCAGTGCTAATTCTAATCGTACTATTATCTTCAACAGGACTGTTAGATGTGATTTTAAAAGCAATTGGCCTTAAGGGGTAATGGAAATCTTCTATTACAATAGTAAATGCACTCTCTACTAATCAGAGAGTGCATTTTTTCTTGTCTTATTAGCTTTTTGGCTTTTGTCCAATAAACTGAATCACATGTGATAGCCCATTATGTAATGCACCTTCATTGCGAACAACCTCTCCCATGAAAAAGTGTTGAATTCGCCAGTCTGAGAAAGCTTGTAGGAATTCTTCTGGTTGATATAATAACTCAACATCTTTTGGACCACCACTCCCGTAAGGAAGTTGATAAACAGAGTACACTTCGGATACAAAGTATCCTCCTGGTTTAACCGCTGCTTTTACACCTTGGAGTGTCTTCATGCGAAGCTCTTTTGGAAAATGGCCAAAGACACATACGATTTCATCCCAGCTATTTTCTGTCCATGTTGCTTCATTTAAATCTATCAACTCTGTTTTTACTTCTACGTTACGTAATGCTGCTAACTTTCTTGTTTTAGCTAACCCAGCTTCAGCGTAATCCCAAGTCGTGACGTTCATTCCTTGTTGTGCTAAAAACACTGCATTACGGCCTTCACCCTCTGCAATAGCTAGCGCATTTCCTGTTAGTTTTAGTTTTTTCTGTGATTGTGCTAAAAATTCATTTGGTTCAGTTCCATAAATGTATTCAGAAGCCTGAAACCGCGTATGCCAATGATTCATCGAGTTCTCCCCTTACTTCCTATTTATTTCTTAAAACCGTAATAAACCCACCTAAGATCTCATGACTAACAACAAACCCTTTTCGTTTATAAAACTCCAACGCCTCATTGTTCCCATTTGATACAAAGATGAAAATGTCCTCTATTTCTTCAAATTGCTTCAACCACTCCATCGATAGCTGAAATAATGTAGAGCCAATCCCATACTGTCTATAGCCATCACGAATATAAAATTGAGACAAGCAGCCTACATTCTCTCCTCGAACCGAAGATAAATCAAAAAATGTAGCAAATTCATTTGAATAGGCTTCTTTAGGTGAGATATTGGCGTAAACATAGCCAACGGGCACCTCTCCATCTTTTACTAACACAATATAATTATGTATAGCCTTTTCCACTGAAGGTACCATTCGTGTTTCAAACCTCATCGAATCAAATAACTCTGGTGTGATAGTCGCTTTTGATTTTTGATAACTCATCAGCTCATTGCATAGTTCTCGACATTGAAAAACTTCATCTTCTGGAATTACTTCATAATTTAAATTCATTCTCCACACCCCTACCATAACAAAACAAAATCGTCTTTCTCCTCTCCTAATTTTACCATATGTATGAAAAGCGAAAAAACATAGAGATGAAAGCCTCTATGTCTATTTTTTTCTAATGTTTGTGTTTATAACGCTTTATCAACATTAAATGTTCTAGTTCCAAATTTTCATTAGCATAAGATCCTACCTAGTATTCTCTTATTACACGGCTCTCATATACTTCTTCAATCCCACATTCATTCTCTCTTTCCAGCGCAATATCCACAATTTTAGAAAGTAGATTTTCCTCCGCCATCGAACGTACATGTAAAAGCTTAGTCGTACCTTGTTCGGTTGTTTCTACTTCCTCATAAGATTGCATCTTATAAAACTCAATTGCCTTTCTTACTAATTCCCTGTTACATTCAAGATTGTCTTTTTCATAATTGTTTATTCCCGCTATTGTGTTTTTAACGAAATCTGTTAAATTCGCGCTCATCAAAATCTCCTTTTACTCATTCTCTATCGTTTACGGATTACAAAACGGACATTGGCCTGGATCAGCGAACTGCTTGCCATTTGGGTATAATTTTTCTTTCTGCACGCCGCATTTTTTACACTTGTAAATCTCTGATTTTATTAAGTCTGTCTTTAAGCCACATCCACCACATTCAAGTCCTTTTTTTCGTTCAACGACTTCAAATCCTGGATAGGAGCAGCTCTCACAAAGGCTATAGATTTTATTGATTAAGTTCTGTGTGGCTGCTTCTATGTTTTTCATTCGTGTCGGATTGTATAATGCACGCATATCAGTTTCTATCATAAGCTCTTCCTGACTGCTTTTCTTCATCAGATCATGAATCGCTTCTTCTAGTTGCTCTTTTGTAATGATGCCCTTTATCATCTCGTTGTTACTTCTAACAATAACTCCATGCTCAGGAAATCCAACCTCTACACAAAATAAGAGGGCTTCTTGAATATTTTTTATCCCCTTTTGCTTATAATTCGTGTCAGTCGTCACCGCTTCTCCAAAGATTTCAAACTTATTTTCTTTATCAACTAAATAAACGATTTCACGATTATGCGCTACCCAAGGGAACATAGGATGTGGACCAAAAATCCCTTCACTTGATATCCCAATGGTTTCACCCGTCAATGCTAGGGCATGCTCTGCTTTATGTTTAGCAGCTTCTAATTGATTTCCCATGCGCTCAATATCCCGAGTAAAGGTCCCAAACTGATCCGTATTAAGATGCTTTGGAACCTTTACTTTTATGCCAAGTTTGTCTTCTAATAGTGGTGCCATCACCTTTTCCTTTTCATGCATCGTAGCCAAAATGCCAACCCGATGATGAAAAAAGGAATAAATCCTCTCTTTCTCGTTCATGGCTGCCTCCTATCCACACAATGTTAATCTTCTCTGATATGATTCGTATTTTCTATAATAGTATCCATTCAATTCTCCATTTTACATACTTCCTATTGAATCCATTTTGCTAATTCGTAATAAACCGGTATTCCGATGATTAAGTTAAATGGAAATGTGATTCCTAAAGCTAAGCCTAAATAGATAGAAGGATTCGCTTCTGGTACAGACGTTTTTAGTGCTGCTGGTGCTGCGATATATGAAGCACTTCCAGCTAACACTCCCATTAATGTAATCCCACCTAAAGATAAACCAACTAAACTACCAGTTACAACACCTAACGTGCCGAATAAAAGCGGAGAAAATAATCCAAACAGCAACAATTTCATTCCATGTTTTTTAACCTCTGGTATACGTTGACCTGCTATTAACCCCATATTTAATAGGAAGAGAATTAACACACTGCTGTATAAGTCGATGAATAAAGGCTTTACCATAGGTACTGCGCTTTCGCCAAGTAGCCATCCTATTAGTAAACTACCTACGAGAAGCAAGATGCTTTTTCCGAAAATACTTTCCCTAAGTACCTCTTTATCAATTAAGTTAGCAGATGCCGGAATAAAGCCAATACTTTGACTCGAAAGAATTGGATATTCTTTATTTCTTTCAACTACTTTTAATAGAATTAAAGAAACGAAGATTGCTGGACTTTCCATCAGTACAACTAACGCATTCATAAATCCTTCATACGATGTGCCAGTTTTATCAAGAAAGGCAATCGCAGCACCATACGTCACAATACTAATCGAACCATATGTTGCCGCAAGACCAATCGAATTTTTCAAATCCATTTTGATGATTTTCATGATAAAAAGCGTAATAATCGGAATGGCTACTCCTAAAAATAACGCTCCTAGTATTGGAAGGTAGACAGATTGTATTGAATAATGTGATAGTTCGATTCCACCTTTTATTCCGATCGCAATTAATAAGTAAATGCTTAATCCTTCACTTAATCCTGAAGGAATCTTTAAGTCTGACTTAAAGATCGCAGCAATTATTCCTAATACAAAAAACAACACAACCGGTGAAAGTAAATTTTGTAAGATGATTTCATTCATGTTAATTCCCCCTAAAAAATTCTCCAATAAAAAAACCGACAATTACAGAATACAATGGTTTTTTACCATTGTGACTGAACTGTCGGTTTATCTTTAACTGGCACATTGCCCTTTAAAGATCTCCCTCTCTTTATTAAACTCACTAAATTTTCTTCTCATAATCATTAAATAATTTAAAGATCATTACTCGCTCTCCTGTTCGAGAACTGAGGTCGGTATGAAAGCTTTTTACTTCTTCACCCGTGATCGTTAAGATGATCTCCTTCAAGGTTTCTAAACCAGATTCTACTAAACCCGAACGTGTTTTTTTAACCGTCAACATTCCTTCTTGTGTTTCACAAACACTATATTCGGCTGGTGTTAGGATACCTTGCAAGTTCACAATAATCATATCTCGTAATATATCCGCTTTTACAGAAACAGATCCACGTCCAAGGTAATCTTTTTCCCATTGTGTGATTGCCTTACTAATCTCTGATTCTATAGCACCCTTTGATTTTTTCATTCCCCATGCCCCCTTGCCAAAAAAAAATGGTCTATCCCTAAACTAAAGCATTAGTCAAGAAATACACCGATTTATCTTATGTATCACTTTAGTATCTATAAGAAAGCTTTTTCACACAGTCAAAGGAATCTTTAACAGTATGCTCAAGTTTTCTTGCAATAGTAAAAGGAATGAAAATCTCTCGAAATATTAAATTGGAATGACCCGTACTGGACTTGAACCAGTGACCCCTTGCCTGTCAAGCAAGTGCTCTCCCACTGAGCTAACGGATCATATTAGTACATTCGTATTAAAAATATACTTCGAATAAACGGTTTTGTCAATCACTTATCCGAAAATTCCCATTTTATTTCCTTCAGTTCACTTTCGTATGTTTTCTTATTGACTTATGACATAATAAGGCTATAAAAGCTTAGGAGGTAGTCGCATATGACCACTTTACAGATTAAAATTTATTCAGACTTTGTTTGACCATTCTGTTTTATAGCGGAGGCTCCGCTATTTGAAGCAATTAAAGGAAAAGACGTAAAAGTAGAATGGATGCCGTTTGAGCTCCGTCCATATCCAAACGAACAGCTTTCTCCAAAAAGTGATTATATTCAACGTGGCTGGCACGGCTCTGTTAAACCAATGTCTGAGCGCTTTGGCGTTCAAATGGTTTTACCTGATATCGATCCTGTACCATATACGCATTTAGCACACGAAGGGTATCAATATGCGCTAGAGCATGATAAGGGTCTTGAATACGCACTTGCAGCGTTCAAGGGCTATTGGCAACGTGAACTAGATATTAGTCAAGTTGACGTTCTTGCTGAGCTAGCAGCAGAGGTTGGTTTAGACAAAGAAGATTTCACTGCGAAAGTTGCTGCTCGTACTTACCAACAAAAGCATCGAGAAGCTTTACGCCATGCATACCAAGAAGCTCAAATAACAGCAGTCCCAACATTCTTTATCGGAAATCGCCGAGTTCAAGGTCTTCATACGAAAGAAATGCTTGAGAAAATCATCAATGAACAATACGAAGGTCCGATTTCTGGTGATGCTTGTGGAATTGATGGCTGCTAATACCAATACATTTTTCTTCCTCTGCCTTCAATGGACAGAGGTTTCTTTATTTTAGGAAATAGGATTCTAATACCTACTAAAACGAGAATCACACACCAAAAACTGAAAGGAATAATGGAGGTTTCCCACCTCTAACTCTCCCATCTTAAGCATCTGTTAAGTCAAAAACATTGACAACCTAGTATTCATGCCTTATAAATAAATAACAGGCAACTAAATATTTATTGCTTAATTCCTTTATGAAAGGAAACGGGGGAACCACAGTCAACACGGGGTGAATCCTTTTTTGTAGGTAGGGCTACTCTTCGTCCGAATCCGGCAGCTAACTCCGTAAGCAATGGGAGAGAGACTTCTATTCTATGTCATTATCATATCACGAGTAGCTCTCGTGTTTTTTTATGCAAAAAATCGGTCTTTCTCCCTAAAAAGAAAAATGAAAATGGGAGGTTTATTTATGAATTTAACAGTACGAATTATTTTAGGATTAATTCTAGGTGCAGCAGTCGGTCTTCTATTGAACCTAACTTCACCAGAACTATTCACAACACTTAATACTTGGGTATTTGTTCCACTAGGAAAAATCTTCATCAACTTTATCAAAATGCTTGTCGTGCCTATCGTATTCTTCTCCATTACACTTGGTGTAGCTGGACTAGGTGATCCGAAAAAGCTTGGACGAATCGGTGCTAAAACGATTACGTTCTTCTTAGTTACAACGTGTATTGCAATTCTTATTGGTTTAGGTTTAGCATCTGTTATGAAGCCGGGCGTTGGCGATTTTAACACAGAAGGAGCAAGTTTTGAAACAACGGAAGCTCCTCCAGTAGTAGATACTTTATTAAACATCATTCCAACAAATCCAGTAGCTGCCATGGCAGATGGGTCCATGCTACAAATCATTGCTTTCTCAATCTTCGTTGGATTTGCTCTAACAATCTTAGGTGAGAAAACAGCTGGAATTAAGAGCTTAATTGAACAAGGGAATGAAATCATGATGTACCTTGTCAACTTAATTATGCGATTTGCGCCATACGGAACATTCGGTTTAATCGCAACTGCTATTGGTAGCCAAGGTTTTGATGCTATTAGAGCAATGGGTCTATATATGATTGTGGTCGTTCTTGCTTTATTCATTCATACGTTTGTGACATACGGATCAGCAGTTGCTATTCTTGGAAAAACAAATCCTTTATCATTCTTTAAAGGGTTCTTCCCAGCGATGACAGTTGCCTTCAGTACGTCTAGTAGTAATGCAACTTTACCAGTATCAATGAATACTGCTCAAAACAATTTAAAAGTACCAAAATCAATTTCTAGTTTCGTTCAACCGCTAGGAGCAACCATTAACATGGATGGAACAGCGATCATGCAAGGGGTTGCAACGATTTTCATCGCGCAAGTATTTGGTGTAGACTTATCAATGACACAAATCGTAACGGTAGTATTAACAGCTGTCCTTGCAAGTATCGGTACAGCAGGAGTACCAGGTGTTGGTCTGATCATGCTTGCAATGGTATTAAGCTCAGTAGGCTTACCAGCAGAAGGTATAGCCCTAATCATCGGTATCGACCGCTTACTTGACATGACGCGTACAGCTGTTAACATCACAGGTGATGCAGCATGCGCAGTAATCGTAGCTGAAACTGAGAAAAAACATGTAACACAAGCCTAATACATGGCAAAAGGAACGGACAACTGAGTCCGTTCCTTTTTTGTTAAGTACTGATAAACAAGGAGAAACGCTTTCGATGTTCCTCCCCACTTATCCCAGTATATTCTAAATGTGCTTTCATTGTGCAAAAATCTTAGCCTATCTTTTTATATAGAGTCAACGCCTCTTCCAAAAACCCCTTATCATACCCCGTTTTCTCATGAATACGCTCCACCCACTCTTCTAATGAAGCTAACGGAGCGTCATATTCCTTTCCTGTCGTCGTACTCAAAAAGCTTTCCCAATCGTAAAATTCCCAATGCGCCGTTTCCCCTTCAATAGGAATACGACATTCTAGAAGTGGCTTTTTCTTCAACGTGTTCTGTGAAAATTCAGCTGCCTCCTGTAACACTGTCTCTTCAATTGGATGAAGCAAAAATTGCTGTGAACTTGTTTTCCCATTCGGACGGTGATAACGTACGATGACCTTGTCACCTAGTGGCTCCACCTCAACTGAGGCAGCTGGAAAAAAGCCATCACATCTTTCACCCGTAAACCTTTCATGATCTTTCGTCACAAGAATAGGCTGTAACCATTGGTCACCTAAATCACAAAGGTATTTTTCGCCGTTCTCACCAAGAGCAATGACTGCCACATGAGCACTCGGTGTAAACAAACCGTGACCGATCCCATATGCTTCAATTCCAGCTATCTTAAATTCATTCAATAACCATAGTGCGAGGTCAAAGCAGTTACCAGTGATTCCGTACTGCTTGTAATGCTTCTTCATCAAGGACACATCACGTTGCTTTTTCTCTGTATGTTTTTGAAGATACCAAGCTTTTGTTAACGTCTCCATTGGAAATCCATCAAACTTTCGCCATACTGCTAAAATTTCATCTGTTGCTTCCATCTGTAATCCTCCAAATCATCATCTCTTATACCTATTCTCCCTCTCCAATCTTTTTCCTTCTTTTGCATAAATCGTCCTATTTTTTCAAATTCTAATGAGTAAGGGGGTATGTCGTTTCTGATGAAAACACTACAAGTTAAAAAAGCGTTCTTTGAAGATAGTGACTATGCGAAAAAAATTATTGAACAAGCTGAGAATGACGCAGAGGGACTGATATTCGATGAATTTGTTCACGAAATTGGCGCATTCTTAGAAATTGATGTAATATATGAAAGCTTGAACGAAGACGAAACAAGGTGGCTAATCGGCGAAGACCGCCATGTCAAACTTCTATTAGATGAAGAAGAAGTTACGTTCAATTTTGAATTTCATGCAAAAACAGAAACAGGCGAAGCATTAATCGATAAAGTGTTTACTAAATTTATTTCTACTGTTCTCCCAAAATAAAGAGGCTGGCACATAACTTAAGTATTTAACTAAAACTCTGAACAAAATAATCGCTTAGCGGATGAAATATACGTAGACTCCTGCGGGATGAAAAGCAACGGCTAGACCCCGCAGTGCAGTAGCACGAGGAGGCTTGCCAGCTTCCCACGGAAAGCGAAGTATATTTCAGGAGCGGATTCACTACACCTACAATCATTGTTTTAGTTTCTATTTAGGTAAACTACTTTTGTCCCAACCTCTTTATTTCAATTTTTTCGTGTCTTTTACGATTTCATCAAACGGTGTATCTCCAACACCCTCATACGATTTAAGAACAACTCCGTTTGCCCCAACTAAATAAATGGCCGTACTATGCATGAATTGATTCGACCCCTCAATCTTTGCAGCAGGTGATAAAAAGGATACATTCACAAAGCTTTCAATGTCTTCCTGGCTATATCCAGTTAAAAAGTCCCAGTTTGAAAAATCAGCTTCAAATCGCTCGGCATACTCCTTTAACACATCTGGTTGATCATGATCGGGATCAATGCTAAACGAAACAAGCTTTACTTCCAGGTTTTCCGCCTTCAGCCTCTGTTGTAGCTTTGCCATCGTAGCCGTCATCGGCAAACATACCGTATCACAGCTAGTAAAAATGAACGTTGCAAGCCACACGTCCCCTTTTACATTCGTATCTGTCACCGTTTCTCCGTCCTGATTAACCCCTTGAAACTCCCCTACTTCTAAGCTCATTGGAAATTCTTTATACATGTCTTCCTCATGATTCTTACAAGCGGTCAACAATAAAAGCATTCCTATCATAATGAAGCCAACTTTTTTCATCATTCACTCACCGACTTTCTGTAAAAAAAGTGCCGAGAATAATCTCGACACCGGTCAAATTAGTTATTTGTTAAAAATGAAGTATCAATTAAATCTCCAAATTCAGGCTTTTCTTTTAAGAATTTTAACTCGTAAGAAGAATTTGCAAATTCTTGGATGACTTCTTCATTTACTTCTGTTGTGTAGTTGATTTTTGCCCAAGCCATTTCAGCTACTTCTTTATCAAGTTCTTGCTTTGTAATTTCTTTAATGCTATCCATCATGATTTGACGCGCTTCTTCTGGATTGTCATTAATAAATGCTACTGCTTGTTTGTGTGCATTGACGATTTTTTGAATCGTTTCTTTGTCTTCTTTTACAAACTTACCGTTTGTTACAAGAATCGTGTTAGGTAATGTTGTACCGAATGAAATTTCTGTGCTATCAACGATGATTTTCGCACCCGCTTCTTTTACAAGCTGTGAAGCCCATGGTTCTGGTACTGCTGCAAAATCAACTTTACCACTCGTGAACATTGCTGCGTATTGTGCTGGATTACCAGTTACATGCTTAAGTGTCCCACCAATACGTGCTGATGTTAAACCAAAGTCCTGTAAGAATGTTTCCATTTGCACATCATGCGTACAACCTACGCCAGGTGTTATAAATGTTTTCCCATCTAAATCTTCAATTGTTTCAATACCACTTTCTTTACTTGCAACAATACTCGTTCCACCTGAAGAAGCTCCTGCTAAAATAACCACGTCAGCACCGTTAGTGAAGTTGTTCATAACAGGTCCTGGTCCTACTAAACCAGCGTGAATTTCTCCCGTTTTTAACGCCGTCATAAACGCGCCACCATCAGGGAACGTTTTGTATTCAATTACGACATCTTCACCTAATTGTTCTTGGAAGAAGCCTTTCTCTTTTGCAACCATTGCTGGAGTATGATCAATATTAGGGAAATAACCGATGACTACTTTTTTCTTTCCATCGCCATTTGTCCCCTCACTTGTACCACATGCTGCTAAAACTAATCCAAATACTAAAAACATAATCGATGTCAATAAACCTATTTTTTTCATCATAATTCCTCCTTTTATTCTCTCTCTAATCCCCAGCGACGGAATACATTTCGTTCAATTCGCTGGAATAATAAAATATCTACTACTGACCCAATCGTACCAATGATAATCATAACGCCAATGACAAGTGACATATTACCAAAGTCAGACGCGTATCGAAGTGTATATCCTAAACCTGGCCCCATACTTAATAACTCACCAGCCATAAGTGCACGCCAGCCAAATGCCCATGCTAATTTCAATCCTGTTACCGCGTAAGGAATCGAAGCTGGGAAAATCACTCTCACAAACATATCAATTCCACGAGAGCCCATCGTTTCTGCTGCTTTGATATATATAGGGGACACATTTTTTATTCCTACACGCATGTTAATTGTCATTACAAATGTTGCCCCTAAAACAATAATGAAAATAACGGAAATTTCATTTAAACCAAACCACATAATCGCGATTGGGAGCCAAACAATACTTGGTACACTTTGAAGAGCTAATACAAGTGTTCCAAGTGTTTCATCAGCTGTTTTCGATTTGGCAAGTAAAATACCAAGCGCAGATCCAATCAACACACCAAGCACTAGACCAATTGAAAGCCTTCGAAAGCTTGCGACTAAGTCATGAACCAATGTTTGATTTGCAAATCCTGTAATTAATTCTTTAAATACATCTGTTGGTGCTGGCATAAGTGCTTCTGAAACACCAGTGGCCTTTACTGCCACTTGCCATATCAGCAATAAACCAGCAAAAAATACGATTCGTTTAACGGCTAGACGCATATGCTAATTCCTCTCTTGCAACTTTCTCAATCTCGCTTTCTAGTAACTTTAAAATCTTCGTTTCTAGTGCGACAACTTCTTCCTTCGAATGTGTTCTCGGACGAGGAAGATCAATTTTTATATCTTCTAAAATGACACCAGGTCTTGTTCCCATCACAAGAATTCGATCTGATAATTTAATTGATTCTTGAATACTATGTGTGACAAATAAAATCGTTTTCTTCGTATCTAACCAAATTTTTTCTAATTCTACATGAAGCCTTGAACGAGTTTGTTCATCAAGCGCTCCAAATGGTTCATCCATTAATAACACCGTAGGATCCATCGCAAGTGCTCTAGCAATGGCTACACGTTGTTGCATACCACCTGATAATTCATGCGGCGAATGGTTTGTAAAATTACTTAACTGTACCATTGATAAAAAGTGATGCGCACGATCTTTTGCCTGCTTTTTATCCATTTCTTTTTTCAAAGGAAACATTACATTTTCTTCTACTGTTAACCAAGGAAATAGCGCTGCTTGTTGGAAAACCATTCCACGGTCTTTTCCGGGTTTTGTGATCGGATTTCCTTGAAGCATGATTTCACCACTTGAAGGCTTTGTTAACCCTGCTACCATTGAGAGTAACGTCGATTTCCCACAACCTGAAGGCCCTAACAAGGAAACGAACTCGCCTTCATTTACCGTAATATTAATATCTGAAAGAACTTGGTTCACTGTATTTTGATTGCTATATTGTTTTGATACATTTGAAATTGTTAAAAACATATCTTACACACCTACTTTCCATATAAATCTGATAAGTTTTATCGGATTAATAAATTATATTATAAATGGATTGTATGGAAAGTCAATAAATAAACATCTAAAAATACTTCTTTTTAAAAAATAAGTTATAATAATCGAGAAGGAAAAGTTAAGTTTATGTAAATGCTACAATTATTGGAGGGTTCATCATGGAAATGGCGAAAGGGAGTATTAAAGAATTAACAATTCAGAGTAAAGCGCTTGGAGAAGCTGTCGAGCTACTTGTGTATTTACCAGCTACCTTCTCCCCGTTATATAAATATTCAATTCTCATTGCTCAAGATGGTCGTGATTATTTTCAATTAGGAAGAATTGCTAGAGTAGCCGATGAGTTATTACATAATAAAGAAATCGATAATACGATTATTGTTGGAATTCCTTATAAGGATGTAAACGACCGCAGGGAAAAATATCATACACGTGGTGAGAAAAATGAAGCGTACATTCGCTTTTTAGGCGAGGAGCTTGTTCCATTTTTAGATGAGGAATTTCCGACCTATCAGATGGGATTAGGCCGTGCGTTAATCGGTGATTCATTAGGTGCAACTGTTTCTCTAATGGCAGCGCTCTCTTACCCACATACGTTTGGGAAAGTGATGTTGCAGTCTCCTTATATAAATGATTATGTGGTCCAACAAGTAGAGGAATTTAAGGAGCCTCATTTGCTCTCTCTTTATCATGTCATTGGTACGGAAGAAACAGCAGTGGAAACAACCCATGGAAAAACGAAGGACTTTGTGACACCAAATCGTCGTATCTCTGAGATATTTAAGCAAAAGAAATTCTCCTATTTTTACGATGAATTTGAGGGAAACCATACGTGGACATATTGGCAACCGGACTTAATACGAGCACTACAAATGATGATGAAGTTTTAAGTGTTTTCATATAATATTTTTAGAAAATTTGCTATAATAGAAGACAAGATAGATTCGTTTTGAACGATATTTATTGCACATACATTAAGGAGGGACTTTTAATGAAATACGGTATTGCACTTTTTCCATCAAAGAAACTACAAGATCTTGCAAATTCTTATCGAATGCGTTACGATCCGCATTACGCATTAATTCCACCACATTTAACGTTAAAAAATGCATTTGAAGCAACAGATGATCAAATTAAAGATATCGCTGACCAACTTCAAGCAATCGCAGACGGTGTGAAGCCATTTTCATTAAACATTTCAAAAGTGAGTTCCTTCTCACCGGTAAACAATGTCATTTATTTAAAAGCGGAACCAACAGATGAATTGGTGAGCCTACACACAAAAATGCATGACGGAATTTTCACTGACCAACCTGAATATGCATTTGTTCCACATATTACAATCGGACAAAAGCTTTCAGATGATGAGCATTCCGACGTGTTAAATCAATTAAAAATGCTAGACATTTCGCATGAAGAAACAATCGATCGTTTCCACCTACTCTATCAATTAGATAATGGTTCATGGACGGTTTATGAAACATTCCGCTTAGGAAAAGGGAACGCATAATCATGGAAGTAAAAATTGTCTCAACTGAACAAGAAATGAATGACGCTTTATCCATTCGCCGAACGGTTTTTGTAGATGAGCAGCAAGTACCTGAAGAAGAAGAAATCGATCAATACGAGGATGAAGCGACACATTTTGTCCTCTATGACGGTGTTCAACCAATCGGTGCCGGCCGCTTTCGCGTACTAGAAGGTATTGGAAAAGTTGAACGAATTTGCGTGTTATCGACGAATCGAAAATCAGGTGCCGGCAAACTAATCATGAACGCAATTGAAGATTATGCTGCTAGCAAGGACATTCACAAATTAAAATTAAACGCACAAACACATGCTGAAGATTTCTATGCTCGCATTGGATACGAAACGGTTTCCGATATCTTCATGGATGCAGGAATTCCTCATGTGACAATGGTTAAAACGATCTAACAAGAAAAGGCAACTTCCTGCCTTTTCTTTTTTTATTTATCATAAAATCACTTATTGAAGTAGACACTATAAAGACGAAAACAGTGGATAGGTGATTTGAAATGGATTATTTTCATATTGGGACTGATTTATTTATAGGCTTTTTTGCGCTTTTTTTAATGACAAAGGTCTTGGGGAAAACACAAATCACCCAAATTACAGCGTTTGACTTTATCTCAGCACTCGTGTTGGGCGAATTAGTAGGAAATGCCGTATATGATGAAGAAACAGGAATAGGGAAAATTATATTTGCGGTTACTTTGTGGGGAGCATTGATTTATATCATTGAAATCATTACGCAAAAAATGAAAGGCAGTCGTAATTTCCTTGAGGGCCAGCCTTCGATTATTATACGGAAGGGTAAAATTGATAAAGAACAAATGACGAAGTGTAATTTAGATATTAATCAACTTCAGCATTTGTTACGAATGAAAGATGTCTTTTCATTACGTGAGGTAGAGTTTGCTATTTTGGAAACCGATGGGACTGTTAGTGTACTGCGCAAATCCCTCTTTGAAACGGCAACTAGAGGTGATTTAAAACTCGTAGACCAACGTGTGTCACTTCCTATTACATTGATTATTGATGGAGAGGTTCTTTGGGATAATTTAGATGAAGGCCCGTTTGAGGAGGGCTGGCTGAAGAATGAAATACGGACACATGGAGCTACGAGCTACCGAGATATTATGTATGCTGAGTGGCGAGACGGAGAAGGCCTTTACGTGCAAACGTTTTAGCCTTCTCCTTTTTTTATCATCGGAATATTATTTTCCATCACAAACTGTGCTTTATTTTGTTTGATTAACATCGTTAAATAAGCAGTTACCCCTGTCCGATACAACAACCATGATCCCATATTTGCTAATTTTACTTCCCAGCGATTGCACATCTCAGTGACTAGTTGTTCATGTGAGATTTTGCGCTCATCCAATAGAGAATTCATGCTTTTTACTATTTTCATGTGAAAAGCAATGTTAGCTTGTACAGTTTGCTGAAAATCCTGTTCATAGTGACCGTGACCAGGCACCGCACCTAAACACTTTATTTCAACTAATTTTTCTAACGATAAAAGGGTATTTTCAGCATCAACGATAAACGGAATTTTATGCTTCTCAAGCTGCTCCATCCCAAAATAGGCATCACCACAAAATAAAACATCGTGAATGAGTAGGCCATGTTGATTTTCTGAATGTCCTGGGAAAGCTAGGCAAGAAAAATGAAAACCGTCTCTCTCATACTTCCCTTCTGTTACAACTTCATCGACTTTCATTGCTGGACCTTCTAAAAACTTATTTCGAAGTTCTTTTAGCGGCGTATTGCCTTGAAACAAATAAATAGGCTCCAAAACCGGGTTGCGTAAAACAGCCTCCTCTAAAACAGGTGCCATCGTATAAACACTCTTTTTTTCTTGAAGATAAGCTGCCCCACCAAAATGGTCTGCGTGCGCATGTGTAATAAACAAATGGGTTAATGGCAAACTTTTTTCATCAAGCTGTTTTAATATTTTTTTCATCGTACTTGCATCAAGACCTGCATCAATCAGGAGACCTTTTTCTCCGTTATGGACATAGCCGACATTAACGGCACTTTGAAAATAATAGCACGTATCAGTTATTTGAGTAAGCTTCATCTGTTTACCTCGTCGTTTTGTTTTCTTCTATATCCATTCGTCAAAATGTCGACCTTTTCCTGTTAGCTTTTGTTCAATTTGAAGGTGACGATGGACTTTATTTTGTTTTTTAGATTGAATGACACCATCATAGAACAAATTTTGTCCGTTCAGACGTGACTGTATGTCGAGTCTTTTAATTTTTTCAACAGGTAGATCATCAAATTTATAAGGAGTCAATCGATTTGAATATTGAGTATATTGTTCATGATTTACTGGCATGATATACCCCATCTCTGCTCCCCTCCTATATCCATTATTTACCCCATATTCCTTACGTTTAAACCTCACTAACCCTTTTGTTCTATAGTATGATTTGCTATGATTAAACTTGACTCTAAAATCGATAACTAGCAATTTGCTAGTCTGATAATATTTTTTTAAAAAAAGGAGCACGCTTCATGGAAAAGGCAATCTTTCAATCTCGCACAATACATCTAGACTCGTTGCCCAGAGAACAGTTTCAAGTCATCTATGAAGCTAGTAAAGCTGGTAAAGTGACATGTGCATGCTGCAAGGAGCAAGTGACGCTCTATCTCGGCATCCAACAGAAACCCCATTTTCAACATACTTCTGGCGGTTGGAAAAAAGAATGTGAGGAATTTGCTGTCAAAATCACATCTTCTTCTCCAACTTCTACGCAACAAGAAGATCACTATATTGAAAGAAATGGTTTTAAAATTCCAAAATCACGAAGTATCCAAGAATCCACCGTTGTGGAACAAGAAAGTTGGAAAGCGCTCGATTTTCCAAAAAGAATCCCACCCTTCGAAAAAAAACAAGCGCTACAATCAAAGTCATTACCATCAGGTACATCATTAGATTCTGCTCAGTGGGAAGCCGTTTCAACCATTCAAGGTCCTCTATTAATCTTGGCAGGTGCAGGTAGTGGAAAAACGAGAGTATTAACGGCACGAACAGCTTACATGATAAAAGAACAAGGGATTGACCCAAAACAAATTATGCTCGTTACCTTTACCGCAAAAGCTGCGAAGGAAATGAAAGAACGCTTAACTGAAAACGGTTGGTTAACCCCGAACGATTTACGTTCTTTAGTCGTCGGTACGTTTCATAGTATTTTTTATAAAATGGTGATGCACCATGAGCCTGCGAGATGGAACCATGGGAATCTATTAAAATATGATTGGCAACGTGAGCAAATCATTAAAGAAGCCGGACGAGAGCTAGGAATTGATGAAAAAGAATTCGCCTATGATCAAGCACTGCAACAAATCGGCTACTGGAAAAACACGTTAACACCACCTAACGCGGTAAAGCCTAAGGACGAGTGGGAAGAGCGAGCTCATTTTATGTACATGTATTATGAAAATAAAAAGCTAGAACGAGGGAAGTTTGATTTTGATGACATGCTTGTAGGCTGTTATGAAATGTTAAAGCAAAACCCTTCTCTTTTGGACAAGTATCAGCAACGATTTCACTATTTTTTAATCGATGAGTTTCAAGACATAAATAAAGTTCAATATGAATTAATGAAAATGCTCTCAGCACATACAAACAATCTATGTGTCGTTGGTGATGATGACCAGTCCATTTACGCGTTCAGAGGAAGTGATCCTTCGTTTATTCTAGGATTTCCACAAGAATATCCGACGTGTAAAGTGGTCTCACTCGAGCAAAACTATCGTTCAACTCATAGTATTGTCGCTTCTGCGAACAAAGTCATTAGCAGAAATAAAGAGCGTCATACAAAAAAAATGTCGGCAATGTATGACAATAAACTGCTTCCTTCATTTTTTTATCCGTATGATGAAGAAGAAGAAGCAACAATGATTGTTAACGATATGAAGGAGCGAATTGCCGAAGGAGCAAAACCTTCAGACTTTGCGATACTTTATCGAACAAATACGTCATCTCGTGCTGTTTTCGAAAGACTTTCTCAATCAAACTTACCATTTGTGATTGAACAGGATTCTGAATCTTTTTACCAGCGCCGAATTGTGAAGACGATGTTATCATTTTTACGATTAAGCTTAAATCCTAATCACACCGAAGCGATTAGTGATTTACTACTTGCGTTATTTTTAAAGCAATCGGCCCTTAATGATTTAAAAGCGATGAGCATATTAGAGGATTGCTCGTTTGTCCAAGCTCTACCAAAGCTAACAAACATACATCCTTTTCAGGTAAAAAAGCTAAAGAAAATCGTTCCCCTCTTTGCTACGTTAAAAAACGTCAAACCAATTGTCGCAATTGAAATGATTGAGCGTGATATGGGATTTGATGATTTTATTAAAAAGCGTGGCAATGAAGGAAACATGATTGACAAAGGCTCCGACGACGTTCGTGACTTAAAAGTGAGTGCAAAGCGATTCCAATCTACCGAGGACTTCTTAACACATGTCGATCATATGATTGCCATGAATAAGGAAATGAAAGAACTAAGCAAAAAATATCACGACGCCATCACGTTAACGACCATCCACCGTGCAAAAGGCCTTGAATACAAACACGTCTACGTACTAAGTGCAGTTGACGGCAGCATTCCTCATGATTATGCATTAGAAGCAAACCGAAACGGAGAAATTGGCCCTCTCGAAGAAGAACGCCGCCTCATGTACGTCGCCATGACCCGTGCAAAAGAATCACTCTTCGTCTCAATCCCAGACATGCGACGAGGCAAAAAAGCAAACCGGTCTAGGTTTTTAACTCCTTTATTATAAAAAGTTAGGTAATTGAGGGATGGATAGGTGGATACTGTTGTGTAAGTGATTTCTTTCCTTATAGAATGTTTAATTATTATATTTGTTCGTGTAAATTGGCACCATAAAGGCTGTGTGAAATTGATTTTCGCATATATGGAATGTTGGCCTTTAGTAGTTTATGCGTGTTAACCGTAGTGGAAGGAACCGAGACTCCTGTGGGAATAGCGACGGACTTGAGACCCCACAGGCGCAGCCGAGGAGGCTCAAGTGGCGCCCCACGGAAAGCGAGGTTCCTGCAACGAAGGTTAACACCCCATATACAGTGACGTAATTTCAGGGTAACCAACATACAAAAAAGGATGGAAGTGAACACACACTTTCATCCTTTTTACATTACTTCTTATTAATCATTTTCGAAATTGTACCAAAATCTAACTTTTCATTGCCATTAACAATAGAATTTACAATCTTATCTTCAAGCTCTTTGTTAACTGGTTTATTCGCAATTTGCGAAACGCGCTGAATAATAGAACGCACCGTTTTCTCATCCTTGAAATTGGCGTTCTGTACAGAATTAGCAAGCTCTAAAACATCCTTCATATTCACGCCTGTTTTCTTTTCAATATTCTTAAATAAATTGTTGTCCATTCCTAAACCTCCTTAGTAATATTGTATGACCAACAAATTATGTCGTGATTGCATAGGAGATATCCTTCATGCTTCTATAACATATGAAAGTACGAGCCTATTGGTGACTCGTACTTCCTAAACACTTTTATGAACTTCTCTTAGAAAGAAGCACCAACGATAATTAAAAGAATGAATAGAACAACGATTAACACAAAAGACGAACCGTAGCCGTAGCCACCGTAGCCATATCCGCCATAACCATATCCACAACCGTAACCCATAGTTATCCACCCCCTTCACTAACCATTCCTTAATAATGTATGTGAGCAGAAATACTTCTGTGAGGACAAGAGTCTAGGACAAATGTGGAATTTCGAGGACTGTATCCCCTAATCACCGAATTTTTTCTCCAATTCACGCTGCTTCTTCGCTAACCACTTCTCCACTTTCTCAAACCTCGATTCAATATCTCTTTCAAAAGAACTCGATTGCTTTTCAAGCTTGTTTAAATCTTTTTCTGTCTTTTTAATCGTGCTCTCTGCTTTTCCTTTTTCCTTTTCATGTGGTTTGTAATACTCATTTATGAATTTTTCGACTTCTCTTTGTAAACGATCCAATGGTTATCCCTCCTTTAAGAGGTGGTGGGGTTATAATTAGCTTATGTAAGATGGTTTGGAATGGTTTTTAAGGTTTTTTTGAACATTTTCTTGAAGGTGGGGGATTTTCTTGGGGACAGTGGGGGGTATATTGAGCTGATTTTTACTCAAAAAGGGGTGCTGAGAAGCAATTTCGGGTTAGAATCACACAGTTTTTGAATTTTTTCTATCAGTTTTTGAAATTTTTCTAGCACATTTTAAAATTTTTCTAGCGGATAAAAATTTTTTTCTATCAATTTATCCCAAAATACCTATATAGGTATACCCATTAAACTTCATTTCCCACCTCTAAAAATTTTTTTGATACACTTTCATTATGATACACTTTCAAAAATTTATGGCACACTTTCAATTTTTTTTGATACACTTTCGAAAATTCATGAGACAACTAGCCATTCTCTCCACTACCCCAATAAGAAAAGGTACTCAAATCAAGAGCACCTTAAACAAACTCGCATCTTCTTCAATTATCCAACAAATTCCGTACCTTCGCATAAATCCCACGAACTTTCTCCGCATTTTTCATATACATATCTTTCGCCGCCATTGAATCTGTCGCGAGTGCAAATAGCTCTAAATCAGCTTCAATCTTCTTTAGAGAAGCTAGCATTAATTTATTCGCCATCGGTGGAGGGAGCTCAATTTTATCATCATATAAATCCACAGTGAGCTGTCCGTAAGAATCAACCTGAGCTAAAAAAATGTTCTCCAGCAAGATTCCCTTCTTCTCCACTTCTTCCTTCAACCAACCACGATTTAAACCAATCGTCGAAAGCGGTTCATCTAAAATTAAGCCATCCATTACAACTGTTTGAGGCTCCTTCATTGAAGGTACATTCGTCATAATATCCTCTAATCTCACTGGCTGCTTTTCTTTTTTCAAAAACACGCTTAACTCACCGCATGGCTCTAACGCCGCAAATTCCACATCATTAAATTGAAAAATATTCTTCTTCCTTAACTGAGCCAATAGCTCGTCAACCGTAAACTTCTCCTTCTTCATATTATCTTCCATTATCTTGCCGTCTTTAATAAATACAGTCGCCTTTCCTTCAACGAAGTCTCGAAACGCTTTATTTCGTAACGAAAAAAACGAAATGACAACAGGAAACAACGACCACACTAAAATACTCGTAACCCCATTTCTAATATTCAAGCCAATATCCATCGATAGTGTACCAGCGATATCTCCAATCGTAATTCCCACAATATATTCAAAGAAGGAAAGCTTGGATAATTGTTTTTTTCCTAAAAGCTTTGTAATGACAAAAAGTCCTAAAATGATACTAACAGACCGTACGATGACTTCTATCCATTCAGGCAAATCCTACACTTCCCTTCTTTCGTTAAAATCGAAGCTTATACCACTACTCTAAAATCCCCTGTATTGCGGTTCTTCTTTTTCTAACTCCATTACACGCTCTCGTAAATCTCGCGAAACCTCTCCTGAAATCATCATCACTTCATGAAAAATTTCCTTCGCATATTGATCACTTGATGTAAGTGCTAACGTTTGAAAACTCGCTTCCAAGCTCTTCACACTTGCTAGTGTTTGCTTTACTTGAGATGCAACTGTCATAATACACCACTTCTCCTATCCTTTTGGTTTAAACAAAAGTGCTCCAATAAATCCGAAAATAATGGCCGCTGATATCCCAGAACTAGTTACCTCAAACATCCCTGTTAGAACTCCAATAACACCGTGTTTTTCTGCTTCTTGTAATGCTCCATGAACAAGCGCATTACCAAAACTCGTAATCGGAATCGTCGCTCCAGCTCCAGCAAACATGATCAACGGCTCATACAATCCAAACCCATCAAGCACCGCTCCAGAAACTACTAACGTACTTAACGTATGTGCAGGTGTGAGCTTAAACACGTCAAGCATGATTTGTCCAATAACACATATCAGTCCACCAACTACAAATGCCCAAAAGAAGGATGTGATCAACTTTCCTCACCACCAAATTCAATGGATACAGCATGAGCAATACATGGAATACTCTCCTGCTGTTGAAATGTAACTGGAGAAAGTAGCGCACCTGTTGCCACTACGAGCATTCTCTTAATCTCCCCACGCTTCATTCGATTTAGTAAATGTCCGTACAAAACAACCGCTGAACAACCTGCTCCACTTCCACCAGATAACACTGGTTGTCCATCTCGATAAATCAATAAGCCACAGTCTTGAAATTTTGATCCTGCTATATTCCAGCCATGCTGATTCAATAAATCTAGGGCAACCTCTCGTCCTATTTTTCCTAAATCTCCTGTTACAATTAGGTCATAATGCGACGCATCGATTCCCTTATCTCTAAAATGTGCTTCAATCGTATCCACTGCCGCTGGTGCCATGGCGCCACCCATGTTAAATGGATCTGATAAGCCCATATCAACCACTTTTCCGATCGTCGCTGATGTCACTCTAGGCCCTGATCCTTTTAAACTTAAAACTGCTGCTCCCGCTCCAGTTACCGTCCATTGAGCCGTCGGTGGTTTTTGCCCACCGTACTCAGTTGGGTAACGAAATTGTTTTTCTACTGCTGCATTATGACTTCCCGCACCTGTTAAAAGATATTCTGCTCCACCATAGTTAACTAAGTACGCACCTAGCGCTAAACCTTCCATTGAAGTAGAGCATGCGCCAAATAATCCTAAGTACGGAGTTCCTATTGTTCTAGCCGCAAAACTAGATGGAGTAATTTGATTAATCAAATCACCCGCAAGGATAAATTGAATCTTTTCTTTTTCAAGCTTGGCTTTTTCAATTGCTTTATAGAAGGCTTCTTCAAATAGTACCTTATGTGCTTTTTCATATGTTTCTTCTCCAAGCCATAAGTCTTCATGTAAAAGATCAAAGTCTTCAGCTAGCATGCCATTACCTTCAAATGGTCCCCCTACAACACCCGTTGAAATGATAATAGGTTTTTGTTGAAACACCCATGTAGAATGTCCTTGCAGCATTTAAAAACCTCCGAACTTGATTAAGAGTGTCTTGATTAATGCAACGACAAATGCAGAAAATGTTCCAAATAAAATGACAGAACCAGCTAGCTTAAACATGTTACCACCTACGCCCAACACAAAGCCTTCCGTTTTATGCTCAATTGCAGCCGATATAACGGCATTTCCAAATCCGGTGACTGGAACGGCACTACCTGCTCCAGCAAATTGTGCAAGTCGATCATACACGCCAAATCCTGTTAAAAGCATCGCAATAAATATCATTGTTGCAACTGTTGGATTACCTGCTGTAGCTTGTGTAAAATTGAAATTATAAATATAAAATAGCTGAATAGCTTGGCCAATACTGCAAATGATTCCGCCAACTAAAAAAGCCTTCAAACAATTTTTGACGACCGGTCGCTTCGTTTCATGTTTCTGTTGAAGTCTTTGGTATTGAAGTTGCGTTGCTGTTAGAGTTTTTTTCTTTTCATTTGCCATATGCCCTCACCCTATTCTCTACGTTTGTTCATTACTCAGTTTGATAATTTGATGAACTCGCTTATTTATTTCCTTTTCTTCAAGTCCTTTTTGTGATCTATTAACAATTTTTTTAGTTTCAATAAAAATCTTTAAATCACTAGAAAGTGTAATTGTATGTTCTGGAAACTCACTTTTTAGCTTTTCTTTCAACTTCTTCTCTATGCTTTTTGTACGAAATTTATCCCATTGCTTTAATTGGATGGCAACTAACAATTCATTATCAATATGAATAGCTACGGCCTTAGTGACTTCCTCATAGCTCTCTACAGTATGAACTGCTTCTTGATCAACCCATTTTGGATTATGTACTTTGGAATGTTGAATTGAAAAAGAATCTTCATGACGATTTTCTGCTCCGCACGAAGAAAGAATTATGAGCATAGGCACAAGCCAATAAAAATGCTTAACCATTAAATCAGTCCTTTTACAAAAGGTTGGCTTTCACCAACCTCTCATTTATTGGTTATATTGAGGCTCTTCCTGCTGTATTTCTTGTACTCTTGGCTGTAACATGTCGACAATTGCTTGTGTTTGCTGGGCAGCCTGCTGATACATTTGCTTTGCTTGTTGATTATCAGTTTGTAAAGCAAACTGTTCGAGGCTTGCTTGAGCTCCCTTTAACCCAGATAACGTTTGTTGTACTTGATTAATCACAGTCATCTCTATTCCTCCATCTGTACAAATCTATATCAATATTAGGATGGAGTAACTTTTAAAAAATATGAAATGATATTTTTTCCAAGAAGGGATTTTCTAAGACACCAACCCATACAGATTCACTTCATTCGCATAATCTGATAGAAAACAACGAAAGGAGGAGTTTACGTGGAAACAAACTATTCTTTGTGGACAGACATTCCTTATGCTGGAGAAAACCATCCTCCTCGTCAAGCAGAAGAACCATCTGCTGGTGCATGGTTAACGAATTATTTTAAACGCGATGATAAGGGCAACTTCTTAGATAGCCGAAATCGACCGATTACTTTTGCGATAAAAGAGCCAAATGATATTGATTGGAATGATGAATTAACAAAGGTGCATAAGGCACTAGAACAAACAACTAAGCGACACATTGACATTGCTAAATATTGGGGAACAGGTGTAGCAACAAAGCAATTCACTCCTATTATTGACCGACTGATTGATACGTATGGAGTAACGGCACCTCGTGCCGCTCGTATTCATTCTGCCGTGCACAAAGCCCTACATGATGCATTTGTGATCGCTTGGGATTTCAAGTTCAAGTGGAAGGTAGCTCGTCCAAATCAGCTCGATCAAGACTTAGCTACAATCATATGTACCCCGAGACACCCAACTTACCCATCCGGTCATGCGACAATTGCAGGGTGTGCTGAAGCAGTATTAAGCTACTTTTTTCCAGCAGAATCACAGAAATTAAGAGAGCAAGCAGAGGAATGTGCGGTTTCTAGGTTGTATGGAGGAGTACACTTCCCAATTGATAATGACGAAGGTCTCAGACTCGGACGCCATATTGGTTCAATGATTGTGAGGAAGTTAAGAAGAGAAAAGGATTTGAATAATCTACCTATTGATACTCCATATTACCGCTATAGAGATGCAGACATTGATCCTCCAACGAATTACAAGCAGTATATTCCGTTTAAATTCAATAATCGATGTATGTCTTTAATAAGAAAAGATTCGTACGATCGTTCACCTTGTGACACACCGAAACCGAAGCTTTTTCTGCCGCCTTCATAGTTGAAGGACGTTAAGCACTTCATGTTAACATGGGGTGCTTTTTTATGGATACGCTGAAAATACGACACTGTACAAGGGGTGTTAATCTGCGTTGCAGGAACCTCGCTTTCCGTGGGGCGCCACTTGAGCCTCCTCGGCTACTGCCTGTGGGGTCTCAAGCCCGGCGCATCTCCCACAGGACTTTGAATATGCTTCCTTGAGTCCTCACCGCACGAAGGAAATGCGTCAGTATTTTCGAGGAGTCTCGGTTCCTTCCTCTCCGATTAACACGCATGAATTACTTAAAAGCCAACATTCGATACTAAAAATCAAGGTCACATTTCATCCTTTATGATGCAATTCTTAAATTGCATGGAAGTCTACCCTGAAAATACGACGCTGTATGTTGGGTGTTAACCTACGTTACTGAACTTTCGCTTTCAGAGTTGTCACAAGGTTCTAATTATCACTCATTGTAGAATATTTTGCATAAAAAAATAAAGACCATCCTCATGATAGGATGGACGGGTTAGTTATTGTTTTTCTTTATTTTTTTGCCACAGCCACAGCCGTCTTTTTTCTTTTTTACTGTTTCGGCTTGTTTTTCAGGTTGATTGTTCACTTTTTTCTTTTTAAAGAAGTAATTTCCACCATACATAGGATTCATCATGATTGTTCCTCCTAACGAGTTGAATACAGTATTTTATGCATGTCAACATTAGATGGTTAAATAAATGGTCACTCTGACTATTCGATCAGTTTTTGTATAACACTTTCAATAATCGCACCTATAGCTGCAATGGCTAGGATAATGACTAGAGGTTCAGTACCAACTGGCCAGTATACCCAAGCGCCATACAAGAAAAAAGCACACCACACACCTGTACACCAATAACAGCTTAATAACTCTCCGATCCAACGTCTTAAACCATTTCCTTTGAATTTAATATATGTTACGACTTCTCCATCTTCCTCTTCTTCCACCTCTTCAATAAAAGGTCTGCGAATAAATTCAGTGATTCTGTCAAATACAAGTAGTCTTGTCAGTCTAAAATGTGCCAATGCTAAAAACGTGAGTTCTAACCATGTAATATTCATCTTTATCCCCCTTGAATGTATAAGGGTATCTCTTTAGTAAATCATATTGTGAATAAGACAAAGAAAGAACGTCAAATTTGATGTTAGCATTTTGGTTCAATAATCACTTTACGTTTCATTAAATCAAGATCTAAGCATTGGACAGCACAAAAACAAGTTAAGTCGACTGTTAGAAACGTTTCTGATTTCTCTAAGGCATACATGTCACATATTTCTTCTGTTTCATATCCATCCATTGTTCTCCCTATTAACACCATTAATGTCGCACAACAGTTTTCAAGATCAATTTCTTCTATTCTAAAAAACGGTGAACGACAAACTCCTGCCACCATTGCTTTAAATAAACCTTCTTCATCAAAAAGAATAAATGGTATTGTATCAACTTTTACAATTTTCACAAGCAAACTACTAAAACAACTAGTCGGGCAGCCTTTCAGCAAATCCTGTTGTTCCTTCAATTCATTTAGTGCTGAACAAACACAACTTTCATCACATTGGTGATTTTTGTTGTTACTCATTTAATTCCCCACCTTTTCATTAACATTTTGGTTCTTTGCAAGATACGCAGCATATGGAATGAAGTTTTTTGCAAATTCAAATTCTCGTTGTTTACAGCCTGGTCGCCAATTCACTTCATATATCCAAAGCTTATGACTTTGATCGATTCCTACATCGATTCCCAATTCGTCCAGCTTATTCCCATAGAGGCTGTCAAAATGACTTGCGAAGGTAAGAGAGAAGTATTCGAGCATTTTTTTTATATCAAAGCTTTTCTCTGAGAATTCATGCTGTAAAAAAGAGTCCAGTTCTCCACGATAGCCACCACTGCTTATGTTACTTGTTATTTTTTCTGTCCCAGGTGCAACTCGTGGATAAATAGATGTGATCGTCCATTTACCTCGGCCTTCCTTTTGAACATGCAAGCGAAAATCGTATGAAAGTCCAGCCTTTGTCTTGCATTCTATAAATGGTTGAACAATATACTCCTTTTCAGCTATTTTATGTTGAATAAAATCCTCTAGCATATTTATTGTTAGTTCAACGCTTTCTTCCTCTGCTTTAAGCAAAAAATTTTCATCATTAGCTTCAATGAAGTATACATTTCTTCCTTGGTTACTAAAGATTGGTTTAAATACGATTTTGGTGTTTGTGCGGATAAAGTTAATGACAGAATCGACTGTGGTTACTTTGAAGGTTGGGATGATGTTTTCTGTGAATTTTCCATCTTCGATCAGTTTTTTATATACAGTCCACTTTGAACCAATTGAATGGCTTGTAAACGGAATTGTTTTCTTTAGTTTTTTTCGAATTGCCTTTTGGTTTTTGCTTTTGGAGGGTGCTGCATTATAGATGACGTCAGGGAAGGGTAGTTGTTTTTGCTTCCATTGATTGTTTTCGTAAATCCAGCCCCAGATCGTTTTGCTTGTTAGTTCAACTGCGCCTGGTGAAAAGTAGTAGAATTGGATTCCCATCATTTTTGCAACTGCTGCACAAGCGAATGCTTTTTTGTTAGAGTGAGGATGTTTACGGTAGTGAAGCATGCCCACTGTGGTCATCATCGTTTCCTCCTCTTTTCAAATAATGGCTACCCTGAAAATAAAATTCGTTACACTCAACATGGAGTGTTAACCTTCGTTGCAGGAACCTCGCTTTCCGCGGGGTAAACTAGCTGAATTCGTTATCTTTTTGCACCACAAAAAAATCAAAGTGGCTCTAAGTAGAATTTGATTTGCTTGGCTGCTTCTTGTGCTCTTTGTTTTGCTTCTTCGCTGCTTGTTCCGGATGCGAGGACGTATGCATAGCGATGGCCCATTGATGTTGGTGGGGTGAGTAGCATTCCTTTTCTTGGTTTGATATATACTTCTTCGACACCTGGAAAGGAGCTCGCACGGTTTTTTCCTGTTACTTTTAGAAGCGTTCCTGCAGATTGAATGGTCATAAAGTACGCAAAGATGTACTTTTCATATTGCCATGTGATTTCTGGCTTCTCACCTAGTACTAATTTTATTGTTTCTTTCGCTAAATTAACCCCACAACCCGTTTCAATAATTCTGTTCATGGCTCCACCAGACATTCGAGGGTTAATTTCAATGATTTTCCACTTTGAATCTACTAATCTCATTTCGAAATGACATGAACCGTTTTGCATATTTAACTTGTATAAAACGGATGATATCGTTTCTTGCAACTCAAGAAATGCTTCACTTGAAAGCTTCGAAGGAAAGTGATAGCCTGTCACAATAAATCTTTCGTATTTCGTGACTTCTTGCTTGACCACTGCCACAATTTCATATTTTCCTCTATATGCAAGAACTTCCACTAAATATTGTGGGCCTTCCAAATATTCTTCTATTAAGATCGGACTTTTCGGGAATTTTTTCTTAAGTATTAATAGCGACCGTTCCAATTCCAGTTTATTTTCTGCTAAAAAAACATCCTTTGAACCATTGGAAACTGGTGATTTAACAATTAGTGGAAAGTTTTTCATACCATATAAGTATTGATTTACATCTTGGTCTATTTCAACGATGTCAAAAAAGGGTACAGAATGATGACCTTTTAGTAGAGATCTTGCCACCGCTTTGTCCTCTAGCTGCTTAATACATTCCAAGGATAACGGTGAATGACAATATTCCTTGCCCAACTTTGCCGCCAAAAAAACAAAAGGGTCAATTACACTCATGATTCCTTTTAGATCTTTTCCTTGACTCATAAGTTCATCTAACTTCTGTCTAATCTCTATTTCCGACGATAAATCCAATAATATCAATTCATGTACTTCCTCAAACTCCTTGCGCTGTGAAAGAAATTTTGAACGATCTGTAAACACAACAGCGTAGAATCCCATCTTTACAGCCTCTTTAATTACGTCACGACTAGTGCCAGACTTATTTGTACCAAGAAAAACAATCGTCTCCATTGTTTCCCTCCACATTCATTTTTTATAGGCTGCAACATAGTCTCCTCGTTCACCCGCTTTGTTCAAGAAACTATGGATTAAAGCAGCTATCAGGTTTAGATAAACCATTTTCTTCGATGAGTTTGAATTTAATGGAAATATGAATCTACATATCTATACATATGAACACCCGCCCAAAAGGTTACTTCTAATTTGATTACAGCTATCCTTTGATCTTATAAAGTAGACTTCCATGTAATATAAAATTTGTACTATGAAGAATGAAATGTGAGCTTAAATTCGCGTTTATAGAATGTTGGCATTTAGTATCTAATACGTATTAATTGGAGTGGAAGGGCCGAGACTCCTGTGGGACATGCGCAGGGCCCCGGACCCCACAGACGCAGTTGAGGAGGCTCAAGTTGCGCCCCGTGGAAAGCGAGGTTCCTGCAACGAAGGTTAACACCCCACATACAGTGTTCTATTTTCAGGATAGAACTATCCAAAAAGAAAAAGCCCTCATTCGAGAGCTATCATGTTAAAAGCCGGCTAATGCTTTTGCATAATAAAACGGAGTAATCTTTAATAAGTGATACAACTCTTTTTTCTGCATCTTTAATATGCTTTGTGACCCATACCTCTTATTAATCTCTAAAATCCACACATTAAGGTCACTATCCACAATTATATCAATCGCTACATCTCCGAAATGGCCGCATGTTTTATTTAACTCATGACAAACAGTTATCGATGTTCTAATCAGCTTTTTTTCAACTTCTTCAGCACGTTGAGAATCAATATCAAACACTTTCATTAATGCTTCTTTTCCTGTTAATATTTCATCTACATGCTTTAAGTTTGTTGTCACCTTTCCTTCTTTTCCAATTCTTCCGATGATCCCTTGACATACCCACTGCTTTAACCCATTCATCTGTAAATAACAACGAAAGTCTGAATGTCTTGCTGAGTTGTTAACGATAATCCCTTGCTGAATTAAATAGTTTTTCTTCTCAACGAACTCAGTTAATTTTCTACTATTTTCAAGTTGGTGAACGAGTTCCCGATAGTTTTTACCTTCAATTACATAACCAGAATGTATTTTAGCCACTCGGTATATACCTCGCCCACTACTTCCAAAAGTAGGTTTAAGATAGACAATCTGGAACTGTTCCAGCATATTATCTATTTGTTCAAGAGATAAACATTCCCTAGTAGTTGGCAAGAAATCTTTAACAGTTTCATTGTCATGCAACCACTTCCATAACTCCCATTTATTAAAAATTTTCGAGTTAAATATCTTATCTCCTATCCGTAAAACGAGATGATTGTATGTCGTTTGTCTCAATTGCAATCTTGTAAAAATAACATGTGGTAACGGAAAATGACCTCTCTTCCATTCATGGGTTTCCTTATGATAATAGTAGCCCTCCACACAATCACTCTCCGTGTCAATATCCTCCTCTGTACAAATAATGATGCATCCATTAAAGAGTTCTTGGTTTTTAAACCTCTTTTTATAGGAATCTAGCTTGGACTCAGTTAATTGTTTCGATTTTTTAAAAGGAATATAAACAATAATAGGCCCCACGAACACTTCTCTATCATCCACAACCATGTCGTACTCAATGTCTTCTGGCATTAAAAAAGGGATTTCTAATGACATAGGAAGACCTATTGTATTTTCTTCTAGTTCTTCACACTCCATAATGTCTACTTCTCTTTTCCACGCACCGAGATGTACGATGATTCTTTTGTGAAACAATCTATATTTTGCTCTTGTTGCTTCAGAGATAAGTAAGATATTATTTTCATCCGTTTCCATCCATTGAATTTTCATCGCATCAACCCTTTTATCTTCATTCCTATTAGTATATGAAAGCGCGTCATATCAAGTGATTGGCACGAAAATACAAATCAACAATTTTCTAAGATTAAAAGCCTGCTAAAAACCTAGCATAAAGCATATTTTTTGTATTCACCTTTTGAAATAATTCTTCATCTCCAGCAGATAGGATAAGGCTATGATGGGGGTCACGATTGTTTATTTCTATTAGCCAAATGTGACCATGTTTATCCAATGCCATGTCGATTCCGAGATTACCGTATTGTAAGCCTTGCATGTCAATTCCTTTCGCAGCTTCAAGTGCAACTTGAAGGATCTCATCATGTTTTATGAGCGCTTCTACTTTACTTAAGCCATAAACCTCTTGTAGAGCATGAATGCCGAAGTCTAGTGATCCTCCAGCTGCACGATTGCTTATTACACTGCCAACAGTGCCACACTTACACAAAAGACCAAGTGCTTCCCACTTTCCTTCTTCATTTTTTAAAACAATTGCCCGGAAATCGATCATTCGTTTATCTGTAGTTTGTAACTCCAATCCTTCTTGAATGATATATGTCTTCTCTCGAAATATCTCTCCGAAGTGTTTTAAGGCATCTTCTTTATTGTTAAACACAACATTGATATTTTTATTATTTTTCCGATAGCTTAAAATGAACTTTCCGCCCTCTTGATGGACTTTCTTTATTCCCGAACCTAATGATCCGATCACGGGCTTTATATAAACTGAACGGAATTTTCTAGTTTTATTAAAAATTTCCTCTGGGTGAGCTAGTTTCGCAGTGTAGGGTAAATGTTCCTTTAGTTCATGAATATTTTTAAGCCAATTGTACATTTCCCATTTGTTGAACTTATACGTATTAAAAACACGGTTATTAAGTAGAGAATGAAAATGCTCGCGCCAAAATTTACTAATCCCTACTTTTTTAAAGATAACTCCAGGATATCCATACTTTCCTCTTTCCCAAGAATTTAACGTGGGATTATAAATCGATCCGTCTATTAGCAAAGCATCCTCATCAATACCCGTTAATGAAAAAGACATTATCGCTCCTCTTATTTTAGGATAGTCCTTAACATACTTTGTTAATGTTTTCGTATTTCCTTTTCCTAAAATCCCAATAAATGGTCCAATCTTAATTTCATTTCCTTCAGCGATTAAATCATATACACAAAAAGTTGGCAGCATTAAGTCTTCAATTAACCCTTTTGACAGTTCAATTTCTTTTTCTGATACAGATTCTGATTGATAGACCTTTACTTCCTTAGATTCTAGTCCAAATCTCACATACCCAATAAACCAATTCTCAATTTCTAATTGCTGAGCGACTCTAGGATGAATGGTTAGGATCGCTTTAGATGATAATCCCTCTTTAATACTCATATTTGTAAGCATAGAAATCCCTCACTATTTTTTCCTATCTGTATGAAAAAATTGAAAAAAGGGTGCAAAAAAGCCTTAGCAACCTGTATGCTAAGGCTTTTGCTTACCTTATATCCAAGAGAAAGGTCTTCTTTTATCATCTTCTCGATCTATATCAACATCGACGTCAACTTCAATATCGTCTCCATCTGTTTTCACATCAACATCTACGTCAACATCAATGTCATCATCTATTCTTCTACCTAACCATGGATCAAAGCGGCGTTTTCTCCCTTCATCTAAGATGACAACTTCTTTTGCTTTTACAATTAATTTATCGACATGTATAACCTTAGGTTTACGTCTTGACATTTTTTGACCTCCTACAGATTCTTATCGTCGCTTTATTGTATGCACCCTAGGGCAATCGCGTATAGGCGAATTCCTATGTGCATCCTTTTAAAATATGTTACTAAAGTCTTTTCCGATAGCAGACACCTGTACAATCCTCAAAACAGTTTGTCACATAGACTATTACTAGCTTTAAATAATGGAGGTGATCTTCATGCGTGTAAGAAAAAAGAAAAAGAAGAAATGTCAGTGCCATCGTTCTTGTCACAGTTCTTGCTGCCACTCTTTTCACTGTCGCCCAATTTGTTGCTTACCAAAAACATTCTGCCATTGTAAATGCTTCTGTAAAAGCTGCCACCATGGGTGCTAGTCTATTAAACTCTTTACTAGGCATGAGCTATTTTACTAGGCTCGTGCCTAGACTTATTAATTACTTTTCTATAAAACTCTTATGAGAAATTACTGGATAACAGGCAGTTGTCCCTTACAAAACCCATTTTTCTTCATAAACTATATTAATTATGTAAGGAGGAAATCTCTTTGTGTTATTTTTGCAATAGCCACTATCATATTAAAAATCCTTCTACAAAACACGTTTGCACTTGTCACTACAAAAAGACTTTAATGCAACACTGTTCTTGTGAACAACCGCAGTTAAAACCTCTTCATTCCAACAAATGCTTTCCTAATAATCGAAATCTACTCCCACCACTCACTCCACTCTTTCCAAACTGTACAAGAAAAGAACAAGAACAACATCATCACCACTGCTGTGATGATGAGCATATACATCCCAAATGTCTTGATGATAAAAGTGACTGCAAGCGTAATATTATTATCATTTTATAAGAATGGAACTGTTACCTTGAAATATGTAAAATCGTTGTTCAACACTCAGGTGTAACAGCACTACAAAATTAAGGAGTGATAACAATGAGTCATTCACACTGCCCAAAATGTGGGAAGCATAGAGCATTTGACCATGATCATTTTGACCAATACGATCATTTCCACTCTCGTTTTAAACATCATAACGATTTTCACAACAAACATCCTCATCACCGTGACCATTTTCATAAAGATTGTGGTTGTGATCACCACAAAGACTTTATTTGCGACCGCTTTATTTGTGATGATGAGTTTCGCCTTCGTCTAGGAGGGCTTCAAGGAGGACTTAACTTCCGCTTACGTCAGTTAATTGGATGTAAAGTTAAGATGGAGCTTTCTAGTGGAAAGAAATATCTTGTTGAGATTTGTTTTATAGGAGCTGACTTTGCAGAAGTAAAAGTCTTAAAAGACTTAACCACACCAGAACCAGCTCCACAAGATCCAGTTACTGAAGAGTGTCCTGAAGAAATGGAAGCAGCTCAAGCGGAAAGTAAAAAGAAGAAAAGAAGAAGACGTCGCCGTCGTCGAAAAAATAAAGCGTGTAAGGCATTAATTATTCCATTTGATCAGATTAAATTTGTTGAAGTTGATTGTGATGATGACTGCCATCACTAGCATTTACTATCATTAATAGAAAAAAGCTTGCTATCTAGCAAGCTTTTTCACTTTACAATCACATAACATACATTTTCAATTGGTACCTCAATTTTCTTCTTATTCTTTTTCTGTTTTTTACATAGAGTTAAGGACTCATCATGAACTTCATCCATTCTTGCCCGAATTCTTTTTCCACCAACATTCACTTTTACTCTCTTACCTATTAACAACTGTAAATATATCTTAAACGTTAATCGGTAAAAAATTTGAATGAGTTCTGGTGAAGATGAAACGGTTTCTCCGAAGTGGAAGGTAATTCTCCTTCGTAAACAAGGGGCAATATCTAACAATTCAGGTTCCTCAATCGGTTCTGCATATTTTCCATTCGATAGAGTAATAAATAAAATTTTCTCGTATAGAACCAAGTATTCCTTTCCATCTCTTCTCAAAAGAACAAAATCAAAACCAACTAAATGAACAGTACCTGTTAGAACAACGTTTTTTTCTGGATTTGATATCCTTGGGGCATCTACTTCAATTTTCACTCTCAATCCTTTTAAACCCTCAAATGCACGCTGGAATATTTCACGGGGTGTTCTCTTGCCTGATAAAGCTATATCTAAAAGCTTTTCATTTGTCTCAGCAATCTTTAACTCTAATTCCTCCAGTTGTTCCTTCGGAAGACAGCTGTTACTTGAAGGGAATTTCGGGGTTTCTAATCTCTCTGGACAACAATCTTTAGGAATACAAAAATCATCCTCTTCTCCAACAGGAACATACTCTGGACAACAAAATTCATGCTCTAGCTCCTTCATTTAACCACCACCTTTCTACATATCGATAAATTCACCCTTCTAATAAATATCAGAAGGGTGAAAACACTACATTTTACTGTTTTCAAGGTAGCCAACTTACTTTATTGGTGGAAGGTGCTTTTGCGGCTCTCCATGCACTCTCAAAATCCCCCACATCCCTTGTTCAATATCCCACAGGATGTTGCCGGACCTATACATATAATCACCTGGGAATCCATAAATGCCACCTGCTCCACTTAAAATCTCTAAGTTCCTCTTCCTTCCAGCGACATTAAACCCTACAAACGACTCAATCCTCGAATCAATATCCTTTATATCAAAACGCCAACTATGACCATGAAGATGGAACGTGTGCGTACGTCTTCGCTCTGCTGGTGTCACTAATCGGATTGTTATTGGATCTCCGGAATACGCTTCGAGCAATGGCGTTGAAGGATCTCCAAATGCCTTTGAACTAAAAAGCTCATGCAACTTCGGAAGCTCATTATATCGGTTTATCAACCTTTCAGATCGATAATTAAACCCTCTTGAACCTTGGTCATAAGTATCAACTTCATCCGCTACTTCCTCTGGATTTGGAAGAAGCGTGCCAGCAACCGGGTCAATAATCACTTGATGGAACTTATCAAATAAGCGAACTCCATCATGAATCATCAGTGTAAACTCCCTGATATTTGGCAAGAACTCATTCACTAACACCACATTTGCTCCTGACCGAACTGGTTTTAATGTATACGGATTTAAATATACGGTTCCCCTTGGTTCAGCAATAAACGTTCCAAATGCTCCTTGTGACTTATGGTTACGAATATCAGCCATATCCCACATTCCACAAGCACCAACTTGAGAATCTACAAACCATCGATACGTAATGGTTTCACCAGGTCCAACCGTTTGATCTGGGTTAAATCCGACAGTTTCTCCACTTGAAGTCTTGACATCATAATGAATGAGTTGAGGATGTAAGGAAATTCTTAGTGACGGTGGATAAAAGGCTTGCTCTTTTACAACAGGATAAGGATAAATCCCATCTTTAAACTCAAACTTATCAAACTCTAAACGACTTGTAAGTGTTACTTCGACCGTATCACCTACATTCGCTCGAATAACTAGCGGTTCTGGATTTTTCTTTCCACATAGGATGTCATCTACGTCTTCAGCAAGCGCAAACACGATTCCGTTCGGATCATGATCACCATACGCGTTATAAACAATTGGTGTTTGAAAGGCAACAACATCAAATTTTTTGATTGGACTGTTTGATGGACCTGGACTGCATACTCTCTTTGCTGGAGCAGGAGGATTTCCTGTACAAACAGGGAGAGCTTTTGTCCGTTTGGGAGGTAAAGGTCTATCTGCTAACGGAATTAAGTCTGAAACTTCTTCATCATATGCCCTAATTAGTCCCCATAATCCATTCCATAGATCCTCTTCCGTCTCAAACGTCCATAAATAATCTCCAGATCTAGGCACATAGGTCTCAAAGGTAAAGGACTCAGAAATACCGATATGCTGTTGGTCATCAAGCCTTGAATCTAAATCCTTTCTCTCGGTTAACCAGCGCAAACCATGAAGATTAAAGCTGTGGGATTCCTCATGAGCGCCTTGTAAGAGCCTTATTCGAATAGGGTCACCTTCATACGCTTTAAAAACTGGCGTGACAGGGTCCCCATTGACGTATGAACTAAAAGAATATGCTGGGTCACAGTCTTTGCCAAGGCGGAATTGCAGTGGCTCGTTTTTGTAATTCACTCCAAATACCCCTGGATCATCAAGTGAGCCTGGAAACCCTGGTGGAGCAATTGGTTGACCGTTTTTATCAAATAAATAAGCAAAGTCATGAACCATTAATGCATAGTCTCTATAATCAGGAATAATCGGATTTGTCGTCGTGATTTCGGCTCCCCTTATCGTTTCTTCACCTGTTTTAGAATCAAAGAACCTTGTAAAGCGTGGATGAATGACACCCGAGCCAAACAGTCCGAGCTGTTGCTGAACATTCGCAAACAAGTGGTCATGGAAGAACCACGCTTTTAACTCGACATCTGCAAAATATTCATATCGAATCGTTTCACCTGGAAGAACACTCGAATCATAATTCCAGCCAACATTTGCTCCATCATTGACAAGAACATCGAATTTAACGAAATGGATATGCATTCCACACTCATACGTTCTTGTTACTAAACTGAACGCATCTCCTTCTAACACGTTTGGTAAGCGGTTAGTAAAGTTAATGCGCAAACACGTATTTTCTGGTGTGTGAAAGATGAGAGGTTCTGGCTCCTTTCTTCCTGCACACACATCATCGATGTCTTCATCTAATATAAAAATTCTACTCTTAGGGTTATGCCACCCGGCTCGGTTATAAACAATCGGCAATTCAATGACTGAGATATTATATTCGATTATATTTGGATTGTCTAAGCAAGGGTCAGCAAAAACGGCACCTGGCCTTGCATTTGGTACGGCTGCATTCTTTTCTAGTTCTGTCATTTCCCTTCCGCCTACAATTCCTAGAGGTGGACGAGGAGCTTTACAGCCAACTTTACCTGGAATAAAATTTGGAAATCCTGGACGTTCTTTTGTTGGTTTTGGGGGTGCTGGTCTATCTGGTAAAGGCTGAAGAGCGGCAATAGGAACTCCATTTGGATAGCATTGACTCCCATCCTGGAGCGTATCAAATACACGATTGATTCCCCACATTCCAGCTGCAAAATGCGGATATAAATGACAGTGTACAATTGCATCTCCTATAGCTCCATGTAAGCTACCTAGACCATATAAAGGTTGTATATTGTAGTGGGATTGTGGACTAACGGCTTGGGCATCAAATATTTCTGATTCAATATTTTGTGGGTCTCGTAACCATTGATGAACATGATAGTGGAAAATATGTGTTTCCTTTACTCCACCATGAACAACACGAATTAGCGCAGGATCACCTCTATATCCTCTTAAGACAGGTGTAGCTGGATCACCATACACCCAAGAATCATGATGAACCTCCTCACCATCACAGTCTGGACAAACGACACCTTCTTTAATTAATCGGTGGCGATTCGTTAAAGGTTCATAGCGATAATTGATTCCATGAAATGATTCACTCTCTTGATTTGTCAAAGGATCGAGAGTCGCATTTCCTGTTAAATCCTTTACTTCCATCTCATCATGAAAAATCCATGCATATTCTCTGAACGAAGGAAGGAACGGGTTATGCACATCAGCATACACGCCGCTTCTTAATTCTCCCCCTGTAATTGGATCAGTCCACCAAGAGCCTCGTTTTTCAACAAATAATGCCCCAAATAACCCTTGCAGATTTGACCCATTTTCACTGCTGGCTGGATTACCTAAATCTGAGAAAAAATAAATACCTTCATGATTACAGTTGATGCGATAAAGAATTTTTTCACCTGGCGCGACTGTCGTATCAGGGTTAAATCCTACGTTTGCTCCATCAGAGGTTAACACATCGTAATCGGCTTCTTGAAAATGCATACCTGCATGAAAAGGTACTTTATTTTCAAAAAGAATTTCTACGACATCACCGTCATTTGCTCGGATAACAAGTGGTTGAACAAGATCTACAGGTGTAAATGGATTTTTCTTTACTAGTTTTTTGACTTTTTCTTCGTTTTCTTTTAATACATACATATATCCATTCGGATTGTGGTCACCAAAATAGTTTGCGACTATTCGTATTGGAATGGCGACAACATGATAGCTTCGTTTCAAGTCAGTCCCCTCCTGTTTACTTACGTTTCAGTCAATTTTGGTATTCTAGGACCGCCATCTCTCTCAATATAAAATACTTCGATTGCATGTATATGAATATTCCATGTTCGATTTTCTAATTGTGCGACAGCGCTCGTTTCAACTTCCACAATTACTTGATCATCAACAACATCTTTAATTAAGCCTACGAATAAGAACGGGAAGGAAGGACTTAAGATAAATGCTTTTCTTCCGATTCCATCATGGAAGTGCTGAGTAAGGGCTTCATCATGGATGTCATTGATGAGCATTCCATCTGTGTTTAGTCTTTCATGCATTGTTATATCACTCCTTTTACGTTAATGGGATGATGGTATCACAGTCAAAGTCAAAGGTTAGGTGTGCAATTTTTTCTAACGGAATGGACAATGGAATTGGGAATTGAAAGAAGGGTGCATTGACCATTTTTATGATGACCGGAAATAAGGTGACATGCCCCATTTCTACTTCGCTTACTGTGCCACAGAAAATTGGGCGAAATGTTTGGCCTAATAAGTTTAATTGACTTGCCTGTGAGATAACGAGTACTTCTTTTCCAATAGAGTTTCTTAAGTCACGAAATAACAGATCTTCGAAATCTTCATTTGACATCTTACATTCCTCCAAACGTTGATTTTATTAGCTACCCTGAAAATAAAACACTGTAATAGGGGTGTTAATCTGCGTTGCAGGAACCTCGCTTTCCGTGGGGCGCCACTTGAGCCTCCTCGGCTTTGCCTGTGGGGTCTCAAGTCTGTCGCATCTCCCACAGGAGTCTCGGTTCCTTCCACTTCGGTTAACACGAATGAATTACTTAAAATCCAACATTCTATAGAAGCAAAAATAAAGTTCACATTTTCATTCTACATGGTGCAAATTCTTAATTGCATGGAAGTCTACCCTGAAAATACAACACTGAACTGGGTTGTTAATCTGCTCTGTAGACCTCAATAAAAAGAGCGAATACTAAAATTCAACAATCTTATGTCAGGATAATCATCGATATGAATGAGAGCTCTGTTTATCTTAAAAACTACTATTACTAGTGTAAGATACTTTTGAGGATTTTAGCACCTATTTGGTATATTCGTATTGTTTCGATTAGAGAAATTTCTTGTATTGGTATTTCGAAGTGATTACGAAACCTTTTGATTTTTAAGGTTTTTTCGTCCACTTCTGATATTTTTCCAAATGTCTTACTGTTGGAATAAGTAACGTCTACCCAAGTTTCTTGCCAGGTTTTTAAATTTGTTTTTAATGTCTCTTCAAAAAACTGCTGCTTTAATATATCCTTCTTTGATACGGTTTCACCAAAATTCGTAACTAACTTATGGCGTAGGTCATTGTCATATAGATAATGCTGGTGACTATTTGAGTAGTTTGGGATGCCGTAAGGAGTATTTGCTGAATGGATAACTTTGTATGATACCCAAGTCCGATCCTTTAAGTTTGTGATCATGACAAAGTCTCTTCCAATTGCACTTACTTTCCCTTCTAAACGTTTCGTATCATTATTAAGCTTTACAAATACCTCTACCTGCTGATTTCTTTTCATCTTAAAAAACTTTCTTAAAAGCAGCGCTTTTTTCCGTTCTGGATCCATTTTTTCTGTAATGTTAAATAAGTTCTTTTGTTCCATATACTCCAAGAATAAACGAAGTTCCTCTGTAGATGTGGCACTTGCTGGAGATGAAATCCCTTTTGCATCTAATTTTTCTGTTACATAATCTATGTTTTCTACTTCTTTTTTCCTGTCTTCTAAAAGCTTTTTTCGGTATTCATCTAGCTTCATCGAAAACTGCCCCCTTAAGCCAAACCTATCTACCTACCTATACACTATGCTTTTGTAGCATAAAGTGTAATGGGCTATTGGTACAAAAAGAAAGAATAGAGAAAACGCCTTTTTCATCTCCAACTTGGGTATCAACCTATACCAACCGTTGATAGATTAATAATTTATTAAGGACGAATCCTCAAATAACAAGATTAGGAGATGATAAATTCATGAGATTTAAAGACAAAAATTGTGTAAGTGAAACAGTTGAAGCAATTTTAGACATTCAGGATGCTGAAGATGACAAATGTCCTTCAAGCTGTTTTAATAATCTATTGATACCTACAGGGCCTCCAAATGGTGACACAATTCCTTTCATCCTATACGATAAAAATGGCAAACCATTTAAAGCGTTTGGTAACATAGGTTGCCCAGCAAACTGCTTCGAAACCTTTTTCTTCCGTGTCGAAAGTGTAGACGATAGCTGCGCTACACTCCAACTGCTATCTATGAATGATGTTCAAAAACCTTGTGACCCATGTGAAGTGCGAAGATTATGTCAGTCTAACATCTTTATTGAAGTTGATCTCAATTGCTTCTGCGCAATCCAGTGTGTTTCTCCATCATTATTAACGCCCTAACAATTAGCTTTTATCGTCCTACCCTTATTGGTAGGATTTTTCTCTTTTTTATACACACAAATCTTTTCCCAATAATATTTTGTAGGGAGAGGAGTGTGTGAGAAATGTGTAGACGAAATGATGAAGGCTGTATTTGTTCGACGATTGAGCATATTAAACAGTTACAGGATGCAGCCAACGAAGTAGGTCTGCCTAACTTAGTCCCACCGCAAATAACTGGAAAAACTATTCCATTTATTTTATATGACAGAGAAGGTAAATTAATGAAAGCTTTTGGTCATATTGGTGGAATAGAGCCTGAAAGATGTTTCCAAACAGCTTTTTTCAGTATTGAAGAGATAAGAGAAAATTGCTGTGCCACCTTAACCTTACTCAAGCCTTTTCATCATCAGTGTCCAATTGATATCGTAACGGATGAAGATGTTTGTGAATTAACGACACTTAAACGAACAGCATCTTGTATAGAAGTTGATTTATCTTGCATAAGTTCCATTCAATGCTTAAACTCTCAAATCGTTCAACATTAAGAAGCTGCAGCCATTTGGCTACAGCTTCTTTAAAATCCAATCACATAAATATCTTCAATTTCTTCAAGGTTAACGTTATATACACTTCTTTTATACACAATGTAAATAGTAACTGTGTTTCCATCAAAAGCATGTACTACTCCAACATATTTAGTATTCCTTGTCTTAATTTCACATAATGTTGCTGGGAGATGCTTTGGTAAATTTACTAGGAATTCAATCTTTTCTCTTACTGTGAAGGAAGAAAAATGTTTTCTATTCGGCACAGCAGATGTTTTGGCGATTAGTTTAATCAGTTCATCTGCAGAAGATTGCTTATTATAAACTTTACGCTGTTTTGTCGTGAATTCTTTTGCCTCTGCCACATGTAAATCACAATCTGGCTTTTGTTCTGTTTCAACACAATCTTGTGTTTGTTCTTGCTTAACATGATCTTCGTCTTCTTTAACTGGACAAGACTTTTCAGTAGGGGGATGAGTTTTTGTATCAGGTGATTTGGATACCTTCTTCTTTTTCTTCTTTTTCTTTTTCTTCTTTTCACTGGCCTCTTTATCGTTTTCTTTCTCATGCTCTTCAACTTCTTCTTCGAAAACATCTTCTATACAAATCTGTTCATTGCATCTTACAAACAAAAACCGCTGCATATGAAAATCGTCAAGTGTTTCGTTTACTTGATGAAGATATAATTTGGGACGACTAGCACCCCGCTCATAATTATTCATGGATAAGGCCTCCTTGTTCAAAGCATGGCATAATAAAGTTTATGCTAGCTACTCCGAAAATAGGTACTACTCTATATATGGGGTGTTAATCTGCGTTGCAGGAACCACGCTTTCCGCGGGGCGCTCCTGGAGCCTCCTCGGCTGCGCCTGTGGGGTCTCCAGTCCAGCGCATCTCCCGCTGGAGTCTCGGTCCTTCCACTCCGATTAACACGTATGAATACTTAGATTCAACATTCTATGGTCATAAAAAATTTTTATGTGCCATAATGAAAAACCTTATTAACTGGAAATCACCCTAATAGATTTTTATTTTAAAAACTATTTCTCCTCAACTAAAGTATTGATATTCTCAAGTATTTCTTCGATGTTGACTTTTTTTTCTCCCACTGCCATGTTATGTTTTGAACGGATTTGGTTCGTTTGATCGACTAAATACATCGTTGTGCCATGAGTGACGACACCGTCTTCCTCTTTTTTAAAGGGCATTTTAAACTGCTTTGCTAGCTTTTTCGTTTCTTCTAGACTTGTTCTAAGAACATGCCATCCAGCTGGATCGACTTGAAAGCTTTCACTATAGGTTAGTAATACATCTTTTGAATCTACTTCTGGATCAAGAGTAATTGTAATGATTTCTACTTGTGTGCCAAATAGATTCTTTTCTTGTAATTTTGATTGGAGGATTTGTAGATCTCTGAAAGTCATTGGGCATATATCTGGGCACCTTGCGTAAAAAAAAGCGACCAATTTAATTTTATCTGACTGGAAATCATACGTATTGTGATAAATTGACTCAAGCTCCACTTCTTCTATCTCTCCAAATTGAGGAAGTGGAGTATGATCAGGCCAAAATGTATAAACCCCTAAAAATCCAATCAAAATAAAACAACTAAAAATAACGACCATAAGTCCTTTGTTCATGGCCTCACTCCTTACACCTTTAACGAAAAGTGAATGAAATAATAACTTAGAAATAAAATAAAGGTTTCAAATATACTAAACGTGACCATGTTTACTGTAATTTCACTTAGCGTGTCTTGAGGTAATCCACAAATTGTTGGATTTTGTATAACTTCCCCAACCATCACACCACCAAAACCACCTATCATAGCACTTGAAAATCCCGCTAACACAGAGTGAAGTTTCACCAGAGCCCCGTACATTATTCCGATAACTCCCATAGCCAATGTACTAATGATTACTGAGATTTCAAAAGGAAATGGTAGGACAAAAGAAAGATGGGTCGCAAGATGAATGGAAAAAATCAGAGGTGCACTCATTGCAATGACCATTCCAAAACGATCACTGAATAGCTTCCTAGAAGTAAACAAACGTTTCAATAACAGAAGTGAGCTTCCTAAACTTACAAAGAGAATAAATGTCAAATATAGCAAGAGCATTGGAGACACCTTCTTTACGAGCTCTTTGATGAAGCAACAACCAATAGTATTGAGAAGATTAAAACTACTTCTATAAACACAACAAACAACAACGTATTTTCAATAACTGCACCAAGCATCGGAGACATGATTCCCATTAATAAACCATTGATATACCCAGTCAAAAATGTTTGATAATCAAACATTGCTCCAAAAAAGCCTCCAATAATCATCCCAACTAATGTTGATACCATTGTTATGACGGTGAAGTGATAGGGAAACTGTTCGATTAACAAAATCCCAATTGATAGTGTCACCATTCCACCCACAATCATGGAAATATTCATACCTAACTGAAAACCAATTAGCTTTCTTCGTTTAAAGATAAAAAAATAAAGTAATACTGTTACTACGATATTTAAGTAGATTAATAGGCCAATGTGTAGGTCACCCAAGGTCAATCACCTCGATACACGTTATGCGAATGTCTTTTAAAAAATGCTTTTACAGTCTTCTTCTCATCGTCATAAACCATCTCAATAACCAAGTAAAGACAATACATACGTACTATGCATTGTCTTCGCTTCACCTGACCTCATCTTTCAATTTTCTCTTCCATTTCCAATATAAAAATACAAGGTATCCTAAAACTGTTATTGGTTTATAGCCTGTGTATTGTTTAACGACAGATCCTCCAAATTCACTTTTAAATCGTTTTATTCCCTCGTCCTTTGTCGTTCCACCAAAATCATAGATGCTATATCCGTTTTCTTTAAACCATAAAATATCCTGCCAATGAAGCGTACGATTAGCACGACCAATTAACGCTCTAGAAGAATTTTCTTCACTCATCCGGTAATGTGAACAAGAATAAAGAAGCATCGCCTTTTTCCCATCACCAACATATACGTGATAACCTAAGATTAGCTTTTCGTTATTCACGATATACGTGAGTATCAATGAGTTTTGATCACGCAGTAGTTTTAGTGTTTGAACATGGAAGTCAGTACATAATACTGTATTCTTATTTTTAGCAAATTTATTATAATACTCTTGAAACTCTTCGATTTCTCTTTCGGATGGATCAGTAATTACAACCGCATTTATATTGTCTCTTTTCATTCCTCTGTTTATTTTATAGCGGTTTGTTTTTCCTAGTTTTCTTCTTAACTCCTCAACCGTCTCTTCTAAATGTATATGGAAAGTTTCAATTTCTTCAGCACCGGTAAACGGATAATCTGTATGAATAAGTCCAACTAAGTCACATTCACTTATTGGTAATTTGGATCCATTACTTGGAAAATAAGTTGTATCTATTTTTACAAACCTATACTTTCGTTTGATTGTAAGCATTACTCCTCCTTTTTAACGGTCTACCTGATAATAGGAAAAATACTATACCTGTGGTGTTAATCTTCGTTGCAGGGACTCGTTTTCCACGGGCGGTGCGGGAGCCTCCTCAGCTATCCCTGTTGAGTCTCCCGTCTACCGCTTCTCCCACTGGAGTCTCCGCCCATTCACGCCTATTAACACGAATAAATACTAGGATTCAACGTTCTAGAAGACAAACATTTTTTTCACCATTGTGTAAATCACTTTGCATGGGAGTCTATTCTCTTATTTTTTTCTTCATTGCGACTTGTTCTGCAAGTTCTCCCATTCTCATACTTTCCATTCCATACTTCTGCTGGAGGTTTTTGAAATGAATGAATATTTCTTCTAGGAACTTGATGTTTTCTTGTACGTTTATACCGAAGTTATGTGGATGCCACCATAAATGGAATACTTCTTTCTTTTTAGCAGCGTGTGTCATGCTTTGTTTTATGCGACGTAGTCTTAACGGTTCAAGGATACTTAGGGTTTTACTGTATGGTCTTAAAAAACGACTTGACCGAATATTAATGAGTGGTTCTGTTTCAATTTGGTTCAAAGCATACGTATGATGTCCTGCAATATTTACGTATGCATCAAGCAATCGAACAGCCCGTTTTACGTTTGTATTGTCTTTTTTATTACTCGCTTGATAAATCCAGGAAGGTTCGTTTCCTCTGTATACAGTTAGTCCCAACGATTTACAAACCTCTAAATAAGGTTCATTTACTTGATTCCTTGGAAAAACTAGTGATTTTAAATGGAGCTTCTGTTCTTTTGCCACTCTCAACGCTGCTTCAAGATCTTCTTTAAACGTTTCAATGGTTTGCCCTGGTTCTAAACAATAGTAATGGGAAAAAGTGTGGGTACCAATTTCTTGATTGGGTGTGTCCTTAATTAACTCAAGCAAAGATGCGCCAAATAGACAAGGATCCTCCAATTCATTGTTTCCAAATGTGTTCAAATCCTGGTAAGGAGATAAATTTACTTCTTCATAAGTGGGTAGTTTTTGAGGTATATACTGCAGTAACTGTTCTTTTTTTTCGAAAAAGAGAAACCCTACTGTTGCCCATGTGGCATGTATATTATATTCTTTGAAAATCCTTAACATTTCAGGTAATGCTACACGAACACCAAGTAAATTTTCTTTATAGTATTCCAACGTCCAAATATCTCTGATGCCCCAATACAATTCAAAATCAAGAGAGATTACGAGTTTTCCAGTTTCAACTGTAATACTCCTTCACCTCCTTCTATACAGTTCGATCTCGCCACTTTCTGTACATTAAAGCCATGGAGCCTAAAAGTGTACATGCCTTATAACCACTGTATTCGACTACGGTCGCTCCTCCAAATTCTGCTTTGAAACTTTTTATAGATGGTTCTTTTGTTGTTCCACCTATATCATAAATCCGATAATCCTTTTCTTTAAACCATAAAATATCCTTCCAATGTAACGTACGATTGGCTCTACCAATAAAATCTCGGGATTGTTTATCCTTGCTCATTCTAAAGTGAGATCCTGAATAAAGAAGCATTGCTCTATCCTCATCTACGACATATACGTGGTAGCATAAAATAGCTCCTTCACGATTTGAAACAGTTGTCATAATTAAGGAGCCTTCGTCACGAAGCAGCTTTAATGTTTGAACATGAAATGAAGAGCATAATGCAGTATTTTTATTTTTTGCAAATTCATTATAAAAGCTTTGAAATTGAACGATATCAATATCTGAAGGATTCGTTATTACACCTATTAAGAACAAATCTTTATTTATTCCCCGATTGATTAGATTTCGAGTTGTTTTACCTACGTTCCGATACAGCTCCTCAATAGATTTTGTTAACTGGATATGAAACGTTTCAAACTCTTCTAATCCCGTCACTAGAACCGGTGATTGAATGATAGCAAGTAAGTCACAATCATGATATTCATTGAATTTCGCTTCAGTTGGAAAATAAATCATTTTCATTTTTACATGTTTATATTTTCTTGTAATTGACACCATAGATGGCACCTTCTACTCTTATTCAATTTTAGTTAATTTATTTACTCTCTTTTGTAAACTTCCCTGATTAAACTCAAGCGCTCCAATTAAAGAACGATTTTGTTCGTTTGTACACACCACCATCGTTTCATGATTTATACATTCACGTATTGTTCTGACTAAAGCTGTGAAATCCTTCTTATTGTTAAGTGAGTGACCAGCTTTTAGATCATAAAGAAAGCATTCGTTCACTGAAAGGTTTTCCTTATACGGCAACGTAGGAATATCGATGGAATTTTGATTGAACCAATAATAACCTAAAATCTCAGTTCCTTTTTCAATTACATAGCACGAATGCCTTCTATACCATCTTGCAATGACCTCTTCCATCGTCAGATTGTATGCTGAAAAAATCCGATTTACCTCTGACAATTTTAATTCCTTAATCGAGATATGATCGTCATTTACCTTTGGGCTTTTCTTTATTTTATAAAGTAGGAACTCTTCAAATTTCTCTTGTTTTTGATTCTTCTTACTTACAAAAAACTTACCTAGTTGTCTCAATCCATTTCTTTTTATTTCATTTTTAATATTTTGGAAAGCTGTACGGATTTTTCCTAACGTATTACGTTTAAAAAGCACAATCATCCGATTTTTCTTTAACGCGAAAACGAGAGATTCTTTTCTTGAGATAAGAAAATATCTGAATCTCGCCTTTAAGCTCTTAGTAGGAAAAACTAATTTCATAACAAAGTCTTCATTGTTATTCCAATCAAACTTATATGGCTCATATCCAATACTCAAGTCAAAATTCGTCAATCCTATTTCATCACACGCTACGATACTCTCTTTCAAAATAATTCTACCTGGGCTGAAGATTCCATAATCATCATCATGGGCATGAATATAAAATACATACCGGTCTCCACATATAAATCCATAGATAAATGCAATCATTTGTCCTTCTATCGATAACGTGTCGACGACTGTTTGAAAGTTCGAGTAATTCATTTTAACTAAATGGGTATAGAATTCTCTTGTTTTACCTACTGAAAATCCACTTGTATCGATTCGATCTTTCCACCTTTTAGCGTGTAATGTAAAAATAAAGTCAATATCATTGAGATCAAGACGTTTGTATAAAACCTCTCCAATCGTTTTTAATCTTTTTTCTCTACGATTTAATCCATGCTTGCTATGTCGTGGCTTTATATATTTTTTTAAATCGGCTATGGCTGATAAATTTATAAAAGGAGAGATTGTACTGCCTTGAAAAAAAGGAAATCTTTCTTTTTTTAGATATTTTTCAAGCAGATCCGGAGTTCCAGCACTCTTTAACATGCCGTGTAAATGGTAAATAACTGATGTTCTTGTGGAGTTCATATGTTGAAGATAGTATGAAATAGCTAATTCTCTCCATTCATCTAATACAACAATATCCATATAATTCGCCTGTCCATATCCGATGAAAAACACTTCATCTACGAACCTTCTTTTCTTCCTCATAAGTGGAAAGAATGCTAGAATCTCATCTTCATCCTTTAACACTTCAACCTGTAAGAAGTAATCATCTCCAAAAAACTGCCACCATGACATAACCCAATCGAGTTCAATAAATGGATTATTATTTGCGTTTTGTCTTAATATCTTATTCCACTCTTCTCGGTATTCTTCTAATTTAGTAATAGAGGTTATTTGATATAAATTCATTTTCTCCCCCTGATGGAAACGAATTCTATTTATCTAGTATTTTCTGATAATAATTAATCGTTTTCGTCTGCATTTTTTCCACCGTAAATTTCTGTTCATAGATTTTCCGTGACTGTTCACCCATTTCTTTCCTTAAAATTGGGGTATTGATCAAAAGATGTAATTTTCGAATCAACTCTTCTAGGTTACCTCGTTCAATTAGAAACCCATTCTCTCCATTGAAGACAGCCTCTTTCACACCACCTACATTAGACGCAATAATTGGTAATCCTCCTCGCATCGCCTCTAGCACACTTAGAGGAAGACCCTCCCATTTTGATATCAATACAAACAGTTGTGAACTAGCTAGTATATTCGCTACATCTAAGCGGTTACCTAAAAACTCCACATTCTCATTCAAACCATATTCAGTCGCAGTTTGTTCTATTGTGGATCTTGTAGGTCCATCCCCAACAAACATTAGCTTCCAATTATCTGCTCTCAAGTTATTTAAAGCGTTTAGTAATGTTAACTGGTCTTTGGGAGAGGCGAATCGTGCAACCATTGTAATAGTGGGCGGTTGTATTTCTGGTGTTGCAAGATGGGTTTGCTCAACTTCTCTTACTCCGTTATGAATGACTTCCATTTTGTTGTCTTGAGCTACACGGTGATCTAAGGCTAAGTTTTTATCATAATTTGAAACAGTAATAATTCCTTTTGTTCGTTTTGAAACCCACTTTTCAATTTTCGCATACAACCAGCGCTTACGTTTACTAACTCCCTCTGTAAAGGCCCAACCATGAGCAGTGTAAATCGAAGGAATATTGACGAATTTGGCTACTAATCTACCTATGATTCCTGCCTTCGCAGAATGTGTAGCTATTAAATCTGGATTGATTTCTCTTACATGTTTACGAATCTCGAAAAATGCCTTAATATCGTAATACGGATGGATGTTTCTTTTAAGGTTTTTTAGATCTACACAACGGATTCCTTTTGCAGTAAGAGCTTTATAAATAGGGCCTTTTCCCCCTGCAAGAACAACCACCTCATGACCGTTTTCTATTAGGGCATCACAAATATCTCTCACGTGAATTTGCGCCCCTCCCATATCATCCATCCTCGTAATCATTTGTATTACCTTCATAGCAACACTCCCATCCAATCGTAGTTAAACTCATTACCTCCTGTGATGAGTGATTGACGGTACGTTGTTTTTATTTTTGGAGTTATTAATCTGTAAGTTAGTGGTTCTAATTTAATAGAGTTTTGAACCGGTTATTGGTTAATTCCCCTTGATGAAGGACTTTTTTGGTGTGCTCTAGTCTAGTTTTGGACTTCATCACCTGGATGAACGACTTTTCTGGTGTGCTTTGGTCCTGTTTCGGACTTCATCCTTTGTATGAAGGACTTTTTTGGTGTACTTTGAGACGATTTTGGACTTCATCCCCTATATGAAGGACTCACCTGCTGATTTTGAACCCATTTCGGACTTCATTCCCTGGATGAAGGACTCACCTGTTGATCTTCAACCGATTTTGTACTTCATCCCCTGCATGAAGGACTCACCTGTTGATTTTCAAACCGACTTCGGGCTTCATCCCTTATACAAATGACTTTTCATGTAAAATCAACCCGATTTTTCTACCATTTCACTCTTTACTTTTCAAACGAGTAAGGACACCAAGCAAGGCCAAGTAATAACCACAAATGGCGCCAATGTAAGGTATCAATAAAGAGACTATTAAATAATATGCCAATAAGCGACGCAGCGATTAGGACATAATAGCCCCTTTTTTCACCTCTCACACCTTTAATCATTTTTAATACTTTCACTAAGCAAATAAAGTAAAACAGCATAAAGGTAATGATCCCAATAAATCCATTTTCTGTAAGAACACGTGCGTATAAACTATGGGTTGAATAATCAAAAACAACCTCTGACTGACCGGGACCTATCCCAAATGGATGTTCAACTGCCGTACGTAATGCTTCAACTTGTGTACCAAATCTTTCAGCATCATAGCCTTGTAAACCTATTCTCTCTTGAAATAAATCTGCAACAAAAGGCGAAGAAACAAAATATACTAAGCCTGGGACGCATAAAAACGTTATGATAACGAGAGTAACGAGCCTTTTCTTGAGTGGAACAGTTTTCCAAAAAAAGAAATAAAGTAAGAGGGATAAAGCATAATGAGCCCATGCGGCTCTAGAAAAACTTAAGAAAATTCCACTAGAGAGAAAGGCAAACAAAATAAAAGAATATACACTCCTTCTCCCTTTGCTATGCTCCATTTTATAGATCATATATAAAGCTGGTGGAATTAAGAATGGACCAAAGACGTTAGGGTCTTTTGAAAATCCCTTCACTCGATCAAAAATGAGATAGTTTTCATAATTTGGTATAAGGTGAAAATAGGCTAATACTCCAACTGTAGTTGTTAGCACTGCAGCTACGGTGTATCCATTAAAAATAAAAGGTAATACTTTTTCCTTAAAATGCCCCGCCACTCCTACTACAAAAATCCAAGTGATGACAAGGTATAAAGTAATGGTGCAATAAAAAATGGCCCTCAAATAACTCTCGGCAAAAAACATAGAATAAAGGTTACAAATTAAATAGAAGAATAATAGGAACAATGGCAACATGAAATTGGTGCGATATTTTAGCAAGGAAAATAACAAAGCCAAGAACATCATGATGACAAATACTATGTCATAAGGAGAAGGTTCAATTAACACATAAGAGCTTAAAGCTAGTTCAAAAGCGACTAGATATAGAAACCATTTTGATTTGAGATAATCGGTATTCTCCATGTATTCACTCCTGGTCCTTCCTTACTTTTGACGTTGATGCTGACTTCAGCTCATAACTATGAGTTTCAAAAATGGGAGGTCCCCTCATTCCCCGGCCTCCTACTTAAATGTCAAAACCATTTTTTCTTTCTTTCGACCTTACTTGCATCTAATATAGGAAATTCAACACCGTATAATACATGAATGGAGTTTTTAATAAAATAGTTTGATAACTTTGACGAAAAGTTTGTTTCAATGAACTGATATGCGAGCGGGAGTTGAAATGACCTGTTTTCATTATGTGCATCTGACGCAATAAAGTGGACAAGTTGATGTCTCACTAATGCAAGTGTAAATTTTTGTACTTTATAACCAAATGTTCCAATGATGCTCCCCGCTGTAACTTGAGTGAGTGCTCCCTTTTGTACAAGATTGTACAAGCGCTCAGGGTCCTTTTGAAAGACCTTGTTTCGCTCGACATGAGACAAGATCGGAATATAGCCCTTTAACTGCAAATGAAAAAAAATCTCTTCTGTATAATGTGGAATATGACTTTGTGGAAGTTCAATTAGAACATATTTTTTCGTATTATTTAAAGTTAAAAGTTCATTTTCTTTTTCTAAATCGGTTACGAGATCGCCATATAACTTAATCTCCATTCCTGGAAACACCTTTAATGGTATGTTCATATTTTGTAGTAGCTTATTTACTTCAAATACTCTTTTTCGAATTGTATCAGGTGGATTTGAATACATACCATTTTTATGATGTGGGGTTGCTATGACATGTGTAATTCCTAACTCCACAGCCTTTTTTGCAAGTGTGATAGTATCATATGGGGTTGCTGCTCCATCATCTAGATCAAATAGTAAATGGCTATGAATGTCTACCTTCATGTCATCCCACCTTTCTCTCCCTGTTTTCTCTTATTCTCTTAATCATAAAAATACTGTTCATAATACTCAGAAAGAGTATCATTAAGGACAACTCCTACTACATTTGCTTCTACTTGTGAAAGCTTCTTTATACTTTTTTGAGCAGAATTTCGTTTTGTTTCTTCTGAATTTACGACAAATATACAGCCATCTACCTTTGTTGAAAGAATAACCGCATCCGTTACGACTAGTGGTGGAGAATCAATAATAATGAAATCAAAATGCTGCTTTATTTCGGTTAATAATTCATTCATTTTCTTTGAAGATAATAGTTCAGCGGGATTTGGTGGGACCGGTCCTGATGGCAGGAAAGCAAGGTTAGGAATGTCTGTTCTTTTTACAACCTCTTTTAATGGTAAGTTGTTAGTTAAATAGGAAGTCAATCCTTTTCGATTTGGACTGTTAAATAAATAGTGTCCGTTTGGTTTTCTTAAATCAGCATCAATCAGTAAAGTTCTTCGATTATCCAGTGCCATTGTAATAGCAAGATTCCCACTTGTTACTGTTTTTCCTTCACCTGAGATGGAGCTTGTAAACAATATCGTTTTTAACTCTTGATTCGCCCCTTTAAATTGTAGATTGGTTCGAATCGATCGAAATGCTTCTACAGCAGGTGATCGTGGATCTGACCTTGAAATCATTCTCAAATATCTATCATCAACTAATAGATTTTTTTCATGAACGGTTGGTTTAAGTTGTGGAATTATTCCTAGGGTAGGAAGGTCAATATATTGTTCAATGTCTTGCTGAGTACGTATGTCAGCATTAATTAGTTCTTTAAAACTTATTGCTAAAAGTGATAAAGTTAAACCGATAAAAGCTGATACGATAATGTTTAGAGAATGGTTTGGCCAAACTGGATCCCTTGTCATATCATCTTTTGCCATTGATAATATATGTACATTATCAATACTCATTATTTTCGGTATTTCAGCTTGAAAGGTTTCCACGAGTGTATTAGCAATGCCGACGGCTCGATCTGGATCTGAGTCTTCCACCACTACCGTAATAATTTGAGAATTCCCACTCGTTATGATTTCAATTTTTTCTTTTAACTGACCTACAGAAGAAATGTCCCAAATTTCATCTCTAACATTCTCTAGAAGTCCATTACTTGTCAGAATATATTTATAGGTTTCAATTAATTTCACATTAGTTTCAATTTCAATTGAGGATAGACGCTCATCAGGTAGTTCAGTGGTAGCAACGAGTAAATCTGTTTGAGCCTTATAAACGGGTGTCAAAACGAAATAGCTTACAAATGCTCCAAGGACTGTTGTAAATAATACAATCGCAAAAATCACCTTATATCCTTTTTGAATCACTTTCAGAAAATCACCTAACTCTAATTCTTTACTCATATCATCCCCCCCCAGAAAAGATTGCGTTTTTTAATAAGCACCTTTACCTTTTACGACAATCACAAATGTCTTCAGGATAATTTTCAGATCTAGAAGCAATGAGCAATTTTGAATATAGTATAGGTCATATGCCATTTTGACCCCATGATTCATTTCAGAACGACCGTTTACTTGAGCCCAACCTGTTAACCCTGGTTTTACATACAATCTCTTTAATTGATCTGGACTGTAGCAAGCTGTAATGTCGGTAATCTCTGGTCTCGGTCCCACTATACTCATTTCTCCTTTTAATACATTGATAAGCTGCGGAAGTTCATCAAGGCTATATTTACGCAAGAATGAACCAACCTTAGTGACATTAGGATTGTCATTCTCTGACTTGAAAATAAATTCATCAGGTACCCCGTTTTCCCAATGATAAATTCTCCTTATTCCTTTTTCTTCTGATGGTTTCATGGATCGAAATTTCCATATAACAAAGGGAATGTTCATGACTCCAGCTCTGTATTGCTTGAAAATGACAGGTGGACCATCAAATAATAAAATGAAAAAAGCGACACCTAGAAATACCGGAAAAAACATCACTAATAATCCAAAGCTAAATAAAATATCGAATACTCTCTTACAAAAGAAATATCCCTTTTTCTCTTTTCTTATTTTCTCGTATTCCTGTTGTAATTTTCCCAAGAATAATGCCTCCCATAAGCTCACTAATTTTGACACATTCTTACCCTAAGTTTTTTAGCACTTATCAGTAAAAATAGTCTGATAGTCCTTAAAATCCATATTTAGACTATGTGATGTGTATAGAAATGGTGTGAGCTTTTGCCTCAATTTAGCTGGAGGAAAGGTGTCCATTTTTAAAGAAAGCCATTGTGAAAAGAGAGATCACAATGGCAAAAGTATCGGTCCTTGCTATTCTATACTATGAATTTCAGCACATAATTTATTACAGATGTTTTGGGGTAAAAAGAGGAGGAGGAAGCTGAATAGTAAAAAACATATAGAAAAAAGCCTGCCCATTATCATGGCAGGCTTTCGTATTTTACGATCGATTTTAACGAGCAAGAATGTGGTATCCAGAATCTACGTGGATATTTTCACCTGTAATGCCGCGCGCAAGGTCACTAAACAAGAATGTTGCTGCATCTCCTACTTCTTCTTGTGTTGTAGTGCGACGTAATGGAGCACGCTCTTCAATTTCTTTTAGAATGGAATTGAAATCACTTACTCCTTTTGCACTTAACGTACGAATTGGTCCTGCAGAAATGGCATTTACACGAATCCCCATTTTTCCTAAGTCATTGGCTAAATATTTTACACTTGCATCAAGTGAAGCTTTCGCTACACCCATAACATTATAGTTTGAAACAACGCGCTCTCCACCAAGGTAAGTAAGCGTTACAATACTTCCACCTTCAGTCATTAGGTCTTTCGCAACTTTTGCTACTGCCGTTAACGAGTAAGAGCTAATATTGTGAGCTAATAAGAAGCCATCACGAGTTGTATTCATATAGTCGCCTTCAAGTTCTTCTTTGTTTGCGAATGCGATACAGTGAGCTAATCCGTGAATCGTTCCTACCTGTTCCTTAATATCAGCAAAACATTTTACGATTTCTTCATCATTTGTCACATCACATGGAATTACTAATGAATCATTTCCAAGTGAATCTGCTAGTTCACGTACACTTTTTTCTAAGCGTTCTCCAGCATAAGTGAAAATTAAGCGTGCACCAGATTCATGAAGAGAACGAGCAATTCCCCATGCAATACTGCGTTTATTCGCCACTCCCATAACGACATATGTACGACCTGCTAATGATAATCCCATAACAATTTCCTCCTGTTTATCTTTTTACTATTATTTACATCTTAAAGAACTTAATAGATTTATACAAGTTATTAGTACCTAGTACTAATTTATTTGATTTCAGTATACCATAGTTGTGATGAAAAAAGCTATGATTCATTTCTTTCCTTTTGTGGTGGATTTTATAAGCTTGTTTCTAGAATGGTGTGAAGAGATGGGGGCTACCGCACTTGTATCAAAAATCGGAGAAGTCCATTTTATTCGTATACAATCATTCACCTTCTAAATAAAATATTTCATCTCTTTTTAATAAACGATTAGTCCCATTTACACAAAAAAGCTGACGAAGAGTTAAGTTCTCTTCAGTCAGCTTTTTTCATCGTACTATGTTCCCTAGCACCAATCACAGAATTCTATTTCTATCTTTAATTCATCTACATACTCACGTGAGCCTGTAACAATGAGGCGGTCTCCCATTTTTAGTTCCGTATCTCCGTGTGGAACAATCGAGTCTTTTCCTCTAAAAATTCGAACGAAGATAACATCGCCTGTGAATGGGAAATTACGCAATAATATTCCATTATATTTATAGTTGTTCATATTTATTTGATGTAACGACGTTTCTTGGTTGGTTAAAATACTCATGACACTTGGTGATTCTATGAATGCGCGAAGCAATGTTTTCGTTGATAAAAAGACTGAGAATACATCAATGTTGTGTTCTTTCAGCGTTTCATCTAAACCAGGTGTTTCAACACGAGCGATAACTCGGTCTACTCCTGATTCCTTTGCAAAAATTGATAACTCTGCATTTATGTCCTCATCACCAGTTGATACAACTAAAATATCAACGTCAAACACATTTTGTTTCTTTAACGTTTCAATTGAATAATCTTCAAGTTCAACGATATTAAAGAGAGAATCAGCAATACGCTTTTCAATTTTTTCTTGTGTAATATGATACATCGTAGACTCATATAAATTCGTATTTAATTCCCTTGTAACAGGAAGCGTCATCTGATTTGCACCGATAAATGCAACCCTAATTTTAGGCTCTTGTGCTTCATGCTTAGGAAATAGCTTTTTAAATCCAATTGGTGTCACAATGCTCGCAATAACCGCTACTAGTATAAGAGCACCTGACATTCTCGCATCGATAATGCCCATTCTTTCCCCAATCGTCGCAGCTGCAATGACTAATGAAAGAGTTGACGTTAACAACGCTCCGGCTGCAAAAGTTGTTCTCCAATCATACCATTTTCTTAACATTAAGACTGGTATCACCTTAGAAATAACAAGTGCTAGGAAAAGTAACGGGATTAGCAGTAAAATTTTCGGATCTTCGAATAATTCCCAAACATTTAATTCAACCCCAACCATTACAAAGAAGATTGGAATTAAGAAACCATACCCGAATGAATCTAATTTATGGACCATATCTGAGTTAGGTGATAGTAATGAAACTAACACACCCGCTAAGAAGGCCCCAAGAATATTTTCAGCTCCAATCGTTTCAGATAGAGCAACTAAGACGATGATCAATGTAAAGATAGCTCTTGTACCAATTTGAATGGTTCCTTTTGACATCGTTTCGATAAAGGATTGATGTCTGAAATATTTTCCTAGGAAGTATAAAAGAATACCTACTCCAAAGAGGATTAACAATAGCCACATACTTCCGCCACCCTCGCCATAAATGGAAGCGAAAACAGCTAATAATATCATTGTGACTAAATCAGCAATAACTGCAATCAGTAAGATGATCTGTCCAATGTTGGACTTCATAATTTGAGCGTCTTTTAATGTTGGCACAACGACACCTAAAGAAATCGTTGAAATAATCAATGTCATTAAGAACGCATTGTCGATAAAGCCTAACCACACGAAAAATAGTGATAAACCGTATGATATTCCAAACACACCAATAAAGATAACTAGTGAAACAAGAAATGCATTTGGTGCGTTTTTACCACTTGGTAATTTTTCTTTCTTTTTCTTATTTGCAAATGCTGAAAAATCAATTTCTAATCCACTTAAAAACATTAAAAAGATAAATCCAAGTGTTGATAACGTTTCTAGCCAAACATCCTCATGTACAATATTAAAACCACTTTTCCCAATTACTAATCCCATGATAATTTCTGCAACTACGACTGGGATAATGTTAAGCTTAAATCTGTGTAAAACAATTGGTGTTAAAAAAGCGACAAGAATAACAATTAATAATGAGGCAACCGAAGCTCCATGTTCCATCACATAACCTCCCCTAAAACTCTCTATTTCCTATTAAATTTCTTTTAAAAGATTGAAATTCAAGTGAGCTGATTCATAAAAATTGTTGCTAAACCAAAATAAATTAAAATACTAATAATATCGTTAATTGTCGTAATAAACGGACCAGAAGCAACTGCTGGGTCAACTTTTAATTTATGCATGATTAACGGAACTAATGCACCCGCTAAAGTAGCAACAATTAATGTAATCAAAATCGATAAGCCAACAAGAACTCCTAAAAATAATTCACCCTTCCAAAAATAGACAATTAGCGCTACGAGAATCCCACAGGTAATACCACTGATTGCACCTGTTCCCGCTTCTCGTAAAATGAGCTTCACCTTACTTTCCTTATCATAGTCCCCTGTTGCAAGACCACGAACGGCAACGGCAAGCGCCTGTGTTCCTGTATTCCCAGCCATTCCGGCGATTAATGGGATAAAAACGGCTAACAATGCCACTTTGTTCAGAGTATCTTCAAATCGACCAATTAGACTTGCTGTTAGCATTCCTAAAAACAGTAATATAATGAGCCATGGCAATCGTTTCTTTGCAGCTCCTATTGGATTACGGTCAATCGTATCTACATCTGTAACGGCTGCAAATTTTGAATAGTCATCCGAAGCTTCCTCATCCATAACATCCATAATGTCATCAACAGTTATGATCCCAAGCAAGTGGTTTTGATCATCTACAACAGGCAATGCAAGGAAATTGTAGTTTTTCATTTTCCTCGCAACTTCTTCCTGGTCTTCGCTAACCAAAGCAGACATGACACGGTCATACATAATTTCAGCGATCATTGTATCGTCATCAGAAACGATTAAGTCACGTAATGAAATAACCCCTACTAAATGCTTATCTTCATCTAACACGTACACATAATAGATGGTTTCTGCTCTTGGCGCCTCATTTTTTAAAATATACATTGCTGAACGCACAGTTTGATTTGCATGTATGGCAACATATTCAGTTGTCATGATACTTCCTGCTGTATACTCATCATAATGAAGGAGCTCTCTAATTTCCTTTGCTGCGTCATCGTCCATAATGGTCAAATAACTAGCAACTTGGTCCTTATCTAATTCATTTAAGACATCCACCGCATTATCGGCATACATATGGGATAACATTTCAGCTACAAAGATGGAATCCATTTCAGAAATATACTGCTCGTACTGATCACTATCTATTTCAAGGTTCTCAAAAACATTCGCCATTTCTTCTGGTGATAAGTATAAGTATAATTGCTTTCTTGCATCTTCAGGTAAATTTACATAAACATTAGCCTGATCATGGGCATGCAGATTAAGATAGTAATCACGGAAGTCTTCCATTCTTTCTTCTTGAATATAGAGTAGAACTTGATTGCCGTCAATTTCCTGGTAGTCTTTTTCAGAAACTTCCTCCATGTCAGTTCGTCTCCTTTCAACAAGGACTTCTTTCATTTTCTTATCGTAGCAAAAAATAAAAGAATTGTCCTTTATTATATTAAATCACAAAGGGATTTTAGGATATTAAAGTTGCAAACATAAAAAAAACATTTAAGATAGTAAATGATACAATAAAACTTAAAATTACGCATTCGATATGATTTTCCCTTTTTTTCATAATGATAAACATAAAGGTGTAATAAACACTTTACACAACAAAAATGTATAGTAGGAATGGTTGATAGATGGAAAAAGAAACGAACCCAAAACACCCCTTTGATTACACACTCATTTTTATTATTTTTTTAATGGCAATCGTCAGCAGTATAGCGATAAAGAGTGCTGCGCCATTTTTACCTGAAAAGCTCAAGCATATAAACTTTGTAGCACAGCAGTTAAGATGGTATGTTGTTGGTTTAATCGCAATCGCTGGAACGATGGTCATCGATTTTGACCGCTTTAAAATGATCTCTTGGTATTTATATGGCTTTGGAATGCTTTTATTATTAGGCTTACATTTTAATTTTCCAGCCCCACTTGTTCAAACGATCAAAGGAGCAACAAGCTGGTATCGATTACCTGGCATTGGAAATTTTCAGCCATCTGAGCTCATGAAAATTTTCATGATCATCGTCATTAGTAAACTAATTGTTGAGCATCGTGAAAAGTACCCCATTAATACAGTGAGAGATGATTTCTTATTAATAGGTAAAATTGCATTAACGTCAATTGCACCTGTGTATTTGTTAACACAACAACCTGATATGGGAATGACAATGGTATTTACTGCGATTATCGGCTCGCTCATTATCGTTTCAGGTATTAAATGGCGAATCATATTAAGTTTCCTATTCTCGGGAATTTTTGCCGTATCTACTGTCGTCTATATTTACTTTAACTTTCCTGATTTCTTCCACAAATACATTCTTCAGGAATATCAGTTAAACCGATTTTACGGCTGGTTAGCTCCTTATCAGCATTCAAGTGAACAAGGCTTTCAACTAATTAGGTCTTTATTGGCAATTGGATCTGGACAATTAAAAGGAAAAGGATATCAAGAATCTGAAGTATACCTACCGGAAGGACATACCGACTTTATTTTTGCTGTAATTGCTGAGCAATATGGATTTATAGGTGCTAGTGTGGTTATTTCCTTATTTTTCTTACTTATCTACCGCATGATTCATACCGCACTTGAGAGTCATGATCCGTTTGGAAGCTACTTATGTGCAGGTGTCATCGGGATGATGACGTTCCAAGTATTTCAAAACATCGGGATGACAGTTGGAATTTTGCCAATTACTGGTCTTCCTTTGCCTTTTATTAGTTATGGTGGAAGTTCCCTTGCTACTTATATGATTGCCATAGGAATTGTTTTAAACGTTAGATCACGTACGAAAAAATTCATGTTTGACTAAAATAACGCCATCCTAAATACAGGATGGTATTTCTTTTAAATAGACAGATTAAAAAAAGTGAGGTGTAAAAAGATGAAAATAGATGTGATTGGTGATATCCATGGCTGTTATGATGAACTACTTATTCTTCTAGAAAAATTGGGCTATCGCTGGGACGGCAATGAACTGTTCCACAAAGAAAATCGCAAGCTTGCGTTTGTAGGAGATTTAACAGATAGAGGTCCCGACTCTTTAAAAGTTATTCAGTTCGTTTCAGCAGTGGTCAACAATAACGGAGCTCATTACATACCTGGAAATCACTGTAATAAGCTATATCGCTACTTCCTTGGTAATAAAATACAAATTACACATGGGTTAGAAACTACAGTTGCAGAATTTGAGGCGTTAAATAAAAATCAACAGGACGAAATCCGCAAAATGTTTATCAAATTATATGAACAAGCACCTCTATATCACGTCTTGGATCAAAAACAACTAGTCGTCGCGCATGCAGGTATTCGAGAGGATTATATAGGTCGAACAGATAAGCGTGTTCAAACCTTTGTCTTATATGGTGACATCTCAGGGAAAACAAATTCTGATGGAACACCAGAAAGAAGAGATTGGGCACAGAATTATCAAGGGAAATCAATGATTGTATACGGTCATACACCTGTTCGTGAGCCTAGAAGAATCAATAGGACAATAAATATTGATACAGGTGCCGTGTTTGGAGGAAAATTAACTGCTTACCGTTATCCTGAAGACCTTACTGTTTCTGTTCCTTCGACTATGCCATTAGTAAAAGAGAAATTTCGTGCTTTAGACTCCTAGCATCTAAAGTAAGTGAATTATTCCGATTCTAAAAAATGATTTTAAAAAGGGTAGAACGATATTTAACCATTCTACCCTTTAAAAGATTCTAAAAGGTCCATCATATCCTGTGGTAACTCCTTTTGAAAGTGAAGCCCTTCTCCAGTTACTGGATGAACAAATTCTAACTCAGTACAATGCAATGCTTGTCTTCGTATGAACTCTCTCTTACCTCCGTATAATTCATCACCAACAAGTGGATGGCCTAAATGTGACATGTGGACTCGTATTTGATGAGTTCTTCCTGTTTCTAGCTGCAGAGAAACATATGTAGCATCATTCAATCGGCTTTTTACCGAAAAATGTGTCACAGCATGCTGCCCATCTTCACGTACTTCACGTTCAATAATACTCGTTGTCTTTCTACCTATCGGTGCAGAGATCATACCTTCGTCTTTGTCCAACAATCCATGTACAATGGCCACATATCTTCTTTTAATGGCTGCATTTTTTTGTAGCCTTGAAAATAAATGATGTACATGACGATGTTTAGCTATGGTAAGTAAGCCAGAAGTATCACGGTCAAGTCTGTTAACAACATGAATAGTCGCAACTAGTCCAATCTTTTTGTAATAGGACAAAAGTGCATTGGCTAAGCTACCTGAACGATGCTCACGAGAAGGAATAGTATTCATGTAAGGCCGTTTATTAATCACTAAAACATAGTCGTCTTCAAAAACGATATCAAGCGGTATTTCTTCAGGGAGTAAATCAATACTAGGTGTTTCTGTTGGAAATACCACCTTCAGGTCATCACCTTTTTTCAATTGGTACCTTACTGTCACAGATTCTCTATTAACTAGTATTTGTCCTCCACCAAACTTAATATCTGTTAATGAAGCTCTAGAAATGTCTTGTTCAGTTAAAAACTCCTTAATGCTTTTCCCTTCATCTTTCGCTGTAATGGCCCAATCAATTGTAAAGGAGTTCACTACGATACACCTCTTCTTTAATCAGAAATAAATGAGTCTCGAACTCTTTTCCAAAACGGAAACGGGCGAAAGCGAGCAAATCGAATTTTCTCGTTTGCAACTCGACACTGAATCGATTTGACATCTTTATGTAAAAGCGTTAAGTGATCAATTGTAATTTGAAAATCCACATCATTTACTGGTTTTAACAAGGCAGTATGATGCTTAGGTAAAACAAGTGGTGATCCAACTGTTCTAAAAACACGATTATTAATGGATGCCATTTCAGCAATCTGAATGGCTTCTAATGAAGGATGTAAAATCGCACCACCTAATGCTTTGTTGTATGCCGTACTTCCCGAAGGGGTTGATATACAAAGGCCATCTCCTCTAAATGTTTCAAACAGCTGTCCTTTTATTTCAACGTCCATCACAAGCGATCCTTCTACACTTTTTACAGTGCATTCATTTAACGCTAAGTACCGCGCTTCTTTCCCTCCGTCTATGTAACGAATAATCACTTCTAACAGTGGATATTCAATTACTTGGTAAGGCGTTTTTGCAATAGCAATGACTAGCTTCTCAATCTCATCTGGTACCCAGTCTGCATAAAAGCCTAAGTGACCAGTATGTACACCTACAAACGCAGTTTTATCTAAACGACTTTTGTATCGGTGAAATGCATACAAAAGAGTTCCATCTCCACCGACAGAAATAACGATATCTGGTTGATCTTCGTCATACATTAAATCAAAATCAGATAAATACGCTCTCATTTTTTGCATCAACGTGTTCGAGGTAGCATCACCTTTAGAGGTTATCGCAAATTTCATTTCACTCATCCTATCCTACTCATTTAGTCAGAATCCTTTTGTTCTTTTTTTCTTGAGAAAATGACTTGTGCTTCTTGAATTTCCCCACGGATTTGAGACATCTCTTCATCTAAGCGAAATGCCGCTTCTGCTGCACGTTGCAGTCTCAATTCAATATCTTTAGGAAATATGCCTCTATATTTATAGTTTAAAGAGTGCTCAACTGTTGCCCAAAAATTCATCGCCAACGTTCGAATCTGTATTTCTACCAAGATCTTTTTTTCTCCATCAATCGTTTGAACCGGATATTTAATCACCATATGATATGATCGATACCCGCTTTCTTTCTTTTGTGAGATGTAGTCCCTCTCTTCTACCACTTCAAAATCATTGCGGCTTCGGAGCATTTGAACAACTGGTTTTATGTCGTCCACAAACTGACACATCATTCGAAGACCTGCTATATCTTGCATTTCCTCTGACAATTTATCGAGAGGTATATTCTTATTATTTGCCTTATCTAAAATACTAGCAATAGGCTTAACTCTTCCAGTAACAAACTCAATTGGAGAGTGAATGCTCTGCATCTCATATTGAGACCGCATTCCTTTTAATTTTATTTTCAATTCCTCAACCGCTTGTTTATACGGTGCTAAAAAATTCTCCCAATGCTTTACCATCTATAAAAACACCCCTCTTTGAAGTCAGAAGTACATGGATGAAGGTAGACTCTTTTTTTAAAAATAAAAACGTGATTTTTGTTGTATTTTTTCTTATATGTAAGTTGTATCTATGAAAAATAAAATTGAATGCTATCCCCCTAAATTATGGAATGTTGGATCCTAGTATTATAGTCGTGTTAACCGAAGTGGAAGGACTGAGACTCCTGCGGGAGATGCGCTGGACTGGAGACCCCACAGGCGTAGCCGAGGAGGCTCCAGGAGCGCCCCGCGGAAAGCGAGGTTCCTGCAACGAAGGGTAACACCCCACATACAGCTTTGTATTTTTTCAGGGTACACTTCCAGCAAATAAGAGTTTGCACCATGAAAGATGAAAATGTGAACTTGATTTTCGTATCGAATGTTGGCTATTAAGTAATTCCTGCGTGTTAATCGGAGTGGAAGAACCGAGACTCCTGCGGGAGATAGCGCTAGGCCCCGGACCCCACAGGCAAAGCCGAGGAGGCTCAAGTAGCGCCCCGCGGAAAGCGAGAGTTCTGCAACGTAGATTAACACCCCAAGTAGAGTTTCGTATTTTCAGGGTAGCTAAATTAAACAACTCTTATCTCTGAAAAAAATATTCCTCTACTGTATTAACCATTTCGTCACCGTAGTTAGCATTTCCTTCAATATTATCAATTAAATAATCTAACTCTTCCGCAATATCCTCAAGCAAGATTTCCTTATCCTCTACTTGAAGAAAAACTTCTGGACGATGATCTTTAACCTCTTTTAATACATCCCACATCGTATGTGGCAAATTTACATAAACAAACTCTGTTTCTGTTTCAAGCTTATATATAAAAGCTAAAGAATCTGAGTCAACTAACATATGACCAGTTGCTTTTAATTCATTTTTATTTTCAATAGAAGATTCAGCCACTAATATAATCTGCTCGGCCTCTTTTTGAATCGATTGTATCTGGATGTGCTTTTGCATAATAAACCCCTTTCAACTCTAAAACGTCTCGAAAATATTTTACCATATTACACCTAGTAATGATAAAGGATTGTAATCTAAACAAGAAGACTACATAATAAGAGTACAAACCTTGTTGAAGGGACGTTCTCATAATGACTCAAGAAATAGAGATTGAATTTAAAAACTTATTATCTAAAGATGAGTATCGCTTTCTTATAAAGTCGTTTGCCATCTCTCATGATAAGTTCATTGAACAAGAAAATCATTACTTTGATACACCACAGTTTTCACTAAAAAATCAACATTCGGCATTAAGAATCCGATTAAAAGGTAATACCTATACATTAACGTTAAAACAACCAATAAAGGACGGTCTTCTTGAGACCCATCAAACGTTATCTAATTCACAAGCTGAATCTATGTTAACAGGCGGAGAACTCATTGATGGGCAAATCAAAAATATCCTCCTTACATTAAATATTGAAACAAAAGAGATAACTTATTTTGGATCTTTGAAAACAAATAGAGTTCAATTTCCTTATAAAAGTGGCTTGCTCGTTTTAGACCACAGCAAATACTTAGGAAATGAAGATTTTGAAGTAGAGTTTGAGGTAAACGATTATAAGTTAGGTGAAAAGGAGTTTCATGATTTTCTATCTTCCTATTCGATTCCTATAAGAGAAACGAAAAATAAAATTCAACGATTCTATCTTCAAAAATACCTTCATAATGGAGAAAAAACATGAAAATAGATTTTAAGACGTTATTTGAGCTTCAAGCACTTCGAAACTTCAATAGTAACTCAAGTACGAATGGTGGATCTGATTTTAAAGATTTGTTTGAGGCATTTCTCGTATCGAATACACCTGGAGAAACTGGATTGGCTAAGAAAGATTCAAACCATTTATTATCACTTCAGTCGCTTCAGCATCGTTCATATACGCCAAATATGGGGAGAGTTCAAGCGCCTTCATCTATTCCAGGAAATATTGATGAAATTGTTGAACAAGCTTCAGTGAAATACAATGTAGATCCTAACTTAATTAGATCAATTATAAAACATGAATCAAACTTCAATAGTAAAGCAACAAGTTCAGCAGGTGCTGGAGGACTCATGCAATTAATGCCGGCAACTGCTAGGTCTCTTGGTGTTCAAGACATTTATGACCCTGCCCAAAATATTGAAGGTGGCACGAAATATATTCGCCAAATGCTTGACCGTTATGATAACAATTTACCTTTAGCACTTGCTGCATATAATGCTGGCCCAGGCAATGTTGATAAGTATAACGGAATTCCTCCGTTCAAAGAAACACAAGCTTATGTAAGAAAAGTGACGAATACGTATCTGTCATAATTAAGAAATCACCTTTTTTTAGGTGGTTTCTTTCTTTTTGATAGCTACCCTGAAAATACAATTCATCACACTGAACATGGGGTGTTAATCTGCGTTGCAGGACTCTCGCTTTCCGCAGGGTGCCACTTGAGCCTCCTCGGCTGCGCCTGTGGGGTCCGGGGTCCGACACATCTCCTGCAGGAGTCTCGGTCCTTCCACTCCGATTAACACGCATGAATAACTTAAAAGCCAACATTCGGTAAACACAAAAATCAAGTTCACATTTTCATCCTTCATGGTGCAAATTCACAAATTGCATGAAAGTATACCCTGAAAATACGAAACTCTACTTGGAGTGTTAATCTACGTTGCAGAACTCTCGCTTTCCGCGGGGCGCTTCTTGAGCCTCCTCGGCTTTGCCTGTGGGGTCCGGGGTCCGACGCATATCCCACAAGAGTCTCGGTTCCTTCCACTCCGATTAACACGCATGAGTTACTTAAAGTCCAACATTCTATAAACGCAAAAATCAATTCACATTTTCATCCTTCATGGTGCAATTCTTAAATACAGTGAACAAACCTCTTATTTTCACTTGACCAGTGCAAGTTTTTAGTTGTATGAAAGACTACTATAATTATTTCCATTAATTTTAAGTGCTCTTTATTTGAGATATATCTGCTCCATTGCTAAAATAAACATATAATACACTTCTTCATACACAAGGGAGTTCATAATATGCACGAGAAATACATTACACCATTTGAAATGATTGGTGGAGAAGAAACAATAAGTAAGCTGGTAGATGCGTTTTACAATAAAGTAGGACAACACCCATTATTAACACCAATTTTCCCCGATGATTTAACCGAAACTGCGCGAAAGCAAAAACAGTTTCTTACACAATATTTAGGCGGTCCACAATTATATACTGAAGAACATGGTCACCCAATGATGAGAGCAAGACACTTACCTTTTGAAATTACACCAACTCGTGCAAAAGCCTGGTTATCTTGTATGAGTGAAGCAATGGATGAGATAGGTCTAGAAGGTCAAATACGCACGCAATTTTTTGACCGATTAATACTAACAGCTCAGCACATGGTTAATACACCTGATGATGAACTCGATGAATCAAATGAGAAAGGAGCATTCTTTTGAGCGTTGACAATGTCCCACCAAACTGGTTTACTTCTGAAATGTGTCAAGGAACAGGGAAAAAACCATTAGAAATATATATGTTTATTGACCCATTATGTCCAGATTGTTGGGCGTTAGAACCGATATTAAAAAAACTATTTATTGAATATGGTAGATATTTTACAATTCGACATGTGCTTAGTGGGCGACTTGCTTCACTAAATTTAGCGAAAAAACAAAAGCATGAATCGCTAGCAAATGTATGGGAAAAAACTGCAAGTCGATCTGGGATGTCCTGCGACGGAAGTTTATGGTTTGAAAATCCAATCTCTACGCCTTATGCAGCATCAATCGCAATAAAAGCTGCTGAGCTTCAAGGGAAAAAAGTAGGATTGAAGTTTTTACGTAAGATTCAGGAAGTATTATTTTTGGAAAAACAAAATATATCTGATGAGTCTGTCTTGATTGACTGTGCGTTAAGTGTTGGGCTGGATGTTGAGGAGTTTAAGAATGATCTTCATTCGACAAGTGCGGCAAAAGCATTTCAATGTGATTTGAAGATTACGACGGAAATGGATGTTGAAGAAATTCCTACACTGGTCTTATTTAATGAAAATATTGATGAAGAGGGGTTAAAGATAACAGGCTGTTATCCGTATGATATGTATGTTCATATCATTCATGATATGTTAGGCTTTCAACCGGACCCGGCATCACCACCTTCTCTTGAGGAGTTTATGCAATATTTTAAGTTTGTTGCATCGAAGGAAATTGCTGTTGTATATAACATGCCGATAAATGAGGTAGAGCGTGAGTTAAAGAAGCTATTATTAAAGCAAAAGGTTGCGCAAGTGCCTGTTAAGTATGGGACCTTTTGGAGGTACATCGATAAATAAAAAAGCTTGGCTACATCAGTTTCGATAATAGCCAGGCTTTTTATTTTTTTGCTACCCTGAAAATACAATTTATCCTCAACATGGGGTGTTAATCTGCGTTGCAGGACTCTCGCTTTCCGCAGGGCGCTTCTTGAGCCTCCTCGGCGTTTACGCCTGTGGGGTCTCAAGCCTAGCGCATCTCCTGCAGGAGTCTCGGTCCTTCCACTCCGATTAACACGAATGTAGTACTTATAGTCGACATTCTAATATGCAAAAACTACATGAAAATTTTTATCCTTCATGGTGCAAATTTTTAATTGCATGCAAGTCTACCCTGAAAATACGACGCTGTATGTGGGGTGTTAAACCTTCGTTGCAGGAACCTCGATTAACACGCATGGATGACTTAAAAGCCAACTTTCTATAACGCAAAAATCCAGTACACATTTTCATGCTCCATGGTTGTTTTCGCAATTTAATAACCTCATTTACTTGAGAGAACTTTTCTAATTCTCGTTTCGCATATTGAAAAAATTCAGGATCTAGAAGCCTTTTTAAATTCCTTTCTAAATTTGGGTCTCTTTCAAACAGGTTCAAAGACATTCCTCCATTCGTTGTTTTATTAATTTTCTGATAATTCAATCTTATTGGATTGCGTCGGCTCCGTCAATAAACAGGGGCTCGATTCAAATTTCGCATGTTTCCAAAAAACACAAAAAGACCTAACACCACCGAGGTATTAGGTCTTCAATATTAATTAAAAAAGGGGATGGGAGAAATGTTTCACGCCTAAACATAAAGGGGAGATGTTGGTATGAACAATCTCACAACTTGAATATATCAAATAAAAAATCGCTCATCAACGGTTTGTAAACTTATTCACAAAAATGTCATAAATTCATTAATGAACAAGCTAGGTTGGTCATATACATACAGTATCTATCGTTAATTCAGGAGGTTTGATATGAGGAAGATTGCAGTTATTCTTGGCGTTTTATGTATTGTTGTTTCATTTCTCTTCAACCTACTGGGACTTATGAGATTGGTTCCATTATATATAACGATTCCTCCCCTATTTTTATCTCTATTGTTTACGATTACTATGTTAAATTACAGAAATCAATTTAAAGGGTTTAAATAATAGGAAACATAGTATTCATACGACCATTCCATAAAAAACGCGGAGACTATTGAAAAATAGTCTCCGCTTAATTTTTATTTTGATAATAGTTCTTCCATTTCAGTTAGCTTTTGTTCGAAAACTTTACAAGCTTCTTTAATTGGATCTGCAGTTGTCATATCAACACCAGCATGTTTTAATACTTCAATTGGGTAATCTGAGCTTCCCGCTTTTAAGAAATCAAGGTAACGGTCAACTGCAGGCGGTCCTTCTTCAAGGATTTGCTTACTTAATGCTGTTGCTGCACTGAATCCAGTTGCATATTGATAAACATAGTAATTGTAATAGAAGTGAGGAATTCTAGCCCATTCTAATCCAATTTCCTCATCAATGACGATATCCTCACCAAAATACTTTTTATTTAAGTCATAATATAGCTCTGTTAATAAATCAGGAGTTAAAGCTTCTCCATCTTGAGCCTTTTTATGAATTAAGTGTTCAAATTCAGCAAACATTGTTTGACGGAAAACAGTTCCTCTAAAGCCTTCTAGATAATGATTTAACAGATACAGACGTTTCTTTTCGTCATCAATCGTTTTTAATAAATAATCATTTAATAACGCCTCATTACAAGTAGAAGCTACTTCCGCTACGAAGATTGAATAATTCCCATATGTGTATGGTTGATTTTCTCTTGTATAGTAGCTATGAACCGAATGTCCAAACTCATGAGCTAACGTAAATAAATTGTTTACATTGTCTTGCCAGTTCATTAAAATATATGGATTTGTGCCATACGTTCCTGAAGAATAAGCTCCACTTCTTTTGCCTTTATTCTCATGAACATCAACCCAGCGATTATCTAGGCCACTCTTTAATACTTTTAAGTAATCTTCTCCTAGGGGAGCTAATCCCTCCATGAGGTAATTTTTAGCTTCTTCATATTTGACTTCCATTTTCACATCTTTTACTAATGGTGTATATAGGTCATACATGTGCAGTTCATCGACACCTAACAGTTTTTTACGAAGCTTAACGTAACGATGTAATAAATGAAGGTTATCATTGATTGTATTTACAAGATTGTCGTAAACAGTTTCTGGAATGTTGTTATTACTTAAAGCTGCTTCACGAGCTGAGCTATAATTTCTTACACGAGCACTAAAGTTATCCTTTTTTACTGCTCCACTTAACGTACTTCCAAACGTATTTTTAAATTTACCGTACGTTTCGTATACAGCCTTAAATGCTTCCTCGCGCACTCGTCTGTCGTCACTTTCTAAAAAGCGAATGTAACGGCCATGAGTGATCTCTACTTCTTCACCATTTTCATCTTTAATCGTTGGGAAAGATAAGTCCGCATTATTGAGCATTCCAAACGTATTGCTTGAAGAACCTAAAACCTCTCCAGCTTGTGCTAAAAGAGCTTCTTCTTTAGCAGATAAAATATGAGGACGTTGTCGGTTAATTTCATCTAATGCATGGCTATAAACTTTTAGTTCTTCTTTTTCCTCTAAGAAAGACTGAATTTTTGCTTCATCTATAGATAAAATTTCTGGAACAATATATGAAAATGCGCTTCCTGCTTGCGTGTAAAGATTTGTTGCACGGTCATTTAACCCTTGATAAAATGAGTTCGTTGTATCTTGATCGTACCTCATATGAGCATATGTATACAATTTTCCAAGTCTCATCGATAAAGCATCTTGATAGGACAGAGCTTCAAATAATACTTCTGCACTTTCTCCAAGTTTTCCTTGGTATTCGCTTATTTTTGGAATCATTGCTTTAACATCTTGAAACTCTTTTTCCCAAACGTCATCTGTTTCGAAGATATCTTCTAATCTCCAAGTATCTTCAACAGCAATTTCACTTCTACTTGGTAATGTTTTAACAGCTGTTTTTTCAGTCATGGTTATTCCCCCAATTACATATTTCGTAAATCGAAAAGCCTCTCACACTATATTCGTGATTGAACATATAAATTCCTTTAATTTTTGAGCATTTTTCGAGAAAAAAATGAAACAGAATGGAACAACATATTTTGCCCCACTAGTTATAGTAGGGCGTAAGGTTAGCTTTTTATTTGGTCAAGTAAATTAAATATTTCAGGGTTATCAGGAAGCTGTTCATTGAATGCATTTTCCTGCTTTTCCTCAGTACCTCTCATCCCTCTAGAAACGCCATATGCGGCTGCCCCAGCTCCTAGTGCAAGCAATGAATACATGATTCCACGGTTTCGCTTACGTTTTTTCATACCAAACATCATATTCATGTTGTTCCTCCTTAATGTTAAAGTCTATCGTTATTTTTCCTTTTTGTTTCTACATACATACACGGGAACAACTCCCATTATTCATTCAGCTTCTCTAAGAGTGAATAATCGTGCTTCATTGCTTCTTCCTCGTTACGAGGAATCGTAATGGAAGAAATGATCTTAAACGTTGTTTTATTAACCTTTTTTAAAATCAATAATTTACAAAGTACATGTAAATATTCCATTATTGCAAAAGAATAGTGTGTTTCAGTTAATAACGGTAGCTTTCTAATTTCAATCTGCTTCTTTTTGACGCGCTCTTTCACACGTTGAAACACATGCTGAAAGGAAATCGTTTGATTTACATTTGGTAAGATTGAATCGAGGAGAATCCACATCTGCCAAATAGTAGGTGGAGAATGAAACCAATAGGATGAAGTTGTTGGAATTCCCGCTTCCACTGGCAATAATGAAGGAAATATCGAGTGTTCATACAAGGCTGTTAACAACCTTTTGTGTTTTTTCTGTGGATACATAGAGAAGTTCATTCTCCATTTTGATCTTTGATTCAACCAAACTTCACCAAAATCTTTCCTCATTAAAGGTGAGAATTGATTTTGTATCACCTGGTTAATCGTTATATGTTGAGTTGTCGAATGAATAATTGAAGCAAATACGTTTGAAGAGTTAAATGGAATTGGGGAATGAACGATTGATATTTTTCTTTTTCTTGGACAGAAATAATAAATGGAGGGATCTCGTTGCCTACTACTGTGGTGCGAAAACATCCACTGAAAAGGTGTTAATTTGAGAGTATGTTCTGACGTTTGTTTTAGCCAATTGCCTCCTAATATCCAAATTGGGGTAATGCTTGCATTACGATAGCTTTCATTTCGTTTCATAAAAGTATCCATACTTATTTGTGAGCATTGAAATTCAATTGCAATCAATTGACCATTTTTGTTACGCATGAGTAAATCAGGGCGCTGATGAATTTCTTTCATGTAGGCCTCAACCTTCACCTCATTGCCACTGCTTTTTACCCATTCATATAATTGCTTTTTTCCTTTAAGATGATAGTCACTTTCAGCCTCGAAGTTGGCTAGGCAATCACTGCCTTTCACATGAGAAAAATGATAAGATTTCTTTTCTCCAAGCTTTAAACTTACCGTTTGACGGCAAATTGGACAAAAAAACGTTTGACTACTTCTCATTTCCCTTAGCTCATCTAGGGATCGTTCCTCTAGCAAAGAGAAATACGAACCATTTTTGTTTAATGCCACGAACAAATTTATTCACTCTCCTTTGACTTTGTAGTGATACTTTCGTCAAAGCGCCTGCTACTCCTTGTTACATTTCTGTGAACAAAAAAAAGTTGGTTTTCACCAACTCAAATCTTTCACTATCTAAAGTAGAGGAGACAATAATCGTGCCGTAGATTCAAAAATCCTTTGCCAAATTGGCCTTTTCTTAAATACTTCCACTTCAATTTCATAGCTATGTTTTAAATCATTTTCAAAATCTTTCACTAATGTATGTGTGCTAGTCGTTCGATATAAAAATGCATTCACTTCGAAATTAAGGTGAAAGCTACGCATATCCATATTTGAAGTCCCAATGGAAGCGAGCTCAGAATCAACAATCACTATTTTACTATGCATAAACCCTTTTCGATACTCGTAAAGCTTTGCTCCCGCTTCCAAAAGCGTCGGAAAATAAGACCTTGATGCGTAAAAAACAATTTTCTTATCTGGTCGCTTTGGCACAATAATTCTAACATCAATACCACTTAATGCAGCAATTTTCAGTGCAGATAATATATCTTCATCTGGAATAAAATACGGTGATGCAATCCAAATCGATTTTTTTGCAGAAATAATCATGGAAAAGAAAAGATTTTTTATGATTTCCCACTCATTATCTGGTCCGCCAGCAATAAGCTGTACACCACCATATTGATTTTCCTTAAGTAATTTCGGAGAAAGATATTGAGGATTAACATGTGATTCCCCTGTCATGTAGTACCAATCTTGTAAAAAGATTAATTGTAGACTTCTTACAGCTTCACCTTCTAATATTAAATGGGTGTCCCTCCAAAAACCAAAATACTTATCCTTTCCTAAATATTCATCACCAATGTTAAGGCCACCTACAAAGCCAACTGTTCCATCAACAACGACAATTTTCCGGTGATTCCGAAAGTTTATTTTATTATTTAAAAAAGGTAAGCGAACCGGTGAAAAGGGCACCATTTCTACTCCAGCCTGTTGAAGCTCAACAATGTACGACTTTGATAAACGCCAGCTCCCCACTGCGTCAAACAAAAATCTAACCTCTACTCCGGATTTAGCTTTTTCAATTAAAATTTCTTGTAATTCTTTTCCTATCTCATCACTCCGAACAATATAATATTCAAGATGAATGTGATGCTGAGCCTTTCGTAACGATTCGAATAAAGCTCGATAGGTTTCCTCTCCATTTGTTAGTACCCTCGTTTGAGTAGCAAAAGAGATTGGACTTTTTCCTAATTTGTGCGCTAACCGAAATAATAGTTGCTGGTGATCTCCCATATGTTCAATTTTTTCTTCATTATGATCAATATAGCCTTCAACCTTCAAATAGGCTTCTTCATCTAATAATGCTTTTTTTTGAAACATTCTCTTTTTGCGATAATTTCTACCGAACATTAAATAAAAGAAGAACCCAAGTACTGGAAAGCTACCTAATACAATAATCCAAGTGAGCGTTTGAGTAGGGTGTCTATTTTCTAAGAAGATGACAAACCCAATAAAGATGACCGAAAGAGTAAAAAATATACTGAAAGTACCAATTAGCCACCCTTCCCAAAGCTCTTGGGTAAAGTATAATAATAACGAAATCGCTACTAAAAACACGAGTATTTGTAATGTATTTTTCATGTCACATTCACCCTACCTAAACTACAAACTATATGAAATATAAGGGATTTCCTCTTTCTCGAACTTTTTAAATCAAGAGACCCGAAAACTTCCTGTTACGTGAAGTAATCGATACAGTCAAAAAAAACCGATTTCAAGCTTCTGAAATCGGTTCTTTATAGAAGAGGGAAATTTGATTTAATGATTGAAAGAGCTTCTTCTTTTATGATTTCCTTCCCATATTCCTCTAAACGATGAATGGTAATTGGAGATTCTTGACCAAATTCTAAAACTAAACTTAGCATATTTTCTAGTTCATCTTCAGAATGGCTCTCTTCATTAAATTCAATGAACAGGTAGTATTTATCATTAAAGGTAAATAAACGATTCGTAATATTATTTAAATCGACTCTATGTGCTAGAGAAATAATGTCTTCAAAATCTCTAAACTTTATTGTAAACAGGAAATTTTCTTCTTCATCTTCAAGCTTTTCATCGGAATCTACTTGTGTATTAAAATGTTGGTCGAGCAATGATTCTATTTTCTCGTCAACTGGAAGATCCTTAAGTTTTTCATCACTGATTGGTATTTCAAACTTTTGACCATCCTTAGACAATTGTGCTCTCGTCACAACTACTTCAAGTCCTTTATCCAATGCTTGTACTTGAATCCATAATGGACCGTCTACCATAAACTCTTCTTCTTGGTGAACCTCATCCATCATTTCCCAAAATAATTCCTCACTACGTTCACGGTCATACCATATTTCATCACGATCAAATCCACGCTCTTCTATATCACCATATGAAATATAAAATTTCACTGTATTTTCGTTAATGCGTTCTATTTCCATTTCATTCTCTCCCTTCTTGCTCTCATATTTGAAGGGACAACTACCCCCGAGCAGATGCTCTTTATCATCACTTTACCCAAAAACAAGTTGAGATAATCAAGACAAGCTATTTTAGGTGTGGACAACCTCATCTATCTATGACTTGCCTTGTACTCTATTTTATGACAAAAACCTTTAGAATGGAAATAAAAACGATTAAAAATATAAAAACAGTCATTCGCCTTTATTGAATGTACACAATTGAAGAACCTTCCCGATTAGACCTGTAAAAATTGCTCTATTTAGCATGAAAATTTCTATTTGCATTAATTATTTAGAGCTACCCTTACAACACTGAACTGTGGGTGTTAATCTACGTTGCAGGAACCTCGCTTTCCGTGGGGCGCCACTTGAGCCTCCTCGGCTGCGCCTGTGGGGTCTCAAGTTTGTCGCATATCCCACAGGAGTCTCGGTTCCTTCCACTTCGATTAACACGCATGAATGACTTAAAAGCCAACATTCGATAAACGCAAAAATTCAGTTCACATTTTCATACGGCATGGAAACTAAACAAATATTTGATTACTAGAGAGAAAAAAATCATTAGTCATATCTTTGTCCAAGTTATCTTATATATAGAAGTAAGATTTTCTAGGGGTGTGAGAGTAGTGGACTTGGACTTGATATCTTCTGTATTAATTATTATTGGAATAGACATCGTATTAGGTGGAGATAATGCAATCATTATTGCACTTGCCTGCCGAAATCTTCCTGAACGTAACAGAAACAAAGCCATCTTATTAGGAACTATTTTAGCTGTTACCCTTCGTATTCTCTTAACGATCGTTGCAGTTTATCTATTGAAGATTCCGTTCCTCCAGTTAGTAGGAGGATGTTTTCTCCTATACATTGCTTATAATCTCTTACTTGAACATAATGGAGAAAGAACAAATGTCAGCGGCGGAGTAAGCTTAATAACAGCTATTCGAACCATTGTAATAGCTGATATTGTCATGGGATTTGATAATGTAATTGCAATTGCTGGAGCTGCACATGGGAATATTTCCTTAGTCATATTTGGTCTTATTGTTTCAGTTCCTATTATTATATGGGGAAGTAAACTTGTTTTATTCATCATGGAGAGATTTTCACCACTAGTTTATGTTGGAGCTGGTATTCTATCTTATACAGCAGGTAAAATGATGCTCAATGAGAAGAAATTGATTGGAATTTACCAACAGCATTCTGAAATAATGGATTTACTTCCTTTAGTTGCTGTAGGCATGGTTACCGTTAGTGGATTTATCGTTAATCGAATGTCCGTTTCAAATATTAAATAATCCATATAGAAAAACTTCTACACAGTTTACATGTAGAAGTTTTTCTTAAAGTTATGTTTATATAAGATCTATTAATTGACTAATTTTTGCGCTTCTCTTAGTTGGAAAGTACGAACTCTTCTTGGTAAGAATCGACGAATTTCATCTTCGTTGTAACCCACTTGTAGACGCTTTTCATCAATAATGATTGGACGTCTTAGTAAGCCTGGATTCTCACGGATTAGCTCATATAAATCTTGAAGAGGCATTGTCTCTAAGTTCACATCAAGCTTTTGGAAAGTTTTAGAACGAGTCGAAATGATCTCATCCGTTCCATCTTCCGTCATTCTTAATATTTCTTTTATCTCTTCAATAGAAAGGTGTTCAGAAAATATATTTCTCTCTTGGTATGGAATTTCATGCTCTTCTAACCAAGATTTAGCTTTACGACAAGAAGTACAACTAGGTGAAGTATACAAAGTAACCATTAACCTTATCACTCCCTTAAAAGATGAGTATGGTAATTAATATCAAGCTATTTTGCTTCCAGACGTCTTGATTGGTCACAAGCTGAAAGTTGATTATTATTATCCTTACATTAAAATTACTATAAAGAAGTAATTTATATCGGTAATTATACTACAAATCAGATAAGAATGATATACATTTTCAATTAAAAGTGTAAAAAGTTATACAAAAACTGTACGACAAATTTCATTTGACTTTTTTAATGGAGAGTTGATCTGATGTTAAAAGATTCGTTTTTCTTGAGGATTTTAAGAGGGTGAAATTGGGGCTGGGACATAATTTAAGTATTCAACTAAAATTGCGATTAAAATGATCGCTTAGCGGATGAAATATACGTAGACTCCTGCGGGATAAAAAGCAACGGCTAGACCCCGCAGTTCGTAGCACGAGGAGGCTTGCCAGCTTCCCGCGGAAAGCGAAGTATATTTCAGGAGCGGATGAACTACACCTACAATCATTTTTCGGTTTCTATTTAGTTAAACTACTTTTGTCCCAACCTCAATCTTCTTTAAATGTCTGCTAAGATGTTTTCATTATCTTTATCTTCATCATATGAGAGCACTTCTTCTACGTCTTGATAAGACTTACCGTACAGTTCTTTGTCTTTATACGTATGAATCATTTCATATGTTTTTTTCATCGATTCGTAAATAAGTTCTTCTGATTCATTTGTCGGCGACCAATAAAGAATTTCCATTTGATTGATTTCATTAGTAGCTAATGAACGTCTTCTATACCCAATGGACTGAGCATGTTCAAATCCTTCGCGTTTATAGAATTTTAATCTCTTCTCACTATCTGAGTCTTCATAGTTAACCGGCTCTACTTCTAAAATAATCGGCTTACCCTTTGCTTTTAATTTTTCCAGCAATTTATGCCCTAAGCCTTGACCTCTTGCATCTTTAGACACAAACAAATAATCGATGAACGTAAAATCGTTTAATTCAACGTACATTAATACATGATGAGGACCTTCATCTTTGTGGTAAATGTCCCCTTTTTCTTTTAATAGCATTTCCATATGTTCTTTTGATTTCATTTCTTCTACAGGAAAATATTGATTTAGTTTTTCATACCAATTCATGGATCTACTCCCTTAGCTTTTTTTCTCACCTATTATTGTAACATATTATTTCCATTGACTTTTGTCTTAATGCTCTAATTATGCGTCGGAGAACTAATTTTATAATTTCCCTCTTTTAAGATTGCTAAACATGGCATAGAATAGAGGTATAGTGATTATTTTGGGGGTTATTTTATGATCATGGAATATTTCGTGGATTTTACGATCGTTGCGTTGCTTGTCATTGGTATAACTGCCGTTATGGGTGTTGTTACAAACGGAATTGGTGAAAAGCTTTTTGGTGGGAAAACCAATTCGGAGAACTTTGATCAATCGGCTAAATCACAAACTGGATGGAATGCAGTTGGCGGCCGGAAAAAGTAAAGGTTACATAAGTAGAGAGAGCCAGACATGATCTGGTTCTCTCTTTTCATTTCTCTATCCTGAAAATACAACGCTGTAATTTAGGTGTTAATCATTATTTAATGGTGTATAGTCTACACCTTGTGTATAAGTGTTTCCTGCATTCCAGATAAGGAATTCTTTTATTCCTTGTTCGTTTAGGCCTCTTATTTGTGCTTCTACTTCCGCTTTTCCATAGACGGTGTAATTTCCTCTTCCTAACCATGAAGCGGTGAAGTCCTGAATCCACGGTCTTGAAATAGGTTTATTTTTAAGCTGTGAAAGTTTTTCGTTTTCGACCTTTGCATATTCTTGGACGAGTCGGTATGGTTCTATATCGGGTTTTGGTATTCCAAAGTATGAAGTCCAGTGACTTGGATAAATCATTGATGAAATTACATCAACGTGCTCAGAAATTTTGCTGAAGTTTTGACCAATTCCTGGTGCCTCTGGCAATGTAGCTGTATATCCAAATATATCTACTGATACTTTTACGTTGTACGGTTCTAACTGTTGTTTTGCGTAAGCCACAAAATCTGTTACTGCTTCTACCCGCTTTTGAACATTGTCTAAGTCCATTTTTTCATAGTTCCCCATACTGTAATTTAGAGTTGTATCTCTCTTTTCAAATCCTTCTGGGAATCGAACATAATCAAATTGAATCTCTTGGAAACCTAATTTTGCCGCCTCTATGGCAACCCCTACATTATAGTCCCATACTTCCTTTAGAAATGGATTTACAAATGAATCTCCTCTGCCATTTTTCCAAACACTGTTACCGTCTTTAAAAGAAAGCTCTGGTTTTGAATTGGCAAGCACAGTGTCTTTAAATACAACAACTCGGGCAATCGGATAAATTTGTTTTTCCTCTAGAGTTTTTAACACTTCTGTTGGGTTTTTCATATAATTTTGACTGATGGAATAATACGGAGAACTTTCATCTGGCTTGTATGTTAAATAACCATAGTCATCTTTTATATCAATTACCATTGCATTCAAATCGGTACTTTCTACTAACTGGAGTAAATTTGAAAATTTACTTCCACCTGCAGAATGCCCTGTTACATAAATTCCTCTTATTGCATCTGGATACTGAAAGGTATATCCTGAATCAAACGTGAAGCGTGTTAGTTTCTCAGGTAGGATTCGTTTGTTTAAGGCTATACTCTTTTGTGGATGATCCTTCGTCACTTTCACCGTCTCATCATCGGCAAAACCAATTGAGCTCATTGCAGTAAAAATCATTAATAAAATAATGATGGAAGCTGCCTTTTTCCCCATTTCTTTCCCTCCAAGTTATGTGTATGTCTCAATTATATGACAAAATCCGCTAAAATCGCACATATTTCGCTTACTCGGTTTTTAATCTATCTATATAAAGATATGTTCAAGCCAAGCTAAAAATTATTAATCGGCGAAATAAAGCTTTTCTTACTACTTATACTTCTCCTCTTAAGCTTTTGAAATGAGCAGGAATCATCAATACTTATATCCATGTTTTCCATAATATTTATTACTTCTTTATTTTTGATATCATTCTTGAGTAGCTTCCTTGAAATTCGAAATTTGCACCCTAAAAATACGATGCTGTATGTGGGGTGTTAACCTTCGTTGCAGGAACCTCGCTTTCCGCGGGGCGCTCCTGGAGCCTCCTCGGCTTCGCCTGTGGGGTCTCCAGTCCAGCGCATTTCCCACAGGAGTCTCGGTCCTTCCACTTCGGTTAACACATCTGATGTACTTCAATGCAACACTCTATATTTTAAAAATGCCGTAGATCAAATGGGATAACATCTAAAATAAAAAAAACGATCTCGGTAAATGAGATCGTTAAGTTTAACTCTTGCTATTTTGTTGATATTGTTTGAATTCCTTTTCAGAGCACGAAACAAAATGTCCAGGTGTTACTTCCCTTAATTGTGGTTCTTCTCCTTCAGCATAGTTATGCTCACTTGGATCATATTGAATTCTCTTACGATTTCTCTCATAATCCGGATCTGGAAGAGGAATTGCAGACAATAGAGACTTTGTATAAGGATGCATAGGATTCTTGTATAACTCTTCACTAGTAGCTAGTTCAACAATTTTACCAAAATACATTACACCAATACGGTCACTAATATATTTCACCATCGATAAGTCATGAGCAATAAATAAATAAGTTAGACCTTTTTCTTTTTGAAGCTTTTTCATTAAGTTAACGACCTGTGCTTGAATAGAAACATCAAGAGCTGAAATCGGCTCGTCGGCAATAATGAAATCAGGGTCTACTGCTAATGCTCTTGCTATACCAATACGTTGACGCTGTCCACCACTGAATTCATGTGGATAACGGTTTGCGTGTTCACGGTTTAAACCAACAGTTTCAAGTAAATCATATACTTTCTGCATACGATCTTGTTTGTTTTTTGCTAAACCATGGATGTCAATTCCTTCTGCGATAATGTCAGCAACAGTCATACGTGGATTTAAGGATGCATAAGGATCTTGGAAAATCATTTGCATCTTGCGGTTAAATTTCTTTAACTCTGCACGAGACTTTACTGCATGAACATCTTCACCATTGAATAAAACTTGTCCATCAGTCGCATTATAGAGTCGGATAATTGAACGACCAGTTGTAGATTTTCCACAACCTGATTCTCCAACTAATCCTAACGTTTCACCTCTATAAATATCAAACGTTAAACCATCAACAGCTTTAACCATATTAGGTTTACCTACATTAAAATGTTGTTTTAAGTTTTTAATTTCAAGAAGCTTATCTGACATCTTATTCACCCTCCTCTGCTAAAACTGGTTTCGCATAAGAAGATGCAAGCTTCTTCATTCTCTTCTTAACTGACTCAGGTGGCTCAACCTTAGGTGCGTCAGGATGTAACAACCAAGTTGAAGCATAATGAGTATCTGATATTTTGAACATAGGTGGTTCTTGTTCATAATCAATTTTCATTGCATATGCATTTCGAGGTGCAAAGGCGTCACCAATCGGTGGATTTGTTAAATCTGGCGGTGAACCAGGAATTGCAGCTAGCTCTTCTTCATCATCATTATCTAAGCTAGGCATGGAAGCTAATAATCCCCATGTGTAAGGATGTTGAGGATTGTAGAAAATTTCATCTACAGTTCCCGTTTCAACGATTTTTCCAGCATACATTACAGCCACACGGTCAGCTACATTAGCTACTACACCTAAATCATGTGTTATAAAGATAATTGATGTATCTAATTTTTTCTGTAAATCTTTCATTAGTTCTAGAATTTGAGCTTGAATTGTTACATCTAAAGCTGTCGTAGGCTCATCTGCTATCAATAACTTTGGACTTGATGCAAGAGCTATTGCAATCATTGCACGCTGTCTCATTCCACCACTAAATTCATGTGGGTACTGATTGACACGTTTTTCAGGCATTGGAATACCTACTAAACGAAGTAATTCGATTGCGCGATCTTTTGCGTTAGCCTTTGACATATTTTGATGTTTAATTAAGACTTCCATTATTTGCATGCCAATTCTCATCGTTGGATTCAATGATGTCATTGGATCTTGGAAAATCATTCCGATATCTTTACCGCGAATTTTTTCCATTTCTTTCTGGGTTTTCGGAACAAGGTCCTCACCGTCGAATAATATTTGTCCACCAGAAATTCGTCCAGGTGGCATTGGAATTAATTTCATAATTGATTGTGAAGTCACACTTTTACCGGATCCAGATTCTCCAACTATTGCAAGTGTTTCCCCTTTACTCAAGTCAAAAGTAACACCTCTAACAGCTTTTACTTCTCCGGCATAAGTTTGGAATGAGACTTCTAAATCTTTTACTTCTAATAGTTTTGTCATATCTCTCACTCCCTACTTACGTAGTCTTGGGTCTAATGCATCACGAAGTCCATCTCCAATTACATTAAACGCAAAAATAGTTAAACAGATTAATGTTGCTGGGAAGAATAAACGCCATGGATAATATTCAAATGCCGGTAGACCCTCAGAAGCCATTGTTCCCCAACTTGCTAAAGGTACTGGTACACCAAGACCTAAATAACTTAAAAATGCCTCAGTAAAAATAGCTGAAGGGATTGTTAATGTCATTGTTACTAAAATCGGGCCCATAGTATTAGGGATTAAATGTTTCCCCATTATACGAGTTACACTTGCACCTAAAGTTTGAGCAGCCAATACGTATTCTTGGTGCTTAAGCTGTAATACTTGTCCACGAACGATACGTGCCATGTTTATCCAACCTGTAATCGTCATCGCTAGAATCATTGTTCCTAAACCTTGTTCTAACACAACCATAAGTAGGATAACTAAGAGTAAGTAAGGAACACCCCAAAGGATATCTGCAAATCTCATCATCACTTCGTCCGTTCTTCCACCTCTGAAGCCTGAGATTCCTCCCCAAATAACTCCGATTGCTAAGTCAATTAAAGCAGCAGATAGTCCAATAAATAACGAAATACGTGCGCCTTCCCATGTTCTTGTAAATACATCACGGCCAAGTTCATCTGTTCCGAACCAGTGTTCAGATGATGGCGGCTTGTTCGTATTCATCAAGTCATTTGTACGATAGTCATATTCAGTCATATATGGTCCAAAAATTGCCATGAACAAAAGGATAACTAATAGAACAATTCCTGACATTGCTAATTTATTCTTTTTAAAACGCATCGTTACATCTTTCCAAAAAGATAAGCTTGGCTTAGAAATTCGTTCAGCTTCTTTTTGGTCAATTGCAGCTGGTTGAAATAACTCTTTTGGAATTTGTTGCATTGTTTACGCTCCTTTCTTCCCACCGGATAACTTAATACGTGGATCTATGAGTCCATAAAGGATATCAACAAGGAGGATTGAGATTAATAGTAAAATACTATAGAAAACTGTTACACCCATAATAACTGTGTAATCACGGTTTGTAATACTCGTTACGAAGGCATCACCTAAACCAGGGATCGCGAAAATCTTCTCGATAACGAAACTTCCTGTTAATATACCAGCAGTTAGAGGTCCCATATAAGAAACGACCGGTAATAGTGCATTACGTATTGTGTGTCGAACAGTAATAACACCTTGTGATAATCCTTTTGCCTTTGCAGTTTTAATGTAGTCATTACTTAAAACTTCTAACATACTTGAACGCGTTAGACGGGCAATGAAAGCCATTGGCGTAGAGGCTAGTGCTAAAGCAGGAAGGACTGTATGTTGAATAGATTCCCATCTTGCGATTGGAAATAATCCTAATTTGATGGCTAAAAAGTATTGAAGAACAGTTGCAAAGATAAAGCTTGGTACAGATATACCTAGTACAGCGATTATCATCGCGGTATAATCCTGCCATTTATTATGATAAAGTGCTGCAATTATTCCTAAAAATACTCCAAAAGCGAGCGCAAGGAAAATAGCTTCCAAACCTAAGAAAAATGAGACAGGAAAGCCTTCATTAATGATTTCGTTTACTGTTTTTGCTTTGTACTTAAATGACGGACCAAGTTCCCATTTTGCAACGGACACTAAGTAGTCAAAATATTGTTTGTAAATAGGTTGATCTAATCCATAATGTGCATTTAACGCTGCTTCAATTTCAGGTGGTAAGTCCTTTTCCTTTTGGAAAGGTCCACCTGGTGCTGCTTTCATAAGAAAGAATGTCGCTGTAATAATTAATATTAAAGAAAGCAACATATACAGCAAGCGTTTTCCAATATATTTAAACAATGGAAGCACCTCCAATTTTTAGCAAAGGTTTCGTAATCAGAAAGTAAGGTATATGAGCGAAAATCTCATATACCTTACTTTGTTACAGATTTAATATATTATTCGAAGTGTGCCCATTTAAATTGAGCATCTCCAAGTCCAGATATTACTACACCTTTAAGGTTTTCATTTTGAACCCAGTTTTCAGTGTAGAAGTAAATTGGTGCAACTGGCATCTCATTTACAATGATTTCCTCAGCATCTTTTAATAATTGTAGACGTGCAGCAGGATCACTTTCAGACGCAGCTTGTTCTAATAAGCTGTTATATTCTTCGCTAGTCCAACCTGTATCATTGTTACCAGCTGGCTCAGTATAAAGCTCTAAGAAGTTAACAGGATCATTGAAGTCTCCTAACCAACCCATACGAGCGATTTGGAAATCTCCTTGGTCTACTTTATCTAAGTAAACTCCCCATTCAGCATTTTCAATTGTTACATCAACACCAAGATTTTGTTTCCACATATCTTGGATTGCTTGAGCAATCTTTTGGTGACCTTCAGATGTATTGAATGAAAGTGTAATTGGTGGAAGTTCAGTTAGTCCTAATTCTTGAAGACCTAGTGCTAAATGTTCTTTTGCTTTTTCTAAATCGTTATCTTTGAAGTAACCTTCTTTGTTTTCTTCAATCATTGTAGGTGGTACTAGAGCCATAGCTGGCATTTGACCGCCTTGAGTAATGTTATCAACAATTGCTTGACGGTTAATTGAATAAGCAAATGCTTTACGGATATTTACATTGTCAAATGGTGCTTTAAGTGTGTTGAATTTGTACCAGTAAGTACCTGCAATAACTTTTGTTTGAAGTTTACCTTCAGATCTTAACTGTGGAATTGCATCCGTTGGTAAAGCAGACATTGGAGCTCCAGCCCAATCAAGCTCACCGTTTTGGAAGCTTTTTAATTCTGTATTAGCATCTTCAATCATGTCGATTGAGATTTTCGTTAATTTAACTGTTTCTGCATCCCAGTAGTTTTCATTTTTCTCTAAAACAAGTTTAGAAGAATCTTTAGAAGCTAGAACGAATGGACCATTTGATACATAAGCTTCTCCAGCATCTTTTGCCCAGTCAGCATTTTCTTGAGCAATTTTGCTGTTTACAGGGAAATACGTATAGAAAGCAGTTAATTCTAAGAAGAAAGGAGTTGGGTTTTTAAGAGAAACTTCAAGAGTTTTCTCGTCTAGCGCTTTAATTCCAACTTCATCCATAGAAACTGTTCCATCATATGCTTCTTTAGCATTTAATACATGGCTATAGATTTGGTAAGCATAGTCAGCTTGGTTAGCAGGATCAAGAACCCATTTCCAAGCATATTCGAAGTCTTGAGCTGTAACAGCATCACCGTTAGACCATTTCGCATCACGTAATGTGAACGTATAAGTCTTACCGTCTTCTGAAACGTCAATTTTCTCAGCCATTGCTTCTTGTGGCTTTCCGTCTTGACCAATACGCGTTAACCCTTCAAATACATGGTTAGCGATTAGTCCAGATGTAGAGTCACTAGCAAGACCTGGATTTAATGTTGGTGGTTCTGATGTAATGTTAATTCTTAATTCTTGCGGCTTATCAGCAGCGCCTTCACCTTTATCTGCAGCATCATCTTTGTCAGCACCAGGTGCTCCACATGCAGCTAGAATAAGTGAGAAGACTAATAATAAGCTCATCATGATTGAATATTTGTTATTCATCGTTTTACCCCCCTAAAATAGTTAACAAACAAACTGCAAACGTTTTCATCACATTTCCGTAATAAAAGTCAAACTAAATTCATGTAATAATCTGACAATTTTGTGTACAAATCTAATTAGTAGATAATTTAATGTTGATTAGCTAAACTAATATGTAGTTTGCATAAAACACTTTAAATTATTAAGTAAATGTGAAATTTTCGTTAAATATTTGTTTGTTACGTTTATTATAAAAAGTTTAAAAATTTAATGCAAGTAATTTTCTTACATTAGAATAATATTATTCTTTTGTATACATTCTATATAGTGCATTATATCAACGGTTTTATGCGTATTTCTACAAAAATAATTTTTATTCGACAAAATAATATTTTCATTAGTATAATAAATTTGTTATTTCAGACTATTTAAATATTCGATATATTCTATCGCTTGTAATTCTCGATAAATAGACTATAATATTATTAATAAAAACTAAATAAAAAATAAAGTAAGCGATGATAAAGAATAGTACATATGAAATCAGTTTTACAGAGAGTTTGTGGTTGGTGAAAACAAACAACTGAACATATGGAATGGACTTTTGAGCATTTGGGCTGAAATTTCAGTAGGCCTTTAACGGTTAACCTCCCGTTATTAAGGTTTGAGTGATTCTACAGCTAGCACTGTAGAATAACTAGGGTGGCAACGCGGTAACCATTCGTCCCTATTTTTATTAGGCGACGAATGGTTTTTTATTTTGTCCAAAAAGGCAATTTAACTATTAAGGAGATGAAAGTATGAAGAAAATTTTTTCAGGTATTCAACCAAGTGGATCAGTAACATTGGGAAACTACATCGGTGCTATGAAGCAATTTGTCGATTTACAAAATGATTATCATTGTTATTTTTGTATTGTAGATCAACACTCAATCACAGTTCCACAGGATAAAGTACAACTCCGTAAAAACATTCGAAGTTTAGCTGCTCTATATCTTGCTGTAGGAATTGACCCATCAAAATCTACGTTATTCATTCAGTCAGAAGTGCCAGCGCATGCTCAAGCAGGATGGATGTTGCAATGTGTTGCATATATAGGTGAATTAGAGCGTATGACTCAATACAAAGATAAATCAACTGGAAAAGAAGCGGTTGCTGCAGGCCTTTTAACGTATCCACCATTAATGGCTGCAGATATTTTGTTATACAAGACGGATTTAGTACCTGTTGGTGAGGACCAAAAACAACATATAGAATTAACACGTGATTTAGCAGAGAGATTCAATAAAAAATACAATGACATCTTTACAATTCCTGAACCACGAATCCCTAAAGACGGGGCTCGCGTTATGTCACTTGTAGATCCTACAAAAAAAATGAGTAAGTCAGATCCTAACCAAAAATCGTTCATTACACTTTTAGACGATCCTAAACAAATTGTGAAAAAAATTAAGAGTGCTGTTACAGATTCTGAAGGTATCGTCAAATTTGACAAGGAAAGCAAACCTGGAATTTCCAATTTACTTTCTATCTACTCTGTCCTTACTAACAAGACAATTAGTGAACTTGAAGTAGAATATGAAGGGAAGGGATACGGAGATTTTAAATCTGATTTAGCTGAAGTAGTAGTAAATACTTTAGCACCAATTCAAGAGAGATATTACCAAATTATTGAATCAGAAGAATTAGATCGTATTTTAGATGAAGGTGCAGAGAGAGCTAACGCAGTTGCATCTAAAATGCTAAAGAAAATGGAAAATGCAATGGGGCTTGGAAGAAAGAGAAAATAAATGTTAAGTCGTATTTAATAAACATGTTTTCCACAAAAAAAGAATGTCCTCTTCAGAAGGACATTCTTTTTTATATTTACACTCTAGATTCATGCTCTATTTCCCATAACTTCTCAAAGAACGGTTGTCCTTTTATTAAGTTTTCACATAATTGTACATGTTTTTGTGACCAACCATGACGAGTTTCTTCATATAATGCTTCCCACACTTGTTGAAAATTCATTTGTTGAATTTCTTTGTATTTAAGTGGGTTCCACTCCGTATACCAATACCTAATTTCAGCAACGTTTTGAGTCGTTTGTAATTGATCTAATGCCATAAAAAGTAATTGCTTCAATTGTCTTTCTCTTCTTGTTAAACCAGCCATTTCCCAAGGAGATGGCGAAAGAATATGATATTCTTTAGATTTATCCATGCCCTTTTTATCAAATGTATAAGAGATTGGATCATGATCTTTAATCATGTCATACACAAGTTGTTCTTGCCTTGGAATTAGGCGGCTTTTTCGTATAGGTAAATTGTAGCCTATTGTATCCACTGCGATAATTCCTACGCCATCTGTCACAACAAAGCAATAATCTACTTGTATCCGTTCATGATTTTTTCTTACATACGCTTTTTTATGTACATCACTCAACAGTTGACTTGGCAGTTCCATTAAATCATTTTCAATATAATTGAACATTATCGAATCTACTCTTAGTAATGGAACTTGGTCTAGAAGTTCAACACTATCATCCTTACGCCATTCATGGAAGTGGCAAACGTTGTAACCATTTTCTTCACCTTCAAACCAGTTCACCCAAATATCATGAAGATACAACATCCTTACCCCTCACTTCACATCTGTTTTTCAACAGTATTGGCAGTCTTAACAGTTTTTATTCCAATTTATTCTTTAATTGTTACTTGAAGATAGAAAATCCAACTTTTGGATTACTAATGTAGTAAAGAGTTAATCCTGGGAAGAGGAAGGAAAATAAATGCTTAACCATATAATTGCGATGCCGACAGCTAGTAAATAGCATTCAAATCGATGACTAACAAATGTTATATATTCAGTAAACGAGTGCCCTGTTGTTAGTAAGTTTAGATATGCGACCGTACTGATACCTCCAACGATGGAAATACCGAAGCCAATTAAGAATAGAAAAAGACGAAAGATCATCAAGCATTCGTTATATTTATTTCTACGGTTATTATTAGATGTTTTTGTCATGGTTGATGGAATGTATATTATAGAAGAAACTAGTTTCTAATCGTAATATACCTATAGAAAAAATATAACTCCCTCCTCTCATTACTTGTCCAACCTGTTTATTAATAGTGTATGAACAGGAAGAGTAATAATGACTTTGTTTTTATTAGAAGAGATATTAATTCAAGTGAGGCTATCCTGAAAATACGACGCTCTATGTGGGGTGTTAACCTTCGTTGCAGGAACCTCGCTTTCCGCGGGGCGCTCCTGGAGCCTCCTCGGCTTAGCCTGTGGGGTCTCCAGTCCAGCGCATCTCCCGCAGGAGTCTCGGTCCTTCCACTTCGGTTAACACTTCTGAAGTACTTGGATTCAACACTCTATAATGCACTGAAGAAACAATTACACATTTTCATCCTTCATGGTGCAATTCTCAAATTGCATGGTAGTCTACCGTGAAAATACGAAACTCTACTTGGGTGTTATTCTCCGTTGCAGAACTCTCGCTTTCCGCGGGGCTCTTCTTGAGCCTCCTCGGGTTTGCCTGTGGGGTTAGGGGCCTAGCGCAATTCCCGCAGGAGTCTCGGTTGTTACACTCCAATTAACACGGAAAAAATACTAATGTCCAACATTCTAACATTCAAGGAACAGTCGCATATTTTCATGTGCCATGGTGTAATTCCATATTGCATGAAAATCTACTCTAGAAATACAACACTGACCATGGCTGTTAACCTTCGTTTCCAAAACTTGAATAAGTTTTCATATCGATAAATGCAAAAAAATCTATCAAACTGGAAAGTTGCTCTCCAAATTGATAGATTTTTTATAAAATATGTTTTACAGCAAAAAGAAAAGCCAAGATTGGCTCTTGACTACTTCTTTATTCATTTACTTTTGGATCTAATGCGTCACGTAAACCGTCTCCAACGAAGTTAAAGGATAGTACTGTTAACAAGATCATTAATCCTGGGAATAATGGGTACCACCATGCTTTTATCATGACAGTAAAGTTCTGTGCATCTTGTAGCATATTTCCCCAACTTGGTGTCGGTGGTTGAATACCTAGACCTAAATAACTTAACGCTGATTCAGATAAAATTACTCCACCAATTTGTAACGTTGCAGATACAATGATTGGTCCCATCGCATTTGGTAGAATATGAGAAAAGATAATTTTGTAAGCTCTTGTCCCAATTGTACGAGATGCTAGAACGAATTCACGCGTTCTTAATGATAAGAATTCACCACGAACGAGACGAGCTGTACCCATCCAACCGGTTAATGCGAAGATAATGATTAATTTATCAACACCTGGTTTAAAGATTGTAACTAAAGTGATTAGTAAGAAGATTGATGGAATTGATAATAAAATATCTACAAATCTCATTAATATTGCATCAACTTTACCACCAAAATATCCAGCCATCGCTCCAATAAATGTTCCAATTGTAATGGCACCTGCTACTGAAGCAAATCCTACTAATAATGAAACTCTAGCTCCAAACAATAATCGTGTTAAAATATCTCGACCATATCTATCTGCACCTAATAAATACTCTGCTCCAGGTGGCTTTAATTTGTCTAATAGTTTTTGTTCTTCAAACGTATATGGTGCAATTAATGGTGCAAAGATCGCTGCGGAAATAATGACAAAAAGAAAGATTGCTCCGATAACTGCAAGCTTATTTTTAATAAACTTAGAGAAGATAATTTTTGTCATTGTATCTGCTTTTGCTTTGACACCTTGGTTTAACGCTACATTAGAAGTTTCTGGTGTTAAATTAGGTTGTGCCATCGAAAACTTCCTCCTTTTTAATACTCAATTCGTGGATCAAAAACAGCATATAAGATGTCAGCAATTAAGTTACCTACAACTACGAACACCGCTGAAATAACAGTTAGTGCCATAATTACTGGATAATCACGTTGGAAGGCTGAATCAAAGAATAACTTACCAATTCCAGGCCAACTAAATACTGACTCAACGATTACTGCTCCACCAATGAATGTTGGTAACATTAAACCAAAGATTGTAATAACAGGAATTAAACCGTTACGTAATCCATGCTTGTAAATAACTTTATTTTCTTTAAATCCTTTTGCACGAGCTGTTCTCATGTAGTCTTGCTTAACTACTTCTAACATACTTGTACGGGTGAAACGTGTTAATCCAGCCATGTCAGCAGAAGCTAGTACAAATGCTGGTAATATTAAATGGTGCAAACGATCCCATATACTAAATGGCGCATTCAGCGTATGAGTACCACCTGTTGGGAACCAACCAAGTTTTACAGAGAAGAACATGATTAGAATTAACCCAAGCCAGAAGTTTGGTGTTGCTAATCCAATGAAGGATGTGATTGTAACTGAATAATCCGTTTTAGAATACGGTTTGGTTGCTGATAGTACTCCAAATGGAATGGAGATTAAAACAGCTAGTAAGGTAGAAACAACCATTAATAAAATTGTGTTCGGTAAACGGTTCATTACAAGTTCACTTACCGGAGTACCTTTACGTACTAATGAAGTACCAAAATCACCTTGTACCATGTTTCCAAGCCACTTGAAATATTGAACATGAACTGGGTCGTTTAAACCGTATTTCTCTTTAAATTTAATCATATCTTCAGGTTTTAGCGTAGGATCCATTAATAACTGTCCCGGGCCACCTGGAGCCATTTTTACGATTGCAAATGATAGGATGGTAATTCCAAGTAATAAGGGAATAGCCAATAAAATACGGCGAATGATATAGGTTACCATAGCTTATTCTCCTTCTGTAGTAAATTATTTAATGTATTTAATAACAAGTTAAATAGTCATTTAACTAGTTTAATTTTCGATAACAAAGAACAAGGGAAGGGAAAATCCCTTCCCCAGTCATAACTCAGTTGTTAGTTAGAATTGATTAGTTAGCTGGCTTAAACCACCATTTGTGAACGTTATAGAATTCACTCTTCGCGTGGAACTCGTAACCTTGAAGGTTCTCAGGCATTACGCGGTGAGCATTTGGATAGTATAAGAAAGTATATGGTTGCTCTTCAGCAATAAGTTTGTAGATTTGGCCATAAGCCTTTTTGTACTCGTCACGATCTAGAAGTTGTCTAGCATCTTCCATTAACTTGTCAGCTTCAGCATTGCTCCAGTGAACAAAGTTGAAACCAGCTTCCATTTGACTTGAGTGGAAAATATCATAAAGGTCAGGGAATGTTGATAAGCTCCAACCTAATACAAGCGCTTCATAGTTCCAGTTAGGAGCTGTGATTTGCTCAATGAATGCACTCCATTCTACGATTTCAGGAGTAGCTTCGATTCCAACTTCTTTAAATTGTTGTTGAAGAACAACAACGATGTCTTCACGGATTTTGTTACCTTGGTTCGTTTTGATAGTGAATGCAAATTTCTTACCATCTTTATCTAAGAAACCGTCTCCATCAGTATCTTCCCATCCAGCTTCTTTAAGCATAGCTTTAGCTTTTTCTGGATCGTAGTCAAATACAGGAACATCATCGTTATAAGCCCAAGATAGTGGACTTTCTGGTACGTGAGCAACTTCTCCGTCACCATTCATAACAGCATCAACGATACCATTACGGTCAATAGCGTGAGTTAAAGCTTGACGTACTTTTTTGTCTTGGAACATTTCAAGTTTTTCGTTGTATCCAAGGTAAGTATAAGAAAGGCTTAAACCTGACTCAACTTTTAAACCAGGGAATTCTTTAACAGTTTCAATGTCAGTACCAGGTACTTCAGTGAAATGAACGTCACCAGCTTGTAATTGTGCGATTAAAGCATTTTGGTCTGGAACGATTTTGTAAGTGATTGAATTTAAGTAAGGACGACCTTCATAGTAGTCTTCGTTAGCTACAACTTTTACATACTCGCCATCTTTCCACTCTTGGAATTTGAATGGACCAGTACCAACTGGGCTTTTCGTATTGAACTCATGCTCACCTAGGTCAGCAATAGGAACATCTTTAAGGATGTGAGATGGTAGGATACCAAAGCTTAATCCAGTAGAAGCAAATGTAGCATCAACTTTGTTAAGTTTGAATTCTACAGTATATTGATCTAATTTTGTTACACTTTCAATCATTTCGAATGAAGATTTACGCTCTCCAGCATAGTCTTCGCTTAATGGAATGCTGTAAGTGAATACAACATCGTCTGCATCAAATGCATCGCCATCATGGAATTTTACATCTTCACGTAATTTAACTGTGAAAGTTAAACCGTCTTCAGACATTTGAACGTCTGTAGCTAAGTCATTTACAGGATTGAATTCAGTATCACCAGATACTAATCCGTTGTAGATGAAACCTTCGATATCAGAACTTGGTGCATCAGTTGAATATAATGGGTTGAATAATGTTGGTGCACCGATTGAACCTACGATGATGTCTCCACCAACTACAGGATCATTGTTTTGCTCTTCTTGCTTGTTTTCGTCGTCTTTCTTTTCGCCATCTGTTTTGCCGTTAGTCTTATCGTCGCCGCCTGAGCAAGCTGATAAGAACAATGACATTACAAATGTTAAGCATAATAGTAACCATGCCGCTTTTTTCATTGTTTTTCCCCCTATCATTTGTTTAAATATTAAGACTTCTTGAAACAGGTTAATATATTAATTACTATATCTCCCCCTTTCAAGGGTTTTATTTTAATTGCTTATCATCTTTATTCATAAAGATGACAAGCAACAAAATGACCTTTTTCAACTTCTTTGAACTGTGGTACAAGCTGGCGACAAACATCAGTAGCTGCCGGACATCTTGTATGGAACACACATCCACTTGGTGGATTTGCTGGGCTTGGAAGTTCACCCTTTAATACGATTCTTTCTCGTTTTGCTACACCTTTCTTTCTAGGTGTAGGTACAGCAGAAAGTAATGCTTGCGTATAAGGGTGTAATGGATTTGCATACAAGCTATGCTTTGGAGCAAGCTCCATCATGTTTCCTAAGTACATAACCCCAACGCGGTCACTAATGTGACGAACAACACTTAAATCATGCGAGATAAAGATATATGTTAATCCAAAATCTTTTTGAAGATCTTGCATTAAGTTAATAATTTGAGCTTGGATTGATACATCAAGTGCAGATACAGCTTCATCAGCAATGATTAACTCAGGCTTTAAAGCTAATGCCCTTGCAATTCCAATCCTTTGACGTTGTCCACCTGAGAATTCATGTGGGTAACGATTAATGAATGAAGCATTTAACCCTACAGTTTCAAGTAATTCTTCTACTTTTTCATCACGTTCTTTACCAGAATACAAGTTATGAGTATTTAATGGCTCTTTAATGATTGAACGTAACGTTTTTCTTGGGTTAAGCGTTGCAAACGGATCTTGGAAAATCATTTGAATATCTTTGCGGACAGACTTTCTTAACTCATTTTCTTTCATATGAGTAATGTCTTGACCCTTAAAGATAATCTTTCCATCAGTTGGTTCGTATAGACGAATAATCGTTCTACCTGCAGTTGATTTACCACAACCTGATTCACCAACGATACCAATTGTTTCTCCTCTATTGATCTTCAAGTTGATTCCATCAACCGCTTTAACATGCCCAACAGTTTTTTGTAACAATCCTGCTTTTATAGGGAAATGTTTTTTTACGTTTTGAAGTTCTAAAATAGTCGAAGTATCTTGTGCTATATTAGATTGCTGTTTATCTAAGGTAGTTTCTGTCATTGCTGTGCACCTCCATCTTCATGTAAAAAGCATCGGACTGAACGGTTGCCACTAATTTGTTTTAATTGTGGTTGTTCAGCGAAACAACGATCGAATGCTTTCGAACAACGAGGAGCAAATCTACAGCCTTTTGGCATATTTTCTGGCGAAGGAACGTTTCCTTCAATTGACATTAGTCGTTCTATTTCACCTTCGATAGAAGGTACTGAATTCATTAAGCCTTCAGTGTATGGATGTAGTGGTTCGTCAAATAAGTCATCAACTTGAGCTTCCTCTACTACTTGACCACCATACATAACGACTACTCTTTCTGCTACTTCAGATACAACACCTAAATCATGAGTGATTAATAGAATTGAAGTATCGAACTTCTTACTTAACTCTTTCATCAAATCAAGAATTTGCGCTTGGATTGTAACATCAAGTGCCGTTGTAGGCTCGTCAGCTATTAGAAGCTTCGGATTACAACTCATCGCCATTGCGATCATAACCCTTTGTCTCATACCACCTGATAATCGGTGTGGGAAATCATTTATTAATTCTGCAGCTCTTGAAAAGCCTACCATTTCTAGCATTTCAATCGCTTTTTTAGTCGCTTCTTGTTTTGACATTTTTTGGTGATATGTTAAAACCTCTGTAATCTGTTCTCCTACCGTTAATACTGGATTAAGAGAAGTCATTGGTTCCTGGAAAATCATTGAAATATCATTTCCACGAATTTTGCACATATCACTTTCAGACATTTCTACTAAGTTTTTGCCTTCTAGAAGAATTTCTCCATCTACAATTTTACCAGCTGGATAAGGTACTAGTCGCATCACTGATAATGATGTAATACTTTTCCCAGATCCTGACTCTCCTACAAGAGCAACAGTTTCACCCTTATTTATTTTTAAATCTACACCATCAACTGCTGGAACTACTGTCTTCTTCTTAAAGAAGTGTGTTTTTAAATTTTTCACTTCTAACAATGCAGACATTTTACTGTCACCATCCTTTTATAAACCTACCAAACTACCATTCTATAAATCGGTAACTTCCGTTAGTTTATTCTGAATTCTTTAAAAATACAAGCACTTTTTATAATCTTTTTATAATTCTTTTATAAAATACAGTAAAATTTTCGTATCTTCTATTTAATGGAACAATACTTAATTATCTGAAAATAACATATCTGTATTTTATTACAGAAAGATTACAAATTCAAGTTAATTTTTAAAATTGCATTAACATTGTGTTTGTTAGTTTTGTCAGAAAATTAATTCTTGTCTGTTTTTCTAGTACGTTTTTAATTTTATAAAAACTTTATTAAAATTGCAAGATAATTTTTAGATTTTTTTAAATATTAAAGAATTACCAATTAATCCAATGTTTTATTACTCTTTTAGCATTAGAACGCAATATAGATGAACCATTAATTCCTTTACCACTATAATAACAACGCTTTCATTTGAAAAGTACAGGTAAATTTTAGAGCAAAAAAATAAGGATCCTTTTTACGGACCTCTTACTTCTCTAATTTTGCTATTGATATTGAGTTTAATCCAAGTAAATCTTTCACACTCAAAGCAGGATGTTCTTTTAGGTAATTATTTACTATATAATATCCCACACAATAGCCGACCATTTTTGGTAAAATTCCCATTCCATACAATATTTGATTGTGTTTCTTATCCTGTCTCTTCAATTGATCATTCAATAAGATAATTTTTTGAAGATATGTTTCTAATTGGTCATGATTATAATATTTAGTCCAATCCGCCAAGTAATCTTCTCCGAGTTGTTCTTTAACCGCATGTTCAGCAAGTCCTTCTAGAATAATTGAATCAAGTAAATTGTATTCACTCTCACTCTTTTTATACTTCCTTAGCCTACATGTATGATTATATTCGTGAATAAAAACAGCCTTCATCTCTTCTCTACTATTCGCTCCACTAAAAAATAAGAACAATTTATCTTTAAAGCTTAGCCCACCTTTTCCATTAAAGTCCCTTTGAATTCTTCTGTTGTATGAATCAGATGGTAGTATATAAATAGGAATTTCTGGACCTCCCCATAATTTTTGAAGCTTCTTTTCTTTCCTTTCGATTTCATTCCAAATATTTTTCTTCTTTAATTCACGCATTGTTTCATTTGCATCCTTTTGATTTCGATACATTCCATGTAATTGTAAATATTCAATTATTTCTTCTAAGGTTGCTTCTTTAAAATTCTTTTTTAATTTGTCACTTACTTGAATAAGGGTAAGTTTGTCTTCTTCAAACCATCTATCAGTTCTAATGACAGCCATAACAACACTCTCCTGATTTATCTTCATATATCAAGGTATGCAATTCCTTTAACATTGTCTCTCTTAGAAGGAAACTCACCCGTTGGTATGTTACTTAGTTATAGACTGGTTTTCCCTATATCTATTTTCATTTGTATAGAGTAATAAAAAAGCACAAGTGAATGTTCTCACTTGTGCTTTAAATATTAGCTGTACGTCTATTAAAGTGCTGTCTTAATCCTTCTGCTAATATATTAAAAGATAATATTGTAAACGTGAGTGCTAAGGCTGGAAAAAATGGAATCCAAAATGCCTTTAGTACATCATGTCTTGCTTGACCTAATAGTGTTGCCCAGTTGAAATTTGTGTTGATTACCTCACCTGCACCATAATTTAACTGAACAAATTCTTGCATAATAAAAATACTTAAAATACCCAACTGTCCAATTAAAAGGGCTACTCGACTTAAATCAATAAAGAAGTTCACAATGATTTCTGGTAGTAAATTCGGGATGTAATATCTTATGATGAGGCCTAAAGGAGTGACACCTAAGGTTATTCCAGCTTCAACAAATGCCGCCTTTGATAATGCGTGTGCTTGCTGCTGTGTAATAAACGCTACTTTTCCTACTTCTATTAAAGCAATGATGACGATGCACCATATATATCGTTGTTCACTAAACATTAGAAACGGTAGATTTACTAATAGAATAGTAGAAAAAATAATTGGTAGGCTTGAAAAAAGCTGGTGCCACCATTTTATAAACCAAGATATTGGGCCTACCTGTTTTGAAGCAATTAAAGCAAGTGGAACTGCAATTATGTATCTTAATAAAGTTATCGCAAATATAATGAGTATAGTGTCTTTTGTCCCTACTACAATTAAACTTAATAAGTCTCTTCCTTCTTTATCTGTTCCTAATAAGTATTCATCTGATGGTGGAAAGGGGGCAGTTTCAATTTTTCCTGGCTCTGGGAATTTCACTCTTTCACCAGATAGCTCAGCATCTATGAAAGGAAGGTATGGTCCAAATACCATAGTAATGACTAATAATACAGTCATGATCGTACCAATGATTAACGATTTATTATGCATATTTACCTCCTATTGAAGACGAAGTCCTTTTTTTATCATAAATCCAATTATTTGTGCAGAAATGACCGTAATCAACAGGCACACTCCGATTGCTACAATCAAGTTCGATTCATACATTGGATGATAACCAAATGTAATATTCTTTGTTATTCCCATTGCTACAAATAATCGATAAGCAATCCCCTCATAACCAATTAAGTACTCTACAATTAATAAATTAGAAAGTATATAAATCATTAGCGATGACATATGTGACAATATTGTCTCTAAACTATTCTTTAGAATATGTTTGTACAATACTCTTTCTTCTGAGAAGCCTTTTGATCTTGCTACTTGGATATAAGGTAATCCCTCTTGACTAGAAATGGACAAGGAAGTAATTCTTGAGATGTACATCATTGGATAAATGGAAACTAAAAGTCCTGGTAAGATGAAACTATACCAGTTTCCTTGACTAAATAACTTTATAGAAGGAATCCAAAAGATAATGATCCACTGAATACAGATTACAAGAAAAAAGTCTGGAATCGATTGAAATAACCATGTTAATCCGTTACCAAGTAAATTCTTTCGTTTAAAACGATTTCTATAATCAAAGATTCCTTTAGCAAGTCCGAAAATTAAACTTATTAGAAACGCAGTTGCAATGATTTTTAAGCTATTAGGGAAGTACCTTTTGATTTCATCCTCAACAGTGACTCTTTCAAACCTTGAATAACCTAAACTTTTATTTTCTACTAAATTCGTTACATAATTTGAGATATTTTCTTTATATTGCTTCCACGAAAATTTATATCCATATTCTATAGTTGCTGCTCTGCCACTAACAGCTATATCAGCATTTCTTGGAAAGAAAACAATTAGAATTAAACAAATCAGTACAATTATGTATAGTATTGTATTTTTTATTAAGGTTTGCGATAAGTTTTCCACCGCTTTGCTTCTCCTTCCAATTCCAAATAATGTATATTCATAGTAACACGAAATATTTTAGAAAATCTATTCATTTTTCTAACTATTAGACGACAAATTCGGAAGATGGTTACACTTCTCTCGAGAAATATGAAATTCTTCATTTGGAAGGAAAGTTACATATAAAAAAAGAAGAGGTTGAGACAAAAGTAGTTTACCTAAATAGAAACCGAACAATGATAGCAGGTGTAGTGAATCCGCTCCTGAAATATACTTCGCTTTCCGTGGAAAGCTGGCAAGCCTCCTCGTGCTACGCACTGCGGGGTCTAGCCGTTGCTTTTCATCCCGCAGGAGTCTACGTATATTTCATCCGCTAAGCTATCATTTTTGTTCGGAATTTTAGGTGAATACTTAAGTTATGTCCCAACCTCTTCTTATATCTATCTTATTTTACGTATTTCTTAAAGACCAAAGTCGCATTATGACCACCGAAGCCCAATGAGTTACTTAGAGTAGCGCGCACCTCTTGGTGTCTTGCCTCATTAGGAACGTAATCTAAGTCACATTCTGGATCTGGTGTTTCATAATTGATTGTTGGCGGAATTACACCTTCTTTAATGGCAAGTATAGAGAAAATTGCTTCAACCCCACCAGCAGCTCCTAATAAGTGTCCAGTCATTGATTTTGTTGAACTAACAGCAAGCTTGTATGCATGCTCGCCAAATACTTCTTTAATCGCTAGCGTTTCGAATTTATCGTTATACTCTGTGCTTGTACCATGTGCATTAATATAGTCGATATCATTCGGTTGTAGCCCAGCGTCTTCAATTGCTTGACGCATTGCACGGACGCCTCCTTCTCCGCCAGGAGCCGGTGCAGTGATATGGTGGGCATCGCCTGTTGCCCCATACCCAACTACCTCAGCATAGATATTTGCTCCTCTTGCTAATGCATGCTCTAATTCTTCAAGTACGAGTATTCCTGCTCCTTCTCCCATCACAAAACCATCACGATTTTGATCAAAAGGTCTGCTTGCTGTTTTCGGATCATGATTAAATGATAAAGCTTTAGCCGCACTAAATCCTGCAAATGACATTAATGTTAGTGGAGCTTCACTTCCTCCGGTAATCATGGCATCTGCGTCTCCTCGTTGAATTACTTTAAAAGCATCTCCAATTGAATTGGTTCCAGTCGCACATGCTGTTACTGTACATGAGTTAATCCCTTTTGCTCCTAATGCGATAGAAACTTGTCCGGCTGCCATATCAGGTATCATCATTGGTACAAAAAATGGACTTACTCGTCGATGTCCTTTCTCTTTAAAAACTTCAAATTGTTGTTCAAATGTCTCCATACCACCAATACCAGATCCAATCCAAACACCCACTCTTGGAGCATTTTCATCGTTAATTGTTAAATCTGCGTCTTTTACAGCCATGAAGGATGCTGCAATTGCATATTGAGTGAAACGGTCCATTTTTCTTGCTTCTTTTCGATCCATATAATTTTCAGGATTAAAGTCTTTTAATTCTGCTGCAACCTTTGCTGGAAAGTCATCAGGGTTTACTCTCGTTAATGGTCCAACCCCAGATACGCCATTAATTGCATTCTTCCAAGTTGTCTCAGTATCATTTCCAATTGGAGTTACTGCACCTAAACCAGTAACAACTACACGTTTCTTTTCCATATATTTAGCATCTCCTTTAATCATCATTTTTTTTGGTTTCATTTTATTAAAAGTTTACCTTCCCCAACGAATAGCGATTGCTCCCCAAGTTAAACCTCCACCAAAACCTACCATTACAATTAAATCATCGTCTTTTATTTTTCCTGCTTCTACTTCTTCAACGATAGATAGTGGGATAGAAGCCGCTGATGTGTTCCCAAATTTATTTATCGTTTTTGACATTTTCTCTTCTGGAAGTTCAAGTCTTTGTCTTGCTGCTTCCATAATTCGGATATTAGCTTGATGTGGAATTAAGAAGTCAACATCTTCTTTAGATAATCCAGCTTTTTCAAGCACATTGATACTCGATTCTCCCATTTGTCGAACTGCGAATTTAAACACTTCTCTGCCATTCATGATGACAAACTCATCTTGGTATAAATGTTTTCCACCAGTTCCATCTGCCCCTAATTCAAAGGAAAGGATTCCTCTACCTTCTGAAACTGGACCGATGATTGTTGCACCAGCTCCATCTCCAAATAGGACAGCGGTGTTACGATCATTCCAATCAAGTATCTTTGAGAGTTTCTCTACTCCAACGACAAGTACGTGTTTATATGCTCCAGTCTCGACAAATTGTTTTGCTGTAATCATTCCATACATAAACCCAGCACATGCAGCACTAATATCAAAGGCAGCAGCTTTTGTTGCACCAAGTTTTTCTTGTAGCATACATGCTACTGATGGAAATGGCTGATCTGGTGTAACAGTAGCTACTAAAATTAAATCAAGATCTTCTGCCTTTATACCGGCATCTTCAATTGCTGCTACAGCTGCTAAATAGCCCATATCTGAAGTGTCCATATCATCACTTGCTATTCTTCTCTCTTCAATCCCTGTTCTTGTTCGTATCCATTCATCAGTTGTATCGATCATTTTCTCTAAATCGAAATTGGTCACTATTTTTTCTGGAACATATCTTCCAATCCCCACAACTCCTGCATTCATACAGAAACCCCTCTTCCTTTTATTTTCAATATTGACATTCTGCCTAACACTCACTAACTCTATTTATCATCCTTAAATTATTATCAAATATTATGACTTGGTACTAATTTTAATGCATTTCTTTTTTTATATCAACAAAATCTACTTGATATTTTCTCTTTCCCACCAAAATCCACATATACCTATTCAAACTTTAAGCCTTCGCCTATACCTTGTACTACCACTTTTACATATAACTAATAATAAACATGAATGGCGGTGACATAAATGGACGATTTTGAACACGAAGCTGCGAATACTCCCCAACAGACTGACTCAGAAGAGACAGTTGATCCTTTTACAAGATTAATGTTTGGGCCAAACAGGAAACAAAATTATCCAAATGAAAGCACAAGTGAAAACACAGAAAATAACCTTCAAGTTAATCAAATCGACTATTTACAATTAATGCAGCAAGCAGAGGACATCATGAATTCTTACAATAGAATTAAGCCTATGATAAAAGAGTTATCACCTTTACTAGATTTCTTCAAAAAGGATAAATAATAAAAAAAGGCTATTTCCTCTTCATAGTAGGAAATAGCCTCTTTTTTTATTCATTTTCGTTTTGCAGTGCTTCTTCTTTGCCTAACTCATATGCCTCTGCCATTACTTTCGTAAACAATCCTAACATTGGTTGCATTTTTTCTAACGATAACTCAATTCCAGCTTCATCGAAAACACTCTTCGCTTCTGGAAAGTATTTCATAGCAATCTGCATAAATTGCATACTTTTTGGATGATCCATCATTTCAAACTTCTCCTCTCATCTACTAAAGATTATTCATTTGGAAGCTTTCCAGTTTCTTTATAACGAGTAATATGATTTTTAAGCTCCTCTTGATATGCTTTATCGACATTCGGACTAAACTTTCCTAATGAGATAACTTCTTCTTGGAAATCAAAATATAGGTTCCCACTCTTTAAATTTCCTTTATTAAACTCTTCAGCAACAACTAAATATAAATCTGCAACATGCTGAACAGTACTTGTAAGAACAGTTCCTTCACCTAAATCGGATTGATCTGAAACAAAGCCAATGGCATATAATCCTTGTTCCTTTAATTTCTCAATAACAGGTACGTTAAATCCATCACCCGCAGGATAAACAACGTCTACACCACTTGCAATCATTTCATCAAGAATGTTTAAAGCCCTATCAACATTATTCCAATCTTGAATAAAATTAATCTTTACCTCTACATTTTGGTTCTGAAATGCTGCACCTTCGAAAAATCCATTGACTTCTGGCTGCCATTCAAATGCTGCAATGACTCCGACTTTATTTGTCTTTGTCATCTTCCCGGCAACCATTCCACCGAAAAATCCCATTGCACTAGATTTGAAGTTTAAACTCGTAACATTTTCCCCTTTGGCATTGCCATTAAAGCCTATAAAGTGAATCTCCGGGTACTGGACCGCAAGTTTATTAAAAACATCTGCATATTCACTTCCATGACCAAAGATTAAATTTACACCTTTTTTATGAAAATCTCTCACTGCTTTTTTTATCGCAGCATCAGTTACAATTCCTTCTTTATAAAAAACATCTACTTTGTATTGGGATTGAATTTTTAATAAACCTTTATAGCCTTTTGTTCCCCATACCTGGTCATTAATATTATCTGGAATTAATAAGCCTACTTTTTGGATCTTCTGAGTTGAGGTAGGTTGTCCACAAGCAATCAAGCTGAATAATGTAATAATAATAACAAGCATTCCAAGAGGTTTATACAAAACATACAACTCCTTTAGGTAAAACAACATGACCTCGATTAAAATTTATCATCATTTCCATTTTAATTGTAAATCAAGATGGAATTAAAGTAAAAGAAAAAATGCCATTATTCGTGGCACTTCCATTGTTTAAACCATTCTATATATTTTTTTTGCTTAGCAAGTCCTTCAACTAGACTTGTAGAGGATAAAGACGGAATCAACTTTGTTAATTTGGTATTTGATATAGAGTAGCTAGAGCGGCTAAAATTTTTCCCAAATTCTTCATTTAATAACTCCACCCCTCTTTGCCATTCACCTTTTTTTCCACTTGTGAGATGGAGGACTTGTTCCGAATCTTCTAAGAAGCTTACGTTTACAATCGCCTCAACAGCATCATCAACATATACTAAGTCCTTTGACTCCTCATCTAATTGTTCATCGCTACTGTCAATTGGACCACCCATCATGAACCGGTGATATACCATATGACTTGGCTGCCAAGGTCCGTAAACAGTTGGTAATCTTAAAATCGTATAATTTAATTTTGAAGCATTACTTATTTCTCTTAGTTGTTCTTCCTGTTGATAATGAAGAGTTCCAAGTAGTGTAGAAGGTTCAGGTGTAACATCTTCATTGATTTCCTCTTGTTTTTCATTAAACACATTTAAAGTAGAAAGTAATATTAGCTTTGTTTGATGTTTGTTACAATAATCGCACACTTCTTTTAAGGATGTTTTCATATGGTCGACATATCGATCATACACGCTCCTATTTCTCACTTCAGCAAATGGGGCAACCCCAATATAAAAGAGTAAATCACAAGCTGGATATGTTTTTAAACTACTTAATGTCGAATCTCTTTCACTAAAATGAAAATTTGCATTTCGACCAATTCGAAGTAATTTTTCTTCTTCTAGACTTCCTTCCTTTGGCTCCAAATCAAGAGCATATACCGTAAAACCTTCTTCCAAGAGCCTTGTGCAAATACTATATCCAATAAAATCTAATCCACCAATGATTGTTGCCTTATTCATCATGCCCACTCCTACAATAATATTTACTGTATCGTATGCAGGACAACATGATAATAGTCCCTTTGTTAGGTAAACGAAAGGGACCACTACAATATTTGCTCATTCTCTTTGAAAAATTTGCATAAAGATTGACCTATGCCAAATTTTTTTTCATTTAAGTGATAGACTAGAGAAGTTTTTTTGTTCATTTTTATTCGTTCTTCTTCAAACTTTCTACAATGGATTGTAGCTCTGTATGTCGTATCAATTGTCGTTTGCCAAATTTTTATCGGCACATCTAGTGAATAATCAATGGTTGGAGCAAACGTTTCGATTTTATCCTCCACATCTTTACGATCTATTCTATATGAAGCTGAGAGCTCTCTTAATAACCTTTTATAGAAGAATTTCGTTTCCTTTTCATGGGTGAAATGTCCAACTAAATCAATGCATGGATTTAATAAGGCAATTGACCGAATTTTTTCATCTAATTGCTCATGGACTTGTAGAGCTACTAATGCTCCCATACCTTCAGCAAGGAAATGCACCTTATTATTTAGGATCTCCGTTTTCATAACGATATGATACAGACGTGCCAATAAATTTACTGCCCTTTGACTTCCCCAATTTCTCCCATATAAATTAGAGTAAAATACAGTGTACCCTTCTTGTAGAAGTCGTTGAATTAATTGAAATCTACCAGTATTCTGCAACCACAAGCTGCTATTTTCATCGACAAAGTGATTATAATCGCCAACTATGATGACTCCAAATCCACTAGGTCTCTCTGGTATGTGAATCACACACCATTCTGTATCTAATTGAAAAAAACGTTGATTGATTTCCATCTTCTCTCCCACCTTATTTGTACAGCAGCAATACCGTTCATACTAATGTATGTTTATTTCTAAATTTCGCAAGGGGAAACGCCTAGATGAACATATTTCTTCTACATTTTTTCATGAAAAATTATAAGAACAAACCGTCACTCTTCCTTACAATTTTGGGATAAATAAGAGTGAATTGATTTTTTCTTTTCTTCTATAATAAGAATGTGGTAATATTAATGCAGAATGTTTTTAACAGAGGTGAAATAACTATGCGTATTTTTTGGACATTTTTCTGGAGTTTCTTATTGATTCAAATGGCGTCTTATGTAATTTCTTCAATGCAAAGTGTTACTTACACTTTTACAGTTTCAACGATCGTTTCTGTTGTTGTTGCAGCATTAATTGTAATGATAGGAGAAGTACTTCCAAACGAACCTGTCGAAAAGCATTAATACATAATAAAAGCCCCTACACATTGGTAGGGGCTTTTATTATTTTTTTCAAATACATTAAGGTTTTCGTTTATAAGACCATTTTCGATTATGATTGGAGTTTTCTGGGAAAGGATCGCCTGCTTTTAATCTAATACTTTTTGGATTTTTCACCATGTCTCCTGTTTCCCCAATCTCTACATACACTCCATTGTTTGGTGCCTTTTGACCAGATCGGAATTGATGACTTTGTCCCATTCATATTCCTCCTTCCAATCCAAAGTATTTACATTATTACTATTCCCATTGGAAGTTTCTTTATCATTTCATTCGATTGTCAGTTATTGCAAATTACGAATATCATGATGACCGATGGCATAGACTCATCTCGAATGGACTAAAAAATTTCTTTACAGTCCTAACGAGTTATAGTTAAATGAGAAAGGATTAAGAAAAGAGTTGGAGGACTAATTTGTGGAACAAATGGACAAAATCTATTTAATATTGAAATATTTATTTTTAGGATTATTCCAAGGGTTTACTGAACCTATTCCTATATCCTCGAGTGGACATCTTGTTCTCGCTCAATATTTTTTAAACTTAAATATTAAAGGAATGAGTTTTGAACTTTTAGTAAATGCTGCTTCCTTATTGGCTGTTTTACTTATTTATCGTAAAGATTTCGCTCGTCTAACCGTTAATGGCCTCTCATATGTTGCTACAAAAAATGAGAATCAAAAAGCAGATTTTCGCTTTATTGTTTATTTGATTATCGCTACAATTCCTGCCGGAGTAATCGGTATTCTTTTTGAAGATACGATATCTTCTGTATTTAAAGAAGGTGTAAAATTAGTCGGAATAACGCTACTAATTACCGGTGTAGCGCTTTGGTTTATTCGAAATCTTCGTGGAAAAAAGAATGATGCGCAAATGACGTTTAAAGATGCAATCATCATTGGGTTTGCACAGGCAATTGCACTTATACCTGGAATTAGCCGCTCAGGTGCTACGATCGTTGCAGCTATGGGATTAGGAATGAAACAAGAAACCGCTCTACGTTTTTCTTTCTTACTTTTTATTCCTGTTAGTTTTGGTGGAATGCTTTTAAGTATCTCTGACTTAGCTAATGACCCTAACATTTCCACTTTATTTATTCCATATGTTACTGCTTTTATTGGGTCCCTTGTTGCATCTTATTATTCATTAAAATGGTTCATGGGAATTATGGCAAAAGGTAATTTGAAATATTTCTCTTACTACTGTTTCATTGTAGGAACTGCTGTTATTATTTTTGGGTAAATTATTCGCTTGGTGATCATTCACCAAGCTTTTTTGTTGTGGCTTGTTGAATTTCTTCACTCTAGGAATTAATTAACTGTCCGTTTTCTCCACCACCCTTTTGTTTTCAAACGCTAATATGGATAAAGCAAAGCAATTATTACGAAATAAAAGACCGAGTTGAAAATTTCTAAAATTCCGATTTTCATAATCGCTACTTTTTTTCCATACAGTACGATTGCCCTAATTATGCTAGGGAGAAAAGCTATGAGAAAATACAGATTTCCGAAGACAACTACTATAACTGGTACCAACAAATGATACCCCCACGAAAGCCACTTGAACGTGACATTGTTTTTTTCACGTATCATCGTTTTTACAAAGAATGTACTACCGATAAAATAAAAGATCGAGTAAATGAAAAGATGAAGTGCTGTTACATTTAATTCTGATACTCCTACAAAGTAACTTCCTACACCGGCTAAAGAGAATACTATGATTGCACTTACATCATTGAAGAATGCCCTCTCATTTTTTTTCTTCGCATAATACAAATTCACTACAAAAAAAGGCAGCATCATGAGCCCAAAATAAATAAGTTCAAACTTGTACACTAATGTAATGACAATAAAGATCGATGAAAGCAGTAAATAAATACTCGCCCACTTTTTATAGTTGTTTCCTTTTTTATTCGTAAATACCATGATTAGTGGATATGTAGCTAAGTACAAAAACAACCATCCTATCAATAGAGGGATATGAAGAAGAGTCGCATCTCCCATAAGCATTCCTAACAAAAACGGCAGAATTAACATAGCCCAAGCACCATGTTGTTTTGGTATAACAAGTTTCATAATAATCACCCTTTAATTTTCGTTTATATGGACACTATTATAAAATCAGAACAGGGAAATGTTTGTGATTTTTATCACATTCAATTAACGATTAGTGTTCACTTTTTCAAGTACTATTTGTGATGTGCGTCACTTCAATATGAGAAGATTTCACGTAACCTTGAATTATAAATAAATATTCAAGGAGGAAACCATTATGTTTAACGAACAATCAATAGTAGCAGAGGTTGTTACAAAATTTCCTAAAGCAAGTGACTTATTCAAATCGTATCGAATTGACTTTTGTTGTGGAGGCAATAAACCACTCGGTGAAGCCATAAAAGAAAGAAATTTGTCTTCAGTTGAAGTGATCGAGAAATTAAATCAGTTTTATCAAGAGGTCAAACAACTGAATGAAACGATAATTGACTGGAATGAATCTAGCTATAGTGAATTAATTGATTATATTATTTCTAAGCATCATTGTTATTTAAATGAAGAATTACCTCAGTTAAGTCCTTACGTCACAAAAGTACTCCGAGTTCATGGTGGGCATCAGCCACATTTAGCAACCATTCATCAATTATTTAACCGTCTACGTACTGAGCTTGAGCATCATACAATTTCAGAGGAATCAGAGGTATTCCCAAAAATTTTAGACTATGAAACAACTCCTTCTCCAAATAAATTGATACAGCTAAAAAAGTTAATTCATGAATTAGAGGATGAACATAGTGAAGCAGGTGCTATATTAAGAGAACTGAGAGAAGTGACAAATGATTTCACACCTCCACCTGGAGCTTGCGGCACGTACCGACTTGTATACCAACGCCTTGAAGTGTTAGAGGCTGATCTTTTTGAGCACATTCACCTTGAAAATAACGTATTGTTTCCACGCGTTTTAGAAGAAGCATAAATAGAATTACAAGAAAAAGAAGCTCCCATTTTTAGGGAGCTTTTTCTAGTTTTAAACACTTTCAACTTTTTCAACATTTGAATGTAATAGAATTTTGTTTTCTTTTTTCATTTTTAACATAATAAGTGCAGCAATTATGATCGTTACTGCCACCCACCAAAAACCATATGAATAGGAATTTGTTATCTGCTTAAATGTACCCAGTATATTAGGAAGAAAGAATCCCCCTAATCCACCCGCTGCGCCTACAAATCCAGTGAGAAGTCCTACTTCCTTTGGAAACCTAACTGGGATTACTTGAAATAGAGCCCCGTTTGCAGATCCTAAAAAGACAAGAGTCATAAATAGGAGTGATAAAGAAACGTACACAGGAGGCATTGTTCCGACGACAATCATCGATAGAGCAGCACCTGCAAATAATATGATTAATAAATTCATACCACCGTATTTATCTGCTAAATAACCACCTACCGGACGAACGAAGCTACCTGCAAATACGACAAGCGTTACAAAATCCCCCGCGGTTACTTTACTTACACCATATTGATCAAAGAAAAATAACGTGAGATAACTCGTTAACCCAACAAATCCACCAAATGATAAACTATAAAAAAAGCTAAACAACCAAGTATCTTTATGCTTTATTACTTTCATATACTGGGATAAGTTCAATGGCTTAGAATTGTTTGGGCAATCTTTTGCTAGGATTGAAAATAGTATAAACGCGATGACAAGAGGGATTAATGCAAGTGCGAATACGACTTGCCAGCTATACACCTCAGCGATACGGGGACCAAATAACATGGCAAGTACAGTTCCGCTATTACCCGCCCCTGCAATTCCCATTGCTAATCCTTGATGTTCCTTCGGATACCACCTGCTTGCTAGTGGCAATGCTACCGCAAAGCTTGCACCCGCTACACCTAATAGAAATCCTAAAGCATAGATATGGGTAAGACTATCCGCAAACAACCATCCCCATAAAAGCGGAATCATTGTCAGAAACATTCCGATTAGGCCCATTCTCTTTCCACCAAAACGGTCAGCTAACAAACCCATAGGAATCCTTAACAACGCACCTCCTAGGACAGGAATCCCTACCATCATCCCTTTTTGTGCAGCGGATAACTGTAAGTCTTCAACGATAAACGTTCCTGTTGCACCTAAAATAACCCAAATCATAAAACTAATATCGAAATAGAAAAAAGAGGCAAATAAAGTTGGTGTATGACCGGTTTTGAAAAATCCCTTTAGTCTCATATCCATCACTCCTTATCATTTTTTGGAATTAAACGTAATGAATTAAAAAAGGATGTATCTAAGACACATCCTTATCCTTTGTTAACAACTAATTTCTGCATTTTTACGAGAATAGAAATACCAGTTAATCACTAAGCTTATGAGATAATAACCAATTAAAATGTATAATGCCATATTCGCTGTACCAGTTGTATCGATTGACCAACCAAAGATTTTTGGAATTAAGAATGCACCATATGCTGCAATTGCTGCTGTAAATCCAAGTACTGGTGCTGCTTCCTTTTCAGGAAAAATGAATGGAATCATTCTGAAAGTTGATCCATTTGCGATACCAGTTGTTGTAAATAAAATTAAGAACATTGTTAAGAAGCCTGCAAAATTATGCTGATTTAAAAAGTAGATTACTCCTAGAGTTGCTAAAATCATAATAACGATGTCCCAAAATGTAACTCTTGCTCCACCAATTTTATCTGAAATCCAACCACCTACAGGACGTATTCCTGCACCAACTAAAGGACCTAAAAATGCATAGGCCATTACATTCACTTCAGGAAATTCCGTTTTGATAAGTAGTGGAAAAGCTGCTGCATAACCGATAAATGAACCGAAACACATCGTATATAGCCACGTCATAATCCATGTGTGCTTTCGTTTAAAAATAACTGCCTGTGCCTTGAATGATTGTTTTGCTGTTGGTATGTTATCCATTTTAAACATCGCTAAAATGACGACTACGATAATCGGAATCACCCAAACAAATGCTGCGTTTTGAATCCAAACCTTAGAACCATCAGCTAACGTCTGACTTCCCCCTACTAAACCGCCAAAAATACTAAGTGTGATTACAATAGGTGCTAACAGTTGTACAACACTAACCCCTAGATTACCAATACCTGCATTGATTCCTAACGCTGCACCTTTTTGCTTCTTTGGATAAAAGAAGCTAATGTTGGCCATTGAAGATGAGAAGTTACCTCCACCAAAACCACATAGAGCTGCTAAAATCGCTAAAGTTGTGAACGATGTTTCTGGATTTTGCACAGCAATACCTATCCCAATTGCCGGTATAAGAAGTGACGCTGTTGAAATCACTGTCCAGTTACGTCCACCAAATTTTCCAATCATAAAGGTATAAAAGATTCGTAACGTTGCACCAGTTAAACCAGGTAGTGCAGCTAAAGTAAATAATTGCCCGGATGTTAAATTAAATCCAACATCGTTTAATCGTACCGCGACAACTGACCAAATTTGCCAAACTACGAATGCTAGTAATAATGCCGGAACCGATACCCATAAATTTCGCTTTGCATGTTTCTTTCCTTCACTTTCCCAAAATTTCTCATTTTCAGGATTCCAATCCATTCCTATTCGTGCCATACAAATTCCCCCCGTTTATGTCCTAAATCACATTTTTCATTTAGATCAAGTGAACCACTGCGCAAATTGGTTTGTTGATAACACTACTGTAATGCAAATCTCTACACCTCAGATGTGAGATTTTTCACACTTATACACGAGTTCATAAACTGTTCACAATATAGTTAGTTGTTTTTTAGGGAAGCGTTTTGAAACTAGCAAGGGATAGGTGGCTTGGGGATGAAAGAGTTTTTGTAATTGTATGCCTCTGAAATTGGATTTCAGCATGGGCGTGAAGGACTTATTGGCCTTGTATCTATCTGGAATTGTACTTCATCTTACGGATGAAGTACTTCACTCTCATATTGGACTTCATCTTGCGGATGAAGGACGTTTTGCGCTTGCATCACTCTGAAATCGGACTTCAGCTTGTGGATGAAGAACTTTTTTGACTTGCACCACTCTCATATTGGACTTCATCTTGCGGATGAAGGACTTTTTGCGCTTGCATCACTCTGAAATCGGACTTCAGCTTGCGGATGAAGGACTCTTTTGACTTGCACAACTCTCATATTGGACTTCATCTTGCGGATGAAGGACTTTTTGCGCTTGCATCACTCTGAAATTGGACTTCATCCTGCGGATGAAGGACTCTTTTGACTTGCACCACTCTCATATTGGACTTCATCTTGCGGATGAAGGACTTTTTGCGCTTGCATCACTCTGAAATCGGACTTCAGCTTGCGGATGAAGGACTCTTTTGACTTGCACAACTCTCATATTGGACTTCATCTTGCGGATGAAGGACTTTTTGCGCTTGCATCACTCTGAAATTGGACTTCATCCTGCGGATGAAGGACTCCCCGCCTTAAGTACTCTTAGAAAATGTCATTCATTCTAGCAAATAATCACGCAACTCTTAAATATAGCCCTCATTAGACGTTGGTCTCGTCGCATATCTCGATTTCCACCAAATCTAGCAGAACGAAACAACAAAAAAACCCTACGGAAACCGATCCGTAGAGCCACTTTTTTTACCCTCTTATTCATATTTAATCAAATAGGTAGCCGCAAGCATAATAAATGAAAGTACGACGGTAATTGTTACCCATTGCCAAGCGAGGTCCAAATTACCGCTATCAATGGCCACATAAATTGCAGTTGGCATTGTTTGTGTTTTTCCTGGGATGATTCCAGCGAACATTAACGTTGCACCGAATTCTCCTAGCGCTCTCGTAAAACTCAAAATAAACCCTGAAACGATTGCCTTTAGCGATAATGGGATAAACACAAACAGAAAGATACGAAATTCAGTTGCGCCATCGATTCTTGCTGCTTCAACGACAATTTTATCTACAGATTGAAAGCCAGTTTTAGCAGATTGATACATAAGAGGAAAAGCTACCACTGCTGAAGCAATGACAGCTGCCCACCAAGTAAACATAATTGACTGATTAAATATCGTTTCTATTGCTCTCCCAATAAAACTATTTTGCCCAAAAATAATTATGAGGAAAAAGCCAACGACTGAAGGCGGTAATACTAATGGGAGCATTAAGAAAGTCTCGACAAAGATCTTTCCTTTAAAGTTCTTATTGGACATCCACTTCCCAATAATAAGTCCAAGTATAAGTACAATTACTCCTGCAGTTAGAGCAATGGTGATCGATAATTTAACTGGTGACCAAAATAACTCGTCCATTACAGCTACCTCTTTTTGTTTTTTCTGTTTTATTCTATTACTAACTTACAACAAACGCGTGAAGAAAAAAACAAAAAAGGCTACATGATTCTTCATTTGCTTCTTAATACTTTAGGTACATACACGCAAAACGGTTCACTTTCAAGGTAATCACCTGTCATCGCATATGCTCGTGACCTTGAACCACCACATACAAAACGGTATTCACACACTCCACATTTTCCTTTATAGCCATCTGGATTTCTTAAACTTTTAAAAATAGGTGAATCACGATAAATAGAAGCTAATCCTTGGACCTTCACATTACCTGCCTTAATTGGTAGTAGACCACTTGGGTAAACATCTCCGATATGCGAGATGAACACAAATCCGTTCCCATCATTTACTCCTTGCGGTGCACGGCCAAGTCCATCGAATTGTCCTGTTTTCCCTTGCATTAACGCATCTTCATACTTGATCTTATCGTTTGAATTTGCTTTTGCTTCTACTAGCTTTTGTTGGATAACAACACGACGGTAATGCTGTGCTGCCGTCGTTTTTATATCAAATTTCACCCTTTTGCTTAACTTATAAAGCCACCTAAACACCTGTTCATGCTCAACTGGAGAGATCATATCTGAATCCTTACCTCTACCTGTTGGTACGAGAAAAAAAACACTCCATAAAACACAGCCAAGCTCTTCTACTAGATTGGCCATTTCTTCTAATGCATGAACATTGTAGCGTGAAATAACGGTATTGATTTGAATAGGTATTTCTAATTCATGTAAATACCGAATAGCGTTCATCGTTAAATCAAAAGAGCCACTTGTCCCTCGAAAATGGTCATGAATTTCTGCAGTAGGTCCATCTAAACTAAACGCCCATCGAGATAAGCCTACTTCTTTTGCCTTTTCAATCGCTTCCTTCGTAACATTCGGTGTTGCACTTGGAGTCATCGACACTCTGACTCCTTTTTGGATTGCATAAGCTGCAATATCAAATACATCCGGTCTCATTAGTGGATCTCCACCCGTAAAAACTAATAATGGATTATCCATTTCATAGATTTCATCTATAAGCTTTTTTCCTTCTTCTAATGAGAGCTCTCTTGGGTCTCTATGATGCTGTGCTTCAGCGCGACAATGTAGGCATTTTAGTTCACATGCTCTCGTTAGTTCCCATATCACAATGAATGGATTTTTATGATAATCTCTCTCAAACATACGTTATCCCCTCCAATGAAATTTATGAGGTAAGCTTAGCACTCTCAGCTTCTTTTCGTATGTGAAAGATATCACTATTATGATTAAATTTAATCATTAACATCTAATTTTTTTAACTCATCAACAGTGTTCACATTAAGAAAAGCCTTTTCGCTTATTCCGATTTCAGTTGAATTGACGTATTTGACATTTATTCTTGAAAATAAAGAACGTAATCTTAAATCATTACTCTCTAGTAAAGCTTTTACTTTGTCTTTGATTCTCACATGGTAGATTGCAATCAATGGTTGTATTCTCCCATCTTGAACAGGGACAACTGCATCTACTCCCTCTTCCATAAAATTCATCAATGCACGGTAATCTTCTGTGGTCAAATTCGGTGTATCACAAGGTGCAACTACGAACCATGTTGCAAGAATTTTTTCCATTGCAGTTAAAATACCTGCTAAAGGCCCCTGCCCTTGATACTTGGCAAGATCTTCAAACACATCTACGGTTGATAACTGCTCGAATCTCTTCTTTAGTTGAGGATGACTAATAATCACAATCCGGTCAACCACGGGTTCAAGTGCGGTCAAACTGTATTCAAAAAAATAGTGACTTTTATAAGAAACTAAAGCCTTTGGTTGCCCAAACCTTCTCGATTCGCCTCCCGATAATAGAACGCCAACTACTGAAACATCCATATTTAAACTTCCTTCCAAACTTTTTTCAACTATTATCCTACAGTTCTCGAATGAATGAAAACCATTTCTTGTTTATAGGTGATTTTTATCACAGATTTCCGACTTTCCTTTACATACATTTATATTATCAAAAATAATCTGGAGGTTTTGATATGTTTGTCCCAACCATTGAAGAGCATTTCAAAGATGTACCTTTGTTTAAGAATTTAACACATGATGAACTTGCCCCAATTGTAAGAATCTCAAATGCACGATTTTATAAAGAAAGAATGTATGTCTTTATGCAGGATGACCCTCTAGACCGAGTATTTTTTATCCAATCAGGCAAAATAAAGATTTACAAAACGGATGTCAATGGTAAAGAGCAAATTGTTTCGATTTTAACTGCTGGGGAGATGTTTCCACATGCGGGTTTCTTTAGAAAGGGTGGGTACCCTGCTCACGCAGAAGTGATAGAGGATACTCAACTAATTGTTACTCCTATAGATCAGTTTGAAGAAATACTCCTTCAATACCCTGAGTTGTGTATTAAGCTATTTAAAGTGTTAGGTGAGAAAATTGTAGATTTGCAAAACCGCTTGGAAGAGCAAATCCTTCATAATGCATACGAACAAATCGGTTTACTTTTTTTACGACTGTCCCATATACATGGAGAAAAAGAAAGTGAAGATAAATATCGTTTAACTACTTCTTTTACACATAAAGAGCTAGCAAATATGATAGGCACTTCAAGGGAAACGATGAGCCGAACCATCACTTATTTTAAGAAGAAGGGGTATGTTGAACAGAATGCATGTGGTTATTACTTAATCAACTATAAAACGTTACAAAAACATATTATCCGTTAAAAACATTTGAAAACCCCTCCAGCTAGAGGGGCTTTCTATTATGAAATTGTTAACACTTCATGCAATGTAGCAAGTTCAATGAAGTGGGCCATACTACTAATCTTCCCACCAATTAATTGTTCTTCTACGCCATAATAATCTACACAAGTTTTACACGCATAAACTGGTACACCAGCATTTTCTAACTCTTTTAAGTGTACTGAAACGAGCGATTGCTCAGTTAGTGTTAGTACTCCTTTTTGCATAAGAAAAATAGCTGCCGGTTTTTCTTCTTGTTGTTTTAACAATGTAAAGAAGGTTTCTAATACACCTTCACCAAGATCTTTATCACCACTACCTAATTGATCTGAACTAACTAAAATAACTTTATTTTTCATATTCTCTCCCCCATTTACATCTAATCACGAACGTTTAAGGCAATCTTTGCATATCGAGACATTTTATCCTTTGTCCAAGGTGGATTCCATACAATATTCACTTCGACATCCTTTACTTCAGGTAAATCCGAAAGAGCACGCTTCACATCTTCTGCAATTGTACCCGCTAATGGGCAACCCATCGAAGTTAACGTCATTGTTACAGTGGCTGTTCCTTCCTCATTCATATCGACACCATAGACTAAGCCAAGGTTAACAATATCAACTCCTAGCTCTGGGTCATTAACAGTTTCAAGAGCTCCCATCATGCTTTCTTCTAATGCTTTATCCATTCTAATCTCCGCCTTTTAAGTTTTATTGTTATTTTAAGTATAACGAATAATGAGGCAAGAATAAAATAACTTGATTATTGAAGATGCTTTTTAAACCATTCTACTGTTGCAAGTATACCTTCTCTTGAAACGATATGACCTGCTACTGAATCAACAATGAATGCAAGCTTTTCTTCAGAACCTTTATATAAAGGTAAAAGCGATTTGTAAAAGTCATACGTGTAATGAAACGGAACAACATCATCCTTTTCACCATGCCAGAACAGCAGTGGACGGTTTTGTAATTTTTCGGGCTGAACACTTAAGTCAAATTTTCTTAAATGAGCATACGTTTCTTCTAGTTGTTCTTCTGTAAATGGTATGTCAACATCTAATCTTTGTAATTCTGCAATTTGCCCACGGCAAAACTGCTCATAATATGGACTTCCCATTAAACTGACAGCTGCAGTTATCCATGGATATTGAGTAAGTGCACCTAATGTTGTGATTCCCCCCATTGATGTACCTGCAACACCTATCGCATCTTCTTTAACAAGGTTTTGGCTGACGAATTCATTTTTTATTATTTCCAATTCATGAATTTCATTTACAACGATGTCCCAAAAGCGGTAATTCATTTCCTGCTCAGATAATCCTTCAGAACGTTCTCCATGATACAACGCCTCTGGTAAAATAACACGAAAGCCTTGCTCTGCAAGAAGGTAACCATAATGAAGATTATTTTCTTTTGCACTAGTATAACCATGAACAAACATAATAAGTGGAAGCTTTTTATCCATGTTTGTTTGTTCCACAAGATGAAGCATTGGAATGTTTTGAATCCTCTTTTTTTCAATAATGACCATTCTTGTTTCTCCTTTGGATAATCAGTGAGTTTTTTTCATATAGTTTAGTGTACCACTTCATCTCTTGATATGGTAAATAATTGCTTTTAATCGTTACAATTCTTCTCATTGTTTGACTGCATGGTCATTTTTGATTAAGTTATGAATAAGAAAAAAGATTTTTAAAGGGGATATTATGACAAACCAACATTTAATTGCATTAGATTTAGATGGGACATTATTAAAAGATGACAAAACAATCTCAGAGAGATCACTCGCCGCTATCCGTAAAGCAAAAGCGGCAGGACATGTTGTGATGATTGCAACTGGGAGACCTTACCGATTAAGTTCTATGTACTATAAGCAATTGCAATTAACAACACCTATCGTTAATTTTAATGGGGCATTTGTACACCATCCGTTGAATGATAAATGGGGTATGTATCATTCTCCATTAGAACTTAACACCGTGAAGGATATTGTTGAAGCAAGTGAATCGTATCAAGTTCGCAATATTTTAGCTGAAGTATTGGACGATGTTTATTTTCATTATCATGATGAAAAATTATTGGACATCTTTAGTATGGGCACTCCTAATGTACAAACTGGTGATTTACGTCAAATTTTAAAGCATGATCCTACGTCTATACTCATCCATGCTGAGGATGAAAAAGTAGATACCATTCGAAGACACTTATCAGACGTACACGCTGAAGTCATCGATCATAGAAGATGGGCAGCACCGTGGCACGTTATTGAAATCGTAAAAACTGGAATGAATAAAGCAGTAGGCATACAAAAAGTAGCAGACCACTATAATATTACTGCTGACCGTATTATTGCTTTTGGGGATGAGGACAATGACTTAGAAATGATTGAATACGCTGGACACGGTATTGCCATGGGAAATGCCATTGATCAGTTAAAAAATATTGCCAAAGACATTACCATCTCAAATGAAGAAGACGGAGTAGCAACTTATCTCGAGGACATTTTAAAGTTAAAATAATGTTAGTAATTGGTTTATTCAAAACAGTTTTTACCTTAAATATCTCTAGTGTTTCCACACACACTATAAAGGACGTTTCCTATAACGTCTTCTTTTTAGCTGTTAAAATAAGAGGGGGAATACACTAATGGGTAAAAGCAATAAATCAAAGCGATTTGTTCAACAAGGTGCAGATTCCATTCAAAAGTATTCAGAACGCTTCCCTTATAAATCAACCTTAGCACAAGCTGAAGAGCAAAAATTGAAAAACGTAGATGAATCTTCTCTTGGAGGGATATAGATATGGGTAATGCTTTATTCCAAAAAGCAAGAGAATCTGTTTCAATGGCTGAACAAGCCGTTACAAGTGGTTCAAATGCACAAGAGGCCATCAACGTTGCTAAAAATGCTCTTTCATCAGCATTTGCTAACTCGAGCACAGCTGAAAAAGAACAACTTCACGCACTACAAGATCAATTAGATGGACTTGAGATGAAGTAAAAATAGCAGAGGTCACATAGACCTCTGCTACTTTTTAAATTGCTGTAACACTTTATTATACAAATTAACAATGGAACCGTCTTTTGCACTTCTCTCAAATAAGTTAAGAGTTAAAGTTCCATTTTCCGGTAGCTTATCCATTGAGATATTAATCGAGATTTTAAATGGAGCCCAACTTGGCGCACCCTCAAGTCCATTAACAACCGTTTCGGCTATGACATAATCGTGACCATCTTCAACGGCGTAAAAGAAGCTACCTTCAAATACTCTTGCTTCACCCGTTACTGTGTAGACGCCATCTTCCCCTGATACTTGAACGTTTCGAAATGCTGTGTTCATTTTTGGAATACGTAACGTTGTTGTCGCTTTTAAAGCTTCTTTTGCAATCTCTTCATCATTCACATGAGATGCTGTTAGGTTTGCCACAACCTGATATTCCCCTTCATCTAGCCGGTTACCATCAAGAGTGTAATCCCATGCTTCAGACCAAGACAAATCTTTACCAGACTCTAATTTTACATGCTCAATCGCTTCAGTAAAGGCTTTATCTTTGGAATACTTATACACTTCATTGTTATTCTTGTCTGTAACGATTATTTCAAATCTTTGACCTGATGGAAAAGTTAACACAACATCCTGTTTACTCGTATTCTTTACATTCATGTTAAAGGTTACTTCTTCTTCATCTTGGCCAACGATTAGACTCATTTCTATCGCTTTTAGTGCGTCGTCCTTCGATCCAGCGTCATCTGGTTTTTCACCGCCTGGAGCAAGAGAGTCGACTGAACACCCAGCGATAAGCAAGAGTGAAAAGACTGCTAACAATAATTGTTTAATCATCATAAAACCCCCTTTACTCATTAGTCGTAACAATTCTAGAATCTGATGCTAGTCCTTGCGAAAAAATCCAAAAATTCCTGTCGTTTGAACAATATTAGTAAATGCATATGGATCTACATCCTTAATAATGCGTTCTAAATCAAATAGTTCATATCTAGTGACAACTATAATCATTAAATCTTTATTGTCATTTGTAAACCCACCCTTTGCCGGTACTGTCGTAATACCTCTAACCAGTTTAGCATGGATGGCTTTCTTTAATTTTTCTGCCTGTGAAGTAACGATCATAGCTGTCAGTTTTTCGTGACGTGTGTGAACAGCATCTATTACCCTTGTCGAAACATATAAAGTCACTAACGTATATAATGCTTTTTCCCACCCATAAAGCATACCTGCTGTAAGAATAATAAATGAATTTAAGACAAAAAAGTATGTACCTACCGGTCTGTCTCTTAACCGAGAAAGCACCATCGCTACAATATCTAACCCACCAGTTGATGCACCCCATTTTAAGGTAAAACCAATTCCTATTGCAGCAATTACTCCCCCAAACACAGCATTTAATAAAATATCATCTGATAAAGCCTGCAATGGGACAATTCCTAAAAAGACTGTTGTTGCTGCAACCGAGATAATACTGTAAAGAGTAAAAGACTTTCCAACCTTATACCATCCCAATATTGCTACAGGAATATTTAAAAATAATAGCAGAATACCTGTTGAAATATAAAAGGGGGTATACTCTTCTAATACCCTAGAAGCTAACTGAGCAATCCCAGTAAATCCACTTGCATAGACGTCTGCTGGAATTAAAAACAAATTTAACGCAATTGCATTTAATAATGCACCAAAAATGACAACTGTAATTTTTTTCACTTGTAAACCAATCACAAATAATCCTCCTCACCTAAATTAACCATTATTTTATGTAGTCTACTCTTTTCTTACCCATATTTAAAGTATTTGAATACAATTACTAGTGTCATGTACAATAGAGACAGGATAAAAAAGCTTAAAGATAATAACTAGAAAAAGGTGAACGTATGAATGTAAGAATTTTAACTGATAGTGCAAGCGATCTCCCGCTATCTTTTTATAACGAAAATGATGTTACATTATTACCATTAGGCGTACATATCGATGACCAAAACTTTGAAGACTTAACAACAATCACTCCTACTGAAGTGTACAATGTCATTCGAGAAGGAAAGCAACCTAAGACATCTCAAGTCTCACCAGCTTTATTTAAAGAAGTATTTACTCAACTTGCGAAAGATCAGCAACCAAGCATTTATCTCACTTTTTCTTCTGAACTGTCAGGAACCTATCAAACTGCTTTGCTCATGAAAACAGAGGTCGAAGAGGAGTATCCTGATTTAAATTTAACTATAATTGATTCGAAATGTGCTTCTTTAGGTCTAGGCTTAGTCGTTAAGCATGCTGCTGAATTAGCGCAAGAGGGACTACCAAAAGAAGAAATCCTTCAGTCCATTCAACACGATATATCACATATGGAACATCTTTTCACAGTTGAGGATTTAGAGTATTTAGCACGAGGTGGTAGAGTCTCTAAAGCTTCCGCTTATATTGGTGGTTTACTTAACATCAAACCGTTACTACATGTTGAAGATGGAAAGCTAATCCCTATTGAAAAAATTCGTGGAAAGAAAAAGCTGATGAAACGAATTATAGAACTCATGAAAGAGCGAGGGGACAACCTAGAAGAACAAACGATTGGCATCAGTCATGGTGATGATGAGGCATTAGCAAATGAAATTAAAACACAAATTGAAGAAACTCTTGGATGTAAGTCATTCTTCATTAATACAATTGGAGCCGCAATCGGATCACATGTCGGCCCTGGTACATTAGCAATATTCTTTTTAAATTCCGTTAAGAAATAACGCTTTCGTACGTCCTTCATTCCTATGAGTGAAGGATTTTTTTTGGAAATTCCTTACCGCTTGGGCACTCATCACCCTTATGAAGAACTTTTCTCTTGGCATTCATCACCGTTTGGGACTTCATCACTCCTATGAAGAACTTTTTACTCGGCATTCTGCATCGATTGGGCACTCATCACCCCTATGAAGAACTTTTTTCCCGAGAATCAGCACCATATGAGACTTCATCACTCTTATGAAGAACTTTTCTCTCGGCATTCATCACCGTTTGAGACTTCATCACCCTTATGAAGAACTTTCCTCTTGGCATTCATCACCGTTTGGGACTTCATTACTCCTATGAAGAACTCCCCTCTTGATCCTCGATACTAATTTGTCCTTCATCTACGCTTATGATGGTTCTTATACCTAGTACATACTTTCAAACAATATGGAAAAAATAATGCAGTAAAGAGATGAAAGGAAGTGTGGAGTATATGTCTAAAACGAGTGATAACGACAAAAAAGCAAAAGATAATAATGCCAAAAGACATGAGAAGAACATGATGCGCGAAAAAAATCGTCAACGTGGTGAGAGACAATTTTCAAAAGAAACTGATCACCTCTAACAAACAAAAGTCTGACACGAAAAGGATCGTGTCAGACTAATTAAATGCTATTACTCAATCTTAAATTGATTTACTTGTTCATTTAATGTATTCGTTAATTTTTTCAAAGAAGCAACGCTTGTCACCATTTTTTCAAAAGCAGATAGCTGTTCTGCAGTAGAAGCAGAGATTTCTTCACTTCCAGCCGCTGATTCCTCGACAACCGCACTTATGCTTTCTACATTTTGCAGAACCTTATCACCAAGTTCTTTTGACGAAGACATACCTGCTGCTAGCATTTGAAGTTGATTTGAAATCGAGGATACTTTTTCTTCGATTGCTTTGAAAGCATCTTCAGTCGTAAGCATTGATTCATTTTGATCTTCTGCCAATTTTACTCCCTCTGCTACCGATGATAGAATTCCAGTTAATCCACCATTGATCATTTCAACCATTTCAAAGATTTGCTGTGTAGCAAAAGTTGATTGTTCTGCAAGCTTTCTTACTTCACTTGCAACGACAGCAAACCCTTTACCAGCTTCCCCTGCTCTCGCTGCTTCAATTGCAGCGTTTAAAGCTAACAGGTTTGTTTGATTTGCTATTTCAGATACCATTTTCGCCATATCTTCAATTTTACTTGTATATCCTGAAAATTCCTTCGTCGCCGTTTCAATCGATTTCGTTGTACTTGCATTATTTGCAATTAATACTCGCTGTTGTTCAATTGCTTTTCTACCTGAATGAATTGATTTCACAGCTTCTTCACCTTGCTGAGCCGAATCATTTGATCTGACAAAGTTGTCATTTAGATGATGTTCCATTTTTTCAATTAACTCAACAGCTGACTGTAGGTCTTCAGAAATGCTTTGGGAACCAGCAGATAACTCATCTGTAGAGGTCACAACTTGATAGCTAATTTCTGTTAACACTTTATTTTCACCTTCAATATTCGTTGCAAATATATCAACATCTTTACTTACTTTATTAACAGATGTAATTAATTCTTTCAGCTGATTAATCATTTGAGAAAACGCTCCGTTAAGCTCGCCTAATTCATCCTTGTGTTTGTAATCAACTTGTTCAACGATAAGATTTCCTTTTGCTACTTCTTTAGCATTTGATGCTAATTTTTCAAGTGGCTTCGTAATTGATTTTGTCAAAGTAATACCAACTACACTAGATAATAGTATCAATAACCCACTACCAATTATGGCAGATAAAATAATAAATTGAATCTGTTCTTCTAAGTTTTTCTGAAGATCAGCATATTGATCTGTCACATATATATCTAACAAATAAAGATCGTTTATTATTCCTTCAGTTCGAATGGATTGCTTCTTAACTTCTGATCCATTTTGACTCGCTAATGCAGTGGAAGCTTCCTTTTGTAATTCTTCAAATTTAGTTTTCGCTTTTTGTAAAAGAACTAGATTGTCCCCACTTAACATAGCGTTTGTTTTGCTGAAGGTATCTTCGGTACGTTTCATTTTTGTTAACGCGTCTTGTTTATTACCTTCTGTCATATTATATGAAAAATTACTCAAACTCTGTTTTAACGACTCAACATCGGCCTCCAACTTCTGTACAGTAAGTAAAACTGGAACAAAGTCTTGGTTAGAGGACTGTATTGAGAGCATTTTTACTATGATAAAAGCAATCATAATTACGGCTAATAAGAGGGCCGTCATCGAATTTAAAATCAACTTTTTCTTAATCGTCATTGCGTTCCTTCCCTTCATGATGTAATTCTTGGTGCTATTGAACTTTTACCTCTCCATTTGTTAGCTTTTTTGCCCAGTCTTCTAGAATTTTTGTGTGCTCGTCTGGTAGAGAAATGATTCGAATTGGTGCTAAACCAACGCCTCCCTCTTTTAAGCCTAATTCAATTTTGCCTTCTTGAATTCCACCATTAGATACGAGTTGTTCTATCGTTTGATAAATTGCGACATTTACATTTTTTTGCATAGACGTGATAACTGCTTTTTCAGCATAAAAATATTGATCACTATCTACTCCAATTGCATAAATACCATTTGCCTCTGCTTCTTTCAGTACACCGACTCCTGTAAATCCTGCTGCTGCATATAGAACATCAGATTGCTTTCCTATTAATTCCTGCGCTAGACGGGCACCTAGTTGATCATTTCCAAAGTCTCCAGCAAATACTTCAATCACTTGAATGTCAGGGTTAACTGAATGTACTCCTTGTATAAAACCATTTGAAAATTTGCGTATAAGTGGTACATCTGCTCCACCGATAAACCCTACTTTATTCGTTTTCGTAGTCAGGGCAGCAACAACCCCTGCTAGAAAGCTACCTTGGTCTTCTTTAAAAGTAATTGACGTAATATTAGGAAGGTCTGAAACAGAATCAATTAACAAGAAGTGCTGGTCAGGATATTTCTTTGCTACTTTCTCTAGATCCTCTTGTACCATGAAGCCTAAACCAACAATTAAGTCATTTTTTTCTTCCACTAATTCTACTAAACCTTTTTCATATGAACCTGTATCTTTTAACTCACGATAATCAAAAATGATTCCTAATTCATCTCTTGCTTTTATGAGGCCATTAAATGCGGCATCACTGAACGACTGATCCCCTAGTCCGACGTCAGACAACATAATCCCAACTTTTATCATTTTCTGTTCTTCTGCTTTCTCTCCATTAGCACAGCCAGTCATGACTAAAACTAGTGCCATAAAGCCAGTAAGCCATTTCTTTAATGTCATTTTTTCCATATGTTGTAACTCCTCTCGATGCATCTTAGACTTTTATTATCGACACATATCAAAAGATTTGAAGGAAAAACAATAATTGCGAAACATTGAAAAAGTTCAGACAGTACTGATAGCTTTCTAACATACCCTTTGAGTCCTTAAAAACAAACAACATACGTAAATATAGAAAAATAAAAAAAGAGCTGAAATACTCAGCTCCTTTACATTTATTCTTCTTGCCTTTTAAAATATGTCCAGCCATTTTCTTGGTATACTTTACCTTCTTTCATAAGTCTACCGATAGCACGCTTAAATGCTGCTTTACTCATTTGGAATCGCTCTTGGATATCCTCAGGTAAGCTTTTATCCCAATATGGCATTGCACCGCCACGCTCTTCCATATAAGTATAGATAGTTTCTGAATCTTCATCCATTCGCTCATGTCCTCTTCCTAAAAGAGAAACATTCACAGAGCCATCATCTTTAATATCAACGATTCGACCTTCCACTCTCTCTCCTAAACGAGGCTCTCTCGTACGTTGTGACTCATGAATAAATCCTAGATATCCTTCATCTGATATCATAAATGTACCAACTAGCAGTTGACGGTACACATGACCTGCAATATCTTTATTAAAATCCTGTCTCGTTGCTAGTTTACGTAAATCTCTAATGATATCTTCAGTTGCTAGTTTACCAAATAAACGGCCATTTTTATCTAACCGAAGCGAGCAATACAACTTGTCACCGACTGCTGGCCATAGTCTGTCAAGCGCGGGTAAATCATCCTTTGATACAAGTATATCTTTCTTTATCCCGATATTTACAAAAACACCGTATTCCCTTTTCACTTCAACTACTTCAACCCAATCATATGTACCTAACATGATTTTAGGAATCGTCATCGTAGAAGCTAATCTTCCTTGATGATCTTGATAAATAAAGACTTCTACTGGTTCTTCTTCATTAAAATCTTCCGTTATTTCACTTTCGTGTAACAGTACATCTTCCTCACCATCTGTTAAAAAATATCCAAAAGGTGCTTCTCTATCTACTTTAAGTGTGACTACAGTACCTACTTCAATCCTATCCATTATTAACCTTCTTTCTTTTTCTACTATCGAATGTATTCCTTTAACTAATCTATATTTAGTATAATCTATTCTCGTGGGAGTTTGCGTGAAGATTGATACAAAACCGTGCTGACTCGACTTCCCACTGCTTTATTATGTGTCTGATGAACGATGGAACTGACATGTTTCACCTTCCATTACTCCACTTTTAAAAACTTTCTTCTCTTAAATCCTAACCTAACTAATTGGCTATTATAACATTAATTGACGATAAGTAATAGAAAATCATTAGCGATCAATTGGAATCAGTACCGTTAAGTTGTTTGTCTACCTAAAATTTACTATAATTGGGGTAAATACATGATTTTGGAGGTACATATATGTCTAAAGAGGCTTCATTTGATATTGTGTCAAAAGTAGATTTACCGGAAGTAACAAATGCCATTAATATCGCTTTAAAAGAAATTCAAAACCGCTATGACTTTAAAGGTAGCAAGAGTGATATTTCACTAGATAAAGAAGAACTTGTGCTGATTTCTGATGATGAGTATAAGCTTGAGCAATTAAAGGACGTACTTGTGACGAAATTGATTAAGCGTGGAGTTGCAACTAAAAATATTGACTACGGTAAAGTTGAAGGTGCTTCAGGTGGGACAGTTCGTCAGCGTGGAAAACTCATTCAAGGAATCGATAAAGAAAATGCTAAAAAAATCAACACAATTATTAAGAATAGTGGTTTAAAGGTAAAAAGCCAAATTCAAGATGATCAAATCCGCGTTACAGGTAAAAGTAGAGATGATCTACAACAAATCATTGCTGCAGTAAGACAAGCAGACCTACCAATCGATGTGCAATTTTTAAATTTCCGCTAAACAAGAAGTCCGCCTATATTCACTAATCATCGTGAATATAGGCGGACTTTATTTTTTAGTTTCATTCTAATTGTTGGACCATGGTGGATGAAAATGTTTTTTTGTTATTAGAATGTTGTATCCAAGTATTCATGCGTGTTAACCGTATTGGAAGGAACCGAGACTCCTCGAAAATGCTGACGCATTTCCTTCGTGCGGTGAGGATTCAAGGAAGCCTATTCAAAGTCCTACGGGAATAGCGGCGGCCTTGAGACCCCACAGGCGAAGCCGAGGAGGCTCAAGTGGCGCACCGTGGAAAGCGAGGTTCCTGCAACGAAGGTTAACACCCCACATTCAGTGCCGTATTTTCGAGGTAGCCATCACCTTATACATCTTGAGCCATAATAATTTCATCCACATAACGTCCATCTTCATACTTTATATATTGTTTCTTTCTACCTTCCTCAACAAATCCCATTTTTTCGTAAAGCCTAATTGCATGTTCATTATGTGAGAATACCTCTAAATATACTTTTTCAATAGATGGATTTTCTCTAGCCCACAGTAATAAACATTCAATCAACTTCGTCCCAATACCTGCATGCCAATATTCCTTTTGCACACTTATTCCAAAATAACCTAAATGTGCCACACGTTTTCTCTTCGAACGATTAAAATTCAACAAACCGACAATCTTACCTTCGACTTCTGCAACTAGTCCCAAATTCCCATCCTTTAATTGCTCACTTATCCATTCTTGTTCTTTTTCTACGCTTACAGTAAATTCCTCGGAAGTCGTTAACAAAAATTCACTTTGACGAAGAACAATGTTTGTATGTTCAATTAATGCTTCGGCATCATCAACCGTAACATTCCTAATTTTCACTTCCATGTATAATCCCCCCATTCTTTTCTAAAATTATATAACGACGAGAATAAAAGATTCCATCTATCTAGCTAACTAGGAGGACAAACATGACCAACCAACAACAGCAAAGAAAAGGACAACCCGCACAGCACCAAAATACACAACCTGGGTTAGAATACGAAATGAATCCACTACCCGTATCAGAAATTGAATCATATAAAGGGAGTGGGAAGCTTCAAGATAAAGTTGCGATTATTACCGGTGGTGATAGTGGAATTGGCAAATCTGTTGCAATTTATTTTGCAAAAGAAGGAGCAGATGTAGTCATCTCTTATCTAAACGAAGAAAGAGATGCAGAAGAAACAAAAAAGCAAGTCGAAAAAGAAGGTAGAAAGTGCCTGCTTAATCCTGGAGATATTGGGGATGAAGAATTTTGCAAACAAATAGTGAAGAAAACCATGGACTCTTTCGGGAAAATTGATATTGTCGTAAACAATGCCGCTGAGCAGCATCCTCAAAAAAGCTTATCTGCCATCACATCAAATCAGCTCGAAAAAACGTTCAAAACAAATGTATTTTCGTACTTTTATTTAACAAAAGCTGCTTTACCACATTTGAAAAAAGGCAGTAGCATCATTAACACTGCCTCTGTTACTGCTTATAAAGGAAATGAACAACTATTAGATTACTCTGCAACAAAAGGAGCAATTGTGGCGTTCACAAGATCATTATCGCAATCTCTTGTTGGACAAGGAATTCGTGTTAATGGCGTGGCACCAGGTCCGATTTGGACACCACTCATCCCTTCTACTTTCCCAGCAGACCAAGTTGCAGCATTCGGTACAACGACACCGATGAAACGCGCAGGACAACCTCATGAAGTTGCCCCAAGCTATGTATATTTAGCTAGTGATGATGCGTCATACATGACCGGTCAAATGATCCACGTGAATGGAGGAGAAATTGTAAATGGGTAGACTTCCATGCTTAAGATTTGCACCATGAAGGAGGCGGCTCAAGTGGTAAAGCGAGGCCCTGCAACGCAGATTAACACCCGGAATATCGAAATTGCACCATGTAGGATGAAAATGCAAACTGAATTTTTGCATTTATAGAATGTGGACTTTAGTAATCCATGCGTGTTAATCGAAGTGGAAGGACCGAGACTCCTGCGGGAGATAGCGCTAGGCTTGAGACCCCACAGGCAAAGCCGAGGAGGCTCAAGAAGCGCCCCGCGGAAAGCGAGGTTCCTGCAACGAAGGTTAACACCCCCAGTTCAATGTTGTATTTTGAGAGTAGCCATCTATAAAAAAGGAGGTTCAGCCATAGTAGCTGAACCTCCTTTTCGTATTAAGGATTAGCTATCTTTTTACAAGAAGCTCTCTTTATAATTTCGTATGGAATAATAATACGTTTAATCGGCTCTTTTGGCTTTTCAATACCTTCAATTAAGTTTTTCGCAGCTTCATGTCCTAAGTTAAAAATGTTGATATCAACCGAAGTAAGCGGTGGTTTAGATATTTCAGTAAGTAAGACGTTATTAAAACTTACAACAGAAATATCATCTGGAACCACTTTCCCCATTTCATCTAACTTGTTTAAAACACCTAGTGCCATTAAGTCATCCGCAACGACGAGAGCGGTTGGTGGTTCATCTAATGAAAGTAAATCAGTGATTGCTTCTTGACCACCTTCTTTTAGAAACTCCTCATGACTAATGTATTCATCCTTATAAGGTAGTCCTGCATTACGAATTGCTTTTTCATAGCCTAGAAGTCGATCAATCGTTACAACATAGTTTAAGTTACCACCTACGAAAGCAATCCGTTCATGACCAAGTTCGATTAAATACTCAGTTACTTCTTTAGTAGCTCGATAATTGTCATTGTCCACATGAGTGATTTCTTCAATATGCTTGTACGGTTTACCTATCACAACAAAAGGGAATTTCTTCTCAAGTAAATACGTCACAATTCTATCTTCAAACCTTGAATATAAGAGAACAATTCCATCTACTCGACGACTTTGTACCATTTCGATTACACCTTCATATAACTCTTCCTCTGTTTCACCAGTGGACATGTGAAGTGAGTACTTTTTGTCGTGAGCTCCCTTACTTAAACCTCGAATGACTTCTGGAAAGAATGGATTTTGAAACACTTTATTCGCAGAACTTGGCATCACAAGTCCGATCGTTTGTGTAGATTTACTAGCTAGACTTCTTGCGATAAAATTCGGATGATAGCCTAATTTGTCCATTGCTTCACGAACACGCTCTTTTGTTTTTTCACTAATCCTTGGATTATCTGCAATTACTCTAGAAACAGTTGATGGAGCAACATTAGCTAGCTTTGCCACATCTTTTATAGTAACTGTCATACAGTCACCTCTCTCTTTAGGAACATTATCTCTATTTTACTATAAAAAGGGGTATCATTAGATAGAAATTTTCATCATATTATTTTCATGTAAAACGTTTCGCTTTGGAACGGTTATTCCATTTACGGATATTTCAATATTATGATCTGCTAAGTGAACAATTACATTTAGCTTTTTCCAGTGCGGCTTGTATGTTCCCTCTTCTTTGATTGTTAAAGAGATTTTTCCATCACTACAATCAAATTGAAAATATTTTTTCAAAAAAGCACCTGTTTGATAACCAAATGTATTTCCATCATCTTCATACAATGCCCCTGTTGAAGTTAGCTTTTCTTTGTGATAAAAATGCACTGTCAATTCATCATCTTGGATCTCTGTTGACTGCTTGACCGCACCATGTATAAGCATTGTACCTCTTTTAACGAAAATCGGTAATGTTTCTAAGTCCGCTTCAATGAGGTGATGTTTTCCACCTATTAGTACTTCATCCGTCCAATAATTTACCCATTCCCCTTGTGGTAAATAAACGACTCTATGAACAACACTTGGTTGCATAATTGGTGCAATGATTGTATTATTGCCAACCATAAACTGATCAGAAAGATTAAACGTATTCTCATCATTTGGGTATTCAAATACAAGAGGTCGTACTACAGGTGTCCCAGTTTCATGAGCTTCAGCAAATAATGTATAAAGCTGTGGCAACCACTTGTACCGTAACCCAATATAGTCTTTAATGATGTTTTCATACTTTTCACCAAAAGACCATGGTTCTTGTCGTTTAAAACCGATTGCACAATGGTTTCGGAAGTAAGGTGTGAATGCGCCTACTTGTGTCCATCTTGTTAATAATTCACCGTTAGAATCGTGGGCAAATCCTCCAACATCTGGTCCGGAAAAAGCAACACCTGAAAGCCCTAAATTCATCACCATTGGAAGCGAGAGCTGCAAATGCTCCCAAAAGCTACGATTATCCCCCGTCCAAACAGCTGCATAGCGTTGAACACCTGAATAACCCGCTCTTGTTAATAAAAATGGTCTTTTTCCACCAAGTTGTTTTGCCATTCCTTCATAAGTTGCTTTTCCCATTAGGAATCCATATACATTATGAAGCTCACGATGTGTTCTTGGATCCCCATCATTTTCGTGCATGACCTTCAGGTCCATCGTTTTACTTTCATTAAAAACGGAAGGTTCATTCATATCGTTCCAGATGCCTTCAATTCCTAGTTCTGTGTAATACTTATGCTTTTCGCCCCACCATTCACGTGCTTTTTCGCTCGTGAAATCTGGAAATGCACTATTACCTGGCCAAACATCACCAAAGAAGATAGACCCTTCAAGGTATTTACAAAACATGTCATTTCGGACACCTTCTTGATATACCTTATACTCTGGATCTTCCTTAACCCCAGGATCTACGATAGGAACGACTCTGATGCCAGCTTTTCTTAAATCATCCATTAACTGCTTAGGATTTGGAAATCGTTCTTTATCAAACGTAAAAACTCTGTATCCGTCCATATAATGAATATCTAAGTAAATCACATCAAGAGGTATTTCTTTTTCTAGAAAATGATGGGCAAGCTCACGTACTTCTTGCTCAGTTTCATAGCTGTAACGAGATTGATGGTAGCCAATTGCCCATTTTGGTGGAATTGGCATGCGTCCAGTCAAATCTGTATATTGCTCCAACACATCCTTTGGTGTAGGTCCAGCAAACACATAATAATCTAATTGACCGCTTTGTGCATGAAAAGAGTATGTCTCTGTATCAGTTTGAAGATCGAAAGTAGTTTTGCTTGTGTTATCCAAAAACACACCGTGGGCACGACCATCTCTTATCGTCATAAAGTATGGGATAGATTGGTAAAGTGCATCCGTTTCAGGATTATGTGGTGCATAGACATCCGTGTTCCACATCGTCATCTTTTCACCACGTTTATCTAAAAACCCTGTCTTTTCACCGAATCCATAAAAATGATCCTGTTCTGACATTTCTTTATAACAGATGATTTCACCGTTATCTTTAAATCCCATTCCACGGTTTCCTTCGCTTACAATGACAGTCCCATTATGATCTAAAACTCTAATTCGAAAAGGATTCTTTGTAATAGATACTGTTAAAAGCTTCGAATTAATTGTGAGCAGATTTCCTTTTTCTTCGGCTTCTACTGTGATTGGATTTAATGGTTTAACAACTGCAACACTACTTTTTAGAGAAACAGATTCAAATGGATTCATCAAAATTCTTACTACATCTTCACGAAGAAACAGAATCTTCACATTTGCTTGTTCACAAGTAAACTCAAAATTCCCTTCAGTCTGTTTCCACTCTACTAAATGACCTACATCGTGATAGGGTGTATCTTCCATTGCCATCTTTTGTCCAGGATGAATTGCAAAACTTGTATCCTCTAACATTGTACCCTCCGACTAATTATGACTTTTCAGGTGATTGATGCTTCCGTTTATTGATATAAAAGAAAGCGATTAAAGCTAAGAAAACTGCTGCAATTGCATAGACAACCATTAAGTTAATTCCAGTATTCTCCTCTAATAGGTATACCTCCGTCATTTCTCGTTCTAAAATAATGGAGTATCCTTCATCATTACCACGAGTTAAATCATTTTCTAGTAGGCCTTTTAGCTGCATGTTTGGCTCAAGTTGTTCACTTGAAATTTCAGCCTTTTGGGTTTCAGTTGTATTATTTATCGCAATAAGCATCGTTTGTCCTTCATATGTACGCTTAAAGACTGCCATACCACCACGATCATAAAGAACTTCAAAATCACCACGTGTTAAAGCAGGATAGTTCTTTCGGATTTTACTTAGTTTGCCGATATATTCAACTAGTTTATCATCTGTTCTAAAATTCATCAGTCGACGATTGTCAGGGTCTTCTCCACCGTCCATGGCTATTTCTGTACCATAATAGATAATCGGAATTCCAGGTGCTGTAAATAAGTACGAAAGCGCTAGCTTTAATCTTGGAGTAGGGTTTTGCTTTTTGTCTAGAGCTTTTCTAGTAAATCGTTCATTGTCATGATTATCAATAAAGTTCCCTAATTCATAAGGATTTTCATAGAGGGTCGTGTTTCGTTTCCATATCGCTTGTAATCTACCAACAGATTGATTTGGGGCACTGAATATGCGTGTTGCCTCTTCATAAAATGGATAATCGACCACTGAATCAATACCTGTTTTTGTATAATCTGCAACGTATCTTGGATCATTATGCCAAACTTCTCCTAGAAGGAAAAAGTCATCCTTCACTGACTTAACCTCTGCTGCAAATTCTTCCCAAAACCATTTAGGAACATGGCGAACGGTATCTAATCGGTACCCATCAATATCTGTTTCAGTAATCCACCATTTTGCAACATCTAGTAAATATTGTTTTGTTTCTGGGTTTTCTTGTGCTAAATCTGGTAGTCCAAATAGCTGTTGATTTTCAACCTGCTCTTGATTATTCCAATCTGTAATGTCTTTACGTTCATGAAACCAATCTTTTTTTTCTAGATCTCCTAACCATGGGTGTTTATACCCTGTATGGTTCACAACGAAATCTAATACTACCTTAATATCACGACTATGAGCTTCTTTTACTAACTGTTTAAATTCATCCATCGTTCCAAAATGCTCTTCAACATCATAAAAATCTTCAATCCAGTAACCATGGTAGCCTTTTGCTTCATTCTTAAAGACAGGCGTTAGCCAAATAGTCGTAAAGCCCATTTCTTGAATGTAATCGAGCTTGTCAATGATTCCTTTAAAATCACCACCATGATAGGCTCTTGGATCATTTACATTCACTGTAAAGTCATTTGACTGATCTCCGTTGTTAAAGCGATCAATCATAATAAAATACATCATTTCGTCCTGCCAGTTTCGTCCTTCTTTTTCAGATGCAAATACTGAAACATTGCCAGAAAAAAGAAGAAACGGGATTAGTAGAACTAATAATACCCGTTTTTTCATAGAATGTTCCTCCTAAAATTGTCTGTTTCTAAAGTTGATAACCAAACGAGTGATAACAAGTAATGAAGATTATTGCTCTATTATATATAAGGTGGTGGATTTGAGCAAAATATGTTTCATCTAGTTTTTGGATAATTTTATCTTTTTATCCCTTGTTTGCACCTGCAGTTAAGCCTTCAACAATATACTTTTGGAAGAATAAGAACAAAATTGTAATCGGTATTGCTACTAGCACAGCTCCTGCTGCGAATGTTGTGAATTGAGTATTTGCTTTACCAGTTACAAATTCAAAAAGTCCAACCGCTAATGTTTTATTCTCATTTGAACGTAATACAAGTCTTGCAAAAATGAAGTCCATCCAAGGTCCAATAAAGTTATTTACTGCAATAAATACTAGTATTGGCTTTGAAAGTGGAAACATCACTTTAAAGAAAATCGTTGTGTGACTAGCTCCGTCCATTTTTGCTGCTTCTTCTAAGCTTCGTGGTAGACCGTCAAAATACCCTTTTACTAACCAAGCACCAAACGGAATTGAACCACCTGCATATACTAAAATTAAGCCCCAATGGTTGTCCAATAATCCAATTTGAAGTAAAAGAATATAAATCGCAATCATCCCCATAAAGCCAGGGAACATTTGAAGGACAAGCATGGTCATAAGTCCTTGCTTTCTACCCGGGAAACGGAAACGAGAAAATGCATATGCAGCCGTTACAACTAAGAAGGTAGATAGAATCATATTAAAGAAAGCAATTTTAAAGGTGTTCTTATACCACAATAAATAATCTGTTTCATTAAATAAATAGGTAAAGTGGGCTAGTGTTAAAGAATCTGGAATTAATTTTGTTGAAAACAGTGAATCTCCAGGGTTAAATGCTCCAATTAAGATCCAGTACACAGGATAAAATACAAATAATGCTGTAACGACTAAAATTAGATAGATAAATGATACTGTTAACTTATCACGTGTCTTTTTCCCTATCATGACATCATATCCTCTTCTTTGAAAGCTTTTGTTCTTCGGAAATTCCATACAGATGTGACTGCAACTACAATAAAGATTAGGATTGAAACAACCGAAGCCATCGCAAATTGACTTTGCTCAAGTGTCATTTTATAAATCCATGTAATTAAGATGTCAGTCGATCCTGCATAGCTATAATTTACGTTAACTGGGTTACCCTGTGTCATTAAGTAAATCACGTTAAAGTTGTTGAAGTTACCAGCAAAACTCATAATTAAAAGTGGTGCTGTTGCAAACATAACGATCGGCATCGTAATCTTCCAGAATTTTTGCATCGGTGATGCTCCGTCAACATCCGCAGCTTCATATAATGAGTTATCAATCGTCGTCATTACACCACTCATTAATACCATCCAAAACGGGAAACCAAACCACATATTAACGACAACAATCGTTACCTTCGCCCACATCGGGTCTGAGAGCCACGGAACAGCAGCTAGACCTATCATTTGTAAATATTGATTTAATGGTCCAAATTCACCATTAAATATATTTCTCATGATTAAGATCGAGATAAATTGTGGTATAGCCCAAGGTAAAATATAGATACCTCTCCACATTCTTTTAAACTTAATTCCTTTATGGTTAATTAAAACAGCGAAAATTAACCCTAAGAAGAAAGTAGTAGCCGTAGCTAAAATTGCCCAAACAACAGTCCATGTGAAAACTCCATAAAACGTCTTGCTCCAAGTTCTTAAGCTAAATAGGTCAATAAACGTTTGGAAACCTACCCAGTCTACTAAACTCTTAGGCGGTAAATGATTTGGGCCTGAATAGTTTGTAAATGCTATTAATATACCAAATAGAAGTGGTAGCATCGTTAAAAATACAGTAAACAAGATTGAAGGAGTTAATAAGATGTAAGGAAATCCATTTTCCCAAACATTTTTCAAAGTTTCTTTAAAGGTATGTGGAGTTCTTCCTTTATCACGAATTAATCCCACCTTGTATGCATCACGAATATTTAAGTAATAAACCCAAATGAATAATAGGAAGCCTAATAAGAAGATAATACCTTCAATCATAAGGAAGATTGAGTGATCTCCTTGAACGATTTCAAAACCTTTTCGTGTTTGAGTTGTCTCACCTAGTGTTGTAAGTCCCCACATCGCATATCTGAAAGGTAATGACCAAAAGATTAGAAGATAAATTTCTAACGCTAGGAATAAAATACCTTTAGCAAATTGGCGATGATAGATTTGACCAAGTCCCATTAACAAAAAGGATAATAATGCACCAATTTTAGCCTTGGATTGCATATCAATTCCTCTTTTCTCTATGAAGTAGTTGTTTTTAATAAACTGAGCCAATACCAGATGGTATCGGCTCAGTCTTTTTTGTTAGTGATTACTTAGATTGAGTTGCGATTGCATCCTCAACTTGCATAACTGCTGCATCTAATGCTTCTTTAGGATCAGTACCATCATTCCAGATTGTGATGTAAGCTGTACCCATAGGTCCCCAAACTGATTGCATTTCAGGGATGTTTGGCATTGGAACTGCACTTTGTGCTTGCTGTAAGAATGCCATTGCATACTCGTCAGCTTTTAAAGCATCACTATCAAGTAATCCTTTATGTGGAGGAACTTGACCAGTCATTTCAAAGCGTTTTTCAAGCATTTCTTTACTAGAAGCGAATTGTGCTAATAAAGTTGCTGCTTTTGGATATTTAGAATAAGAATTTACATAGTAAGCTTTAATTCCCGAGAAACTCTTAGGAGTTTCGCCATTGTCTAGAGTTGGAAGTGGAGCAATACCGAAGTTTACGCCAGCTTCAGTGTGGTTCTTGATATCCCAAGGACCAGAGATACGGTACATTAATTTACCTTCGTTAAAGAACGTTGAAATAACATCACCAGTAATATCTTCGTTTTTAAGAGGTAATAGTTCTGCATGCATTTTTTGCATGAACTCACCAGATTTTACAGCACCTTCATTATTTAAACCAAGTTCTGCAGGGTTTGTGTTGTTATCTCCGAAGATATAACCACCGTAACCACCAAGGAATGCATGTAAGAAGTAGAAGTTACCAACTTCCATCATGAAACCATATTTTTTGTCATCATTAGTAGATGTTGCTTGGAATTCTTTAGCTTGAGTGAATAATTCATCAAAAGTTGTTGCTGGCTTTTCTACTAAATCTTTGTTGTAGTATAACGCATAAGTTTCAATTGCTAATGGGTAACCATAAAGAACTGATTCAGTTTCTTCAGTATAAGATGTACCGCTGATTGCAGCATCCATGAAGTCTGCTTTGTATGCATCAGTGAACATGTTTTCGTAGATTAATCCTGCTTTAACCATTTTACCAACGTGATCATGTGGAGCGTGGAATACGTCTCCGCCAAGTCCAGCTGGACCGTCAACTTCTAATTTACCAGAAGCATCAACGTGTGCTACTTCTTGTACTTCAACAGGAATATTGTATTTTTTTGTGAATTCTTCTGCTACATAAGCAGCCCATTCAGCTTCTGCGCCACCGTTATCCCAAAGGACAAGTGAAGCACCTTCTTCTGGAGTAATTTCTACTGTTTCTTCAGTAGGCTCTTTCTTTTCTTTTTCGTCTGTTCCTTTTGCTTCTTCTTTCGCATCAGGTTTGCTACATGCTACTAAAGCAAAAACTAATAATGCTACGAATGAAAGCTTTAAAAACTTTTGCATAATTTCCCCCACCTTTAGAAAATTGTTTGTTTTTATGTCAATTGTCCTTCTTGAGCACAATTGAAACCATTTTAACACCTTAATGAAAACGCTTGCTTTTTCTTTCAAAAAAATAACCTGTGCAAACGGTTTCTCACTGGGCATGTCTTTATTTTAATTTCAAAGATAGGTTATGTCAATTCTTTTTTTAAAAACTATGCAAACGGTTTCCTGTTCGTTTATAATAGCAACGTAAACGGATAAACCGTTGTGAATAAAGGCATACTCATCACCTTTACATGAAAGAGGAATTAGTCCAAAGCCTTTCTTGTCACAAACCTTTCATAATTTTACATCTTCTACTTTAAAAACTGGAAGGTACAATAAGCGGTAGGTGTCCTAAAAAAATATCCCGAGGAGAGTGAGTCGTTTGTTAAAAGAAGCTATTTATCACAGACCGAAGAATAACTTTGCTTATGCTTATGACGAGAACACATTACATATTCGCCTACGAACAAAAAAAGGGGATGTAGACACAGTTCATCTAATTTTCGGAGATCCATACGTATACAACGAAGATGGCTGGATTTCAAATAAAAAAGAGATGACTATTAGTGGATCTGATGAATTATTTGACTATTGGTTCACGGCTGTTACTCCAGACTTTAAACGACTGCGCTATGGCTTTGAGTTACATGATGATAACGAAACACTCATCTATACAGAAAAAGGATTTATTCAAGAAGTAAAAGCTGACAGCTCCTACTATTTCTGTTTCCCATTTTTAAATAACATTGATGTTTTTAAAGCACCTACATGGGTAAAGGATACGGTTTGGTATCAAATTTTCCCAGAACGCTTTGCTAATGGAAATGAAAGCATCAATCCTGAAGGAACTTTACCTTGGGGTAGCACAGAACCAACTCCAACAAATTTTTTCGGTGGTGATTTTGAAGGAGTTATTCAACATATCGACCACCTAGTTGAATTAGGAGTAACAGGTATATATTTCACGCCAATCTTCAAAGCTCATTCTAATCACAAGTATGACACGATTGATTATATGGAAATTGATGCTCAATTTGGGGATAAAGAAACGTTCAAACGCCTTGTAGAAGTGTGTCATGAGAACGGAATTAAAATAATGCTTGACGCTGTGTTTAATCATAGTGGCTATTACTTCCCTCAATTCCAAGATGTATTAAAGAATCAAGAAAAATCAGAGTACAAGGACTGGTTCCACTTAAAAGAATTCCCTGTACAGCCCGAACCAAAGCCAAATTATGATACGTTTGCTTTTGTAGGAAGTATGCCGAAATTAAATACTGAAAATCAAGCTGTGAAAGATTATTTACTTGAAGTTGGTAGATATTGGGTTCGAGAGTTTAACATTGACGGCTGGAGACTAGACGTTGCAAATGAAGTTGATCATCAATTTTGGAGAGAGTTTAGACAGGCAGTTAAAGAAATTAAGCCTGATGTATATATTTTAGGTGAGATTTGGCACGACTCGATGCCTTGGTTACAAGGTGACCAGTTTGATGCAGTTATGAACTATCCATTTACTACGGGTGCAGTTAATTTCTTTGCGAAAAACGAAATGAAAGCGACAGAGTTCACGAATATCATTACAAACGTGATGCACTCTTATCCAAACAATGTGAACGAGGTTGCCTTTAACTTATTGGATAGCCATGATACACCACGAATTCTTACGACTTGTGGAGAAAACAAGGATAAACTAAAGCTTTTATATGTTTTTAAACTATCATTTACTGGATCACCATGTATTTACTACGGAGATGAAATTGGGATGACTGGCGAGCAAGATCCAGGCTGTCGCAAATGTATGATTTGGGATGAAAATGAACAAGATCGAGACTTATTTAATCATATCAGTAAGCTACTGACATTACGCAAAGAGCATCAAGCATTCAAAAACAATGATATTCGCTTTGTTGAAGCAAATGACGAAACAAATCATGTCATTTATGAGAAATCAAATGATGGAGAAAAATACAGCTTCATCTTGAATAACTCTGAGGAAGATTTAGAGTTGAAAGTAACACTTAACGGCGTTACAGGTCGAGGTGTTACGGATATATGGTCGAATGAAACATTTGTACCTGAAAGTGATGTCCTTCAAATTCGTTTAAAACCATTTGGATTTAAAATTCTAAAGTATACGGTGTAAAGATAGTTCTTATGTTTACAACGTAATTTACGATAAGTGGGGATTGGATTCCCCACTTATTTTTTAAAATTTGATTTTTTCACCAGTACAGTGCCTCACTTTTACCCACGTTGAGCAAACTGTCTATATTCAGATGGTGTCATCCCTTCCATTTTTTTAAACAACTTTGAAAAATACGTATGATCCAAGATTCCGATGTTCTTTGAAATGGTCATTACTTTATCATTTGTCGAAGCTAACAACCGTTTCGCTTGTGACATTCTGTATTGTTGTAGATATTGGATTGGACTAATCCCTAACGTTTTTTGAACGCATCTAGTAATATAATCTGAGTGAAAATGAAGATCTCGTGCTAAATCTTCCATCTTTATATCCATTTGATAGTTTTGCTGAATATACGCAATGACCATTTCTGAAATGCCTTCTGTTGCTGACGGGATACTCATCGCTTCTTTTTGGAGTTGAATAAGAAACTCTTCAAAATAAATTTGTTGTCTTAGTCTTGAATCCGGAGTATGGAGTTTTTCCGTTCCAAGCATGTATTCAAAGTATTTTTCTAGGTGGTCAGTGTATTTCACTTGACCTGTTCTAGGTATTTGAAAATGATATTGAGGAGGCTCAACAAAGTCCCCTTCCTTTAAATAAACATTTCCCCAGTTGATTTCATTATTGTCAGTCAAGTCAAACTCACCATGAATTTTAAAATGTATCCAATGAAACTTTGTATCCTCTGTACAATTCTTTGTCCCAAAGTGTTCCAATCCTGGAATGAGAATGATATATTGCCCCTTACTTAATTCATAATCAATCCCGTTCTCAGTCATAAAAAGTTTCCCTGAAGTTACATAAATAAAATCAAATACTGTGAAGACACGTTTAAAGTGTTTTTTCCCCATTCGGAAATGTCCTTCACCTGACTTAATTAGTGTAGGAAACGGTGGAATTAGGAATGTTAAAAAGGACATCTTCATCACCTCATAAAAGTCGAGATTTTCCAAAATCAGTCGACATCTTCTCTTTTTATTATAGCGGTAACTTTATAAACTATTAATTACTTTGCTTTTATGTTTTATACAGAAGGAGTGTTTTCACCTTGGGTAAACACAAAAAAATGACACTATTTGCCTTAACATGGCCAATATTTATTGAGATATTACTTCATATGTTAATGGGTAACGCAGATACGCTAATGCTTAGTCAATACTCAGATAATTCAGTTGCAGCAGTAGGTGTGTCTAATCAAATTCTTTCACTTGTCATCGTGATGTTCGGTTTTATTGCAACAGGTACATCTGTTTTAGTTGCCCAACATTTTGGGGCAAAAGAGCATGCTAAAGCAGCAGAAGTTTCTGTTATTTCAATTATCACCAATCTTAGCTTCGGTTTAATTCTTAGTTTAGTTGTAATTTTCTTTGGAACTTATTTTTTAGAGTTAATGGATTTACCTGCGGAGTTAATGGATGAAGCAACAACATACTTAAGGATTGTTGGTGGGTTTGCATTTATCCAATCGTTAATTATGACAATGGGCGCAATAATTCGTAGCTATGGTTTCACTCGGGACACAATGTATGTGACAATCGGAATGAACATCTTAAATGTAATCGGTAACTACTTTTTCATTTTTGGTCCATTTGGTTTTCCTGTTTTAGGTGTTGAAGGTGTTGCAATCTCAACAACAGTGAGTAGAACAATAGGACTTATTGTTATTTCCTACCTATTAATAAAGCGTGTTAATCAGCCACTACCTTTTAAGAAAATAACAAAAATACCTATTATTCACTTAAAAAATATTCTGAAGATCGGGGTACCGTCTGCTGGCGAGCATCTGTCATATAATTCATCCCAAATGCTCATTACCTATTTTATTACAATAATCGGTACACAGGCACTTACAACAAAGGTGTACACGCAAAATATAATGATGTTTATTTTCTTATTTAGCATCGCGATAAGTCAGGGAACACAAATTATGATTGGTCATATGATTGGTGCAAAAGAATTTGATCAGGCATATAAGCGATGTTTAGCCAGTTTAAAGTGGGCAATTGCGATTTCATTTTTATCAGCGATGATCTGCTCCTTTTTCTCTGATACCCTTTTTGGTATATTCACTGATAATCCAGAGATAATTAAGGTTGGTGGAACGCTAATCCTCCTTACGCTCCTATTAGAACCAGGGCGAGCTTTTAATCTTGTTATCATTAGTGCACTGAGAGCAGCTGGTGATGTAAAATTGCCGGTTTATATGGGAATTGTTTCAATGTGGGGTATTAGTGTTCCACTTGCATATTTCTTAAGTATTCAGTTTGGTCTAGGTTTAGTTGGTATTTGGATTGCGTTTATTATTGATGAATGGTTTAGAGGACTTGTCATGCTTTGGCGTTGGAGAACAAGGGCGTGGGAAAAGAAATCATTTGTTTCTAGAACTGTTACAGAAGAAGCTGTGTAGCTCAAGCTAACCAAAATTGGTTAGCTTTTTTTATTTTTGCTACTCTGAAAATACGGCACTGTACAAGGAGTGTTAATCTGCGTTGCAGGAACCTCGCTTTCCGTGGGGCGCCACTTGAGCCTCCTCGGCTTCGCCTGCGGGGTCTCAAGTCTGTCGCATACCCCACAGGAGTCTCGGTTCCTTCCACTCCGATTAACACGCATGAATTACTTAAAGTACAACATTCTATAAACCTCAAAATCAAGTTCACATTTTCATCCTTCATGGTGCAAATCCATATTTGCATGGAAGTCTACCCTCAAAATACAATTCTTCACCCTCAGCATAGGGCGTTAACGGACTCTCGCCACCTGGAGCCTCGGCTTCACCCGTGGGGTCTCCAGTCCAGCAAATTTCCCGTAGTAGTCTCGGTCCTTCCACTTCGGTTGACGCGAAGATACTCAGGTCAACGTTCTAATAACAATTTTCACCCATCATGTTGAAAACGGTTTGAAATTACACAAAGTTTCAAGTGCAAATGTATATCATGTTATATTTCCTTACACAAAATCACAAATTAGGCTCAATTGTTTTCAGATTAACTCTTGAATTATCAGAAACTTTGTAATAATATACTATATATAACATAACATGTAATAAAACCTAACACGAAAATAAAAAAGGAGGTATGTAAAATGAAAAAGATTGAAGCGATTATTAGACCGGAGCATTTTCAGCATTTAAGAAGTCAGTTAGAAACGATAGGAATTTCAGGGCTAACGGTATCGGAGGTTGCTGGTTGTGGACGACAAAAAGGGCAGCAAGGTCATTTTCGAGGCAGTTCTTTTGAAATTAAGCTGGTTGGAAAAGTAAAAGTAGAAATGATTATTGATTCAAATCGGGTTGATGAAATTATTGAAATTATTTGTTCAACATGCAGCACCAATTCTGTTGGCGACGGGAAGATTTTTGTTTTCCCTGTAGAGGATGCAATTCGAATTAGAACAGGAGAACGCGGAATTGAAGCAATTCAATAACACGAAGGAGTGAAGACAATGATAAAAAAAATTAGTTCACTATTTGTCAGTAGTTTTTTACTTGTTCCAGCAGTATTTGCAGAAGAGCAAACAATTGAAGCTGTCAGTACATCTTTAGATACGGTTTGGGTGATGTTAGCTGCTCTGTTAGTATTTTTTATGCACGCAGGGTTCGCGATGGTCGAATCTGGTTTCACCCGATCAAAGAACACCTTAAATATCCTCATGAAAAACCTTCTAACGATTAGCATTGGCTCCATTTTATATTTTGTTATTGGCTACGGAATCATGTTTGGAAATTCATTTCATCAGCTAATCGGAACAAATCATTTCTTACTTCTCGGAAGTAGTGATTCTGATGTGGGATTCTTCCTTTTCCAAGCGGTATTTGCTGCCACTTGTGCAACGATTATTTCAGGAGCAGTTGCTGAACGAATGAAACTTTCAAGCTATTTACTTCTGACAATTATTATGACAGGATTTATTTACCCCGTAGTTGGACATTGGATTTGGGGTGGTGGTTGGCTTTCAGAGCTAGGATTTACCGACTTTGCTGGATCTACCGTCGTTCACCTTACAGGAGCAGTTGGAGCAGTAGTTGCTGTTATTGTGTTAGGTCCACGACTTGGTAAGTATTCAGATGATGGGAAAATTAATGTCATCTCAGGCCATAATATACCTTTAGGTGCACTAGGCGTGTTCATCCTTTGGTTTGGCTGGTTCGGTTTTAACGGTGGCAGCACACTAAGTGCAGACCCAACTCTTATCCCGCATGTCATTGCAACAACCTTATTATCAGCATCAGCAGGAGTTTTATCATCTGCGCTTTATTCTCAATTACGCTATAAACTAATTGACGCATCACTTACGTTAAACGGTGCTCTCGCAGGACTTGTCGGAATAACGGCTGGTTGTGCAAATGTGTCATTATTTGGTGCCATTTCCATCGGACTCATTGCTGGTGTTGTTCTCATTGAAGCAGTTCAGCTTATTGATCGTAAGATTAAATGGGATGATCCAGTAGGAGCTATCGCAGTTCACGGTGTTTGTGGAGTATGGGGAACACTTGCAGTCGGTTTATTTGATACAACTAACGGCATCTTATACGGTGGTGACTTTAGCTTAGTTACTGTGCAGGCATTAGGTATCCTTGCAGTTATTGCTTGGACATCGGCTACAGCTGGAGTTGCACTTTATATCATTAAGAAAGTGAGTGGTTCGATTCGTGTTTCTAGCGAGGAAGAAATTTCTGGACTTGATTTTATTGAGCACGGTTCAGCAGCATACGAATTTCGTGAAAGCTATCTTACAAAAACGAATGAGACCTCGAGTGAATTTGGCACAGAATTAGTAGATCGATTAAACTCATTAGGAAGATTGACTCCCTCACCGAAGCAACACAATTAAACATAATGTCTCATACTAAAGCCTACATTTCATGTAGGCTTTTTTGTAGCATACAATTGTTATACAAAACTTTATCAATCTCGTATACTAATCACATTGAGGTGATGATAGTGAAGCAGTTTGAAAAAGTCATATATTATCTATTTTTAGTATGGTACACAATTGGAATTATTTTATTATCTTTTAATTTACTTCCTCCTTCTTTAGAATGGGCTAATTTTGTTTATTTTGTCATTATCGGGTTATTGACAGTGATTTATTTTACACACTTATTTTCAATACTAAAGGGAATCGCTATTAGTCTTGTTATTTTCTTCTTTTCTATTAGTGTGGAGTTAATCGGTGTGAAGACAGGTCTATTATTTGGCAATTATTATTATACAGATCAATTTGGTCCACTTGTATTTGGAGTTCCTGTTGCAATTGGATTAGCTTGGTTAATGGTCATAGGCTCATCATACGCTGTAACCTACACCATCTTAGGGACAAAAAAAACTGTCTTTTCCATTATTGTTGCCTCCCTTTTAGCTGTTTTAATGGATGCAATTATCGATCCTGTTGCATTTGTAATTAAACAATATTGGATTTGGGAGGCGACTAGTTTTTACTATAATATTCCGATGAAGAACTTTCTTACATGGTTTGTTGTAGCTACGCTTCTTCATCTATTTATATCGACTATGTCGCATTCAAACCAATCACGGAAACGTGAATGGAACCATAAAATGTCTTCGGTTTACTTTTTAAACATTTTAATGTTTGTAATGATAGCTGTCGTCCATGAACTTTGGTTAGCCATTGCCATTACATCAACCTTCACCATACTTGTTTTCTATTATTATATGAAACAGAAACGAAGTGAACTAACTAGATGATACAAGCAAACAAAAGCAAATTATTTGCGAGATTATTCTATCCGTTTAACGTATTCCTATTAAAAAAGTCATTTCAAAATATTTATGTTACCCAAAAGGAAGATGCCTTTCCACCCGCTTCTATATTCATTCTGAATCATAGTTCATGGTGGGATGGACTTCTATGTTTTCATTTAAATCAAACATTATTAAAGACTGATAGTTACCATATGATGCACGAAAAAGGATTGAAGCAGTTTCCTTTTTTCCGGAAGTTAGGTGGCTTCTCAATTAATCGAAATAACCCAAAAGATATCGTTCAATCCTTTCAGTATGCGAAGAAAATGTTAATGGATAATAAAAGCATTTGGTTGTTTCCTCAAGGTGATGAATTTCATTTAGAAACTCGACCATTGAAATTTATGCCTGGTATAAGCTATCTCGCAGAGCAAGTACCTCATGTTCCAATTATTCCTATATGCTTATATTATTCATTCCGTCACAAAAAAAAGCCTGAAGTTTTTATCTCAATAGACAATCCTATATTCATAACGTCACTTAAAGGAAATAATAGAGTTTTAAAAGCAAAAGCACTTGAAGAGATGTTTACAATGCAACTTGACTCACTTAAGAACCAAATCATTAACGAGGATATCCAGTCATTTCAACCACTTCTAAGGAGGAATGACACATGATGACATTTCTCCTGGTTCTTTCAATGGCACATTGCATTTTTATAATATGGACGCTTGTGAACATGTACTTTCTCCCCTCATTCTCAAGAAGTATCACTGTAGAAAACGAAAATCCTTTTGTTTCATTACTTATACCACTTCGAAATGAAGAAAGAAACGTGAAGGATTTGCTTGAATCAATTAGTCAACTTACGTATCCAAATCTTGAAATCTTGTTACTAGATGACCACTCAACAGATCAAACTCGTTTTCTATTAGAAAAGTACACAAGAAAGCTTCATCATTCCTCTATTATTGACGGAAAAAAACTACCCGTAGGATGGGTTGGCAAGGTACATGCTTGTAAGCAATTAAGTCAGGTGGCAAAAGGAGATTATTATCTTTTTATTGACGCAGACGTTCGTTTACAAAGCGATGCAATTGAGCGAGCCATTACATTAATGACTGAACATCAAGCGAAGTTACTATCTGGCTTCCCAACTTTTCCAACTACTACACTATTAAGTAAACTACTGGTACCGATGCAGCACTTTGTTGTGTTGTTTCATTTGCCGCTTTTTATTGCAAATAAAACAACACTTCCTTCAACAACAGCAGCACATGGATCCTTTATGCTCATTGAAAAAAAAGCCTATCATTCGATTGGTGGTCATAACAGTGTAGCAACATCGCTTATTGAAGATGTAGAGTTAGCTAGGAATCTAAAAAGAACTGGACATAAAGTTCTTATCGCATCCATTACAGCATTCGTGACATGCTATATGTACGAAACAAACAGAGAAGTATGGCATGGATTTACTAAAAATATTTACAAAGGTTTAGGAGAATCACCGGTTTTAGTCTTTTTTTTAACACTATTTTATACAAATTTCTATCTTTCACCATTATTTCTAGTATTCTTTTTTCCAACTTACGGTCTACTAGCAATTGCGCCTCTAGTGCTTTCACTTTTCCAACGTTATATCGTTGATAAAGTGTCACATCAGCCAACCAAATGGATATTTACACTTATGCCATTTTCAGCACTTAGCTTAATTGCCGTTATGAATGTTTCAATGTGGAAATCATTTTTTCACAAACCACATGAATGGAAAGGACGTTTTTACTTATGAAAAGAGTTGCAATTATTGGAGGTGGTCTCGCTGGTTTATCAGCAGCTATCACTCTTCAATATCAAGGCTTTCAAGTAGCCATTTATGAGAAGAACGCTCATTTTGGTGGAAAATTGATGCCCGTTAAACTTGGTTCGTATCACTTCGACTTTGGTCCTAACACGATTACTATGCCAGAAATTTTCAAGAACGTCATTACTCAAACAGGAGAAAAATCAGAGGATTATTTTAACATCGTTAAGCTGAATACACATACTCGCAACTTTTTTTCTGATGGAAGCACTTTAGACTTTACGACAGATCGGAACAAGATGAAAAAGCAGCTCGAGCTTTTTGATCCAATTGGCGCTACTCGTTACACATCATTCTTAAATGACGTACAAAAGCTTTATCAGCTATCCGAGGAACAATTCTTCCCACGTCTGTTTCAGTCATGGAAAGACTATTTTTCTCCATCACTACCACGTGCGTTTATGAAGGTGAAGCCACATATGTCATTAAATAGATTCATTTCTACTTACTTTAAAGATGAACGAGTGAAATATACCTTGAATCGTTATGCTACCTATATCGGCTCTTCCCCATATATCACTCCTGCTACATTTGCAATGATTGCTTATTTAGAATTAGTCGACGGGGTGTACTATGTAGAAGGTGGAAATACGAATCTTGCAGTCGGATTTGAGAAGCTCGCTAGAAAACTAGGTGTTGAGCTTTATCTAAACTGTGAAGTAAAAAAAATAAATGTCTCAGGAAAAAAAGTAACTTCATTGACAATTGAAGATGAGAAAGTACCTGCGGATTATGTCATCATGAATGCAGATTTACTTTATTCCTACCCGAGTTTAGTTGACGAAGAGGACCGTCCCCATTTTAAAGATAAAAAAGTGCAAAGCTATCAGCCTTCTATTTCAGCCTTTGTCATATTAGCAGGAATGAAAAATCGAAATAAGCGTTTTCTACATCATAATGTGCTTTTTCCTAATAGTTATAAGGAGGAGTTTAAGCAACTGTTTAATGGCGAATACGTTGATGATCCAACGATTTATATAAGTAATTCCTCCGTTACTGATCCTTCACGTTCACCAGATGGAGATAACTTATTTATCCTAATAAACGCTCCAGCACTTCAAGGTGAGGGTGCAAAGATGATCGATAGTGAAACGTACAAACAAAAATTGTATGAAAAGTTGATTCGTCACTCCATGTTCTCACCAGAAAATCTCGCTTTTGAAAAGATATTTACTCCAGCAGATATCAAAAGTACTTTCCACTCATATCGAGGAGCATTATATGGAGTTTCATCAAACCGAAAGATAAATGCATTTTTACGACCTTCTAACTTTTCAAAAGATATCTCGAACTTATTTTTTGTCGGCGGTTCAACTCATCCTGGAGGAGGATCTCCAATGGTAACAATTAGCGGTCAAAATGTAGCAAACTATTTAGTTAAAGCATCAAAAAGAGAGTCTTACAAATTGTAAGACTCTCTTTTCTATAGCTGCGATATAATGGAAAGTTTTTCAGCAGTCGATACATAGTTTTTCTTACCGAACACATTATAACCATTTTTTCGTACAGATTGTAGGATAGCCTTATATAGGTATGCAGAAGCTTTTACTGGGGTTCTTGAATTCATAGGGTACTCGTCAATTGACTTCAAAGATTCCTCGTAATATTTCTCTGCTTTCTTCGCTAACTCTTCCCATATTGAAATAAAAGAAGAATTAATCGTGTGTGTTTTCAAATCTCCCTCATCATATCCAAACTGCTTCATTAGTGAATTGGGGATATAGATTCTTCCACGCTCATAATCCTCACCAATATCACGTAATATATTTGTTAATTGCATCGCAAGTCCAAGCTTAACCGCACTTTCATGAAGAATTTTTTCCTTGCCCGGAGCTAAGATTGGCAATAACATCAATCCAACAGTACTTGCCACGTGATATGAGTAACGTAATACCTCATCCTCTGAGTCATAAGAGGATTTCCTTAAATCCATTCTTTGTCCTTCAATCATTTCAAAAAAAGGCTTTGAATCCATATGATAGCGTTTAAAAACATCACTTAGAGCAATCCAAATGAAATGATTCACCTGCGTATTCCCTGCGAGAAACCCCTTAAATTCCTGTTCAAATTGGTTAAGCTTGAATTCCGTATTAGAATTCTCCCCTTCATCTACGATGTCATCAACAGTTCTGCAAAAAGCATACACTGCCCATACCGCCTTCTTTTTTTCTGTTGGTAAAATAGAAAATGCTTTATAAAAGGTCTTGGAGTTTTCTCGGATGATGTTTTCACATTCGACGTAAGCACGCTCTTTTATCGTTTGGCCCATACATCTTCACTCTCCCTCTTTTCTTGTAATTCCAACATATCTTTTTCTATTACCTGCGCTAGTAATTTCGCACCTTGTAATACAATTGGGATACCTCCACCCGGATGAACAGACGCACCTACTGCATATAAATTCCTAACATTGTTCCGTTTAATTTGAGGTCTAAACACACCGGATTGAAACAGAGTAGGTGCAATTCCAAAGCTGCCTCCTTCATACAGTCCACTCTGCTTAGCTTCAAGAGGTGATCTAATCTCAATCCACTCTATCGCATCTTTCACCCCTGGAAATCCTCGCGCTTCCATCGAATGTAATATTCTTTCTTTCACATTCTCTTTTTCTATCGACCAATCAATGTGAGAACCTGATGGAACTGGCACTAACGTATATAAAACACTTTTTCCATTTGGCGCTAGAGTGTGGTCAATTACAGATGGATTAAACGTATAATATGCGGGATCAGTCGGGATCACCTTTTCTTCAAATATCTCTTTCATATTCTTTTCAAAATCTCCACCCAAGAAAAACTGATGGATCGGAGCATCTTCGTAACGTTTATTCAAACCCATATATAGCAGTACACAACCAGAAGAAGGGGTATACGACTTTTCTTTTCGTTTTATTTCAGGCAATAACGATTCCATCGAAGGATAGTCTCCATTTACAACTACCGCATTAAATTCGTATGTGCCATAGTTTGTCTGAATACCCTTTACTTGGTTTTGCTTTATTATTAAATGATCTACTGACTCTGAAAGCTTTATCGTTATTCCCTCTTCCACAAGCTTTTGTTTCAAGATTTCAACTAAAGATGCATATCCCCCATGTAAGTAGTAAATCCCATGGGCATGCTCACTGTAAGGAACAAGTGCATACATTGCTGGTGTATTTAATGGATTTCCTCCAATGTAAAGTGTTTGTAAGGAATAGGCTTGTTTTAGCTTCTCTTCTGAAAAAAAAGAATCTAGCATTGAATGAATTGATTGATAGGCTTTTAACTTAGATAAAGTCTTCACATTTTCAACCGTCCAAAAATCTTTTCCCGATGAAAATTGTTTTTCTAAAAAAGCAGACTTCCCTAACGCAAACCTAGTTTTCATTACTTCGAGAAACTTCTTATATCCAGCCCCTTCACCTGGAAACACTTCTTCTATTTCTGCAAGGTGTTTTTGTTCGTCTTTATACTTAGTAAAGGATGTACCATCACCGTAGTGAATTTGGTAAAGAGGATCACAAGGAATCAGTTGGATATCATCTTTAGCAATACCAGCAAGTTCTAATATTTCTAGTAACATATCAGGAAGTAATACGATGGTAGGACCCTCATCAATTTTAAAATTACCGTGTTTTACAAAAGCGAGGCGGCCACCTAGTTGTTCCTCTTTTTCAAAAATTGTCACTTCATGCCCTTGTTTCCTTAGCAGTAAAGCAGTCGTTAACCCACCTACTCCTCCACCGACAATTCCTATTTTCATAATACTTCACCCAACTTTTCAGTACTTGTGCTTAATTCGCGCTGATACTTTTTGGCAATCGATTTGCTTGTAATACGAGCTGATTCTAATATTGTTGGTAAGCCACTACCAGGATGGGTTCCTCCACCAACTAACCAACACCTCTTTAGCTCTTCAAACTGATTATGAGGTCGTAATACCATCATTTGAGAAAGCTGGTGACCTAGATTGAAGGTAGCACCTTTATAAACGTAAATTTCCTTTTCCCAATCTAATGGCGTTATGACTTGTTCAACCTCAATATGACTTTGTAAATCGCTAAAACCTGTTTTTTCCTCTATGAGTCTATAAATCAATTTTTTAAATTTTTCTTTGTGAGTATCCCAATCTATTTCACTAAAATTATTTGGTACTGGAGCAAGAATATAAAGAGCCGATTTTCCATCTGGCGCTAAGCTTGGGTCTGTCACAGAAGCATTTTGAATATAAAGAGATGGATCTTTTGACATTTTTAATGTTTTCGTAATTTCCTCAACATTTTTCTTATAGTCACTTGAAAAAACAATCGTGTGGTGTGGGAGCTCATATTTTTTATCTAACCCTAGATAGATCATAAAGGTTGAGCAAGAATATTTTTTCTTCTGAAGATTTTTCTTTGAGTATTTTTTTAGTACACCCTCTTCGACTAAATTGGACATTACATAAGAAAAATCACCATTAATCACAACTTCATCAGCAAATACTTTTTCCCCACTTTCAAGTTCAACCCCTTGAACCACTTGCTTTTTCACCAATAATCTTTTAACTCCTTTATTCACATGAATGTTCACACCATTTTCCCGACATACCGCAGCCATTGCCTTTGGTAACTGATTAACTCCTCCAATTGGGTGATAAACTCCATATTTATGCTCCATGTATGAAAGAATTGAAAACGCTCCTGGACATTCCCACGGCGACATACCCAAATACTTTGACTGAAACGTAAAGGCAATTTTTAATTTTTCATCCGTAAAGTAGCGAGAAAGAACATCATACAGTGATTTTCCAAGAGATAGCTGTGGAAGGGCTTTTATGACACGAGGATGTAGATAATGTCTAAATTTATCCATCTTACTTTGAAGTATTGGAGTTAATGCGTTCATTTTCCTCTCCGTGTCCTTCATAAATCGTTCGTATCCTTCACCGTTTCCAGGGAATATCTGTTCAATCGATTGCTTCATCTGCTCCTGATTTCTTGTCATTTGTAATTTTTGATTGTCAAATATAAGTTCATACATTGAGTCAATTTCCTTCAAGTCTAAATAATCAGATACGTTTCTATTAGACTCTGAAAATAGTTCCTCCATGATATGTGGCATACTAAGAAACGTCGGTCCCATGTCAAATGTAAAATCATTAACCTTTATTGCGCTGTTTCTACCGCCAATATATGGCTGTTTTTCATATACATCTACTTGGAATCCCTTACTGGATAAAAGCATTGCGGCAGCCAATCCACCAGGTCCCGCACCAATGACAATCATTTTCTTCCCCATTACTTAAACGCCTCCGTTCTTTTCGTTATACAAATATTATACATTTATTATACACAGAACGAGTAGGAATGACAATTTTAAATGTACTTTTTATGTTGCTCCGTTAAACTGATCAATCGAACAAGATGAAAACTGTTCTTTGCGCTCAAAAAAACAACTCCGTTTGTGTCATTAACGAAGCTGTTGCCAGTACTGTTTCGAATCAATTAAGTTTGAACGGTCCATTTTTGCCTATGTTCTATGTAAAGTGGATTGCATGAAAAAAGGTCAACCAGAAAATCTGGTCGACCTAAAATAGGTATTAACATTTATGTAGCTAAGCTAATCTTACTTATGCTTAACTAAGTATCAATTAATCTCTTTCTCTCGCATTTTGTGTATCTCTAATATTCTTTTGAACTGTTATCGCAGCAAATAAGCTTAATACAAATGCCATGGCATAGAACCCTTTTTCACTTAAGATGATACTGCCTGCATTATATAAACCTATTGCCATTAATAAAATAGAAACAATAAGTGCAAACCAACTTATTCCGAAATAAATACCCGTAACTGGTATTCCCTCTTCTTTGTCCCTTACGGCTTTTTGTAAAGATACGGCTGAATAGAGGCCAAATATTAGAATCGCAAAATAATATCCTTTTTCATTTAGTTGCATTGTAGCGTTGTACAAGCCGATTAGATAGGCCGTAACACCTACTAGTAATGCTGCCCAAGAAGCTCCTTTAAATGCGGGAGTTGGTTCACCTTCTCTTCTTTCTAGCTTCTTTTTTGAATCATTTTGTTTTGCTTTTTCAAATGTAACCTCAGTGTCATTAGACATGGGATGTTCCCCTCCATCCTTTTTTGTACGATTATATTAATCAAAATAATACTCTTGCCTAACTCTATTATATAGAAATTTCTTACATTTAATAGTTAATTTTCTTTTTCCTTCAGTTTTGTGTATTGGCTACCCTGAAAATACGACGCTGCATGTGGGGTGTTAACCTTCGTTGCAGGAACCTCGCTTTCCGCGGCGCGCTCCTGGAGCCTCCTCGGCTGCGCCTGTGGGGTCTCCAGTCCAGCGCATCTCCCTCAGGAGTCTCGGTCCTTCCACTCCGATTAACACGAATGAATTACCTAAAAGCCAACATTGAATAAACAAAAATCAAGTTCACATTTTCATCTGCCACAGTGCAATTCACTTTGCATTATTATTCTAACCAATAAAAAAACCGTAGCTAAAAATCACTACGGTTCAATTGAATTTATTTATCTCTCTACAATGTCAATTCGATATTCTTCAAACCAGACATGAATTTGTGCAAGGTGGGCTAGTAGCTGTGGGCCTGTCATTAGTTGACCAAACCATGGTACTTGGAATGCTTTGCCTTCACTTTCAACAATGTCTCTTAGCTTCTTTTCATTAAAGAATTCAAATAAAGCTGAATCTTTATTTGATAAAATTGTAGTCATCCATTGTTGTACAGCCTTTGTATAGTGAGGATTGTGTGTTTTCGGATAAGGACTCTTTTTTCTGTACAGTACTTCATCAGGTAGAATCCCTTCTAACGCACGTCTTAAGATGCCTTTTTCTCGATTACCTACCATTTTCATTTCCCACGGGATGTTCCATACATATTCGACTAGTCGATGATCCGCAAATGGTACACGTACTTCAAGGCTTGCACCCATACTCATACGGTCTTTACGATCTAATAGCGTTGTCATGAACCAAATCATATTAAGGTAAAATAGTTCTCTTCGTTTTGCATCGGTTTTGTTTTCCCCAGGAAGAGCTGGTGTTTCTTTGACCGTCTGTTCATATTTCGACATTACATATTGATCAAGTTTAAGCTTCTTTCTCCATGAGTCTCCCAATAAGTTCATCCGTTCCTCTGTCGACCTCATCCAAGGGAAGCCACTGGAAGCTAAATCATCAGGACGATGAAACCATGGGTAGCCGCCAAATATCTCATCTGCACATTCACCTGATAAACTAACAACGAAATTCTCTTTTACCTTCTCACAGAACCATAAGAGGGAAGAATCAATATCTGCCATCCCTGGCAAGTCTCTTACTCTAACAGCATCTGATAAATAATCAACGAGTGACTGCTGAGAAATGACACACTTGTGATGCACCGTCCCGAATGTTTCAGACATTTTTTGAATCCAAGGTCCATCTGAATTAGGTTGAAATTCGTTCGCTCTAAAATACTTCTCATTGTCTTCATATTCAATCGAATACGTATGAAGTGGTCCTTTCCCGTCTTTTTCAAACGCTTTTGCAGCTATGGCGGTAATCGCGCTTGAATCTACACCACCTGATAAAAATGTACATACTGGTACATCGGAAACGAGCTGTCTTGTTACCGCATCCGTAAACAACTCTCTTACTTTATCAGTTGTTTCATCTAACGAATCTACATGTTCTTCACTTTTTACGTTCCAATAACGCCAAATTTTCAGGCCATTTTTTGAAAATAGTAGTGCATGCGCCGGTCTTAACTCTTTCACACCATGAAACACACCATGCCCTGGTGAACGAGAAGGTCCAAGGCCAAATATTTCAGCTAACCCATCTAATCCAACCTCTGCCTTCACAGTTGGGTTCGCTAGAATAGCTTTTATTTCTGATCCAAATAATAGCCTCCCATTTCCTTCGTAATAAAATAAAGGCTTGACGCCTAACCGATCTCGCCCGATAAACAATTGCTGTTTTGTTTCATCCCAGACTGCAAACGCAAAAATTCCGTTCAAATGCTCAACGCACTGTTCTTTCCATTCAATATAGGCTGTCAGTAAAACCTCCGTATCTGAATGGCCTTTGAATGTATATCCACGATTTAATAACTCTTTGCGAATATCCTCTGTGTTGTATAGTTCGCCGTTATAACAGATTGTGTAGGTATTTTCTTCTTTTGAACGGGCCATCGGTTGCTTTCCACCTTCAGGGTCCACAACAACTAGTCGCTTATGACCAAAGCCAGCATGTAAAGTAGTCCATGTATTAGTATCATCAGGACCACGTTTCGTTAATGAATCTGTCATTTTCTGAATGGATTGTATTTCATCTTTTACATTTTTCTGATAATCAATTAAACCAGTAATTCCACACATCCTTATCATCCTTTCTACTACATAAGTGTGGCTTATTTACTGTTCTCATTGTATGCAACGTAGGCTTGATAGATGTATTGTCCAACTTTTTGCAAGCCTTTTCATGTTTAAAAAACACTAATTTCGTCAAAAAATAGAAAAGGAAATCATTACACATTTATTTACTAACACTAATATATAGGAGGATTTTCTACATTGAACTTACAACATCGCCTTAATTCTTTGAATGAACAAAAAAGATCCTATACTAGGGGAACAGTAGAATATATCAATGATCAATGGGTCTTCTTTGATGAAGAAAATGATGAAGCCTCATTATTAGAGGAATTATCAGAGTTTGAAATGGAGGTCCTCACTCTTAATAAATGGGAAAGAGGATCATATGTGGGAGATGGGTTAATCAAGTTAATTGATTATCTTTATAAATTGGACCAAGGTGATAATATTCGAGTCAGAAAAGGTCTTCAATACTCGTACAGAGTTTTACTTGAATCGTTGCCTGATGAGATATTCATCCAATACACGTCTACACTTAACAAGTTATCGTTCTCTTTATATGACTGTATTTATTGCCATAATTACTCTATGTTTATTGAGAACGTCGAACAAAACATTCATGGAGTCAATACAATTATTTACGATAATAACGAGTTAATTTGTACAGTCCAACACCATTTTTCTAGGGGGAACAAATCACAAGACCGATTTGAATACACAATAGCTAATGGAAAACGATCCGTCTTAACATCTCTAGGAGGATAGAAAAAGAGGAACAATTTGTTAAAAATTGTTCCTCTCTTTTATTAGATTAATTGTTTTTCAGCTAATTTCTTCTCAAATTCATCTTTTGGAAGTGGCTTTGAATAATAATACCCTTGTACATAATGGCAACGAAGATCTTTTAGTAAAGCTAACTGATTGTTCGTTTCAACACCTTCTGCCACTACTTTTACATTCAAACCTTGCCCCATTGTTAAAATGGCTTTGACAATTGCCATATCTGGGGAATCTACCTGTAAATGCTGAACAAATGAACGATCAATTTTCAATTTATCTATTGGTAAGTTCTTCAAATAACTTAATGAAGAAAAGCCAGTTCCAAAATCATCAATCGCTACTTTTACACCAATTCCTTTTAGTTCTTTCATTAATTGCACACTATAGGAGGAATTTCGTAGCATCACACTTTCAGTTAATTCTAGAATGAGATAACTAGGATCAAGTTTTGATCTATCAAGAGCATGTTTTACATCCTGTAAAAATTGTGGTTGTTGAAACTGATTAGCAGAAACATTGACAGAAACATGTAAATGGTTAAATCCTCTATCATGCCATTGTTTAATTTGTTGACAAGCATGCAACAACACCCATTTTCCGATTTCATGAATGATACCTGTTTCCTCAGCTAATGGAATAAATTCAGCTGGTGATACTAAACCAAGCTTTGGATGATTCCAACGAATTAACGCTTCACTACAATAAATGCTTCCAGTATTCGTATCAATGATTGGTTGATAACACAGAAAAAATTCATCTTTTTCTAATGCTTTGCGTAAATAACTTTCTAATTCTATTCGATACAGCGCATGTTGATTCATTTCATATGAATAGAACTTTATTTTATTCCCACCTTGTAATTTTGCAAGATTAAGTGCAGAATCTGCATGCTTAAGAAGCGAGGTTGCATCTACTGCATCATTTGGGTAGATACTTACACCACAGCTTGCTGAAATAAAGAATTCTTGTTCTTCAAACATTACTGGTTTTGATATAATTTTTTGTATCTCTTGGAGGTCATCAATGATTGAATCGACCGTAATATTGTTTGAAAGCATGAGTGTAAACTTATCGCCGCCAAATCGTCCCATGTAGCTTTTAGGAGGTAGGATAGATTTAACGCGTTCAATCATTTGTTTTATGATCGTATCTCCAGCATGATGGCCCAATGTATCGTTAATAATTTTAAAACGGTCGAAATCAAAAAATACTACAGCTAGCTTTTTATCATTCTTTTTCATCCGTTTAAGTTGTTCATTTAATTGTTCGGTAAATTTATGTCGATTTGGTAATCCCGTTTCAACATCGTGATATGCAAAATAGGAGATTCTTTCTTCTGTCCGTTTTTGCTCTGTGATATTTCTAGCAATCCCATAAATCCCAACTTTTTTACCTTTAATGATGATTGGTACATTCTTTACTTCAAATGTAAAAAATTCACCATCTTTAGTCGGCAAATCAATCTCGTAGTGCTGTTCGATGCCCTTTAGTGTTTTATAGAAAATTGTCCTTACCTTTTGTATATCAGTTTCTTTTATAAATAAGAGAGCACTTTTTTGAAAAACTTCTTCTTCCGTATAACCAAATGCCTTTGTAAATGCAGCATTTACTGATGTGAATTTCCCCTTTAAATCGGTAGAGTAAACAACATCTGTGTTATGTTCAAATAGTGACCTATATCTTTCTCTTGACTCTTCTATGCTATCTCGTAATGTCACAATATCATTAGACGATGCATGAATTAAATTTGATAAGGTGACTAGTGATTGATCATTTTCAGAAACCGTATAGGATATATCTACTTGTGTAGCTGGAATTGATTCCTTAGATTCTGCTAAAGCCAATAGCGTCAGTGAATTTCCGATACACTTTAGTTTGTTATTTTCTATTGTAAATTCTCCATAAGAAAAGCAACCTGTCGATGTTGCAACTTTATCTATAAATGTAAGCTCTTGCTTTGAGAAGTTCCCTAAATTTCTACGGCGAGACATACAATCATACACAAAGATTGACTCAACTGGTTCTGAAGAGAGCTTTTTGATCTCTTTTGTTGTCTTTTCTAAGATCTGTGGCACATTCGCAAATGAAAAGCGAATCAGTTCACCCTCTTGCACGTTGCCTGTCAGTTCAAATGAACCGTCTTCATATACGTTTTCAATAAACAAGTAGACATCTTTTCCATTTCGATTAAGGTGGAAAGGAAAACCACTTCCCGAACGTGGTAGTTCTTTTACAAATTCAACACCTAAATAGTGAGTAATAATTGAGAGTGAGGGATTTCCATTAAGAGAATATAATCTATTTCCTTTTGCTTTTGTGATTTCAAAAGAAGTACCTACTTCTTTCCAATCATAAGTCGTCACTGTTTGGACTTCCAACTCTTCATTTGCAAGAGAGACGGCAACAACTCCATTTGAAAGAATACGACCATTTGCAAAAACAAATGTTTCTTTATAAGCTCCATTATCACCAGCAAGCCCACCAGAAATATGAATATCAGCTTCTAGCGAATTCACTCCTTGACAGAATTCCTCCATATGAATTTCAAATCCACTAGCAAACAAGATAATCGCCTTACTATCAGACTCAATAACATTTGAAACGATACTCGCACCTAATTCAAAGCTATTTTTACAATCAGAAAGAGCAAGGGAATGCGCTTTTATTCTAGTTGATTGAAAAACTGTACATGATAGGACGACTGATTCAGTATGAATTTCCCCCTTATTAATCTCTCCATCTGTTGTGACACCTACAATAACAGCATCAGGGAGTTCAGCTTCAAGAAGGGAAAGAAGCTGCTTAATATAAGATAACTGTGGTTTACCGCAAAAGACTTGAACAAGTAGATGCTTTTCTTGATTCAATTGATTTTTATATAAGAACGGTTGTATATCTTCTATGTAGTCGCATTTCAAACTATAAGTCTTCATGGTTCACCACACCTTCGTAATTCGACATTTTTCGATATATTGATGATTTTAATATATCACATTACGTTACTAGAATTAACTGATAAATAAAAAAAAAGCTATCAGATGATAGCTTTTTTAAAAAAGATAAAGACCTATTGGTAATTTTAATCCTAAATAAACAGTGACAACGAAAATGATCGCGAAAAGAATCCAAGAAACATTCGTTGATTTTCCTTTTTTTGTACGAACTAGGACCATTTCCATCAATCCAATTGCTAATATTCCAACTGTCGCTTTTACGTGGTATAGACCAGAAAGTTGCTCAACACCTAGAAGTAAAACAACACCTGTTGCAATAATGATTAAATAGAATAAACGTAATGTCATATGTACTATTTTACTTCCTTTTTCTTTGCCAGCCTTATGTAGTGAGACTGCTACAAAAAATAAAATAAGCGCTACTAACCAACTTGTAATATGTGCATGCGTCATTAAAATGCCTCCTTCAACGATAATAATAAGAATAAAATAATAATAGCATGTTTTACACAAAAAAACGAAAAATATATAAGATGGATATTGTTGAATGATTTGTAAGAGTAGGATATGTTAAGAATAATCATACTTATTGGAGGTTTTTATATGGGAAAATCGCAAGAACTTATCTCTCTCACTGAAAAATATGGGGCAAAGAACTATCATCCACTTCCAATTGTTATTTCTAAAGCGGAGGGCGTTTGGGTGGAAGACCCTGAAGGTAATAAGTACATGGATATGTTAAGTGCATATTCAGCTGTGAATCAAGGACATCGTCATCCGAAAATTATTCAAGCATTAAAGGATCAAGCAGACAAAATCACACTCACTTCAAGAGCCTTTCACAATGATCAATTAGGACCATGGTATGAAAGAGTATCTAATTTAACAGGAAAAGATATGGTATTGCCTATGAATACTGGTGCTGAAGCGGTAGAAACAGCAGTAAAGGCAGCACGTAGATGGGCTTATGACGTAAAGGGTGTACCAAATGACCAAGCTGAAATTATCGTTTGTGAAGATAACTTCCACGGAAGAACAATGACAGCAGTATCAATGTCATCTAGTGAAGAATATAAAAGAGGTTTTGGCCCGATGCTTCCAGGAATTAAAATTATTCCATATGGTGATATAGAAGCACTGAAATCAGCAATTTCAGCAAATACTGCAGCATTTATTTTTGAACCGATTCAAGGAGAAGCAGGAATTAACATTCCAAAAGAAGGATTCTTAAAAGAAGCATTTAACGTTTGTAAAGACAATAATGTGTTGTATATTTCTGATGAAATTCAAGCAGGTCTTGGTCGCTCAGGAAAAATGTTTGCTTGTCAGTGGGAAGATGTTAATCCAGATATGTATATATTAGGAAAAGCACTTGGAGGTGGGGTGTTCCCTATCTCATGTGTTGCTGCTAACAAAGATGTACTTGGTGTCTTTAATCCTGGTTCACACGGTTCCACTTTCGGTGGAAACCCACTTGCTTGTGCCGTGTCAATTGCAGCTCTTGATGTGTTATTGGATGAAAAATTAGTTGAACGTTCCCTAGAACTAGGTAACTATATGCAAGAGAAATTAAAAGAAATTAATAATCCCATTATTAAAGAAGTAAGAGGTCGTGGGTTGTTTATTGGGGTAGAGCTAACAGATGCAGCTCGTCCTTATTGTGAAAAATTAAAGGAAGAAGGACTTCTTTGTAAAGAGACGCACGAAACGGTTATACGCTTTGCACCACCGCTTATTATTTCACAAGAAGAGTTAGATTGGGCAATAAACAAAGTGAAAAAAATTCTTTCCGCTTAAATAGTAAAGGTCTAGTGTTGTATTTACACTAGACCTTTTTATAATTACTTCTCAATTTCGTTAACTAATACACCTAGTCCCTCAATTGATACTTCTATCTTATCTCCCTGCTTTAGATACCTTGGAGGTTTAAACCCCTTTCCTACTCCTGCAGGCGTACCAGTTGCGATGATATCTCCCGGTTCTAATGTCATTCCTTGTGAAATGACTGAGATAATTGTTTCAACTGGAAAAATGAATTGCCTAGTGGTTGCTGATTGTCTAATCTCGCCATTTACCTTTGTTTCTATTTTCAAGTTATTTGGATTTCCAATTAAGGTGTGATATGCAAGAAATGGTCCCATTGGACAAGTCGTATCAAGACTTTTGCCTAGAAAGAATTGTTTATGTTTTGACTGAATATCTCTAGCCGTAATATCGTTAACAATGGTATATCCAAAGACATATTCAAGAGCTTTTTCTTCAGGTATAGCCTTGCCTCTTTTTCCAATCACAACTGCGAGTTCGCCTTCGTAATCCAATTGATTGGTTACATCCATATGGTTTAATACAGTAGCCCCAGATCCAACAACGGTTGTAGGAGCTTTCGTGAACATCATAATATTCTCTGGGATATCTTCAGCACTTCCCATTTCAATTGCATGGTCGGCGTAGTTTTTGCCAACGCAGAATACGTTTTTGGTTGGTCTAGGGATTGGTGCAAGCAATTGATAGTCAGCAGGTTCGTAAAAATAATCTCTTGATCGCTTGGTTAATGCCCAATCGGCAATTTCATTTGCAAGCCTAATAAATTCTTCACCCATTTCAATGCAGTTAACCATGTTGGTAGGGAGTTTGCTTGTGCCTCTCATCACTTTTTCTGCAGCTTGTAGATTTATCGTATATGATAATGTTTCATCTACGTATCCAATAAAGGATTCTTTTTCGTGAATAGCTGATATAAATCTCATCTCTGATCACCTCAAAATAAACTTCATGTACAGTATTCGCTACACTTATTCTTTTTCCTCTTTCAAAAGAAAAGGCTACCCTGAAAATACGACACTGTATATGGGGTGTTAACCTTCGTTGCAGGAACCTCGCTTTCCGCGGGGCGCTCCTGGAGCCTCCTCGGCTTCGCCTGTGGGGTCTCCAGTCCAGCGCATCTCCCGCAGGAGTCTCAGTCCTTCCACTTCGGTTAACACTTCTGAATTAATTGGATTGAACACTCTATAATGCACAAAAGAAACAATTACACATTTTCATCCTTCATGGTGCAAATTTGAAATTGCATGAAAGGCTACGTTAAAAGATTAATAAACACCGATGAAACAAACGAGTAGATGAAAACGCAAAAAAGAAGCAGGTTTCACTGCTTCTTTATTTGAAGGTTTGTAAAAATTGAATGATAGCTGGTCCTAATAATACGATAAATAGACTTGGGAAGATAAATAAAACAAGTGGAAATAGCATTTTGATTGGTGCTTTCATTGCTTCTTCTTCAGCACGTTGTTTGCGCTGGTCTCGAACTTCATTTGATTGGACACGTAATACTTGTACCATCCCAATCCCTAGCTTCTCCGCTTGAAGAATACTACTTATTAACGTGCGAATTTCATCTACGATTAAGCGGTCTCTAATACCTGCCAAAGCTTCTCTTCTTGTTTTCCCTAGACGAATTTCCTCTAGACATCTATGAAATTCAGCTGAAAGTACACCTTCTTTTTTTGAAACTACCTTACTAATGGCTGAATCAAATCCTAGCCCTGCTTCTAAACTAACAGTTAATAAATCCAATATGTCTGGTAATTCCTTTAACGCACTTACATTTCTTACCTTCACCTTTTGCTTTAAATAAAAGGTAGGAAGAACAAACGCTCCTGCAAGTCCTACAAGACCGAAAAGTATAACGACACTACCATTCATTTGTAATAAGTGTGCATACCCTGCTGAAAGGAAAGGAAGTAATAAGATCAGTGCAAATTGAAGCATTCGATAATCAACAGGTGTCATTCCAAATGGACTGCCTGCTTGAAGGAGACGTAATTCAAGTTTTGCTTGTTTTTCTCCAGGCATCTTTCTCTTAAAACTTTTCTTGAATTCCTTCCAGATTGGAAAGACCATCCGTTGAAAAAGTGACTTTTGTTGTTCCTGTTTATTGATTGAATCATTTTCTCCAGAATTATCAATTTTTAAAATTGAAATCCTTTTTTCAACTCTTTGCTTTTTTTCAGATTTCATGATAATTAAACCATAAATAGTAAGAGTGACCATTAAGAAAAATGTGAAATAAATCATGATCTACACCTCAATCGTGGTTAACTTACGAATCATAATGAACCCGATGGCACCTGAAAAAGCGCCTGCGCCAACCATCATCATTCCTATTGGATGCGTAAATAATGTACCAATATATTCTGGTTCGATTAAATATAAAACAAATCCTAAAATGATAGGTAATAGTCCAATCACAATTCCGGACAATCTTCCTTGAGCTGTTAAAGTAAGGATTTGGCGTTGTATTTTAGTACGATCTCTTATTGTATCAATGATTTTGTCTAGTACCGTTGCTAAATTCCCACCAACTTGTCTTTGTATTAAGATAGCTTGAATCATCAATTCAAGGTCCTCACTAGGCATACGGCTTTTTAAATTATTTAATGCTTCTTCAATACTAGTTCCGTATTGCATTTCTCTTATCACTGTTTCCATTTCTTCCTTAATAGGAGAGTGAGCTTCTTCCACAACCGTTTTTAGTGCTTGAGGAAAGCTAAATCCTGCTCTTAAAGATCCAACAATCGTTGTTAACATATCCGCCAAGCCGTCATTAAATTTTGTCATGCGGTTCTTGATTTTCTTTTTGATGTACCACTTTGGAAGGAAAAAGCCTAAAACAGCACCTATTAACAGAAATAACAAATTACCTGATAGAAAGAAAAGGAAACCAGCACAGAAAATCACACTCATCCACAGAAATAATACATACTCCTCTGGTTTTAAAGGCAAACCCGCTTGACTTAATTGAAGCTCTAACTTTGAGTTATTTTCCTTTGTTAGCATTTGCTTTCGAACTTTTTGTTTCGTTAACTGTAATTGGAGGATTAAGTTAAACTTCTTTCTGTCAAATCCTTTACGATCTGCAGCTAAATATCGCTTCATCCTCTTTTCAATGCTTTTATCTCGATTTAAGATTAGTTGAAAGATAGAAGTAAAAAAAAGAAAGGAAGTGAACAGAAATAGTAAGATTAAGAACCATTTCATACTCCCCAATCCTCCTCTTCGATAAACACACTAGCAGGTATATGAATCCCTGAGCTTTCGAGCCTTTCGTAAAATTTAGGTCTTACGCCCGTCGGTACTAATCGCCCTTTCACTTTTCCATTTGCGTCTACACCATCTTGCTTGTACGTAAATATGTCCTGTAATACGATGACATCACCTTCAAGACCCTGTACCTCGGTAATATTTACAACCTTTCTGCTTCCATCTTTTAATCTAGATTGCTGGATAATGACGTCTATCGCACCCGCAATTTGTTCACGAATTGCTTTAACCGGTAGTTCAACTCCTGCTAATAGCACCATCGTTTCTAAACGAGCAATCATATCTCTTGGACTGTTAGAGTGACCTGTTGCTAATGAACCATCATGACCAGTGTTCATTGCTTGTAACATATCTAAGGCCTCACCACCACGAACCTCACCAATCACGATGCGATCTGGACGCATCCTTAACGAATTTCGCACAAGATCGCGAATTGATATGGATCCTTTCCCTTCAATATTAGGTGGTCTTGATTCGAGCGAGACGACATGCTCTTGTCCTAACTGTAACTCTGCAGCATCTTCGATTGTGATAATTCGTTCATCATTCGGGATAAAATTAGAAAGTACATTTAAGGTTGTTGTTTTCCCAGAACCTGTACCTCCACTAACGAATATGTTAAGTTTTGCTTTTACACATGCTTCTAAAAACACAGACATTTCGTGTGTAACTGTTCCAAAATTAATTAAATCTTCCACTTGAAATGGATCTTTTGAGAATTTTCGAATTGTAATGGTTGGCCCATTTAAGGCTAACGGTGGAATAATTGCGTTCACACGTGAACCATCGGGTAACCTTGCATCTACCATTGGACTACTTTCATCTATACGTCGGCCAATTGGTGCAACAATTTTCTCAATAATGTTCATCACATGTTCATTATCTCGAAACTGGACAGATGTTAACTCGATTCTACCTTTTCTTTCACAATAAACATGATTTGGCCCATTTACCATAACCTCTGACACGTCATCGTCCATTAATAAGGGATTAATCGGTCCAAAACCTGTCAAATCGTTTATTAGCTCATCTACCACTTTTTTGCGATCGATTTTCCCTCTAAAGGATTCATCTTCCTTAATGATCTCGACAGCCATTGCATCTAGCTTCGGGATAATTTCTTCAACATTATCATCTTTCAATTCACTCAAGATTTGTTTATGAAGTTTACCTTTTAACTCTTGATGCTTATCAACAGGCTTATTTACTCTTGGCTTAGGGGAATCCTGCTTTCTTACTTCACGGAATGCAGCTACTAAGTCTTTTTTAGGAAGTGTCTCTTCTGTTTTTTTCACTTCTTGAACCGAATCTAATGGTTCAATTCCTTTTTCTTGTTCTTTTTCTTTAATACGATTTAGCAAACTCATTCGGTAATCCCCTCCTTCACACGCTTACGACTAAATAACTTTGAAATGATATTTGGCTGTTTCGTTTTAATGAAAGAGATTTCTCTTCTTGAAGTAAGTTGTTCTGCCATTTTAAATACAGATTTAGCTAACTCAGACTTGCCTTGATTGATAACAAAGGGAATTCCAATATTTAATGACTGTGACGCTATTTGAAAATCATTTGGAATGTAGATTGGATCAGATTCACCTAAAATATCAGATACATCAGCTGCTTGAATGACACTTTCCATTGTTGCACGATTAACGACTAATCTAACCTTGTCACGTAACCCTAACATTTCAAGTGTCTCAAGCATAAGCTTCGTATTCTTTAACGCAGCCATTTCTAGATTTGTAACAACTAAAACTTGATCTGCTTTTTCTATTACTTGAAGTGTTTTTTCATTTAATCCTGCACCTGTATCTACCACAACATAATCATGTTGAATTAACAACAAATCAATCATTTTATTTAATATCTTCTCATCGATTAGATCAGCGTATTCAGGTCGTTCTGGTGCTGATAAAACCTTTACACCACTTTCATGGCTACTTAAATAATTTGCTAAACTATATTCATCCAAACTATCAATGTCATCTACTACATCCTTCATCGTAAAAGTAGATTGCAAATCCATAGCAAGACTTATATCCCCAAATTGCAGGTCTCCATCTACAATACTGATAGCAATATTTTTCTTGAACAAGGCGACGGCTAAATTGACAGTAAGGAGGGTACGTCCTATTCCCCCTTTTGCGCTACAAACAGCAATCATTTCTCCACGTTTTTGTTTCGTACTAGTTTGAGTTGATTGATTGTCTGTCATCTACTACCACCTCCGTCCTTTTAGTCTTGTTCTTCTTTGCTATCAGCAGAAATTACAGGCCTTTTATGAAGAGTCAGTTGAATACTTCCTCTCTCAGAAGCATTAATTAAGGTTACGGCATTTTCTGGCGTTAATTCTAACGTGACAGATGTATATTCTACGTATTCCTCTTCTTCACTAGTTACGGCAACCATCTTTCTCCCAATAGCTAATACACGTGCTTTTGTAAGTATTTGTTTTGTCACAATTTCGTTTGTCTGTTTATCAACCACTTCACTAAATACAACATCCACTTCGTCTTCTGGCTCTATTAAATTTGAAACAGATTGAACAATATTTAAACCTACTGATACAGCTCGATAGCCATCCTTAACTTTTCTGGAAACATAAAGATTTTCTTCTTTTTCTGATTGCATACGATGTGTAAGGAGAACTTCGCCTTCTTCGATATCCGCAACTGCATATAAACCCTCTACTTCCGCTATACTGGTAACCGTTTGGGGATGAAGTCCATCCTTCGGAACTGAAGCTAACTGAAACATACTTTGTGATAATTGTTGATTGGTACTTATTCTTTCCTTTGCTACTACTACATCAACTACATCTAGATTTGCAACTGTTTCTGTATCAAATTGTTTCATATAATTAAAAAATAAGACCGTTGTAATAATTCCCATTACGAGTGCTAAAAATAAAATGACCTTTGACCTCATTATCATCACCTACTCTGTTAATCTAATACTGAACGCCCCTCGATCGACACTTCCAGGCTCGGTAAATCCAGTACCTGTTCTTTTAATAAACATTCCTGTAATAGATGTGTCTTTGGAATTCATTGGATCGGTTATATAAAAATAAGCAAAGCCTGTTACTAAAATTTGTTTCATTTGATTCGAAGTTTGATTGTAAGCCTTGTAAACAGGTATCAGAATAACTCTTGAGCAATTGCGGTCAAACATACTACTTTCTGTATGTTGACACCCATCAACTCTTTCTTTAACTGCCAATCTAGTTTTTCCAGCAATGTTACCTGTTTGAGTATCTATAATATCCCCAACTTTAATTTCATCTCTGTATCCGTATCGTAAATTATCTTCGTAAGTACTTGCACCAGGTCCTCCTAGAGCTAATACACCAAAATTCCCATGTTCTACCCCACTGGAATCTACTTTTAACTTATATTCCTTAAAGTACTCAAGTTGGATTGAATCCTCGATACCAAGAGGTGCTGCACCTGTAGCTCGCCCCATCACACCTAGCTCTGCAGCAGCATGTGCATATACATCTACATTTTCTATTCCAAAAAGCTTTGAAAAGGCTAATCTAACCGGCTTCTTTAGATCTACCTCAACCTTTTTTCCCATTGTAATCTTCGTTTCTATTAAACTTGCTTGTTCTTGGTGGGACGAAAGTATTTTTGTAACAACACGATTTACCTCTTCTTCTTTATTTGTTAATTCCTGTGCACCCGATAGTACTGCTGAATTAGCTACTTTTTGCAAATGGCTCTTTGTCATATAAACCATACCACCATCAATGACTAATCCTGCCATTGCCAAAAGTCCCATAAGAGCTAACGATACGAGTATGATGGCATTTCCTTTTTCATTTCTAATCATTTCTTTCATGAACTTCACCTCTTATTCGACCCTTATGGTGGATTCTGTTGATATCATAAGGGGGGATGGAAATAATGTGGACATGAAAGGTGTAATTAACTCAATGGGGTAATCTAATTGAACTGTCATATACTCTCCTGAATTCCGATTTAACTCAGTAGGAGAGATATCAACTTGTAAGGAATCAGGATTTCCAAGATGCACATAATCTTTTGCAAACTGTGTAATTTCACTATCTCCTTTACCAAGACCACCAAGTCTGACTGTTTCTTGCGTCGCAAGCTGCAAATGAGTGTACGCATATAACACCCTTCCAAAATCAATAATACCTACAAGTAAAAGCAATAAAACTGGTAGAAGCAACGCCATCTCTACCATTGACTGCCCTTTTTCATCCTTCATCATGAAATAATCAATCCTTTGGCAAAAAGACTTACGATCGCTCCACCAGCAATTGCCACACCATATGGATATGTTGATGTCATTGCCTCTTTATCTATTGCAAGAGAAAGGGGGATTTTCAGACCATATCTGATACCATAAAATGTATACAACATCGATTTAAATCTTTGTAAAATACCTTTACGGAATAATAGAATACCAAGAGCGATAAGGCCTCCAAATAACGCCATATAAATAGCTGTTACTGACACAAACAATGCACCCTTCAATGTTCCAATGAGTGCAAGTAATTTAACGTCTCCAGCTCCCATTCCACCTAACAGATATGGAATCAAAAGTATCCCAAACCCTGCTCCAAATCCAGCAAGTGAAAAGAATAATCCATTAAAACCATCAAATATACAGTGAAGCAATAGAGAGATTAACAAGCTAGGAAAGATAATCTTGTTATATATTTTTCTTTCTCTTAAATCGGTAATGACACAGATTAGTAGGATTAATAGTAATAAACTATCAAAAATCACCTTAATCCCTCCCTTATTCCTTTTTATCCGCCAATGTGTAAGGTGTATCATCATTAAGTTACTGGGTTTACCTTGGTGAAGTACTGAGAAAAAATGTCGTGCAATGAAGGACTTAATGAAGCTAACCCGAGTCCTGACAACGTAGATTAATAACCCTAGATCAGTGTCTTATTTTCAAGGTATACTTCTATGCAAATAAAAATTTGCAGCATGACACATGAAAATGTGCACTTGTCTCTATAGAATGTTGAATTCTTGTACATCAGCTGTGTTAACCGAAGTGGAAGGAACCGAGACTCCTCGAAAATGCTAACGCATTTCCTTCGTGCGGTGAGGATTCAAGGAAGCTTTTTCAAAGTCCTGCGGGAGATGCGCTAGGCTTTAGACCCCACAGGCGCAAAACGCCGAGGAGGCTCAAGAAGCGCCCCGCGGAAAGCGAGGTTCCTGCAACGAAGGTTAACACCCCTTATATAGCGTCGTACTTCCAGGGGTACTTTTTAAAAAAAGCCTTACGTTCGCAATTGACGCAAGGCTTTTCGTCCACTATTTTCTTTGATCAACCATTGTCTCCAGATTGACGACCTGTAACAGCAGTAACAACATCATTAAACATCCCAATAATTTCTCCACGTAATGTAACAAGTGCAGTTACAACAGCTACAGCAATAATCCCTAATACTAACCCGTACTCAGTCATCCCTTGACCTTGCTCTTCTGTAACTAACGCTTTTAACTTATTCATCATTATAAATCCTCTCCCTTTATCAATTTTCAATTTTCACTTTATGACCGATCATGGTGCTTGTCCTCTTAATACTACCCACTGGCAATTCAATGACAGATTTTACATTCACATAAGCTTGTCCAATTTTACCAGGCTTTAAATCCTCGTCTACGGCAAGTACTTCCATTTCCTCTGACAAATACAACACATCGATAGAATAATTCATGAAAAAAGTATGAATGGACCGGCAGGGTTTAATGTGTATGGCGCTACCAGGAGGAAAGGTTTTCGTAAACATTAGTCCTAATAATCGTTTATGAAAGCTGTATGCAAAAATAACATGTTTGGCAAGAACCATTCCATTCTCTTGGTTAACTATGCGCACCATTTTCACCTCCATCTCCACAAAAATAACCCCACCTTTACCGAAAGGGGGGTTAGAAAACTTGAAACTCCCTGTATCTTTCGGTAACTGGCTGGCATAGTGTAATTTTTATTACACTTTAGCCCCTGTAGCTTTGCGTCACTAATTTTCATTAGCTTTGCCTTTTCGAGATTCAGCATTTATATTGTTTTTCCGACTGATCTCTTACATTTATGATAAACTTTTTTCCTTGTTTCGCCATCAACCTTCTTACTCATTTTATTTTCTGAATATTTCGTTAAAAACTATATACTTTTTCCTATATGTTCCTAACCATATAAGTCTATATACCTATTATTAGACCCCCAAAAATAATGGGACCTTTTCGAATTTGTTTATATAGGTGAAATTACCTATATACTTCTTTGCATTGATTCTTCAGCTGTCAAATGAAAAATTTGTAGAATTTTGTAACATTCTCTGTAATTTTATCGAATCTGTTTTCAACCATCTTTTAGAAGGTATAATAGTTTTACAACCGTTTGCACATCTTTCTGATGGCTCATTTGACTAAATAAACCACTAGGTGATGAAATATGTTGATGCTAAAACTAGCGATTGAAATTAAACGTAGAAAAATGATCAGCTTAGCCAATAAATATGGTTTTCAAGCTGATGAAACTGTTCAATGTAGTCAAGAGCTAGATCTTTTATTAAACATGCATCAACGGGCTGATACTCTTCAATTACAAGATAAAAACGCAACACATGAATATAAGAAAATCATTCATTAAAAAAACCATTCGTTATGAACGAATGGTTTTTTTGCGCAATGTTTGTTTCTCTCCATATGTAAGTGTTCTCCATATCCATTCTATTGGACCAAATTGATATTTTGCTAACCACCATTTACTTACCCCTACTTGAATAACAAATATACCAATTGTTAATAGTATTCCATGCACTAGACGAATCTCACCATAAAAACCTAAACCGTAACTATAAAAAATGAGCGTACAAATAATTGATTGAAGTAAATAATTAGTTAATGACATTCTTCCAACATAACTTAATGGTTGTAAAAGCTTTTCAAATATTTTTTTTCTTGTTACTAATACGATGGAAGTCGCATAAAATAACGCTGAAGCCGGCCCACCAAAAGCATCCTGTATATATTCAGTCGCTAAATTTTCACTCGTATAGTAAGGAAATAGTTTAAATACTACGGCTATGATAAAAGAAAAGAGCCACCATTTTTTTATTGTTGATAGATAGAAATCAACTTGATGAAAGAATTTACGCTTAGCAAAATACGCTCCCAAAAGAAACATCGGCAATAATGAAAGAAATAAAAATGGTATATTAATAAGATTATTCACGTAATACCAGTCTTCAATTCTTTGCTTTGTTATCTCAATGTACGAACCGGAGGAGTAAATTTCAGTCGACTTTGCAACGAGCTCTTGTGAAGTAGGAAAGGTCATTGCTTCCGCATTAAAAAAGGCTGCTATTAGTAACAATAAGGAGAATAATAGAGTTGGAATAAACAATGAAAAAGCCCAAATTAATAACGTCTTTGCTCTTAATTTATAGAACAGCAATAAAATGAATCCTAATAAGGCGTACGATATTAAAATATCCCCATGCCAGATTAGAAAGGCATGTATACAGCCTATTAGCAATAAAACAAGTAATCTTTTTGCGTAGAGCAAAGGAAACGATATCCCTTTTTCGACTGCTCTTTCATATAGGACAACCATTCCAAATCCAAATAAAAATGAAAATAAAGTATAAAAACTAGCTTGAGCAAAAATATCGATTAATGTGTTTGTCCAACGATCAACTTCATTTGACCATTGTAATTCAGGAAGTATGTATAACATAGGTGCATGAAACGAAGTCATATTTACTATAAAAATACCTAAGATAGCTAGTCCTCTTATAATATCTATATGTACAAGTCTATCGGCTTGTGAAATCGGCTTAAATGTATCCATATAAAAGACACTCCCACATTATTGGAATTTATTACTATTCATTATAAAGGATGTATCCCAATATATCACCTACATTTCCCCTCCTCATTTTCACAAACGCTGGGCAAGTGACATAAGATATGAAAGGAATAACCGAAAAAGGGTGTTTTATATGCCAGCAATTGTAGGAGCAGTAAAGGTTAATAGTATCGGTAGCAGCGGTATTTTTAATATTGGTGATGTTTTTACTATTTCTCCAAATAGTACTGCTAAAACCTTTTCTGGGGCAGGATCTTTTAATACTGGAGATGGAATGCATATTATTAATCGGCAGAGTGTGACAAACACGTATGACACGGATGCCATTGACCAAGTCATCGTTGGAAATACGTAAAATAGCAATTTTCATACGGAAAGGAAGGGAAATATGAACTTTTATATTAATCAAAGCATTTGTATTCATTTTCTGAAAGTGGGTAGTGTATCCAATTCATCTGTTTTGCAAATTGGCAGTGCTGGAATGATTAAACCATTATCAAACCTTTATAATACAGGTGGCTTTACAAAGCCTGCACCTGAAGCAGTGGGTGGAACCAAAATTGAAGGATCTGTTGTCCCATTATCAACATCCAGTTAATCTTTTTATAGACACTCACCCAATGATTTGTTGCAGCATACACTGAACATAACGACAGCTTTCTTTGAAGAAAAAGGGGTGATCATGATGTATGGGAGCAATGACATATATGTATATATTCAACAAATGCATCAGTTCGTAAGCAAGCAAAACCAACGAATGAATCAGATGGAGCAGATCATCCAGCAGTTGAGCAAGGAATTAAATGAGTTAAAGCAACGCCCAATGACAAATATTGAGAAAATTGAATATAAATTTGATCAACTAAAAGTTGAAACGTTAGAAGGTACGTTAAACATTGGACTGAATCCAACGGACGGAGAAGCAATAGAAGATTTTGCAGTCTCTCAAGGGAAGTTGGATGTGCCAAATGTTAGGTATAGCAACAACTCCATTACCCAAGACATTCAAAATGAGATTTATGATTTTCTTGCAGATGAGTGTTATGATCTTATCGAAAAAATTGAGAACGAACATCATAAATCATTTGATGAGTCGTATCGTGATTTTATTGTAGATGATATTAGAAGACAAATTGAAACGAGAATTTCCTTCTATGTTCAACAGCACCAAGGGGAGCTGCAACATGAAGCACGTATCCCTCAAGTGAAAGAGAGAGTTATTTCTCAAATCAAACACGATATTCATCAAGCAATCATTGCTTTTATCAAAAACATGCCTAATGATATGAAGGGATGAATTTCAAATGAATTTTTCAGTAGTAAATAAGGACCTTAATGTAGGAAATATACATGTCGTCGGTGTCTCATCTTCCTCCGTCTTCTTAATAGGAGATACAAATACCATCGCTCTTTCGTCTACTTTCGATACACCTGCCGAATCCTTAATCATCGGTCCATTTGTTCCATTAGCACCACAAGCGTAAGTGAGGCACTATCATGCTGAAACGATTATCGAAAGTTAAAACAACGTATGTTAACTCCATTTCAATTAGCTCTGTTTTACAAATTGGCGATTCTCATAAAATCACTCCGTATTCAAGAGCACTTGCTGTTCAAAGAGAATATCCATTGATTTTCACCAATGAAGGTGATTTTAATGAGTATTCTGTTTTTCAAAGACCACTTCCGATGCCACCAATAACTGAAGATTTTCCTATGATGATTACAAATACAAATCCAGTTATCAACGTTGGTCATGTTCGGGTTACTGGTATTTCTGCTTCCTCTGTTGTTCAAATTGGCTCTACGAATCACATTGAAGCTGAAACAAGAGTTAAGCATATTCGACAGTTACTCCGTGATCGAAAAAATGGAGATAGCAGCCAAACTGAAGCAACTATAATAAAAAAGGGAAATGACTAGTCCTAATGTATTTGTGTAACCGATACAGAATCAACACATATAGTAATTAATAAATGAAAGCAGAGGGTGTCTATTTATGCCATCAATTGTAGGACCCATAAAAATCAATAGCGTTGGTGGAGGAGTCGTTAACTTTGGAGACTCTTTTTATTTGTCACCAAAGAGTACCTCCAAAACAAACGCGGGCTCTGGTGCATTTAATACCGGAGACTTTATTTGTACAAATAATGGTTTGAGTGCTACAAACACATTTGATCCTGATGCAAATGATCAAAATGTAGCAGGTAATGCATAATAGAAAAGGGATTAGTCCACCACTGACTAATCCCTTTTCTTCGTTTATTTATTTTTTCGTTTACGTTCATTAGCTTTTTTAATCTTTGGAAGTTTTCCAGGTGGTTGTTTTTGAATCCACTTAATAAAAGAACTAATTTTTTCATCTGCTTGAAGCGCAGGAATTGTATTTAGTCTTATGGCTAGCTCATCATTTGTGTAAACAGCGTGAATATGTTTGTGGCAAGGAATACACAGCTGAGCAGTTGGTTCAAACGTCCCACCCATTTCTTTTGGCGTTAAGTGGTGAATCGTCACTTCTACATTCTCACGATGACAAAGTTCACAAATTCCTAAACTTTTTGATTTACGTCCCACCGTTTTTCACTTCCAATTTATAAAGTTTCAAGTTCTACAGATGTTCCTTTTCCTGAAGGCTCAGAAGGGTGAACGATTAATCTCCTTGGAAGTCTTGCACGTAGTTCCGGTACATGACTAATGACACCGACTGCTAACTGATTTGAATGAAGTTTTTCTAGAGCTGTTATAACAGTGTCTAGTAAATCTCCATCAAGTGTGCCAAAACCTTCATCTAGGAAGAAGAATTGCAAAGGATATTCTCCACGTAGCTGTATTTGAGCAGAGAGTGACAATGCTAATGCTAATGAAGTTAAAAATGTTTCCCCACCAGACAAAGTTGTAACAGGTCTTCTAACTCCACCGTTTGCATCATCTCGCATAATAAACCCACCTTGCGAGTCCACTTCAATTGCGTAACGCTGTCTCGTTAAAATTCCCAATCGTTCTGATGCATCTCGACTTACCTTTTCTAATTGTTCCTCAGCTATATACTCAACAAAGCTATTTCCTTTAAATACTGATTGGAGCTTATTATATTGTTCAACAAGTGTTTCTCGCTTTTTACGTTTTTCCTCTAATTCATTGTAACGTTCGTGTCTTTCAACGATTACTTTTCGAGCATTTACTGCGGCTCCTTTTGCTTCAACCGCTTCATTTACACTTTGCTTCATCTCTAGTCTTACTTTCTGGATTTCATCCCATTCAGCTTCAGATAATTGTTGATTCGAAACGAGATTGTTTAACTTTTCTAATTCTTGGTTTATTTGTTTCAATTTATCCCAAAAACTTGTGATTTTTTCTCGAAGATTAACCATCTCCTTTTCTAGTAGAAGAGCATCCTTCACATCTTGACCGGTTTTGAATGACGTCTTTAATAGTAGATCTGTCCATTTAGAGCTTGCCATTTCAAACCGATTTTTACTTTCAGTTAAGGATTGAAGTGCAGCATGTGTTTCACTTTCTACCTTTTGGAGTGCATCTTGTAGCTCCGTCCAATGGTTATATGCTTCTATTTCCTTTTCTTCTAATTGAATTAGTCGCTTCTTTATATCTTCTAATAATGTTTCTACATTCTCATTTCCGCTAACCTTAGACAAACGTGTCTTATTTTCTGTAAGGCTTTCTGTTTTCGTCTGAACAGACGAGCGAATTTCAGCTAATTCTCTATCACTTACAATATAATGATCCTTCAGTTCATTCAATTTCCGCTCTGTTTCTTCAATAAACGCAACACTCTTTTCAATACGCTGTTCTAGTACGTATATCTCTTCATCTTTTCTTTTTATTTCTTTTACTTTAAAATCTGCTTCTTCTAGTGTAAGCTCATGAAAATTCTTTTTCCACTGATCATATACAGCTTCAATACTTCTACTACACTCAGCAAGTTTTTCTTCAAGCTCTTTTAAATCTTTTTTCGAGTAGTCTAGTGTAACCTGAAGCTGTTGTTTGTCTTGTTTAATCACATGTAACTTTTTTAGTGCTACTTCTACACTTTGTTTTATTTTAAGGAAATCCTGTTGCAACGACTTACCTTCGACTGTGATTGCATGAATACAATCTGCTGCTTCCAGGCCATCCACAATGAAAGGTTTGACTTCTGGAAGATCCTTTGTCTTCATAACTGGTAGTGTATTTTCTTGAACAAAAGAGTGAGACACTTGTTCTAATTGTATTTTTAATGTAGATAATTTCTGCTTTAATTCGCTTCCTGTTACAATCGCTGACTCTCTCGAACTGATACTAGCCAACAATTCTTCATGGTTACCTCCATGTACCTTAACTGGATTTGGATGGTCATGAGACCCACACACAGGACAAGCCTTACCTTCAACTAGCTCATTTGCTAATTGGAAGGCTAAACTATTCATTCGTTCTTGGTCATATGCTTCCTTTTCTTGCGTTAATTGACGCTCAATTTTACATATCATTTTTTCAAGTTCAATTTCTCGATCACATAGTTGCTTGTAGATAAATTGAGTTTGATGAAACAGCTCTTCGATATCGTTTGTGACTTGTTCTTCTTCCTTGCTTTTCTTGGTTAATGTATTCTCAATATCTTTATAGGCTTTAAGCTTCTTCTGTCTAGTTGCTTCTAAGTCAGCCATCATTTTTTCTTCACCGATAATCTCTTGCTTCATTTCTAACGCTAGTCTCATTTTTTCACGTTCTGCAGCTGTTACGAGGTTTTCTGCTCGTTCTAGTTTTAACATTTTTTGTTTATCAATGCTTCTAGTTAAAATATCCTTCATCTTTTCAATTTCTGTTTGTTTTTCGCTACAATTTACCGTTTGTTTTTCAAAACGTACATTTAAATCATTTAATTCTAGTTCGAGTTCTTTCACTTTTTGTTGAACCTCTAATGCATCTTCAAGCTGTTGCTTTTTTGAGATTAACTTCGGCAAATTTTCGGCCTTCTCTACTCTTACTTCATGATATTTTTTATTCACTGTCTCGAAGTTATTCTTCATTTCATTGAGGTGTTGCCTCAACGCTTCATGTCTTTGCCTCCAAGTATTAACCGCTTTAGTAGCAGCCTCATACTCATCAAGATACGGTTTCATACGTTCTGCCTGTTCAGCATGACTCAATTTTTCTTCTATACTTTTTATCACTGCAGTTTCTTTGCTAACAACTGCTAATTTTTCCTCATGAACTGATTTCTCTTGTAACCATGCCCAAAGCTGCTTTTTCTTTTCAAAATCAACTTCTACCTGTTCTAACTCTGCCGTTCTTTTGTTCAAGAGAACTTCACTCTCTTTGACTCTTTCTTCAGCAGCCTTTACTGCGGCATCTGACGCATCTCCTAATCCAGCTTGCTCAGCCAGAATTTCACTTAACTGGGATTTTGCTTCTGTTAAACGATCCTTTAGCCTTTTATTTAAAGAATCTCCATACTGCTCTAAATTAAATAAACGCTGCAGCATTTGTCTTCTATCTGCACCCTTTAGGGACAAGAATTCTGCAAACTTGCCTTGTGGTAAAACAACCGCACGTGTAAAGTCATCGATTGTTAATCCTAATAAATCTTGAATATGTTGGTTGACTTCATTTGTTTTGTCAGCAAGTACGACGGTTTCAATATCCTTTTCAATTAATCGGCTCGTTGCAGATCTAACCCGAAGCTCATCTGTTCGTTTAAACGTCCTATCAATTGTATAACGCCTCTTTCCGTTTGCATTTTCTAATTCAAACGTGAACGAAACGGATAACTCATCTTCAGCATGATTCATAATTCCTTGCGTATTGTTTGTAGCTCGCTCAACTTTTCCGTAGAGTGCTAGAGTCATTGCGTCTAAAATTGAAGATTTCCCGCTTCCCGTTGGACCGAAAATGCCGAATACTCCACCTGCACATAATGAATCGAAATCGATTGTTTGCTTCTCTCGAAAACTATGCAAACCAGCTACCTCGAGTAAGATAGGTTTCATACCCTACACACCTGCCTTTTCATCATGAATCAAGTCTAAAAATAGATTCACTAATTCCTGTTCAGGCTTTGCTCCACCTGTTTGGCGTTCATAAAATTGAACAAATAATTGATCAATTGGGATATTACTCTGCGATTGTCTATTAGTAGCTTCTTGATTTGACGCTTCAAATATTGGGCGGATATGAATAAAGCCATTATGCTGCTTGCGTAAGCGATGAATTTCTTCAAGTGATAACGCATTGGTTAAATGGACCTCTAAGTCAATCCACGCTGTTTTATCTCTACCTTCATCTAGCCATTGATACACCTGTTGTAGCCCTTCTGTCGCTTTCCACTTAACAAGTGGTTTACCACTTGATAGGAATACCTCTGACATTGAGACCTCCTCATTTGGCTTAGCATCTAAGATCGTAACAGATTTAGCATAGCCGGACTCGGAAAAGCTATATGCTAACGGAGATCCTGAATAACGCGCTAAAGTGTTAGCTCTCTTCACATTCTGTGGTCGATGTAGATGACCTAGAGCAACATATGAAGCTGATGCTGGTAAACTTGTGCCTGCTACCGTATAAGCGCCACCTACTTCAATTGGTCGCTCTGAATCAGTTGAACTTCCACCTGTTACATAAATATGACTCATCGCGATATTTACTGTTTGTGGAGAAAAATGTCGACTCATCTCTTCAAACATGCCACGGATTTTTTCATCGTATTTTTCCCTTAATAGAATGTCTTTATTACTTTCAGAGAGAAGCTCGGCTAAACGAGATTCCGATGGATAAGGTAAGGCTGCTAGTTTCATTGTTTCATTTGATTTTGGTATATAAATGGACTGTACTTCAATGGTGGGCAAACCTAGTAAGATAATTCCTTGTTCATGTGCTAGTGAAGTAGCAGCAGATAAACGATCAGGATTGTCATGATTTCCCGCAATCACTGCAACAGGTCTTCTTCCTTTATCAGATAGCCTCGATATGCTTTCATAAAATAGCTGCTCTGCAGCTGCTGGGGGATTCACCGTATCAAACACATCCCCTGCCATAAGCACAACATCAATTTGCTCTCTTTCAACAATATCTACAAGCTCGTCCAAAAACTGCGCTTGTTCCTCTAAGCGACTTCTTCCTTCAAGCGTCTTTCCTAAATGCCAATCCGCCGTGTGTAAAACACGCATATACTTCGCCTCTCTTTCAGAGCAAATATTGATTATATATAGTAAAGATTGTATTAAACACCATAAGTAAATAGATTCATATTTTTCCAAAATGGAATGCTTAAAATATAGATTAGTACCTTGGGTGTTAATTGGGTGTTAGTAAATTAATTAGTTAAGATTTTATGGTTTTTGAATGTTAAACCCAAGGATGTTAGAAGTGTTAACCGTAGTGGAAGGAACCGAGACTCCTGCGGGAGATGCGCTGGACTGGAGACCCCACAGGCGAAAGCCGAGGAGGCTCCAGGAGCGCCCCGCGGAAAGCGAGGTTCCTGCAACAAAGGTTAACACCCCACATACAGTGTCGTATTTTCAGGATAGCTAATCTCTAGGTTCATTTATTATACATATTTTAGCATAGTCAACACTAGATGATTGTTACAAAATTTGGAACTAACCTTTCTCTAGAAAAACAGAATTATTTTACAACCTCCTCTGTTATTGCAAGAAAAACACGTACAACGAAAACAACCGCACCTTTGGTTTAGGTGCAGTTTGTTTTCCGCTTAGTCGCTTATGCTTTTAATAAATGTCCGCCATCGAAGAAATATAAAAATCTGTCAGTTAACGGCTTTTTCCAAATGTATTCAATTGCTCTTGCGTACAGTTCAATCTGTACACGATATCGCTCTTCTAAATCTGGCTTTGCTTCTTCAAAGCTCGAGTACTTAAACGATATACTATCCGTCTTGTAATCAACTAAAACAAGCCCTTCTGCATCCTCAAAAATACAATCAATTACCCCTTGAATTAACACGTTTTCTCCTTCAGCTTCGTTCCAATCACGATAAGCTTCACTTGCTGGTATCGCCAAGCTAAATGGAACCTCTCTCCTCACGTCTGAAGCTTTGCACAAACGCTTACCTATTGGTGAAACGAAAAAGGTTAGAACACTTTCTACATCAATCACTTCTGCTTGTTCTTGTGTAATAAGTTCATCATGAACCATTTTAGCAACCTGTTCACGAACAGATTGTTCATGGATATCCTCGTTAAGGTTCATATGCTGCATCACCATATGCATAGCCGTCCCACGTTCAGCTGCCGTTAAGGACTTCTTTTGCATAAAACGAGGTCGATCAGCAAGCGGTGCCTTCATATTACTCATTAACGTTACATCACTATGCTCATCTATCGCCTCTCGCTGCCTTTTTATCTCTGTCACCGATTGCTTTGAACGATGGCTTGTCGCAGATTGATGCGTATACTTCCAATTCAGTCGCTCATTCACCTCTTGATGGAAATCGCTCCTTATTGGGACCGGCTGATTTACTCTCAACGCTTGTAAAATTTCATCTTCCCGATCTTGTTTTGCTAAAGCAATATCTGTATATTCACTACCATCCTTTAATGAAATCTTCCATCTCGATGGATGATGAACAATGTCTGAAGGCAACTGATAAGCTTCATCAGTTTTACGAAGTAGCTCACAATCGTGATGGCGAATTAGTGCCCGACCAATCCAATCGATATATGACTTCGCTTGCATTCGGTCATAATCATCTAGTATCCACTGGTCATTTGTTAATGTCGATTCCCATTTTTCCAATCGTTTATTAATATCTCTTACAGTTCCCATTAAGATTAATTTTTCCTTAGCACGTGTAAGGGCAACGTAAAGTACGCGCATCTCCTCTGCAATGAGTTCAAGCTTCATTTTCTTCTTTATTGTCATCATTGGTAGTGTAGGGTAACTTATCCTTAGTTTAGGATTAATATATTTAGAGCCTAACCCCAACTCTTTATCTAAGAGATAGGCTTTATTTAAATCCATCATATTAAAGTTTCTTGCAAGTCCACCTACGAATACAACTGGGAACTCTAATCCTTTACTACTATGAATCGTCATTAATCTGACAACATCTTCTTGTTCACCTAAAGCACGAGCTGTACCTAAATCATCCCCTCGATCTTGCATTCTCTCGATAAAACGCAAGAAGCGGAATAAGCCACGAAATGATGTCGCTTCATATTGACGAGCCCTGTCATACAGTGCACGTAGATTGGCTTGTCTTTGTTTTCCACCTGGCATTCCACCAACAAAATCAAAAAAGAAGGTTTCGCGGTACAATTGCCAAATTAACTCTGAAAGTGCTCCAAGACGAGCTTTTGTTCGCCACTCCTGCAATTGCTCATAAAATGTAGTTACCTTACGAGAAGTCTCGTCTTCCTTTGAACATTCAGTAATAAATTGTTTTAGGGCTTCATAGAAGGAACCCTTTTTATCAAAGGTTCTTATTTTCGCTAGTTCTTCTGCATCAAGCCCCACGATCGGTGAGCGTAACACCGCAGCCATTGGGATATCCTGATAAGGATTATCGATTACCTTTAGAAGTGACATCATTATTGACACTTCAGTTGCTTCAAAATAACCAGAAGAAAGGTCAGCATATACTGGTATTCCATGCTGCTTAAACTCTTCAATAATTTGTGGCGCCCAAGGCATAGAGCGCAGTAAGATGACAATATCACGGTACGTAATCGCTCTTGTTCGATCAAGTTTACGATCATAGATTTGAAACCCGCTAGAAATCATTTCTTTAATACGAGAAGCCATCGCTCTTGCTTCAAGCTGAGCTGCTTCCAACTCGACCTGATCAAAACCGATTTCCTCTTCATCGCTTTCTGTATCATACGTATCTTCTAATTGTCCCTCTTGTTGAAGAAGCATCAATTCACAAGCCATATTCTCGTTCGCAGGATAACTAGCACCTAGCTTTAACTCTGCATCTTCGTCATATTGAATTTCACCAACATTTTCATCCATAATCTGCTGGAAAAGATAGTTGGTTCCGTCCAATACCTCGCTCCTACTTCGAAAATTCTTTGATAAATCAATACGTATTCCAGTACCCTCACCGTTTTGTGTAAATCGTTTATATTTTCCTAAAAACAGCATTGGCTCTGCTAAACGGAAGCGATAAATTGATTGCTTAACATCCCCTACCATAAAGAGATTACCTTTTTCTTCTTCCTCTTTTGTCACTAGCTTAATAATCGATTCTTGCACCATATTCGTGTCTTGATACTCATCGACAAGCACTTCTGCAAATTGAAGACGGTAATCTAATGCAGCTTCTGATGGAAGAAGGGAATATCCGTCTTGACCTTTCCGACTTAAAATTTGTAAACAATAATGCTCAAGGTCTGAAAAATCCACTAACCCTTTTTCTTGTTTTATTTGCTGAAACTTTGTACCAAACTGCTTCACTAAATAAACGAGTGTGGAAATTGATACTTTCATATCACGTAAATCTCTTAAATATGCCTCTGGTGCACGACTAAATAATTCCTCTTGTAGCTTCTTCACTTGTTTTTTCGCTTCATCACGTATCGATGTTACTTGTGCTAGCATTTTTGCATCATATTCATCACCTTTACAAGACTTAGCTGTTTTAAAGGCAACCTTTTGCATTTCCTCATATAATGCAGACCACGAATGATTTTTGGCATCAATTAATCTCTCTAACTGTTGGAGATCTTCATCAAGTGTCACAGCTCTTGGTGCAGGTCCACCAGGCTGTTTTGTTAATTCTAAACCTCTATATAGAAGGTTTTTTGCCCCTTCTAATTGAAGCGTAATATCTTGTAGTAAAAAAGGGTAAAAAGACGTTTCCTCAATCGACGCATCTTCTGCAATATCATAAAGACGAACTAAATCCTCTAACCATTTCTCAGGTGATGGATGTGAACGTGAAAATTCATACAATTTACGAATCATATTTTGAAGCTCTACGTCACTTCGATCATTTGTGTATCTATCAACTAAATCAAAGAATTGTTCGTTTTCTGGGTTGCTATATTCCTCTTCAAATAATTCTTCCATTACTTCATCTCGAAGGAGCTCTCCTTCTGTATCATTGGCAATCCGAAAGCCTGGGTCAATATCTAGTAAATAATAATACGTCCTTATGACCTGTAAACAAAACGAGTGAATGGTAGAAATAGATGCTTTATTTAGTAGACTTAACTGTCGACGTAAATGTAGTGATGCAGGTTGTTCTTTAAGGGCTTTTTCTAACGCCTCTCCAATTCGATTCCGCATTTCAGCCGCCGACGCATTTGTAAACGTCACAATAAGTAAGCGGTCCACATCAACTGGATTTTCTTTTGAAATCACCTTTTTTATAATTCTTTCAACAAGGACGGCCGTTTTTCCCGAGCCCGCTGCAGCTGCAACAAGGATATCCTGTCCACTTGCCACAATCGCTTTCCATTGATCATCTGTCCATTGACTTTCTTGTGGCTTGGCAGGTAGTTTATTCATTCACAATTCCTCCTTTCCTGATTTTTTCTAAAATGGTGTCATTCTTTTCTTGAATCAGTGAGCGATATTCATTCTCTTCAAGGGACTGATCAAATTGACAAACAGATTTAAATGAACAGAAGGTACATGGTGTTTTATTTTTAAGCTTGTAAGGGGCAATATCAATAACCCCTTCTGTAATATCCGTTCCGATTTTTTTAAACAATGAACGAACATGACCACGAAGTAAGCCAAGTTCTTCTTCACTAGCAATCGATGAATTCGAATAAAAGCTGCCATCCTTTTTTAATGCAGCTGAAACGATCTGAGAATGACCATGCTCAAGTGACTGGTCCATTAAACGAACAGACTCTTCATCTCCTAGCAACAGCCCTTTCATTTTAAACCGTTTGAATATTTCTTCCTCTAGTTTCTCTTCTGACATCGCAAATGGACTATTGATCATCGGATTATGCACATGGAAATATAGTACGCCAGCTGGAGTAGCAGGTTCTTTTAACCAGTCCTTTGAATGTGTAATTACAACATCTAAATACGTGAGCATTTGAAGAGCAAGTCCATAAAAAACTTCTGTTAAATTCAACGCCTTCTGACTCGATTTATAATCTACAATTCTTAAGAGCATACCTTTAGAGCTCTCCGCTTTATCCACACGGTCAATGCGACCGACCAATTCCATCGTCGTTCCATTGTCTAATGTAAATTGGATCGGTGGTAGTGGGCCATTTTTTCCAAACGCTAATTCAAGCCCCACAGGTGCAAAGCCACTTGCTTTTGCATGCTCACTTAAAACAACTGAAGCACGACTGATTATTTTTTGAAGCTTATGCTTAATATAGTTATGTCGATTTGAGCTAAGCAATATTTCACGTTGTAGCTTCGGTGCAAGCATTTCAACTGCTTGATGGGCTAGTAAGTCGCATTGTTCCTTTGTTAAGTCCTTCCAGCCTTTTTGTTGAGCGTGAAGAATATCTGAAATTTGCTTTAAAGCTGCATGAAATAACTGACCAATATCAGGTGCTTCTAATCGAAACACTTGACGCTCTTTTAAGCGCAAGCCATAGTTCGCAAAGTGTGAGAATGGGCAGGCTTGAAAGACTTCCATCCGTGAAACGCTCCCTTGTATATGGTCACCGAATAAAACTTTCGTCACAGAATTTGAAAGCTTCTTTGTTTTATTTTCATAAAATAAACTGCTTAATACTCTTTTTGAGCTATCTTGCCATTCTTCATTTTCGGAGTAAAAATTATAAACATCCCACCACATATCATGAATGGGATAATGGCGCTTCCACGCTAATAATTGTGTGGCCAAATAGGATAATGAAACACTCGGGTTAGCGATAAAGTTAAGTTGATCTCCATCAGCTTGTTCACCTGGCTCATTCATCCAATATAACTCCTGTATGGATGGAAATAAATCCTTCAGTCGTTTAATCATAATAGAAGGCATTAATGATTTTCCCTCTTCATTTGCAAGTGGATAACTAACGTACACACGTTGCGATGCACTTGTAAATGCTCCATAAATAATAAAATTCTCGTCAAGAAGCTGCTGACGGCTCCCTGGAGCTAATAACAATCCTGATTCTTGTAATTGCTCTCGATCTTGTTCAGATAGAATGCCTTCTTCATTTGGCCTTGCAGGGAGAACACCATCGTTTGCACCTATAATAAATGAGCATTTCACATTTGAAAAACGAGAGCGTTCTAGGCTAGCGATTAACACTTGGTCAATTGCAGGAGGAACGAGCGCAAACTTCATGCTTTCCAAACCAGACTCAAGCATATTACTAAATAACTTCAGTGATACTTTTTCGTTGGCCATAATTTCCACAAATTGATCAAGTAAATCTAGCACAGCCTTCCACACTTGATCATGCTCTCTTGCTTCCTCTAGACGGCCTGCTTTTTCTGCTTCGTCTCTTAATATTTCAATTTTTTTAGGTATTTCAAGTTCTTGTAAAAATAAGAATAACGACTCACACATTTGCGATCCATTTTTCGCTCTTTTAAAACGTTGCTGAAGTGTCATTAATGGTCCAACAATCATCTCTCTTAAATCATTAAGCTTATCTTCTGTTTCTCTTTCTTTATCGGTTTGAGGTAAATCTTCATCCTCAAGACCTCGCACTCGTCTATAAACCCAGCGTTGGTCATTAGTCCACTTACTTCCTTGGATACCATAACCAAGCACAAAATTCTCTAACATATCCATGTCTTCTCGTATCATTTGTTTGTTATCAGATACCGGTGTAAGTAAGTCTGTTTTTATACATCGAAAGACCGCTTCATATCTCCAAAAGCCGTTAATCACTTCCAAGCTAGATCGGATTAATTCTATTAATGGGTGATTCAACATCGATCGTTTTTGGTCAATAAAGAATGGAATCTCGTAATCTTTAAACAAAGTATCGATCATATCTTTATAATCTGAGCCATTTCGAACGAGTAAAGCAATATCCTGATAGCGATACCCTTTCTCTCTTACTAGTTTCTTGATTTCCCTTGCAACGCCTTCTATTTCCGCTCTTCTGTTCACAGCCTGAGCAATGGCAATATCGCTCTTTCCTTCAAATGGAACAGTAGGTCGTGAATCGAAATACGTTTCTAAATGAGCTAGTGAACGCGACTGTTTATACCTAGTTCCTTCTTCAAAGAAAACCGGTGGTGCGATATCTATATTTAGGTTGCGTGCCATTTCAGTTATTTGCTGTAGCGTTGATCCAGTCATTCTAAACAAACTCAAGTCATGAGGAGGATACTGCTCATACAACTTGTCCACTGTTAAAGCAATCGTCACCTTTTTACTTGTAGCCATCAGTTTTTCAACAACCTCTAGCTCTTGTGGTGTAAAACTATGGAAGCCATCAATAAATACTTCTGCTTGCTGAATATAAGACGATTTCTCCATCTTTTCAGCCAATAAGCGTAAGTAATCCTCTGAATCTACGTATTTATGTGCAAGATGCTTGTCCATTTCTTCAAAAATGAGTTGTAAGTCATGCAATTTATCAGCTAACACCGTTTGATGTTCAGATTGTAAGCTTTCTCTCTTTTCTTGAAGACTCGAAGAATCGATCATATATCTCTTACATTCAGCGATCATTTCTTCAACTTGACTTATAAAACCGGTCTTTTCTGAAGCCTTAGAAAACAATTTTAAATCTTTTGAACGGTGCTCAATGATTTTACGTAAAACCATGTGAATTCCGACACTGTCTAAATGAAACCGACTCATCCCACCAGTTTCCTGTAGCACACGCCATGCTAATCGTGTAAAACTAAACACTTGAGCACGCATCATACCTCCTAGTCCTGGTGTGTTAATTAAGTCATACTCGGATTGAAATGTCATTTGGTCTGGAACTAAATATATAATCGGAGAACCAATTGAATCCTCTAATAACTTCTCCTTTATTTCTGCTAGGCATTTATGTGTTTTCCCACTTCCTGCACGTCCTATAAACAACTGAAGAGACATCTTTACACCTCCGAATTATTGAAAAAATTCTCTATCTACGATTTTATCTGCTCTTATTTTACATGATTGCGAAGCTTATCTCCATTAGGGGATACTACCAAGTTATACAAGTTTAAAATACGATGTATGAAAATTAGCAAGAACCTATTTAATATTTTTAGTAGTTTTAGTTTTTTTTGGAATTTGAATTGCAAGATCATTTTATCTATTTTATGATGTTAGGACGAAAGAAGGAGGTGAAACAATTGAAGATCTTAATATTAATTCATGTATTATCTTCCATTATCGGTATTGGTCCAACATTTTTCGCTCATGTATTATTGCGTAACAATCAAAACGCTGTATCATTAAGACACAACATGGCGTTAAGTCAAATGCTGAACTTTTTCCCGAAAATTGGTGGAACGATTGCCGTTCTAACTGGGATTTTACTTGTGGTTTTAGGTGAATATGGATCTTTTCTGTCAACATTTTGGTTAATCGGCTCTCTTATCCTTTATATTCTGATACAAGTGATTGTTATTGGATTCATCGAACCTAAGTCTAAAAAACTAGCAAATTGGGTTTTTGATGATAAAAACAAAGAAGCTGTTGATTTACCTAATGAACAAAAAGTTCTATTATCTAAAATTAATAGCCAATTTTACATAGCTACAACTCTTGGTACACTATTGTTTATTTTAATGATTTGGAAGCCTGTACTATAAAAGCGAGAAAGAGAAATCCTACTTTGGGATTTCTCTTTTTTCATTCCTATTCCATTCATCTCTCAATAGCCCATATAATCTCATGCCATACTTAACTCCATCTCTTTCTATAAATTCACGATGGGTTCCTTCATAGGTAAAACCAATCTTTTCATAGAGTGAGATAGCCGTTACATTGTAGTCAAAGACTGTTAATTGAATCCGATGAAGATTCAGTTCATAAAAAGCAAAATCAATTGCTAACTCCATTGCTTCTTTTGCGTAGCCTTTACCTCTGTGCTCTTGATTTCCTATTGCTAACGCTAGCCATGTATTACGGTGATTCCAAAGAATACCATCAAGATTAATGAAGCCAATAATGGAATCTGATTCAATTAAACGAATTGCAAATGTAAAATTAGTTTCAACTTTTTTCTCGATCCAGTCTGAGAAATCATTCGCTCGCTTAGGGAATGCAGCTACAGCATCTAAATTTCTTAAAAACTCTACATCCTCATACCACTTCACAACCGTATCAATATCCGATTCTTTGATTCTAGTTAATTTTACTTTCACACCTGTTAACATACTTCTGCCAATCATCGTTTCATAAATCTCCTTATCGTTTGCGTTGAAACACACACATTTCAATTATGTAGGTAATTCTACTCTTTCATGAGTGGTGAGACACCAGAGCTGAATACATAAATACAATAAGCAAACAGAGTATAGTTACCTTAGCCATACTAAAGGAGTTCTACACATGTTTAAATTATCCTTTTTTTGTATTTTTCAATTCGAAAGATCTTCATATTGAGTTCGCAAAAACGATTTATCTATCTTTCCAACATGTGTCTTCGGTATATCGTTGACGATTTTAATATGCTTTGGGATTTTATACGCTCCTAAAAATTGTTGGCAAAACTCGCGAATTTCTTTTTCAGAAATCTCTTCTTTCTGTTTTATTGAAACAACTGCCGTAACAACTTCCCCCCACTTGGGATGTGGAAGACCAAATACAGCGACTTCACTAACTGAAGGATGCTGGCTAATACACTGCTCTACTTCTAGCGGATATACGTTTTCTCCACCAGTTATGATCATTTCTTTTTTTCTACCAACGATATAAAAGTACCCATCTTCATCTATTCTTCCGAGGTCACCTGTGTGTAACCAAGCATCTTGGAGCGCATTATTAGTTGCTTGTTCATTGTTCCAATAATATTCAAAAAGATGTTTTCCTTTTATAAGAAGTTCACCAACCTCTCCTACAGAAACTTCTTTTCCATCTGAACCAATCAGCTTAATTTCATTAAACATCATTGGTTTTCCAACAGAACCTCTCCTAAACCTAGCGACACTTGGTTCTATATAGAAGTTATTAGGACCAGCCTCCGTAAGACCGTATCCTTCTTTAAAAGCTAGCCCTTTTCTCTCAAATGCTTGATAAATCTCAAGAGGACAAGGAGCTCCACCTGATAAAAAAGTATTCATCGTCGGAAACGTTGCAGAGGCAAACCCTTCACAAGAGGTTATCATATGATACATGGTTGGTACCATTAAGACGATGGTACATTTCTCTTGGTTAATGAGTGTAAGTGCTTGGTTCGGCTCAAATTCGCTTGCGATAACGACCGTTCCTCCGATCATTAGGATAGGAATGGATAATGCATTTAAGCCCCCGGTATGAAACATAGGTAAATATGTGAGTGTTACATCCTTCTCTGTTAAATTCCAGCTTAAGATGGTATTCATCCCATTCCACATAATCGATTGATGGGACAAAACCGCACCTTTTGGTTTTCCAGTAGTTCCACCAGTGTAAATAATCGCAAGAGGATCTTTCTCTGACAGACAACTATCTTTGTAAAATTGACCACTTTGATTTACTGATAATTCGTATTCTACTGAATCGGTTAGTAAACTTTTAATTGGTATGTTTTTATCTAGTTTCTTTTCAAATTTAGAATGGAACGCTATCAGGCTAGGACTACAATCCTCCAAAATATAATCAATTTCCGCTTGAGACAACCTCCAATTTATTGGAACGAAAATGGCTCCAATTTTACTGCAAGCAAATAAAATGTCAAAATAGCTAATGTGATTAGGAGATAAAATGGCGATGCGATCTCCTTTTTTTATTCCACTTTCTATAAAAAAGCTAGCAAGTTTATTTGCACGTCTATTTAATTGGTCATATGACCAACGATTTCTTGTTTCACCATCGACAATCGCAATGGAATCAGGATGTATCCGAGCACGACCTTCAATCCAATCTAGTTCCCACCCCACGATAATCTCTCCTTACCTTTTCATTGATTATTTGACTATATAGATAAGTGGTTACATGTAAGTTACATAGAATACGAGTGTGAGAAAATAGTTGTAACTGCAGGTTTAATTTGTTTTAGATTTTTTCGTCCTTCATTTAATTTATGAAGAACTTTTTCCTTGTCGCTCCTCACCTTTGCGGACTTCATCCACCCTATGAAGGACCTTTCCCTCGACACTCCACTCAACTTCGGACTTCATCCTCTCTATGAAGAACTTTTTCTTCCACACCCAACACCGTTTCGGACTTCATCCACTCTATGAAGGACCTTTCCCTCGACACTCCACTCAACTTCGGACTTCATCCACTCTATGAAGGACTTTTTCTTCCACACCCAACACCGTTTCGGACTTCATCCACTCTATGAAGAACTTTTTCTTCTACACCCCACGCCTTTTCGGACTTCATCCACTCTATGAAGGACTTTTTCTTCCACACCCAACACCGTTTCGGACTTCATCCACTCCACAACCGTGAAGCACAAGACATTTTCCAAAAATAGTTCCAACCAACTAAAAAAAGAGCATCAAAATTGATACTCTTTCCATTACTAGCTTATTTCGTTTCCAAAAACACCGTAGCCCCCATTCCTCCTCCTACACATAAACTAGCAATTCCTTTATTAAGGTCTCTTCTGTGTAGTTCATGGATAAGGCTGACTACTATTCTAGCACCTGTGCATCCAATCGGATGTCCTAAGCTAATTCCGCTTCCATTTACATTTACTTTTTCTCTGTCCAATTCTAGTTCCTTTTCAACTGCTAAGTATTGCGCAGCAAATGCTTCGTTAACTTCTATTAAGTCTGCATCCTCTAGGGACCAACCTGTGTGACTAAGACCTGTTTTTATAGCTGGCACTGGTCCACGTCCCATTAATTTTGGATCTACACCCGCTACTGAAAATCCTGAAATTTTTGCAAGTGGGGTTAAACCTTTTTCAATGGCTAACTCCTCACTCATTAACACTAGTGCTGCTGCTCCATCATTTAGACTAGAGGCATTTCCTGCAGTTACACTACCGTTACTTCTAAATACAGGTCTTAACCCAGCAAGTTTTTCCATTGTGAGATCTGCTCTTGGGTTTTCATCCCTTGTGACTGTCACTTCACCTTTCCGTGTTTTCATTGTGATTGGTACGATTTGTGAGTCAAAATAGCCTGATTCAATTGCATGAATTGCTTTTTGATGACTTTGGAGGGCAAGTTCATCTTGTGCTTGTCGAGAGATTTCGTGTGAATCTGCTAAATTTTCAGCCGTTTCTCCCATCATAATATGATGAATGGGATCCTCTAATATCTCCCAAACCGTGTCAGTGATTTGACCATGCTGCATTCTTGCGCCCCAACGATGCTGTTTTAATACATATGGGCTAGAACTCATTGCTTCAACACCACCAGCAATAACAACATCAGATAAACCAGATTGAATTTGAAGTGCAGCTGAAATGATTGCTTGCATTCCTGATGCACATTGCCGTTGAACAGTAAATCCTGTTGTTGTATCCTCTAGTCCCGCTAATAATGCTGTCGTTCTTGCTGTATTAGGCTGATCTGTTCGCTGAAGACAGTGTCCTAATATCACTTCATTTACTTCATGCTTTTCTAAGCCACTTTTCTTAACTACTTCTTTTATTACAGGTACTATTAAATCAGTAGGCAATAAATCTTTAAAAACACCACCAAACGTACCAATTGGTGATCGAACTGCTGATGTAATAACTACATTTCTCATATCCACTCTCTCCTTTTTCTATGGAAAAACGAGTGACCAAGGATCACTCGTAATCTTGCATTCTATTGTTACATCATGATTCCGCCATCTACATGTAATGAAGTCCCATTCACATAATCAGACTCATCAGATGATAAGAATAAATAAGCATTTGCAATATCGGAAGGCTTACCTAAACGGTGTAGGGGAATCATTGCTTTAATTTGCTCAATGACCTTTTCTGGCACAGTTGCCACCATATTTGTCTCAATGAAACCTGGTACAACAGCATTCACATTAATTCCTTTTCTCCCAAGTTCCTTCGCCCATGTTTTTGTCATTCCTACAACTGCCGCTTTTGATGCTGCATAATTGGTTTGACCAACATTTCCATAGACGCCAGAGACTGATGAAGTATTGACGATTTTTCCTTTTCCATTCGCAAGCATGTGTGGCACTACTGCTTGAGTACAATTAAAAACCCCAGTGATGTTCACATCAAGAACTCTTTGGAAATCTTCAGAAGAAAGCTTTGTAAGCATACCGTCTCTTGTAATTCCTGCATTGTTAATTAAAATGTCAATTTTTCCAAATCGGTCCATAACTTGTTGAACCATTGAATCAACACTTTCACGATCTGCTACGTTAACCTGAAAAAACTCAACATCTGCTCCTTGATTTTTCAATTCATTCGCACGTTCTGCCCCAGAGGAATCAAAGTCAACGAGTGCTACTTTTGCTCCTTCTCGAACGAATGTGATTGCAGCCTCTAACCCCAATCCATTTGCCGCTCCTGTAACAATCGCTACTTTATCTTGTAATCTCATTTCGAAAACTCCTTTTGTTCTAAAAATTCAGTCATCACAGATAATAATTGCTCCAAGTCATCAACTAACGGAGAATGTCCACATCCTTTTAATTCGACATATGTAGCATTTTCTCCTATGTCATTGACAATTTCTTTAGCCATTTGATGAGAAATGACTACGTCGGTTTCTCCTTGTAAAACAAGCACAGGTATCGATATTTCTTTCGCTTGTCCCGTACCATTTCCTAATCCATTATCGTAATCACTAATGTTAAAAAGGTTGTTACATTGATAGACATCTACTAGATTCCGTTGTGTTAGCATGTCTAGCACATATTCGTTATATTTTTCCTCAGAGGGTTGTTTATCTCGATAAATGGTGGCATTCCAAATTCTTTTCAAAAATTCTTTATCTTTTCTGTCGTATGCTGATTGAATTGGAATGGTCCTAATTGGATCCTGGCTAATTTCTTCTATTGTCTTTAAACGACGAGTAACGTCAATTTGCCCCATTTCATTTACTCCGAAATATGGATATCCTCTTGTTGAAAGTGACGCTAATAATATTAATTTTTTACAAACGCTCGGATAATCAACAACAAATTGCATGGCGACTCCACCACCTGTTGACCATCCTACCATCGTAAAATCCTGTAACCCGATTTCGTCCACAAATAATTTAAGGTCATAAGCAAAGTCTTTCATCGAGCAGACAGGCTGATTGTAAGTTGATGCTCCAAACCCTCTTAAATCAACTGCAAATAATTTATACTCCTCTGGCATTCCTTCTAATACAACATCCCAATGCTTTGATGATGTCATATTTCCATGAATGAGAAGGATTGGTTTAGTACCGCCTTCTCGTTCTCTATAGCCTAGTGTTTCACCATTTGATAGCGTTAGCTTTTTCAAAGAAATAGTTTTCATTTGATAAAACCTACCCCCATTTAATTGTAGTAGCTCCCCAGGCATACCCAATTCCCGCACTTACTAATACAACGATGTCACCCTTTTTCAATTTCCCTGTCTCTTCTGCTAGTTGAATAGATAAGATTTGATCTATTTGCCCAATATGACCGTATTCACTTAAATAAATGGATTGATTCTGTGATAATCCTAATTCCTTTAGCACATAATCATGGGCCGATTTTTTCATATGCAAAATCCCTAGATAGTTAATATCCTTTTCTGTGTAGCCACTTTTTTCTAGAGATTTCCGAATAACATGTAAGAAGTTTTTCATCGACTTTTCTTCAAGTCTCTGTTTCATACCTTCAGGGTCTAAAACATCTAGCTTGTTAAGATTCTCTTCTAAAGCTTGGCTCGATATCGGGTGTTTTGTACCACCTGCAACCACGACAACATCCTCAGAAAAACTACCATCTGTCATAATATGACTCTCTAAAAGCTGATTTTGAGAATGACCTCTTTTTAATAAAATCGCTCCTCCACCTGCACCTAAATTAAACATAAATCGAGTACGTGGGTTTTGATAGTCAATAAAATCTCCATTGCGGTATCCTCCTGCAAGAAGCACCGTTTGGAGAGATTTATCTGACTTCATCATATCCTTTGCAACCTTTAATGCCATCACAGTCGTACCGCATCTCATCGCAACATCGAACGCCCAAGCATTGATTGCACCTACTTCTTGCTGTAGTTTAATTGCTGCTGTCCATAATGGATATTCCTTATGTTCCTCACCAATATAGATAACGAGATCTATCGTCGAAGGATCTATTCCTCCTTTTTTGATCGCATCTCTTGCTGCCATAATCCCCATTTCACATGTGTGATCATGCTCTCCAGGAATGGGCTTTTTTAAGATTCCAAGTTTATTCTTCACAACTTCATTTGGTAGCCCAGATTTTTTTGCAATATCTTCACTTGTTTCAAATGTTTCAGGTAAATAAATTCCGGTACTTACAATTCCAATTGATTGCAAAAATGTCACTCCCCAAGCGTTCTTTTCATATATGCCAATGCTTCTTCTAAACTGGTTAACGTTATTTCTTCCTCACCTTGCACGTGGGTGACTTTTATTCTCCATTGCTTTTGGCCAGTTCCATCACTCACATCTAATAAGTTACAGCGGACGACAAAGGATTGAATTAGCTGAAGTTCATTCATCATATCAGACCCCTTTAGCTTGCAATTTGCTGCTTCTCAATTTTTGCAACTTTTTTCTTCTTTCTCTTAACCCACCACATTCTTATCGTTCCGACAATTCCCATTGGGAAGAACATCACGACTAAAATATACAAAATTCCAAAGAAAATAATCCAACGTTCAAAAATCCAATGGACTTTAGCTAACCCGGTTAACCAATGATGAGCAAATTCAATTAACCCAGCACCAATGATGGCTCCAACTAACGTTCCAACCCCACCGATAATCGTCATTAATAAGGCATCGAGCGTCACATCTATTGCAAACACTGAAGTATTTACAAAACGTAGCGTGAGCACGTACATTGACCCTGCAAAACTAGCAATGACGCCCGCTACTATACTTGCAATAATCTTATAATGGAGAACTTGATAACCAAGCGACTCTGTTCGAGGTTCATTTTCTCTAATTGCCTGCAAAACTCTTCCTAATGGAGAATTTGTAAATAAGCGCAGGAATAAAAAGGTACCAATCATCAAGGCTAGCGTGACAAAATAGAGAGTCATTCTATCTTTTAACACATCTGGTATTGAAAACGTGAATCCATCATTTCCGTTCGTTAATGTCCGCCATTTCTCAGCCATTACTAGAAAGAGACCAGCAAATGCTAGTGTAAGCATCGCATAAAAGTGACTTTTTAAACGGAGCGATAGCAAACCAACAAAATAACTTACAATCGCCGCGATTATTGCTCCTACAACGATCGATACAATCAAAATGAGTAATGTCGCTTCAAATCGCTTAAGAAAGATTCCTGTTGTATATGCACCTATCCCGAAAAACATCGCATGACCGAACGAAACAATCCCTGTATACCCTAATAGAATATCGTAACTCATTGCAAAGACAGCAAAGATAAAAACTTGTGTAAACAAGATTAGCATACTTCGAGAATCGTTCATAAAAGGGAAGAGAACTAATAATAAACCGATCATGATATATGGAATTCTAGCTTTTGGATTTGATCCGTATAAGTTCTTCATTCTCATACCCCCTTCATTCCAAATAATCCTTGCGGTCTAAAAATTAATACCGCAGCCATTAATAGCATATTTACTGCTAGAGATAAATCCGGTACATAATATGTCATAAATGCACCTGATAAACCAACGAGAATAGCTGCAAAAAGTGAACCTGTAATACTCCCCATACCGCCAATGACAACAACAATGAAGGCAAGAATGGCAAATTCCATTCCCATCCCAGCATGAATCACACCTGAATAAGGACCTAATAACACTCCACCTAAAGCAGCCATTGCAGATCCTACCATGAAAACAAGCATGAAAACCTTCTTAATATTAATTCCTAGTGATTGAACCATTTCCTTGTTCATTACACCTGCACGAACAACTAAACCGATTTTTGTTTTATTTAAAATAAAATAAATACCTGCAAACACAAGGAAGCCAACTATAATAATTAATAAACGGTATTTGATTAAGATGATCCCGTTAAATTCCCAGCTTCCCGTTAAATATTCAGGAGTTGGTGCACTTAATTGATTAGGGCCCCACACGACCTTCAACATTTCTGAAAGAACAAGCATTACTCCTAACGTAATCAATATTTGCTGAACATGGTTACCATATACGGGTTGAACGATAAATCTCTCCATTAACAACCCTAAAACTAGCCCAGTAACGATTGCACATATAACTCCTAATAGAAAGCTTTGAGTTGTCGTGTAAAACCAAACACCTGCATACGCTCCCCATGCAAACAGACCACCATGTGCAAAGTTTAAAACATCCATTAATCCAAATATTAAAGTTAGCCCAGCAGCTAATAAAAAGATAAGCATGCCAGTCGCTAAGCCATTAATAGCTAAATTCAAAAATACTTCCATATTAATCGAAGCCTCCTAAGCAATAGATGGAGATAAATAATAATATTATTAAGCAATACCGAGATACTGTTTTCTTAGCTGTTCATTTTCTTTTAATTCTTCCATATTACCTTTATGGACTGTCTTACCATCATCTAAAATATAAAAGCGGTCCCCAATCGTACTTGCCATAATAAAATTTTGTTCTACAAGTACAATCGTTGTTTTTTCCTTCATCTCTTGGATAGATTCCATGACCTTTTCAACTACAATTGGAGCTAAGCCTTTACTTGGTTCATCAATAAGAAGCAAGTCATTATCATTTACGTACGCTCTTGCAATAGACAGCATTTGCTTTTGACCACCACTTAAATTTCCTCCACGTTTTTTCCAAAAGGTCTTAAGGTCAGGAAATAGCTTTAAGATGTATTCTAGTCGTTCATTTGTCTCGTCATTTTCTTTTTTAATCGCAACCTTCATATTTTCTTCAACTGTTAACTCACCAAAAATGCCTTGATCCTCTGGAACATACCCAATTCCCTTAGAGGCAATTTTGTATGTCGGCAATCCCTGTATTTCTTCACCGTTATATTCAATTCGTCCCTTTGAAGCCTGATTTAACCCCATAATGGTACGAAGTGTTGTCGTTTTGCCGGCTCCATTTCGACCAAGTAAAACGGTTACCTCACCTTTAGGAACCTCAAATGAAACACCTTGTAAAATATGATATTGATCAATATACGTTTCAACGTGTTCTAATTTAAGATGCATTGTCATCGTAAAGTCCTCCTAAGTAGGCATTTTGAACGGTTTCATTATTCATAATTTCTTCAGGAGTCCCGTCAGCCAGTAATGTTCCATTGAATAACACCATGACACTGTCGGATAAATCTAGAATCATATCCATCTTATGTTCAATTAAAATGATCGTCCGATTGCCTTCCGCTTTGATTTGCTTTATTACATCTAGTATGGCTGGAACCTCTTCCAATGACATACCAGCAGTTGGTTCATCTAATAATAAAACCTCAGTCTCTAGAGCTAATAACATCGCAATTTCTAACTTTCTTTTTTCACCATGCGCTAAGTTTTTAGCTAGTGCATCTGCCTTGTTATCCAAAAGAACTAATTTCAGAATTTCTAACGACTTCTCAATAAATCGCTTGTACTTTCCAAAGTGAGCAAGCATTTGATACCTAACTCCAGCTTGTGACTGTACAGCTAGGCGCACATTCTCTAAAACTGTTAAATTAGGGAAAACATTTGTGATTTGAAACGATCTACCTATTCCCCGTCTCGTACGTTCTGTTGGGGATAGATTAGTAATTTCTTTTCCATTCAGAAAAACACTTCCCTTTGTCGGTTTTAATTGTCCGCTCAACAAATTAAAGAAAGTCGTTTTTCCTGCTCCATTGGGTCCGATAATTGATTTAAAATCATTTTTCTGAACCGAAAATGTTACACCGTTTACTGCCACATGACCACCAAAGGCAATGGTTAAGTCTTTTGTTTCTATTATTGGAGTCATTTTTACACCTCTTTTCAAGTCATACGTAATGCAACGTGTTGATAAAAAAAGAGACTGGACGATAAAACTAGCTGCCAGCCTCTCTTCATTTCTCGTACTCTATCTTTCTATTTCCCTCACATCTAGAAGTTAGTTTCGAATTGGTGGTGCAGTTTCTTCAGGTGAAAGCTCACGGATTAAGACTGGAACTGGATAATCTACACCGTCAACTTTCTCTAGACGAATCGCATACAATGTTTGCATAGCTTGATGATCTTCAGGTCGGAACGTCATTTTTCCTTTTGGCGTATCAAAACTCATACCTTCCATTGTAGAAATAATGGTGTCAACATCCGTATTTCCTTCTGTTTTCTTAAGCGCTTCAATTATAGCAATTGCCGCACTCATTCCACCTGGCGTAAATAAATCTGGTACAGCACCATCATGCTGTTTCTTATGTTCTTCCACTAACCAATCATTCACTTTGTTTTTCGGAAGATTGTGATAATAAACTGTAAATCCTTCCATACCAACTAAAGGAGCCATTGTTGCAAGAGCAGCAATATCTGGGGCACCTGTTGATATTTTGATTCCTTTTTCTTGGACTTTCATATCAGCAATTTGATTCCAAGGAGAGTTTGCTCCTGCCCAAACAACGAATAAGTAATCTGGCTCAGAGTCAATGATTTTCTGGATATTAGCTGTGAAATCAGTTGCTGCTGGATCTGCGTATTCCTCATGGATTACTTCAGCTCCTAATTTTTCAGCAGCTTCTTTAAACGCCGCGATACCATCACGACCGAATGAATAATCAGGTGCTAGCGTAGCAATTTTCACACCTTTTTTTGCGATTGCTGCTGCACCAGCTACAGCATCTTGTGAAGAGTTACGAGCAGTTCTGAAAACATATTTATTCCAATCTGCACCAGTGATACTATCTGCAACGGCTGGTTCAACAACCATTACCTTTTCATACTCTTCAGCGAGTGGTAAAACAGCTAATGTATCACCAGAGCTTGATGAACCTACTAAAAAGTCTACTCCATCTTCTTCAAGTAATTTCGTTGCTTTTTGAACGGCAACTTCAGGTTTTGTTTCAGTATCTTCAATGATAAATTCAATTGGGTGTCCGTTAACTTCCATTGTTCCACCTGTTGCATATTCAAGCCCTAACTTAAATCCATTCACTGTTTGTTTTCCATAAGCTTCAAGTACACCACTTAACGATGCTAGAACACCAATTTTAATTGGTTCCTTCTTTTCTTCTTTTGGCTTATCATTTGTATTATCCTTCGGTGCTGGATCATCTGAACTTGTTTGATTTGTTCCACATGCGGAAGTAAAAACCATGACAAAAGCTAGCATACACATTAACAACACATGTCCAAGCGATTTCTTCAAAATAAATCCCCCTCTTAACCTTTATTTGGTCAAAGTTTAAAAATCTATGGACTTATCGTAATTGGATGTAGTTACAAACGGGTTACAAAAAAAGTGATAGGGGTAATCGCTAAGGAGTTTGTTCATAAGAAGTTTTAAAAGCAATTGAAGCTACTCTGCTGGTAGCTTCCACTATAAACGTTATGTATTACTTGGTGTAGATGGTATGAAGAAGCTAAATACACCGATGATAAAATAGATAAATAGGACAAAGGATAAACATATTGCTAAACCATATGCTTTTTTATGTTGATGGCTTCTTTTTAATAAGAATATTAAGTAGATAGTGAGTGTTAAAAAGAAGATTGGTGCTAAGAGCATCTCGACCATGATGGGTCCTCCAAATTATTTAAGTATCGATTTCTAAGATGATATGTTTATCATAATCAACTAAGTCCAAAAGGAAAAGACCGATACTTACTTTATTTTTTGCTACCCTGTAAATAGCTACTACTCTGAATAAGGGGTGCTACCCTCCGTTGCAGGAACCTCGCTTTCCGCGGGGCGCCACTTGAGCCTCCTCGGCTGCGCGCCTGTGGGGTCTCAAGTCCGGCGCTATTCCCGCAGGAGTCTCGGTCCTTCCACTTCGGTTAGCACGCATGAATACTTGGATACAACATTCTAATAACAAAACATTTTCATTCACAATGGTGTGAATATTTCTTATAGTGATTAATTCTTTAACAAGCTATCAGCAGTTATGATCATTTGATACATTTGTTGTGTTGGCTGCATTGGTTCTACTCCTAGTTCTTTTTCTAGGGAGTTTAGACATTTTTTATACCATTTGATTGCTTGTGGACGGTTATTTTTTTGGTAATAACAAAACATGAGTAATCGGTAGGCTTCTTCCCATGTTTGATCTTTATCTATAATTCTCTCACACCAATAAATGGCCTTATCATACCATTCTTTTTGAACGAAGGCTTGCGCAAGTCTTTCAGATCCTCTGAGGAAAAATACTTGTAATCTTTCTCTCTCATTTAAACACCAATCATCGTATTTTCTATCAGGCAAATAATCCCCTTCATAGCTCTCTAATCCCCTTAATAGACATTCAATCGTTTTATCTGTATCCTTCTCATTCAAACCAGCTTGTATCCACTCTTCAAAATCCTCACTATCAATACTAGCTCCAGCATTAGGATTTAATCCATATGCTGAGCCCAATCGTTGAATGAAAAATGGTGTTACCCTTGCTTTTCGATTTGGTTCAAGTGCATTGTTTAACGCATTCAATGCCACCTTGAAGTCTCGTGTTGCCTGTTTCTCATCGTAAGTCGGCCAAAGAATTGAAAATATCTCTTCTTTTGGAATATAACCATTTCTAAGAGTGACAAATAGTTCAAGGAGCTCCTTCGCTTTTCCTCTTTGCCAATCGGTTTCTAATACTTCTTGATTTCCTAAGAAAACGCGAAATTGACCGAGAGTTTGGATGCGAAGAGTATAGCCAGGATGCCTTGTCATATTAGAAATACCTAATTCATTTAAAAGAATCCCTACATACTGTCGATGTATACCTACATTCTGTGCTTCTAATAATAATGGTGCTAAGCTATTTAGATCACGGGGACCAAACGTTGTTCGTTTGGTTAGAACAAATTCATAATTCCCCATCTGAAGCTGTTGTAAAAACATACTCATATGGGTAGTGAAGTCCGTTTCTTTATTTGTATAAAAAGCAAGAAACGCCTTCCATAATTCAGTCATCGTATGTCCATACTGATCTCCACAATCTTGTAGCAGACTTCCACCACGATTAAGATAGTCTAGTGCAGCTTCCCATTTTTCATTATGAACAGAAGCTATGCCCATACAAAGTAAAATAAGAGCTGACAGCCAGGAATCCTTTACTTTTTCCGTTTCTGCTAAGGCCTGTTTTCCATATTCAATTGATCGTTCATAAATTCCAAGATTTCCATAAAGAATACTTAATCCCATTAATGGCTCAGCTTTCCCTCGCGACACATTAATACTTTCCATCATTTCAAGTGCCGTTTCATAGCATTGTTTGGCTAAAGAGGAATCATACTTATCGAGTAATTGAACAGCATGGCCCATTCGTATCCAGCCGCACGCCTCAACAAATGGTGCTTGAAACTTAACGCCCTGCTGAATCCCAGATTGTGCAAGCTCCTTTGCAACCTTGCCGTTCCCCATAAAAGCTTCAATTAATGAGAACAGTAAATCTGTTTCACGATGTGATTGCTGTAAATGAACACCATGTTCTTTCTCTTCTCTGATTTTCTTTTGCTGAAGTATTTTCCGCCCTTCTACTAGCTTTCCTGTTCGCAAATAAAGCCTTGATTCAAGATTACCATCTTGAAGTGGTATTTCTAGATCTTTACTTTTTTCATACCACTTCTTTGCCTTAATACCTTGACCAGCATTTGTGAAATTTTCCGCCATCAAACGATAAAGGCGACTCTTATTGATAGGTGATGCATCGTTTGTACGATCAATCATTTCAATGGCTTTTTGTAAGAACCTCTCTGCTTTCCCTGGTTGAATGGTATCTAAATAAATTCTTGCTTGTCCTTCCAGTGCTTCACTCCAGCCAATGTAATCCAATGCGACCTCTGCTTTTTCTACCGCTTTTTTATAACAGACTTCCGCTTCTTCATAAGAACATCTGTAGCGTAATACCTCTCCTTTATAGAACCATAATAAGTAATAGTGGTCTTTTAAAGATTCTGGAAGCTTGGACAATCTCTCTAGCAAACTTTGAAGAGACCCCTGTTCAATCATTTTTTTTCCATAGTGATTTAAGATTGACGCCATACTCTCAAAATCTTGTATCGCTTCTAGATGACGTATAGCTTCGTCATATTTTCCATGTTTCACATAATAGTTCGCCGTCTGCTTGTGTAATGTTTTATATTGTAATTCATTTGTCGTTTTTAACTGTTTTTCTAAAAACTCTTTAAACAATGCATGGTAACGATACTGTCCTTCTCCAATTGAAAACAGAAAGACATTTTTATTAGATAGATTCATCAACATCGAATCTGAGGAGCTAATACCAAGAACATGATCACAAATAGACCCTGTTAATTCCTCAAAAATACATGTATGTTCTAAAAATTGCTGAACCATCGGTGGCTGCTTCACAAACACTTCCATGGCAAGAAAACGAAAAAGATCATCTAACGAATAAGCTTCCTTCATCATGCTGCCATTTAGTTTGCCTTCAATCGTAAGTTGCTGAAGCATCATGCTAATGGCAATAATCCAACCTTCAGTTAAGGTATAGATTTGTTTAACATCTCTTTCTTCGAGATCATATTCATATAAATCACGCAACAACACGTCAATTTCTTCAAATGAAAACATCATGTCGTGTTGATCAATCTCTAGATATTCATTTTTCACTTTCATTGACGTTAACATTGGCCATGTTGGACATGTTCTGCTTGCTATAACAATATGTAGATTGCTTGGAATATGCTGTATTAACCAGTTCATCCATTGATCTACTGGTGTAGAATGCGCCACTATATGGTAGTCATCAATAATTAACGTGACTTCCTGTGACAATATGGCCACTTCATTAATAAACATTGAACATAAACTTCGAATATCTTCATCTCGAATATAACGTTCTATCTTTTCGATATAAGCTAAAAGTTCTGTTCCAAAGCCAGGAAATTGCTTTCTAATTGTAAAAATGAGGTAAGTTAAAAAAGGAAATAGGTCATCATCATTTGTAGAAATGCTATACCATGAAAATGAATAAGAAGAACGCTTGTCGGCTACAAAGGAAGCCAGTGCCGTTGTCTTTCCATAACCTGGTCCAGAATGAATGATTGTTAGGGGAAAATTCGTAATCGCTTTCATTTTTTTGATAAGTGATGGTCTTCTTAGCGTATGTTCTTTAACGTTTGGTGGGGTTATTTTCGTTTGTAAAACCTCAACTTTGCGACTCATGTATAAACCTCCTTTCTTTTCTTAATTTTTTAACTATTTTATCATATTCGTAAAAAAAAAGAACTCGAATTACCTCGAGTTCCGTAAAATCTCTTATTTAAATTCAAAATCCATCTCAGTAAGTGGCCAATATCTAACGTTCACTTTTCCTACAACCGAATCGATTGAGACAAAACCAAAATGTCGACTATCCCAACTACCTAAACGGTTATCTCCTATGACAAAAATGTAGCCATTAGGAACTGTGTTTTTTCCCGTTATTTCTTCAAGTGTAAAATCGCCTGTCAAGTTTCCACCAATTAATTTATTTTTAAAGGGTTGGAGGTAAGGCTCTTCGACTGGAGAACCATTAATATATAAAATGTCATTCCTATATTCTAAGCGATCACCTGGTAAACCGATGACTCTTTTTACGTAATCTTCTTTATCGTTCGCATGAAAAACAACAATATCAAATCGCTGGAGGTCACTAAGTTGATATCCAATTTTGTTGACCATCAACAAATTACCTTCTCTAAGGGTAGGCATCATTGACTCCCCTTCGACAACATAGTTTGAGAAAAAGAATGCGCGTACAAAAATGGCCACAATCATTGCGATTACGATCGTTTTTAGCCATTCAGCTCTATTCCTTTTCGCTTCTTTTTCGCTCATTCTCATTCCCCCCATTGTTATAACAATATTCTAACAATGAACGTTTAATTAAACAATCTTTTAGCTGTTAATCCCCTATTTGATACCTAGACTTTACGGTCAACTTCGCTTCAATTCTTTTTCCTACGTACCAAAGTAGAGCAATCACACCAATGACGATAGCTGTACGAATCGGTTGTTGAACAAGTGCGCGAACATCATATCCAACAAAACTAACCATAAACACCATCACTAACTTACCTGAGAGCACTGCTAAGATAAATTGAGCCACACTGATTTTAGATAGACCTGCGACAATATTTATCGCTGCAGAAGGTGTAAAAGGAAAGCATAAGAGTATGAAAAGGGGGCCAAAACCATGTCTCTCCACCCAACTCATTAGCTTTTGAATCTGTTGATGGCGACTTAAGAATGAGAAAAACCTTGCTTGACCATATTTTCTAACAATAAAAAAGACAAGCAACGCTCCTATGCTAGCACCCAACCAAGAATAAAGAAAACCAAGCCACAAACCAAACGCTGCAGCATTTGCGAGCACAAATAAAAACAAAGGCAGTACAGGGATAAATGCCTCAAGCATCGGTAAAACAATTCCTGGTATTGGTCCAAATGAACGATATTCTTCTAATAGAGTTAATATATTTTCGAGAGTAAAAAATTCCCTTAACGTATCAATATCCATGCGCGTTCTCCTCAAGTATACAACATATGTATTTTCTACTTACCACATTCATACTAAATTTACACACAAATTACACTTTCTTTATAAAATGTAACTTTTATTTTCACCTATGTCCATCTATTAGGTTGCCACGTAAACTTTTTTTTAACAAAACATCTACTAGCTTTTTGCTGCTATACGAAGATTGGATCATGAAGGATAAAAATTTGAACTCGATTATTGAATTTTATGGCACAGCCGAGGAGGCTCAAGAAGCGCCCTGCGGAAAGCGAGGTTCCTGCAACGCAGATTAACACCCCGTGTTCAGCGTCCTATTTTCAGGGTAGACCAAAAAAAGGCACTAGCTAATATACTAGTACCTTTTGATGTGTTATATTCACTTCATTAATTCATCAAATACGTAACAAACCAATCCTTAATATGATTTAAGCGATCTAAACGCAATTTCGGATTTCCACTTCTTGAAAGCTCATGATTTGATTCAGGAAAGCGCACAAACTTCGTCTCCTTTTTACGCATCTTCAACGAAACAAATAACTGCTCAGCCTGCTCAATTGGACAACGGAAATCTTTTTCACCATGTAAAATCAAAAGTGGTGTTTCTACGTTATCAACATAACGAAGCGGAGAGTGACTCCATAGTTTCTCCGTATCAGCTATTAAATCTCCTTTTAATTCCCAATCTGTAAAGAAATATCCGATATCACTTACACCGTAAAAACTTAACCAATTTGAAATCGAACGTTGTGTAACAGCAGCCTTGAAACGATTTGTGTGCCCTACAACCCAGTTCGTCATAAAACCACCATAACTACCGCCAGTGATCCCTAACTTCGCTTCATCAACAAAATCAAAAGTATCTACAACATAATCAGTAGCAGACATAACATCTAAATAATCTTTTCCACCGTAATCTCCACGAACCGCATCAACAAAGTGCTGGCCATACCCATGACTTCCACGTGGATTTGTAAATACAACTACAAATCCTTTAGCAGTAAGCATTTGGAACTCATGGAAATACGTATTGGCATACATCGCATGAGGACCACCATGAACTTCAATTATGGTTGGATACTTTTTCCCCTCTTCAAATCCGAATGGTTTCATAATCCATCCATGAATATCCCAATCGTCTTGTGCTTTAAATGTAATAGGCTCTGCTTTAGACAATTGAACACTATTGAGGAATTCCACATTTACATTTGTCAGTTGCTTGGATTCACCATTTGTAAAATCAATATAATAAAGGTCACCAGGGTGTGTTGGCGTACTGATGGCTACAACCGCTTTATGTGTTTCTCCATTAACAGATAATCCGTAAACATGTTGATCCTCAAATAACACGGGATACATTTCACCTTCAAGCGAACCATAATAAACACCCGTATTCCCTTGGTCACTCATTAAGAAGTAAAAGCCTTTACTGTCCTTCGTCCAAACAACACCTGGATTTACACTACCTGAATGAAAATCACCAATAGCAACATCTCCAATTTGGACATCCCAATTTTCTGTTAAACAAGAAATTTCTTTTGTTTCAATTGATGCGACCCAAATTCTAGATAACGTTGCACCTAAAAATTCCTTTTTATGTCCTAAAAAAGCAAGATATTGGCCATCCGGTGACCAAGTTATGTTTGAGAACCCTCCATCACTGTTCGTAACCTTCTCAATCTTTTTATCGCTTAACGTCATAATAAAAACATCAGCTATTAAATTATAATCAGCATCATCACTTACATCTGCAGTAAACGTAATACGTTCCCCATCCGGTGACCAGCAGCCTGCTGTGTAATCTGTATTTCCTTCTGTTAATTGTTCAACTTCTCCCGTTTCAATTGTTATCAGAGCTAGATGTTGATTTTTATCATCTAAAAATCCAACAGCATCTGATTTGTAACGAATGCGTTCAACGACCATCGGTTCTAATTTCTTATCCTTATCTTCTCCCTTCTTTTTTTCAACATCCGTCACTTTTTCTGAAGCATTTAAGGATGTTGCAAATAATATTTTTGATCCATCTGGAGACCAAACAGGATTTCTAGCACCATTTACACAATGTGTTAATTGCCTTGGTTCTCCACCATCTATGTTCAGTAAATAAATTTGTGATTTTCCAGAACGATTTGAAACGAATGAGATAGTTTTTCCATCTGGTGACCAACGTGGTGACTGATCTCTTACATCACCAAATGTCCATTGACGAATATTCTCTCCATTAACATCACCAACGAATAAATGGGAATTATATTCATGTTTTTCTTTATGAATAACCGTTTCAGTAAAAGCAATTTTTGTTCCATCAGGAGATAACTGAGGATCATTCACTTGTTTCAATTCGTATAAGTCTTCCGTATTTAATGCTCGTTTATTTATAACAGTCATTGTAGAACCTCCATATGTATAGGAATAATAGTACTCTATAAACTATTTCGATATCAGAAATAAATTCCCTCTTTTTTTTCTACCGTTTATAAATTTTTTTTGAAAGATAGTTGAAACATATTGCGTATTTTTTTAAAATCTTATAAGATACTAATACAAACACATGTTCTGTTTGGAGGGAATAAAAATGACGAGAATACCTGAAGACCATCGCCATACACTCGAACAATCCATCTTCCTACCGATGCTACTTACTATATTAAATCGTGATGTAGAAGTCATTAAACAAGCACCTTTTAAGCTGAAAAAACCTTACGAGAATTTGATTGAGGAAGCAATGACAAAGATACAGAGGGATTTATCTCAAATAAAAAAACGATTAAAACAAGAGAATATGAAGGTATATGAAGTAGAGCGAGATGAAGCCTTTACACAATTTATATTTTTGTATAAAGGCTACGAAGAAAAACATAACTACTTTAATCCAAGAATCCGTAATGAGGTACAAGATTTAATGGGAAAATATTTTTCGTTACAGAAGTGAGATGAGTATACAAATAGTTTAATTTCTATTCATCTCACCTCTTTTACCTAATGTTCAAAAGTGGGAACCTCTAAAGATTTCGGTTTTTTTACAGAAACATGCAATTTATTCGCCTTATTTACAGCGGCATAAAATACATCGTTAATATTTGCAACACCACTTTTTAATAATTCTTCCCTAAGCCACGCTTCGTTTAAATGTTGTTGTTCTAAAACATTTCTATTAATTATCCCATCTATAATAACAGGAAACTCAATCCCCCCATCTTTGGGTTCTGAATTGAGATGCTCAACACGCGCTACTTCTTTATTAAGATAGGGCTTAACAGTTAGCTTACCATTTGCTTCAACGATAGCAATCTCAACATCTTTAACAGAAAACATATTATTTTCTCTTAGCATTTGTAGGACATTATCTATTGAATACTGGATTTTTTTCATATTATCGACAAGAAACTGTCCTTCAAAGATGACAACCGTTGGTTCAAAGGTCAACCATTTTCCTACCTTGCGACTTTTTATTTTCCAATACGACACAATCTTTTGCAAAAGAGCAATAGCAAGTACAGCAGCTGATGTATGAATATGATTCACATTCGGTTCTGCAATATCTGCACCTACGAGTGAACCTAATGTAATGACAACAAGAAAATCAAACACAGGCAATTCTCCAATAGATCGTTTCCCCATAAACAATGCTGCAAACAACATTAATGGCAGAATTGTATATACTCTGCCAATCACTTTTAGTAAGTCGATCATCGTATCCACTATGTACACCTCATTAAGATTCGTTATCTCTATCTTTTACGACTTAAAAAAGTTTAGACAAAAATAATTCAAATTCTTGAAGTGAATTGTAATCTTTATTGAACATTTAATTACATTTTCCGCTTACTAAAAGCCTGTTGACGATACATAATTAACATTGGTTGGTACTACTCTAACATGCGTTCCATGCGTGTCGAATATACAGATTGAAGTTGAGCTGTCCTATGTAGTTGACTAATAAATGACCCTTTTGAAATCGAAAATCTCTCTTTCTTTTGATTGGTAAATGTAACCAGCGTGTTGTCAAACTGATCTTTTGTATGTCTATATACATACCGGTGTGCTATCCATGCACAAGTCGACTGTGTAGGTGAGGATGTGGGGAAAAAGTATAAATTAATTGCGGGTTCTATCATGATGGGTGCTTTATGTGTGATTCCCGTTAGTGAACGTGTTCCATCTTTTCTCCCTTGCATACTACATCCAAAATAATCACAGCTATCTCTAATAATTTCCAGCGGCTTTTTCTTAATCATATATTCTCCGTTTACTTCCAAAACCCTAGAATAGACTTCGTTATCAATGGTTTCTGGGATAATTGCCATTGTATAACGATTGATTTCATATTCAGGAATATACGACTGTTTTGCTTCCATTCATTTCTTCTCCTTTTCTATAATGTTTTTGTCACTTTGTGACAATTTAATGGTAGCAAAATTCTAGGATTTAAGTGTAATACTAGTGAAAAATTTCACATATTTTTCAAAAAAATACTTTCTTCAAAATTGAAGAAAGGAAAGAGGACTACTATTGGTTTTCAAACACTTGAGAAATTTCTTTCTCTGCTAAAAACTCATTTGCTTCTTCCATTGCTACATGCTCATTAACAGAATTCCCTGCGTATGATGCCTCAGATTCAAATGGATTATTTGTATTTAACTCACTAGACATACTAAATACTGGATTTAGTGGTGTGTTCATCGGCATTTCCTTTGAAGCATGTTGATGTTCTTCAAAATCCTTTTTCATGCATAACACCTCCATTCCTAGCATGCTACAAATTGTATTAAAACATACAAAAATAAAATAATCTAAAAAATCTGAAAAATCGGTTGATTTTTCTATAATTCGTAAATATAATATAAAAAAGACTCTAGGGGTGATCTTCATGAAAAATGAAAAATCGTACAGTGAGATCATGAAAACCCGTAATATGTTTAAGAAAAAGAACGAAAAAAAGTCGATGCTAGATGTGTACATTCAAATGATTTTAGATGAAGCAATCTATCTTCGGAAAAAAGAAGTACTTGAAGAAAAAATCAATCACGCCATTGATACTAGAGATAAAGCCTTATTCATGAAACTGTCTAATGAATTCAAAGAATTAAATAAAATTGCCCTTTAAAAATGCAGTAATCACTTACTTGGACATGACAAAAGCCAAACATAGATGTTTGGCTTTTTGTCTTATTCTCTCACTTTGTGTTTTCTATACCCAAATCTCAACCAGTAAATTGTTCTTCCTCTGTTGAACCTTTTAAAGCAGTTGTGGATGAAGTACCACCTGAGATTACTTGTGCAACTTCATCAAAATAACCTGTTCCTACTTCGCGCTGATGTCTAGTTGCTGTGTAACCATATTTTTCACTGTCAAATTCTGCTTGTTGAAGTTCAGAATATGCAGCCATTCCTCTTTCCTTATAGCCACGTGCTAATTCAAACATTCCATGATTTAGCGAATGGAAGCCTGCTAAAGTGACAAATTGAAACTTATAGCCAAGCTTTCCTAATTCAACTTGAAATTTAGCTATTGTTTCTTGATCAAGCTTCTTTTTCCAGTTAAATGAAGGCGAGCAATTGTAAGCAAGTAATTTACCAGGAAATCTTTCATGAATGGCTTCAGCAAACTTTTTCGCTTGTTCAAGGTTTGGCTCAGAAGTTTCACACCAAATTAAGTCTGCATATGGAGCATAAGAAAGTCCTCTTGCAATGGCTTGATCTAAGCCTGCCTTTGTTCGAAAGAAGCCTTCTGCTGTTCTCTCTCCTGTAATGAATTCACGATCAACAGGATCAATATCACTTGTAATTAAATCAGCAGCATCTGCGTCAGTTCTTGCTATTACTATAGTTGGTACCCCCATTACATCTGCTGCTAATCGTGCTGATATAAGGTTGCGGACAGCAGTTTGTGTTGGTAATAACACTTTACCTCCTAAATGACCGCATTTCTTTTCAGAAGAAAGCTGATCTTCAAAGTGAACTCCTGCAGCACCAGACTCAATCATTCCCTTCATCAACTCAAACACATTTAACTGCCCGCCAAACCCTGCTTCTGCATCAGCAACAATCGGTGCAAACCAGTCTGTATCACCTTTTCCTTCTAAGTGTTGGATTTGATCAGCACGCTGTAATGCTTGATTGATTCGCTTCACAACACTTGGAACACTGTTAGCTGGATATAGACTTTGGTCAGGATACATGTGGCCTGATAGGTTCGCATCTGCTGCAACTTGCCATCCACTTAAGTATATTGCCTTTAATCCAGCTTTTACCTGCTGAACAGCTTGATTACCCGTTAACGCACCAAGTGCATTCACATAATCTTCTTTATTTAATAAATCCCAAAGCTTTTCTGCACCTCTACGAGCAAGCGTATATTCAATGTCAATAGACCCTCTTAAACGGATAACTTCTTCAGCTGAATATGGTCGTTCAACCCCTCTCCATCTAGTATCTAAGCTCCAGCTTTCTTCAAGTTTTTGAATTCTTTCATTTGTCATTTCGGTTTCCCCCTCGTTTTAATTAAAATGAATTTTCAGAAAAACAAAGTTAAAGCAATTCATAGCCTGGTAATGTTAAGAACTCTTCAAAATCATCTTGCATGATAAGGTTTTTAAAAAGTTCGGTCGCTTCTTGAAAGCGCCCTCCATCAAATCTTTCTTTACCTAATTCCTGTCTGATATTCTCAACTTCATCCTTTAAAAGCTGGTGGAATAAATCAATTGTTAGTTTTCTTCCATCTGCTAAAACCCCTTGTGGATGACGAATCCATTGCCATAGTTGGGCTCTGGATATTTCAGCTGTCGCTGCATCCTCCATTAAATTGTGAATTGGTGCGGCACCTTTACCTGTTAACCATGATTCGATATATTGGATACCAACATTAATATTGGTTCTAACTCCATCTTCAGTAATTTCACCACTCGGAACGGCAATCAAATCCTCGGCATTTACATGAACATCCTCTCTTTTGTTCTCAATTTGATTAACACTTGTCATTACTTTGTTAAAAACATCAAGTGCAACTGGAACAAGTCCCGGATGAGCTACCCATGTACCATCATGACCATTTTTTGCTTCTCTTTCTTTATCTAGTCGTACTTTTTCAAATGCCTCTTGATTTTTAACTTCATCATTCTTCACTGGAATCTGAGCAGCCATTCCACCAATAGCATGCACATTCCTGCGATGACATGTTTTAATGACAAGCTGTGAATATGCACTCATAAATGGTACTGTCATCGTCACAACTGATCGATCTGGTAAAATCACATTCGGGAAGTTTCGAAAACGTTTTAAGTAACTAAAGATGTAATCCCATCTCCCGCAATTAAGCCCTGCCGAGTGCTCTTTTAATTCATATAAGATTTCATCCATTTCAAAAGCCGCCATAATCGTCTCAATTAAAACAGTTGCTTTAATCGTCCCTCTCTGTATCCCAAGCTCTTGCTGTGCAAAAACGAATACATCATTCCATAATCTAGCTTCATGATGGCTTTCTAGCTTAGGTAGATAAAAATATGGACCGCTTCCATTTTCAAGTAAAGTTTTTGCATTATGAAAAAAATAAAGTCCAAAATCAACGAGGCTTGCTGAAACTCTAGCGCCATCAAGCGTGATATGTTTTTCTTCTAAATGCCAGCCTCTTGGTCTTACAATTAACGTCGCGATTTCTTTCTTTAACTCATATTTCTTCCCTTTCGCATTTTCAAAAGATATGGTCCTATTTACTGCATCTCGTAAATTCACTTGACCATCGATGACGTTTTTCCATGTTGGTGAATTTGCGTCTTCAAAGTCAGCCATAAAAACCTTCGCACCTGAATTTAAAGCGTTAATTATCATTTTCCTTTCAACAGGACCTGTTATCTCAACTCTTCGATCTAATAAATCTGCTGGTAACGGAGAAACCGTCCAATCACTGTTTCGAATATGTTCTGTTTCTTTTAAAAATGTTGGTAACACACCTCTATCAATCTCTTTTTGTCTGTTCTTTCTTGCTTCTAATAACTCTCGTCTTCTTTTTCCAAACAATCGTTCTAGCTTTTCAACGAATGCTAGTGCTTCAACCGAAAGGATTGTTTTGTAAGAGTCATTCAAAGGCCCATGCACTTTAAGACCAGATGTTTGAGTTGACATTGTATCATCCCCTTCTTCTTTACTTGTTATAATACAGTATTAATAATCTAGTAGTATTATATAACAGTCGTTTTAAAAATGGAACTATTTTCTACTATTTTTTTATCTGTTTTATAACAAGAAGTTTAGAACCCATAAAAAAAGAGAGGATACACCTCTCTTAACCTGCTTTTTATTCAACTGTATCACTGTGATAATTTTCTAAATATGTGATTCTTTCTAACATCGTTGGATGTCCATAACGAAAAATCTTTACTAAATATGGCGGATGCACTTGACTTAAACCAACTCTTGTCAGCTCTTGGAACGATGTAACTGCTGCTTCATTATTATGTGTCATTTCAATTCCATACGTATCCGCTGCTTTTTCTTGATGCCTTGAAACAGCATTTGTAAATGGGCTAGTTGCAAATGACAACATGGAAATAATAAGTAAGAAAAGTGGTAAGGATGCTAAATCACGGACGTCCTTTAATTGTAGTACTTTCCCCCATCTCCTTACTGCCATATTCATCAGCTTGCTCGTAAAATAAAGACCAAACAGTGACAGAAGTAAATATCCAGCAATTCCAACATAGATATGCTTCATCACATAGTGGCCCATTTCATGAGCCATTATAAAGAGTATTTCCTCTTCGTTTAACCTGTTCAACGTCGTATCCCAAAGTACAATCCTCGAATTAGACCCAATTCCTGTAACATAGGCATTTAGGGCATTGGTTTTCTCAGACATATTCACTTCATACACATGCTCTGATGGTATATTAGCTCGATCTGCCAACCTAAGAATTTTTGTTTCAAGCTCTTTATTTTGTAGTGGAGTAAACTCATTATATAGTGGATCAATGATGACTGGTTGAATGAACATTAAGAACAGTGTAAATGGTACAGATAGTAACCATCCATAAAACCACCATCTTTTTGTACTTTTACGAATAAGCCAAAATAGGACAGACACAATCACGATCATTAATAAATAATTCACCCAAAAATCAATGACATTGTCCTTCATCCAGCTTGAAAAAATCTGAGTGGTAATATTATATTTTTTTGAAAAGGTATAACTGATCCACTGTAATGGAAATGATAGCACTTCAACGAGTAAGGATAGCCAAAATAGGTAGATTCCTGTTTGAATAATGGTAAATTTCGACGTCCCTTCTGACCATGAGCGAAACTTCCCTGATAATCCCACTACCAATACTAGTATGTATAGTAGCCATTCAAATGGAACTGATAAAAAGAAAATAAGATTACGTATTTGGGAATACTCTTCACTTAGCATCAGCTCACGTGCATTTAAAAATGTCGTTGGATCTGCTGGTGTCCCTTTAAACTCTGCAGGAATATCCACGTTCGCTCCGAAAAACAAATACCAGTAAATAAATGCGCCAAATATTACATAAGACAATATTGACCAAACAATGACCTTTCTCACATGATTCCCCCCTATGCGTACAACCCTTCTTATATTATTTATTGTAGTTGGAAAATATGTTTCATAGAACAAGTTCTTATTGTTCATACAATGTTCAATCATTTCTTGATATCGCTATGTTAATCATTCACATACTTTTGTATGATTAAACTACATTTATTTTTTTCAGGTCGTCAATAGGAGGTGATTTCATGAAGAAAATCATACTTACGTTTACCGCCCTTTTAATTATTGGTATAAGTGCGGGAATCTTGTATTTTACTGTGTACCGTGAATCTAAAATGGAGCTTCCAAAAGATGTTGTCATGGAGACGGCTTTTGGAGAAGAGTTTGCTTTCGCTAAAATGGAGCCAAAGGTTCGTTTACTTGAATTTATGTATATTAATTGTCCAGATATTTGTCCAACAACGACTTACAAAATGAAACAGCTTCGTGAAGACTTAAAAAATGATGGTGTGTTCGGTAACAAAGTTGAATTCATCACCATCACTGTTGATCCTATGCGCGATACACAGGAAAAATTAGGAGAGTATGCTAGGACTTTTGAGATTGGTCAAAATGAAGGCTGGCATCTTTTACGGGGCAGTGAAGAGGATACAAAAAAAGTCGCTGACGCCTTTGGGTTCTTATATAGAGATCCTGGTAACGGAATGCTCATTCATTCATCGACTACCTTCTTTATTAACGAAGAAAACGAGATTATTGAAGTATTCGGAATGGGTGAAAAAGGCTTTGATAAGGAAGAAATATTGAAAGAAATTCGAAAAACATTAAAGTAATAAAAAAGAAGGCAGCCCTTAGTAAACTGGACCCTGTAGAGTAGACACTAAAAAAAGTGGCTACCCTACAGGGTCTTTTTATGTACAATAAAATCACTAAAAGGTTGAGGGGAATAGAAAATGTCTAAGAAGATCTTTACGACAAAAGAAATAGAGATATTGTCAACTAATCCTTATGTGAAATCAGTTAGTACTAAGGGGATTACATATACTGACGAGTTTAAACAGTTATTTATTATTCAAAGTGGTAACGGAAAGCCTGCTAGAGAAATTTTTGAAGAGTGCGGATTTGATATTGAGATAATTGGGATGGAACGTGTTCGTTCTGCTAGGGATAGATGGCGTGCAGCCTATAGTAAAAACGGGTTAGATGGCTTACAAGATACTAGGCGTGGCAATTCAGGTAGGCCAAGAGATAAGGAACTTACCTCTGATGAAAAATACGCGAGATTGGAAGCTGAAAACAACTTATTGAAAGCGGAAATAGAACTTTTAAAAAAGATCAGATTTGCAGAAAGGGGGATGAAGAAAAAATAACCTTATTAGCTGAACAAAAATTTATTTTAATCCGATTTGTAATCGAAAAGTATAGCTTAAAATGCATGGTCTCCCATTTGTGTAAGACAGCTGGAGTTTCGCGTTCTGGTTACTATAACTATTTCTCCGAAAAGGCAAAAGAAGTAAGGAAGTTAAAAGATAACAAGGATGAAGCCCTTCGGGATATCATTCTGAAAGCATTTAAATTCAAAAAGCGTAAAAAAGGAGCCCGCCAAATAAAGATGACTTTGGAAGGTCAGTTCAACATTGTCTTTAATCTGAAAAGGATTCGAAGAATCATGAGGAAATACAACATTATTTGCCCAATCCGAAAAGCTAATCCATACAAGCGTATGATGAAGGCTACTAAGGAACACAGAGTTCTTCCCAACCTTTTAAATAGGGAATTTAAACAGGATATCCCTTATAAAGTATTGCTAACAGACATAACTTATCTTTTTTACGGGAACGGCAAAAAGGCCTATTTATCAACTATTAAAGACTCATCGACCAATGAGATACTAGCCTATCAAGTATCAGAAAGAATTACTATGGATATCGCTACAGATACCTTAAAAATATTGAAGAAGAATAGAAAGATTAAATTTGCTAAAAATGCCTTTATCCACTCTGATCAAGGGTCTCATTATACACATCCTGATTTTCAAAGACTTGTAAAGAAATATAATTTAGGACAGTCAATGTCTAGAAGGGGAAATTGTTGGGATAATGCACCGCAAGAGTCATTCTTTGGCCATTTTAAGGACGAGGCTTATATAAAGCCATGCCAGACTCTTGACGAATTGAAGAGAGAAATCAAGGATTATATGACATATTATAACCAATATAGATACCAGTGGGATTTAAAAAAGATGACCCCTGTTCAATACAGGGATCATCTTCTTAAGGTGGCCTAAACCTCTTTTTTTAAAATGTCCTTTACAAAGGGTCCAGTTTATAGGTGACTGCCTTCTTTCACGTTTTACAAGGTTAATTCTTTTCTAGTTGTGAGTAGAGCGCTAAATATTAGAATAAGTAGGAATACAGTGTTAACACGAGAATTGAACTTAAAACAACGAAAATGACATTCGCTCCCAAGTAAGCAACAATAAATGCTGTTAACGCACCGATAATACCAAACATGATATTGTCGTGAATGAAAAATATCCCTGGTACTATTAGGGCTCCTAGTGTCGCAAAGGGTACGTTTTTTAGGACCCCTTGAAGAAAAGGTGGCATTTTTACACCATTAAATACTACGAGTGGGAGCATTCTTGGAATGTACGTAACAATCCCCATGCCGATTATGATTAGAAGAATTGTATTATCCATTTTCTGATTGCTCCTTTTCATCAGCCTTTATCATAACTTCAACGAGTGTAGCAGCCGCTATCGTCGCACAAACAATTGCCCAACCAGGCTTCATAAATAAATAAAACAGCGAATTAAAAACGGCTGCACTTGCGGCAATGACAATGACTTTTCGATGTTTTTTCATTGATGGTACTAAAAGACCAACAAACATCGCATATAAAGCGACTGACATACTTTCTTGGAGAGTTTGGGGAAGGTTAGCACCTATCACATGGCCAATCCCCGAAAAAATGACCCAGCTAGAATAGGAGATGAAAATGACACCAAACATATAACCTGAACCCACTGTCCCCTCTCTTGTGGCAGACACTGAAAAGGTTTCATCGGTTACACCAAAAGCATACAGTGCCTTCTTTAATGGCAGATCAGGCTCAACTCTTTCATTAAGGGATGCACTCATTAAAAAGTGACGAATGTTCACGATAAATGTAGTTAATATAATTTCAAACGCACCAGTTCCTACTGCTAATAAGCTAAGTGCAATGTATTGAGATGCTCCTGCAAAAACAATCAAACTCATCATCACTGTCTCACTTACCGACAATCCTGAAGACTTCGCAAGTAGCCCAAACGTTAGCGCAATTGGCATATAGCCAATAGCAATTGTTAAGCCCGCTTGCAACCCTTGCCGAAAATCAGACTGCTTCCCAAACACAATCGTAGTAGACATCGCAAATCTCCTCACCAAAAAATATATCTACTATTCTCTTAAAAACGATACAATATTTCAATCTTTTTTATTTCGGAAACAGAAAAAAAATTCGACAGGTGCCTGCACCTGTCGAACGCTCTATTCTCTCAACAAATTTAAAAAACATTTACATACCAACGGTTTGAGTACTTTTCGCATAAAGATTTTTCGACAAGTACCTGGCACCATTTATTTTCCTTTAAAAACGGGTTTACGCTTTTCGTTAAATGCTGTTAAAGCCTCTACACGATCCTCTGTAGGGATTGTCACTTCATATGCTTTTCGTTCGATTTGTAAGCCTGTATGTAAATCTGCATTCATACCTTGCTTTATTGCGAATTTTGCTTGCTGAAGGGCAATAGGGCCATTTTTAGTCATTTCATTTGCTAATTGAAGGCATGCATCCAATAGTTCAGCAGCAGGAACAACTTTTGTAACCATTCCATAAGCATATGCCTCTTCTGATGAAAGCCTTCTCGCAGTTAAAATTAGTTCTAATGCTTTTGCTTCACCGATTAAGCGAGGTAAACGCTGTGTACCACCTGCACCAGGAATAATAGCTAAGCTTGTTTCTGTTAAACCCATTAATGTATTTTCCACAACAATACGGAAATCACAAGCAAGTGCCAGCTCCATTCCACCACCAAATGCATAGCCGTTCATAGCACATATCGTAGGCTGAGGTAAACTTTCGATACTAGCAAATACTTCACCTATTTTATACACATTCCTTCTAACCTCTTGTTCTGACAAGGTTTTTCGTTCTTTTAAATCTGCCCCAACACTAAATGCTTTATCACCTGCACCGGTAATAACAACTACACGAACTTCCTTGTTCGTACGTATATCCTCTACTACTTCCTCGAGTTTCTTTAACGTTTCATAGTTAAAACAATTCATCGCCTCTGGACGGTTCAGTGTAATTGTTGCAATATGGTTTTCAACATTATAAAGTACAGTTGTCATCATGAATCTCCTTTCTATTGTTGTCAACGCTTACATTCTATTTCTCTATAAAGTGGTAAATTCCTTTTTCCATAATAAAAATATAGCCAGTCTCTTTTGAGAACTGACTATATTGAACCTTTATTTTTGAAGTACTTGTCCTTTTAAAGCTCTACGCAAGATTTTACCTGTCGTATTTTTAGGAAGTTCACTCAAGAATTCTACAAAACTAGGAAGCTTATACTTCGCTAAATGCTGACTGCAATAGCTAATGATATCTTCTTTCGTAAGTGTCTCATCATTCACTACTACATAGCAACTAACTGCTTCACCTACATTTGGATCTGGCACACCTACCACTGCTGCTTCAACAATATTAGGATGATTATATAGGACTTCCTCTACTTCTCGTGGATATACATTATAGCCGCCTACAATGATCATATCTTTTTTGCGGTCGACAATATAAAAGTAGCCTTCTTCATCCATTTTAGCTAAGTCGCCGGTAAACAACCATCCATCACGAATCGTATGCTCCGTTTCTTCAGGCATTTTATAATACCCCTTCATGACATTAGGACCACGAACAATTAACTCTCCAACCTCTCCAGGTGGAAGCTCTTCACCAAGTTCATTGACAATCTTGTTTTCTACATTGACGATTGTCGTACCGATTGAACCAGCTTTTCTTTCACGATCAAGTGGATTAAAGCACGTTACAGGTGATGCTTCTGATAGACCATAGCCCTCAGAAATAATCACATTAAACTTCTGTTCAAAGCTTTTCAAAAGAGCAACTGGCATTGAAGCACCACCAGAAATACATAGACGTAAGCTCTTTAAGTCGGCTGGATTTCCTTCTGGGTATTGAAGTAGGAAATTATACATCGTTGGTACGCCTGCAAAAACAGTAGCTTCATAGTTTTTCGTCACTTGGAAAATATCTGCTGGACTGAACTTTGGAACAATAATTAACGTTCCTCCATTCATTAAAGGCGCATTTAAAGATACGGTTAAGCAGAATACATGGAACATCGGAAGCGTTGCTACAACACGATCACTTTCTGTGTATCGTAAATAGTTGGCAACGTCTTTTGCATTACTGTATAAATTTTTATGAGTTAACATGGCACCCTTTGGCTTCCCTGTTGTACCAGAAGTATATAAGATAACAGCAACATCATCATCATGTAAATCTGGAGCATCAGTGCTAAGGTCTCCTGCCTGCAATACATTTGTAAACGATTTCATTTTTGGGTAGATTGAAAGCTGTGTTACATCTGTCTTACTTTCAGCACCTTGTGGAGTTTCACAAATAATCATGTGCTCTACTGTCGGTAAATGCTGGTTCATTCCTTCTAATAAAGGTACTAATAAGTCTAGGGCAATAACAGCTTTTGCATCACCATTGTTAATGATATAACCAATTTCATCAGGAGTATAAATCGGATTGATTGGTATAACTGTTGCTCCAACTCTTAATGCACCATAAAGGCCTATAACAAAATGTGGGGAATTTCCTAGTAATAATGCGACATGATCACCTTTTGAAATTCCTAATTTCTTTAAGCCGTTTGCAAACATCGTAACTGCAGCGTCCAACTCTGCATAAGATGTTTCTTTGCCGTTAAAAATATAGGCTGGCTTTTGTTGAAATTTGTTTGCTGATTCTTTTAACTGCGATATTAGATTCATCTATTCCCCTCCTTTTTAAAGTTAATGAATGAATAGTCATTCATTTTTAATATAAAAATATTCTAAATATATTATATTGAATGAAAACTATCTTGGCAAGAGGTGATATATAGATCACCGTTTCAATGGCATAAAAAAACATGTATTTTAAGATGTATGTAAGATTAACAACCGATGTACGATCTGATATTTTCAAGGTAGACTTTCAGCAACTTGAATGATTTTGCACTATGGCATATGAAAATTGTATGTGTCATTAGAATGTTGAATCTTAGTATTAATTTCGTGTTAATCGTAGTGGAAGGACCGAGACTCCTGCAGGAGATGTGCTAGGCCCCGGACCCCACAGGCGGAGCCGAGGAGGCTCAAGAAGCACCCTGCGGAAAGCGAGAGTCCTGCAACGCAGATTAACACCCACAGTTCAGTGTTGTATTTTCAGTGTAGCTAATAGTAAGCCAAAACAAGTAGTTTCACTTTTTCATTGTAAATTCAAAACTCTTATAATTAATTATTTACATGCTCCAATAAAGGTAGATACTTAATACACAAGTTGAATAAATTCTTCTTTCGATATGTTTCCAAAGTAATGCTTTATATCGATTTGATCTAAGGCTTTTTCAATTTCAGCTTTTTCATATCTAGTGCCGATTAAGAGCTTTTCGATATCACTGACATCACCAACACCGAAGAAGTCACCATATATTTTACAATTGTCGAGGACTCCTTTGTTTACTTCAAGTCGGATGTCGATTTGTCCAACTGGAAAGCGGTGTGAGTGCTGAAGGTTAAATTTGGGGGATTTGCCGTAATTCCAATCCCAGTTTTGATATCGTTCTTTTGATAATTGATGGATGTTACTCCAATCTTCTTCTGTTAGCTCGTAAGTGGGAATGTCGCCAACTGAATCAAAGATATACCTTAAAAGCATCTCTCTAAATTGCTCAATTGTCATTGGTTCATCTAAAAACTCTTTTATATTAGCTACTCGACTACGAATAGATTTAATTCCTTTTGATTCAATTTTATCTTTCTTAACATTTAGTGCTGATACAACATGCTCAATTTCTGAGTCAAATAGAAGTGTACCGTGGCTGAACATTCGACCTTTTGTCGAGAATTGTGCATTGCCTGAAATTTTTCGTCCTTCGGCAAGGATATCATTTCGTCCACTAAGTTCAGCATTTACACCTAATTTGTGTAAGGCTTCTACCACTGGCTCTGTAAACTTCTTAAAATTATGAAAGCTTTCACCATCGTCTTTTGTAATGAAGCTAAAATTCAAATTTCCTAAATCATGATAGACAGCCCCACCACCAGATAACCTTCTAACCACTTTAATACCTTTTTCTTCTACATAATTCGTGTTAATTTCTTCGACGGTGTTTTGATTTTTCCCGATAATAATCGAAGGTTCATTAATATAGAACAAAAGATATGTTTCATGAATATTTAAGTTTTTTAAAGCGTACTCTTCTATAGCTAAGTTAATTCTAGGATCTGTAATCCCCTTATTATCGATAAATAACATATTACCACTCCCGTATTAAGCCTGATTTTGCAAGGTCTATCTTCCCATTATAAATTGTGGATGCTTCTTTCACTAATTGCTGATGGTCACCAAAATGAGGCAGATGTGTTAAGATTAGCTCCTTCACGTTCGCTTTACTGGCAATAGTTGCCGCATCATGACTGTTCATGTGTCCCATATTTGAGCCATCTTGACCAGCATAAAGATTGCATTCGCAAAGAAGTAAATCTGCATTTTCAGAGAATGCCACAAAGTCTTCTATGTAGCTTGAATCTGCAGTAAATACTATCGTTCCTTTAATAGTTGTGATACGCATTGCATAGCACACTGCTGGATGCTGTGTTTTTAAAAAAGAAATCTCAAACGGCCCAATATGAATTGGAAGGCTCGGTTGATAAGCGATTCCCTTTGTTACTCCCTTATAGGATAAGGAAGTAAATCCTTCTGAATCAGAGGTATGAGCATATATAGGTAGCTCTACACCTGTTTTTCCTAGGAATTTACCAACAAGCCGTGCATACTGAAGTGGTCCAATATCTGCAACATGATCGTGATGATAATGACTTAAAATAACAGCAGAAAGCTCTTCAAGTTTTATGTAGTTTTGCAACTGCCCTAGTACACCACTTCCACAATCAATCAAAAGATTAAAGCCTTCATGTCGAAGTAAATATCCTGATGTTGCTTCATTTACACCAGGGTAACCACCCCAATATCCGACAACAGTTAATTTCATTTGAATCATCCTTTACTGTCTGTTCTTCATGTACTTCCCTATATACTTAACTATAATCCATTTCCTAGGCGATTTCATCATTTTCACATTGTTACAAAACAGATGTTGACATATAACAAACTGTTATAATACAATATGAATAACAAATCTTGCTTGGAGGGATTCACTTGTTAATTAAAAGTACTGAATTTTTCAAAAATCTCCCACCCAAAAAATGTGCAGAATGTGAAAGAGAAATTGCAGAGCAACATGAATGCTATGGAAACAAATGTGATAGCTGTATTCGAGTAGTAGATTAATAACCACTTATAAAAACAAACAAAAGGCAGCCTCTTACTTATCTAGTAAGGCTGCCTTTCTCTTGTCGATTTGTAGATTCACGAATAATTAATTGTAGCGGAAATTCATGAACTTCATTCGATTCATATACTTTTGATGATATTTTTTCAATCATAATCTCAATGGATTTCATCGCAATTTTCTCAACAGGCTGATGAATGGTTGAAATAGATGGTTCGATAATCTCTGTAATCACTTGATTATCAAAACCAATTACAGCTATATCTTCTGGAATACTCCACTCATGACGCTTTGCTTCAGAAATAATTCCTGCCGCCACCTCATCACTCCCCGTAAAGACTGCAGTTGGCGGTTTAACGTCGTTGGCTATCGATAAAAAAATCTCTTTACCAGCTTCAATGCTTACAGATGATCGAAACAAGTATGTTTCGTCAAACGAAAGCGAATTCTCTAATAAAGCCTTCATAAACCCCGCCTCGCGATAAGCGGCTATATGACTGTCATGTTCCCCACAACAATACGCTATTTTAGTATGTCCTTGTTGGATTAAATGTGTGGTGGCAAGATATGCCCCATAAGTTTGGTCAAGGCGAACCATTGGTATGTTAGCATGATCATGGTATTCATTACATAAAACAATCGGACCATATTGTAAAAATGGCTGTATCATATTCCAATCATTTTGAATAGAAGCTAAAATAACACCATCAACTTGTTTAGTCTTTAATAGATTAAGGTAGCTCAATTCTTTTTCAGCTGAGTATCTAGTTTGACACACAATTAGTTGATAGTTGTTTTCAGCTGCAGCAATCTCCATTGATTCGATTAACTGACTAAAAAAGGGGTTCGTTACCTTTGGGATAAGAACAGCTATCATGCCTGTCTTTTGCCTACGCAAATTTTGAGCAGATGAGTTAGGTACATAGCCGAGCTCCTTCATAGCTTCTTGAACCCGCTTCTTTTTCAAATCTGAGACATATGGATGATGATTGATTACTCTGGAAACAGTTGTTCTTGATAGACCTGCTAGCTTTGCGACGTCTTCGATGGTAGCTATTACCGCTCACTCCCTACTATGTAATCGTTTTCATACTGTAAGATTAGTATAATAGGATTCTTCTATACTAGCAATATCCAATGGATAAATAGGGATGCAACGATTTCATTTAATCGTTTTTTTTCATGTTTACGAGAATGTTCGCTCTGTAGTCATTCGGTGTAATACCTTCTTGTTTTTTAAAAACCTTACGAAAATACTTGTCGTCCTGATAGCCTATTAAATTAGCAATTTCATAAATTTTTAGCTGTTCGTTCTTCAATAAACTCTTCGCTTTATTCATTCGAATGGATACTAAATAATCTGACATATTTTGGTTATACTGTTGTTTAAATTTCCTCGAGATATATTCTCTACTTAAATAAAATCTCTCTGAAATCTCTTGAAGCTTCAAATCTTTATCATAGTTATGCTGTATATACTCTGCAATTTCACAGATAACATTTCGCTCTTTTGAAAATTGAGAATTCTGAATTTGTTTTAAAAAGAACTCAACTTCTTGCTTCTTTTCATTTACGTAGTCTGCAAACTGAAAGTCACCCTTTTTATCAAAGAACTGTTCAATGGCAAGGGATTTCATTCCTTGTTGTATTTCATATTTTTGTAGCCAATGTCCCTTTAACACTTCATATTCCTTTTCCCAATGCAAAAGCTGTTTAATTGATACATACTGATGATCTAATACTTTTCTAAAAAGTGATTGAAACTCTTTCATATCACCACTTTGAATCGCCACCTCTATATCATGCGTATAGTCAATGATTGTCGTGATTCCTTTATCCTCAATAAAAGATTGATCATATATTTTAGGATTCCGATAATCTAGTAGGTTTCGATTTTGAATCACTTCAACTGCAGACATATATGAAAAATATAATTCCGTTGGAAACGTTGACCGATTGCCGATAGCAAAGACACAAGCATGTCCAACCACTTCTTCAATCGCCTTATAAATACGTTCCATGTATTCGTTTATTCTATCTTGACTTGCCCAATAGATAATTACAATCTCGCCCTTGTTTGAGAGATTTCGAAAAGCAATCCCGATTCTATTTTCCACAACTATCTCGTTAATTATGTTTAATAGTGTAAAATACGTTAAGTCACGATCATGACTAAAATGGGAAAAAACAGCAGACCCTACAGTGACAATCACTGCTTGAGATACTTCGATTTCTTCAGCTGGTAATTCTTTAAAAACCGCACTTGGAACAGAATGTGATGGTTGAAGCAGTGCAGTTAATGTTCGGTCACGATACATCGTCATTGCCTCATTAAACAGTTTATTGGCATAAATTCTCTCTTTTCGCTCTTTTGCTTCTTGCTTTAACTCCTGTATTGATTTTACAAGAGTTTGATTTAGCATATCAGGATCAATCGGTTTTAATAAGTAGTCAGTTGCTCCAAATTGTATCGCTTTTCTCATATATTGATAGTCATCGTACCCTGTTAATACAATCGTTTTACATTGGATATTTTCTGTATTAAGCCATTCTAATAGTTGTATCCCGTTTAATTTCGGCATTTTCATATCTGTCATAATAATTGATGGTTTCTCTTTATGAATGATGGTTAAAGCTTCTTCGCCATTATCCGCTTCAAAAATTGAATGTATGCCTAGCTGTTCCCATTCCCCAAGGATTTTTATACCTTCACGTACGTGAGATTCATCGTCAATCAGTAAGATTTTCAATTTTATTCACCTCCACTTGGATTGAGTTTGGTATGAACAGTTCAACTAACAATCCATCTCCAATACTTCTTTTCAATTTCATCTGTGAAGAAGTGCCATAATAAATTTGTAATCTGTAATTAATGTTACTTAAGCCAATATTTTCTCCTAAATGCGAATGGTCATTACTTGTTTGAAGCTTTTGGTTGATCTTAATGACTTCATTCTCACTTAAGCCATGCCCATTATCCTCAACTTCAATCTTTATCAATTTATCATTGTATGGATTACAACGAATGATTACTTTTCCAATTTCATGATCCTGTTTGTATCCGTGTTTAAAATAATTTTCTACTAGTGGCTGTAGAATCATTTTAGGTACAAGCACATCACTTACTTCATCATCACATTCCAATTCATAGTCAAATTTCTCTTCAAACCGTTGTTTTTGAAGCTTTAAATAGGCTTGTACATGATTTATTTCTTTTGATAACGGTACTAAATCTTCTTCCATATTCATACTGTAGCGCATAATTGAGGAAAGAGACGTGAGCAAAGAATAAATTTCAGGTACTTTATGCTTTAATGATAGTGTTCCTATTGATTGAAAAGCATTATATAAAAAATGGGGATTGATTTGAGATTGTAACACCTTTAACTGATTTGATTTATTTTCAATCTCAAGACGATACTCCCTTGTAATAAGATGATTGATCCGATTAATCATGGATTTAAAATGGTTACCTAGCAACCCAAATTCATCATTTCCTAATGAATCGAAATCAACCTCTAGCTTTCCAGATTCAATCATTTTTATATTATCTATTAATCTTTTAATAGGTGCAGTGAACTTAACAGATACATAAATAGTTGTTAAAACGATCATGATTAAAGATAGTAAACCAATAATAATACTAATAAAGGCAATTTTTCTTGCATCTATATAAAGAACATCGAATGGAATTCTTTTAACAACGAAATAGTCTTCAAATGGAGTTGTAAAACGATCATATACAAGGACACCAGAAAATTCATCATCCTGCCATTCTAAACTATTACCTCCGTTAAAATTCTCCTTAATATGTTGAAACCATTTTGTTTCCAACTTCTCATTTTGAACATTTGGATTAGACGAATAGAGATAAGTCCCTTTTTGATCAATTATAAAAAAATCCTCTGTCCCTTTATCATATAGCCTCTCTGAAATAGACTTAATATTGGACAGGTTTATGTCGACAGACAAAAATCCAAGAAACTTACTCGTGGGTATTTCTGATAATCGAATGTGAAAGCTAATAACGTTAACTTTAAACGAATTTGGTATGGTCGATAAGTCGTTGTAGCTATAGATGAGGTGTGTCGGTTCAATAATAAAATGCTTTGGACTCTCCATTAATTGAGCGTAATATTGGTGTGCGCTTACATTTTCATATTTCCCCCTACTACTTAGTTTCGTGTTATACACAGTGTATGAGTCTTTCCCCTCATGAATATAAAGATGGATTTGTTCAATTTCCCTACGTGTATAATATAAACTGACTAACGTTCGGGTGATTTCTTCCTGATTTTGTTCAATGTAACTAGAGGCCCCATGTTCTAGAACATTCATAAATGGACGATTTGAATAAATACTTAGCGGAAATTGTGATATTTCGAATAAATAAGAGGAAATGTCGTTTTTCCCACGAGAAATAAGCTGTTGGTTATTATGAATAAATCGGTCCTTTACCGATTCTTTTGTGTAATGATAAATAATTGTAATTGATACTACACCTGGTATTAATGTAGCGATCATTAAAAAAAGAATCAGCTTTCTTCTAATCGTCCAAAACATTGTTATGTACCCCTTTAATGACAACAAGTATACTATTATTTTACCATTACACATTCTGTTACAAAACATTCTATTTATGAACCTATTACCTAGGTTTTTGATAAATAGACTTTGTAAATGAACGAATTGGTTGAATACGTTGGGCTGCCTTCTAGACATTTACTCCTCCAGTACTCTATCGTACCACCTATATCCTTAGGAAGCATTATGACTAACATACCGGTCTGATAGATTAACACAGGTTTTTTCCTGAACCAATATATAAGAAAAACTGGGTACACGAATGTGCCCAGCTTTCATCAAACTACTTATTTCTTAAGGTTATCCCAAGAATCTTGGAAAGATTGAAGCATTTCTTCTCTCGTTTTTTGGCCACCAATGTATGCTTGCATTGCAGCTCCGAATTCATTTGCTACACCATCTGGATACTTAAACCAGTTCCAAGATAATGTTTTGTTTTCAGAAGAATATTTTAAGATATCGTCAGCCATTGCACCTAAGCCATCTGCTTTAATGTTATCAAATGCAGGAATGAACTTGAAGTTTTCTACAATGTACTTTTGACCGATGTCAGACATAACCATCCAGTTTAAGAAATCTTTTGCAGCTTCTTTGTCTGCAGAGTTTTTATTTACTACCCAGTTATTTGGAACACCAACAGCTAATTTATCCATAGCATCAGCATCATTGTTTACAGGGATTGGTAAGAAACCAATATTGATTTCTGGGTTAATTTCCATAATCATATTGTGAGTCCAGTTACCTTGTTGCATCATCGCTGTTTCACCAGCAGCAAATTGAGTTACTTGTGTATTGTAGTCAGTCGTTAATGGATTTTTGTTACCGTATTCAATTGTTACATCTAGAAGATCCATCCACTCTTCGAACACTTTGTTTCCTACGATGCTTTCAGATCCATCAGAAAGACCTTTAATAAATGCATCTGGATCAGCTTGTTGTGCAAATGGAATGTTCGCTAAGTGAATTCCAAGTACCCACCACTCGCCATAACCAACTGAGAAAGGAGTAATTCCAGCATCTTGAAGCTTTTTAGCTGCAGCCTTTAACTCGTCAATTGTTTTAGGTGTTCCTTCAATTCCAGCTTGTTTAAATAGATCTTTGTTATAAATAAATCCATAACCTTCAAGGTTTAATGGTTGACCGTAAATTTTACCATCAACTGTCATAGGCGCTTTTGCATTTTCATATACATGCTCAACCCATGGTTGATCAGATAGATCTTCTAATTTTTCTAACCATGTTTGTGCTTCCGCGAAACCACCATTATTGAAAATGTCTGGTTCGTTACCTGAAGCAAATTGAGTTTTAAGAGCAGCACCATAGTCAGCTCCACCACCAACTGTTTGAACATTGAATTTTACATTAGGATGTAATTTCGTATATTCTTTCGTTAGCGCTTCCAAATCTTCAGCAATTTCAACTTTAAATTGGAAGATATCAATTATTACTTCTTCCTCAGTACCTTTGTCATCTGTATTTTTTCCTGAATCTTTGTCGTCTGTTCCAGTTTTTGAAGAACAAGCAGACACGATAAGCATGAATGACATTAATAAAGCCATAAATGTAAACCTTTTCATCTTTTTCAACCCCCAATGTTCTTTTTGTAATTCCTCTTTTATTGTACTGCTTATTTCATAAGTGAAAAGGAGAGTATATTGAACAATCGTGTGGAAAATATTGTCCTCTCACTCTTCCCCTTCACAAAATGACACCGTTATTACTTAATTGAACCACTCATAATTCCTTTAATGATATGCTTTTGCATCGTAAAAAAGAAAATGAGTAATGGCACAATACTTAAAACAAGACCTGCTAGTGCTAAATCCCACTGCTTCGTATATTGTCCAAAGAAGAAAAACGTAGCTAATGGGATCGTTCGTAAATCAGGATTCTGCAGAACTAGTAATGGTAACAAGAAATCATTCCAAATCCATAAGCTATTTAAAATCACTAATGTAACAGTAATTGGCTTTAACAGTGGAAATACAATTCTCCAAAAAACACCAAATCGTGAACAGCCATCTATGATCGCTGCCTCTTCCAGTTCAATTGGAATGCTCTTCATGAATCCGTGATATAAGAAAATCGCTAAGCCAGATCCGAAGCCTAAATACATGATAACAAGGCCTGGTATGCTATTTAGTAATCCAATACTTCCTGATACTTTTACTAACGGTATCATGACTGATTGGAAAGGGATAACCATCGCAGCAACAAAGGTAAAGAATAATACCGTGCTCAGCTTACTTTTTGTTCGAACGAGCATATATGCGGCCATTGAACAAAAGACGACAATAACTAGATTACTAACCACCGTAATTAATAGGGAGTTTGTGAATACCTTTAGGTAATTCATTTTTTCAAACGCTTCACTATAGTTTGCTAGCTGAAGTTCTGTAGGTAATGCTGAGGTATTTAAAAGTATCTCCGAAAATGTTTTTAGAGAGTTTGAAACAACATAATAAAATGGAATTAAAAACAAAATACCTACTAGTAATGCTGTTAATTCAAGAGAGAATGTTTTGAGTGTGTATCTTTTTTCCATTACGATTCAACCTCCCTCTTTTTCGTGATGATTACTTGGATCGTTGTAATTGTAGCTACTACAATAAAGAATATTAACGCCTTCGCTTCACCTATTCCATAACGATTATTCACAAATGCTTCTGTATAAATGTTAAGCGCTAACATTTCTGTGGATTTAAAAGGCCCACCATTTGTAAGTGACAAGTTAACATCGAAAATCTTAAATGACCACGAAATCGTTAAAAATAAACAAACCGTTATTGCTGGCGTAATTAATGGTAGAGTAATATTCTTTAAGATTTGCCAGAAATTTGCTCCATCAATTTTGGCTGCCTCTATTAATTCATGTGGGACATTTTGTAGAGCTGCTATGTAGATAATCATAATATACCCAGCACCTTGCCATACACTTACGATTACGATTCCCCAAAATGCTGTATCCGCATCACCTAACCAAGGGAGTTCAAAGAACGACCAACCTGTCAGTTTTCCAACCGAAGAAAAACCTTTTACAAAAATAAACTGCCAAACAAATCCTAAAATGAGCCCGCCAATTAAATTGGGTAAAAAGAAAACCGTTCTTAGGATGTTTCTCGTTTTTAAGTTTTGTGTGACTAATAATGCTAAACTAAATCCAACAATGTTGGTTAATGTAATGGCTACTAACGTATATTTTGTTGTAATCCAGAATGAACTTAAAAATTGCTTGTCTTCCGTAAATAAATAGACAAAGTTGTCAAATCCAACCCAGCGAATATCACCTGTTACCCCATTCCAGTCAGTAAATGCATAATAAATTCCTGTTAGAAATGGATATAATACGATAAGTGAAAACACTAATAAAGCCGGTCCTACAAATAATGCGTACAATCCCCAGTTTTTCAATTTTTTCTTATTCACGAATGACACCTCCTCATTATCATTGTAGTTGCGAACTACAAAAAAGTAGATAGACGCCATTGACTGAAAGGGTGGAATATATTGACCAACAAAAAACCTAAAGGATATAAGTTCCTTTAGGTAGAGTAATCGTTAAACACCGACAACGCTTTTCTGTTTTTGTTGTTGTAAAAACGCTAGAACTTTATGAGTGGCTGCTTCTCCTTGATCCATGCAATCAGGCAAACCGAGACCTTCATAAGAGCCTCCCGCGATATACATACCAGGTAGATGCTTTGCCATCTCTTGCTTCATTGTTTCTAAACGATCCTTATGACCAACTGTATACTGTGGCATGGAATCTTTCCATCGCGAAACAATTGCAAAGTCTGGTGAATCAGTAATGTCCATTGTTTGATTTAAATCTTCAAGTACAACTTTGATAATTTCATCATCTGATTGGTCGACGATGGCCTCATCACCAGACTTACCTACATAACAACGTAATAAAACTTTCCCATCAGGAGTGGTATGCTCCCACTTTTTATGTGTCCACGTACAAGCGGTTATCGTAAAGTCACTTTTTCTTGAAACAACAAAACCTGTTCCGTCAATATCCTTTTTTATCGCACTTTGAGGAAAAGCCATTGCTACTGTCGCAACAGATGTAGAAGGCATTTCCTTAAAGAAATCAAAAAATGGGTAGTGAGAAAGCATGGATTGCGTAACTGCATGTGGTGTAGAGACTATTACGCTGTCAACTACCATTGTTTCACCATTACTTAAGTAGAGATGGTACTGCTCACTTTTACGTTCAATTTTTTCAACTTTTACACCTTTTTTAACAGAACCTGGTACAAGCTTTTCTTCGATTTTATCCACGAAAGACTGAAGTCCTGTTGAGACTGTTTGAAAAATACCCTTTGGTTTCTCTGTTTTAGATCCTTTAGATTTAGGTGGTGTCGTGTGCTTCATCCCTAAAATTAAACTTCTATGCTTTTGTTCTACTTGATAAAACTGTGGAAAGGTAGACATTAAGCTTAGCTTGTCAATATCTCCAGCATAAATCCCAGATAACAGTGGCTCTATTAAGTTTTCTACCACCTCATCACCTAGACGTCTTCGGAAAAACTCACCTAGAGATTGATCTCCCTGTTCTTTTGTTTTTGGAAGGACGAAATCAGCTGCAGCTCTTAATTTTCCTATAGGCGAGAATAAACCAGTTGTAACAAAGGGAGTCATTTGAGTCGGAATTCCCATCACTGAACCACCAGGCATTGGGTGTAGTTTTCCGTTCACTAACACATATGACTTGCCAGACGAATTGTAAACAAGTTTATCTGATAATCCCACTTCATTTACTAGCCTCGCAGCACTTTGCTTTCTAGCTAAGAATGAATCAGGACCTCTTTCAATAACAAATCCATCCTTCACAACCGTCTGGATTTTACCACCAAGACGATGACTTGCTTCTAATAAGCAGCAGTCAATGGCTAGATTCTTTTCTTTAATTTCTTTCTGCAAATAATAAGCAGCAGTTAAACCGGTAATTCCCCCACCGATAATGGCTACCCTTTGGTTTACAGTACTCACTTTATCACCGCCTTTTCATTTATTTTCATCAGACCGTTTTCTTAGACTTTGATGCTGTTACAAGTGAGTAGCATTACGATTTAGAAAACAGCTTTTCTGATTAACGACCTTAAGAATATTATCTAATCTATATAAGGTGTGCTATCCTTCGTTGCAGGAGCCTCGCTTTCCGCGGGGCGCCACTTGAGCCTCCTCGGCTGCGCCTGTGGGGTCTCAAGTCCGGCGTTATTCCCGCAGGACATTGAATAAGCTTCCTTGAATCCTCACCGCACGAAGGAAATGCGTTAGCATTTTCGAGGAGTCTCGGTCCTTCCACTTCGGATACCACGTGAAATAACTTGGAGACAACACTCAATCATACACAAGGAAATAATTACACATCATCATACATCTTGGTGCAAATTATAACTTGACATAAATGTCTATTTTAATTTATTTAGTACGACAGTGGCTAAGCTGTCTATGAAGAGTGGGTCTGTGTTTGGCATTTCAGGACGATAATAGGAAACACCTAGTTCATCTGTTACGTTTTTGCACTCATAGTCATTATCATAAAGGACCTCTAGGTGATCTGAAACGAAACCTGCTGGCACATATACGAATGCCTTATATCCTTTTTCGTCATATAAGTCTCGTGTTAAATCTTGTACGTCTGGTCCAATCCAAGGTTCAGGGGTATTACCTGCACTTTGCCACCCAATTACATAATTTTTTACACCAGCAGCTTCTGCAATCAAGTCCGCTGTTTCTTGTAATTGGTCTGGGTATGGATCTCCAGCTGCAATGATTTTTTCTGGTAAGCTATGAGCCGATACGATTAATACCGAAGAATCTTGCTCTTCTTTCGGCATTGATGCAAACGTTTCTTTTACTTTTTCAGACCAATACTGGATAAACTTCGGTTCAGTATACCAACTTTCCACTGAGTGGATTGTTAAGCCTCCAAGTTTTTCTGCTTCTTCTTTTGCACGTCCGTTATATGATTTAACACTAAAAGTTGAAAAGTGAGGTGCTAGTACAATACTAACCGCTTCTGTTATTCCATCTTTTTTCATATCTTGAACAGCGTCTTCAACGAATGGCTCAATATGCTTCAAGCCAAGATACATTTTAAATTCGACTTCTTCTTGAATGGAATTTAAATGCTTTTCTAATGCTTCGGCTTGTTCAAGTGTGATTTTTGCAAGTGGCGAAATCCCACCAATCTCATCATAACGTTCCTTCAATTCCTGAAGCATTTCATCAGTTGGTCTACGTCCTCTACGAATATGTGTATAATAACGCTCTAAGTCTTCTTCTTTGTATGGCGTGCCATACGCCATTACTAGTAAACCCATTTTTTTCTTTATCATGTTACACAACACCCCATAACAGTTAGATTGATTGGTTGTACAGTGTATGATTATTTTATATATCTTAGATAATTTCCACTTTCAATGCGCTTATCGGCTAGAATATTCGTGAATAAATGATGTTAATCTTTTTAATTTTTCTGGTTGAATCGATGGAAATACCCCATGACCTAAGTTGAAAATATATCCTTCGTGTTTCATCCCTTGATCAAGAATTGCTTTTGCTCTTTCTTCAATTACTTCCCATGGCGCTAACAAAATAGCTGGATCTAAGTTTCCTTGAAGTGTTTTCGTCATTCCCATTCCTCGTGCTTCTTGAATTGGAAGACGCCAGTCTAGTCCCACTACATCTAAAGGTAGATCATGCCACTCCATCGACAAGTGACTTGCTCCCACACCGAACATAATTAATGGTACGTTTTCAGTTCTTAGCTCTGTAAAAATTCTGTGCATTACCGGCTTGATAAAATAACGGTAATCGGCAACATTTAACGCACCGACCCATGAGTCAAAGATTTGTATTGCCTTTGCACCAGCTTTAATTTGAGCTTTTACATATGTAATTGTCATATCTGCTAGTTTGTCCATTAAACGGAACCAAGCTTTAGGTTCTGCATACATAAACGCTTTTGTTTTGTTGTAATTTTTTGAAGGACCGCCCTCAATCATATAGCTTGCAATTGTAAATGGAGCACCAGCAAAACCAATTAACGGAACATTCAATTGTTCTTTTGTTAAAAGTTTAATTGTTTCAAGTACATATGGTACATCTTCCTCAGGTGTAATTTCACCTAGTTTTTCTACATCATGAATCGAGCGAATTGGGTTACTAATGACTGGTCCAATGCCTGATTTTATTTCAACATCAACGCCAATCGCTGGTAGTGGAGACATGATATCCTTATAAAGGATTGCTGCATCTACGTTGTATTGCTCTACTGGTAAGCGAGTAACGTATGCACAAAGTTCTGGTTGATGGGTAATTTCAAATAAAGAGTATTTCTCTTTTATTTTGCGATATTCCGGTTGTGAACGCCCTGCTTGTCTCATATACCATACAGGTACGTGGTCTGTTTTTTCTCCACGGCATGCTTTTAAGAATGTATCATTAAAGTTTTGATTGTTTATCATTCGGGATTTGTCCACCTTTCTAAAATTAAGCCATATCTATATTATCAAAAAACGAGGTAAAATGCCTAATTAGTTATGTTACGTTAAGAAAACTTGGTTCTGCTGACCCAAGCTTTTGTGGTATTACTCTATGTTGGTATTCTAAAATATATCGTTTTCTACATGCTTTGTATAGCAATTGCTTTAAAATGTCATTAATTAGACGAATTTGAGTTTTAGTTAAAATTTTTAGCTAGATTATTTTTAATTATCTACCCTGAAAATACACACTGAACTTGGGGTGTTAATCTGCGTTGCAGGAACCTCGCTTTCCGTGGGGCGCCACTTGAGCCTCCTCGGCTGCGCCTGTGGGGTCCGGGGCCCGGCGCTACTCCCACAGGAGTCTCGGTTCCTTCCACTCCGATTAACACGCATGAAAACTTTGATCCAACATTCTAATACCAATCTCACTTTTCATTCACCAGTGCAAATTCTTATATGTTCAAATCTTCTAAAATAAATTCTTATATGTTCAAATCTTCTAAAATAGTTGAGGTTGTACAGTATTTGATTGTTTTCCCTCTCGTTTTGTTTGAGGGTTATATGGTACGACGTAATATGTTGGAGCTGAGAAGATGTTTACATTTCCTAGCTCTAGAAATCCAACTCCTGTGACGGTTTCTATTAGTTTTACGGAGTCAGCTCTTTTTTCGTAGACTCGATATTGAACACGTTCATCTTGACTTGGTGTCCACTTTAGCTTTACCGTAAAGAATCTGAATGGTTTGAATGAAAAATCAGCTTCTAAATCATTTACCTCAGTTAAGCGGATAGGTGACTCGAGTTCAGTTACATCAGATGGCGCTTTGAAGGTCATCTCTTTTTCAGTAACTGCTTTTTCTAATATGTCTTTAAATAATTTTGTAGGATATGAGCTACCATTCTTCAAATAATGGTTTTCATCTGTTGAGTCATATCCCATCCAAATTGCCCCAACAACTGAAGGCGTGAATCCGACAAACCATGCATCTTTTATTGCTTTTTCGTTAAAGGAGACATTTGTTGTACCTGTTTTTCCCGCAAGAGCACCAGAGTACTTCCCAGCTGTGGCCGTACCTTCCTCAACTACACCTTCTAACATTCTCGTCATATACCATGCTGTTTGTTTTGAAAACACATCTGTTTCACTCTTATCAGCTTCACCTACTATTTTCCCTTGCCGATCAACAATTTTATATATCGTATGAGGCTGAATCATTTTTCCTTCAGCTGCAAATGCGCGATATGCAATTGTCATATCAAGTGGACTTATTCCTTCTTTTAATCCACCAAGAGCAATGGAGAGACCCTTGTCTGGAATAGAAATACCAGATTTTGAAAGATATTTTTTCCCTGTTTCCACACCCATTTGATCTAACGTCCATACAGCAGGAGCATTGGCCGATTCTACGATCGCGTCATACATGGTTATCTCATTCTTATAAATATCATTGTAATTTTTCGGTTCATATTCTCCGTACGATAGCCTCTTATCCACCAACAAAGAATATGGCTCTAAAGCTTTTTCTTCCATCGCTGGTCCATAGACGGCTAAAGGTTTAATCGTTGAACCTGGCTGCCTCTTCACATTTACCCGATTTAGTCCCTTTTGAACATAGCTTCTTCCACCAATTGCAGCTAAGACCCCACCAGATTTGTTATCAAGTAACACAAATGCTCCTTCAGCATTTTCATCTGTACCAGGGAAATACTCTTCATTTTGAAAAAGCTCGAAGGCTATTCGTTGAAGCTCTTTATCCATCGGAACTGTTATTGTATAGCCTCCCCTTAATAGCTCTTCATTCGATAATGAGTATTTTTCGCTTGCTTCTTCAAAGACCATATCCACATATGTCATTAAATATGGATCTTTCGATAGCTGCTGAACATTTAGCTTCAATGTTTTCCCTTGAAATCGCACTGCTTCTTCAGCAGTCATGTATCCCTTTTCTTCCATTAAACTAATCACTAAATCACGACGCTGTTTACTTTTTTCGGGATGTAAAATTGGTGAATAATTTGATGGTGCCTTCGGAATCGCTGCTAGCAATGCTCCTTCCTCGACAGTTAACTCAGTAACATCTTTGTTAAAGTATAATTTAGATGCAGCTTGTACACCGTAAGCACCATGCCCGAAATATATACGATTTAAATACATTTCTAGTAGCTCTTGCTTGCTATATTTCTTTTCTAAGTTAATGGCAATAATTAATTCTTTTGTTTTACGTAACAATGTTTTTTCATCCGTTAGGAAAATATTTTTCGCGAGCTGCTGAGTAATCGTACTTCCACCCTCCACTTTACTTCTAGCCATAATATCGCGAGAAAGGGCACGGAGAATCGCTCTAACATCAATTCCATGATGTTTATAAAATCTTGTATCTTCAACCGAAATAAATGCTTGCTCTACGTGATCAGGTATTTCACTTATTGTTACAAGTTCTCTATTTTCTAAAAACAACTTAGTTATTACTTCACCGTCTTGATTCACTAATTTTGTAGCTGAATTCATGACCAACTTTTTATTATCTATAACATATTCCCCAGCATATATAATAAAGATATAACCAGTGAGGGATAAAACCATTGTTAGTATGAAGATGAGTGCAAGATAAATGATCCTTTTTTTCATAAAGCACACCTCCTAGTTTTTATTGATGCGATATAATCTTATCGTTTTTCGACATGAATTTCACATTTTTTCTTTTACCGTTAATTATTAGTATTGTTGTAAAATCTTCTCAATATGTATACCAAACACATTATACGTTAATTCTTAGTAGCATTAACGTTATAATAGAAGGAATAAGACCGAAGGAGTGAATCAAATGAATTTGTATATGACTTCAGGAACAGCTGACTACTTACATAAAATTAAGGAAGAAAATCTTAACGAGGGTATGATCCTTTTTCAAGCAGAGGATAATAGTGTGCTAGTTCATGAAACAGTACAGGATTCTCTGTTTAATGAACCACGTAAATATGAGGTTTTAGATAGTGTAGGAGAGCTTACTGGAAAAGGATTTGCTGTCTTAAATAATATTCCCGTGACCGATGAGGGGAGACCGAATTTTGAATATCGCTTTAACCAACGTGCACGATTAATTGAGCAAGAGCCTGGCTTTAAGGCGATTCGTGTTCTTCGTCCCATTTCGAGCGACACGTATATTATCATGACGATTTGGGAAAATGAATCTTCTTTTAAAAAATGGCAAGAGTCAAAAGCTTATGAGAGAGCCCACCAAAAGAGAGGTACTTCGGAGGGCATCGACCAGCAAAAGTCGATATTTCCTAGACCTTCATATGTGACAACATACAATGTTGTTGATTAGTTTTTATTGAGCTACCCTGAAAATACGACACTGTACAAGGGGTGTTAATCTGCGTTGCAGGAACCTCGCTTTCCGTGGGGCGCCACTTGAGCCTCCTCGACTGCGTCTGTGGGGTCCGGGGCCCGGCGCATGTCCCACAGGAGTCTCGGTTCCTTCCACTCCGATTAACACGCAACAATGACTTAAAGCCCAACATTCTATAAACCCCAAAATCAAGTTCGCATTTTCGTCCTTCATGGTGCAACTCTCAAATTGCATGAACGTCTACCCTGAAAATAGGTACTACTCTATATAAGGATTGCTAACCTCCGTTGAAAGCACCTCGCTTTCCGCGGTGCGCCACTTTGATTAACCTTTTAATTTTAGAACTTTTTATTTCGACAATTATAGGTAGTCCTTTACCCTTATTTCTTACTAATGAAACTTAAAGGTTAATTTTCTGACAATTTGTTTGATATTTCCTTGGAAATGTCATGAATTTTGTCAAAGATAGGTGATATTCGTTGTCCTTCACACTTCGTTTGCTACAACATTCTTTTTTTCGTCAAAACCCACAATAAATCTTCTCTTTCTTTGCTCTTAATCCGTATCACACTTCTACTATTCCATCATATCCTGTATTACAGCGTCCATATGGGCTAACGCCCTTGGAGAAAGGGGATAGATATGGGTATTGAATTGACTGCTTTACATTGGATTTATGTCGCATTTATTTTTCTCATTATTGGTTTTATGGTGATGAGAAGAGATACATCTCTTATTTGTATTGTCGGTATTTTCATTTTAGCTTTAACTGCTACAGGCTCATTAAGTGCCTCCATTAGTGGAGTGTTTAATAGCTTCATTTTCGCCATTACAGAATTATTATCTACCATTCTCGTAATCTCCATCATCGTTGCGATGAGTAAGGCCCTTACGGTAACAGGGATTAATGATGTAATGATTTCACCATTCACCAAACTCATAAGAACCCCAGCATTAGCTTATTGGACAATTGGAATTCTAATGATGGTCATATCATGGTTTTTCTGGCCGTCTCCAGCCGTTGCTTTAATGGGAGCCATTTTACTCCCTGTAGCAATGAGAGTGGGATTACCAGCTTTGGGTGTTGCAATGGCAATGAACTTGTTTGGCCATGGGATCGCATTATCAGGTGATTTTATTATCCAAGCGGCTCCGAAACTTACTGCAGATGCAGCTGGTCTACCTGTTCTAGATGTCGTGAAAGCAAGTATTCCACTTGTGTTGGTAATGGGAATTGTGACGACTGTTGTCGCTTACCTTTTCTTAAGAAGAGACATGAAAAATGGCTCTCTAACAGCATATTCTTCTGCAAATCAAACAAATCTATTGACTGAAGATTTGAGTCAAGAAGAACAAAATACACTTAAAGCATTATTAAGTTCAAATTGGAAAAAGTTTTTCGCCATCCTGATTCCACTCTTATTCGCTTTAGACGTTGCCGCCATGTTTTATTTAAACCTTCAAGGTGGGGATGCAACAGCACTAATTGGTGGTACCTCCATTTTCATCCTCCTACTCATTACTCTGGCCGCTCATAAAAATAAAGGATTAGAAAAAACAACAAGCTATATAATTGAAGGGTTTCAATTCGGCTTTAAGGTGTTTGGTCCTGTTATACCAATCGCAGCTTTCTTTTATTTAGGAGATTCGGGATTCTTTAAAATTATCGGAGAATTTTTGCCGGCAAATTCACAAGGCATTGTAAATGATTTAGGAGTAGGGTTAGCATCTATCGTACCACTAAATGCGCCTATTGGGGCAATTACCTTAACTGGCGTAGGTGCAATTACAGGTCTTGATGGTTCAGGTTTTTCTGGTATTTCACTTGCGGGGTCTATCGCCCAATTATTCTCAACTGCGATAGGAGCAGGTGCAGCAACATTAACTGCTTTAGGTCAAATCGCTGCGATTTGGGTTGGCGGAGGTACACTTGTACCTTGGGCACTCATTCCTGCAGCAGCCATATGTGGGGTAGATCCGTTTGAACTCGCTAGAAGAAACTTGTTGCCTGTTGTGATCGGCTTAGTTGTGACGACCATTGTAGCGATGTTTTTAATATAGTATAAAAAGAGGCCTTTCACTGAGTGAGAGGCTGAATTTTTAAACTTAGTCATTTAGAGTTTCTGAGTTGTGTAGCACTGTGACTACGCGTAAATAACTTTGATGTTCTTCTTCGTCCTTCTTCAAGAACCCATGTGTTTAAGAACTATTCCTCACAAGAAATAGTCCAATTAGTTAATCGTTCTTTTCAAACTCGATTGCACCTGATATTAACCTTACATTCTCTTTCTCTTTGAAAAACTTTATGAGTGTAGCAACCGATTGATTATCTAATTTAAACGTTCCGTTGGAGTCTGGTAAAAGCCCCTGAATATACCCTTCCCCATCCTCAGTAATCCAAAGGTGATATTTTTTGGTTATGTCATCCTTTAAGCCCAATGAAAATGATAGTAAAGGTTTAGTTTTAATGATCTGTTTTCCATCTAATTCTTCAGCATTATTAACTGATTCAACAAACATATCAACCGTATTCTCATTATCAAAAAATTCATTCTTTGCCTTTTCCACCTTGGTTTCCCAATAAAATAATTCAACTCGCTCTACGTCCTTAATTTTGTCTGAGGAACACGCAGTTATTAAAAAAATAGAAAAGAATAATAAGTACACTTTTTTCATTAAACCCACCTTTTTTTCTTTTTCATTCATTTAAATTAATCTAACTCTAAACTTTTACTAAAAGAAGTTTGAATCTTTTACAGATTAATATTTTTCCTTATTGTAGAAAAGCACTTCGTTACTCTGAATATAGTTATTTGTGTGGTACTGAATTATCTCCAAGATAAAAAACCATAAATATACTAAAACAAGCTATAAGAATAAGAATTGTAAAAACAATCTTTCTCCCTACCTGTCCTTTGAAATAGATATTCACTAAAAAGTAATAGATAATAGCACTTCCAATAATAAACAGTAAAAATTCTTTGGTGTAATCACTTGAAGGGAGTGGATTTGTTACATTTGTTAATGCTAATCCACAAAAAATGAATATACCTATTATATTTAGCAATTTTCTCATACTTACTTCTTTTTTGGTTGCAATTTCAATGTTTTGAGACGTTTGGACATTGGTTTCCAAAATGTCAGCCCCCACTCTTATAATACCTTAATAAGTATACATAAGGATTTATCTATTAAATGTTTCATATATCTTCTTTTGCTTATTAACTTTTCTAACCTTTTACTTCTACAAGAAAAGGTACTAATCCTGTATTGGTCAGTACCTAACTTGTTCAATTATCCAACTCTTCTAGTTTAAATGCATACCTTCACATTTATTTTTTATTCTTGAAATAGATAGCTTTCAAATAAGAAAATTCTCCCAAACTAAATGCTTTATATCTTCCACTTTTTTAACTTCTTTTCTGAACCACTCCATATTTCCAGCAAACCTTTTGGAACAAGGGAATTCAATCTTTGCTGCCCGATTTCCTTGGATACATCTAATTACTCCTCTGTAATAGGGGGTACTCATTGGATTTTCCTGGTAAGTAGAAACATAGGGAACAATCTCATATAGATAGTGTATTGCAAGTGAATCAAAATGCTTTTTAGATACAACTTCTTTAATTTGTTTATAAGTAAACTCATCTAAATCCCATCGAATGATACAATCACCCTCGGGAAACTGAACGTTCAATTTAATGTATCTTCCAAATTTATCCTTAGAAAGTTCAACAATTCGGAAATTATTTAAATTTGTTGACATAAAAATTCCCACCAACCCTCCTAGGTATTCCCTATCTAATTCGTAATCTAATCTCGCCTTTCTATCTTGGTTTACCTGCCCTTTTTAACACACAAACTAATCTCTTATTGAAGATTAGCTACCCGTTAATGCAATAAGTGACTGTATGTATTATTTATTAAAAATATTTTTCAGAACGTGGATTATTAAAGGAACACCACAAATAACAAATAAGATAAAGCCACTATAATCAAATATTGCCTCAACCACATCCAAAACGTCTTCCCAAAAAAAGAATTTTGGTAGAGGTAAAATCATCAATACTACCCCAACAATAAATCCATAAAATAATGTTCTTTGTCGCTCCATAGTTTTTCTCCCTTTATTTATTTAATTAAAGCTCACCGTTAATTCAATAGTAATTCTTAGTCATTGAATAACTCCTTCATATCATCTGGAACAATGATTACATCTTCTATTTCAATTTTGTTGTTTTCATGAGGTGGTGTAAGCCTTAACTTTACCAATAGCATTTCTCCATTTTCAAAGGTTAATAATTCGTAACTTTTATAACCAGCCCCAGCTGTTGTAATACCTTTAAGTTCCTTGAATTCCATTTCAGAAATACTGCCTTTCCTACCATCAGCAAACAATGAGTCAAAACTCGCATAATCATTATTATCTATTGCTAATTTCATTAATCAAGCGGTGTTTTCAGGATTATCAGGAGTCACAGTTTTACTACTACAACCAACTACCACCAACAAAATTGAAAAATGGAATAAAAGATTAATATATATCCTCATTTATATTCCTCCTACACACCGTGATTTTGACAATACATTTTCAAAAGTATTAGTACCAACTGTTAAACTATACCCCTCCTATACTTCAACACTAACAGCCATACTTCCTTCTTGAAGTATGGCACCCGTTTGTTTAAGAACATTTCTTCACAAACTTACTTTAAAAAGAAGCTTTTCCATAGTAATTTAACGGACTTGAAAAACCCCCTCATTGCTAGTGACATGAGAGGGGATTAGATTAACTTAACCTTCCAATTACTACAAATAATGTTAGAGCTAAAATGATGATATTCGTTACAACAGATTTATTTTCTTTACGTTTTGCGTGATAAATGGCTGCTAATAACATGATAATCGAAAATCCAATTGCAGCGAGCGGTGTTAAAATAGGAACAATATCAAGTAACCAAGGTAAGATTAAACCTACCGCTCCTAAAATTTCAACAATTCCAATAAAAACAAACAAATTGTTTTTGGAGGAATTTCCCGTACTATCTACCACTTCTTTTCCTTTACTAGATGGAAAGGCTTTTTGGCTACCCACCATAAAAAATAAAAGTGCTAGTAATAATTGTACAATCCATAATGTAATATTCATAGATACTTACACTTCCCCTTTAATTTTTCTTTTGTCATTGTTCATCTTCCTCCTAGAGTTGTTTTGTTTACTACACAGTTATAATAAGACCAAAGACTAATTTTAGGAAGTAGGCACATTAATGTGCCATAGTATACTAAAAGATACCTAAAGGAGGAAGCTAAATGTCTCATGAATGTAAAGTTGAAACAGCATTGGATATACTCGTAGGAAAGTGGAAGCCTGTTATTCTTTTTCATATTTTTCAAGAAGGAACTTTACGTTTTAGTGAACTACAACGTTTAATTCCTGATATAACGAAAAAAATGCATACAACTCAATTAAGGGAATTAGAATATCACGATATCATTAAACGTAAAGTCTATGCCCAAGTTCCTCCAAAGGTTGAATATTCAATAACTAATTACGGAATAGGCTTAACTCCACTTTTGGAGTCAATGCATAACTGGGGATTGTCGCATTTAGAACACTTAGATAAGATATACGGGGAAAACCAAGTGAAAAAAAGTAACTAAAATGCCACATAACCCTGTCAATTAGACAATGAAAAAAAGAGTATACTAAAGCTGCGGCCTTTTCTCGATATTCATTGCGAAAGTCCGTTAAATTTCTCTTGGAATCGATGATTATTATAAAACTCTATGTACTCCTTTATAGCCATATATGCTTGTCCAGTAGTTGTTTTGGACGTACTAAATATATCTTCTCTGTCTTTAAATGTGAGAAGAAATTTTCAATACAAGCATTATCATGGCAATTTCCTTTTCTAGAATGACTTCCTTGAATTTTAAGCTCCTATACTTGTTTCTCATATGACTTTGTTGTGTATTGGAAACCTTGATTTGAATGAATCAGCGCATTTTCTGCAAAAGTTTTACTTTTAATTGTTCCAATGTATCTAACACTAATTCTAAGTCGTTTCTGTCCGATAATTTCCATGCAACAATCTCATTATTAAACAAATCTAAAACGGCTGATAGATAAGCAAAGTTGCCTCTCCAACCCGTACATATGTAATATCAGTTACAAGCTTTTCATACCGTATTTGTGAAAGAATTCTCTATTTAGAATGTTTGGAAATACAATAGAACCTCTTCTTCCATAGAAAGGTCTTTTCTTGCGTATAACAGATCTTATCCCTAATTCCCTCATTAAACGACGAACTCGTTTATGATTTACAAGAATTCCTTCCCTAGATAAAGCCCTTGTCATTCGTTTATATCCATAGTAGGGATGCATCTTATGAATAGCTAAAATATGTTCTTTTAGCAATAAGTCCTCTTCCTTACGTAAAGACCGCTGTGGGCGACTATTCCGCCATTTGTAGTATCCAGCTTTTGAAACCTCACCAATTTTAAGAAGCCACGAAAGTGGGAACTTTGTTCTTAATTTTGTTAATATTCTAAAATACATAAAAATAAATTACTATATAAGTAACAGATATGTATTCTTTGAAACAAATTAATGTTAGAGTTTATCTAATACCACACTACGTATTATTCACATTGGCTTTAAGCTAGCATCAATATCACTAATAATGACAATTAAAGTGGTTCTTTGAAGGACGATTATTAATTAACCTCGAAATCCTAATGAAAGTAAAATGTATAAGTTTCACCAATTTCCCTTTTCAGAATCTAAATTTCTAACCCACTATTGCATTCGATAACCCAATAAAATTTTATTCTCAAACATATTGCTATTATTAGTAACCTTTAATACTTAGATTAGGGGGGTTCAAGATACATACTCAGATAATCACACTTTATATTATTAATTTATTTATGATTTTTTTTCTATTTCATTATGTATTTATCAAATCAAAATCTAATCAATATATAACCTTTTCTTTGCTTATCCTTACTTTAGTGCCTACTTGTTTATCGATTTATCATTCACATCTATGGAAAAACAATGAAAACGTAAACCCTCGTCGTGAATTAAATGACCATGCTAAAAAAGAAATTCATATTACTCAGAAGATCGAAAATATAAATTACTTTGGCGTAAGAAGTAACCAATTTCCTGTTGGCACAAGAGTCTCTCATTTACATCCCCTTATTAGATCGCTTCAAGTTCAACTAAAATTACTAGCAGCAGAACAAGGTGTAATGATTATGTTCCCACCTTCAGACGGATTCCGTTCGTTTGAGTTTCAGCAAACTCTGTATAACCAGGGCCGAACTCATCCTGGTCATATTGTAACAGATGCTATACCTGGTTCTTCCTACCATAACTGGGGGTTAGCATTTGATTTTGTTGTATTAGACAACAACATGCAGCCCAGATGGAACATAGATGCCGATTATGACAACGATAGTCAGAATGATTGGCATGAAGTAGGAAATATTGGTCAAAGTCTAGGTTTAGAGTGGGGTGGGGCTTGGACAGATTTCGTAGATTATCCACATTTTCAAGTTACTTTTGGTTTATCCATTCCACAATTAAGGACTGGAAGAATACCTGTTGGCAGCCAAATTGAGAGGATTCCACATGTAGTGGTTAAGGATTAATGAGTGAAATTCATATATAGCCATAGGTGTCAGGGCTTGAACCTATGGTGAAAAAGTTTGTGAAAATATTCACAGAATGTTCACCCACCTCAACTTCATCCTTTGTTATAGTAAAACTGTAAATAACATGATTGAGGTGTTGAAGATGAAAAATCGTTGGTTAATCGCATTATCTGCAATAGCAATACACTTATCGATTGGTTCAGCTTATGCTTATAGTGTATTCAAAAATCCATTATCTGATGTGCTCGGATGGAATAGTAAGGAGGTTACCCTATCCTTCACAATAGCAATTCTATTCTTAGGTCTATCAGCCGCTACATTGGGACGGTTTGTGGAAAAATGGGGCCCGCGAAAATCAGCAACAATTGCAGCGATTTTGTTTTCTGCAGGTCTTGTAGGTTCAGGTTTAGCAATCCAAATGGAGTCACTGCTTTTTTATTACATAACATATGGCGTAATTGGTGGTATAGGGCTTGGCATAGGCTATATTGCCCCTGTATCTACATTAGTAAAATGGTTCCCTGATCGACGAGGTCTTGCGACTGGAATGGCTGTCATGGGATTTGGTGCAGGTGCACTGATATGTAGCCCAGTAGCAGCTGCTCTAATAGAGTCAGTTGGCATATCGACAACGTTTTATATCCTTGGTACAGCATACTTTCTACTAATGATTTCAGGAGCTTCATATATTTCTAGACCTCCAGAAGGTTGGTTGCCAGCAGGAATGAGAACAACAGAGAAAGAAAATAAGACATATACTACAGACCTTGCGCAATTAACTGCTAATGAGGCAATAAAAACAAGACGTTTTTGGCTTTTATGGATTATGATGTTTATTAATATTTCTTCTGGAATTATGCTAATCTCTGTTGCATCACCTATGGCGCAGGAAAAGGTCGGCATGACCGTCGTTGCAGCAGCATCAATGGTGGGATTAATGGGGCTTTTTAACGGATTGGGTAGAATTGCTTGGGCATCATTTTCTGATTATATCGGCCGTAGTAATATTTTTATAATCTTTTTTACCGTTCAATTTGTACTATTTCTTATCCTACCAAGTATTTCTAATGTGTTACTATTTCAAGCCGTTATCTTTCTGATTCTTACTATCTATGGTGGAGGGTTTTCTTCACTTCCCGCTTTTATCGGAGATTTATTTGGTACAAAACAACTAGGAGCGATACATGGCTATTTACTTACAGCCTGGTCATTTGCAGGAGTATTTGGGCCAATGATGGTCGCAACAATAAAGGATGCAACCAATAGTTACAATAGTACATTTTATATTTTCGCAGGATTGCTAATCATGGCATTATGTACGTCTCTACTAATGAAAGCAAATATTCATTCAATTAAAAATGAAAACAGTAAAATCAAAACTGTAAAATCTATCGCTTAAATCAATAGATCAGTGTCGAATGATGCTGATCTATTCTTCTTATATTGGGTACTTTAAAACTATTTTTCTGTATTCTCTCTCTATTAACAAGGTCCATTTCACTAGACTTCCAATCTTAAAAACGATACTTCTTCTCTATTTCTCCCTCTAGCAAAATGCTGTATACTTTAAAAAAATCAGATAATTCAGATTAGTAACGGAGGTTTATTTATGGAGAATATTTCACATTTAAATAAGGAGTACTTAAACAAACTTATTTATCAATCCAATCAAATTGTAGAGGAAATAAAACAAAAAGAACTACAACAAAAACATATTCAACGAAAAATTAGTGCTCTACAAGCGTTTCTAGAAATTGAAGAAGAAGATTTTTCATTGGGCATTCCCAGTGAAAACAATAGCCTCCCCTCAAGCTCAAACCATTCTACCAGCTCTATAGTAGAAGAGGAAGAACAACAAGAACAATCACACGAAGCTGAAGATGAAGAAGATGAAGAAGACGTTCCGATAGAACAAGATCTTAAGGTACCTATCCAACAATCTAAACCAAATAATTCATCCGAAAGATCATCTAGCTACATCAATTATTTCTTTGATGGAGTGAAAGAAGAAGAAAAAAGAGAAGCAAAAAACTACTTCCGTAAAATCATCACTAACAATTAACCGTAGGCCCACTCCCCCCATAGGCGTAGGCAAGGATGATAATTGGCGACAGTTTTTTGTTTGATAGAATGCTGTAATCCAGTTTATTAGCCGTGTTAATCGAAGTGGAATAAACCGAGACTCCTTGAAAATGCTAACACATTTCCTTCGTGCGGTGAGGATTCAAGGATGCTTATTCAAAGTCCTACGGGAATAGCGACAGACTTGAGAACCACAGGCGAAGCCGAGGAGGCTCAAGAAGCGCCCCGCGGAAAGCGAGGTTCCTGCAACGTAGGTTAACACCCACAATTCAGTGTCGTATTTTCAGGGTAGACTTCCATGCAATGTGAGAATTGCACCATGAAGGATGAAAATGTTTAATTGTTACTTTTGTGTATTATAGAGTGTTGAATCCAAGTATTTCAGAAGTGTTAATCGGAGTGGAAGGACCGAGACTCCTGCAGGAGATGCGCTAGGCTTGAGACCCCACAGGCGTAAACGCCGAGGAGGCTCAAGAAGCGCCCTGCGAAAAGCGAGGTTCCTGCAACGCAGATTAACACCCCTTGTACAGTGTCGTATTTTCAGGGTAGCCAATTCTAACTACTTTTCGTTCTTCGCCTTATGTCCAAGCTTCTTTAATAACTCAATCACTACCTTCTTTTCTTCATGATCTAAGCCACTAAATATATTGTTGATCTCTTGCTCATGCTTTGGAAAAATTGTCCTCATAAGCTCTTGTCCATCCGTTGTGATAGATGCATACGTAACACGTCTGTCATTAGGGCAAGCTTTCCTTTCTAAAAGGTTTTTCTTCTCAAGCTTATCAACCACATACGTGATACTACCACTTGATAACAGTACTTTCTTCCCTATATGTTGAATCGGTTGATCTCCCTTGTGATAAAGCAACTCTAACACGGCAAACTCTGTTGGATTTAACCCATATGTTTTGATATCTTCCTCTACAAGATCAGCAATAGCTCTATTTGCACGAGACAACACGATAAATAATTTCAACGATAAATTTGTTTCATTTTGATTTGATTCTGTGCTCATTACGATCATTCCTTCAAAAAAGTCTTGGACTAAAGTATCTTGACGTCCTTTAATTAGTTCTCATTTTAAATTAACATCCTTTATTTCACAACCCTTTGAAGTAACACTCAACCAACCTACTCGAAATGATTTTATTTTTATTTGTTGACAATAGCATGTACGACCATTTATAATTCATCTTAAGTTAAGATATCTTGAATTAAAACTTCTTGAATTAAAAATAAAAAAAAAAAAAAAAAACGGAGGAATTTATTATGACAATGACAAAAACGAAATGGAATGTTGATTCTTCACACAGCAGTGTTGATTTCGCTGTAAAACATATGATGATTGCAAATGTAAAAGGAACATTTAATTCATTTGAGGCTTCAATTGATGCTGATCCAACTGACTTAACAACTGCCGATATAGCATTTACCGTAGATGTGGCTAGCATTGATACTCGTAATAGTGATCGCGATAATCACTTACGCTCTGCTGATTTTTTTGATGTGGAGAACCACTCAACTCTTACGTTTAACGCAACTGAAATTGTAAAAACAGATGAAGGCGAATATGATGTAACTGGAGAGTTAACGATTCGTGGAACAACTCGTACTGAAACATTTACGGTTGTATTTGAAGGCCAAGGAAAAGATCCATGGGGAAATGAGCGTGTTGGATTTAGTGCAGAAGGTAAAATTAAGCGTAGTGACTATGGCTTAACATATAATGCTGTACTAGAAACTGGTGGCGTTCTAATTGGAGATCAAATTAAAATTTCTTTACAAGTAGAAGCAACAAAATAATGATATTTGGATGCCCTAAAGCTGGGCATCCTTTTTATTTTGATATATCCATTATTTCTGTACCTGGAAAGTAAAATTGCACAATTTCCTCATAAGTTTTCCCGCTACTTCCCATCACACTCGCTCCCCATTGGCTCATTCCTACACCGTGACCATATCCTCTACCCTTCATTGTATAGACCTGATCTTTTACTTCGAGTGAATCAATGAGGTAGCTTTTAAACACATTTCCTCCAATTAAAGGTCGAATTCGATTTAATGGTACATTTTCCAAAACCAGTGAATCGTATAGAACGATTCCTTCAATGATTTGAGAAAGAAATTCGATTGTGATTGATCCACTTATCGAACGTTTAGAACGATGCTGATCAGTTGAGATTTCAAACTTAGGAATGGCAACAATTTTTATTTCACCAGGATATCCATTGTTTTTCAGCCACTTTTTGATAGATGCTGTTATTTCTTCATCTTTTTCGGTAGTGTTCTTCCACCAAATTGGATCCTGCCAGTCGCTATCTTTCATATTTATTTGTTGCTGTGACAAAGAATATTGCCAAGGATGAATTGGGTCATATTGATCATATTTAATGGGATAAATAGGCTGAGCTTTACCGCCCCAAACATGTGAATTATTCTCTGTGACTCCCCCGTTACTAGCAGAATAGAACGCATCAATAGGTTTTTCGTTGAATGAAATTACTTCTCCCTCTGTTTCTTGGACAGCTTTTGTTGTCGCTTCATTCCATACAAAACCTCCATAAACCTGAAAACGAATCGTATCATCCATTTTTTCATTGTGAAGGTGGGTAAATGCGTATGTTCGTGCTGCTAACGCTTGAGCCTTCAACGTTTCAATAGGCCAACTTGGAAACACTTCAAACGGCACAACTCCTTTTAAATAATCCTCTAATGGAAGCTGGTTTACAGGTCTAACGATTTCATCGTCTTCTATCGTAAATTCCATCGCACCTAAGTACGGTCGTTTATTAATTGCTATCACATGTTCTGTATCATATTTTGCTGGGTATAAAACGAATGGACTAGGAACGCTAAATGTTTCTCCTCCCCCAGTTACTTTTAGTGAGCCATTTTTCACTTGTACGTTGTACTTCACTCCTTCTTTTAATGAAATAGACGGATCTAAGGTTAAATATTTCCCTCTTACTTTGAATGAAACCTTTTCTGAATCTCCAAGGTAATTCACTAATTTGACTCGTATGAGTTCCTCGGATTGGACAATGGTTGGTGAACCACAGATAAATAGAACAGATATTATCATGATTATCGTTTTCATACATGTAGAATTCCTACCTGTAAGTAGTTTTATTCCTTTTTAATCATGGACTACACTCTTATCTCCATTTCGTTAGCACATTCTTCTAGTTAAACACCTATACAATCTTGAAGCTCTTACATACATTACATTAAGGTGTTTTAGGAGGTGAGATAAATGAGTGGATATAGTGCAGGCTTTGCTTTAATCGTTGTATTGTTTATCCTATTAATCATTGTAGGAGCTGGTGGATTTAAAGGTGGATACGGATATTAGTCCAACTTAATACTCTCTTAGAGCGAGTGTGTCTAACACACTCGCTCTATCCGTTCGAAATATAGTTTTCAAAAGAAAGAAGTGAAGGTCATGGAGATAAAGAAATTTAAAAACATTCATAAGCTCCAATATGCTGAAGCAAGAGCACATTTACAAACTGGGGATCTATTTTTATGTAGTGGCAATCACATTATTAGTGATTTAATAAAAAAATTTTCCAACTCGATGTTTAGTCATGTTGGAATGATTTTAAGATGGAATGACCGTATCTTGTTATTTGAAAGTGTTGAAGATGATGGTGTACGAGTAATACCTCTTTCACAGTATGTCTTTAACTTTGAGAATAGTGAGAAGCCTTATTCAGGGAGGCTTTTTATTGGAAGACACCGAGCCCTTCATTCAAATAACTTTGACCAAAACCACTTAAATGAAATGTTCGGAAAAGCAGCAGATCTACTAAACAAGAAATATGACAAAAATGAAATAGCTCATATCGTATCAAGAATTGCTTTAGGAAGAGCCAAACACAAAGATAATGAAGCATATATGTGTTCTGAATATGTCGATGTTTGCTTTAAGCATATTGGGATTCACTTTAATCGCGAATCATCTGGATTTATCTTCCCTGGACATATTGCGAAAGATGAACAAGTAGATGGTTTATTTGAAATTGTCTAATCTTGTATCATTTGTAACAAACAAGTATTACTAATAGGCTAGTGTACAACCTTTCGATCTCCGTTTATAAATGGTAATAAATGAATGCAAAGGAGTATGTTCTTGGGCAATAGAAAGTTCGTGTAAACCAAGATTTTGTATCTTCCCAGGATACAAATAGTGTGGATCTGGTGAGCCAATCAACCTAGTAGATACAAGCTGTAAGGCAAATGACGAGTGCTATCGTAGGTACGGTCCGAGCTGTAAATGTGACTATGAGTTCATAGATCGTTTGAAATCTCTTTTGAATCCACATACTAGAGAAGTACGTCATGCCTTTTTACTATATAAGTTTATGAAGTTAAAAGTTCTCTTTTCATGTGGATTTACCTCAAAGTGAAGTGGTGGAAAATCTATTCCTACGAACTTCACTTTTTACATAATGGATGGGGAATTGAGAAATACTAATTAGGAAAAATATAGAAAGGTGTGTGTACAGATGGGAAACCAAAATGATAACCGTCAAATTCGTTCAAAATCAGAAAAAATGGCTGTCGAAATGGGACGAGAAGTCGAGCAAAAAGATTTTAAACGAGGTAATGGAAGTCAAAACAACAACACGCCAAACAATAAGTCCTAATCCTTTGGTCTATTGGAAGGAACTATGTATTTCATTGAGAAATATGCTGAAGAGCGCAAATTCGCGCTCTTTTAATTATGTTCAAACTACTTCACACAAGCGAATATACTATTACAGAAAACAAAATGGCTGCCTAAGCTGTGTAATCGGCAGTTCTCTCATCTTCACACTTCATTTTTTATTTCAGATATAAATCCTGCCATATATGTTTCAAGTAAGATTGTAAGACTTTCCTCAATATTGACATCCATCATAAACCCCTTATTGATTTCTAGTGTTGAGAAACCATGCACTAAACATCTTAATCCTCTTACCGTATGAATCGCTTTTTCATAGTCTAGATTGTATTCTTGAAGTATTTTTAACATGACATCAACAATTTCTCCACTAGCAGACTTAATTTCATTATCCATAATTTCTTGGGAAGGCATTGTAGCTTCGTATAATCCCGGATGATTTTTCACGAAATGTACGTATGCAAATGCAATTGATTTTACCGCTTCTTTTCCTGATTTTCCAATGGATGCGTGAACCATCGCTTCTTTTAACTTAGTGATCCCCACGAGTGCTAGCTTTCGTTTTAGGTCATCTAATCCACCAATATGATTATAAAGCGAAGGCGTTTTTATTCCTAATCGACTTGCAAGGGCTGCTAGGGATAGTTGATGATACCCTTCTACATCAATTATTTCAGATGCAATTGTTACTATTACCTCTTGAGTGATTTTTCTTTTCGTCATCTTATCTCACAAACTCTCTTTCTGCTTCTCGGATCGCTATGTCCATTTGATTAATTGGATTTACAATGACATTCCCATGTCCTACTGCCAATAAGGTTGGGGATAATTCTTTTAACTTAATGGCACTCTCCAATGCGACTTGACGGTTCCATGTAGCCAGTGCCGGAAAGGGAAAACTCCACTTCATTTTACCTGCAACTGCTACTCCCCCTCTTGTTTGAAGTGCATCACCAACAACTAGCGCTCTCGTTCTTTTATCAAAAAAGGACATCGAACCAGGAGTATGACCTGGAGATGAATATGCCACAAGTGAACCAACCTCATCTCCTTCTTCTAGTAAAATATCTGGTACAGTTTTCACTTTCTTAGGTACCCCTCCTTTAATTGAGGTCTGTGGCTCGTGTTGTTCTAGAGACTTATCACCTTTCAAAAGTTTTTTATCTCTTTTAGAAATGTAGACGATGGCATTCGGGTAGGTCTGTTTAATGACATCTAATGCACCAAGATGGTCATCGTGAGCGTGTGTGATGACTATTTTTGTAATTGGCTTTTCAAGTTTTTCGGCGAAACTGATGATGGGTTTATGACTATATGGAAGGGCAGCATCTATTAACGTCAACTCATTTCCCTCTTCTAGAAGATAACAATTCACTGGAAAGGTATTTGGCAAAAATGTGAGTTGATACAAATGTTCATATTGTCTTACTCGCATAATGGTTCCTCCTTTAAACTAACCTTATTAGTATTTTACCTATTACCATTAGTTTTTGTAAACCAATTTTATCCATTTTCACTTTAAAATCGTTCGACATGTTTCTTATATACATAATAAGTTCAAAAAGAACGAAACTCTTGTGATACATAAACGTATATTTAATTAAATCGTTATCCAATCAAGGAGGAGATCGCATGTTTAAAAAAATTATTGAACATGTTTTGAAAAGTAAGCTTTCCCATAAACACCATTATCCAAAACATTATTCAAGTAGTGATTACAAATACAAAAACAAATATCACGGACATTTTGGACACTCTCATTACAAGAAAAAACATAAAAGTGGTAGTTTCTTTTCTAGCTTCTTCTCAAGCTAATGAATTTCCTCACACGAATTCGAGAAGGAATACTCCCTGCTCATTCGATTTTGAAGCACTATAGTATAAAGAGAATTCTAGGAATGGGAAGCTACGGGATAAGCTATGAAGCTATTGATTTAAAAAGTGGAAAAACTGTGGTCATTAAACAACTGAGGAAACGTCAACATCACTCAAAAGGATTTCAATCCCTACAACTTGAAAAAGAAATCCTTCAAAAACTATCACACCCTAACATCCCTAAATATATAGAAGCTTTTAAACTTAAAAAAGATTATTTCCTTGTCATGACTAAAATTGATGGCGTGTCTCTTGAGGATTTATTATTTGAACAGAACCGTGTGTTTTCTAAAAGTGAAAGCTTTGACTTAATTTATAAAGCCTTTTCCGTTGTTAGCTATTTCCAAGACCAAAACATTGTTCACTTAGATCTACGACCACCTAATATACTCTTACAGGATGAACACTTATCCATTATTGATTTTGGCTTGTCTCGCTTTTTATCTGATTCTGGGTACACGTCTGATTCACCTATGCGCAGGCTTACTCCTAAAAGTGATTTTTATGCATTGGGCCATACATTACTATTTCTTTTGTATTCAAATTACACCCCAACTTCATCCGTCGAACAAAGCTGGGAGAATGAGCTTTCACTTTCAATTCAAGAAAAATGTTTTATTCGACGCCTCTTGCAGGCAGAAGACAATAGTCCTTTCAATAATGTTCAAGAAGTCATGCATGAGCTAGACAAATTACGCAAGGCTGTCACTCATTAAGTGGCAGCCTGCTTTCTTTTTTTAACTCATTAAAGATCGGCATTACTTCTTTTGCAAAGCGCTCCATTTCTTCTAACTGTGGAGAAAATTGTAATAATAATAAATCCAGCCCTGCTTGTTCGTATTTCATCATCTTTTCTGCAATTTGCATTGGTGTTCCAATGAAATAAGGACGAAGCCCACGATTTGAGACCGAATAATCCTGTACTTGGATAACCTGCTCTAACTGAGATTTACTGGTAAAGTCTTTAAAACCAGCATATGCACTTGAATGTTTCACATCTGTAATTTTCTTTAATTCCTCTAGCGCTTCTTCTTCTGTATCACGACAAATGACATATGCAGCCATTCCAAATGAGGTAAAAGGCGGCTTATGAAATGACTCTCTTCTTTTTTTCATATCTGATATCTTCTGTTTCATTTCTTCCACTGTTCCACCGTGCATAACATATGCATCACAAACTTTCGCAATCGTATTCTTTCCTTTCTCACTTTCACCTCCTGCGTAAAGAATCGGGGTTGGTTGTTGAACTGGTTTAGGTGACATCTTTGCATTCTGAACTTGATAAAACATACCATCATAAGAGAATGTCTCTTCCTGCCACATTCCTTTTAAGACATCAATAAATTCTTTTGTTCGCTCATAGCGCTCATCATGCTCTGTAAAAATTCCACCATATTGCTTTGCTTCTTCCTCCCACCATGCAGACACAACATTTAATGTTAACCGACCATTACTAATACGATCGATATTAGCTATCATTTTGGCGGCAACCGCTGGATTATGAAACCCCGGACGAATCGCTGTCATAATTTCTATCTTTTCTGTAACTGCTGCTAATGCTGCGGCTGTGGACCATGCCTCTAATGAATCATGCTCTGGCCCCTTAATATCATTCAGGAATAATTCTGCAATTAATGTCGTTGAAAAACCCCATTTTTCAGCTGATTGAATGACTTCTTTTGCATATTCAAAGGTTGGGGGCATGTTTTCACTCTCCACATTGCGAAGCCAGCCCCCAAATACCGGTAACCAAAATCCAAATTTCATCATCAACCCTCCCCTAAGCTTTCCTTTCTAACTATCTATGTATGAATTCAATGAAAAAAAAAGAACCCCGCTTCTAAGTTGAAACGGTGCTCATTAAAACATTGTACTGATATATCTTTTCATTCACATTCTAATACTCTTTTAGTATCTAATACTCTAGCAAACTCCCCCTGTAAACTTGTAAGATGAACATTATGCAAAATGACAGGTGATATGTTTACTCCATCAAGTCCCATTTTAGCAAAAGTAGCAGTTGCGTCTGAAACGATCGTCACATGAAAGCCTAAATTTGCTGCCATTCGAACCGTAGTTGAAACACAATGATCGGTTGTTAACCCCACTACAACAAGATGATCGTATTCTTTTTCTCGCAAGTATGTTTCTAAATTCGTACCAATAAACGCACTATTCACGCTTTTCGTGAATAAAGGCTCTTGTTTAATCGGTTTTAATTCCTCTTTTATCTCACTGCTAGCTTTATATTTATACAACGGTGAAGCAGGATCCTCTGATAAGTGTTGGATATGTATGACAGGCCTATTGGTATTTCTCCATTGTTGCAATATCTTTTCGATATTTTCTTCAGCTTGTGGATTATTCCTCTCTCCCCAGCTAAAATCGTCAAAGCCTTTTTGAACATCAATTATGAGTAAAACTGTATTAGATGTGAAGCCTTCCATCATTCTCGCCTACTTTCATTCGTTCTAAAACTCTCAACATATTATTTCGTTACTCCACTTATTATTCCTGCATATTCAAAGAAGTCTTTTAACTAACTTAATAGTACAATTAAACAAAAAGTAATCCGCCTTACAGAAAGAATGAATGAATTATGTTTTGATAGAGTAAGTACTTTCGTGGAATAGGGTGTTTTTTCAATGTTTACCTTTTCAATCATTTTAATTTTCCTTAGTTTAAAACTAAGTGAATATCTTGTTCACACATTAAAACTTCATCAAAGATTTATATCAATTCCTTATATATCTAGCATCCTTGTCATAGTTAGTTCATTGATCTTGAAGCATTTTTTCCACGTTACTTTACTTGTTCCAGAGTTTCTATTGAGGCTCTCTTTAACTATTTTTCTATTTTGCATAGGATTCCAGATCGCTACTGTTCTTAACCGGACTTATCTTTTACGCTTTTTCCATTTGCTAGTTATTTGTCTTGTTATTTTAGCATCCTTGATGAAACTATCTGAGTTCTACATTGGTGAATACCAATGGCTTTTTGGAACAATAATGTTTGCTTATAATACACAGATTGTCAAGGCAATTGTTCCGATTGATTACATTGAACCAATTATGCAATGGAGCACAGTCCAATTGTTGATCGTGTTTTTTTCTACACCTCTCTTCCTAACGTTGTCAAATCGTTTATTCAAGAAAGATCACCAACAATTTCTAAGAAATAGTGAAACGGACAAAAATATCATTCCGATAAAAATAGAAACGATTATCATCATTTTTATATCTTCAGTCATTGTTATCGTTACAACTACTTTCCCGTTCATGAAGGAGCTTTTTTTCTTTGACTTTGTATACACTATGTTACTTGGAATTGGATATGGACTTTATTTAAATACGTACATTTCGAAACAAAAAACCAAGCTTTTTAATGAGCTTGGTACGACAAACTTATATATTTTTATTACGTTAACAATGCTTCATATTACAAATGTCGACATAAGATTTATCACGATAAAAGTTGTCTATTTACTTATCTTGAAAACGATCTTTTTTGCAGGTTTTACACTTATAACCACTGTGATTCTTTTTAAGAAGTTGACTTTTCAAGAACAAATGGTAGCTGCGGTTGCAGGCTGGACATTTATTCTAAATGCACCTATCGTTTGCATGCACGGAATGAAGACTGTGGTCAATGCTTATGGACAAGCTCCATACGTATTATTAGTGATCCCACCTATCATCCTGTGGCTTGTTAATTATCTTCATCTATGGCTGAGTACAATCCTTCTGCAATAATTGCCCGATTGTTTGCAATCGATATACTTAATGCATTAGCAGATTCACTAGCACCCGTTAACTGATTCGTGACTGTTAGTAATTCATCTTTTTGCTGACTTACACGTGATACAGAATTATGAATTGAATGAAATAACTCTTCTGTTTTCCTTATATGCTGGATACCTAGCTCAGATTTATTTTTTCCTGTGTGTGTAAGATCTTCAACTTCTTTCATTCCATCTAGAATGTAAGAGATTGAAGATTTCGCTTGTTTTGTCGCTTCAGAACTTTCTTCAGATAATTTTCTAATTTCTTTTGCAACAACGTCGAATCCTCTTCCAGATGCTCCTGCTCTTGCCGCCTCTATAGACGCATTTAGCGCTAATAAATTGGTTTGTCGTGAAATATTTTGCAATGCTTGAATAATTTCTACTAGTTTCGAAGAATAATCTGAAAGCACACCCATTTTTTGTACCATTAACAGTGATGCTTTTTGAATTTCTTCCATTTCATCAACAGTTTCATCAATCGCCTCTTTCCCATTTCCAGCGTGTACAAATGCCTCCATTACTCCTTGATTCACTAAAGTTGATAACGATGATAACTGATTTGAGTAGGCTACCATATCTGCTGCATTTGAGAGGAATTGACCCATTTGCTTCTTCTGAATTTCCATTACATTTATGGCCTCTTTTATTTTGTTCATTTTTGTTTCCATAATATTTCCTCCTCTTCGCCTTTGCGCACTTCGTCCTTTATCAACTTATTATAGTAAAATTTCATACTTATAATCTGTAAGTTACATTACAAGTAATCATAACCTCTTTGAGCTACTCTTTCTATTTTCAATGTTCTACAACTCTAGTAAATGAAAAAATGAGACAAGCCTTTTGGCTTGCCTCACATTTGAAATATTTTAGCTTAATACAGCTTGAATCCTTTCAATTGCCCAATCTAATTCTCCTCTCGAAATAACTAATGGTGGCGCAAACCGAATGACTGTATCATGCGTCTCTTTACATAGCAATCCTTTTTCCTTTAATTCTTCACAGTAACGTCGAGCCGGTTCATGTAGTTCTACCCCAATAAATAAGCCTCTACCACGAACTTCTTTGATCATTGGATTTGAAATTTCTTTTAATTTTTCCATAAAATATGTTCCTAACTCTAAGGAACGTTCAGCTAATTTTTCATCTTCCAATACTTCTAATGATGCGAGTGATACTGCACATGCCATCGGATTTCCTCCAAATGTTGACCCGTGAGAACCTGGATTAAATACACCTAACACATCTTTATTTGCTACGACACATGAAATCGGAAACACCCCTCCACCTAGAGCTTTTCCTAAAATGTACATATCTGGATGAACATCTTCCCATTCACATGCAAACAGTTTACCTGAGCGACCAAGTCCTGCTTGTATCTCATCTGCAACGAATAACACGTTGTTTTCCTTACATACATTGTATGCTTCCTTTAAAAAGCCTTGAGGAGGAATGACAATACCAGCCTCTCCTTGTATCGGCTCAAATAAAAATGCAACGGTATTAGGAGTGATTGCATTTTTCAATGCTTCAAGGTCTCCATAAGGAATTAACTTGATCCCTGGTAGCATTGGCCCAAATCCTCTTTTATACTCTTCTTCAGATGATAGGGAAACAGCTGTCATCGTGCGACCGTGGAAGTTCCCAACGCACGCAATAATTTCAGCTTGGTTATTTTCTATCCCTTTTACATCATATCCCCAACGTCTTACTGCCTTAATTGCCGTTTCAACAGCCTCTGCACCAGTATTCATTGGTAGTGCCATTTCCATTTTTGTTAATTTCGTTATTTTTTCATACCATGGACCTAATTGATCGTTATGAAAAGCACGAGATGTTAGGGTTACACGGTCCGCTTGTTTTTTTAATGCGTCCACAATTCTTGGATGACGATGTCCCTGATTTACAGCAGAGTAAGCGCTAAGCATGTCCATATACTTGTTTCCTTCAGGATCTTCTACCCATACGCCCTCTGCCTGTGAAATCACAATTGGTAGCGGATGATAGTTGTTTGCTCCAAAGCGTTCTGTTTGTTCAATTAATAATTGACTAGATGTTGACATTTATATTCCCCCTAAAATTCTTTACTAACTAAGATGCAAGTTTTGTGCCATTTTCCAGAGAGAAAACACCTCGTAAAACAGTTAAAAACCACAAAAATATTTTGCACTATACATTATCTAAATTTATTTTGCGCAAATATTTATTGCACTAATAGTTTAAATCCTTTACACTTGGCACAAATGTACTTTGAGGTAGGGAATAGATGATGAATAGAAATATAGATGTGTTTTTTCATAAACTCCTAGAAGTAATGGATGTTGGGGTTCATGCAATAAACGAACGTGGTCAAACCATTATTTATAATAAGAAGATGGCCGAAATTGAGGGAATGACAAAAGCAGATATAATGAATAAAGACTTACTTGAGGTGTTTGCTTTCCAAAGTGAGGATGAAAGTACGTTGATTCAAGCACTTACGAAAGGAATTGTAAAGAAAAACGTAAAACAAACTTACTTTAACCATAGAGGAAAACAAATTACCACCATTAACGATACCTTTCCCCTGTACGATCATGATAACCGTATCATAGGGGCAATTGAAGTGGCAAAGGACATTACAAAACTTGAGAGTTTAATTCGAGATAATATACTGCGACAAAATGGAGATACAAAATATACCTTTAATAGCATCATTGGAAAAAGTGAAATCATGTCCGAGGTAATTGAGACTAGTAAACGTGTAACACGAACCTCTTCTTCTATCTTAATTATTGGAGAAACAGGTACTGGTAAGGAATTATTCGCTCAAAGTATCCATAACGGAAGCCAGCGCTCTTCAAAGCCATTTATAAGTCAAAACTGTGCAGCGCTACCAGATAGCTTAATTGAAGGATTATTGTTCGGTACAAAAAAAGGAGCGTTCACTGGTGCAATTGAACGTCCTGGTCTATTTGAACAAGCAGAAGGAGGAACGCTACTATTAGATGAAATTAACTCTCTTAATCCTACCTTGCAAGCAAAATTACTGCGAGCCATACAAGAAAAAACGATTCGACGAGTTGGTGACACAAAGGATAAAAAGATTGATGTACGTATTATAGCGACCATTAACGAAGATCCAATCGATGCCATTGCTTCAAATAAACTACGTAAAGATCTTTATTACCGATTAAGCGTGGTTTCTTTATTTATTCCACCATTGCGAGAAAGAAAAGAAGACATCCACTTACTCATCGAAGCTTTTATAGAGAAATATAATACGTTATTTGATTTAAAGGTAAACAAAGTACATGAAGAAGTGTTAAGCTATTTACTAGATTATGATTGGCCTGGAAATGTAAGAGAACTTGAACATGTAATTGAAGGCGCTATGAATTTTATCGACCATGAAGAGGTCATACAATTTGCACACCTTCCGTTACAATTTCGTAAAAAACCGCTATTTAAAGACCCTACCCCTGACGAGCGGAATACGTTAATTAAATATGATGATCAGAATGAAGAAGACGTTACTTCATTAGCTGATTACATGGCTTCTGTAGAAAAAAAATATATAATGAAAGTATTAGAGCAACATGACTTTAATATTTCAAAAGCAGCAACTTCTTTACACATTAGTCGTCAGAGTTTGCAATATCGATTAAAAAAATATAGACAAAAAAATAATTGAACCATCTCTTCGGACGTATATTAGACCTCATTTTATGGAGACTAAATCACGAGGTGATGATAATGAGTAAGAATCGACATAACAAAGAGAACGAACAGCAATCTGAAGTAAAAGAGTTTCAACAAAAGCTTGTTAGTGAAGAAAATGAAGACCTTTTGCAAAGACAACCTACACCACAACCAAAAGATTACGATGAGATTGAGTATTAAAATGTAAAAAGCACTCATAATGAGTGCTTTTCACATTGCATATCTTCTGAATAGATATAGTATTTATTCTTCCCATTCACTTTCGCTTCGTACATAGCCAAATCAGCTTGATGTACGAGTACCTTTCCATTATCTAGTTGTGACGACAGATAACTAATGCCAATACTTGTACTAATATCAATCATCAGGTCTTGCACCTTAAATGGTTGTTTAACTTTTTCTATAATTCTCTTCGCAATACGCTCAACTTCTTCATTCGATATATCTGAAAGTAGAACTGTAAACTCATCTCCGCCTAGTCGAGCAAATGTGTCTGACTCTCTTATGCAATTTGAGATCCGCCTTGTTACTTGTATGATAATTTCATCTCCAAGTTCATGACCATATTGATCATTTACCTCTTTAAACCCGTCTAGATCTAAGTAAAACACAGCTACTTGAAAACCGTTATCCTCTTTTGCTTTAAGTATGATTTCATCAAGTCGGTCATAGAAATACCTTCTGTTAGGTAAATTTGTAAGAGGATCATGAAAGGCCATGTGCTTAATGAGTGCCTCTGTTTTCTGTCGTTCTCTAATATCCCTTGCCACAGCAACAACTACCTTTTTATTGTTAACCATGGCTGTTTGAGCACTAAATTCAAATGGAATATATTCCCCTTCTTTAGACAGATAGCCACCCTCAAATGTAATGTTCCCTTTACTAGCCAACTCTTGGCTAATATTAGGTATTTTACTTATTCTTTCTTTAATTGTGATATCCTTTGGACTCATTGAAAGAAACTCTTCCTTTGTATAGCCAAGAGTTTGAATCGCTTTGTTATTCACTTCAATATATAAACCAGGTTGTTCCTTTTCATCTAGTTCAAATAGAAAGATACAGTCATTTGCGTGTTCAAATAAAAACTCGTATTTATTTTCACTTTCTTTTAAAACTGTATTTTGTTCTTCCCAACTTTTTTTTGCAAGCTGTAAGCTTTTAGCTAAATAGTTATTATGATCAAATTGCTTACCGACCCACCAGCTAAGCAAACAATAAAACGTTAGAAACACGATTAATACGATACTCATTTCGTTACTTTCTTTCGTTTCTTGGTAAATCCAATAAAATGATTGAAGTACAGCAATTAGTAAACCTATTAACCTTCCTTTATAGTTCATCATGATTGGTTCAGCCTCTATATTTATGACGTTTCACTATAAAAGTTTATCATAATAGTAAAATAAGTAAACTACCATTAGATTTCTTTGTTTATGTTTTTGAATAATAAGAAAAAGCCAGTATAAATACTGACTTTTTCAAGATTAACATTTGAAGTGTGAAACTAACGACTGAAGCTCTTGTGCCATTTCACTCAAGGCTACAGCTGAATTAGAAATGTCTTCCATTGAAGCAAATTGTTCCTCAGAAGAAGCAGCCACATTTTGCAGCATATCTGATGTTTCTTTTGCGATAGAAGCAATATCTTCTACAGAAGAACTAACTTGCTCACCACCTGCTGAGAGCTGTTGCGATGTTGCAGAGATTTCTTCAATTTGAGCAGCTACACTATTTACAGCAAGTAAAATTTGCTTAAATGTATCATTAATGTTGTTCATTGAGATGACACCGTTATTTACTTCCTTCGTGACATTTACCATTGATTCCACGGAACTATTTGTATCTAGTTGAATGGTTTTTACTAATTCTGTAATCTCATTTGCAGATTGTGATGTTTGCTCCGCAAGCTTCCTGACCTCATCGGCAACAACTGCAAAGCCTCTTCCATTTTCACCAGCTCGAGCTGCCTCTATTGCGGCGTTTAATGCTAATAAATTCGTTTGACTAGAGATATCAGAGATGACATTTACAATACTTTCAATTTCTTGCGAACGTGTTTTCACTGTTTCAATTTTTATGGATGATTCATTAACAGCTGTTTTTATATGGTTGATTTGTGTGATTGCTTCTTTGACAATTTCGTTTCCATGACGGGTTGTTTCAGCTGTTTCATGAGAAATTTCATTCATTTGATTCGAACTCTCTGCGATACGCTTAATACCTACTGCCATTTCATTTGTCGCAATCGATGATTGTTCTGACTTCATCGTTTGATTCTCTGCACCTGAAGCAATCTCTTGAATTGATACCGTTACTTGGTTTGTCGCAGCTCTTCCTTGTTCACTACTTGCAGATAGTTCCTCAGAGCTAGCAGATAATGATGAAACATTATCCACAACCTTATTCACCATAACTTGAAATCCACTAATCATAGAATTAAAGGAAGAAGAAATTGCACCGGTTTCATCCTTCGTTTGTATTTGACTTCTTACAGTTAGATCACCTTTTTCAGCTTGTCCCATTAGATTTTGTAGCTGCTTTAATGGATTAGCTATAAATCTACCTATAATAATACTTACTCCTATCGTTACAAATGCAGAAACAACGATTATAATAAGCATATTTATTCTAGCAGAATCTGCACTTTGTTCATTTTGTTTGTTTAATTCTTTCGCAACATCAGAATTATATTGCGCAAGAGAACGGATAACCTTTTCTAGCTCATCAACAATTGGTTCAACATTTGACGTGAAATAAGCGTAAGCCTTTTCACTGTCTTGACTTGCCATATTATATACTCTTATACGTTCTTGTCGATAATCTTCCATTAACTTCTTAAAGGTTTCTAGGTTCTCGAGTTCATAAGGATCTAGCTTTAAACTTTCATATTTCCCCAATAATTGATCACTTTCTTTTATATAACCTTCAACCTCTTTAAGTAATTCTTTTTGTCTCGTAGAATCAGTAGCAAGCATATATTCTAGGAGATTTACTTTAATGATATAGGAATTAGCACGGATAATATTCAACCAACGTACAGGTAATAATCGATCATTGTACATTTCCTCAGAGTTCTCTTTCATACTATTCATATAATAGTAACCGATGCTTCCTACACTAATTAATGAAAATGTTGAAATAAAAATGAGTAGGAAAATTTTTTGTGTGATTTTTCTATTACGAAGCCAATTCATGATGCAATCCCCTTTTTCCTGAATTTCAAATCTTTTTTACAATTAATAAATTTCAAATACTCTCACCATCATAATATGGAAAAGTGTCAAAGAAAAGCCATTTTCATTAAAAATTCAACATCCTTTTAAATTCATACAATTATTTGTAATAATATGATTTTATCTATTTTTTTACATGACAAAGTGTTGAATTCCATTATATTGGGGTTGTGTTAATCGAAGTAGAAGGATCGAGACTTCTCGAGAAAGCTAAACGTAATTCCTTCTTGCGGTGAGGAATCTTGGAGGCTTATTCAAGTTCTGCGGGAAATGCACTGGACTGTAGACCCAACAAGTCAAGGAGGCTCTAGGAGCCCCCTCGGAAAGCGAGGTTCCTGCAACGAAGGTTAACACTCCATGTACAGAGTTGTATTTTCAAGAGCGCAATAAAAAAGAGTAAGTACTACTCTAGCACTTACCCAACTGTTACTAATCGTCACTTTTGAAGAACCGTAGAATTGAAATAAATAGATTAATAAAATTAAGATAGATTGAAATGACAATAAACGGAATTTCCTCTTCGCTAAATCCATATTTAGATAGTCTATTAAAATCATATAAAGTAAATCCTACAAATATTAAAATCCCTGCTGCAGCGATTCCCATATTTAATCCGCTAGAAAATGGAATGAACATGCCGACAAGCAAAAAACCGATTAAGACAAATAATCCTAGCGTCAAAAATCCACCTAGGAAGCTAAAGTCCTCTTTCGTTTTAACTGCATAAATCGCTATACCTATAAAAGATACAAGGGCAATTCCAAATGCCTTTAAGACCTCACTAGCTCCAATCGTACTTACATAATAAGAAAGTGTTGCATACATCGTAATGCCTGAAATGAACATGAAAGCAAACATCAAGCTGTATCCTACTTTTTTTGCACGTCTAGCAAAAACCATGACAAGAAGTAGTACAAGCTCTAAAAAGATTAACGGAAGCATTAGCGCCGGAGGCACAAATGAGCCCGCAACCAAACCGATAGTCGCTACTCCAATAGCAAGTAAAAAAACAAAGACTAACTTAGGTATTAATGAGCGTTCTCCATACGTAATATTTTCCAATCTTTTCTCCCCCTTTTGTAACCATTCTATTCACTATTATAAAGGACAACACTGCTTCATTTAAGTTAAATTTTTCAAAATAGTTAAAATACCTATCTACAGTGTATGAAATTTGATCTATACTATTAACATATGGAATTATTACTAAATATTATGAGTAGGTATTAATAAGGAGGGAAATTTATGAAAAAAATGATCCCATTAGGATATTTAGGCTCAATCACATTATTACTTTCAGGTATTATTTATTTTTTTGCTGCTAATTGGCCTGAATATTCCCGATTTGAGAAGCTAGGGTTATCTGTAGGAGCCATGCTTCTATTTTATCTTGTAGCTTTTATGTCAAAGAAATTATTAGCTCATCAGACATTTTTATCAAAATGGTTTATCGTAGCCGGTGCATTCTCATTTGGATTAACAACTGCGCTTATTGGACAGATATATAACTCACATGCAGATAGTTACTTATTATTTATCATCTGGCTAATTCCAACAGTGTTATTAGCACTGATAACTCGTTACGCACCATTATGGGTGCTAAGTTATGTTCTTTTACACCTTTCCTATTGGTTCTATATGAATCCATCCTCATATCAAGTGAGTAGAACGGATCTCCAAGAATATTTGATATTTGTTGTAATCATTGCGATTAATTTAATGTTGTTTTTACTCACATTCACAACAAATTTCCCTATAAGAATTATTCGTTACTTGTCTTTCACAGTCGCAAATTTTACACTTATTGGCATTAGTTTTGCTGAATTATACCCGCCGTATAGTGGATGGACGAATGTCTTATTCATTGCACTAGCCATTTTGTGTTATCGGTATATCGCAATGAAGCAAGTCGATAAAATTGTCACAGTTCTTTTATTTATCTCAGGATGCATGTACGTATATGCAAAAGTAGTCGAGCTTCCATTTCTGATCGGAAATACTTTTGGATTTATTGCGCTACAATTAAGCGGTTCATTCATTTCACTATCTTTACTTATCGGTGGCATCTATTTAGCGAGAAGGGTCCTTAAACATGCAAGTGGTGATTGGACACAGTTTTTAAAGAAGGTACTCATTGCTTCTGTAACTTTGATCGGTTCTGGTATGTTTGCCTCAAGTTTTGGAAGTATCTTATTTTTTGTTACTGGGTCCGAATATGCAGCTGTCTTCTTAAGCCTTTTATTCATTTCAGTTGGAGTATTTCTTAACAAGTTAGACCCAGTTGCTAGACAGACGCTACTACTCATCGGCTTCTTTTCAGGGTTAGCGGAGTCCATCTTCTTAAATCTATTTGTTACCTTCCTATTTTTAAGTATTTCAATTATTGTAACGGGAATGGTAAAAGATGGTGTCGTTCGATTTTTTAGCTACACCACTGCAATTGGATGTTTACTTTCATTAATATTTCAACACCTTGATGTCGATTTTGATAATCAACTTGAGATGGTGTTCATCCTATTTGCATTAGTAAACAGTTGCCTGGCTTATTTCCTTCAAAAGCTAAAAGATCTGTTTCGTATAAGTATATTTTTCTCACTAGCTTTTGCATTTGCGCTAACGTTTGTTAATCAAACCACATGGGTTGATATTTTGTATACTTGTCTATTTTTCATCCTATCTTCAGGACTCATTATTTTCTTTCATCGAATAGATGATCGATTTTCATTCCGCCTAACCGTAGTATTTTGGTTTGCATTTTTAATAGCAACCTACTATGACTTTGTTTGGTCACTTGTCCATAAGTCACTATCATTATTAATCATTGGATTAATCCTGTTTGTTGTCACACACTTCATTTCTAATAAGTTTGATCACACAACAGAGATTAAAAGTGCTTTTACACAGAAACAATGGTTATTAATAGCTGGAGTTATTCTTTTACAACTTGCTTTTAGCAGTTATCAGGTTAGTTCAAATGAGTATCTAATAAAGAATGGAAAAGAAATAAAGCTTGAGCTCGCTCCAGTTGATCCTAGGTCACTGTTACAAGGAGACTATGTAATATTACGCTATGAAATTGGCCAAATCGAGTTAAAGGATACACATTCAAGTCATCCGGTTTATCTATTACTGAAAAAAGACAATGATGGAATCTATCGCACATTGAAGGTGTATACAAACAAGGAAAATGCGCTTGATGTAAAACTGGAATCTGATGAGGCTATTATTGCTGGGACATATAACGGGTACGACAATATTGTATTTGGTATCGAAAGTTATTTTGTCAAGGAAGGAACAGGACTAGATTTACAAAGAGAAGCCAAGTATGCCACTGTAATCGTCAATAAAAAAGGGGATGCTATCCTCATTAAGGTTGAGTAAACAAAAAGAAAGGGAGAAACGTACACCACTAAAGTGTAGTTTCTCCCTTTACCAATTCATTAAGTTTGTTTGAAGAAACGAACTCTACACAATCCATGATACAAAAGAATACAAAGACTTAAATAAACAAATCCAAATGCAAATCCTGCAAACACATCAGAAGGATAATGAGCATTAAGAATGATTCGGCTTATACCAACAAAAAAGATCAAGATTGAAAAAGCTACACCGCATATCATTTTAGACTTCCCAGATTTCAATCCACTCATTATTAAGTATGCAACAAATCCATAGAATGCTAATCCAACCATTGCATGTCCACTTGGAAAGCTAAAACCCTCTGCATAGATTGACTCTTCAATCATTGGACGTTCTCTTGCGAAAAGTTGTTTAAACCACTTATTTAATTGGTCCCCACCTAATACACAAACTGATACGGCTACCATCGCAGAATAATTACGAAATTTCCATCCAAGAAGTAGTAATGATAATAAGAAAAGCCCTCCTATTCCATACTTTGAACCTATCTCAGTAAAGATCGTAAAAAAAGTTGTTACAAGTGGTGTAGATATACTTTCCGCCCAATTTGCAATAAGTACATCCCCAGGTACTTTTCCCTTTGTAAATAACTGCTGTAAAACAAAACCTATAATAAGTAATGATACCAGTGAAAAACTTCCGAACAGAAACATTGTTCGATTGAGAGTTTTTTTCTCTTCTAGCTGATAGTTAACCTCCATTTAGTTCTCCCCCTTATAGTACTTTTATTCATCATACATTATAATTAAGACGATTTGTATACTCAATTGAGCAGTCATAAAAGGCTTTTAAAAGCTGTCCCTTTCGTAAAAAAAGCCCTAGTACTAATTGTACTAAGACTTTAATAACCTCAGTCGATAGCAGTTCATCGCTGTTTCACCTAGATGATCTAGCAAATTATAGTTTGCATAAGCGCCTACCACTGCTCCAACCCCCGGAACGAGTTGAAGCATTTTGACAAAATCAATATAATCACGATATTCTTGCTGGAAAATTCTCCAATCCACATCTACTAATGCATGCTTTTGATCTTCCCAATTGTCTATAATATCGAGTGTTTTTTTTCTATGGTCATCACTAGAAAAAGCTAATTGAAAGATGTGCAACAAAAATAATCGTTCGGTATAATCCTTTGTATTAAATCCATAAATCGCGCATACATCAAATAAAAATTTCATTTTTATTGATAATAGTAATGGGAAATCTGCAAGCCCAAGGAAAATTCCACCCGCTCCAGTACCAGCCCCTTCCACCGCCGCTGTTCTTCTATACGTATTGATTTTTTCTCGAACGACCTTTTCCATATCTTCTAAGGAGCCGTATGACTTTTCTCCAGTTTTTGTTGTATACTCAGATCCAACCAGTGTAGCTTGAACCATTTTCTTAATGCTATCTGTAAGTACTTGATGTGCTTTTTCTGGAATCATTGCATTCACTTTCGTTTGCGCTTTTTTAGACAATCGGTTAAGAATAGTTGACTTTTTCATGATTTTTTTACGCCACTGAAAAACCTCTTCAATCACTTTTTCATGATATGCATCCATACAAACTCCTCTTTCCCTAAGTATTATTATGTTTACGACTTAAAAAAGGTTTAGATTCATTTTTTTTAAAAACATTGTTTGTAAAAGCGCCCCTCGGAAAGCGAGAGTCCAAGCAACGAAGGTTAATGATTGTAACGAATTGTATTTTCAGGGTAGACTTCCCTGCAATTTAAGAATTGCACCATGGAGCATGAAAATGTGTACTGTATTTTTGCGTTTATAGAATGTTGGCTTTTGAGTAATTTCTGCGTGTTAACCGAAGAGGAAGGACCGAGACTCTTGCGGGAGATAGCGCCGGGCTTGAGACCCCACAGGCGCAGCCGAGAGGCTCAAGTGGCGCCCCGTGGAAAGCGAGGCTCCTGCAACGAAGGTTAACACCCACAGTTCAGTGTAGGTATTTTCAGGTTAGACTTTCATGCAATTATGAATTTGCACCATGAAAAATGAAAATGGTGACCTTGATTTTTGGATTTAGAATGTTGGCATTTAGTATTCATGCGTGTTAACCGTAGTGGAAGGACCGAGACTCCTGCGGGAAATAGCGCTAGGCTTGAGACCCCACAGGCAAAGCCGAGGAGGCTCAAGAAGCGCGCCCCGCGGAAAGCGAGGTTCCTGCAACGTAGGTTAACACCCCATGTTGATTGTAACGAATTGTATTTTCAGGTTAGCCAAAAAAACCTTATCGGAATTCCAATAAGGTCATAATTTCTTTAGCTTTGACTTCACATAAAAATAGGTGAAAAAATACGAAAATACAATGCCTACTAAAAGCATATAAACAGTCAATAAAAACGCATTTGATGCAAGAAGAAATAACGCTAATAAAACACTTTGCACAGCTAACAGCATAAAAACAACCCTTAAAAACGAATCCGTCCGATCCACTACTGACACTGGGTAGAGTTGAATCCAAATCTTCAAATTATGCTGGCGCCACAAAGTCATAAGCTGATAACCAGTTAAATAAATAAACAATACCCCTACACCAATCTTCCCAACCTCAAATGGTGCAAAATAAAGTAACAATCCACCAATGATCACCAACCGTAAATACATCCCTAAATAATCACTTGTCCGTAAAAACGTTCGAACATACAAATGAGTAAAAGTGGACGATTGATCAAACCGAAGGAATATTAACGTCCAATCTAACCATCTTCTTCGTTTTACACGTTCCTTTAACTTCGGAACGTCGGTGAAAAGATTCGCAATTCGATAAAATGTAAGCATTCGCTTAGACTCAATTTCAATCAGTTGATCCCATTTTAAACTTTTGTCTGAGGAAATCTTTTGATAATAGAAGAAAAGAGCTAGCATTAAGAAAATCACGATAATCACCAAAAGCAAATCGGCACCTGAAAATAGAAAATAAGTTAACACAAAATTAAAAAGGAAACGAATGGTCCGATCCATTATTTTGGTGAACCGATCAATATGATGATGAGCAAGCCAATCCATCAATAAATTCCAGCCTTTTGCAAGAACGAGTATTAAAAATATAAGCACAAACGATAATACAGTTTGTCCAGTTGCTTTTAAATACAATGGCGCTAATGCAGCAGATACGATCAGCAAAACATATCCTTGCATTAGTAAAGAATGAATAAATGCCCTTTTAAAGTATGGAGTTAACTTTTTTTCAACTGGTAATAAAAACACGAGATCTGGTTCTTTTAGAAGCGTTTGAATGTGGCCACTAGTTAATACAAATGTAATGATTACACCAATAATCATCGCGTATGGAAAGTCTCTAGGAAGTCCTTCTAACCACTGATTATACGTAAATGCTGCCCCCCCTAATAAAAAAATGAGGGCAATTAATAAGTGGTCATTAAACATATAACGTAAATAAACTCTTATTTCCTTCATATATTGTCCATATCTCTGTTTCCAGAGTTGTTTTGTATCAATCATAGTTTTCTTCCTTTGTTAGCTGAATATAGATATCATCCAACGTAGCATTTGGCATAGAAAATTGATCTCTCAATTGAGCTAATGTTCCTTTTGCTCGGACTTGTCCATTATGTAAGATAATAAATGAATCACAATATCGTTCCGCAGTAGCTAAAATATGCGTAGACATTAAGATCCCCGAACCCTTCTCTTTCATATTGTTCATTAGATCCAAAAGAGATTGAATACCTAAAGGGTCTAAGCCCACAAAAGGTTCATCAATAATATAAAGTGATGGTTCAACTAAAAAAGCACACATAATCATGACTTTTTGCTTCATCCCTTTTGAGAAATGAGCTGGAAACCATTTTAATTTTTTTTCCATTCTAAATTCTTTTAATAACGACTGTAGTCTTCTTTCAAATGTTTCTTGATCTAGCCCATAAGCCATTGCTGTTAATTGCAAGTGTTCATATAATGTTAACTCATCATAAAGGATTGGCGTTTCTGGAATAAAGCTAAGCTGTGAACGATATGCTTCCATATCTTCTTTTATCGTTTTTCCATTTATGGTAATTGAGCCTTTTTTAGGCTCCATCAAGCCGATAATATGTTTAATCGTTGTACTCTTCCCTGCTCCATTTAATCCAATTAGCCCTACTAATTCGTGTTTATTAACTTCAAATGAAACGTCGTTAATCACTGGATTTTTTGTATAACCGCCTGTTAAGTTCTTTATCGTTAAAAGTGACATAAATTTTATCCTTTCTATTAGAACTTTCTTTATTCAATCATACCAAATATATGAATGCTACACATAGTTAATAGGACTTAAACTTTATTAAAAAATTTGTTCATAATCCTCGCATATAGATTTGAAAAACGGGCATCATATATTTTGAAGAGGGGCAAGGCAATAAGCCAAGCCAACATTTGAAATGAGGTGTCTGTTCAAGACAATTCCTTGTTTTAAACACCAGCTTCACACGTGTTACTATAAGGGGATGGTAGCATTGAACAAAGTAGGACACTTTAATCAGTAACAATATCCTATTATTCGAAATGAGGTGTCTACGGGCCATAATGCATATGCAGTATATGCTCGTAACTTAAAATCATTTTGTTAAATGAGGTGTTTGTTAAAGACTATTCTGGAGATTTATAAGTTGAGATAACTTATGCCAATCTACAAGGGGATGGTCATTTTGAACAAAGGTCTTTACTTTTATTAGATTAAACATTCATTTCATCAACTAGAAAATGAGGTGTTTGTTAAACGATACTAACCCTGTAACTACGTTGTATATATGCTAAAACCCTCTTCAGAAACAGGATGCCTTATCGGTGCATCCTGTTTTCTTTTGTAGCATTTCCTTCGTACCATATGTATGTGGTAACATAAGAATATATTAACAATTTAGGAAGGATGTTGGAAATGAGCGAATGTATTTTCTGTAAAATCATTAATGGGGACATTCCATCTGCCAAGGTGTTTGAAAATGAAGATGTTGTTGCTTTTCTCGACATAAGTCAGGTATCAAAAGGACATACACTAGTCATTCCGAAAGTACATAAAGAAAACATTTATGAGCTTACTCCCGAAATTGCAGGTAAAGTATTTGAAGTTGTTCCTAAAATTGCAAATGCAATTAAAAAGGAATTTAATCCAATTGGCCTTAATCTTCTAAATAATAATGGTGAGGCTGCTGGTCAAGCTGTATTCCATTATCATATTCACATTATCCCACGCTATGGGAAAGGTGATGGTTTTGGCGCTGTTTGGAAATCCCATGCAAATGACTATTCTCAAGAGGCATTACAAAAAATTGCTCAATCCATCTCTCAATCTGTTCAAGTATAATCTTGCTAATCATAATGACCGACATTTGATGTCGGTCATTATTGCTTTTATGCTACACAGTATAGGAATAGTTTATAGAGCTATCACATAAATATGACCACATAAACAGAGGTGATGATGATGAAGGTTCATAACTTTAATGCCGGTCCTGCTGCATTGCCGCAAGAAGTACTACAAAAAGCACAAGCCGAGCTTATTTATTACGGAAATAGTGGCATATCCGTATTAGAAATGAGTCATCGTAGTAAGGAGTACGAGGAAATTCATGAAAGAGCGAAAGATTCGGTTAAGGAGTTACTTCATATCCCTTCAAACTATGAAGTCGTGTTCCTGCAAGGAGGAGCAAGTCTGCAATTCAGTATGGTACCTATGAATTTCTTACCTTCTCATTCCGTTGCAAACTATGTGGTAACTGGCAGTTGGTCTGAGAAAGCATTGAAAGAAGCAAAAAGAGTAGGAAAAGCTGAAGAAATCTCATCTTCAAAAGCAAAACAACATTCTTATATTCCACATTCTTCTACTATTATTCCAACCGAGGGTGCGGCTTATGTTCACATTACAAGTAACAACACAATATATGGAACGCAATGGCATAATTACCCTAAAGTAAATATTCCTCTCATCGCTGATATGTCAAGTGACATACTTAGTAAGATGATTGATGTTACTAACTTCTCACTTATTTATGCAGGTGCACAAAAAAACTTAGGACCTGCTGGTGTTACTCTTATCATTATAGAAAGAGATTTTCTTAAAAGGGCTTCATCTACTATCCCAACGATGCTTCAATACAAAACACATGTTGATCACAGTTCCCTCTATCATACACCTCCTACCTTTTCCATCTATCTGTTAACACTTGTTTTAGACTGGATGAAAAACCTTGGAGGGGTAACAGCAATCGAAAAAATCAATCAAAAGAAATCCTCTTTACTTTATCAATGCATAGATGATTCGGGTGGCTTTTACTCACCACATGCACAGAAAGAATATCGCTCCATGATGAATGCGACGTTTACCCTTTTGGACGATAAAACAACTGAAAAATTTTTAGATATGGCAAAAAAAGAAGGGTTTATTGGGCTAGAGGGTCACCGCTCCATTGGTGGATGTAGAGCTTCCATTTACAATGCTGTTCCATTACATTCTGTAGAAGTACTTGTCGAGTTTATGAGATATTTCCAAAAAACAAATTAAAACATTATCCTTTCACAATTTGTAAATACTTGATATACTACTGATAAGATTTTTCGCAGAAGGCATAGAGCGCACTTCTGGAGAAATCAAAAAAACAGATTAGTTAGATGAGGAGAGATGAGAAATGAATACGAGAGTTCTTGTGTTGTTATCATTATTAGTAGGGATGGGTGCAGTTTTACATGCAGTTATGCCACCACTGTTGCTAGGAATGAAACCTGATTTAATGTTAGCAATGATGTTTTTAGGAATTATGTTTTTTCCAACTAGAAAAAATGCCTTATTAGTTGGTGGAATTGCTGGATTGATTTCAGCTTTAACGACCACTTTCCCTGCTGGACAGCTTCCAAACATGATTGATAAACCTATAACAGCACTACTTTTTCTTGGCTTATTTGTACTAGTAAATAAGTTTAACCAGTCTGTACTAGCTGCAGGTATTTTAACAGCGATAGGAACAATGGTATCTGGAACCGTCTTCTTAGGATCCGCTCTTTTGATTGCTGGATTACCTGGCGCTTCAACATTTTTAGGGCTTTTTGTTGCAGTTGTACTTCCAACAGCTCTACTGAACACAATTGCGATGGTCGTTATTTATCCAATTGCTCAACAAATCCTAAAGCGAACAAAATTAGTCACACAAGTATCTTAATACAAATAAAAACGATTGTATTCGCCACTTCCTGTGGATACTGGTATAAAGAAACATGTAAAAACCCGATCATTATTGGTCGGGTTTTTTAGTAAATCAAATATAAAATGAATGTAATTAACAAACAAAACGCTCCACCTGCTCCAAGCGTCATTGCCTTTTGAATGAGCACTCTTTTAGGTGGATAGACTCCTGCACGTTGAGAAAGTAAAAAGAAATTTATCATTCCAAAAAATAATAGTAGGCTTACAACCAGCAACCCAAATATTACCCCGGCCATTCCCTCAACCCCTTCCTATATACATACTTATGCAACTTCTTGATTTCCTATGAAAACAGCTCACTTACAATCTTGAAAGAGTCAAGGTAAACGAGTTGTCCAAAGGTACTTTGTAAAAAAGTATTCAAAAAGAGTTTTGAACTAAGATAATGATACTCGTTTTTACCTAAAAATCCCTTGTATCACCATAGATTCCAATATTTTATTTTTTATTTTAAAAATTTAGTAAATTTACATCTTTATTAATTTTTATTTTATTGGCATAATAGTAGTAAGAGAAAAGTGAAAAGTGGGTGAATGAATGAGACAGGAAGAAAAGCAGTATTCAATCAAAGAAGCGATTCTTTTTAGTCAAAGAGTGGCTCAACTTAGTAAAGCACTATGGAAATCAATTGAAAAAGACTGGCAGCAATGGATTAAACCGTATGATTTAAATATTAATGAACACCACATACTATGGATTGCCTACCATCTCAAAGGAGCTTCCATATCAGAGATTGCTAAATTTGGAGTTATGCACGTTTCCACTGCATTTAACTTCTCAAAAAAATTAGAAGAAAGAGGACTTCTTCAATTTTCAAAAAAAGAAAACGACAAGCGAAATACGTATATTGAGTTAACGGAAAAAGGCGAAGATATTCTTTTGAAACTTATGGAAGACTATGATCCTAGTAAAAATGCAGTTTTTAGCGGTGCACTGCCACTAAAAAATTTATACGGAAAATTTCCTGATATCGTAGAAATGATGTGTATCATTCGTAATATTTACGGAGATGACTTTATGCAAATATTTGAGCGGTCATTTACGAATATTGAAGATGAATTTATTGAGATTGATGGGAAGTTGTATAAAAAAGTAAACGAACAGTTAGAATCAAAAGAATATATCCAAAAATAGCACCCTAAAGGTCTTGAAGTATTTCGATAAACTCAGACATTAATTCTTTAAATAATCCTTGCAGATACAAACTTAAAATGGTTTCTTCGATTTCTAATTGAGGTGGAAGCATACCTACAAACCTTGTTAAAAGCGGAGTAAAAACAACCAAACCTTCCGCTTTTTGTTTTTTCATCTCTATGCTCATCTCTTCACATACGTTAAATATTTGCCTCACTTCTTCTTTCTTTAAACCAGCTTTCATAATAACCTTATAAAAATGAAACTTGTCATCTGCAAATGCCTCTAACATTAACGTCTGATAGTATTCCAATCGTTCAATCCGAGACTCTAATGATTCCACTAAAAACACTCCTTAAGACGCTTCGTCTACAATTACAGTTTAACCAATTCGAGATAAAACAATAATTTTCCATACTTTAGTATAGTAATGATTCAGCAGAGATACAATAACTATGTTATGAATTTAATGATTGCTATTGATTTTTCATAAAAAAAATCGTAAAGTAGTCTAGGAAGTTAATAGATAGACATATTTTTACTACTATTATTCTTGTAATCTAGACTTCGGAAGGTGATTTTCATGACATGTTGGAAAACCATTAATCTATCAAAGGATTATGGGTTCCATCGAATTGCGTTAATATCGTTGATCACGATGTTTTTCGCATTTATCTTATTTTATTTGCCTCTAAATTTAATGTTTTCCAAGATTCATTTACATGAAGATGGACTTTGGTTATTTTCAATTGCGCTGATATTTGTTTTCCCTTTCCATAAAGTTCTTCATGCATTCCCTTTATGGATGACTGGCAAAAGGGTTAAACTTAACTTTAAAAGACTATTTCTTTTCATTCCTGTCTTATCAACGCGTTGTCAATATTCATTATCTAAACGAATGACAATGATTGTTTTATTAACACCCTTTATAACAATTACATCGACGATGCTTATAGCTTGCTTTCTATTCCCTGCATACATTCATTATTTCACCATTATTGCAGCAGTAAACCTTGGATTTTGTGTAACAGATTTTATTTGTTTAAACCAATTCATGAAAGCACCTAAAGCTTGTATCATTGAAGAAATTGAAGAAGGCTATGAAATACTAATAGAAAATTAACGTCACATAAAAGAATTGGCCACTTAACTTGTACTAGTGCCAATTCTTTTTTTATGGCGGGTGAAAAAGCGAATTCATCTAATCTTAGCATTTTAGAGTTGAATCCAAGTATTCCAGACGTGGTAATCGTAGTGGAAGAACCGAGACTCCTGCGGGAATAGCGCTAGGCTTGAGACCCCACAGGCATAAGCCGAGGAGGCTCAAGAAGCGCCCCGCGGAAAGCGAGAGTTCTGCAACGAAGATTAACACACCTTGTTTAGCGAGATGAATTGTATTTACTGGATAGATTTTTCAATTTTCTCGAAAAAGTTTTGGATAATGTTTGTGACTATCCTTTTCATAAAAACTTTGGTAATGTTAATATAATAAAGTATGAACAAGGGGGGATTTTCAGGATGACAGTTTTCTTCATTCCTTTTGCTGTATTTATTTTATTTTATATTAATCAGATGACTTATAGGCTATGTGTACAAAAAGAGATTCCTGAAGACCGTCAACCTAAAGTCTTCCGAACTATTAATATCTTAATTACCATTTTATTAATCTCTTCATATGTAGAAATACTTTTCACCTAGTATCTAAACACCTAGGCAAATATAGCTACGCACAAAACAAGGAATGACGTTGGTCATTCCTTGTTTTTTCATGTATTTAGGTCAACGAGTTTAACAAACCCAAGAAGCACCGATGATGATTAACAAAATGAAAAGTACGACGATTAACGCAAATCCTCCACCATAACCTGCATGTGACATACTTATTTCCTCCCTACCTTATCTTTATTTTTAATAGCTGACAGTGTACCTGTCAGCCATTATTGTGATTTAGTAAACCCAAGAAGCACCAACAATAATTAACAAGATGAACAACACTACGATTAACGCAAATCCACCTGAATAACCGTGGCTCATTGTAACACCTCCTTTTGAGTTGTTACGGTATACTATGCAAACTCATTTTTAAACGAATAGGCGTTTGTCACGCATTTCAGTAATTCTTTTTTCCACATGAAAGCAACTTAAACGTTCGATTCTTTCATGTACACTATATCCTATTTCTATTTCTTTCTTTTGACTAAACGAATGTCACGGTTTTACACAATTAATGGTAAATAAATTTCTTTCTTAATTAGTTTATGATATAGTAAGTGATGTGGTTTTTTAGGACAAACATAATTAAACTTACGTAGTAGGAGATGTGAACAATGAAAAAATTAGTTATCGCTTTCACAACTGCAGCAAGTATTTTTGCACTAAGTGCATGTAATAATGCTGATAATTCTGAAGTAATCGTAGAAACAGGCTCTGGAGATATTTCAAAAGAGGCATTCTATACTTCAATGAAGGATCAAGTTGGTGGACCGATTTTAAAAGAGCTTATCTATGAAATCGTTCTGTCTGAAAAATATGAAGTAAGTGATGAGGCAGTTGAGGAAGAGTTAAATAAACTAAAAGAAAACCCTCAATATGCATTGATCTTAGAGCGCTTCAAAAACGAAGATGAATTAAAGAAGGCAATTAAAACAAATCTGCTAAAAGAAAAAGCAGCAAAAGACCTTGTAAAAGTTACGGATGAAGAAATTCAAGCATATTATGATTCTCTTGAAGGAAAGATTCGTGCAAGTCATATTCTAGTTGCTGACGAAGCAACTGCAAAAGAAGTTCAAGCAAAGCTTGATGAAGGAAAAACGTTTGAAGAGTTAGCAAAGGAATACTCAACTGATGGTTCTGCTGCTAATGGTGGAGATCTTGGTTGGTTCGGAAAAGGTCAAATGGTTCCTGAATTTGAAACTGCTGCATTTGAGTTAGGTGAAGGTGAAGTAAGCGGACCAGTCCAATCTCAATTTGGCTACCACTTAATTAAAGTAACCAATACAGTTAAATCATTCGATGAAATGAAAAAAGGCCTAAAAGCTGATGTGTTAGAACAAAAAACACAAGATCCAGCAGCAATGCAAGCAGCTTTAGATGCTGAAATGGCTAAATCAGATATTAAGATTAAAGACAAAGACTTAAAAGATATCTTCAAAACGACTGAGGCAAACTAATTTGTTTTCATAGAAAAAAAGCTGTGCAGAGTTGGCACAGCTTTTTTCTATCTTTATTAATTGGAGCTATTTTGCTTTTTGCAATCGACGCTCTTTTTCTTCATTCATTCGCTCTATATACACTTGTCCTTCTTTTTCAATAAACACATCGTCTAGTTCTCGTTCTTCCTTTGCGGTACGAAATGTCATATATGCACTAAAAATAATTCCTAATACGATTAAATACGCCCACCAAGGTACTGAAAATAACATAGACATCCCCCTTGTCCAAATCCATTTGTATATCTATATGATTGGAATAAGAAGGATATCACCTGTAAATTCTACTAAATTCACTTTTATTTATGAAACGTTGGCTTGTAGAAATTTCGGTTATCTAATGCAAAGATGCGCTCAGAGAATTCACCAGGTGTAACACGTTCTAGCGCTCTATCAAGCATATTCATTTTCGCATCAAGATTGTCTATATAATGAAGAATTTCTGCTTCCTTTATTAACGGTGGTTTTGGAGAACCCCACTCTGCCTTTCCATGATGGCTTAAAACCATATGTTGGAGAATGGTTACCTCTTCTCCTGTTAATTCAAGTTCTTCTGCTGCCTTACCAATTTCATTTACCATGATTGAAATATGGCCTAATAAGTTTCCTTCAACGGTATATGTAGTCGCAACAGGTCCAGATAATTCAAAGACCTTTCCGAGATCATGTAAAATAACCCCAGCATACAGTAAATCAGTATCAAGTGACGGATAAAGTTTTGCAATTGATTTCGCCAATTCTAGCATAGATACTACATGGTAGCCGAGCCCTGAAACAAACTCATGATGATTTTTAGTCGCAGCTGGGTATTCAAGGAATGCTGTTTGATGTTTTTTCACTAACAGTCTTGTAATGCGTTGTATAGTAGGGTTTCTCATATCAAAAATATATTGAGTAATTTTTTCAAGCATGTCTTCTTTTGTCATAGGTGCTACTTCAAGAAAATCTGAAACCTTTACTTCATCATGATCATTTTTTGGACGGAGGTTTTTTATTTTCAATTGATTTCTACCTCTGTAATTATGTACTTCTCCAGCTACCTTTACGATATTTTGGGCAGCGTATGAGACTTCATCTTCAGCCGATGCATCCCAGAGTTTTGCTTCTATTTCACCAGTTTTATCTTGGAAAAATAGTGTTAGGAATGGTTTTCCGTTGCTTGCGATTCCTTTTGTAGATGATTTTACTAACATAAAAATATCGACCGATTCTCCTACTCCATAATCGATGATTCCTTTTTTCATGTGTTAAGCCTCCCGATCTTGTATTATTTTTATCTAGTATATCACAGAAGGGTGTTAATCCCTGCAAAAAGCCCACCCGAACTGTATCATTCGAGTGGGCTCCCCTGAAAATACCACGCTATATAAGGTGTGTTAACCTTCGTTGCAGGAACCTCGCTTTCCGCGGGGCGCTCCTGGAGCCTCCTCGGCTTCGCCTGTGGGGTCTCCAGTCCAGCGCATCTCCCGCAGGAGTCTCGGTCCTTCCACTTCGGTTAACATGCATGAAATACTAAAGACCAACTTTCTATAAGCACCAAAAAAAACAGTTCGCATTTTCATTCATATGGTGCAAATTATTAATTAGCATGAACGTCTACCGACTAATTTGCTTCTACACTCATTATTTTGTTTTTGCGAGCGATCCACAGCTTTGTTGAGACTAGACCGACAATCATGATGAACCCACCAAATATGTATGGGATATGGATGTTCACTTCAAAGAGAACTCCTGCAATGATTGGGCCGATGACATTTCCTAGGCTTAGGAATGAATTATTCAATCCCATAATCATTCCTTGACGATTTCCAGCGAGCTTAGAAATAAACGAATTCAAGGATGGTCTTAGAATGGAGTTGCCGATAAAAAAGATAGAGGTTGTAAGCAAAATAGTCGTAAATGAATTTGCAAGTGTCATTGATACGAACCCAATTCCACTTACTAAAAATGCACTTTTTACGACACGTTCCTCACCAAACTTCGCTAAAAGCTTACCAACAACTCCACCTTGAACGATCGTACCTACTAAACCAATTATTAAAATCAACAAGCCAATTTCTTTTGGACTATAATTAAATCTTTCCATATTGTAATAGCCGAAGATAGATTGGAAATTTGCTAAACCAAAGCTCATAAGAAAAACTAATATTAATAAAAAACCTACAGGCGTTTTTAAAGCCCTAGCCATTTGTTTAAATTGATTTATTTTTTCATTTGTATCGTTTGCAGCTTCTACCCTTGCTTCTTTTGGATACGATTCAGGTAATATTATCACTGATACAATTCCAGCCATCGTCGCAGCAATACCAGCAAATAAAAATGGATATGACAAGTCATACTCAGCTAACCATCCACCTATCCCAGGTCCAACTACGATACCTAAACCCATCGCAGCACCTAATACCCCCATACCCTGACCTCGTTTTTTCTCTGAAGTTACATCAGATACGTAAGCCATCGCTGTTGGCATAAGGGCTGATCCAAATGTCCCTGCTAGGATTCGTGATAAAAATAACATCCATAGACCGCTTGCGAACGCAAACACAAACTCTGCTATCGCAAAACCAAACAATCCAATTGTAATTAACGGCTTTCTCCCAATTTTATCTGATAAGCGTCCCCAAATGGGTGCAAATAGAAACTGCATAAACGAAAACACAGCTACAAGTATTCCTAGTGTTGCTGCATCTGCTCCAAATTTTTCAACGTAAAATGGAAGGATCGGAATAACTAAACCAATACCAACCATGATAATGAATAAATTAAAGCTTAATATAAAAAGAGGTCCTTTTTTGCTTACTACATTGTTGTTTGTATTCATTCACATAATTCCTTTCACCGAGAACAACCACATTCTATTATACCACTAGTTGATTTTATCTTGTATCAGAAAGGAAGTTCAATATTCTTTTACTAAAATATGCGATTGTTTTTTCAACTACATGAAAGATATGTGTTCTAGTTGCATTACTTTAAGTATCAACATTGTTCAACAACACCATTTTCTAACTGAATGATATTCGCATCCTTGAACTTCTCTAGCAGATGTTCGTGACAGGTAAAAAACAATATCTGATGACTTTCACTTATTCTTGTTAATAGTTCAATAACTCGTGTTATACGTTTGGAATCAAAATTTACAAAGCTATCATCTATGATAAACGGATAACAAATAGTAGGGTGCATCGTTTTTGCTAATGCAAACCTTATTGCTACATATACTTGTTCAGCTGTTGCTTGACTTAACTCACTTGGCGAAAAGCGGACACCATCAATTCGTTCGACGGTAAAATATGATTCATCTCCAGTAGTATGTAGTTTCACATATTGCTCATCTGTCAGGCTCTTCATATATTTTTCCGCTAAATGTAATAACTGTGGTAATCTAACAGACTGGTAATACTGTACCGTGTTGGATAGCATACTTCTAGCAACAGATAGTACCGCCCATCTCCGAGCCTGCTCCTGAATGTTCGCTTTATTTAATTGAAAAGAATGAAATAGATCAGAGTAAGTACCACCCTCTTCAAGTTCTTTCATCTCATACGTTAGTTTTGAGAGCTTTGATTGATAATTACTTTCTGTTTGCTTCAACTCGTTCAATTGTTGTTCTAATGTAACAAGCATATTTTCGTAGTCGAGATGAAGGTTAATCTCACTCCCATCCTCTAAACTTCTTGATAATTGCCCTTCAATTAATTTGATATTCTCAATGATTTTTTGGCTAGCACCATAAGCTTTCCCTTTAAGGCGATACTCATCCTCAGAGGTTACTTTCGCGAAAGACATTAAGTCATTCCATTCGTTTTGAAGAAATGTAATTTCCCCTTTTACGTATGAAAGTTGTTCATCTAATTCATTCATTTTCTCGGTTAATACAAAGTATTCTCTCTCATTTTTTTCTTGATTTCGAAATCTTCTTTCGAGAGCGTCGATTTCGTTTAGTAGTTCTTCACCCCTTAAGGCTTGGATGAGTAGAAAAGGGGCAACTTCTTCCTCATAGCTTTGTAAATCTTCTATTAAGAGGTCCAGTTTATTTTGTACTTTTTTCTTTTCATTTAGCAGTGCTTTAACGTTTTCAACAAGTAAGAAAGCGTCTCTTAACTGTTCCCCTATTACTTGGGAAGGAAAACCGTATTTTTCCTGAATAGACATTACCTTCGCATTTACTTCATAACCTTCCGACTCCCATTTTTCAAACTTTTTTAGAATTCTGTCGTACTGGCGTTCCTTTTGAGAAAGTGTAGCTTTTTCAATTTCAACCAGTTGCTGCAATTGGCTGTCCATCGATAGTTTTGCATGAACTTCACTTAAATCAACACTGTTTGCTGATGAATTCATACTCTCAAATTCATTAAGTTTGTTTAAGATATTTTGACGGTCGTGTTTTAACTCCTTTATCACATCTTTCAGAGGACGTGAAATCAGTCGAGCAACACTAATAAACATAGTAAATATGATAGCTACTATACTTGATTCCACCCATTGTTTTTGATACATAAAGAACATGATTAAGCTAACAAAAAGAACGGTTGCCATTCCTCCAAGTGTAGTGAGCGTTTTCTTTGTTTTTACCTCTTTATGTTTCGAATTCTTTAATTTTTGATCAATGCTCATTAACGTCTGTTCCAAGTATGATTTTTCTCTCTCAATACTGTCGGCAGATTGAAATGATTTCTGTATATCCTCTAGACGCTTTCTCTCTTCATGAGATAGCACCTTCTTTTGTAAATCTCTCAGCTTTGTCTCATTGTCTTCTAGTTCTTCTTTAGCTCTTGAAAAACGATCATCTAGGTCGTTTTTTTCTTGTAAATGGCGCTGATGTATGGCAGAAACATTTTTTATTTCTTCTTTAGCAAGAATGCTTGTATCCATTTCTAAAAATTCATCATTGTGTTTATTTTTAAGAAAAGACTGTTTATACTCAAGGAGATCTTCATCTATTCGTACGATAGATTCCCTGAGGTTTTCTTCTTGCTTTAACCAATCGCTATATTTCCACTTTTTATTGATCATCTGCTCAATATCATTTTTGTTGTTCAGCAGGTCAAAATTACGATTCATCTCTGTCATGCTTCTTTGGATTTCTGCTCGTTTCTCAATCAATGAGACTTCTTGTGCAAGAAGTGGTTTTAGTTGAGACTGAAGCTGCTCTAGCTTTAACATTCCGTCTACTGGAAAGGGTTCATATTCTCCCAACTGTTCTAGCTGTATTTCATTTACTTCCTTTTCTCTTATTAAAGGAATAATGGATATGATTTTTTCGACACGCCTAATTTCTCGCTGAACTTGCTCCATTTCTTCTGCTATGTTCTTTAGCTTCGTTTCAATTAACTGCTGCTCTTCTCTAAGTAATTGATATGTTTTATTTTTTTCTTTCCAATCGTTGACCTTTTCGTACGCTTCTCTTAGTTCCACTATGCTTGAATTAATGGCTGGCTTTTTTCCATTTGGTTTGAACAATAATTCCAGTTCTTTTGTTAACTTTTGTTCGGTCGTCAGTAGTGCATCTGTCCCAACTGCACCAGAAGAAAAAAGATACTTACCAATATGATTAGAATCTAAACGTTGGACATTCTGAAGACCATGAATGTCAAAGGAATAAATACCTTGATACACTGACTTATCCATGCCATGAAACAGAGATTGTAAAAACTCCTCACCTGCCTTAGTTCCATCACTTAAATATACCGTTACATCGCCAGTTGCTTTTCCAGCTATTCGTTCTACAATCATTTTGCCATGTTCTTCTGTCATCAAAATAAGTCTTCCACCGTACTTCATGCCTGATTTGGGTTCATATCTTAACTCGGTCTGTTGTTTTGTTGGAAATCCGAATAACATACAATGGACAAAAGACATAAGCGTAGATTTCCCTGCTTCATTATCACCGTAAAATACATGTATGTTTGAATGACGAAGGTCAAATTGGACATTCTCTAATTTTCCGAAACCATAAACTTCAATTCCAATGATTTTCATTGTCACACCTCCTATTTTTTATGTTGGAGTATTTCATGTAAAACAAGTGCTTCGGCCTCTTTTATGATTTCTTCTCTCTCAGCATCTGAAAGTGATGTTAAAAATCTCCTTGTCTGTGGGTGAGTGAATAATGGAGAAATGGCTTTGTCAAAGTCATTATAGTTGTCTATCACTTGAAACAAGTCACCAAAAAAATGAGAATCCTTACGAAGTTCTTCACGATTCAATAGTGGATGAGTTTTCACACGTAAAGTTGATATCCAAACAAAGTTTTCACGATTTTCTTCGCTATCTGTTAGCATACTAATTAGGTCATTTATGATTTCTTGGTTTTGTAACTCTTCATGTAGAACACCATTACCAAAAAATTCTACTGACAGCATTAATCCTTCATTTGGCCTTCTCATCCTCTCTATTTCAGTAAAGCATACTTCAACTAACTCTGAAAATTCAGTAATTCCTTCGATAGATAGATCCAGCCTCTCCCAAATAACATCAGCAGTAGGATAAAAGCTTGTACTGGCGGACTGACCATTTAATGTGACGAGGAAACATCCTTTTTCTCCTGTTTCCTTGCGATGTCTACCTTGTATATTTCCTGGATACAAAATGGGAGGTCTATCATGGAGTATTTGCTGCTTATGAATATGGCCTAAAGCCCAATAATCAAAGTCCTTCTTAATCAGCTCTAACACCTTAAATGGAGCGTAATGCTGATGGTCAGATGAGTTATCAGAGCTACCATGTAAAATTCCAATATGATACGTAGCCCCCTCTTGTCTTTGATAGCTTGCTGACACATTTTCTGTCACTGCTTGCTTCGGATAGCTGTAGCCATATAAATGCGCTAGTACTTGATTGTTTTTTATGTATTCTTTCATCTCTACTTCTTTTTCTGAAAAAACATGAACATTTGATGGCCATTTTAATTGAAGGTTGTTACTATTTACAAAATCATGGTTTCCATGGATTACATATGCTTGTATTGAATGCTCTTCTAACCGAGTCATTTCATTCCGAAACCGAGATTGAGCTTTCAAACTTCGATCTTCTATATCAAATAAATCACCGGCAATAATAATAAAATCAACCCGCTCCTTTATAGCTAAGTCAATTACTCTTGTAAAAGAATGAAAGGTACTCTCTTGCAATCTTTTGTGGAGTCTTCTAGGCAAATCTTGATAGCTGATAAAGGGGCTATCTAAATGCAAATCTGCAGCATGAATGAAGCGAATAGAATCCATTTTTTGTTCCTTCTTTCTAGGGTCTCTTATTAGTATTCTATCATCAGACAAATACGAATGCACGTTCTCTAACACATAAAACGCAAATTCTCGATTTATGGTATATTTCCCAGCTTAATCCATACATTTTAATAGAATTGTAAGGGGGAATGAGGAAATGCAATTTTATTATGGTCAGCAAATGCCTTTACGAATTTTAGATGAAGCAGAGTTTTGGAAGCAACAAGAAGAGGAGCATACTGTCGTTATTAGAGAGCTTGTCAAAGATTTAGAGAAAGAATATGTTGAGCAGTTAAAAAAATGGGAAGAGGTTTTAGCTGAGACACATCAGAAAATTGTACGTTTTATAGAGAGTGTCATTCGTTCTGGGAGCTACATATCACCTCCTCTCCATCAAGAAGTATTGAAGCTCATATCATATTGTTTAAAGCAAAGCTTAGAGTTTATTAAGTTATGTAACTTATTAAAAGCTCATAGCCAACCAATTACAACCAATCCTACTGCAAAAGTGGTGCTTGATCATATTATTAGAGAATCAGAGTATTTTGTCGGTATTGCACAAACATTACTATATCAACAGAATTAAGACATACCTTTTTCACTATTATTAGTATGGGTAAATACCTACTATTTATACAAAATCAATCATGTTTCATTTTCCATCAAAAAATAACTTGAGGATATCCTCAAGTTATTTTTAAGTGAATATGCATTTTTATTCTTCTAAAGTAATCTTACACTAATCTTTGAGTCCATTTGTTTATGAATTCTTCGTTAATTGCAACGCCTTTTTTATATCTTTAAACGAGGAAGATTTTCCATATATCAATACTCCTCCACGATAGACTCTTGCACCAAACACAGCGAGTGCCCCAATTGTTAGAACAAGTAAACCGATACTTACACCAATCTCCCAAACTGGCACATTTAACATTCCTACTCTTAAGAACATAATCATTGGTGAAAAAAATGGAATGAAAGATGTTACAGTAATGATTGTTGATTCAGGCATACTCAATCCGAACATTGCGATCATAAACGCAATAACAATTAATAGTGTCATTGGTGTGATCATTTGTTGAACATCTTCTAATCGACTAACAAGTGAACCTAAAAATGCAGCTAATGTCGCAAAGAGAAAATATCCTAGGATGAAGAAAATAATCGCATAGATGAATGTAGCTGTTGGTACGTCACCAAATCCAAATACTCCAAAAAAGCCTCCACTCATGGACTCCATATTTTTCTTCAATGAAATATAACCGACTAGTAATATAAAAGCAAACTGCGTCAAACTTAGAAGTGCAACCCCTATTATTTTTCCGAACATTTGCTTAATAGGAGATACACTTGAAATTAATATCTCCATTACTCGGGAAGATTTTTCAGTCGCTACTTCAATTGCTATCATGTTTGCATACATAATGACTGCAAAGTAAATGACGAAAAGAAGTACATATACAAGTCCCCGAGCTTGGTTTAGTTCTTCTTCTGTCTTCGCACTTTCTTCTAAAGCAACCATTTCAAATGATACGGGTGAGTATAACTGGTTTATTTCTTCCGCAGTTAACCCCACATTTGTTGTCGCTAAAGTAACCTTCACTTGCTGTAGACCTTGCTCTAGCTTCGAATATACTTCTCTATTTGTAATTGAATTTGCTTTATAAGTTGCCTTAGGTAGCTTTTCTTCATTGTATGAAATGACTAAATATCCCTCGAAATTTTCAGAAGCTAATTTCTCCTTTGCTTCTGCTTCAGTTCCCTCAAAGGATTCGACCACAACTTCTTCAGATAATGCCAATACCTGTTGTTCGAATAAAGGATATATTTCCTTTGTTCCGTCCATAACAAGTACCGTTTTCTTTTCATCTTTATCAAATAAATCGATGATTGCTTGGAAGTTTGTTAACCCTAGCACTAAAAGAGAAGTAACGATAGTAGTGATAATAAATGATTTTGTCTTCAACTTACTTACATACGTATGAAATAAGATAATCCAAAATTTATTCATAAGACGCACCTACTTTCTCGATAAAGATATCGTTAAGTGAAGGTTCTTCTAAGGCAAATTTCCGAACAAATCCTTTAGAAGATAAATGTTCAAAGATTCGTTGAGATATTTCTTCACTTTCAACCTGCAGCTCTATTCCTTCAGCCGTATCTTTCGATTTTACAACGCCTGCAATTTGTTTTAATTCTGATAGATCAAAGTCAGCATGAACAGTAACATTTTTCTTACCGAATGACCGTTTGATTTCTTTTAGTGAACCATGAACAACAGGTCTTCCTCGGTGCATGATACAAAGATGCTCACATAGCTCTTCAACATGTTCCATACGGTGACTTGAGAAAACAATTGTCGTTCCAGCGTTTTTAAGATCAAGAACTGCTTCTTTTAGTAACTCTACATTCAAAGGATCTAATCCACTAAATGGTTCATCTAAGATTAATAGTTTTGGTTTGTGGATAACAGAAGCGATAAATTGAATCTTTTGCTGATTTCCTTTTGATAGCTCTTCTACCTTCTTGTTTGCATACTCTGGAACTTTAAATCGCTCTAACCAATACTCCATTTCCTTTAAGACATCATGCTTACTCATTCCTCTTAATCTACCTAAATAAACAAGCTGTTCTTTTACTTTCATTTTCGGATACAATCCACGTTCTTCTGGTAAATAGCCAACAATATGGCTACTAGAGTAATCAATCTTATTGCCTGACCACGTTACGTTCCCTTCGGTTGGATCTAATAGGCCAAGAATCATTCGAAATGTCGTCGTTTTACCTGCACCGTTAGCTCCTAAAAAGCCGAACATCTCTTTTTCAGGGATTTCAATCGTTAGATGATCAACGGCTGTAAAGGAACCGAATTGTTTCGTTACGTTTTTTAATTGAAGTGTCATACCAAACTCCTCCTATTCTTCTGTGTAATACGTTTTAAACGAGAAAAAGTTCTATCAAATTTCAACTTTACAATTTTATCAGTTACTTAGTTAAATATCCACATTATTCCATATTAACCTTTTTCATCTATCATTGCAGGATTTTATAAAGTATGTAAAAATAATAACTATTAGAATATTTAATTAAAAGGGGAATTTCTATGCATACATATACACTTACCGTTTTTGATACAAGCGGAGAAAAGCTATTAGACGAGACGTTTCAAGCTCCTACTGAAAAAGAGGCAAAACAAATTGGTGAGTCAAAATTAAAGGAAATGAACTTTGAAGAGAAGACTCATCGCTGCACTTCAGCTGCAGGAAAGTTAATTTTGTTTCATCGTTAAGAGAGCAAAGGATCTGGATTATATTGTTCAGATCTTTTTTAGTTGATTGAATAAAGGTTCAATTTACTTGAAGAGTCTAGAAAAAGGTGATAGAACTGTTAATTCTGTTTATGTTCATTTTATTGATGATACTATTTGGGACTATTTACTTCTATATACAACTTACAAAATACTTAATAGAAAAAGTAAATAATCATAAAGCCAAACTAGGAATTAAAGCAATGTCGGTTGTAATTGCTTATTTAATACTTTTACTTGTATTTTGTTTCATTGCAGTGAATGAAATGGGAAACTTTTTTGATGGATGTAGAATTGTTTTGTATGGTTTTTATTGCTTTATCTACTTCTTAATAGCATTGAAAGATGGTTTTCCGATTTCACTTAGAGATACAACAGATTTTCTCTTTTGGCTATATGTACTTTTTGGAATGGTAACTTACTTTACGATTATTTTTATTATCCATTATTACCTTATTAAACTGATTACCAAAAGGAAAAAATTAATAACTATTCTTCTCATACTTATTAATTTCTTTATTATCGTAAGTTATTTGTTTTTTGAAGCGTCGATTTTAGGTTTTGCAACGGTTTAAACCAACGAAACTCTGATAAAAAAACAAGTAAGATCTGATAAAATCATTCTTACTTGTTTTCCTTTATTAGCTTCTATTTCCCTAAAAAGGTAGGCCTTCTCTTTTCTAGAAATGCTTGAATACCTTCTTGGTGATCAGCTGTTTGTCTCATCGCTTGCTGACCTTCTTTTTCAAGCTCTAATGTTTTTAATAAAGTAGGCGTATGAAGATTCGATAGAATTTGCTTCGATTGAATCATCGCTTTAACTGGTTTGTTTAACCATTCACTTACCTTATTCTTGACAGCTTCTCTTAAATCTCCCTCAACGACTTGGTCGATTAAGCCGAGTTGTGTTGCTTCGTCTACACGTAAAGATTTCCCCTCCCAAATTACCTGCTTCGCTTTACTTTCTCCTAAGCGACGTTCAAGAAAAAAGTGTCCCCCACCATCTGGAATTAAACCAATCCCGATAAAATTCATCGCCACAACGGATTGTTTTTCTGCCATAATGTAATCTGCTGCAAGGGCAAAGCTTAATCCTAGTCCTGCTGCTGGACCATGAATCGCACTAATCACTAGTTTTGGCATTGTATACAAGGTCACCATCATCTCTGCAATTGTATCCATGATAGGTCCAAAGGCAGATTCATCCTCTGAGCTTAGCATTGATTTAATATCACCACCAGCTGAAAAACCTCTACCACTTCCTGAAATGACAAGGATTGAGACATCATCATTCTCTGCTACTTCTTTTAGGGTGCGGACAAGTTCCTTTAGCATTGGAACATCCATGGCATTTAATACCTCGGGACGATTTAGTGTTAGTGTTGCTACTCGATTAGATACTTCAAGCTTTACGATTTCAATTCCATTTTGAATGGTCATAGATTTTCTCCTCCTACTATGTTGTTACTATCATTATATCTCAAAAATATTCTAAATAGTTAGATGATTGTAATTTCCTCATGAAAAATTGTAGATTGGCTATTCTGAAAATATGTCACTGAACTGTGGGTGTTAATCTGCGTTGCAGGGCCTCGCTTTCCGCGGGCGGTGCGGGAGCCTCCTCGGCTAAGCCTGTGGGGTCTCCCGACTACCGCTTCTCCCGCAGGAGTCTCGGCCCTTCCTCTCCGATTAACACGCATGAATTACTAAAGGCCACCATTCTATATACGCAAAATCCAGTTCACATTTTCATCCTTCATGGTGCAAATACTTAATTGCATGGAAATCTACCTTATTATTTTTGTCTGCATTAATTTTTCACCTAGAGCAAGATTAAACTTTCTAAATTGCAACAAAGCCATCCATATGGATGGCTAAATTCTTATAATCTTTCAATAATGGTAGCTGTAGACATGCCGTGGCCAATGCAAATTGTTAATAATCCGTATCGGCCCTTTCTTCTCTCTAGCTCATGAAGAAGTGTTGTCATTAGTTTTGTACCAGTTGCTCCAAGAGGGTGACCTAAGGCGATTGCACCACCATTTACATTTACTTTATTTAAGTCACCGCCAATTGCCTTTTGCCATGCTAGTACAACAGGAGCAAATGCTTCATTAATCTCTACCAAATCAATATCATCAATTGTCAAATTCGATTTTTCAAGCACTTTCCTTGTTGCCGGAATAACTCCGTCTAACATCATCGTTGGATCTGAACCGACGACAACACGGTTTACAATTCTTGCTCGTGGTTTCAGTCCCAACTCTAATGCTTTTTGATGATCCATTAGTAATACAGCTGATGCACCATCGCTCATTTGACTTGCATTACCTGCTGTGATGACACCATCAGGTTTAAAGACTGTTTTTAAAGCAGCTAATGCTTCCATCGATGTATCTACTCTCGGCCCTTCATCCTGTGTAACCAACAGTTTCTGGCCTTCTTTATCTAACCCTTCCACTGGTACAATTTCTTTATCAAAGGTCCCATTTTTTTGTGCTCTTAGTGCTCGTTGATGGCTTTCAAACGAGTATTCATCTAGCATCTTTCTCGTTAATCCATACTTTTCAGCGATTAGTTCAGCCGAAACTCCTTGATGGACAAAATGGTATTTTTCTTTTAATGAAGGTGGAATGGTTTGCTCATTTCCATCACTTAATATAGGCACCTTTGTCATACTTTCAACACCAGCTGCAATCGTGATATCCATATCCCCCGCTAAAATTTCTTGGCTAGCAAAGTGAAGTGCTTGTTGACCTGATCCACACATTCGATTAATTTGGACTGCAGGTACTTCCACTGGAAAATCTGCTTCTAAGGCAGCCAGTCGTCCAATATTAAAGCCCTGTTCTGCTAGAGGTGTGACACACCCCATAACAATATCTTCTATTAATCGCTTTTCCACTCCTGCTCTTGTCACAACTTCATTTAACACAGTGGAACCTAAGTGAACAGGATGAACGTCTCTAAAAGCCCCTTTTCTTCTTCCGACCGGTGTACGTACTGCTTCAATGATGACTACTTCTCGTTTCATAATTTCTCTCCTTCTATTTTTCTTCGTAAGAATAAAAGCCTTTACCTGTTTTTCTTCCATAATGACCGGCTTCCACTAGCTTTCTTAATATTTGCGGAGCGCGAAAACGATCTCCATAAGCATCTGCCATTCCTTCGCTTGCAAACAACATCGTGTCTAATCCCACATAATCCGCTAGCTCTAACGGTCCCATAGGGTAGTTCAGTCCAAGTTTAATCGCTTTATCAATATCTGCTGCTGACGCTACTCCTTCTTCATACATTCGCATGCACTCAAGCATATGAGCAGATAACGCTCGTGTCGTGACAAAGCCTTGAGTGTCTTTTACAAGAACCGTCTCTTTGCCAATTTCTTCTGAAACTTGAATAATTGCATCAATTGTTTCTTGAGAAGTATCAACACCTTTTACAATTTCAATTAACTTCATAACAGGTGCTGGGTTAAACCAATGCATCCCAATAACAGCCTGTGGTCGTGAAGTCGCAGAGGCTATTGCAGTCACACTTAGTTCAGATGTATTTGTTGCCAATACCGCTGTTTCTTTACAATATTGATCAAGCTCCTTGAATACATTCTTTTTTAACTCTAAGTTTTCTGGAACTGCTTCAATCACTAAGTCAGCATATTGAACCGCTTCTTCTAAGTTTGTAGAAGGAGAAATTCTTGAAAATATTTGCTTTGCCGTTTCCTCATCGACATGACCAGCTTTTACAAACCGACTCAAGCTTTTTTCTATCGTCTTCATCCCTTTTGATAATGCACTCTCTGAAATATCATATAATCTTACTTCTTTATTTCCCATTGCCATTGATTGGGCAATTCCATTCCCCATTAATCCTGCTCCAAGAACTGCAATCTGTTTCATCATGACGTAGTTGTTTCCTCCCCTTGTTTCACTTCATCAGCATGAACTGTCCATCTCTCTTTAAAAGTCCAATACTGTCATAGATTTTTGGTTGGCTGTTATTGATTTGTTAGTGAAGAGTCTTTATAATGCGTTTCAAGTTGATCACGTAACGCACGTTTTAGAAACTTTCCAACAGACGTTTTTGGAATTTCTTTTAAAAATACAACATCATCTGGAAGCCACCATTTTGCAAACTGTGGACGTAAAAATTCAAGGATATCGTCCTTTGTTACATTTTCAGCAGATTCTTTTAGAACTACACATGCAAGAGGGCGTTCTTGCCATTGCTCATGAGGTAATGCTACAACGGCTGCCTCAAAAATATCTGGATGAGCCATTAATGCATTCTCTAAATCCACAGAGGAAATCCATTCTCCTCCACTTTTTATGAGGTCTTTCGTTCGATCCACGATTTTAATAATTCCTTCTTCGTCTACCGTAACGACATCACCAGTGTATAACCAACCATCTTTGAAGGTACTAGCTGTGCGCTCGTCTTTATAATATTCATCAGCAATCCACGGACCACGTAACAGAAGCTCTCCCATTTCTTGACCATCCCAGGCTACCTCTCCGTCTTTTCCAATGACCTTCATTTCAACCCCTGGCACAAGTGAACCCTGTTTTGCTCTGATATCTAAACGCTCTTCCTCTGTTCCTTCTTGTTGATAACTTTTTAAGCGAGAAAGCACAACAAGAGGACTTGTTTCCGTCATCCCATATGCATGAACAAAAGGAATTTTATACGTTGATTCAAATGCACGAATCATACCTTTTGGTGCTGCAGATCCTCCGCATAGAATACGAGTAACGCTACTCATATCATACGAGCCTTCTTCAAGCTCTTTTAATAACCCTAGCCAAATCGTTGGAACACCTGCAGCAATTGTTACCTTTTCTGAGGCCATTAAATCTGCAATAATTTTCGGTGTGAAATACGGCCCAGGCATCACTTGTGTCGTTCCAAACCACACAGCAGCAAATGGGATTCCCCATGCATTTGCATGAAACATCGGAACAACAGGCATTGCTACGTCATTTTCAGAAAGAGCGGCACTATCAGCTAAACCCAGTGCCATACTATGAAGGACAATCGCACGGTGCGAGTATACAACACCCTTGGGATTACCTGTTGTTGCAGATGTATAACACATTCCTGCAGGAGCATTCTCGTCAAGCTCCTTTACAAATTCAAATGATGGGTCACCATCTTCTAGTAGTTTTTCATAATGATAGAGTGGTTCTAGGTTAGAACTCGGTAGCTCTTCTTTATCAGTCATTACTACGAAAGCCTCAACTGTTGGTAGTTGGTCTTTAATACTTTCAACTAAAGGAAGGAGATCTTCATCAATAAATAGAACCTTATCTTCGGCATGATTCACAATATAAGAAATATGATTAGGTGCAAGGCGAATATTGATTGTATGCAAAACTGCTCCAAGACCTGGAACAGCAAAATACGTTTCCAAATGACGATGATGATTCCAAGCAAGTGTTCCGACTCTTTCCCCTTGCTTCACACCTAGCTTTTCAAGTGCATTAGATAATCTTCTCGTTCTTTCCCCAATTTCTTTGTAATTGTGTGTCTTCTTTCCATCAGCCGTTCTTGAAATCACCGTTTTCTTTCCATAATATTTCTCAGCACGCTCTAGCATTGTTGGAACTAATAAAGGGACATTCATCATGATTACATTCCTCCTCTTATATGATTTGATTCTCTTTATATAGAACTAGCGTATCCTTTGAATACCCTAGTAAATCCATTAAAATTTCCTCTGAATGCTCTCCTGCTGCTGGACTTGGATGACGTGAAGGCAAAATTCTCTCATCATATCTTGTAGCAACTTGTATACTCTTTTCAACGTCTATTAATCTTCTTGGTTGAGAAGCAAAACGTTCCTTTACTTCCACAGTCTCTAAAATAGGGGTTAAACAACAATCTACTTGACGAGAAAATTCTTCCCACTCTTTCATTGTTCTAGATTTGAACACTTCCTTAAGCTCAACAAAGGTTGGATTATCACAGCTTGCTTCTGTTAGATGGTCATCTATCAAATGACCGAGACCACACGCTTCGATAAAACTCTCCCAAAACTTCCGCTCTAAAGCTGCTAAACTAACGTAACGTTGATCTTTCGTTTCATAGATTGTGTAGCACACAAGGTTTCCTGCTAGTGCACTGACCCCATGCAACCGCCCCGTCTTATGTTCTGTTATGACATGATTGTTCATTAAAGCAACTAATGCATCAGTAAGTGAAACATCAATATAATCACCTTTTCCTGTTCGTTCCCGCCTGAAGAGCGAAGCTAGGATATTCTCAGTTGCTGCCATACCACCGAGGTTATCAGCCAATGTAATCGTTGGATGAACAGGCCTTCCACTGCCGTCTTTAAATTGTGAGAGAACTCCGCTAACAGACATATAATTGATATCATGACTTCCTAATCTTGATGATTCACCATATTGGCCGTAGCCTGTTATTGAACAATACACAATGGTAGGATTGATTAATCGGACTGTTTCGTAGTCAAGCCCTAGCTTTTTCATGACACCTGGCCGAAAACCTTCAATAAGTACATCTGATACAGCAATTAATTCTTTCGCAATTTGTAGCCCTGCTTCTCTTTTTAGATTTAGTGTGATGCTTTTTTTATTCGTGTTATTAACTTCACACACAAGTCCCTGTTCTTCTAATGCTCCCATCGGTGCTCGTCCAAGCTCACCTCCAATGGGTTCCACTTTTATCACTTCTGCACCGTAATCAGCTAAACGCTGTGAAGCATAAGGACCTGGAATGTATTGAGAAAAATCAAGAATTCTTATTCCTTCTAAATGCATCTACGATTGCTCCTTTTTCGATCGTGTATAGGAGAATTCATGGAATCAATTAAAGCCCCATATTTTTAGCGATGATCGTCTTCATAATTTCATTTGTTCCAGCATAGATAGCCGAAACAGGCATATCTCGGTATCGTCTAGCAATCTCGTATTCCTCCATATATCCGTATCCACCATGAAGCTGCATACATTCAGTTGCAACCTTCTTTGCCATATCTGTTAGCCACCATTTTGCCATTGATACTTTAGTGACTACATCTTTGCCATCCATATGCTGCAAGATTAACTCGTCTAAAAATGTTCTCCCTATCTCAATTTCAGTTGCCATTTCCGCAAGACGGAACTGAACCGTTTGAAATTTACTTATCGACTGGCCGAATGCCTCTCGTTCTTTTACATATTTTTTTGCTAAGTTAAACATCACTTCTGCTGATGTTTGTGCACTTATTCCTACAAGTAAACGTTCCTGCTGCAATTGTGTCATTAAGTAATAGAAGCCTTTTCCTTCTTCACCTAATAGATTTTCTGCTGGTACTCTTACATCTTCAAATATTAATTCAGCGGTATCCTGACTATGAAGACCAACCTTCTCCAGCTTTCTACCTCGTGAAAATCCTGGCATTCCTTCTTCTACCACAAATAAACTAATGCCTTTATGCTTTTCTTTCGGATTTGTTTTACATACGACTACAACTAAATCGGCATGAATCCCATTTGTAATAAACGTTTTTTGACCACTTAAAATGTAATCATCACCGTCTCGAACGGCGGTCGTTTTTATACCTGCTAAATCGGACCCAGCCCCTGGCTCAGTCATCGCAATAGCTGTTATAAACTCTCCTGTTATACATTTAGGCAGCCATTTCATTTTTTGTTGAGGTGTACCGTATTCTGAAAGGTATGGCACAACGATATCATTGTGAAGTCCAACTCCTATCAGGCTTGTACCCACCTTTTCCAATTCCTCATTAATGACGACTGAATAACCAAAGTCTGCTTCTAGTCCTCCATATTCTTCCTCAACCCATGGACATAAAAAGCCGTTTTCTCCTAACTTCGTCCAGAAGTCTCTCGGAATGATTCCATCCTTCTCCCATTGGTTGTAAAACGGATAAGCTTCTTTTTCTAAAAATTTTCGGAAAGCATCACGAAAAATATGATGCTCCTCCGCTAAATATCTTGCTGTCATATTAATATCCTCCCTATGATTACTTGCATTTGTTTACTTGTTTTTTTAAAATACGGAAGCGCTTTCAAATGTTTTTCTTAAAAAATATATTTCAATCTATGATATGTATGTCTTACCAAGAATAATTCCTCATTATTTCGAAAATACCTTCTAAAAATTTAAAATTTTTAGATTATTTAACTAAAGTTTTTTCTTCTATGTTGGGGAGATATATGATTAGGAAAGTTTAGCTCTCTTTGAATTAGCGTGATAAGGCGAGAATTTTAGTCATTTTTTAAAGTTAAGAAATATAGCACCTGCGTCATCAAAAAATGTTATTTTAAAATTATAAAATGCAGATTTAATCGTTGTGGATGGACAGACACTCAGCTAGATGACCGTGAATCCGTGGATAACTAAGTAGCGCCCCTCGGAAAGCGAGGTTCCTACAACGAGGATTAACACCCCACATACAGCGTCGTATTTTCAGGGTAGACTTCCATGCAAATAAGAATTTGCGCCACGGTGAATGAAAATTGAGATTAGTATTAGAATGTTGTATCAAAGTTTTCATTCGTGTTAATCGGAGTGGAAGGGCCGAGACTCCTGCGGGAGAAGCGGTAGACGGGAGACCCCACAGGCGTAGCCGAGGAGGCTCCCGCACCGCCCGCGGAAAGCGAGGTCCTGCAACGCAGATTAACACCCCTAGTTCAGTGACTGATTTACAGGGTATCCTATGAACTTTTTCTTTAACAAACCAAAAAACCCATTCCTATGAATGGGTCTTCTCTACTGAAAATAATTCATTTAAAATATTAATCTTTTCGTTCGTATAATGCTCAAACCCCTCATTATACGACTTAGGGTCCTTTGGATTTGCAAAATGCGTAATTTTCCCTGTCTCTGGATCAACAAACTTACTAGCTGCTCCACATCCAAGACCGATAATCGATTGCTGTTCTTCCATAATCATAATATTATAGATACTTTCTTGACCTGGTAAAGCATACCCTACATTTTCTAAGTTTCCTAAGATATTCTTCTGACGGTATAGATAATATGGAACGTATCCATGATCCTTTGTCCACTTAGTTGCATTATGCATCATTTCAGTAATTTCATCACGATCTGCTACTTTATATTTTTCGCGATTCTTCGTCATCTCTGAAGCCCGCTTGAATGAGAGTGTATGGACCGTCAAAGATTCTGGCATTAGCTTTTTCGTTTCGGCTAACGTATAGTCAAATTCCTCGACACCTTCACCTGGCAAACCAATTATTAAGTCCATATTAATATTATTCATTCCCATTTCACGTGCTAAATGAAATTTATCGATGGTTTCTTCAACTGTATGATGGCGGCCAATTGCCTTGAGTGTTTCTTGAATATAAGATTGTGGATTAATACTAATACGATCGATATTCCACTTTTTTAACACTTCAAGCTTTTCAGGAGTAATCGTATCTGGTCTCCCCGCTTCAACCGTAATTTCACGGATTTTATCTACATCTGGGAAGGATTCATACATTTCTTCATACAGCATGTCCATTTCCTCAGCAGTAATACTAGTTGGTGTACCACCTCCGTAGTATACGGTCGTGATTTTCACGTTATTATCCTTTAACCAGCGCCCAATTTCTCGAATCTCATAATGTAACCCACCTAAGAAGGAGTCTACCGAACCTTGTCTTCCATTGATTGCATACGCTGGAAAAGTACAATAGGCACATTTTGTTGGACAGAATGGAATGCCAATATAAATGCTGACTTCCTTTTGAAGTTCATAAAGGTCTGGTACCATTGTGAGCTGTCGGTCAACTATGTCCTGCATCAATTGAACTTTTTCATCAGTTATCAAATAATCGTCTTTAAGTTGCTTATGTGCGATCGACTGATTTACACCTGAACGAAGCTTTTTGTGAAGTAACTTGGTTGGTCTAACACCTGTTAACAGGCCCCATTGCTGAACAATACCTGTAAGATCCTGTAAGACTGTTACATACACATATGAAACAGCATACTTCCATTGTTTGAAACGTTCTTTTTCATTTTGAAAAGAAGAAAGATCTTTATCATAATGTGAGGTAAAGGTAGTAGCTGTTTCCTTATCATACAATGTCGCATTAGCATAAACGATTTCGTCTACTTCTTTTATTTGTATATCAATTGTATATGTTGGTTCTAACATCGACTTTAAGGAAACTTCACTTTCCTCAAAAAATAAATTTGAAATAAGCGATAATGGGCGTAAATAACGCTCATCCTGTATACCTGTAATTGAGATTCTCATGAAATCACCTTTCAGAAATTAAGCTTATTCTAGTGTACAAAAATAAGATTTTATTAGCAACTTGTTAATTTTGTAAGGAGATTATTTAGTATTACTATGTAAATAGATAAGACACTATACCTAAGGTGTTAACCTTCGTTGCAGGAACCTCGCTTTCCGCGGGGGGCCACTTGAGCCTCCTCGGCTTCGCCTGTGGGGTCTCAAGCCTGTCGCTGTTCCCGCAGGAGTCTCGGTCCTTCCACTTCGGTTAACACAGCTAAGATACTAGTATCCAACATTCTATATTGCAAGTAATAGTTGCTAATTTTTCACCTTGTGCCAAAGTACGAGTTTTCCTTCCATAAATAAAGGTCAGCCCCTTAAAGAGTCTGACCTTTTGCACTTTATTTTTCTACTTTAATTTGGTTTAAGAATTCAAGTCTTTGTTGCTTTCTAAAATGCTCTTTTACCATATAGGTTACTCCGTTTTGATTGTTTGATCTCGTTACCCAATCGGCAGCCAACTTTACTTCTTTTGGCGCATTCCACATTGCTACACCTAAGCCTGCTGCTTCAATCATTGGTTGATCATCGTTTGAATCACCAATTGCGACTGTTTTATCCAACGGGATGCCTAAGTGATCACAAAGGACTTTCAATCCTGCAAGTTTTGAGACACCTTTTGGCACAATTTCAAGTCTACCTTTTTCATCGTGATGAATCGATACTTTCGTAAAGGCTTCAGACAACGTTTTCGCAGCACGTTTACATTCATCATCTGTAGAAAAATAGGCCTCCATTTTCGGAGTTGCAACTGGATTGTCGATTAAATAGTCTCCTAATGAATCGACAAATTGCATCGGATAAAAGAGCGGATCACCTGACCCAAATACTGCTTTCGCAAGTAAATTTTTTTGGAATCTCGTACGGTTACCTACTGAAAACCTCTCATGTAAAAGACGAATATTACACTCAAAGTTCTCTAGAACTTGAACAATGTTAAACGTCATCTCTTCTGTTAATCTTTTCTCAAGAATAGGATCTTCTACAGTTGAACCTACAAAAGCTCCATTATGAGTGACTAGCATTGAATCAAGCTTTAAGGCTTTTGCTATCTTTTTTGTTGATGGAAAATTTCTTCTAGTGACGAGTGTGACATATACCCCTTTATTTTTCACAAATTCAATCGCTTCTTTCGTACCACTTTGGAGGCGACCATTTGGACGTAACAGGGTTCCGTCTACATTAATCGCAAGCAATCGATACATCATACTGGGTCCCCCTTCTTACTTTGTTACTAACCTTATACCTATGGATATGTCACACCTACAATCAATAGAACTAACAGAAGCTCGAAACCAAGGAGGATGAAAATAATTTAATTTTGGTATTACCTTTTGAATGATCATATAGTGTATTTTTTTATAGCGTATTTTCACCATCGTGTATGAAAATGCGAACTTGATATTTGCCTTTTGTCTGTATAGAATGTTGGATTTTAAGTAATTCAAACGTGTTAATCGGAGTGAGACTCCAGCAGGAGATGCGCTAGGCCCCAGACCCCACAGGACAAAGGTCGAGGAGGCTCAAGTGGCACCCCGTGGAAAGCGAGGTTTCTGCAACGCAGATTAACACCCCATGTTCAGTGTTCTATTTTCAGGGGAGACTACCATGAAATTTGAAAATTGCACCATGGTGAATGAAAATGTTTTTTTGTTATTAGAATGTTGTATCCAAGTATTCATGAGTGTTAACCGTAGTGGAAGGACCGAGACTCCTACGGGAAATGCGCCGGACTTGAGACCCCACAGGCCAAAGGCCGAGGAGGCTCAAGTGGCGCCCCGTGGAAAGCGAGAGTCCTGTAACGAAGGTTAACACCCCATGTTGAATGTAAAGAATTGTATTTTCAGGGTAGACTTCCATGCAATGTAAGAATTGCACCATGAAGAATGAAAATGTGTACTGGATTTTTGCGTTTATAGAATGTTGGCTTTTAAGTACTTTCTGCGTGTTAACCGAAGAGGAAGGACCGAGACTCCTGCAGGAGATGTGCCGGACTTGAGACCCCACAGGCGCAGCCGAGGAGGCTCAAGTGGCACCCTGCGGAAAGCGAGAGTCCTGCAACGAAGGTTAACACACCTTATAAAGCGTCGTATTTTCAGGGTAGTCCATAAAAGAAAAAAAATCCCCACCATAAAAAGTGGGGACCTCATCATTATTGTTGCATGCTACCGTAAAGCTCTTCTAGAGGCTTCATAATAATCTTATTTAATTCACCGATCACCATACTCATACGTTGCTCAGCTTCCATTAACTTAGAAATTTTCTCATGCTGTTGAACTAAAGCAACTAGTTTTTGAGCTTGCTCTACTTCTTCTTGAGAAATCTCTTCGCCCATCATTTGCTTTTGTTGAAGATTCAACTGAACATCACGGAAGTTTTCAAACATCGTTTTTGCTGACTCATCAGCATTTACTTCATCATACATCTTCTTTAAATTTTGGAATTCTTCACTTGAACGAATCACCTTTTCTAAATCGTACGCACCATCATATATATTTGTACTCATAAATAATTCCTCCTAAAGTATGTATTGTATTTCACGTTCAAAAGTACCTTACCACTATAACAAACTATTCTATCCATTTCAGCAATATACGAAAATTCGTGACAAATTCATATTATTCTTACATCAATTTGCTAAACAAACAACACTATTATTCCTTGGACAGCACCAATTATTCCGCCTAAAAGAGCTCCTAAATACGTAATCATTTTGAACTCTCTCCTGGAAATGGATAGCACTAAATCTTCTAATCGTTCAACTGAAAATGTCTCGACTTGTCCTCTAACAATCTCTTCAATCTTCAACCGCTTCATCATATGGTCAATTCGGTCTATTAAGAATCCACCTGCTAATTCAACAAATTTCGGTGTCCACTTTTCTAAGATTTGTTCACTGTATGGTTTTAACAATTCACTTATTGGCTTTTCAACTAGCTTCTTAAGTGAAATGACCTTTACTAACTCTTCTTTTAAAAGGGAAACAATTTGGTCTCTGCCCACTTTTTCTTCTAGTTGCGCTACCTTCCATTGCTTAATTTTTTCCCATTCTTTTTCAATAAGTGTTGTTAACAGTTCTTCTGTTCCTTTATTGCTTAAAAACTTTATTATCTCCGGCTGAACCTTATCAACCAAATTAACATTTCCTAAAAACATGGACACCATATTACCTAGCATACCCCTTGTTGCTAAGAAATCATTAAGCATTATACTAAGTCTTTGTTTGCCTTCATCACTCTCAAAATACATCTTCGCTTTTTCGATAATATACTGACTAATATCAGGAATTTTACGATCCAATTTATTGATGACTTTTGAAGGTAGAACCACTAACAACTCTTTTTGTCTAAAATCAGTCATCAAATCCTCGTACTTTGTTTCAATGTATTTCTTTAGCTTTACTTCCGTTAGTTCTTGAAGATTTTCTATCCCAAGTGATGCACTAGTTTCTGCTAACGTTTTATCAGAACGAACTATCTTTTCCACTTCTTCCTGTGTCCAATGAATCATTTCATCATGAAACTGTTTATCCTGGAATTTTCGTCGAAGGCTATCTGGTGTTAATAAGTGCTCTACCACCATTTTCCCTAACTGCACCGCCAGCTCTTCACGACGTTTAGGAATTAGACCTGGGGTAAATGGTAGCCTTTTTCCAAACAAATAAATTGCTTTGTAAGGTCTAAAAAGCATTTTAATTGCTAATGAGTTCGTGATCCCTCCAATTAGCGCTCCAATTATAACCATGAATAAAATGACAACTAATTCTTTCACGTTTATCAACCTTCCAATATACAAGTATTTCTCATCACATAATACGATTGTTTTTCATACCATACCATATCAACATTCGCCCAACTATTAATTATAGTGCTTGTCTACTATCTCGGCAAATGAGGTTATTGTATGTCATTGATTAAAAAAATTGAAATTCGAACAATTGCAGATCATTTATTACCTACTCCATATTGTTTAAAAATAAGCGATAGCCTCCTGCTTGGTTTGCACTTAGAGACATCTCAAAATATATCGCTTGCTTGCTCTGTTAAAAAAGAAGAAGTACAGGTAATACCCTTTCATAGCAATGATCCTGTTGTCTATATGAGCGAAACATTGCTTCAAACATTTTCTCTTCCAAAAGAAGACTTTCTTTTATCCATAAAAAAACAAAATCAAACATCTATTGTACTAGGACCGTTCATAACCGTTATAACTGAAGTCCATGACAAGAGTGAGAATGTTTCGTTTGGATCGATTGATTCTTTTTGCAAAGAGCTTGCAATATATTGTGAGTCAAAAGGAATATACTTTTATATAACATCACTCAAGCTTATGAAAAAACAGGTAGGTTATATTTATCTTGATTCTAAGTGGGAAAAAGTAAACGTCCCACTACCTGACGTTGTTCATAATCGAATTCATTCTAGGAAACGTGAAATGTCTTCTCAATTTGAGGAAATTGTAACTCTCTTAAACAATTATCAGATTCCCTATTTTAACGATCATTTTCTAAACAAGTGGGAAGTGTTTCAACTTTTACAAAAACAAGAGCATTTACACCCCTATTTACCAGAAACAGAGCTATTAGATTCCAAACGTAAATTAGAAGAAATGCTCTACAAGCATGATAGCCTGTTTATTAAGCCTGTTCACGGAAGCCAAGGTAAGAAAATTTTTCGTATTAATAAACAACCAGAATCTTATGAACTTGACTATACAACATTCGAAACTGAAATCGAACGTAACTATGAAACATTTCAATCCTTATTTCTTTCCATGAAGAATCGACTTAATCAACAGCTATTTGTTGTTCAGCAAGGGCTTTCTCTTCTCACTTATAAAAATAGACCACTAGACTTTCGGTTTTTATGTCATAAAACATTAAAAAACGAGTGGCAAGTGACTTCTTCCATTGCTCGAGTGTCTTCAAAGGATGAATTTGTATCAAACCTTGCAAGAGGTGGAGAACTGAAAAAAGTGAAGGACGTTCTCCTTGAAAGCTTTGATAAAAAAACAAGTGTTGATATAAGAAAAATGATGATTGAGTTAGCACTAGAAGTTGCAGAGGTAATTAGCCTATCTAGAGAAGGAACCTATGCCGAATTAGGAATTGACCTAGCACTAGATGTGAATGGTAAGCCTTGGATAATTGAGGTTAATACAAAGCCTTCGAAAAATCAAGACCCAGACAATCTAGCAAATTCAATTCGTCCTAGTGCGAAAGCAATTATTCAGCATTGCCTTTATCTAGCTAAATTTTCAACCTAACCTAAAGGAGCGATTTTCATGATAACTCTTGGTTTTCTCACTCTTCGTCCACACCAAGAAAAGCGGTATTTCACCGAGATTGCTAAGCTAGCAAACAACCTATCCATTGCAGTCTATCGATTTACACCTACTAGCATTAACCCATTAACAGAACAAGCAAGCGGTGAACGTTTTGACCACACGTTAGGGACCTGGAAAAAAGAAGAGTTTCTCATTCCCACCTTTATTTATGACCGCTGTTTTTATAGTGATGATGACATTTCCAAAAGAAGCCGCCCGATTGTCAATTGGTTAAAAGCAAGACCATCTACTTGTTTCTTAGGAAAAGGTCTACCAAATAAGTGGGAAATCTATGAGGCTCTTTTAAAAGATAAAGAGATTACACCATACTTACCAGATACTTCGCTTGTTTCCTCAAAGGAAGAGGTACTATCTTTGCTTATTAACATGAAGAAAATTCTCCTTAAACCAATAAACGGGTCACGTGGCAATGGTATCGTCGCTTGTTATTTACGAGCAAAAAGCATAGAAACTCTCGTTCACGGATCAAAAGGAGTAAACAAACAGCAGTTTACAACTAAGAAGGACTTCTACAGTTGGCTCACTTCTTTGCTTTCAAGAAATTATTTAATTCAGCCTCTACTACCGTTAGTGGATCATGAAAAACGCCCGTTTGATATCCGAATACTGCTCCAAAAAAAAGAGCATGGAAACTGGTTTGAACAAGGTCGAGGTATTCGAAAAGGGAGTACAGATACTGTTACCTCAAATATTAGTAATGGTGGAGAAATTATTCCGTATAACCAATGGATTGATTCATTACCAAGTCATCAAAAGACCTTAATTGCTGAAAGTCTTTCAACGATCATCGAAAAGTTACCGTCTACTCTGGAGAAAAACTTTCCTCCATTATTCGAGCTAGGGATTGATATTGGAATTGAAGCAGATGGTTCGGTTTGGATATTAGATATTAATTCAAAGCCTGGGCATAAAGTTATTTTAGAAACGAGCAAAGACAGAGCACACCATATCTATTCAACTCCGCTGCTTTATTGTTTGTATTTAAATAAAAATTTGTTAGCTAAAAAGGAGATGACAAAATGAAAGCGACCATCTCTCTTTCTTCTCAACAAGGGAACCAAATCTATTTACCGAAAAAATATTACAACCCGAAAATAAGGTTTATATCCTTTGGTTCTTTCACAAAAGAATGTCACGTAAATTTGCACGATAAACCAGAAGAGCTTTCAATTTCTGAGGATTTATTTAAAGAGCTACACATTCCATATCTTAGTTCCATTCATTTGTTTGTACACGAAAACACATTATATGTAGGAGCATTAGTTGGTATATTTACAGCTGGATTTACAGATTCCAAATTTCGTCCAGTTGGAGAAAGATCTCTCTTCTTTGCGAAACTTCTATCAATTGAGCAAACAGTTGGAGTCATATCATTTGTATTTGGCGCCCATCAAATAAACTGGGACAAAGGAACAATTAACGGTTATTTTTACAGAAAAGATGGATGGGCCAAGATTGAAGTTCCTTTCCCAAATGTGGTATATGACAGACTTCCTAATCGGAAAACAGCTAACCACCGTGCCTTTATAAAAATAAAGAAGCGATTAAGTGAAGAATATTTAATTCCATGGTTTAATCCAGGTTTCTTTAACAAGTGGGAAATTCATAAACTACTCCAAAAAGACACACTCGTAGCAGCCTACCTTCCTGAAACATATGAACAGCCTTCTATTGAGCGAATTGAACGTATGTTATCAAAGTACAATCATGTGTTTTTAAAGCCTGCAAACGGCAGTCTTGGATTAGGTGTTTTCCAAATTATATATTCAAGAGAAGAAGAGGCTTATTATTGTCGTTATAAAGATGATCAAGAAAATGAAAATCGTCTACAAAAATTCACTTCACTTGAAGCACTATTAAAGCGATTGTTTCGCAATAAACAACTTGAAAACTATATTGTACAGCAGGGCATAACCTTAATGAGAAAAGAACACAAGGTGATTGACTTTAGAATTCATACAAATAAAAATGTTCGAGGAAAATGGGAAGTTAGTGTCATTGCTGGAAAAATTTCAGGTCGTGGCAGTGTTACTACACATATTAATAATGGTGGTCTTGTGAAGACAATAGAAGAAATTTTCCCAACTCGAGATGATTGTATTAAAGCTCGTGAAAAACTAAAGGAAGCTGCCTTATTATTAAGTCGTTCCATAGATGACAAAGTTGAAGGTTCAATTGGAGAAATTGGATTTGATTTAGGAATCGATAAAAATGGACATTTATGGCTCTTTGAAGCCAATTCAAAGCCAGGACGATCAATTTTTGCTCACCCAAAATTGAAAGATTTTGACTTTACTTCACGAAAGCTTTCACTTGAATATGCTCTTTTCCTAACAGAGAATACGATAAAGCAGCCTGAGGAAGTTTTACTATGATTCTTTATGACTTTAATAAAAAAGCTTGGTACCATACTCTTAAACATTCATCCGTCCTTTCTTTTGGAAAAAATGAATGGCCAATAAATCCAAACCGGAGCTTATCATCTTCTAAGCTCCTTTTTTCTATCTCAGCAAATGGGAACAATGTTCCACTCATTGGAATACTTGCATCTGACTCGAGTAGAAATAAAAAGGGATTTCTAGGAAATCATTTTACTTTTCAAAGAATTCAAGCTTCACTACTAAAAAAAGGAGCAATGTCTATCGTTTTCACCCCCTCTCGACTATATTCTGACCATGTTGAAGGGTTTATGTTTCATCCAACCTATAAAAAATGGGTGATTGTTAAAAGTCCGTTACCACATATCGTTTATAATCGTATTTCATCTCGACAGACTGAGAAAAAACAAATCGTTCAACAAACCTTTGAACGATTGCAGAACATGAATATTCCCTACTGCAACCCTTCTTTTTTAACAAAATGGGAAACCTTTCAATTGTTAAATAAAAATGCACAGATTAAACAACATTTGCCACTCACTAAAATTTTATCAGATCTCAATCATCTATCCACCTTCTTAGCCAAGCATAAAAAAGTATATTTAAAATCAAACGAAGGTAGCAAAGGAGAAGGTGTTTTTCTACTCTGTGAAGAACATGACCAATACTCTATCATCAATTCAAAAGGTGAAGTGTCTTCATTTCAAACGATTGAGCAGATGTTGTCACATTTACAGCCCATTTTTAAGGATAGCAAATTTATTATACAAGAAGCCATTTCAACCTCAACAGTCAACGGAAGACGCTTTGACTTAAGGGTGTTAGCACACCTAGGAGAAGATGAGCACTTTATCGTTAGTGGCATTGGAGTAAGAGTAGCTGGTATGCACAGAATCACTACACATATCCCAAACGGTGGGTCGATTCTTCCTTTTGACCAGGTTCAAGATAAGATCAATATCCCTCTTTTACAAAGTTTGATTCAAGAAATAGGGAAGGAATTAAATCACTCTAACAAGACTTTTTTCGGTGAGTTCTCTACTGATATTGGGGTTTCAAAAGATGGAAATCTTTATATATTTGAAATAAATTCAAAGCCAATGGTATTTGATGAGCCGTCTATTAAAGAGCAAGGACTTGAAAATCTGACAAAACTGCTTATAATGAGGGCAAATGTATAATTCGATCAGGAGGATAAACAATGCTTTCACATTTCCAATGGAAACCGTTATATGAAAATAAACAACTACCTGGATGGCGTATCTCTTTTTACTATAAAGGTGTTAATTATCAAGGTATCTATCATAAAGATGGAGTAATTGAGTGGGTTAATCAACTACCTCCTAATGAAGATATGAAAGAAATTAGTTCACAAGTTCACGAGCTTATGCTTTATCATGTTTACGAATAATAAATTTCCCTCATGAAAAGTTGCGATTCAGTCCAAACTAATCAAGTAATTAATGCTAGATTAGGGAGGATTTCACATGAGTAAAAACGAAAATAAAGAACGCGAAGATTTGCAATATGAAGGCAAAGATAAAGTATTTATGGATGTTGATCGGTTTATTAATGAGGGGATGTCTGGCGGAAGTGTTCATATGCGCCACAATTACACAAATATTGAAGAAGCGAGAGATTTTGTTGAAGAAGAACCTCCAAATGAACAAGGTTAACTTACTAGTCAGGCCTCTAGGGGTCTGACTCTTTTTTTTGGTATAATAGAGTTGTTTTAATGGGAAGTTCTATAAGAAGGGAACATGACTAGCCATGATTGAAGGATTAAAGAAACATTTCGGCGATGCCTTAATTGTAGCAGACACAACGCCTCTACATATGGATTACTCTTGGTATACAACAAAAGATGGAACTCTTTTTGGGATTGAAAAAAAATTTCTCTCCATAAAAGAAGAACAATTATTATCTTCTATGTTCGAACCGTTAAATGATAAGAGATCGAATATGACAAACGAACAAGCAAGTTGGTTTCAGTTTCTATTTCAAAGCAATGACTATTCAAACCTGCCTACAAATTCAACACATTGTCGAATCGTTCAATTTCATACAAGTCAACCTATCATCGACCAACAAGATTTCCAACTTGCAGCTGAAGCTCTATTCTCATCCAATGTTGTTTTGTTATGGGAAAGTGATCGTCATGGGCTTTTTATTGAAACGATTCCAAATGAATTAATTGATAATCATCATGTTGAACAAATTGCTGATACGTTTACAAGTGACTTTTATATGGATATTCATTTCTTTATTGGACAAGTGCTTCCTGTGACAGAAGCATATCCTGATTATTTCCAGTGGGAAAAACGATGTTTTCTTAAAGCAAGAAAATACCTTATCCATAAGCAACGTGTATTTTCATTAGCTGATATTCTTCCTTATCTATTACTAGACCAAGTTGATAAAGAAAGCAAAAACCATATCGGAACCATCCTTAATGAGCTTAAAACAGACAAAGAGTTATTAGAAACGATCAAAGTTTATTTTGAGAGTAATTTAAATGTTTCTAATGCAGCAAAAAAAATGTATATGCATCGAAACAGCCTACAATATCGAATCGATAAATTCATTGAGAGGACTGGAATCGATATTAAACATTTTCGCGCAGCAGTTTCAGTTTACTTGTGTATTTTGACGATTGAAAATAGTGACAATTAAAGTTTCGTAGACATGCACGAAACAGCTCATTTTTTTTGTGCACTTTGTCCATTTACTCTTTTGACTAGATTAGGTAGACTAACCAATAAGAAAACGATTTCATTGGAGGTATTTTAAAATGGCTGAATTAAAATTAGAAAACATTTATAAAATCTATGACAATAAAGTAACAGCTGTATCTGATTTCAACTTACACATTCAAGATAAAGAATTCATCGTATTTGTTGGTCCATCTGGTTGTGGTAAATCAACAACTTTACGTATGATTGCTGGTCTTGAAGAAATTTCTAAAGGAGATTTCTACATCGATGAAAAGCGCGTAAATGATGTTGCACCAAAAGATCGTGATATCGCAATGGTTTTCCAAAATTATGCATTATATCCTCATATGAACGTATATGATAATATGGCGTTTGGATTAAAGCTACGTAAATTCCCTAAAGATGAAATTGATCGTCGTGTACAAGATGCTGCACGTATTTTAGGATTAGAGCAATATTTAGACCGTAAACCAAAAGCATTATCTGGTGGACAACGTCAACGTGTTGCTTTAGGTCGTGCAATTGTTCGTGATGCTAAAGTATTCTTAATGGATGAGCCATTATCAAACCTTGATGCAAAATTACGTGTACAAATGCGTGCTGAAATCTCAAAATTACACCAACGTTTACAAACAACGACTATCTATGTAACACATGACCAAACTGAAGCAATGACGATGGCTACTCGCCTTGTTGTTATGAAAGATGGCGTGATTCAACAAGTTGGAGCTCCAAAAGAAGTTTATGACAAGCCTGAAAACGTGTTTGTTGCAGGATTTATCGGTTCACCAGCGATGAACTTCTTTAGAGGTACATTAAATGAAGGTACTTTTGTTGCTGGAGATTCTTCAATTGCTATACCTGAAGGTAAAATGAAAGTATTACGTGACCAAGGTTTCCTAAACAAAGAAATCATTCTTGGTATTCGTCCAGAAGATATCCATGATGAGCCAGTATTTATTGAGTCTTCTAAAGAATCAAAAATCTCTGCAAAAATCGAAGTTGCTGAGTTAATGGGTGCTGAAACAATGCTTTACTCTCAATTTGCTGGTCAAGACTTTATTGCACGTGTTGATTCACGTTCAGATATTAAAGCACTACAAACAGTTGATTTAGCATTTGATATGAACAAAGCACACTTCTTCGATGCAGAAACAGAAGCTCGCATTCGTCAAGAAAACGAAAAGTAATTCTTACTTTATTTCCCCTAAAAATAATATAAATTGTTGGCAAGCACATCCTGTGCTTGTCTTTTTTTATATGGACGTCAATGAGGATTAGAAAACAAATGTCATGCCCTGCGGAAAGCGAGAGTCCTGCAACGCAGGTTAACAACTATGTTCAGATGTATCTTTACGGATAGACACAACTAAAAAAGCCGCACGTAGCGACTTAAACTTTGGTCTTATTCTTGAATAAGCTTTACTTCCTGTGCTTGGCATGCATGACAATAAAAAACATGTGCACATTGCTGTTCAACCACTGAATGCTCATATCCATCCACAAGCTTTAATCCATCTATCTCCATATAAGCACTATAATCATCAAGATAATCTGTCACTTTCCCTGCATCCTCTAACGCATGACCACATGTTTCACACCTATATTCACTTGCCTGAAATCCATTGCATAATGGACAAATATGCGCCATAACAACTCATCCTTATATAAAGAAGAATTTTTTCACACCCTTATTTTATCCAAAAGCGTTAAAACTCTATGTACAAAGAACACAGGAATAATTTACCGACTTTCATTCCGAATAGAATTTCTCAAATTCTTTATAATACTAGTAAACAAGCAGTCACACAGAAAATTCACAGCCCAAAAAAATCTTTAAAACTGCTTGAATAAAAAAAAATAAAACGTACAACCTACTTAGCAACAACACATTTTATTACGGGTTACGCCTAGCAAGGCAGATGGAAGTAATCCATTCGCTGGTGCAATTCCAGCTAGCCCAACCATAAAAATTGATGAGGAGATGAATTACAAAATGGCAAATCAAACATCAGGAAGCAATTCGTCAAATCAATTAGTAGTACCAGGAGCTCAACAAGCAATTGATCAAATGAAGTATGAAATTGCAAACGAGTTTGGAGTAAATTTAGGACCAGACACTACTGCTCGTGCTAACGGTTCAGTAGGTGGAGAAATCACAAAACGTCTAGTGTCAATGGCTCAACAACAAATGGGCGGCGGCTATCAACAATAATCTTTACAAAATTTCATAATATGGCTTAGCCCCAGGGATTACCCTGGGGCTTCTTATTTTACCTACCTATCATATCATTTGGATTTACAAGCTTATCAAACTGATCTTCTGACAATATACCGCTATTTTTTGCAGCTTCTTTCAGCGTAATATTTTCTGAAAATGCTTTTTTAGCAATCAGTGCTGCCTTTTCATAACCAATATGTGGATTCAATGCTGTCACAAGCATAAGTGATTCATTTACGTATTTTTTAATAACTTCCTCATTCGCTATTAATCCTTTTACACACTTATCGTGAAACGATTGAATACCTTCTGACAAGAGTGTAATCGATTGTAAAACATTATATATAATGACCGGCTTAAATACATTAAGTTCAAAATTACCTTGACTCGCCGCAAAACCAACTGTTGCATCATTTCCAAACACTTGGCATGCAATCATCGTCATCGCTTCACTTTGTGTTGGATTTACCTTCCCTGGCATAATTGAACTACCTGGCTCATTTGCTGGAATCGTAAGCTCTCCTATTCCACATCTTGGACCACTCGCTAGCCAACGAATATCATTTGCAATTTTCATCAAATCTGCCGCTAGTGCTTTTAAGGCGCCATGTACAAATGTTAATTCATCATGACTTGTTAACGCATGAAACTTATTTTTCGCTGAGAGAAAAGGAATGCCTGTATCTTTTGTTATCTCTTCTGCTACTAACTCGCCAAATCCTTTTTCTGAATTAATTCCTGTACCTACAGCCGTTCCTCCAATTGCAAGCTCCGTTAAATATTCGGTACTTTCTTGTACCATTTTTTCTGTCTTCGTAAGCATGGCTACCCATCCACTTATTTCTTGACCTAAAGACAGCGGAGTCGCATCCTGTAGGTGAGTTCTACCTATTTTAACAAGGTGATCGTTCTGCTTCTCTTTTTCCACCAACGTGTTTTTTAACTGATTAATGGCTGGGAGCAAATGATGAACAATTGCAAGCTTTGCAGCAATATGCATGGCAGTAGGAAATGTGTCATTTGAGCTTTGTGCCATATTTACATCATCATTAGGATGAAGGTTTACGGAATAAAGCTCATTTCCCCTGTTAGCAATCACCTCATTCACATTCATATTTGACTGTGTCCCGCTCCCTGTTTGCCAAACAACAAGTGGAAAATGATCATCTAGCTTACCTTGCATAATTTCTTCTGCAACTTCTACAATAGCCATCATTTTATCCCTTGTTAATTTCCCAAGTTTGTGGTTGGATATCGCAGCACATTTTTTCACAAGGGCAAAGGACTTGATTACTTCTTTAGGCATCTGCTCATTTCCAATTTTAAAATTCTCTTTACTTCTCTGTGTTTGAGCTCCCCAATATTTTTCGCTGGGGACCTTAACTACTCCTAACGTATCTTTTTCTTCTCGAAAGTCCATAAAAAACCCTCCAAATTAAAAGTATATATACAAACTAAGTATCAGACATGCAAACATTCCCATATATTAAGTAAAGCACTATTTTAAGTTATGATTGAAATAGGTTAAAAAATAGCTATAGACATTCTACAGTATATTAGGAAAGGGGTTGGATTCATGCTCGATTCGATTGATTGGAAACTCGTGTCATTTGTTTCATATACCCTTTTTCATGAATACGTTGTTCATATTCGCTTTCCACAAATATACTATCTCGAACAAGCAAAACAAAATGCATTAGATTCCATTCAAAAAAAATAAATACTAATTAATTTACGTGATGTAACATTCCTATGTGACTTGGTTACTCTATATAATATAATCAAGCTTGATAGGAGATTTCGTATGAATCAAATAATGAAAACACTCGCATCGAAAGCAAAAACAACAATAGAACAAACAGCACAAACAGTTCGAGAAAAACTTGGGAACATCGGACTAAAGCCCTCACTCTGTTTAGACGAAATTGCATCTTTTATCGCAACACATCCTGACGTTACATTTGAAACGAAAGAATTCCTAGGGTTTAAATATTACTTTTATACCCTTACTGTGAACGATTTAACCTTCTTTCTTGAAACACGAGGAGGGAGTGGGAATTACATTTTAAAACTTCAAATTACATCCACAGAAGATACGTTGTATTCCTACCACTCTTATCAGGATAAACAATCTTTAACTGAACCTATTAGACTTTGCACTGAAATAACTGATACGATTAATGGAGAGAGAGAGGCTTAGTTAGCAAAAGAACTTTTCAATTTTTAGTTGAGGAATAAAAATAGGATAATTAAGAAAATGGAGTCTAAGACTCCATTTTTCTTTTGATCGTGATTTTTTGAAGAAGCTGATTCTATGCCCTTCTACCTTTATAAAAAAGTTGTTAAACCTAAAAAAAGCATGCGGAACTAAATCATCCACATGCCTTCTTCTATCTATATTATGAACCTTCTTCTACAGGTTGGTTCACTTTAACTTTTATTTTACGGATCCTACGGTTTTCAACTTGATTCACTGTTAAGGTTAAGTTTTGATAATCAAATTGCTCTCCAACGGATGGAATTCTTTCAATGGATTCAAAAATCCATCCACCTAATGTATGATAAGAACTTTCCGGCTCATCAACATTCATAATTTTTACGAATTCATCGAGTGGCAGTTCTGCATTGAAAACATAATTATTGTCATCAATTTTGGTGAAGTTTTTTATTTTTTCATCGTGCTCATCCCATATTTCTCCAACGATCTCTTCTAGAATGTCCTCTAGCGTTACAAGACCGGATGTACCTCCAAACTCATCGACGACAATCGCCATATGCGTTTTACTTTTTTGAAGCTCTGGGAGAAGCGTCGAGATTTTCATTGATTCAACGACAAAGAATGGGTTTCGAATCAATTTTTTTAAATTAACTTCTTTGTTTTGAACAAGATGGCTTAAAAATTCTCGCTCTGACAATATCCCAATAATATTATCAATATTATCCTCATAAACTGGGACCCTCGAATAACGTTCTTCTAGGAACATATCCTTGATTTCCTCTATTGGTTGTGACACTTCAATGGCTACCATATCAATCCTTGGAGTAAGAATCTCTCCTACTAAAATGTCATTGAAGTCCAACGAGCGATGAACCAGCTCTTTTTCCTTATTATCGATTACACCCTCTTCTTCACTTAAATCAACCATAACTTTCAGCTCTTCTTCAGTGAATGAAGGTGAATCATCTTTACTTTTTATCACTTTTGAAACTAACGCTTTCAATAGGACAAATAAGTAAGTAACGGGTGTGAATATTTTTATTAATAAAAATAATATGCCTGAAACACGGAGCGTAAATAATTCTGCATTTTCTTTCGCGAATGATTTGGGAAGAACCTCCCCAAAAACAAGAATTAAAACCGTCATAACGACAGTACTTATGATTAGCCCCGTATTACCTCCAAATAGGTCTGTGGCTACTTTAGCAGATATCGATGCAGCCGCAATGTTGACAATATTATTTCCAACTAATATCGTGGATAACGCGTTATCAAAATTCTCCGTTATCGCAAGAGCTTTTTTACTACCTCTTCTTTTTTCATCCGCATAATTTTTCAAACGAATTCGATTAACGCTCGAAAAAGCCGTTTCAGTTGCCGAAAAAAAGGCAGATAAAAAGATTAAAACAATTAACAACAAGATTGTACTCAGTGGCAGGTCGCCCAAGAATGTTCACTCTCCTAATTTTCTACTAACCCTAATAATAAGTTATTTTAGTGAAGTTTCCAATGAAAAATACTTCTTTTTAAAAAATAGCCACATATTTCATCAAAAAAGCCTATTTTTTTCTTTCTACACGCATTATATTATGATAAAAATGAAAGACAGTTGAAAAAGTATCTATGTTTTGAAAAGGAATGAATTACAATGAATATATTATTGCTCGGTGCAACAGGTCGCGTTGGTTCAAATATTCTAACCCTCGCACTACAAGATCATATACAAGTAACAGTTCTTACTCGAAGTCCCGAAAAAGTCCTCCCTAGCAGAAACGTAACAACAATTGTAGGAAATGTCCTCGACTACTCCTCTCTACAAAAAGCAATGGATGGGATTCATACCGTTATTAGTTGTTTAGGTACGGATAAAAACGACACGTTATCTAAAAGTATGCCCCTCATCATAAAAGCAATGAGAAAAAATGGCGTTAGTCGAATTATTACAATTGGAACAGCTGGTATCTTACAAGCAAGATCTAATCCAGCTCTTTATCGCTTTCAATCGAATGAATCTAAACGGAAAAGCACTAAAGCAGCAGAAGATCACCTAGCAGCATTTCAACAACTTCAACAATCACAATTAGATTGGACCATTGTTTGTCCTACCTATTTGCCTGATGGTGAAAAATTAGGCTACTATCGAATCGAAAAAGACTTCCTACCTGAAAATGGTACTAAAATATCTGTTCCAGACACGGCTGAATTTACATACAGCCTGCTTGAAGGAAATAAGTTCAATAAAACGCGTGTAGGTATTGCATATTAAAAGGCTGTTAGCACAACTAACAGCCTTCTCTATTATCCAGCTAGATTTTCATTCTTACCTTGCTGTAACTGATACATTTGATAATACTTACCTTGATTCAACATTAATTCATCGTGGCTTCCACGCTCTACTATCTTCCCTCTGTCTAACACAAGGATCTGGTCTGCATTTTTAATAGTAGATAGTCGATGGGCAATGATAAACGTTGTTCTACCTTTCTTTAATACCTCTAGTGCTTCTTGAATGACTGCTTCTGTCTCTGTATCAATGCTAGCAGTTGCTTCGTCTAATACTAAAATTGCAGGATTAAAAGCAAGTGCTCGTGCAAAAGAAATTAACTGGCGTTGTCCAGAAGATAGTGTACTTCCTTTTTCAATGACTGGTTCGTCGAAACCATTTGGTAAATTCTTCAACAGTTTATCAGCTCCAACATCTCTCAAAGCCTGTTCTACCTTTTCTCTTGAAATAGATGGGTCATCAAGGCTAACATTGGAAGCAACAGTACCTGTAAATAAGAATGGGTCCTGGAGAACAATACCCATATGCTTTCGAAGCATTTGCTTAGGAATGTCATTTACATCCTTTCCATCAATTAGAATCTTACCTTCTTGAATGTCGTAAAAACGGAAAAGTAAATTCATTATAGAGCTTTTCCCCGATCCAGTATGGCCGACTAAAGCAACTGTTTCCCCTTGCTTCGCTTCAAAGCTAATATCCTTTAAGACATATTCTCCTTCTTTATACCCGAAGTTTACTTTATCAAAAACAACATTTCCTTTATATCTTTCAAGCTGCTCCTCGCTAACCTCTACTCCTTTTTCATCAAGTAGTGTAAATACACGTTCAGCCGCTACTAACGATTGCTCTAAAATGGCTAATTGGTTAACCATCCCTGTTATTGGGTGGAATAGGCGATTCAAGTAATCGACAAAAGCATATAGAACACCAATTGAAATCGCTGAACCTACACCAAGGGAAGCTCCGCCAAAATACCAAATCAATGCAACAAAGGAAAGATTCCTTAACACATTTACTAAATTGTGTGACGTCAACGCATTTAAATTTAAAAGCTTGTTTTGGTACGTAAAATGCGCCTCATTTAATCCTTCGAATTCTTTATTCGTTTCTTTTTGACGCTTGAATGCTTGAATAATTGTCATTCCTTGAATGGACTCATTAATCATGCCGTTAATATCACTCAAAATCGAACGAATTTTATGGTTATACTTTGATGCGTATTTGCGATAAATTTTAATCCAAATGATCAGGATTGGAATTAACACTAAACAAATCATCGCAAGCTTAGCTTCTAGTAAAAACAAAGCGATAAAAATCCCAGTAATGTAGATTACCCCTGTGAAGAAGTTTGCTAAAACTGTAACGTATAAGTCTCGAATCGCTTCTGTATCATTTGTAATACGCGAGACAACCTTTCCTGCTGGAAGATTGTCGAAGTATTTAATAGGTAACTTCTGAATATGTCCAAACACATCCTCACGCATTCTTTGAATAATACGGTTTGAAGACACTTGTAGATAATAACGCTGACCATATTGAAAAAGCGACGAAATGATAATTAACCCAAAATATATCGCAATTAAGTTGATTAATTTTGGAACCTGTGGACTATAAAAAGCTAGCAATTCGTTTGCACTTAGCTTTTCCGCTTCGTATATAGCGGTCTCTTCTCCACGAGTAATTTTTAACTTACCATTCTCGATCGTTCGCTCTCCATCAAATGTGATCGATCCTTCAAGAAAATAATACGAGCGACCCACTTGTAAAATTCTCGCCTCATCTCCTTGTTCCTCGTCAGAAGAAAAATTATCAGAACGTTTATACCATGACCCTTTGTATTCTACAGATTCTTTACTTTTTTCTGACTCATACCATACATTTTCTATTCCTAGAATATGGTCATCAATCATTGTTTTAGCGATAAAAGGTCCCGTCAATTCTGTAGCAACTGCAACGGTTAACATCACAAGTGCGAGTAATATTGTTCTTTTATACAATAATGCATATTGAAAGAGGCGTTTTCCTACACTCATACAGACACCTCACTTTCTGTCATCTCTTCAACTTGCTGGCGATCGTATTGAACTTTATACCAGCCGTTGTTTTGTAACAACTGTTCATGCGTACCTTCTTCTACAATTTTTCCGTCATCCAACACGACAATCCAATCTGCATGCTCTACAGCCGAGAGACGATGTGTTGTTATAATTGTTGTTTTTCCAGCACGTTCCGTACGGATATTATCAATGATTTTCGCTTCTGTTTTTGCATCAACTGCTGATAGTGAATCGTCTAAAATTAATATTTCAGGATTGACGATTAATGCTCTCGCAATTGATATACGCTGTTTCTGTCCTCCAGACAGGGCGACTCCCTTTTCACCAACTAAAGTTTGCAAACCTTGTGGAAGCATCGTTAAATCCTTACGAAACGCAGCAGAATCAATTGCATTATTTAACTCTTCTTCGGTTGCATCTTTTCGGCCAAATAGAATATTTTCCTTTACTGTACGTGAAAATAAAACGTGGTCTTGTGGGACATACCCAATCCAGCCTTGAACATCTTCAACTGGAATTCGTTCAAGTGGAACATTAGAAATTGAAATTTCTCCTTCTCCTAACGGATATTCTCGTAATAGTTGCTTCACTAATGTTGTTTTACCACTCCCCGTCTTCCCGACAACTCCAAGCGTTTGTCCTCGATGAATAGAGAATGAAACATTCTCAAGATTTTTTACCGTTGAAGTAGGGTATTGAAACGTAACCTCGTTATATCTGATTTCATCAGGCATATGCACTTTCACTGGTTGTGTGTGATTCGTCACGTCAGCTTTATATGACAACGTTTCCGTTACACGATCAAGTGATGCATTCCCACGTTGCATAATATTGATTAATTCCCCAATTGCAAACATCGGCCAAATTAACATCCCTAAATAAACGTTAAATGACACTAACTCACCTAGTGTAATGGTGTTATGGAATACAAGATATGCTCCATAACCTAGACCAATTAAATAACTCATCCCAACCAGAATTTTGATAGTCGGCTCAAAGAGTGCATCAATTTTTGCTACATTGACATTTTTACGGAAAACATCTTCAGTTAACTGATGAAAGCGATGCTGATCTGCTTTTTCCTGAACGTAAGCTCGGATCACTCGAACACCTGCAATCGATTCAAGTACTTGGTCATTCATGTCGCCAAACGCATCCTGTGATTCCGTAAAGCGTTGATGAATTTTCTTGCCGTAAATATTCATTGCAACTGCCATAATTGGTAAAGGCAATAGGGCTGCAAATGTTAATTTCCAACTGATTAAAATGCCCATCGTAAAGAGAATTGTTAACATAAATACACTCGAATCAATGAGTGTTAGTATTCCAAAACCTGCTGTTTGAGAAATTGCCTTTAAATCATTTGTTGCTCGTGCCATTAAATCACCAGTACGATTCTTCTCATAAAAAGTAGGGGTCATCTTCACTAGATGTTTCATAAATCTGCCACGGAGAATTCTTTCAACTAAAAAAGCTCCTCCAAACAACTGATACATCCACGTATATGTGATCGCATAAATCACAATGGTTAAGCCACCTAAAAATAAGAGATATTGGAGTAATTTATCACTTGTTAAACTACCTACAAAAATCTCATCTATTGCTACACCAATTAATTTTGGAGGGATGATCTCTAGAATCCCAACAACAATTAACAATAAAATCGCAACTGTATACCTTCTCCAATATTGTTTAAAAAACCATGCTAATTTTTTTAGTACCGAAAACATATGTGTCCTCTCCTCTCAAAGTCCGTATAACGTAACTAGCCACCTTCTAGATCTCCTACATACTTCATTCCAATCATTACAACTACATTCATTTTCTTGTCCTCCTTTTATTTTTATAAAATATATGAATCAACAATCTTAAGAGATTGTAGTTCCCAATAAAAATAAAAAGGCATACCGCACCAATGCGATATGCCTAAAAAAAGCATAAAAAATGCACACGTTACGGAGACCGTAACCTGTGTTTTAAACAAGTAAATAAACTTAAAAAGAAAAGGTCATTTCTTTAAAGAATCACGTTTAAAGGACAGGTTACGAAAATATTTAATTGTGAATTGACTCCAATGATGAACTTTTTCATTTCGCACCCCTCCTTTTCATAATTTTTGTATTTATTTTCCTTTGTTAGATTATCACTGTGGACACAATTTTGTCAATTAATACTTTTTCGACAAATTCAGCCCTGCAGTTCCTTTATTAGCTCTTTCGCCATTTTCTTCGGTGATTTTGCTTGGCTAATGGCCGAGATAACTGCAATACCATCAGCTCCTGCTGTCATGATCGGTCTTATTTTCCCCAAGCTGATTCCTCCAATACCGACAATCGGAATGAGAATCCCTGCACCTCTAATTTCATCTATAATAGTTGGCCCTTGTATTTCTCTAATATCGGCTTTCGTTTTGGTCTCATACATTGGACCAACACCTAAATAATCAGCACCATGCTCAATCGCATTTCTTGCTTCTTCTAGGTTGTGAGCTGAGACTCCTAATATTTTTGTGCCGATTTGCTCCCTCACTTTAAGAATTGGCGCATCATCTTGTCCAATATGAACACCATCAGCATCTAATTCGAGAGCCAAATCAATATCATCATTTACAATAAAGGGAACATTGTATTTTCGGCAAATTTCTTTCAGTTCCAGAGCCAGTGAAAATCTCTCCACTCCTTTTAAGCAGTTCTTTCCTTTTTCGCGAAACTGAAAACAAGTAACACCGCCTTGAATTGCCTGTGTTAAAACTTCTTTTGGGTTATGAAGACAATTAGGACTTCCCATCACAAAGTATAGCTGCAAGCTACTTTTTACATCATACATTATGCTATTACACTTCGCTTTCTGTAAGCCGAATGATTCGTTGGTCCATGTCCTGAACCAATTGCTAATTCATCCTCTATCGCAGCTTGAATAAATGCTTTTGCTGTCTTAACCGCTTCTAGAACTGATTTCCCTTTTGCAATTTCAGCTGTTATGGCTGCTGCAAATGTACAGCCTGTTCCATGTGTGTGTTTTGTATGTTTACGAGGATGATAGAGTTCAGTAAAATCACTTCCGTCAAATAGTAGATCTATTACAACGTCCCCAGTGTCATGTCCACCTTTCATTACGACATGTTTGGCACCTAGACGATGAATGAGTGTTGCAGCTTCTTTTCGATCGTCTAACGTTTCAATTTTCATCCCTGTTAATACTTCAGCTTCTGGAATGTTAGGGGTTACCACGTACGCTATTGGTAAGAGTTCATTTTTTAATGCAACTATAGCTTCTTCTTGAAGTAGAGAAGCTCCTCCTTTTGCAACCATAACCGGGTCGACGATGATTTTTAGTAATCTAGCATTCTTTAATTCTGTACATATTGCACGAATGAGTTGGCTACTGAAAAGCATACCCGTTTTGATAGCATGGGGACGAAGGTCGGCGGCTACTGATTTGATTTGTTCAACAATCGCATCTACTTCAAGTGGATAAACGCCCTGAACACCTAGTGTATTTTGAGCAGTTACAGCTGTGATTGCTGACATTCCGTACACGTCTAGTTCTTGGAATGTTTTTAGGTCTGCTTGAATTCCTGCTCCACCACCACTATCTGAGCCAGCAATTGTTAGCGCTTTATATATAGTCATTTTTTCACCTCAATTTCTTTTTGCTACCCTGAAAATATGACACTGTATATGGGGTGTTAGCCTTCGTTGCAGGAACCTCGCTTTCCGCGGGGCGCTCCTGGAGCCTCCTCGGCTTCGCCTGTGGGGTCTCCAGTCCAGCGCTTATCCCGCAGGAGTCTCGGTCCTTCCACTACGGTTAACACGCATGAATTACTTAAATGTCAACATTCTATATACAAGCAAAATTCAAGTTCAGATTTTCATCCTTCATGGTGCAAATGCTCAATTGCATGGAAGTCTACCCTGAAAATACGACGCTTTATAAGGTGTGTTAACCTACGTTGCAGGAACCTCGCTTTCCGCAGGGTGCCACTTGAGCCTCTTCGGCTGCGCCTGTGGGGTCCGGGGTCCGGCACATCTCCTGCTGGAGTCTCGGTCCTTCTTCTTCGGTTAACACGCAGAAATTAATTAAATGCCAACATTCTATTAAGGTAAAAGTTCACATTCCATCCTTCATGGAGCAAATTCTCATTTATTAGAAGTCAGCCTTTAAGTTTCAACCTAAATATCGATGATATAACGATTTTGCTTCGGTAATATCCTTTGTTCCGTGTATAAGTACGCGTCCATCTTTGAAGATGACCATTCGGTGAGTGTTTGTTGTAAAGGCTAATAGGAATGGATTTCGTTCTACCTTTCCTCCTTGGGTAAGCAATAGTTTTTCGAGTTGTTCTAAGTCCCGCTCTACCTTTTCTGCTGGACGGATTTGAACGGAATCCCTTCCGCATAATATCGCCGTTTTTGTTTGATTTTCATAAGAGAGGTATGGGTAAGTTGGCTCACTCCCACACGATAAACAATTTTCCTTTTTCACCCTGTCTACATTTATGGCGGTATGTTGATTTTTCCATAAATCAAATGACACTAGTTTCTTTCTTAGTGCATCCTCATCTTCTACTAATATTTTTAATGCCTCTGTCACTTGATAGGCCACAACCATTTGAACTGCTGGACTAATAATTCCTGCTGTATCACAAGTTAGTCCTCCTAGAGGAACCGATTCCAATAAACACTGTAAGCAAGGAGATTTACCCGGTAAAATGGTATAGCTAATCCCATAACTCCCAACGCAAGCACCGTAAATCCATGGAATTTTGTGCTTCTGGGATATATCATTCATCATCATTCTTATATCAAAATTATCAGTGGCATCAATGATTAAATCGACACCCATAATTAGATTTTCAATTTCTTCTACAGACACATCCATGACATGTGCTGTAATTTCGACATCAGAATTGACGGAAGCCAACCTACGCTCAGCAGCGACAGCTTTTGGAATACGGTTGATTGCATCTTCTTCGACATAAAGCTGCTGTCGTTGAAGATTGCTCCACTCGACGTAATCGCGGTCCACAATCGTAAGTTTTCCAATACCTGCTCGTACAAGCGCTTCTGCACTACCTGTCCCTAACGCACCCGCACCAATTACTAGTACATGCTTCTGACGAATCTTTTCTTGACCACTTACTCCAATTGGAGCAAATATTTCTTGGCGTGAATATCTATCACTCAACTAATGCTCATCCCTTCCATAGGGCTACTTGCTGTTGCATACTGTTTTTTTGGAATGCGACCTGCTTCAAACCCTAAACGACCCGCTTCGATGGCAAGCTTCATTGCTTTCGCCATTTTGACAGGATCCTGTGCACCAGAAACAGCCGTATTTAATAAGACACCGTTAGCACCAAGCTCCATTGCTATGGCAGCATCTGAAGGGGTTCCAACCCCTGCATCGACAATGACAGGAACTTTAGACTGTTCAATGATAAACTGAAGGTTTAGTGGATTTATTATCCCTTGTCCTGAACCTATTGGAGAAGCACCCGGCATGATCGCATGACATCCTAAGTCCTCTAAACGTTTTGCAAGTAGCACGTCATCTGAAGTATATGGTAACACAATAAAGCCCTCTTTTAATAATTCTTCGGATGCCTTTAATGTTTCCACAGGATCAGGTAATAATGTCTTGGGACAACCAATGACTTCTACTTTAATCATGTCACATAACCCTGACGCTTTTGCAAGCTTAGCAATTCTAACAGCCTCATCAGCTGTCTTTGCTCCTGCTGTATTTGGAAGCAATGTATACTTTTTTAGGTCCAATTTTTCTAGAAAGTTTGGTTGACTTGCTTCAAAAATGTTCATTCGTCTTACTGCAAATGTTAGTATCTCTGAGCCTGATACATCAACTGCTTCCTTTTGGATATCAAAATTCGGATATTTTCCAGTCCCTAGTAATAACCTTGACGTAAATTGATATGGTCCAATTCTCAACATGTCATCCGCCTCCTACAAAATGTACAATTTCAATTTTATCTCGATCTGACAATACTGTTTCTTGATGATTTCCCTTTTCTAAAATGTCCCGATTATGTTCCACAATGACAACCTTTTGGTCCAATGAAAAATGAGTTAATAGATCAGCTATTGTTTTCACATGTGATGGTACTTCAACATAATCACCATTTATCATTAACTCCATTTATTTCACCCCTACTTTTATTCGATTCAAGTCAAAATGTTTATATATTGGATCAATTTTTTCCCCTGTTATCATATCGGCTAGAACTCTTCCAGTTAACGGTGCTAAGAGTATTCCATTGCGATAATGACCAGCTGCGACAAAGAGCCCCTTATAATGCGGGTGTTCCCCTAGGTATGGAAGACCATCCTTTGTTTGTGGTCTTATGCCCGCCCATGCTTTTTCCCATTGTGCTGATGCAATCTCTGGAACTAATAATATCGCTTGTTTCATTAACGTTGCGATGCCTTCAACAGTAACGGTTTCATCAAATGTGTGTGGTTGCATGGTCGCACCAACAATCAATCTGCCACCTGTCTTTGGGACGATATAACAGTTCTTGGAAAAGAGTGTAGCTGTAAGTATTGGTTTGTTTGATTTGACAGAAAAACATTCTCCTTTGACAGGGAATATATCTAAATGAAGCGATGTCTTTTCGAGAACTCTTTTTGTCCAAGCACCCGTTGTCACCACTACGACGCCACTGAAAAATTGACCTTTTTCAGTCATGACTCCTTTAACGACTCCATTTTCTTCAATAAAAGATTGTACGTCTGTGTATTCATACAACTCTGTTCCAAGCCTAATAGCAGACCTCATCAATCCAATAGATAGCGCTGGAGCTGATACATGTCCGTCTCTTTGAATATACATGGCCCCACGAACATCCTTTGAAATATTCGGTTCAATCTGCGATAGCTCATCTCGGTCTATCCACTCAGCACATTCACCGAGTCGCTGTTGTAAAGAAGAAAGCTTTTTTAACTCGACTTCTTCCTCATTGGTAATGGCGACTTTATACATCCCTTTGTTCATTAATTCAATATCGATGCCACTCTGTTCTTTTATTTCATCTGAAAGCTGTGGAAACATTTCTCTACTTCTTCTTGCAATCGTAAATAATGGTCCGTCTTGTTCTACCTCGGCCTGAGCAGCAAGCATTCCTGCGGCAGCACCTGATGATTTACCTGCGATTTTTTCCTTCTCAAAAACGGCAACCTTCAATCCCCTTTTTGACAGGTTGTAGGCAATAGCTGCACCATTAACTCCACCACCTACAATAATCGCATCATATGAGTTCATCTTGTTCCCTCCCCCTTTGAAAGTTCTCTTACATATTCCTTTACACGTTGGATTGGGTCTTTTGCTTCGAGAATTCCAGACATCACTGCTATTCCTTTTGCTCCTGCTCCAATGACTTCTCTTGTGTTTGATGGCTTTATGCCACCTATCCCTATTACAGGAATGGAGAGCTTCTCCGTAATTTCCTTTAGTTCTTCTACCCCTCTAGGAAGAAGCCCCTCTTTTGACTTTGTTTGAAAAAGATGTCCATATATGCAAAATGAAGCACCTTTTCTCTCGGCAACAATCCCTTCTGACGTAGAGTGAATAGAGGCACCTATTTTAAGAGAGCAATATTTCTCCCTAACCTTTTCAATGTCTAAGCTTTGATATCCCAACTGTACTCCAGCCACAGATGTAACAATTGCCACATCAATTCGATCATTAATGATGATTTTTTCAAGAGGCACTTTTTGCATGGCTAGCTGCTCAACTGCTTCATACAATTCTTTAGCCGATCTTGATTTTTCTCTTATATGAACATAATCTACATATTCTTCAATAGCACCTGCAATCTCTGCAAAGTGACGTAAGGATTGAGTACCTGTTGAGATAATATGTAACTCTTTTCTTCCCATTGAGAAACTCCTTATTCTCATAATAAAAGGCCACTCCTACCTAAAGAGTGGCCTTCAAACGAAGATTTATGAAAACAATCTTGTTTTTATTCCACTTCCCTACGCTGGTATCATCCAGATCAGGTGCAAAGGGTCTGGAAAGTGTGTCTCCATCTCAGTCAATATTTGACTCCCCTAGTGATTTCTTATAAAGTTGTTAATCTATTAATAGTAATACAATGAAGAATATATTCTTATTTCTTAACTACTATTGAATATCGGTTATTGAAAAATAAGGATAATAGATTGATAACCAATAACCAGTTGGTATCATGATCACAAAATATAGAACAAATAATAGGTCATACTTTGAATAAGAAACTTGATAATAATACGTTCTATTCTCAACTGACGAAAATCGCTTTGCTTCCATTGCAACTGCAATTCGATGTGCTCTCCGTATACTTTGAGCAAGCATTGGAATCGAGTAGGCCTTCACTTTTTGAAAAATCTTCTTCAAGCCTTTTTCATGCGTTACCCCTCTTACCTTCATCGCCATGCGAATGGTTTGAAATTCTTCTACCATTATAGGTATTAATCGCAGTCCCGCCATAAAACTATAAGCATATTTAGGCTTTACTTTTAACTGTTGCATTAAAGAATAAAAGAGGAAAACAGGTCTGGTTGTTAATGCGAACGTAATGCCTAGTGATGCAAATATAAGTGCCCGAAACCCAATATGGATTCCACGATAAAAACTTTCTTCTGAAATATGAATAAGACCGAATGTAAACCAAGTCGTTTCACCTTGACCGAATAAAATCATCGATGAAGAGGTTGAAACAAAAATAATTAGAAACGGAATTGTAATCAAAAGTACCCTTTTTAACGGATGGCCAGTGAAGCCTAAAAAGAGAACAAACGTCATAATCGTGAAATTGACAATAAAGCTTACATTATGAATAAAAAGAACGGCTAGGAATAAGAAAACCAGCGTTAGAAGTTTTACACTTGGGTTTATTTTATGCATCCATGTTTCTCGATAAGTAAAGTCCAATTGCATCTGTTTTCTCACTCCTTATTGCATGACAGGTTGTGATTTTGGATTAGGATAAACATGTTCATCTTGTACTAAATATCCTGCTTCAATCGTCCACTTCCGAGTTGCAAAATGTGAAGCAATCATTTCATCATGTGTGACCATGATTATTGTCGTACCCAGTTGACGCTGTGCTTCTAAAAGCTCTAACAAAGCAAAGGTGTTCTTTGAATCTTGACCAAAAGTGGGTTCATCTAGAAGAAGAATAGGTTGTTCGTTTATGATTGAAGCAGCGACACTTAGCCTTCTTTTTTGTCCCATTGATAACTGATAAGGATGCTGATACTTGTGCCTTGAAAGACTAAAACGGTGTAGGCTTTTTTCAACTTTTTCTCCTATCAACGCTTCATCTTCATGCTTAATTTTCAAACTATAAGCCATTTCTTCATAAACTGAATTTGTAACAAATTGAAATTCTGGATTTTGAAAAACAAACGTCATGATTTGGTTCAATTCTTTTAGCTTATCAATTTGTTGGTTTTGAAAATAATACCCACCAGATGTATGAATAAACTGCATCATTGCATGCAAACAAGTGCTTTTTCCCGCACCATTATCTCCAACAATGACGATCCATTCACCTTCATGAACAACTGCTTCTGTAATCTCAATTTTTGTTTCTTTTTTTCTAAAGCCTTTAAAATCTTTAAAAGTTAATAGTTCATGACCAATTTCTCGTTTATCTGCAGCAATTGTTCTACTAGATAAGTAGTCCTCCCAAACTCCTGGGTACCAAATTCCTTGATCCATAAAGTACTGTCTATTATGAACGAAAACCTCTTCTTTCGGACCATCCTCAATAATATTCCCATGCTCATCTAACACAATAATTCGATCAATCAAATCTAGTACGTGATCAATTTTATGCTCAACAATAAGCAAGGTTTTATCTGCTGAGACGTCTTTAATTGTTTCCCAAATATCAATTGTCCCTTTTGGATCTAACATCGCAGTCGGTTCGTCTAAAAACAACACATCTGGATTAAGTGCTAACACAGATGCAATAGCAAGCCGTTGCTTCATCCCACCTGATAACGTGTTGATGCTTGTGTGATTATCCTCCAAGCTTAAGCCTACTTCTTGAAGCAAGCTATTAATTCTCCCCTTCATCTCTTCTCGAGGAACTTGAAGATTTTCTAACACGAACGCAATTTCTTCATCTACAAATGGCATACAGAACTGGGTTTCAGGATCTTGAAAAACATATCCCCAAGATTCGGGGGATATCAGTTTTTCAGCCTTCATTGGAATTTCAATTGATCCTGGAATAATACCTGATAACACCTGCAATAATGTTGATTTTCCACAACCAGATGGTCCAAGTAGCAGCACTTTTTCCCCTTTTTGAAAAGAAAGAGAATAGTCCTTAAAAAGCAAGGACTCACTCCCTGGGAACTTTAACCGTAAATTTTCAACACCCGCTACAATGTCACTCATTGTAACACCTCATTTATCTGTTTAATGCGTCATAATCCTGACTTGATGCTGGGCGTACTAAATTTGTTACACCTGTAGCTTCCAATGCTTTTACTAAATAGAATGCTAGAATACCAGTAATAACGATTGAACCGAGAATACGTGCTCCTAAGAATAATGTCAGATTCCAAGCGGCAAGTGAGCCAATTTCACCGTACGCATAATCCATGATGATGGAGCCTACCGCAGATCCAATTGCCGCTAACATAATGACTCCTAAATCATAGCGCTTATAACGAAATGCCATTAACACAAGCTCAGCAAAAAGCCCTTGCACAACACCATAGAGTAAGACTGTTAACCCCCATTCAGAGCCAGCTAAAAATTCACCTGAAGCTGCCGCTACCTCCGCTAAAAGGGCAACACCAGGTTTACGAATGATTAAAAACGCAACTGTAGCTGCAATAAACCACATCCCGTATACAAACTGATCTAGATGTAAACCAATTGGTTTTACTGCATAATAAAGCGGTCCCCATAATTTATAAACGATTCCAAACGCAATTGCGATGACAACTGTTACTAAAATATCAGTAAGTTTTAATCCATTACTCATCTTTTTCAATCTCCTATTCTATGTTTTAATTCACTTCAACTTTGGTCAGCTCTACCGGCCATTTTTCTAAACGATACGCCATCTCCCAGAAGAGATATTCATAGTGGCTACTAATCATAAAATGCTCCTTCATTCTCTCACGGTCGGCCTCGGTCACTTTTTCAGCAATTTCATCTAATCGTTGAATTTGTTCTTCTACGAGTTCTCGAAACCATTCTCCACCATAAGCAGCAATCCATTCTTGATAAATCGGTTCATCTGGATGACAGTTTTGTAGCTTTTCACCAATTTCATAGTACAACCAATAGCAAGGTAAAATTGCCGCAATAATATCTCCTAGATGTCCTGAATATGCCGCTCTATACATATGCGATGTATAAGCATATGCTGTTGGAGCTGGCCTAAAGTTTTCTTGTTCTTCTTTCGTGATTCCTAGACGCTTTGAGAAATTTTCATGAAGCAATAATTCTGCTTCATGAGTACCCTGAGCATGTGCTGCTAAGCGACTAGTTGTGTATAAATCAGAGGCTTTTGCTGCTCCAAGTGCTTGAACTTTAGCAAAGTGGGTTAAATAATAGGCATCCTGCATCACATAATAACGAAAGTTTTCAAGTGATAATTGACCAGTACCAATACCTTTTACAAATGGGTGCTCAAAGCTCGCTTCCCAAATGGCATTTGCTTCTTTTCTTACTAACTGTGAAAATGACATTGTATTTCTCCTCCCTTTTTAAGTTGTTAAAAAGTTACCAATCGGACCACACTTGAAAGGGTAAAAAGACGTGGAAAACAAAAAAACCACTTTTTTACATATCGTAAAAAAGTGGTTGTATGTATCGGAAATAACGTGCGGTTGCACACATAAATTCCACAATTCCACTTCCCTACGCTGGTATAATCCAGATCAGGTTCTAAGGGTCTTAAAGCATACTTTAATCTCAGCCTTTATGAGAAGGCACCCCTAGTGGTTGAATCTTCGCTTATTCATTTACACTATATTCAAGAAATATAGTAACATGCTATTTCAATTTGTCAAACATTTTTAAAAAATTAATCAACAACTACCGCTGTTCCATATGCGATAATTTCAGAAGCGTTGGACATCACGGCAGATGTTTCAAGGCGCATACAAATAATTGCATTCGCTCCTTTGTTTTTCGCATCCTCTACCATTCGACCAATCGCTTTTTGACGGGCCTCATCCATCATTTCTGTGTACTCCTTGATTTCCCCACCGACTATTGTTTTTAAGCCAGCCATAATATCTCGGCCAATATGTTTCGATTGTACGGTACTCCCTCTAACAAACCCTTTTAATTCTTTCGTTTCTTTCCCTGGTACAGAATCAGTAGTCACGATAATCATTTTCTTCGTCCTCCTTTTTTTCATTCAAACGTTCTCTTAATAACAGATAACCCAATAGTCCAATGGCAAAGATATATGTTAAATAAAACACTAAAGCGATTTTAAGGTTGATAAATAAAAAGATAATCCCAATGATTTGACCAACTGATGCAACACTCAACATATAGTATTTTAATTTCCCCATAAAATTCTCCTATCTGTTCCTACGAAAATAGTGATGAATCATTTTTCGTACAAAAATAAGGTAAAACACCGATGGCCAAGGAGCTTGTATGAGACCTAACAATCCCCATAACCAATAATTATGTCCACGTTTTCGAGCGTCTAAAAATAACCATGTACTTTGGGCTAGTAGAATCACAACGACGATTGGAATCAGAATAAACTCGTTTGATAAAATTTCTTCTTTTGTCATACGTCTACCACCTGTTTTCGTTGTTGCCAGTAGATAATAATAGGTAATGCAAGAAGTACAAGTCCTTGAAGTACAATAAAAATAAGTGGAGTCTGCAGTAATGTCAACACAACTCCTGTGACAATCACAACTGCTATTAAAAGAAATATAGCAAATTCTTTTGCTAATTTGCTCCTCTGTTTCTGTTGGTTTTCTCGCACCATTTCTTCAAACCATTGGAGATTTGGAGTGTAAACCGAATGAGTTTCATCTACTTTCTCAAACGCCTGCTGAATGGTCTGAATTGTGCAATCATCTTCCATATCACTTTGGTGTCTTTCGCTTTTCAATTGTATGATTTTGTTCTTTTTCATCCGAATTCAACTCCTTTCTTAAACTATGTAGACCATTATAAATTCTCGATTTAACAGTTCCTAATGCGATACCGAGAATACTTGAAATCTCTTCATATGAGTAGCCATAATAATGCTTTAGAACAATCGGTATTCGAATATCGTCTGAAAGCTTACAAAGTGCATCTAATGCGTCATTCCACTCTTCATTGCGACTTTCAAAGTGCCATTTCATTTTACGAATCGCTTGTTCCTCTAGCTGCCAATTTTGTTCTCGCTTCTTCTTTCGAAGTGTATCGATATATAGATTAGTCGCTATCGTAATGAGCCACGATGAAAATTTCGATTTTCCATTGTATTGATGAATTTTCTCCATGCACTTAATCATCGTTTCCTGCGCAAGATCTTCAGCCATATCAGGCTTCATTGTTACTTTCATAATATACTTCACTAAAAAAGGGTAATTCTCCTGAAACAACATAGCAAAGGCAAGAGAGTCACCTTTTTTTGCACTCTCTATCAATCCCTGTTCACTCATCCAGTCACACTATCCTCCCTTTTTCTCTATTATTATCTATCTGTATTTATCCTATAATTTATCATCCTACTAATAATACGAATAAGAAACAAAAAAGTTCAGTACATTTTTTTGGGTGCACAGGCACCTGTCGAATTTTCTTTATCTTTTTTCTTAATCAATCGTTTGTTTAAATCCAAACCCCTTGTGGGACAACGAGTTTGGCGTTTCAATCAAATGTTTGTTTGAAAACTTGAGTTTGGGTGCCGAGTTTGGGTGCCAGGCACCTGTCGAATTTTCTTTATTTTGGTGCATAGAAAAAGAAGCTGTTTTAGCTTCTTTTTCCGAGCTTATTCCGTTTGCTTTGGTGCTTCTGGTTTGTCTGTTCTTTTTTGAACGAGTTCGGTCGTGAGTTGGTCAATGCTATTTCTGACATTCCCTTTTCCAGAGAAGTTTTCGATTAACTCTTTGACGTCGATTCCTGATGAGGCTTTTAGTGATTCTTGTAGGGTTGACATCAGGTTAGTGGCGTAGCCTGTGACTTTGTTTGCCCCACCGTTTTCACCACTGCTACCTGTATCAACGACTGTAATTTTATCGATATTTGCAAGTGGACTTGCTACTTCTTTTGCGTAAGCTGGAAGCATTTCTAAAATCATATCTAGGATAGCTGCTTGACCGTACATTTCGAATGCCTCAGCAATCTTTTGTTTAGCTTCCGCTTCAGCTAAACCTTTAAGGCGAATAACTTCTGCTTCTGATTGACCTTGTGCTTTTTGTGCTTCGGCTTTTGCTAAACCATCGATACGAATTTTTTCTGCTTCAGCTTTTGCCATCGCTTCAATACGATACTTATTTGCATCCGCTTCGGCTAATTGCTTCGCTTTCTCTGCTTCTGCTGCCTGTTCGACTGAGTAACGATCTGCATCCGCTTTCTTCTTCACTTCAGAATCATATTGCTTTTCACGACGCATAATTTCTTTTTCTTCTAGCTCAATTTGTTTCTGTCTCTCGATAATTTGAATTTGCATCTGTTGTTCGGTTACTTCTTGTTTCGCTCTCGCTTCTTCTAAGTGATAAGCTTGGTCGGCACGAGCTTTTGCGATGTCTTGCTCACGTCTATATTCAGCCATTTTCATTTGGTTGATTTTTTCTGCTTCCGCGATTTCAGTTGCACGCTCTAGCTCTGCTTTTTGAGCGTCTTTAGAAGCTTCTGCCCGTTTAATACGCGTTTCCTTGTCTGCTTCAGCTGTTGCAATATCTGCATCTCTCTTCACTTGCGCAATACGTGGTTTACCTAACGATTCTAAGTAACCATTTTTGTCTCGAACATCTTTTATGGTAAAAGATACAATAATAAGTCCCATTTTTGCTAAATCTTGAGAAGCGACACGCTGTACTTCCTGAGAAAACTTTTCACGATTTTTATAGATTTCTTCTACCGTCATTGATCCTAGAATTGAACGCAAATGTCCTTCTAGCACCTCTCTTGCTTCATTCTCACGGTCTTCCTTTGATTTCCCTAAAAATTGCTCTGCTGCAGTTGCAATCTGATTGATCGAACCACCAATCTTAATAATCGCTGTTCCATCTGCCATGACTGGAACACCTTGCTCCGTATAAACTTCTGGTGTAGAAACATCTAGTTTACTAGATAATAGACTAAGAGGTTCTGCTTGTTGAAAAACAGGTAATACAAATGTTCCTCCACCCCTTACAATTTTTATACGATTACCAGATTCATCTGTGTGGACATTTTTCCCACCTAAATAACTTCCAGTGACAATCAACGCTTCATCTGGCCCAGCTGTTCGGTACTTAGTTACAAATACCCCCATTAATGCAATTAGTAAAAACACAACAATTCCTACAATAATTCCAAATGGCATCATATTTTTAACCCCTTCTCTCTACTCAAAGTTCTCATGTGGTGAAACAAATAATACCCCTTCTATTACATCAATGACTAACACTGTTTGGTCATAGGCAATTGGCATTTCATCAAAGCTTTTAGCCGAACGTGAAATCGTTCCACTATTCCCTTCAAGCACAACCTCTCCATAACCATCAGTCGGAATTGAAATAATCACCCTACCAATTCTTCCTTTTAAATCCTCATCTGAAAAAACAATGGACTCCTCTGCATTAGACAGTGGAATTAAAACGAACACATTTAAAAGAGTTACTAAAATAAATGAAAACACGATTGAAATCAACATAATGACAAAACTATTAATCGATGAAAGCTTTTCAAATAAATAGCCTGTTGCACTTAAAATCGTAATAAACGATAAAACAAGCGTTGGATTAAATATCCCATCTGGGATGGCCTCAAAAACACCTTCAAGAATATCACTAAATAGGATGTAGAGGAGGGTTAATCCTCCTCCGATAATGAGACCGTACAAATAAATCGTTTGAAGTGACTGACCAAGTAATTCCATCTCTTTATTCCTGCTTTGATTTATTCGCGATACGAGCCTTAAGTGCAGCTAACTCTTGATCAATTTGCTGATTTCTATCCAATGACTTAAGATCATCATCGAGCGAACGATTGTGTGAGGATAAATCTTCACTAGTCTCAGCTTCAGCCTCATAACGAAGGATTTTCCCTTCCATCTTTTCAAAGCCCTTCTTCGCACCACCATTATTTACAGAAGATAAAGCATGATTTGCTTTTGTTCTTGCTTTAGCTGAACTCGCTCTCGTTTTTAACGATTCTTTTTTTACTTCCATTTCGTGAAAATCTGTCTTCATTTCTTTAAGCTTTTGTTTCATATCATCGACATTATTCACCATATCTTTATGAAGCTGCTCTAGAGTCTGTAGTTCTTCTGCAACTCTATTTTTATCTTCTAACGCACGTCGGGCTAATTCTTCATTTTCAGACTCGAGTGCTTGCACAGCTTGATTTTCTCTTGTAGTCACTAAGTTTTTTGCCTCAGCTACTTTTTTGCCAAGAAGCTTTTCTTCTGCCATTACTTTCGCAGTAGCTGCCTCTACCTCACGAATTTCAGTCGCCATTTCTCGCAAATATTGATCGAGCATTTTTTCAGGGTCTTCAGCTTTATCTACCATTGCATGAAGCTCAGAATTGACTACAGTTTTAACTCGTTTAAAAAACTCAAACATTCTCCATCCTCCTAATCCAATATTTTTACATTTCATCCAAATCCTACTATATATCGTATACTATTAGTAGGATTCGCTACAAGTCTTCTAGTAAAAATGTTGCTAATATTCTTACGATTAACTAATGGAAAAAGTTTCAAAAATAAAGATAAAAAAGCACCCATAATGGGTACTATTTCTTAAAATAATCTTTCATCAATTCAGTTGACCAAAGCGGCTGATAAACTTCTCCTCTTGGAGCAAATTCCTTCATATAAGGCTTTATATCTATAACAGGTGTTCCATCAATCGCGTCGAGAGATTCCACCGTTAAAGTTAATCCTTCGATTTTTAAAAGGCGACAGACCGACACGGCGAGTCGATTTGGCCTCCCTTTTGCTCTTTGCGAAAAAATTCCTACCTTAGGCCATTCAGCATTGTTTCTAGGATGCCTTGCACTTAATTCAACTTTTGAATCAACCACTTTATGAAAAAAATAAACAACCTCTAAATGAGAGAATTCATGAAGTCCCATTGTAACTTCTGGTGTAAACATGGCATCATCAAGATGAATTGTTGACGTCACACTTCCCCAATAATCATCAAAAGCTTCTTCTCGCTCCGTTTTAACAGTACCAATCGGTTTTAATACAATATCCATCTTACGAACCCCCTTTTTCCCCTTAAATAGTTTGTAAAAAAATTGTCATCCTTTTGTCATGATTACATAACTGAGAAAAGGGTATTAGCTATGTAAACACTTTGAAAGGAGACATTTTTATGAATAATGAACTGAAACGAATTTTAATTGCCTATGATGGATCTAACGATAGCCAACAAGCATTACAACAGGCAATATCACTTGCAAAAAAATTCAAAAGTGAACTTACACTTACCTATGTTCGCGAAGGAAAGATCCTTCCATCTACCTCTTTAGAGCGTGGGACGATACCACCCACACAAACAAGTCATACTGCAGTCGACAGCCACATCTATCCCCCACCAATTCAACTTATCAATCATGATACGGGTATGAAAGATGAGGTTGAAGATGAAACAGAGCGAATATTAAATGACGCAAAAGAGCAACTAACACTAGAAAATATTCATTCAGAAACGATAGCACTCACAGGTGATCCAGCTACGTCAATATGTCAGTTCGCAAAAGAATCAAACACGGATGTGATCGTCATTGGTAATAGAGGATTAAGTGGAATAAAGAAGCTTGTCAAAGGAAGTGTTAGTGAGAAGGTAAGTAATCAAGCTCCTTGTTCTGTTTTAATTGTAAAAAGTAACTAACTATTTGGCTTGAGAATTTCTCAAGCCATTTTTGGATTCTAACTTTCCTTAATTATTTCATTCAAATCACTAATAGCCTGCTTACTTAAAGTGAAAATTATATGGGTATCCTTCGCATTCATAATGATTCCAGATTCACCTGTTATCCATAAAAAATAGGTTTCATTTTTAAACACTATTTTGAAATGTGGATTTGCTAAATTTACTATGCCTGGTTCCATTTCTGCAGTTTGTAATGCTTCTTTTATTGTGTTCATTATTTTGGAATCAGTAACGACAATTCTTTCCTTATTTTTTAAGCCATTTATCTTAATTTCTTCTAAATCTTCACTTGAACACGCGGCTAAAAAAAACAATAAAATGAACATAAATATGTATTTCATTATTACTAACACCTCCACCTTTTTAGACGTTTTTTTTCTTCAAAAGTTTCTTGGTTGGAAAAAAGCCATTATAATATGGTGCAAGTTGAATCATTTCACCACCACGCAGTTATACCTATCATTCTCTCTATGAAAAACTTTTTCTTCCCTCATCGCTCACAAATCCGACTTGATTCCCCAAAATTAACACCACTCTCTTAAATCATCCCGCTTTCTTCACTTTTTTACATGAACTTTTCTAAAATTATCTTTCGTAATTAAGGATTAATTTCTAATAGTTCGAATACATTATAGTAATTTATGAAAAAGGGGCAATGTTATGGCTAAGTTAGTAGTATTGTATGAAAAACCAAATGATCAAGAAGGATTCGAATCTTATTATTTTCAAAACCACGTTCCATTAGCCCAAAAATTACCTGGCCTTACAAACGCAAAGGTACAAAAAGTGGCGACATCTTTTAACACAGATCTAAATCTATACCTTCTAGTAGAATTAGAGTTTGAAAGCTTAGGTCAACTTAACGCTGCCTTAGCCTCTGAAGAAGGAATGGCTGTTCAAGGTGATGTAAAAAACTTAGTTGAGTATTTAGATAAACCGCCAATTATAACAATTGTAGAATAGGATTAGATTTAGAAAACAGTAGCATAGACTATATGAAAAAGGTGATGTATTTGTTCAGTGTTCACTATTTTGAAAATAAAAATCTATTATTAACTCAGTTAGTGAAAAACGTTCCAACTGTTGGTGAAGACTTAAAAATTAAAGGTAGAAAAGGTAAAGTGTTAAGCATTCATAATCTTGACGAAACAAAAGTACACGTCCAAGTGGCGTTAGAGCAAGTAAATAAAAATAAAGCAGTTCTTGATACGAATAAAAAGAAAAAAAAGTAGTGCTTCTAAATATAAAAAAAGCTCAAAGATATGAAACTTTGAGCTTTTTGGTGATTTGTTTAAAATTAGATTTACAGATATTGATAAACCTTTATGAAAAACCAAATCGTAACTAGACTCCAGATCAACACGATTACTGAACCCATCATCCAATTTTTTTGTTTCCCTTGTTTCATCATCTCTATAGCTTTTGTTTCACAATCTGATAGGACAACACTAGGAATCATCTTCAATGAAAGCAGAATTCCGAGTGGAACAATAATAACATCGTCTAAGTAGCCCAAAATAGGTATAAAGTCAGGAATTAAATCTATTGGACTAAATGCATAAGCTACAACACATGCGGTAAATAATTTTGCAAACCAAGGTACTCGTTTATCTTTGTAGGCAAAATAAAGAACAAATACTTTTTGTTTTAAGTTTCTTGCCCAGCTCCTTATTTTCTCCATCATCTTCTCCCCAATTATGCACTTGTGATACTTAGAATTTTTCCAATCTCTTCTTAAGCAATCTTACTATCCTACTTCTATTTTAAGCAATCTCCAGTTTCTAAAAAAACTCTTTCACTTCAATATCCTTTAATCTCAAGACTCTTTCATAATTTAGCGTATCATAAAGATCCCAATACTTTTCTCCTTCAGAAACTTCTTCAGGAATCGCATAAAATTCTTTTCCAATGGGGAATGAAATAACGTTTTTTATACCTAATTCCTTCCTTAAACTCTTTATACAAGGATTGGTTTTCTCAACTATTCTCTTATCTTCAATAATCCTCTTCCTTTATACCATATAAAGAAACAAGGGAGAATCTATATAGATCCCCCCTCACTAACCTTTCAATCTCACTATCGTCATTATTACAATTGTCGTTTAATCATCATCCCGCTTCTTCTTTTTCTTCTTGTCCTTCCCTTTTCCCTTTTTCTTATTATCTTCTTTAAAATCACCACTGGATTGTTTTTCTTTTTTTGGTTCCTTGTAGGTAGGTAAATGAAAAGAACTTTTAGGTGTATCTTTTAATGCCCTTTCCATAATCTCTTTGAAAATGACTGTGACCGTTTGACTACTTGAGGTGGTCAAGTAATGTGTTTCGTCAGTTTTATCAAACCCTAACCAAATCGAACCGACTAATTCTGGAGTATACCCCACAAACCAGTGATCTTTTGTTCCATTTATACCTTGAATTGGTACTTGTGTAGAGCCTGTTTTACCTGCTAATTCTCTACCATCTAATCTTGCACTTTTCCCTGTACCATTTTCCACAACATTTCGAAGCATGTATGTCATTCTTTCGGCAACTTCAGACGAGGTCACCGTCAATTCTTTTGACTGCCACACTGCAACTACATTTCCCTTCGAATCAATCATTTTTGTAATAGAGTGTGCGTCAGATTTTATACCTTTATTCGGAAAAACAGTATAAGCTTCTGCCATTTGTAATGGTGAGACACCTTGTTCTATCCCTCCAAGTGCAATACTCAAATTCCGGTCCTCTTTTGTCAGTGGGATACCAAATCGATTGAGTGCATCTATACCCTTTTCTATACCAATCTTATTTAACAACCAAACTGCAGGTACATTATCGGAAGATGTCACTGCATTAATCATAGAAACGGACCCTTTAAAACTTCCATTATAGTTTTTTGGTCGATATCCATTAAAGTTAAAGGCTTTGTCTTCAAGTGAATCAAATATACTATAGCCTTCTTCAAGTGCAGGTGTATACACTGCTAATGGTTTTATCGTCGATCCCGGCTGGCGCTCAAGCTGGGTTGCATGGTTAAACCCTCTAAACACATGCTCACCTCTACCTCCAATTAGAGCTCGTATGCCACCACTTTCTGGCTCTATTAAAATAGCTCCACTTTGAACAAGCTGCTCGGATGGACTTTTAGGGAAAAGTTCATCGTTTCCATATACCTCTTCTAGTGATGATTGCATTTGCTGATCCAATTCAGTATAAATATGAAATCCACCCGATAAAATTTCGTTCTGTGTTAATCCATATCTTTCGATCGCTTCTTCAATGATTTGATCAACATAATAAGAGTATTTTCCCTCATACGGATCGACCTGTCTTCCTTGCAGAACAATCTCTTCAGATACTGCCGCTTCAAAGTCTGCTTGGCTAATAAAATGATGTATTTTCATCTGGTGAAGAACAAGGTTTCTTCTCTCTATTGATTTTTCATAGTTTTTTAAAGGCGAAAGCTTAGAAGGTGCTTTAATTAAACCTGCTAAAATGGCAGACTCCGATACTGTAAGCTCTGTTACTTCCTTACCAAAATAAACTTCTGCAGCATTTCGAATTCCCCATGCACCTTCACCAAAATAAATATGATTAACATACATTTCCATGATCTCATTTTTCGAGTAGGTTCTTTCGATCTTCTGTGCGATAAAAAACTCATCCCATTTTCGACTGAGCGTTTGTTCATGAGACAGGAACACATTTTTCGTTAACTGCTGCGTAATGGTACTTCCACCCTCAACGATTTCGCCCGCTTTTACATTTTTTACTAAAGCACGTAATATCCCAATATAATCGATCCCCGGATGATCATAAAAACGATGATCCTCAATTGCAACAATTGCAAGGATTAAGTGGTCAGGAAGTTCATCAAATCCTACACCTTCGATTTTTGAACCCGTCATCTTACTTGCTATTTCGCCATGACGATCATAAATCAGTGTAGGTTGAGGTAGCTTGTTTTTTAAAAGACTGATATCTCTAGTATCGATATAAAAATGAATGCAAATGATGGCACATAATATCATGATTAATATTGTTAAAATAAATAGTTTTTTTGTACTTAATGATTTCAAGCTATCTTTTTTATTCTTCTGTGATTGCTTCATTGTTGTCCCCCATGCGAATGTTCATGTATTTTATGTGAAAATAATCGCAGTATCTATAATCATTCGTTTGATTTCTTTTATTTTTGTCGTATATTCTAAAATTACATCATCTAATTTCCAATTCTACTCGTAAGCTAGTATATTGGTTATAACAATCATTATTTGGCATAAAGATTAGTGTTTAATGGTATCGTCAATTATTTTTGTAACGGAGCAAAGGAGAATGTTATGCCACAGATAGAAGATCAAATTCTATATAACCAAGTGTTAGCAAAAGATAAAAAAGCTCTAGAAATATTGTATGACCGATATGAAAAACTAGTATATTCTTTTTCCTTTAAAATGATGGGTGATGCACAACTCGCTGAAGAGGTAGTCCAAGAGGTTTTTATTAAACTTTGGAGAGGCATTGGTAGCTATGAAGAAAGTAAGGGAAAATTTTCTTCTTGGTTATTAACCATCACTCGTCATACCGCAATAGATCTCATTCGGAAGCGAAAGAAAGAAGCTACAGTTGAGCTTGAGGATCGAGATTCATTAGTCGCTGATGAAAAGCTTGTAGAAGAGCAGGTTGAATGGAAAGAAGAAGGTAATCGACTACGGAGAGCAGTGGCGACGTTAAAAAAAGAACAGCAATCAATGATTAACCTGTTCTATTTTAAAGGTTTCACTCAACAACGAATATCCGAAGAATGTGATATTCCTCTAGGTACCGTTAAGGGTCGGATAAGACTTGCATTACGTCATCTCAGGAGCTACTTAGATGATGAAGGGAGGGCTAACGATGACAGAAAAGAAGTGTGATGGATTAATAGACTATTTCAATCAGGCTCTTTCAAAGCATGAAAGGAAGCAATTTGAACAACATCTTGCAACATGTTCAGAATGTCAGGAAGAGTTGCAAGAGCTAGAAGAATTAACAAGTGACCTTCCGTATCTTTCAGAGGAGATTCCTCCCCCTGTTGGTATGAAAAAACGCGTTTTAGCCAATGTGTTCCAACAAGATATGAAAGAAACTACACCTAATAAGAACAAAATAAGACTAAGCAAGCCAATAAAAAATACACCGACTGACGTTCAAAGTGAAAAGCCCGGAAAAGTTCCTTGGATATTCAGCACGATTGCTGCTCTACTATTTATTTCTTTAATTGGAAACATGTATTTATTATCAATGATAAATGAAACCGAAACACCGAATCAAACCCTTGCTATTGATCAATTAGTAAAAACGGTTGAACTACAACCTACAAATGGAGAATACAAAGGAACAGCATCTCTCGTTTTAAAGAATGGAACTCTTAATGTAGTCATTCAAGCCCAACAATTACAGTCTCTTAAAAAGGATCATGTCTACCAAGTTTGGCTCATCGAAGGAGATAAACCATATCGTGCTGGAACATTTATACCTGATGCTGAAGGAAAAGGCGCTGTCTCGTTTAGTATAGATTACGAAGGAGAACATACTTGGGACACAGTTGCCATTTCAATTGAACCTAGCCCAACAAGCGAAACACCTCTCGGGGAAGTAATTTTAGCCTCTGAGTTATAAAAAGAATTTTTTCAGGGAGAAAAGAGGATCTTAAACCTCTTTTTTTCTTTGCCTTTTTCCATCCAAGGTTATATTGTATCGAAGCCTCAGATCATTTTTCTTCCTGGAAACAAAATTTTCAAGAAAAAGTTTTTAAAAAAAGTGATCCAACTCTAAAAAACGTACGTTAGCCTAGTAGATTTAAATAAAACAAAGGGAGAGTGTTTTTATGAACTTCAAAAAATCACTAGTTATCGTACCACTTAGCTTGTCTTTACTTTTACCAACTACAGGAATGGTTGGTGCTGCCCAAAACCATAAGCAACATCAAACAGCATCAGTAGAAACACCTGCTTCAGAATTAAGATCAACATTGACTCACTTATTAACTGAGCATGCATACTTAGCCATAGAAACGATGCGAAAAGGTGCAGAGGGAGCAAAAGACTTTGAAGCATCTGCTGGTGCCTTAGGAAACAACACTGAAGACTTAACAAAAGCGATTGCTTCAGTATATGGAGAAGAGGCTGGTAAAGCATTTAACAAACTTTGGTCTGACCATATTGGATTTTTTGTAGATTATGTAGTCGCAACAACAAACAATGATGAAGCTGGTAAAAAAGCAGCACTTTCAAAACTTGATAACTATCGCGCTGAGTTTTCACAATTCTTAGAATCAGCAACAGGTGAGAGACTTGAAGCTGAAGCCTTAGCAGAAGGATTGCAAATGCATGTTAATCAATTGGTAGGCGCATTTGATAGCTATCTAGCAAAAGATTATGTCAAAGCATATGAATATGAGCGTGAAGCAATTCACCATATGACAATGGTATCCAAAGGTCTTTCCAGTGCCATTACGGACCAATACCCAGAAAAGTTCAATGGTTCAAAAGCCGTCACGCCAGCAAATGACTTGCGTTCATTATTAGATCACTTATTAACTGAACATGCTGCACTTGCAATGGCAGCCATGCAAAATGGAATCGATGGATCTGCAGACTTTGAAGCATCTGCTCAAGCTCTATCAAAAAATACTGATGACTTAACAGCAGCTATTGCATCAGTTTATGGAAAAGACGCAGGTGACCAATTTAAGGCTATGTGGAGTGCACATATCGGTTTCTTCGTAGACTATGTTTTGGCTACAGCAAATAAAGATGAAGAAGCTAAAAAACAAGCACTTTCTAGCTTAGATGGTTATCGTGTATCATTCTCAACTTTCTTAGAAACAGCTACTGAAGGAAGATTACAATCTGATGCTTTAGCGGAAGGACTACAAATGCACGTAACTCAATTAGTTGAAGCGTTTGATACGTATGTTGAAGGTGATTATGAAGAGACATACACTCATGTTCGTGAAGCTTATGCACATATGCTTCATCCTGCAAAAGGATTATCTGGGGCATTCGTTAGCCAATTCCCTGAAAAATTTGCAGAAACAATGCCTACTGACATGCCAAAAACAGGTTTAGGCGGGGCTTCCGAAACTCAAACAATTCCATTTGAGATGCTTTTATTAGGGTTATTATCTTTAGCGATTACAACTGGAATTGTTCTTAGAAGAAAATCAACAGATTAAATAATGAGGCTGGGACATAACTTAAGGAATTAACTAAAATTCCGATTGAAATGATAGCTTAGCGGATGAAATATACGTAGACTCCTGCGGGATGAAAAGCAGCGTCTAGACCCCGCAGTGCGTAGCACGAGGAGGCTTGCCAGCTTCCCGCGGAAAGCGAAGTATATTTCAGGAGCGGATTAACTAACCTACAATCATTTTTCGGTTTCTAATTAGTTAAACTACTTTTGTCCCAACCTCTTTTACTAGTATTTTTACAAAGGAGGGAGAAGTTGAATCTTTCAACCTTTAAAAAAACTTGTTTTCTACTCTTCACACTTTCTTTCTTACTAGGCTGTAATCTAATCAATGAAAAAGCCGTAAATAACAAAGAGTCAACACAAATTGCTGCTAAACAAATATCTCAAGCTAAAAAGGAAAATATAACGAAAGATGCATCCTCTCAGCAGGTGCTTACTAGCCCAGAAATCATTCGCGACAACAGAACTGGAATCATTCCTACTCACTTATCCATTCCAAGTATCGGAGTAGAGGCTATCATTGAACAAGTCGGATTACTAAGTAATGGTCAGATGGGCGTTCCCGATGGGACTGAAAATGTCGCTTGGTACAAATACGGTGCAAAGCCAGGTGAACCAGGTAATGCTGTATTAGCTGGACATGTTGATAGCAAAAAAGGGCCAGCTGTATTTTTCTATTTAAAAACGTTAAAAGTAGGTGATGAAATTATTGTAACTGACAAAGACAACCAAATTCGTACCTTTAACGTAACAGAGACTGTCAGTTATCCAAGAAACGATGCACCTCTAGATCGAATTTTTGGCTATACCTATCGTAGTCAATTAATTTTGATTACTTGCAACGGCGTTTATGATCGAAGTACTGGAGAACATAGTGAAAGACTAGTGGTTTATGCGGATTTAGAAACACCTTAATAATCACCTCTCTAGCAGAAAAAAGACCTTCTTTGCAAAGGTCTTTTTTCTATTTAATTATTCAGATTGATAGTCTTTTGGTATTAATTCTTCAGGAATTTCATTTAATATTAATTTACCGTTCACTGTATAGCCAATGAACATTTGAAATTGCTTATGAAAGTATACATACAGATAATCTTTATCATTATCTAAAAGTTGAATCGTGCCTTCTGAGACGTACTCAATATCTCTTTCGTAATTTTCATAAAGAAACATTAAATATTTTTCTATTTCTTCTTTTTTGAGATTTAATGGCTCTTCCTTTACAGAAACTTCTTTAATTGAATCAATTAACCACGATCCATCTTTCTTAATAGTTGTGATATACACATTTTTAGGTTCAGTATATTCTGTTTGTAATTCAAAAGTCTTTATAGTTATAGATGTTCTTCCCTGATGAACGATTTCCATTCTAGCTTCTAGATAATAACTATTAATGAAACTTATCTCACCATAAGATGTCCAGAAATCAGTGAATCGATCTTTCATGATAACTAAAAAGTTTTCTGTCGCTATATCAACTAGCTTTGGTTGAATTTCGTCATAGATCATTAGAGCTTCTTTTTCATAATACGAGTGTATTTCATCAACAGGAGTATCTTCTGAAAAGTTAGGTTGAGGTAATTCCATAGATTTATAAGTATCATATATTATTGTTTTAACCTCATCTACCTTATCTATTATCCCTCTAATTTCTTCCTTTGACATACCACTTTCCTCAACTTTAGGCTCTTCTTTTTTTTGTATTGGTTTTTTTTCAGAAACTGGCAGGTTTTTTTGGTCAGCTGGTGAAGGTTCTGACTGTTTGATATAAGAAATTGTTAGAATTGAGAACATAAGAATAGCAGCTATTGTTAAAGCACCATGTACCAACTTATTATTGTAATTATTATTGGGTCTCTTTTCTATTCGGTTGATAATTTGAGATTTCTGGCTTTTAAAAGCATGATTTGAGAAGACCTTCTCATCTAATTGCTGTTTTAAATCTTTTAATTTATCGCTCATAATGAACATCTCCTTTAAGCGTTTCCTTCAACATTTTTCTTCCTCTATCTAACCTTGTTCTAATAGTTGAAGAATTAATGGATAATAATTCGCTTATTTCATTAATACTTAATTCCTCATAGTAAAATAAAATTATTACTTCTCGATAAATCAATGGTAATAAAAGAACTTTTTTAACTAGATCATTTTCCCTCTCGCTTGTTTCAATTAGAACATCGGGAGAATCATTACTTTCCTTTGTAAAAATAGTATGAATGACCTTCGTTATCATTTTGCGTTTACTTTTTATTGATCTTAAATAATCTTTAGAACGATTTGCACAAATAGTAAAAAGCCATGTTTTTTCATATTCGATTTCCCCCATCGTATCTAACTTGTCATAGACCTTTATAAACACTTCCTGTACGATATCCTTTGCTTGCTCCCAGTCTTTCACATACGTATAAGACAAATTGGTCAAACGTTGTTCATAGATATCAATTAGCCTTTCTAATCTCCTTAACTTTTCTGCCTTCTCATATCCCACACTCTTTACCAACCTTTCCTTTTTCTCTTCCACCCTTTAAACGAATACCAAATCATTTATGTCTCATTATCCGACCAATAAATTTCTTAATAACAAAAGCATACATGAAAACACTCTTAAGAACATAAAAAAAGAGTCATCCTCATACTAGAGAAATGACTCTTAACAATTTACTATAATAGGTTAGCAACAATTCTTTTCTTCTTCCTTATCACGACAACATTCTTCTGTTACATTTTCTTCCACTTCTTTAATTTCAATTTGGCAGCAGTCCTTTTCCTTCTTGTTGCCAAAAGCTAGTTTAAACAAATTCATACCTTCCACCTCCTTTAAATTAAATCCAATAAAAGATGAATCCAGATATTGTAGACATTACAATTACTGATGCAACAAACGTAATGACGAGCGTTTTTTGGAAAATTGATTTTAATAGGATTACTTCTGGTAAGCTTGCACCTGCTGAACTAATCATCATCGCCATTACTGGACCAAGTGCCATTCCTTTTAATACAAGAATTTGCGAAATTGGGATCATACTTGATAGTCGGATATAAAGTGGAACACCTATAATAGCTGCGATTGGAATTAACCACCAATGATCCTTTCCAAAATACTGTGCAATCCAATCAGTCGGTACTAAACCATGAATAACTGCTCCAATTGCAGCACCTATAATTAAATATGGGAAAACTTCCTTCATTAACGTAACTGTTTCTTTCCATGCAAGTTTAAAATTAAACGATTTGCTCTTTTCTTGAAATCCTGTCATCACAACATTTTTCACATATTTTTCAAAGCCAAATTTCTCTAATGCAAATCCTATTAGTACAGAAAGAGTGGACGTAACCAGAAGATAAATAATTGTCACTTTCCACCCCAATAAAACACCCATGATCGTTAATATTGTTGGGTCTAACACAGGTGATGCAAATAAAAACACCATCACAATTCCAAATGGAAGTTTCTTCTTCAGCATATTAACGACTACTGGGATGGTAGAGCAAGAACAAAATGGCGTAACAAATGCAAACAATAGTGCAAAAATTGCAGCGAGCCATTTATTTTTACCTGATAACTTTTTTTCAACTTTTTCATAAGGTATAAACCCTTGAAGTAAGTTGATTAGAAATGATATGCCAATGAATAAAACCGTTAATTCTAAAGCTATTACAAAAAAACTTTTTAGTGTCTCCATCCACATCTTTCTATCCCCAATCTATAGATATGCATTTTTTAGCAGCAGCTAGGTTTAATAAACTTTTCAGAGGTTTCTCTTCTAGAATTTCTAAAGAACTTTACAACATGCTGTAAAAATTGATTTCGCTTCCCCTTTACTGGGTATTTCCATGCTTCATTTGCCTTGCTTTCGACTTCCTGTCTTTTTTGAGCAACCAATTTTTCTAATTCATACATCATAACAATCATTCTCCTTTTATCAATTTTTTTTGATTAATAAACCAAAAAAATAAAATCAACTAGTTGTTATTATATACATTTACTTAATCAATTATTTTTGATTTATATTTGTTAAGCTTATTATATATCCATATTTTTCATATTGCAACTATTAAATCAATTATTTTTGATTTATTTTTTCCAACATATATAGGTGAACCTTTTCCACCTATATATGTTCTTTATGAAACACATCTACTCCTAACTCCTTTAGCACATCTAAAGCTTCATCGATAGGAAGTTTAGTAAGATTGAACTCTTCAGAAAGAACACGTTTCATTTCTTCAACTGAACCTATAATATGTTCCTCTACTCTGCCATCTTGATATTTAATCATGAGCTTGTTATTTAATAGGGACAAATTGCGCCTTTGATCTAGCTGCCATAATTGACATCTTAAAATGTTCATAAAATGTGTTTTTGGCTTATTTGCCTTTTCAATTATGGATTGAAAATCTTCGTACGTATATTGTTGAGTAACATTAAATTTCCATTGATTACTAGCTAGCTGACCGTTGGTATAACGTTGATATTCATATACATCTTTCTCATCAATACTATGGAGATGAATACACTCTTGCCCAAAGCATGCTTGGTTTTCTGTTTCAGTTTGTAAACGCACTGGTTTAAACAAAGGGGCGGCTGAACCACAATCCACATAAACTAGTTCATTTTTCCATTCGGAAATTTTTACGATTATTCCTATATGTTCTTTGCTTAACATGACAAAATAACAATCGAAGCCTAATTCTCGAAGTAAAAGCAATAAATTCGAGTTCACTGTAAAACATGTTCCTCCGAAATGGTAACGCTGATAGTTTTCAATAAACTTAGAAGGAGTAGGTATTAAGAATCCATTTTTGATTTGATCTCGATAGTAAACGAGTTTACTAATGTTCTCAAACGCAAAAGTTTGTAAATGCTGTGTACATATTTCTGTTAAATACTTGAAAGACGGTTGCTTCATCTCTACATTCAATACAGATAAATAGTCTCTAGCCCATTGTTTCATACTTATCACCTCTTATTTGGAATAACTTAAGTATATAAAATAAATGAAACATTACATGAAACATAAGACTATATTTCAAATCAGCTCTTTGAATGAATTTTCCACCTCAAAACCTACAACTTTTGAAGTACTATTCCTCTGAATACATATTAATATGTTTTTCTACCGTCCTAACGCCTTTCCCATTAGACTGGTAATGAGTAAAGCCCCATAATTCTTCTCGATACCCGTTATATAGGATGTCAAGATCATGAAAGATACGGTGTAAATAGATTAAGGCGGTAGGATCATGATTCGAAATTGCAATTTGAATTAGCTTTTTAGCATTGTTTAAATCGGAATGTAAATTACTACTGTTAGAATCCTTTAACATAGTATCTATGGATTTTATGATGCCTTCTGCCATCTTTTTTTCTGACTTCCAGCCCGAATAAGAGGGGTCTGTATATGACTCCCATTTTTTAAACGTTAATATGTCATTGTAGTATTCATGAATATTGTGTATCTTTTCCCCAACGGATTGATTATAAGTTGCCGATGTTTCCACTCCATTTTTGACTCTTTCAACTTCCCTTTCTAACCCATTTTCCGCTTCGTTTTTATTTTCTAAATTGTGGATTGCCATCAATAGCACAATGCAAACAGCACCAATCCCTATAAAAAACAACCAATTCCTCTTCACAAACTTCATCGTTTACCTCCCCCAAAAATAAACAAGCCTCAGACTTTCTCCTAAATATCCCTAAAATACTTAAACATATCCTTAGACGTAAGCTTCCTAAAAATGGATTCAACACGAACAAAAAAATTTATTTATTTTCACAACATGACGAGTAGAATTTTTTGGAGACAAGTATCTTAGCCGTGTTAATCGTAGTGGAAGGGCAGAGACTCCTGCAGGAGATGTGCCGGTCCCCGGACCCCACAGGCTCAGCCGAGGAGGCTCAAGTGGCACCCTGCGAAAAGCTAGAGTCCTGGAACGAAGGTTAACACACCTTATAAAGCGTCGTATTTTCAGGGTAGACTTCCATGCAATTAAGAATTGCACCATGAAGGATGAAAATGTGTAATTGTTTCTTTCGTGCATTATAGAGTGTCGAATCCAAGTACTTTAGAAGTGTTAACCGAAGTGGAAGGAACGAGACTCCTGGGGGAGATGCGCTGGACTGGAGACCCCACAGGCGCAGCCGAGGAGGCTCCAGGAGCGCCCCGCGGAAAGTGAAGTTCCTGCAACGAAGGTTAACACCCCACATAAAGCGTCCTATTTTCAGGGTAGACTTCCATGCAATTTAAAAATTTCACCATGAAGGATGAAAATGTGAACTTGATTTATGTGTTTATCGAATGTTAGATCTGAGTTTTCATTCGTGTTAACCGTAGTGGAAGGACCGAGACTCCTGCGGGAATAGCGCCGGGCTTGAGACCTCACAGGCGCAGCCGAGGAGGCTCAAGTGGCGCCCCGCGGAAAGCGAGGTTCCTGCAACGAAGGTTAACACCCCCAGTTGATTGTGGTATCTTCAGAGTAGTCAACAAAAAAAACCTTCTTTTTAAAAAAGGTTCACTTATTATTCACTAACCCATTCCGATTTGCATAAATCGCTGCTTGAGTTCTATCTGCTACCTGCAATTTACTTAACACATTACTTACATGAGTCTTAACCGTCTTTATTCCAATATACAACTCCTCAGCTATTTCCTGATTCGTAAGTCCATCCCCAATACACTTAAGAACCTCTATCTCACGCTGAGTTAAATCATCATGGAGACTTTTTTCCTGGTTTCGAAAACGATTCATCATCTTATTTGCTACTTTTGGTGCAATGACCGTCTCACCTCTTGCAGCTTTCTTTACTGCATCAGTAATCTCCTCAGCTTTTGACGTTTTTAATATGTAACTAAATGCCCCTGCTTCTAAAGCTGGAAATACCTTCTCATCATCATAATAGCTAGTTAAGATAATGATTTTACACTCCTTATCAAATGCTGTAATTTCCGCAGTTGCCTCAATCCCAGTACCATTTTCCATAATAAGATCCATCAACACAACATCAGGCTTGAGCTTTTTTACAAGCTCCACTCCTTCTGTACCACTAGAACCTTCTCCTACTACCTCAATATCAGGCTCTGTTTCTAAGTAAAAAGTTACGCCTTTTCTCACCATATCATGGTCATCGATTACTACAACACGAATTGGCTTTCCCATCGGAATCCTCCTTTATATCGGTACTTTAATACTAATATACGTACCTTCACGTTCCTTAGATTGGATCGTAAAACTCCCACCAATTTCATCACTTCGTTCTTTCATTGTTTGTAATCCATAAGAGGTCAACTTTTTTTCTTTCACATTAAAACCTTTACCATTATCACGGATATGTAAATACACATGATGCTCTTTTTGGTATAATTCGACCTTAACAATCGAAGCATCAGCATGTCTCAATATATTAGCAATAGCTTCTTGGACGATTCTGAACAAATGATCTTCCGTTCCCTTTGTTAGCACTTGTATATCTTCAATCTTGGTTTGAAAATCTATTGGACATTTATCCTTTAACTCTTCTATTAATTTCAGTAATCCATCATGTAATTGATCTCTTCCTAAATGAACAGGACGTAAATGAAGCAGCAACGCTCTCATTTCAACCTGTGCTGCCGAAGCAATATGTGCGATTTGCTCAATCATTTCCTTTGATTTAGAAGGATTAGATTCGATTATTCTTGAGGTTGCGGACGACATCATATTCAAAGCAAATAACTGTTGACTTACAGCATCATGTAAATCTCTTGCAAGCCTTTGTCTCTCCTCAATCACTGCTGCAGTATGAGCTTTTTCTGCAAATTTTGTTTTTTCATCTGCAAGTCTTTGAAGTGATTGGACATGGTTTTCAATTTTTAATGCAAGCTGATTAAGTGCTTGTGTTATTCTAGCAACCTCGTCCTTCTGCGAATCTTCTAACCTTGTTTTTAAATTTCCTCTCTCAAGTACCGTAATAAAAGTAGCAATATCCTCTAACCTTTTTTTAAAAGGCTGGCTATATTTATATCCTATATAAACACCTGAAATCGCACTTATTAAAAATACAAATAGCGTTAAAAGTAAAATCGTCGTTAATCCTAACGTATTACTTGGAAGTGTTAATAAAATGAGTTGAAGTCCTATAAAAAACAGCATTCCAATCACTACTGCCGAAACAAGATGTGACTTTACCATAGATATGCGGATGCTTTCTATTTTAGTAAACAAAGAGACCCCTCCTACACCCGATCAATGCGAATTGAACCTACTTTTAATACAACATTTATAGTTAATTTTCTAGTTGCCTCTTCATATCCTGGTGTGGTGAAAGTTAGTCTTCGATGTTGACCTTTCGCTTCATGCTTACAAATTTCAATTGACCCCGTTTTCACCCTTGCTTCAACTGAAAACTTTACGTCCTCTGGTATTAGCATTTTTACATCACCAATTAGTCCCTCAATATTGATTGTTGTTTCTTTATCTGGAATAAAGGCTTTACTAAAATCGTAATGGAAGTTCCCAATGCCAGTCCATACCTCCATTGGTTCAACCGTCCATTCTCCTTCTTCGTTCGTAATTGATCCAATCGGTATCGATTCCTTCCTCACACTTTTATCTTTTTTACTTTTTGAAAAATATTTGATTCCGACGTAGATTAATAGAACAGGCCATAGTTTCCAAACCATTGAAAAGGTAAATACAATAAATTCAAGACGATCTAAAATAAGTAGTGTTCCAAATAGCAGGAAAATGAAGCCCCCTAGCCAATCCTTCTTCCCTTTTGAAATGATTGACTCTATCAACCATTTCCCTCCAAATAAGACTATTATTACAGGATAAAATGTGACAAAAATTTCGTTTATTTCCAAGGAAATGACATTAATATTAACAAGAAGCAACAATATTCCAAAGCCAATTAACAATATTGCACCAACAATGCGATTCAAAGATCTACCCCCCATTACAACCACCTTCTTTTCCATATACTCGATAGTTTGACATTTTCACTCAATCTCCTTTAAATTCTTATGATTTTTCCTGAATATATTGGATATTTCGGAGATCTTTAATCATAAACCCTAGAAGTGCTACAACGAAAACAGCTAAACCACCTATTTTCATGATTGTTGTAATGGATATTCCAAAACCCAATAGAAGGGATGTGACAAAAAAGGAAACAGGTATTAAACCAGTTGCCATCGTCATCATTAAACTCATGACTCTTCCCATCATCTTCGGGTCAGTTTGTGCTTGTATGATTGTCATAATAGGAATATTTACAACTTGCAGTGCTGCGCCTAATAGGAATAAAAGGATCGCTGCTGTGCTAATGGATGATGAAAAGCCAGTAAGCATAAATAAGATTGTACTAATGACTAAAGCACTCAACGACCAGAGACCAGGCTTTTTGTTGTTATTCAGTATTACCATCACGAGTGCACCTAGTAAGCTACCAACACCGATTGCTACCTGTAAAGTTGTTAACCCTAGGGCATTTTCATGAAAAACATCCTTTACGATTAAAGGAATTCCCATTACAAGTGGACCTGTAATGAGAAAGTTTATGAAAAAGGAGAGGGTCATAATTGATAGCAAAATCGAGTTGCCTTTTGCGTATGCTAATCCGTCTTTGAACTCTTGGAATAACTGTGAAACTTGCTGTCCAGTTTCTTTATTTTTCACGGATATCATACAAACCGTTGCCGAAGCTAGCAATAGCATTATCAGTGCAACAGAAAATACACCATCAAATCCAATTAAGTAAATGAGACTTCCACCTAGAACAGGACCAAGTATCGGACTAATTTGGTTTACCATCTGCAAAAGGCTATTTCCTCTTTGCAACATTTCCTTTGGAAGCAATTCTGTTATTAGCGAACTACTAGCTGGGTGTGAAAATGCATCTGACACACCCATTAATATTGCAATGGCAACTAAATGCCATGGTTGAACTTGATTTAAAAGAACTAATAAGAGTAACAAGCCTATTAGTACTGCTCTAGTAAGATCAGATAAAAATAAGATATTCTTCTTATTAAAACGATCAGCAATAATTCCTCCATACATCATAAATATTAATCTTGGTATAGCAGCTCCCATAAATAGCATACCGAAGAAAAATCTAGATTCTGTAATCGATAGCATCAACCATTCCGATCCCATTAAAAACACATAATAACCGGGAGCTGAGAATAAAGTTGTGATGAGTAAAAGTAAATAATTTTTATTCTTGAATACATTCTGTTCAACCTTTTCATGTGATTTTATCTCATTTAATGATTTGATTTGTACATCAGACATCCAAATCCGCTCCTCACTTTTTATCTATAATACTAAGTTTAAGTGATGCATAAATGTTCAGAAACAACCTGCAGAAGTGATTACTCTCAGCCTTAAGACTGAAATTCATAGCTATATTAATGAAAGGCTTATCTTAAATGAAATTTTTTAACACCACTAATAAAATATTACGAAAAACTATCCCTTAATTTTACATCATCTTTTTTAAAAGGATAATAATGAAATTTTTTAATAGAAATGTTACAATAAATATATCATTGAAGAAGGGGGATTTTTATGTCAAAAGCCTTAATTAAGCAAGCTTTTATCGATTGCGATCACCCCTTTTTTAAAATTATCGACTATGATGAAACAACTTCCATGACTGAAGTTAAAGTTTATAGTTTGAGAGCAGACTATCGCAATATTATTAAATTCTCATGGGAGAGTTTCGATGAACTTCTCCACCAAGTATCTTTAGAGTTAATAAAAGTTAAGATGGAAGAAATGAAAGTAGAAGTTTTAAATGCTGTTAAACTCCAAAGTGACGAGTATCTGTAAAGAGCTAATAATTTATACACTGAAAAAAGCTGCTAACTCAATTGTTAGCAGCTTTTTCATTAGCCGATTTAAATCCATATTTTGCAAACTGTTCTTTTATTGTTTCCTTTTGCATGAATTCATAAAAAAGGTTTGCCTCATCTTTGTGTTCAGAATTTGAAATAATACCAAATGGATAGACAATTGGAGAATGTAGACTTTCATCTGCATGCTTAATAACTTGCACCTTCTTTGAACCAACTGTGTCTGTACTATATACAACCCCAGCATCCACATTACCCGACTCAACATATGTAAGAACTTGACGAACATCCTTTGCAAAGATGAGTTTGTCTTGAATATCGTGCCAAAGTTGTAAGGATTCCAGTACTTCTTTAGCATAAAAACCGGCTGGAACTGTTTCTGGAATACCAATTGCGACTTTTTTTATAGATGGGTCTGCTAAGTCTTGAAAATCTTCAACTTGGTAATTTGCATTCAAAGGAATAATTAAAACGACATCATTCCCAACAAGAGTTGCTGCACTTTCTTTTAATACATACCCATCTTTAACCAAGAAAGAAAACTTATCTTGGGACGCAGAAATAAAAACATCAACTGGTGCACCTTGTACAATTTGTTGCTGCAATGCACCTGACGAACCAAAGTTATAAATGATCTCTATATCCTTATTTTCTTCCTCGAACATTGGTTTAATTTCATTCATGACATCTGTTAAGCTAGCCGCAGCCGAAATGGTAAGCTTAACCTTTTCTTCCTCTAAATCATTTTTGGAACAACCTATCACCACAAAAAACGAAATAAAAATAAGTAGTTTTCCCCACTTCAACTCGTACACACCCTTTTTCTAATTCACATATAAAAACATTATAGCAAGATTCATATTTCGTAACAAAACGGCCATAACGACTATGTCTTTATCAGCTATACTCGATTACTGATTGAATTTCTAGCAACACCGCATATAGCACAGAGCTTATAGATAAAAAATTAGAAAGCCACTCATTTCTGAGTGGCTTTTGGTTATCGTTATGCACTTTCTTTTGTTTCTTCGCTTTGGTGCTTTTGTTTTTTCATTTTACCTAGGAGGAGGACTCCACCTACGATGATAATCATTAGTCCGTATTTAAGTAGTGGATTTTCTTCGAAGAATCCTTTTAAGAATGGCTCATCTACTATCATTTTTGATGCTGTCCATGCTAATACAGCAGCACCGATTGTGATAATAATTGGGAAACGGTCTACCCATTTTAAAATTAGCGTACTTCCCCAAACTACGATTGGAACTGAGATAATTAGTCCTAAAATAACTAACAAGAAATTACCATGTGCTGCTCCAGCTACAGCTAATACGTTATCTAAGCCCATTAGTGCGTCAGCGATAATGATTGTTCGAATTGCCGCCCAAAAGTTATCTCCTGATGATACGTTATGATCTTTTTCATCCACTAATAGCTTATAGGCAATCCAAACGAGTAGTATTCCACCAATTAGAAGAAGGCCAGGTATTTTTAATAACCAAACGACTACAAGGGTAGCTGCAGCACGAATACCAATTGCCCCTACTGTTCCCCAAAAGACTACTTTCTTTTGTAGCTCTTTCTTTAAGTTTCTTGCCGCTAACCCAATTACGATAGCGTTGTCTCCAGCAAGTACTAAATCAATAATAATAATTGCAAGCAAAGCTGAGAAAAATTCAGCTGAAAAGATTTCCATGTAAAAACACTCCTCTATTCATTTTTTATGTTAAACCCGTATTTATCCTGAAGATATTTAGGGGAAATTTTTATGATTTGTTGAAGGATAAATAAGAACACCGCAACATCATCAACTAAACCAAAAATCGTTAAAAAGTCAGGTATGATATCAAAGGGTAGTAGGAAGTAACCGATAATCGCTAAGACAGAGACAAGCTTCTTTGTTATACTTATATCCTTTGATAAAAAGAACTCAAACATAAATGGTATAAACTTCCTTACGTTAAGTACAAACCTCATTCTCTTCCATATTTTTCTCAATTCACTCACATCCTTTATGTTAAACACATTTAGAAACAAAAATGGCCCTCACCATTATGGTAAAGGCCATTTATATATACCTTTACCTTAATCTAGGTAAAGGTCTCGCAAACAACTTGATGTTGCCAACAAAGCCGAGGATATAATCCCGAAATGACGACTTTGCTGTACAGCTACTCCCCTTTAAAGAAGTGGAAATATTTAAGTTTCTATACATTAATAGTAAATTCTTTTATGAATTTAGTCAAGCACTATTCAATAGTTAAAAGTCCTTTTTTGAATAATTTACCAGATAAAAACCTAAAAAGCTTCAATCCATTCATCAGTGGATAATATAACTGTACTTAGCGACTTTACTTGAATTGATTTGTCTCGTTTATAAACGATATTCTCTTCACCAAATAGAACCTTCCACTTTAAACAACTAGGCACTTGAATTGTTACATCTTCACGATTTGCGTTATGAATAATAAAGAGATGCTTCGCTTTATTCCCATTAGCATGATTTCGTATAGAGTAGGCTACACAATTTGATGGTGATTCTTCAAAAAATAAGTGCTCACGAATTTGATCTGCCGAAGTCATTCTGAATGCTGAATGAATTTTCCTAAGTGAAATCAACCTTCTCATAAACTCAACTTCTTGTTCATTTTCCGCACAGCGTTCCCAATCTAATTGATTCACTTCAGTGGACGATTTATAACTATTTTCATTTCCACCCTTCGTTCTCATAAATTCCTGACCTGCATGAATAAACGAGATCCCTTGTGAAGTGAGTACAATTGCTGATGCTAGCTTATGCATCTTTTTTCGGATTTCAATTGTATCCTGTGGATTTGTTAACTGGAGTTTATCCCATACAGTATGGTTATCGTGTGCTTCTACATAAGTAACTGTTTGATCTGGTTCATCTGCAAACGTTTGAATCGCGTCTGAGTAAGCAATTCCACCAACAATTCCACGTTTCATTTCTAATTCCATTTCTTCTTTTCCATTTACAAACCCATTTTCATCTTCAAAGAACACACTTCCTTTAAGACCATCACGTAAATAATCATTAAAATGAGCAACTCTTGGCATCTTGCTTGCATTTGTCTGATTCGCTTTCTTTTCTTCAGGAAGCGGAGTCTCTAATACCCATCCTTCACCAATCATTAGGATGGTGGGATCAATTTTATCTAACTCATTTCTAATTTCATTCATCGTATCCACATCATGAAGCCCCATTAGATCGAATCTGAAACCATCTAGATTGTATTCCTCCGCCCAATAGCAAACTGAATCCACAATAAACTTCCTTACCATTTTTCGTTCAGATGCTGTATCATTTCCACAAGCAGAACCATTCGCTAGTGTACCGTCCTCGTTATATCTAAAATAGTACCCAGGAACGAGCTTCATAAAATTCATGCGGAATGCATCAAATACATGATTGTAAACAACGTCCATGATAACCCTAAGTCCGTTGTTATGGAGAGTTTGTACCAATTGCTTTAATTCATTAATTCTCGTCGCAGGTTCATATGGGTTTGTTGAGTAAGAGCCTTCAGGGACATTATAATTTTTTGGGTCATAGCCCCAATTGTATTGTGGTCGCTCTAACTGAGTTTCATCCACACTGTCAGTACTGTAATCATAGATGGGCAGTAACTGAACATGTGTGATGCCTAAATTTTTAATATGGTCTAGCCCAGTTTTGATACCGTTAGGACCTTTTGTTTCACTCTCAGCTAAACCTAGAAATTTCCCTTTATTCGTTATCCCACTTAATGGGTGCATCGATAAATCACGGACATGAAGTTCATAGATGATTGCGTCAGTAGCATTTCCAAAATTCGGCTTTTCTTTTCTCCAATTGTTTGGATTCGTTTTCGTTAAATCCACAATTGCACTTCTGTCTCCATTAACCCCAACTGCTCTAGCATATGGATCTGCAGCTTCATTCCATGTATCAGCTATTTTTACTTTGTATGTGTATAACCTTCCTTCAAAGTCACCCTCAAGCTCAATCGCCCACACTCCTTTATCAAGGCGCTCAAGTTTTTTTTCTAATACTGCTTCACCATCCCACGTTTCATATAGCACAACGCTTGCTTCACTGGCTGTGGGTGCCCATAGCTTAAATATTGATTTTTCTACTGTATAGGTAACGCCTAAATCATTTCCACTATAAAAGAAAGCGTCATCAAATTCTTTTGAAAACACTGATAAGCCATTTGTAACACTAGGATCTCCATAAGAAATGTTATAATCTAGCTCGCGCTGAACTGCCATTTGAAAATCTCCCTTTTCAACTGAATTTTTAACTTTAATCTATTATACAACGATTACCGCATTAATGAAATCGTTTGCACAAATTGAACATAAAAAAAGAGACGTATATATACGTCCCATTCTTCCTATAGCACTTTACTTAAAAACGCTTTTGTTCGCTCATGTTGCGGATTTTCAAATAGTTCACTTGGCACATTTTCTTCAACGATGTAGCCGCCATCCATAAAGATGACACGGTCGCCTACTTCACGGGCAAATCCCATCTCATGTGTAACCACAACCATTGTCATTCCTTCTTTAGCAAGCTGTTTCATTACTTCTAACACTTCTCCAACCATTTCAGGATCTAGCGCAGAAGTTGGTTCATCAAATAACATGATTTTCGGCTCCATCGCTAGTGCCCTAGCAATCGCTACACGTTGCTTTTGTCCACCAGATAGAGAACTAGGATAGGCGTTTGCTTTATCTGCAAGTCCAACCTTCTTCAATAGTATTAATGCCTTTTCTCTTGCTTTCTCTTCAGGTACTTTTCTAACTTTCATTGGAGATAGCATGATATTTTCTAGAACAGTTTTATGAGGAAATAAATTAAATTGTTGAAACACCATTCCTACTTCTGTTCTTACTTTATTGATATCTGTTTTTTTATCTGTAAGATCCACACCTTCAATTAAGACATGACCTGCGGTAACAGTCTCTAACAAGTTTAAACATCTTAAAAAAGTAGACTTACCAGAACCTGATGGACCAATGACAACAACCACCTCTTGTGGTTTAACTGTTGCACTAATGTCTTTTAACACAACGTGGTCACCAAATGCTTTTTTCAAATTCTCAACCTTAATCATTCTGTTGTAAGCCTCCTTTCAAGACGATTTAATACAAACGTAAGTGATAATGTGAGTACTAAATAAATGACTGCTACCGTTAAATATGGCTCCCATACCTTATAATATTGGCCCGCCATAGCTCGGCCCCAATACATAATTTCTGGTGCAGCGATAATTGCAGCAAGAGATGATTCCTTAATTAAAACAACGAATTCATTTCCTAACGGAGGAATCATACGTTTAAACGATTGCGGCAATATAATATATCTCATTGCTTGTACGTGGTTCATTCCAAGTGAACGAGCAGCTTCCATTTGGCCTTTTTCAATCGACTGAATACCCGCCCTAAAAATTTCAGCAATATAAGCTGCTGCATTTAAAGACAGAGCTGTGATTGCAGCTGTAATTGCATGTGTTTCACCTAAAAAGAATGGTACTACCCCAAAATGTATTAATAAAATTTGAACAAATAAAGGCGTTCCACGAAAAAAGGTAATATACCAATCAAACGGCATAGCCAAAAATCGATTTTTCATCATTTTCCCAAGGCCAACAAAAAGTCCTAAAATGGTTCCAATCAATATACCAGCAAGAGAAAGGCCAATTGTAAGCATTGTTCCTTTTAAGATTAATGGTGCATATTCTAAAATGATATCGAATCTAAATCCCATGTTCACCTCTCCTTTTAAGCGAAAAATTGCGTAACCTTAAGTAATTCAGGTCACGCAACCTTTCTCAACTCTATTAGTATTGTTGTTTTAATGTTTCAAGGTCTGGATCTGATCCGAACCAATCATTATAGATTTTTGCATATGTTCCATTTTCAACAACCGTTTTAATCGCTTTATCAAAATCTGCTTTTAGCTTGCTTCCTTTAGGGAACATTAATCCATAAAATTCAGAATCAAAACTATCAGTATCTGCAATAACTACTAACTTTTGATCTGGATTGTTCTTTGCATATTCCTCTACTACTGTATTGTCTGCAACTACAGCATCAGCACCACCGCTAATTAATTCCATTATTGCTAGATTGTTATTTTCAAACTTTTTAATATTAGGGTTGTTTTTACCTAATAAAGATTCAATTGCTTCCTGTCCAGTTGTACCATTTTGCACTGCTACTACTTTTCCTTCTAGATCACTTGCTGTTTTAATATCGCTACCTTCAGGTACAAGGATTTTATTCGTAGATAAGAAGTAAGGTACTGAGAAATCATATGATTGCTTGCGATCATCGTTGATTGTAATTGCTGAAATCGCTAAATCGGCAATCTCATCTTCAATTTCTACAAAGATTGGGTCCCAACCTACATTTACTAGATTAATTTCATAGCCAGCTTCTTTTGCAACTGCCTTTAAAAAATCTACATCAAATCCAACTATTTCACCTTTGTCCATATACTCAAATGGTGCATAAGCCGCATCTGTCACAACCTTTAACGTCTTTTTCCCCTCACCATTGTTTGAACTTGTACCACAACCTGCTAAAACTACACTTGCAACTAAAACACTAACCATTAAGAATAATAGCTTTTTCACCTTTTTTCCCCCTTTATTTTTTCTTACATTTCTGATAATTATAACCTACATTTACTCGAATTAAAAGAATTATCCGAAAATAGTAGTTAGACCAATTCAATTCGAGCTATTTCGACAAAGTTTATTATATCTACATTCGGTTATTAATTCAATAGTATGCATAAAAAAACTTTTACGATTTATCATTTTAATAAATTAAAGCAGTAATTTTCATTTATGAAAATACCCTATTTACAATAATAAAACTTACTTATTCGACAAACACAAATTGCTATACCAGAAAAATATCGATTGTTTTAATTAGTTGAAATCGGTTCAGTATACGTCTATTATTCATTCATAGTAATGAACCACATTCTATACTATTCTATTCATTTATCTTCCTAACATACAAAAAAAACAGACTTACATAAAATAAGTTAAGCCTGTTTTTATGAGTTTCTTATTAAGCTCTAAATAAGCAACAAAGTTCTTCAGATAATATATGGTTTACTTCTTTTTCATTTAATTCATAATAACTCCATGTTCCTTTTGTTACCTTAATGAGTAGATCCGCGTCAAATAATATTTTAAGATGATAAGAGAGTTTCGATTGTGGCATATCAATGATTTCACATAGATCGCAGACACAAACACTACCTCTTTTAACAATTTCATTCATAATCATCAGCCTTTTTCTATCTGCTAAAGCTTTAAATTTCAACTCGTATTTTGCAAATGTGTTTTCAAGCGAAACATCATGTAACGGAATTTCCACTAGTATACACCCCTTCGTCACTGAATCTTACTTTTATCTTATTATAATCAACTTTTTTTGATATTACAATTTTTTTGTCTACCCTCTGTGCAAGCTCAATGTCGCAAAAGTTCTTTTTCTGTAAAAAAAAAGGTAAAAATTTTCAGAGAAATTAAAGGTATTTTCAAGTTAATGTCGAAATGTACTATATCTAAATACCTACAAGACTTAAGAACTAACATGAGGACAAACCAGATAACGGAGGTCATACTATTATACATGGAGATCAATTTCATAAATCGTTTATCCTCTCAAAAAAAGGCGTTCAAGTCATGAACTCTACAAATGAACAAGTATATATATTCTCATTGCAGGATTTTAATCTTGTCATGGCTAATCAACAAGCTTTAAATTTTCTCGGATGCACTGCTGAAGAAATAAGAACACACTCTGTTTTTGATGTTTTTTCAGAAGTTACAGCCAAAGAATTAAACCTTTCTTTACAAACTTTACAAAACGGGAAAGAAATGTCGTTTATCCATACATTCCAAACGAAAGTTGATCTTCGTTCTCAAATTACTATTTGCTTAGAGATCATCCAAAACGAAGAGAATGTTTTATGTTTGGCAACGGTTAGAAATCCACATCTTCTCTCCTTTGAAAATGGTGAATTTACAGACAATACGACCAATATACCAAATCGATCACTTTTCTATGACAGACTTAAACTGGCTATTTCTCAAGCCAGAAGAGATAAAAACATTCGTTGCGTACTCTTCTTAGATTTAGACCGCTTTAAAAATTTTAACAACTCACTAGGTCACAAGTTTGGAGATGTTTTACTTAAACTTATTGCCGATAGATTACTAGCCTATATAAGAGACAATGATACCGTTTCACGTTTTGGTGGCGATGAATTTCTCATACTTTTATCTGATATTCCCAATGTTGCAGTTGTAGGCAAACTAGCGCAAAGACTTCTAAAGCTATTTGCTGAACCATTTACGATCGACGGGCATGATTATTTTATATCTCCAAGTATCGGAATTAGCTTGTTTCCTCATGATGGAGCTGATGCAGAGGAATTAGTTAAAAATGCAGAAACGGCTATGTACCGTGTAAAAGAGAATGGCGGTAATAATTACGAATTTTACAACTCAAAAATGAATGCAACTGTTCTTGAAAAGCTAGTACTTGAAAATAACTTAAGAAAAGCAACCGAACTGAATCAATTTGTTCTATACTTCCAACCTCAAATAAATGGAAATACAAAAGAAATTGTAGGTTTGGAGGCACTCATCAGATGGAACCATCCAGAATTAGGTATTATTTCACCTCAAGAATTTATTCCACTCGCAGAAGAAATTGGCCTTATTGAAAAAATCGGTAATTGGGTTTTACAAGAGGCATGTCATCAACTCAAACAATTGCACTTGAAAGGCTATTCATCCTTATATGTTGCTGTTAATATCTCTGCTCGACAGCTCAAGTCAGAATTTGTAAATACTGTCATTCAAATTTTAGAAGAAACGAATTTACAGCCTCAATTTTTACATTTAGAAATTACTGAAACAAGTGCAATGAATTCTATTAATCACTCCTTATCCATTTTTAAAGCTTTAAAAGAAATTGGCGTTTGTATCTCAATTGATGACTTTGGGACAGGATACTCTGCCTTCAGTTATTTAAAACAGTTAACCGTTGATACGATAAAAATAGATCGTACTTTTATACGTGATATCCTTTTAGATCCAGATCAGATAGAAATTGTAGCTACTATTATTAAGTTAGCCCATACCCTTGGATTTAAAGTGATAGCTGAAGGTGTAGAAGAAAAACAACAGTTAGATTTATTAACTTCCTTAAAATGTGATGATTTACAAGGTTATTACATTAGCATTCCACTTCCAATTGAAGAGTTATTTCTTTATATATCAGAAAAATATAAACTATCACCAACTATTTAACATAAAAATAAAATTATTCATTTAGGCTTTAAATTTTCAAACTAAAAGAAGGGTGTTAATGCCATGATTTATATCACAAGAGTTTTATACTTTTCAGCAGCACACTCATACAAAATACCTTCTTGGACAGAGAAAAAAAACAAGCTCATTTTTGGTCCATGTAGCAATCAAAATGGTCATGGACATGACTATAAATTAGAAGTTACTGTAAAAGGTCCATTAATTAAAGAGTCTGGAATTGTAGTAAATACAAATGACATTAAATATGTAGTATCTGAATTTCTTGAACGTGAACTCGATGGAAAATTTTTAAACAAGGAGCACCCTTTCTTTAAAAAAGAAATGCCTACAACTGAAAATTTAGTAAAGTACATTTGGGATTCCTTAGAGAATTCTTTAGAAGGCTGTTCACTTCATCGGATTCGGTTGCATGAAAATCATTATTTACTATCTGAAAAGGAGGATAATGAAATGCCAAGAATTACACGAAGATATCATTTCTGTGCCGCTCACAGGTTGCATAGCAATCAACTAAGTGACGAAGAAAACTTAAAGATATTCGGAAAGTGCAACAACCCACATGGTCATGGACATAATTACTACGTTGATGTAACTGTACAAGGGGAAATTGACCCAACTACCGGTATGATTTTGGATTTAAATCAACTAGACAATATTGTTGACAATACTGTAATAGAAAAATTCGATCATAAGCACTTAAACCTGGATACTGAAGAATTTAAAGAATTAAATCCAACATCTGAAAATGTTGCGATTGTAATTTATAACATGCTCTCCCCCCACATCCAAGGTTTATTAAAAATAGGGATCCAAGAGACGGAAAAGAACTATTTTGAATACTTTGGTGAGTAAGTGAGAAAGTAGGACTGTAAAAATATGAGAGACCAATCAATTTCTACTATAAACAGGACAATACAGACCGCATTATTAATTGATGGATTTTGGGAAAGATGGCTTGTTCATGGTATTAATCAAGAAGACATTAATTCTGTTCGCAAAAACTTAATATCTCTAGATCACTGGACAAGTAATTGGAAAGTCCTAGCTGATCAAAAAAAAATGTCTGCTGCTACATTAGAAAAATTAGATATACATGCAGCAGAAGAAATGTATAGAAAAGCAAGTCTCTATTATTATTTAAATTACTGGATTTTCCCATCAAAAAATGAAGAAAAAGAGAAATGGTACCAAGAATGTTTAGATTGCATATTGAAAGCAGACACATTATCTTCAGACATTATAAACTATCCAAATCTAGACGTAGGCGAAGGAAAATGTGTTGGAAGAGTTCGCGTTCCAAAAGAACCAAAAGGATGCATCATTTTAGTTGTTCCAATCGATTCCTCAAAAGAAGAGTTATTTGTTTATGAAGAAGATTTTACGAGAGCAGGTTATGTAACAATTACTTTTGATGGACCAGGTCAAGGTGGAACATATACGCAAGAAAATCTTCTTGGAAACCGAGAGAAGTGGGAGCAATTTATCGAACTAAGTATCCAATATACAAAGAATAGATTTAAAGATTTACCCCTTTATCTATTTGGTACAAGCTTAGGAGCATCATGGGCATTGTATGGTAGTATTCACCCAGCAATCTCAAAAACAGTAGCTGTAAGTCCTGCAGTTGAATTTGAGAAGCTTCATCTACCTAGCTATTTTATTCGAAGAATGAGTTACTCAAATACATTACTACCAGGTAAACGTGCTTTTCCTGACCTGTTTAAACTAGACTTTCAATCTCCAATCTTATTATTTCATGGAAAAAAAGATCTAATGGTTCAAACTTCTGATATGTATAGACTCTATGATCTGTTACCTAAAAATAACCGAGACTTGATAGAATATGAAAATGAGGGTCACTGCTGTAATAATAAGCTTTCTGAAATCAGAAAAGTAGCGATTGATTGGTTTAATAAAGAACTTGTCTCAATTTAAAATAAATACTTTTTGGAATCCTTTAAAAATGGAGGAGTTGGACCTTTGGACAAAAAATTATCCATCATCAATAAACGGAACCAAGTCATTATCATCCTTATTATTGTTCTGAGTGGCTTAAATGTTCTCTCACACCTATCAACGAATCAACCGATAAATTATTTTATTGGGAGCATAGGTTTAATTGCATTAACCATTACAAGCTTTATTTTTACTCTTCTAAAAAAACAAATCTATTCCATCATGTATATAAATACTGTTTCTGTGTTTATCGTGCTATTTATTAGCAATACTCAGGAGATTTTCCTGTCCAATATTACATCACTCATTGCCGTTTTAGTACTAATTAATATTTATCAAGATTGGAAAGTTACATTACTCGGTTCTTTTCTTGCCTTGATTAATATCAATTATATTATGTTTTTTAATCCGACAATCATGAGTGCAAGTACGAATTTTGATACGACAATTAGTCCAGCTTTTATTAATTTAAGTTTTTTATTGCTTTCTTCCGCATTGATCTCTCAGGCTGTATTGAGTGAAGGGTTCCGAAAGAAGGCAGAAGCCAACGAAGAAAAGGCTTTGCATATGGCATATCATGACCCACTTACCGGTCTTGTTAACCGATTAAAAATGAACCAAGAAATTGAGAAATTCATGAACAGTATGCAAAAAGAAAAGAACTTCGAGGTTGCGATGATGATTATCGACTTAGATAATTTCAAAAATGTAAATGATACCCTTGGTCATGACAAAGGTGACGAGTTGCTCATTCATATTGCAAGTTTGTTAAAAAAGAGCGTAAGAACAGTAGATATTGTCGGTAGAGTTGTTGGACGTATGGGTGGAGACGAATTTATCGTCCTTATTCCACATTCACCTACGGGAAGTAAACAAAAGGAATTAGTCGAGGTTTGTAAAGAAGTAGCTGAAGGCATCTTAAAAAACTTAAGAGATCCTATCTTAATAGATGGTATTGACATTATTAAATCATTTAAAGTAACAGCCAGTATCGGAATTGCAACTGCACCTAAAGTTGCGCATGATTCGGTTTCATTATTCAAATATGCTGACATGGCGATGTATCATGCGAAGAGAAATGGGAAAAATCAATTTGCCATCTTTACAAATGAATTCATTCAGAAATCAGTATAGACAGTAGAATATACTTTAGAATACGGTAAAAGGAGTTAGAACAATGGTCGATCGTAGAAAATACTTAAGAATAAACATGGAAGAGTACTTAGAAATGAAAATTGTATCTCCAGTTGAACAAAATATCTCAATTTTAATTAATGATATTAGTTATTCCGGGATCCAATTTACTTCTTCTTCTGAATTAAACTTAAATGAATACATTTCTTTTATCATCCCTGTTTTAGATCCAACAGAGACCATCAAAGGTAAAGTTGTAAGAAAACATCAATTAGAAGACTCATATAACTATGGCATTGAAATTAATAGAGATAATGAAATGAGCAAGCTTGATAAGGAAAATTCGTATGTCTGAAACGTTAACATATGAGAAGGAACTTCACGGAAAAGTCATCCTTATTACTGGTGGTACTCGTGGGATTGGGGCAGCAACTGCTTCACTCTTAGCTTCACACGGTGCTTGTGTTATTTCAACATCCAGACAAGCACCCAAAGTAGATGGTAGGTTCTCCATTCGAGCAGGAGAAATAAGGGAAGTATTTTTAGATGTTACACAGGAAGAATCTGTTACACATTTATTTCAAATAATACATCTATCAATGGGTAAAATAGACGTCGTAATCAATAATGCGGGAATCGGGCTTTTTAAATCCATTGAGGAGACAACGTTAAAAGAATGGCAAGATATCATGGATACGAATGTTACGGGTGTTTTCCTTTGTTGTCGTGAAGCCTTTAAATTGATGAAGACTCAAGGCGGTGGTCGAATTATTAATATTGCCTCAGTAGCTGGCTATATTCCTCTACCATATAATTCAGGTTATGGAACATCAAAGTATGCCATTCGTGGCTTTTCAAGCATTTTAAATGAAGAAGGAAAGCATGATAATATTCGAGTGTCAGTTGTATCTCCTGGAGCAACGTTAACTGAGATGACTGCTGGCATTGAGGGGTTACAGCCAGAGGATATGTTAAAGCCTGAGGATGTGGCAGACAGTATATTTGATATTGCACGTAGGCCATTACATGTTCGAATTGATGAAGTAAAGATACTTCCTCCAAAAGGTATATTATAATGATAAAACGCCTTTGTTAGACTTCTAACCCGTTTAGTTGCCTATTGGCGTTTTTTGTTATTTAGAAATCCTTTGATTGGCTACCCTGAAAATACAATTCGTTACTATCAACATGGGGTGTTAACCTTCGTTGCAGGACTCTCGCTTTCCACGGGGCGCCACTTGAGCCTCCTCGGCCTTTGGCCTGTGGGGTCTCAAGCCCGGCGCATTTCCCGTAGGAGTCTCGGTCCTTCCACTACGGTTAACACGAAAGAATTACTAAAGACCAACATTCTATAAACGCAAAAATTCATTTCACATTTTCATCCTTCATGGTGCAAATTCTTAATTGCATAGGAAAAGCACCATACTTTTGTATGATGCTTGGAAAGAGTGTATTATTCACCAGTTTTGGCAAAGTGATTGATTCGGTCGCTGATTTCGTCACGTACTCGTTGAAAGAAAGCCCACTTTTCTTCTTCTGTTCCTTCTGCTTTAGCAGGGTCGTCAAATCCCCAGTGAACACGTTTCACGTGTGGGGGTGTTACTGGACAATGGTCAGCAGCATGTCCACAAAGTGTCACTACTAAATCTGCACGGTTTAAAATTTCAGGGTCAATTACATCAGATGTTTGATTTGTAATATCAATACCCGCTTCTTTCATTGCTTTAACGGCATTTGGATTTAAGCCATGTGCTTCAAGTCCAGCACTTTTCACTTCCCATTCGTCACCTAAATGTTTTTTCGCCCATCCTTCAGCCATTTGGCTACGGCATGAGTTACCTGTACATAAGAAGTAAATTGTTTTTTTCGTCATGATATATTTCTCCTTTATTGTTTTATAGTAATTGAAGCCATAAATATAGACCTACTAACGTAATAAATAATGTAGGAATTGTTAAGATAATACCTGTTTTAAAATAAGTGCCCCATGAAATCTTCACACCTTTTAACGATAACACATGTAGCCATAGTAGCGTTGCTAAAGAACCTATTGGAGTAATTTTTGGACCTAAGTCAGAGCCAATGACATTTGCATATATGAGCGCTTCACGTGTTATACCACTTGTATTCGTATCTGCAATTGCAAGTGCATCGATCATCACTGTTGGCATATTATTCATAACAGATGATAGTATAGCGGCAATGAAACCCATTCCAACCGTTGCAGCAAACAACCCTTCATCAGCCGTCATTTGAATTAAATCTGCCAATACATTTGTTAACCCAACGTTTCTCAATCCATACACCACGACATACATACCAATAGAAAAGAATACTACAGCCCAAGGTGCACCTTTCACTACTGCCTTTGTATCAACTGCTTTGCTGTTTTTAGCCATAAATAAGAAGAAAATGGCGATTATACCTGCTATGAATGAAACAGGTATACCAGTAAACTCGCTCGCAAAATATCCTACTAAAAGGATGGACAATACAATCCAAGAAATACGAAACATTTTTTCATCGCGTATGGCATCAGACGGCTTTTTTAATTGAGAGATATCATAATTTTTTGGAATGCTTTTTCTAAAAAATAAGTAAAGCACTAAAATACTAGCTCCTAATGAAAAGAAGTTAGGAACAATCATTCTTGAAGCAAACTCAACAAACCCTATTCCAAAAAAATCAGCAGAAACGATGTTTACTAAGTTACTAACGACTAACGGAAGTGAAGTTGTATCTGCAATAAATCCACTTGCAATGATAAAAGGAAAAACCATTTTTTCATTGAAATTCAGATTTCTTACCATCGCAAGTACGATAGGAGTTAAGATTAGGGCTGCACCATCGTTTGCAAAGAAAGCTGCAACCAAAGCTCCTAGGATAGTCACATAGACAAACATCCTTACTCCATTCCCTTTTGCAGCTCTAGCCATATGTAGGGCAGACCATTCAAAAAATCCAATTTCGTCTAAAATTAATGAAATAATAATAATGGCGATAAATGCTAGTGTTGCATTCCAGACGATAGACGTAACATCAATCACGTCCTGAAAATCAACTACTTGTACTAGTAAAGCTAGTATTGCCCCACCACAAGCTGACCATCCAATCGATAACCCTTTCGGTTGCCAAATGACTAAGGTTAAGGTTATTAAAAATATAATTGATGCTAAAATTACGGATGACAAACTGAATCCCTCCTTTTTAATTACATGAAATTCTTAATCCCTGTTCCTCTAGTTGTTTTAATCGAAAATCTTGGTTTGGAAGGTGCTGAAGTAAGCTTTCGATCAAAGGATATGCATCACTATCCTTATTTAAAGAATAGATGACCCACTGTCCTTTTCTCGTTTCCTTTACGATGCCAGCATCCTTTAATTTACGAACATGTTGGCTAATAGCAGGTTGACTCACTTGAAATAGTTCGACAAATTCACAAACACAACAGTCACTTGTATTTAATATACTTACCATTGAAAGACGAGTTTTATCCCCTAATAATTTAAAGATTATTGCCGCTTTTTCCATTCCTACCTCCAAAGCCTCCATGAATGCACCTCCCCTATACGTAAAAACTCCACGAATTAATATATAATAATATACTTATATGAGTCAACTCTAAGCTCTAATGTCTACAATTGATGAATTGTGCCTTAATATATCGTTTCCTAATAGTCTCCAATTATTAGTATTGACTACCCTGAAAATACGAATCTCTACTTGGGGTGTTAATCTACGTTGCAGAACTCTCGCTTTCCGCGGGGCGCTTCTTGAGCCTCCTCGACTTTGCCTGTGGAGTCGGGGGCCTAGCGCTATCTCCCGCAGGAGTCTCGGTTCTTCCACTCCGATTAACACGCGTTAGTTACAAAATGCCAACATTCGATAAACGCAAATTCAAGCGCACATTTTCATTCACCATGGTGCAAATTCCTATTCGTATAGAAATCTAACAAAAAAAGTTAAGTCATAGTCGACTTAACCTTTCTTCTCTAGCCACAATTGGATTACATTGGGTATTCCCTCTTTATAAGTAGGATATTTAAATTCAAAGTTCGTAGACTTTAATTTTTCATTAGAAAAGTTAGAATTAACTTTCGCATAATCTGTTAAAACTGGGCCTATAAATAGATGACATAACCACTCAGGTACATATCTTCTTCTTACCTCTTTATTTAAAACCTCACCTGCAAAATTTGAGAATGATTCAGAAGGGATGCATTCATTATCAACTAAAATGTAGTCCTCAAGCATTTCACCAGCTTGTAGTAAATGCAAGAAAGCTCTTGCACAATCCTCGATATGGATTGGTGCCATAATTGGGTTAGTCCCTTTAAGATTTGTTAGTTTTTTGTTTTCAAATAATGGGGTTAATATCAACTGAGATAGCCAAGAATCAGGTCCATAAACCATTCCAGGGAACGCTGTTACGATTGGTAACCCTTCCTTCTTATAATCTTGTAAACAATCAACAGATGGTTTAATATATGGTCCCCAACCTTTTGCTTCAGAACGAAAACTTTCATTTACTTTTTCCTCTGTACCTGCATCCCCAAGATAGCTAGTTCCAGCTACATAAACAAGTTTCTTAAGTTTTTTAGATTCTTTTAAAACATCCAATAAGGATTTAGTCATGTTAAAATGGTTTACTTTATAATTTTCTGCTACCTTTTTTGTTACTTTTTTACCCCATGTTGGAGGAGCTGCTAAGTGGATTATGTATTCAAAATCCTTCATTTTATTAATCCATTCTCCATCTTTTAATAAATCTCCCACTAATGGAGAAACTCCTATTTCCTTTAACTCTTTAGCTTTTTTCTCGCTTCTAGTTAAAACATGAACTTCATACTTTTCTGCTAGAGCAACTTCTGTTGTTGTGGACCCAATATAACCTGTACCACCTGTTATTAATATCTTCATTGATTTTTCACCTCTTAAAAAAATATGCACAAAAACGTATAGTTTACCTTAACATTACTACAACAAAAATTGTATTAGTAATTCTTGTATATTAACGAACAACATCTACCAATCCACCTTGCCGTTTAGTAAGTCTAACATTATATCAGAGTGCTGAAATTAAATACAAAAAAGCCACTGATCCCTCAGCAGCTTTCTCCACCCCTTATAAATACTTCCGATGTACACTCTTTCCATCATACGTAAACTGTACTGGTTTGTTCTCAAGCACAGTTTCCATGTGAACAGGTCTTCCCCACAGCTGATACACATAAGGCATTACCTTTTCTAAATATTTCAAGTCCAGCTCTATTCCTTCAAACCCATGCTTCAAATACAGTTCACCACTTCTCAAATAGTCACCGTCATTTACTGTAATATAAGGAAATCCTCCATTTACACGCATGCTGACTAACTGATCACGTACATTCTCCCACGTTTTATCAACAATTTTATAGTCACGACCTTGTTTTTGGAAAAGATACATATCTTCACGCATGACGAGGTCTTTGTTTAAGTAATTACGTAAAAATGAAATATCCGATTCGATTTCACGCACCTCAAAAATCTTTTCACGACCAGACCCTTCCTTTACCCCTGCCCGTTTTAGTTCTTCATTCGGATTGTTGTAACGATCTTCAATGTCTTCGAAGATTTTCAAACCGAGGTAATATGGATTAATTTGCGTCCTTCCAGGCTGAACAACACCTGCGTTTAGCTTTGCGAACTCAATTGCTTCACTTGAGGTTAGGTCCATTTCGCGAAGGATACGTTGGTGCCAATACGAAGCCCAGCCTTCGTTCATGATTTTCGTCTCTAACTGTGGCCAAAAATAAAGCATTTCCTCTCTCATCATTGTAAGAATATCCCGCTGCCATTCATCTAATTCAGAGCTATATTGTTCAATGAAGAGCAATAAATCTTTTTCAGGTCTTGGTGGGAATTTTTTTCGCTTCTTACCGGATGAAATCAATTTTGGTTTCTCTTTTTGATCAAGTGACCATAAGTCTTCATATGGTGAAGATTTTTTCTTTTGCTTTAATACTTCACTCTCATCCTCATCATCCATGCTCCATGCTAATTTCGGTCTCATGAGGGATGGATCAATATGTTCTTGAATTGCAAGTACCGCATCTAAAAACTTCTCAACCTCTTGTTTGCCATATAAATGTTCATAGCGCTTTACTCGTTCTGCTGTCGCTGCCATGCTTTCAACCATTTCTCGCTTTGTATTTTCAAACCTACAATTATTTTTGAAAAAATCGCAGTGCGCCAATACGTGAGCGACAATTAATTTATTTTGGATAAGAGAATTCGTATCTAATAAAAATGCATAGCAAGGATCTGAATTAATGACTAATTCATAAATTTTACTTAGACCTAAATCATAATGAAGCTTCATTTTATGAAATTGCTTTCCAAAACTCCAATGTGAAAACCGAGTAGGCATACCGTACGCACCAAATGTATAAATAATATCTGCAGGACAAATCTCATATCTCATGGGATAAAAATCCAAACCAAAACCTTTTGCAATTTCTGTGATTTCATCAATGGCATATTCTAAGGCTTTACGTTCTTCCTCTCTCATTCAATAATCTCCCCCTTTATGTCCTTATCACAATTTATGAACAAAGTGGGAAAATGATGAGAAAAGTCGTACGAAAAAACGATAAAGCTAATGTCTTATCGTTTTTCCTCAAGTGTTAGTGAAATTAATGAATTCGTTTTAGGATTAAATAAAATAATCACTCTTGCTGTAAACGATCTATTTTCGTCCTTTACTTTTAGCTCAAATGTATCTTTTGATTGCGCATCTGAAATTTCTTCTCTGCCCTTGTATTGATAATCACTAATTTGACTGTCTGTATAATTTAGTTTTGCTACATCCATAGCAATTCTTCCCCATTTTTTATAATCCTCTTCGTTCTCTGCTTGAGCTTGATACCCATTTAGTGCCGTAAATCCAAGGATCATGCAAAATGCTAATACTAACAATGTCACCTTTTGTTTCACTCTAAAAACCCCCTTCAATATATGTAACATTCATAGCTTTCTCCAAAAGCACCTGTAATATTATTTGATTAATCCTTGTTTATATAGCTTCTCTGCTTCAATAGCTAGCAATAAACCAATCGTTTTATTTCTACTCCATTCCTCTTTAAATACCTTAAGAGGTGGACTTGTATTTTTTACAGGAAAACTAATTTCTGCAGTCATACCTGGTCGTTTAAATTCTTGAATAAACCAATCCGTATATCCTCCTCCAACCGCCGTTTTAGGAGGTTGAGCAAGCCTATACCCTGTAGTTGTTGAGATTTTTTTAGCTAATTCATAATCACGTCTTATCACTTTTGCATTATTTTTATATGACCAATACAGCACTCTTCCAGAAGAGTGATATGCAAGTGATATCAATGGATCTATCTTATAAGTGAATTTTACTAAAGCTTGTACTTCAGGAGCTTCTAACGGTTTGTTTCCCTTGAAATATTGAAATGAAGCAGTAGACGATGTCCCCTTTAACTCGTCCCATCCTGCTGGGTATTGTCTATTTAAATCAATGCCTATGCCATTTGCTTTCCATTTTTTAAAGTTCGTATCATTCCCATTTAACTGTAATAATAACTGTTTTAGAGCAATTGGTTCTTCCTCAATTCCTCTTTGCTGAATTGTGACACCATCTGGATTCACCATTGGCACAAACCAAATTGCAATTTCATCTAATATAGCAGTATCGATCCCATCATATACTGCTCTTACTTCATATGCTTTTATGTATTCTTCTAGCATCTTCATGATTAGGTTACACGTTAGCCATTCGCGTCCATGATGAGCTCCAGTAATTAATATTGCCTTTTCTCCATGTCCTATCTTTACAGCAAGTAGTTCCCTACCAAATGTTGATTCACCTATAGAGGTCAGAAATACATGCTTTGGGTATATCTGTTGAAGCTTTTCTAAATCCTTCTTTACTTGCACATAGGAATATTCTTGATAAGGATTGACAACTTCGTTTGCGAAAAAAACATCTTTTGTTGCTACACTTTGTAAAATCCATAACACACTAAAAATGATGATAGTTCTCATTTCATTTTACATCCCTTTCTACCTCTTAGAATAAACGTAAAAAGGAAAAATATTTTGGCATATTTATGCTAATTCAATTGGTGTTAAGTCCAACATTTACAGTGAGATATTTTTTCGTTTCATCACACACTAAAGTTAACTCCTAAAGCAACATCACGGTTTTTAAAATCGTGTAATTTCAAGGGATTTTCCCACTTCTTTAAGCTTTTGCTCTTAAAGAGAGAAGGAGGAATTTATTTTGGATACAGTCGATTACGACAGAGCATTGTATTACACACATCGCTCACAATGGGATAATTTACTTATCCTTATGGTTCGTACGAAGGATGATATACTTTCAAAAAAGATTGAACATTTTCTTCACTCGTATAATTTTGAGAAAGATTATTCTGTGATAGAGAGAAATTTATATTCTCTTTTACGATATATTGATCATGCTTCACATCCAATGGAAGAAGCTGAGATAGAAGCTTTATCTTAATAAAATGGCTACCCTGAAAATACGACACTGAACTTCGGGTGTTAACCTTCGTTGCAGGAACCTCGCTTTCCACGGGGCGCCACTTGAGCCTCCTCGGCCTTTGGCCTGTGGGGTCTCAAGCCCGGCGCATTTCCCGTAGGAGTCTCGGTTCCTTACACTTCGGTTAACACATATGAATACTTAGCTTCAACACTCAAATAACAAAAAAATTTTCATGCTCCATGGTGCAAATTCTTATTTGCATGGAAGTCTACTCTGAAAATAAGACACTCAACATAGGGTGTTAACCTACGTTGCAGGAACCTCGCTTTCCGCGGGGCGCTCCTGGAGCCTCCTCGGCTTTGCCTGTGGGGTCTCCAGTCCAGCGCATCTCCCGCAGGAGTCTCGGTTCCTTACACTTCGGTTAACACGCATTAATATTTGGATACAACATTCTAATAACTCCGATTAACACGAATTCATCATCGTGCAAATCAAATTATCTCCATTAAAAAAAGAAGGGCCATTTGGCGCCCTTCTTTTTAGGTATGTTGATTTATCGTTTGATACATTTTTACATAAAGTAATAATTCATTCATTAATCCGTGTACTAGTTTGGAACCTTCATCTGTGATGGTGTCTTTTTCACGGTTAAAGTAAGGAGGGTCGAGAACTAATTGCTTCGGAATGACATTTGCATAGACTCCTCTGGCAACAATTCGCATGTTGTTTAATGCATTGATTCCGCCTTTTCCTCCACCGGCAACGGCTAACAGAGCTACTGGTTTGTGTGAGAATTGTTCGCTGCCTAGAAAATCTAATGCATTTTTTAGTGCCCCACTCATTCCATTGTGGTACTCTGGTGAAGTTAAAACAATGCCATCAGCCTCTTTTACAGCTCGTTTCAAGTTTATAACAGCTGGTATTATTGATTGCTCAGCTTCACCATTATATAATGGGATGCTGCCGTCGCTTAGGTCTATCATTTCTGCATTGTAAGTTTCTTCAATAAATCTCGAAACAATTCCTGTTCTTCCTGTTTTCCGAGGTGAGCCATTTATTATTAGTAATTTCATGTAAAATCTCTCCCTTGTTTAATATGTTAATTTTAGTATAACTAAAAAGGGAAAGAGTTAAATCAGAGCTTTGGTTGAACTATTCCTACATAATTTGCCTTGCTTTTTTAATCTTTATCTACATCTTAAGTAGTAGTCAGTCCTTGTTTGACAGCATACAAAGCAGCTTGTGTTCGATCAGCAAGCTCTAACTTGGATAGAATATTCGAAACATGTGTTTTCACTGTCTTTTCTGTAATTACGAGGCTTGAGGCAATTTCTTTATTGCTCTTTCCTTTTGCAATTTCAGACAGCACCTCTAATTCACGCTTAGTTAATTCATCTAATCGATTTACTTCTTTCTCATTACCTTTACTTAAGTGCGTCATCACGTGAGTAGTGACCTTTGGATGTAATTGGCTTTCTCCTCTAAACACCGCTCTTATCGTGTCAACTAACTGATCTGGTTCTATATCCTTTAACTGATACCCGCTTGCACCTGCACGTATGGCAGGAATGACGTGGTCTTGATCAGAAAAGCTTGTTAGAATTAAAATCTTCATATGGTTATGTTTTTCGATTATTCGTTTGGTTGCTTCTATTCCGTCCATTACCGGCATAACCAAATCCATGACAACAACATCTGGCTTTAATGAATCAACTAAATCAACCGCTTCTTGGCCATTTTTAGCTTCTCCTACGACTTCAATATCCTTTTGCGTTTTAAGAAAAAACAACAACCCTCTTCTCACAACATGATGATCATCTGCTATTAACACTTTAATCGTCATTTTTTTCCCTTCTTTCTATAATGGGATGATAATTTTAATCTTTGTACCTTTACTAACGACACTTGATAATTCAAATAAACCGTTTAACATTTCTGCACGTTCTTTCATACTAGAGAGGCCTAATGAAGGAATTTGTTGTCCTTCTTCGTAATGAAATCCACATCCTGTGTCTTCTATCTCCATTGTTACACTTGATTCTTTTACGGAAATTGTAATAGTCGCATCCCTTGTATCTGCATGTTTTTTACAATTATTTAATGCCTCTTGACCAATTCTCCATAGACATTCCTCTATCGTATTAGGTAAATCAATCACGCCTTTGACATCAACCTTCAGATTTAGACCAAGTACCTTTCCATAATTCATTAGCGCACTTGCTACGCCATTTTCTAACCCTTGAGGACGTAATTGCCAAATTAACGCTTTCATCTCACTTAATGCTTCTTGAGACAAGTCTTGCATGTAAGAAAGCATTTCTAACACTTGTGGATCACTCGTCATTTCCTTTGTCCCTCTCACTGTAAGTACCAGTGAGAACAGCAATTGATTAACTGAATCATGCAAGTCACGTGCTAGGCGATTTCTCTCTGCGATCAGTGCCATACTCTGTTCGTTTTCAGCTAATTTTATTCTTTTAATTGCAGTTCCAATTTGGAATGCTACAGCTTCTAATAGTGCTAGCTCTTCCTCTGAAAAATGTGTTTTATTAGGTGAGGCAATATTCAACAGACCGAACTTTTCAGTACCTGCTCGTAGAGGAACAGTTGCATGGTGTGTGATTCCATTTGTTTCTCCCCATTTATACTCAATTGCATCTTCTATTCGTTTACACTCAATAATATTTGCAGCCCGTTCTAATCGTCCATCATTGTATTGATTTAAACACCAACATCCACCTTCACACATTGGTTGTTTATGTTTCCACGTTAACCCAGGTGGCAGCATGTAGTCTGCAGACAGTGTATACTTTCCCTTTTCATCAATTAGAAAGATCCAACCCGTCTCAATACCAGTTACATCAAGCAATTCCTTTAGCACATATTGCAGCATTTCTTGAAGGTCATTACATTGATTCAATGTTTCTGCAATCGTCTTCAACGTATTCAGTTTCTGAAATTGTTGCTCTTCTTTTTTCAATCTTATCACCGTCCTATTAAAAACAAACCTATGGTAATAATTATACATTTTCTTCAAAATTCCTGCGTTAGGAAAAGGTCCAATTAGTTTCTACGACTTTAGATGTATATTTATGATAAATAAAAAAGCAAGACTTTAGAGGATAAACCCTAAAAGTCTTGCTCATTCATTTATACTAGTTGTGAAACTTGATTCATTACATCCTTAGAAATATCCTTAAGAGCAACTTGACTATTCTCTAAAGAGTCCCCTTTTACTCCAAAATAAAACTTAATCTTAGGTTCTGTTCCAGACGGACGAAGACAGAACCATGAACCATCCTCTAAATAATATTTTAAAACATTTGATGAAGGAAGTTGTATGCTTTCCGTTTTCTTTGTCATTACATCTAGTCGAGTACTTTCTTTATAATCCTCAACCATTACTACTTTTCGGTCTGAGATACTTGTTGGTGGCTCATTTCGAAAGCTTGCAAGCATCCCTTTTATTTGCTCTGCTCCATCTTTTCCCTTTAACGTTAAGGACTCAAGACCTTCACGATAAAAACCATATTTACTAAAAATATTAAGTAAAGCTTGATACATTGTAATACCTTGCTTTTTATAAAAAGCACATACTTCTACAGCAAGTAACGCTGCTTGTACAGCATCCTTATCACGAGCAAAATCCCCGATCAAATACCCATAGCTTTCTTCGTAGCCAAACTGAAAAGTATACTGACCAGTTTGTTCATATTCCTTCATCTTTTCACCAATAAACTTAAATCCAGTAAGTGTATCAATCGTATCTAACCCATACGCACTTGCAATTTGACGACCGAGCTCTGAGGTTACGATTGTCTTTAACACAACTCCATTTGAAGGTAAGATGCCTTTTTCTTTTTTCTGTGATAATAAGTATTCAAGTAAAATTGCACCTGTTTGATTGCCAGTTAAAACAACATACTCACCACTGTCATCTTTAACAGCAATACCTAGTCTATCCGCATCAGGGTCCGTTGCAATCAATAAATCTGCTTCAACCTTTTTACCATCACGAATTGCTAATTCAAAAGCAGCATTCTCCTCTGGATTTGGAGATTTTACTGTAGAGAAATTAGGATCAGGAAGCTCTTGCTCTGTTACTATCGTCACATTTTTATAGCCTAAAGCTTCTAATCCATTACGCACTGGATGATTTGCCGTACCATGTAGCGGAGTAAAGACTACCTTCACATCTACTTCTTCTGACAATGTTGGATTAAGCGAAATCGTTTTTAATTGCTCAGTATATGCTTGGTCAATTTTTTCACCAATAATTGTAATAAGGCCTTTCTCTTTTAGTACATCCTCGCCTTCAACCACAATTGTTAATTCACTCTCAACCTCATTTACCTTTTCAATCACGCTATCTGCCTCGGCAGGTGGTAATTGACCACCATCTGGACCATATACTTTATAACCATTGTATTCAGGTGGATTATGACTTGCCGTTACAACAATACCTGAGAATGCATGTAAATAACGAACTGCAAATGAAAGCTCTGGAGTTGGGCGTAACGAATCAAATACATATGTTTGAATGCCATGAGTTGCTAACGTCTTTGCTGCTTCCATCGCAAACTCTGGAGATTTGTGACGTGAATCATATGCAATCACAACTCCTCGAGACTTTGCCTCTTCCCCAAATCCTTCAATATATCTCGCTAAGCCTTCAGAAGCTTTACGAACAGTATAGATATTCATACGGTTTGTGCCAGGCCCAATCTCTCCACGCATCCCACCAGTTCCAAACTCTAAGTCTTTATAAAAGCTATCTTCTAGTAGCTTTTTATCTTCTTTCATTTCTGAAAGTAATGTTCTCATTTCACTATCAAGAGTAGAATTTTTCTCCCACAAATCATATTTCTCTAACCAATTCATCAAGTACCCTCCTAAGAATGAAGTATTTCTTAATGTGGTATTTCTCCACAACTTATGTATATCCTCTTAAAACAAGTCGATAAAATCCGACAAAACTGAAATGCTGAAGCACCTTGCTCAGCCCCGACAAGCATAAGACTAGCACAGCAAAAATTGCTGGAATGGCTCTAACTATTTGTAAAATAAAAACAGCACGACGTACGTGCTGTTAAAGTACCATGCTATTATACTACAAATCGACGGATTTTACAGCCTCCTTCAGTCGTTCTTCTAACTCTAATGAGTAGGCTTTTTTCTCTGCAAAGGACCATTTTAACTCTTTTGACATTGTATGAACGACGTACTCTTTATATAAGTAAACTCGATTGATGTTAAAGTAGATCCATCCTGTCCGACAATTAAAAAAATCGACGGGTGTAACCACCATTTCGTGCTCAATCGCATACATTAATTGCGCATATATGGTTGAAGGAAGCACCATGTTAGTCATCCCTTTTTTCCTTATATAAGAGTAGACTTTATCTATATTTGATCCATACATACCAATAAGCTCATTTGCCTCTTCCGCACTTAAACCTAACTCTTTCCCTTCATTACATTTATGTCTTTTAAATGCAATAAATCCGTTAGAACCTCCAACATCCCCACCAGAAACCGGTAGCTTTTTTGTTTGACATCCCTTAATTTGTTTTATTCCGATTGATTTTGCATCCTTTTGAATAAGGTCAACAACGGTCTCAGCCATTTTGCGATAACCTGTTAATTTCCCTCCCGCAATAGATAGTAAACCAGATTCAGATTCCCATATCTCATCCTTACGTGATACTTCGGATGGTGATTTACCTTGTTCTCGAATTAACGGTCTTAGACCACACCAACTTGATTCAATATCGTCATCACAAAGCTGAACTGTGGGAAACATTTCATTAATGGCTTGAAGTATATATTCTCGATCATTTGTGGTGACTTTCGGATGAACTAGATCATCTTCATAGATGGTATCTGTTGTGCCTACATACGTTTTTTCATTTCGAGGAATGGCAAAAATCATCCTTCCATCAGAAGTATCAAAATAGATGGCCTGCTTTAACGGAAATCTTTCACGATCAAAGACAAGATGAACACCCTTTGTAATTAATAGGGACTTACCTCCGTCTTCTCTATATCGCTTTAGCATTGTATCTACCCATGGACCAGTAGCATTCACAATCTTCCTTGCATTTACTTTATATCTTTTATTTGTCATAACATCTTCAATTTCTACACCTATCAACTTACCATTTCTATAAATGAAATCAGTAACTCTTGTATAATTTACTGCAACCGCTCCATGTTCAACCGCCTTCTTTAGAACTTCAATGGTTAACCTAGCGTCATCTGTTCGATATTCAACATAATAACCTGCACCTAATAATTCCTTGTTCTTCAACAGTGGTTCCATCTTTTTTGCCGCTTCGGCTCTTAACATCCTTCTCCTTTCCTTCCGTTTGACACCAGCTAAATAGTCATAAAGCTTTAACCCGAACGAGGTGGCCATTTTTCCAAAAGTACCATTCCTATAAAAAGGTAATAACATCCACTCTGGCGTGGTGACATGTGGACCATTTTCATACACAATTGCTCGTTCCTTTCCTACTTCAGCAACAAGCTTTATTTCCAATTGCTTCAAATATCGCAAACCACCGTGGACTAATTTAGTCGATCGGCTCGACGTTCCTGCCGCAAAATCCTGCATATCAACGAGTGCTGTTTTCAGTCCGCGTGTTATTGCATCTAGCGCAATACCACTACCTGTAATACCACCACCAATAATAAAAACATCAAATGTCTCCTTTGTTAACTCTTCTAAATACTGTACTCGGCTTTTGGATGAAAACCTATTATGGTTCAATATACTCCCCCCTAGAACAATCAAGTAAACCTCAAATATAGGAAAAAATAGTAAACCAAATATTTTTGCATAAAAAAGGGAAAAATAGATGGAAGGCAATTAAGAAGGAGATTTAAAATGCTAGCAATTCTATATTCAATAGTTTGGATTATTGCCAGCTTTAAGCTTGCTGATTGGAAAAACTGGAGACTATATTATCCAACGATTCTCTTTAGTGTCGTGGGTGATTTATTGTATGAGTTTATAAGCTATAACTATCCGATGTGGAAAATGCTTGAAAACGGACTTCCTTATAAAGCGATTCCGATACTCCTCCTTGCTCTCATAGGTATGCCATTATCCACTTTCATATACTTATCAAACTACCCTGAGAAAAGCTCTTTTTGGAAAAAAGGACTATATGTTTCTCTGTTTGTCATTGTTTTTGTCATTCTTGAATATTTCTCCGTCAAGTTTGGAGCAATCTCTTATCATAATGATTGGAATCTAGGCTGGTCTACCTTGTTTGTAATTGTTATGTTTATTATCATGCGAATTCATTATAGAAATCCTGCAATTGCGCTTACTCTCTCAATTGTTTTTTCGCTAACATTAGCAGCTATCTTTAACTTATCATTTGATAAAATGAAATAAGACACCTTTCAAAATAGAAGGGTGTCTTTTTACGTTTATTTTAATTTATAATCAATGCCATACACATCAGGTCTACGATCCTTTAATTGCCTTACAGTACCTGATTGTCGTTGTCTACGAAGAATCTCTAAATCAACATCACCAATAATGACCATTTCAATATTCGGATTACATTCACCAACAATTCCATCTCTTGCAAATTCAAAATCAGAAGGAGCAAATATGGCAGATTGTGCATATTGAATATCCATATTTTCTGTTTGTGGTAAATTTCCAACAGTTCCTGCAATAACCGTATAAATTTGATTTTCAACTGCTCGTGCTTGTGCACAGTATCTTACTCTTAAGTACCCTTGTCGATCCTCCGTACAGAAAGGTGTGAAAATAATTTTAGCACCTTTATCTGTCGCAATACGTGCTAGTTCTGGGAATTCAATGTCATAACAAATTTGAATGGCAATTTTCCCACAATCAGTATCAAATACCTTTACTTCATCGCCACGACTAATTCCCCACCACTTTCGTTCATTTGGTGTAATATGAATTTTATACTGTTTTTCAATTGTTCCATCTCGTCTGAATAAATAAGCGATATTATACACTTGACCCTCTTCTGCAACAAAATGAGAACCACCTATGATATTTACATTATATTTTACAGCCAAATCGGTAAACAATTGTATATATTCTTCAGTAAATGTGGTTAATCTTTGAACAGCTTTACTTGGAGATTTTTCGTTTAAAAATGACATAAGCTGAGTGGTGAAAATCTCTGGAAAAACAGCAAAATCTGATTTAGCATCAGAAGCTACATCTGTATAATATTCTACTTGTTTTGCAAATTCTTCAAACGACTCTATTCTTTTCATCATATATTGAACTACACAAATACGGACTGGAAATGCAGTTTTATAGTGTCGTTTTGTTTGTGCCTTATAATCCACATTATTCCATTCCATTAAAGTTGCAAATTTATATGATGCGAGATCATCTGGTAAATATCCAGGATTTATCCTCATTAGCGTAAATCCATTCATTAGCTGAAAAGATAAAACAGGATCATAAATCTTATGCAACGTTACCTGTTCCACATATTGCCTTGGAGACATCTTATCAGCATGCTTATGATAAAAAGGAATCCTTCCTCCGATTATGATACTCTTAAGATTCAGCCTTCTAGCCAAATCCTTTCTTGCTTCATACAAACGTTTTCCAATTTTCATCCCTCTAAAATCAGGATGAACCATTACCTCAATCCCATATAAGTTGTAGCCTTCTGGATTATGGTTTGTTATGTATCCTTCGTCCGTAATATCATCCCATGTATGTTTATCATCATACTCATCAAAATTGACGATTAAGCTTGAGCATGACCCTATAATCTGTCCATCGTACTCAACACAGATTTGTCCCTCAGGAAACTGTTCGAGATGACTTTCTAGCTGTGAACGAGTCCATGGGTTCATACCTGGGAAACATATATTTTGAAGTGCAATAATTTCTTCAAAGTCACTTCTTTTAATATTTCGGATAATTATACGTTTTTCGAACCGCGATAAATCTATTTTTGACATATGTTAGCTTGCCCCTTTCACTATCACTAACCTTTACCCTTATTCGTAATAAAGTAAACATTTTAAACAAACAAATTTTCAATTCGACTCTTGTTCTTGGATTAGCTTAATCAGGACTTCTAGTTGTTTCTCAGCCATTGATTCTAGACGATGATCCACTTCACAAAACTCTAAATCTTTAGTTACAGCATTGGGTATTACCACACAATACATCCCTGCTCTTTTGGCAGCAAGTGCTCCGTTTGCTGAATCCTCAAATACAAGACACTCCTCAGGTTTTACTCCCAAACATGCTGCTGCCTGAACATATAAAGCAGGGTCAGGTTTTACTTTTTCTACATGATCTGAAGTGCGAATGCACTCGAAGTAATCAAAAAGATTTAAGTTTTTTAAGTGGGTTGAAACCCATTCAAAGGTAGAACTAGAAGCTAATCCAATCTTTAACTCAAGTTCTTTTGCTGCCTCTAGATATTCTCTTACTCCTGGAAGTGGTCCTTCGTTTTGTATTTTTGCTTGAAAACGCTCATGACGTTGCTTCTTTAATTCGTCTATATTTAATCTACGACCAATCGTTTCTTCTAAATAAGCTAACGGGTCAAAGCCCGCTTGAGTTCCAATTACTTTTCCCCAAACAGAAAGTGGTAACTCTGTCCCATGCTCTTGATACATCTCATTTAATACATTATATTCATGTGTTTCTGTATCAAAAATTAACCCGTCAAAATCAAAAATGACTGCTTTTATCAATATTTATCACCCTTTTACAAATAATACCTATATTATACCGACTTTTCCCATACAAAGCGAAAATAACCATTATCTTTAGCCTCAACCACTCTTTCTTATAAATACCAAAAAATGTTTTTAGAGTAACGAACAATCATCCTTGTACTATTGAATCATTTTATTTTATTATTATGAGAGAGGTGGACATAATGAATGGGTTTGAAAGAAGAAAACAAACGAAAAGAGATCAAATAAAAAGAGCATCACTCTCTCTTTTTTCTCAATATGGCGTACAGAAAGTTAATATACAAGAAATTGCGAAAAAGGCCAATGTATCGCAAGTTACGATTTATAATTATTTTGGTAGTAAAGATGAGCTCGTTATCGATGTTGTAAAATCTCTTCTTGAAGACCAGTTTAATGAATATATAAAAATAAAAGAGATGGACGTTCCATTTATTGAAAAGGTCGAGCAGATTATTGCTAAGAAAGTTCAGTTTATGAAGCAATTTAGTAATGAGTTTTTAGAGGTTCTGTTGGAGGACCAAGGGGAAATAAAAGAGTTATTGCATTCTTATAATAACGAGAAAGCACTCCCTTTCTTTCGAGAGTTTATTGAAGATGGTAAGCAAAACGGTGTAATTGATGAAAGCTTATCGAGTGAAACGATCTTATTTTATGTGAATCTTGTTTCAAGAGAAATACAGAAACACCCTGAGTTCCTTTTATCAGATGAAGTCAGGATGAATGAGTTTACGAAGGATATCCTTCACTTAGTGTTCTATGGAATAGTTGGGAAAAAATAAAGCATCCGTTTTGGATGCTTTATTTTTTACTCCATGAAAATACTTATTTTCATGAACCATGGTGTAAATCTCTATCTCTATTTCCATAGAAATCTAACCCTCATATTGCTCTACCTAAGTTAGTTTGTATACTCTTGCTTCCCAAGGGCGAAGTTTGATGGATGAGATGTCAGTGTCATCTGATACTTCGTAGTTGCTTATGAGAAGCTCTTTTGATGTGTAAGTCATTTCTTCTTGTAGATTGAAAGTTGGTGTGTTGCTTGAAAAGTTCGTGATAACCACTAACCTTTCGTCTCGTAATGTTCTTGTATAGGCATAAATTTCTCGGTGGTCAGCACAAAGTAAATCGTACGTACCATATACGATTATTTCATGTTGTTTGCGCAGATTTATAAGTTTTCTATAGTAGTGGAAAACAGAGTTCTTGTCTTCTACTGCTTTTCTTGCATTAATCTCTCGATAATTAGAATTCACTTTTAACCACGGAGTACCTGTCGTAAAGCCTGCATGTTCACTTTCATCCCATTGGAAAGGTGTTCTTGCGTTATCGCGGCCTTTTACATAAATCGATGTCATGACCTTCTCTGGGTCCTCGCCTTTTTCATGCACTTTTTCATTGTACATGTTAATTGTCTCAATATCACGATATTCATCAATCGTTTCAAATTTGACATTGGTCATCCCAATTTCTTCACCTTGATAGATATACGGAGTACCCTGCATCATATGGAGGCAAGTCCCAAGCATTTTCGCAGACTCAACTCGATAATTTTTATCATCACCAAAACGAGAAACAATTCTTGGCTGATCATGATTATTCCAATACAGACTGTTCCATCCTTTTCCCTCAAGCCCTTTTTGCCATTTCGTCAATGTGTTTTTCAAATCCGTTAACTCTAACGGTTTTAAATTCCACTTTCCTCCTGGCGCAGAATCTAAATCCATATGCTCAAATTGAAAGACCATATTTAACTCATTACGGTCTTCACCTGTATATAAAATTCCTTCTTCAGGTGTGACACCTGGCATTTCACCAACAGTCAGTATGTCATACTTTGATAAAACCTCTTGATTCATTTCCTTTAAGTAGTCGTGGATTCTCGGTCCATTCATAAAGTATTCATGACCTGAAACGTATTTCTTCCCTTCTTCTTCAGGGGCACTTGGAAGGCCATCTACTTTTGAAATAAAATTAATGACATCCATACGAAATCCATCGATACCTTTGTCTAACCAAAATTTCATCATGTCATAAACTTCATTGCGAAGTGTTGGATTTTCCCAGTTCAAATCAGGTTGTTTTTTACTAAAGATATGTAAAAAGTATTCATCTGTTGCTTCATCATACTCCCAAGTAGATCCACTAAAAGCTGATTCCCAATTGTTTGGCTCTTTTCCATCTTTTCCTGGACGCCAAATATAATAGTCACGATATGGATTGTCCTTTGACTTTCTTGACTCTACAAACCATGCATGCTCATCTGAACTATGATTCACAACAAGGTCCATAATTAACTTAATTCCGCGTTTATGCATTTCTGCAAGCATTTCCTCCCAATCGGCCATCGTACCAAATTCATCCATAATGTTTCGATAATCACTAATATCATATCCGTTATCATCATTAGGAGATTGATAGACTGGTGATAACCAAACTACATCCACTCCAAGCTCTTTTAAATAATCTAGCTTTGATGCAATCCCTTTAATATCACCCACACCATCTCCATTGCTATCTTTAAAGCTTCGAGGATAGATTTGATAAACGACTGCTTCTTTCCACCATTGCTTACTCATTTCAACCGTCTCCTTTACCTTTGAAATCTTTTTTTGGAATCGATTTCACATTTCACGAAAAAATATATCTCACTACGAAAACGCTTACTTTCTGTTTCATTGTAAGTACCTCCTATGACCCTGTCAATAATAGTTTGAATTATATTCAGAATTGTCGATTTGATGACAAATGTACTCTATCTGTTTTACAAATCCATTTCTGTCATACTATAATCAAAGAGATTATATTGAAGGTTGATAAGGAGCTAATAAATTGATGCACAATAATCAAAAAGTAGAATCCTATTTATTTATCGGTTGGGCTGCAGCTTTAGTTGCAACATTAGGTAGTCTGTTTTTTTCTGAGGTACTAAAATTTATCCCTTGTGAGCTGTGCTGGTATCAACGAATATTTATGTACCCTCTCGTTATTATTCTAGGAATTGCAATTGTTAAAAAGCATTATCATATTGCATTTTATACCATTATTCTTTCAGCTATTGGTGGATCAATATCCCTCTACCACTATTTAGTCCAAAAAGTTCGCTTCGTTGGAGAAAACTCTTTTTCATGTGGTATAATTCCTTGTACTGGTGAATATATTAACTGGCTCGGCTTTATTACCATTCCATTTCTAGCTCTAGTCGGTTTTATCATAATATTTATCACGAGTCTACTTACTTTATTATCGTTGAAAGAGGGTAAATAACTTTGAAAAAATTAATCATATTCACTGCTATCATTGTCGCTCTATTTGGAGCATTAGCGTTTGCTACTTCTTATTCAAATAAACAAAAAGCAGAAGGCAATCCATACAATAAAGCAACACTTGACCCTGCAACTATAGATCAACTTGATGATCCGAACTATCAAAATCAAATTCTTCCAGAAGAATTAACAGAAAAGCTTGATGCAAAAGAAACAGTTACTGTTTATTTTTATAGCCCTACTTGTTCATACTGCCAAGAAGCAACTCCAAAAGTAGCTCCTATGGCAGAAAAAATGGGAATTAATCTTGTGCAATTTAACCTTTTAGAATTTAAAGACGGATGGAGTAACTTTAACATTAAATCCACTCCTACAATTGTGCATTATGTAAATGGAAAAGAATTAAAACGGATTGTAGGATATGAAGAAGTTGAAGGCCAATCCGTAGGCTTTATTGAAGAAGATGAAGCAATCTTATTTGAAGAGTGGTTTACCGATATTAAAAATGCAAAATAAAAAGCTGACCTTTATTGGTCAGCTTTTTTAGGCTAAAAATACGTTTGTTGGCTTAGAATATTTACTAATTACATCATGCTTTGTTTGAGAAAATTGTTCAATGGTTAAAGGAAACGAATACCCATAATCCTCTAACGTTCTCACATTTTTTTCAAAGATGTCTCTATGACTTTCATCAATGATATCATCTTTTACAGTGTCCAACACAGCAATTATGGCTTGAAGGCTAGATATCACATAAAATGCATCCTTCAGTGTCCCGTTATAATGTAGATCTTCTTCATTTGGTAACAAGACGTTCAATGCCTCTAATTTTGAAATATAATGATCTGAAAAGAATTCTGGAAAAATGGAAGTGTAGATGTACTCAACCAATTCCTTAATATGTGTCTCCTGTTCTGGAGTTGATGCGTATACGACTTTCACGTTTAAAACCACCTTCTACTCTCTCTACCTTCATTCTTACATATAGAATAACACAGCTTTATTTCCCCGTGTGAAGGTAAGTCTTTCCTACACTTCCTACTATTATTTCACAAGCTTTCTCACATTAGATATAATTCATATAGATAGACTTAAACAGTGGTATGAATATAGAACTTACATAAAAGGTGTGACGGAAATGAAAATTTCAAAAAAAGGTGAATGGATGGAGTTAACAATTCCGTCAAAGTGGAATAATTACACAATTGAACAACTGTTAAAAACAGATATTGGTGTTCCAAAGACGATGCTTCATCAGTTTCGCATGGAAAAAACCATCAAAATTAATGGTGAACAACTTCCATGGAGTCACCCACTTTCGACCGGTGATAGGCTCCATATGCGTTTATTTATTGACGAAGATTATGGAGTAATCCCAGAATATCATGAACTACAAGTGTTATACGAAGATGACCATGTGATGGTTGTGAATAAACCTGCAGGAATCGATACACATCCAACTATGGATGGACAAACAGGTACACTTGCAAACGCAGTGGCTTATCATTTCCTTACAAACGGTGAACAACTCAAGGTGCGACACATTCATCGTTTAGACAAAAATACAACAGGGGCCGTCATTTTTGCAAAAAATAAGCTTTCAAGTTCAATTCTAGATCGTGCCCTTGAAAGTCGAGAGATTTCAAGAACGTATATTGCCCTTGTTCATGGGATAATCAAACAGAAAAAAGGTAGGATTGATGCACCAATAGGGAGAGACCGCCATCACGCAACTAGAAGAAGAGTTTCACCTACTGGACAACATGCGGTAACAAATTACAAGGTTTTAGACATCCTCCTAAAGCATAAGCAGACTTTTATTGAACTAACTTTAGAGACTGGTAGGACACACCAAATTCGTGTACATATGAGTCATTTAGGCTATCCACTTGTTGGTGATACATTATATGGTGGTGAAGAGACCATATCAAGACAAGCTCTTCATGCTGTAAAGGTTTCATTCTCCCACCCTATTACAAATGAACGCATACATTGTTTTGCAGAGCCTTTAGATCAACCACCTCTATTCCCACCTTACAATCATTAGAATGTTGATGGGATAAAAGAAAGGTAGGGGCATTATGGATTTATTTTACTTTCTTCTGCTTGGTTTGGGGATTGGTATATTGTCTGGATTTTTTGGAATAGGAGGCGGATTTGTACTAACTCCTATACTACTTCTAATAGGTTATTCTCCTATCTATGCAATCCCTACCAGTTTGCTCTACACGGTTGCTACTTCATTTTCTGGTTCCATTGCACATTTCCGCATGAAAAATATCGAGTGGAAAACCGCAATACTTATCGGAATCATGGGAATCATGGCAACTCAAATCGCACAACCTTTTGTCTTTTATCTTGAAGAAATGAATCTAGCGGATACGTTGATTCCTTTATTTTATTTAGTCTTAATCAGCTATTTTTCGATTATCATGTTTAAAAAAAACAGTAGCACTAATAAACCAGGTACTTTGAATAAAAAGGTCCCTTCCATTATTGTTTGTACGTTAATCGGATTATTTGCAGGTGCGGTGTCTACGATTCTTGGTGTAGGTGGGGGCTTTATTATTGTACCGTTACTTATTCGTTTCCTACGTTTCCCGTCTAAAAAAGCAGTAGGTACTAGTTTAGTAAGTGTTCTACTAATTGTAACGTTCGGTTATATCTCATATTCAAATGTGATAAAAATTGATTACGTTAATAGTAGTTTCTTAATTATCGGTGCCTTAATAGGTAGTCAGTTAGGAGCAGCATTTGTTCGGTTATATACTGATCGTCAAATTCAAACATATTTAGGAGGATTATATCTATTCGTTGGAACTAGTTTAATCCTTTCATTTTTTCACCTTGATATGATCGGCCTTTTCGCACTCTGCTCCTATAGTGTTTTATTAATCTTATATTTTACCAACACGATGGTAAGAGTAAAATGGAAGTCAAGAAGTATAGAATAAAAAAACAGCTTTCAACTGAAAGCTGTTTAATCTTGTTTTTCTGCATATATGATATATCGTTGGGGAGCATCGCCAACATAGCTAAAAGGATAACAAGTTGTTAGAATAAGTTCTTCGAAATCCTTTTGCAACGTAATGATACTTGTATCGTCCGCCTCAACAATCTTAGTTTCTATAATTTTATAAGTAAAGTCACCATATGGTAAACTCATAACTAATGAATCACCTAGTTTAAGTTTTCCAACATTTCTAAACACTGTATCTCGGTGCCCTGAAAGAACAATTTGCCCTCCGTCATTTGGATAAAAAGAGCCTTTATAATGTCCTACACCTTTTTCTAAATCGTCAGGATCAGTGCCTTCAACAATCGGTAGTTCAGCATCGAGCTTTGGAATTGTTAATATCCCAACAGCCTCTCCCATAATAGGATCAAAAGGTTCTGAAAGTGCTCCCTTTTTAGACTGACTTTTCTTAATGACTTCTTTTGCTTCTACTAGTGATTGTTGCGTTTCAACCTTCGTATACACAATTTCATAGACTGCATAACCTACAAAAGCTGTTCCAACGATAATAAGAAAAGCTGATAGAAATTTTGAAAGTTTCATATACGCAGTGCTCCTCCCAGTGATAGATCGCTACCCATATTGTAACAAATATTTAGAAAATAAAAAAGCCAGCCTCACGCCGACTACTTTTATGCTATATAAACCAGTTTAAAGAAGAATTTTTATTCGGTCTTCCTAACAAATATCCTTGACCAAAAACAATTTGTTTTGACTGTGCAAGGTGTAAGTCTTCTTTCTTCTCGATTCCTTCTAGAATGAGTCGAATATCATTTCGTTTGCAGTAATCAGTAAACACACTCACAACATCCTGCTTATGCTTTTCTTTCATCATACACTGATCTAGTTTAACGAAATTAGGTTTTAACTCTTCTAGCTTTTTTAAAGAAACATCCCACTTCCCAATGTCATCTAGAGCATAATAAAACCCTTGTTCCTTAAGGAAATGCAACCTTTCTTTAAACGTAGCTGTAAAAAGTAAATCCTCTTCTGCCGGAGACTCATTTATTTCAAAAACGACTCTGTGCTTAGGAATGTTAAATCGTTCAATCGCTTGACGAATGTATTCTGGAAATCTTTCATCAATAATCGTTGAAGGATAGATGTTTAAAAATAACAACACTTCATTATCTGTTACAAAATTAATATGTTCAAAAACACCATTCAAGGAAGAAAGGTCTGTTTCATATAATAGATTCTGTCTGGTTGCTTCATTAAAAATTTCTTCAGGATTTCGACATGCTGTACTTCTTAAAAATGCCTCATATCCTAATATTTCAAGGTTTTTCAAGTGATAAATAGGTTGAAATAGATGGTAAAATTCTAGTACATCTAGTTGATTACTGTTACTACACACTCTTATGTCCAACTCCTTACATTGATAAAGAGTATCATTATCTATTTAATGTCTTTAGTAGTATATCATCACAATGTTTAAAAATCGACAATTCTCGATAATTTTTACAGGATTGTAATAAAAAACTCAATGGTTGAAATGCTTCCTATCTTCTTCTTGAACTTAGCAGATAGTCAATGGAATACCTACCAGCTCCAATAAGTATACATGCAAATGAAGCAACGATAATGAGAAGATTGTATTCAAATCCTTTTTGATTCATCCAATAACCATTAGGTCCATGTACCTTCAATATAGCCATTAGCATCGTTACAATGATCATAAGTGAACCGATTGGTGTCAAAAGTCCTAGAGCGAGCATGAGCCCACCTATACATTCAAGTAATCCAGCAGCAAGAGCCATTTGTTCACCTGGATAAATACCAACAGTCTCAAAATGAACGCCAGCTTCCTTTAAGCCCGGACCTCCAAACCAGCCAAATAACTTTTGAACACCATGCCCCGCTAGCGTAAGGCCAACCGTTATCCGAATGAGTAAAATCCCTACATTCACAAAGAACACCTCCGAATCAAAATTCCTCCATACTATGTATGCTTCTTGTCCGACTTCCATTCCTTAAATTCAAAACAAAAAACTCCTCTAAAGGAGTTTTAAGGATTCTCTTCACCCAATACTCGTAATAAGTCACCATAAATGACTTGATCAGAAAAATCGAGCTCTTTTTTCGCCATTTCCAAATAGGGCATACAAATTGATTGATCAGTAGGAAGTGCTGTGTTTTTGTCGTAACATTTATTATCCGTCATAATAAATTGATCTGTTACAAAGCTTCCATCTCGAAGAATCACAAATTGTTTCTTCTCTTCTGAGAATAAATCAGAACCAAACATAATATCATTCTCTACACTTACCCCAAGTAAATTTAGGAGTGTTGGCTTTAAATCTATTTGACCTGAAACAGATGTCACCGTTCGTGTTTCGTTGCGCCCGGGGAAATGCAAAATTAATGGAACCTTTTGCAGGTTTATCGTTTCGAAAGGCGTAATTTTTTTTTCAAGAAATTGTGACATCGCTTTGTTATGATTTTCTGAAATTCCGTAGTGATCCCCATACAATACAAAAATGGAATTTTCATAAAGACCTTGTTCCTTTAATTTCTGGAAAAATACTTTAAGTGCCTCATCCTGATATCTAACCGTCGTAAAATACCTGTTAACAGTCCCGTCCTTTGAATTCCACTCGGGAATATATTCATCCTTCTTACTAAGAGAAAAAGGGAAATGGTTAGTTAAAGTAATAAATTTTGCATAAAAGGGCTGTGGTAACTCTTTTAGATATGGAATAGACTGAAGGAAAAATTCATCATCCTTTAAGCCCCATCCAATTGAATTATCTGCTGTAATCAAAAAGTCTTCATCAGAATAAAAACGATCGTACCCAAGTGCATCGTACATTATATCACGATTCCAAAAGCTTTTATTATTCGCATGAAATACGGCCGTGTAATATCCTGCTTTTTCTTTTAATAGAGATGCCATTGAATGATATGTATTTTCTGGATTTGAAAAAAAGACAGCACCTCTTGGCAACCCATACATGGAATTCTCTACGATAAACTCTGAATCAGACGTTTTCCCTTGTCCTGTTTGATGATAAAAATCTGAAAAATAATATGTACCTCTATCTCTTATTAACTGGTTAAGAAAAGGTGTAATCTCTTGTCCATCTATCTGACGATTCACAACAAAGCTTTGCGTTGATTCTAAGGAAATGAGAAAGACATTTTTTCCTTTTGCGATACCAAAGAGGTTCTCATTTGACTCTTCTTTACTAGCCTTTACATAATTAATAATCTCCGTTACTTGATCATTATCTGCAAATGCAATTCTTCGCTTCATGTTCGAATACATGATGAAATCATAGAGGTGGTACGAATAAATCCCTAAGTTTTTGACTAACAGCTTTCTATCAAAAGACCTTGTTAACAGCTCAGGTCGCTCTTCGTGTGCTAAGTATAGATTGGTTGATAACAGCACAAGTGCTATAGCGATGATTTTACCTTTTCGTTGTTCTAAGATAATTTTACGAACGCCGACTTTTCTTTTCAAAAATAGCCAAAATAGCGGCAATTCAAAAAAGAACAACACATCAAGAGGAGTTATTAATTCAAATATACTCGTCCCTAATTTTAATAAATTACGTGACTGAAATAAGACCGGTATCGTAATAAAATCGTTAAAAAAGCGATAGTATAGCACATTTCCATATAAAATAATTGTTGCAAAAAGATAAGAGAAGACCAATACCCTTAACCTTTTTTCTTTTTTTGCAAACAACGCAACACTTAAAATACACACAGAAGAACCTAACGCACTTAATAGGAGAATGAACTCTTGAACGAATGATTCAAGCTGCAAATCAAAGGTAAATATACTGACGAAGAACGTCTTAATACATAATAAAATGGCGATGAGCCAAAAATGAGAAACGGTAAAAGAACTTATCCTCATTCATTCTTTCCCTCCTATTCTTTAAGATAATGAATTATATGTAACTTAGTATAGTTTTACCAACAATATTAAAAAAATTTGTCCAAAAAAATATGTTACCATCATTTCCATCACTCTCCTATTTTCCTCATGCTCAGCTTTTGATAAGATTAACTCAAGTTAAGACAACAACATGCTGTGTTGTTCGTTCAAACTATTGTTTCAACCGAATGCGTAAAATTTGGGCGTTCAAGAGAGGAAGATTCTAACACCAAGCCTTGAAAGCTAGAGGAAGGTGACAGAGCTTATGCGAACACCCACCTGTCGAGTTGCAGGTTGTGAAACAATAGAGGACGGCAACTATGGCATTTGCCTTACATACACCACACCAAATATTTTCCGCTGATTCCATATGGGATCAGCTTTTTTTATGCTTTCATGACCTTTATGCAAGTATAGTAGGAGGAAAAAGTCCTTCATGATGATGATGAAGTCCGTTTTGCAAGTGAAGAGTGCGAAATAAGTCCTTCATGATGGTGATGAAGTCCGTTTTGTCAGTGTAGAGTGCGGAAATGGTCATTCATACTGGTAATGAAGTCCGTTTTGTCAGTGTAGAGTGCGGAAATGGTCATTCATACTGGTGATGAAGTCCGTTTTACAAGTGAAGAGTGCGGAAATGGTCATTCATACTGGTGATGAAGTCCGTTTTGTCAGTGTAGAGTGCGGAAATGGTCATTCATGCTAAGGATGAAGTCCGTTTCCAAGTGAAGATTGCGGGAATGGTCCTTCATGCTAAGCAGGCGTTACTGCAGAAACGATGTTAAACAAACGAACGGAAACACATCTTAATCGAATAAGAATTAATGAATAGATTGTTTTTGTATAAAATAAAGCAACTTCAAGAAAACTAAACTGAATATACACTCATAAAGGATGAATGCATGAAATGATAACATTCTTTAGTATCTTACTATTATCAATCTGTCTTCTCCTCACTTTGTCTTATCTTAAGAAATGGTTCAAACCTATTGAGATACTTTTACTTTTTATGTTTACATCGTACTTCTGTCAAAACATGTTCTATACCATTTCATCACCTTATAAACGCCTTGCAGTGGTTACAGAACATTTTCCCTTTTGGACTGTTCGACTTCAATATGGCATCGTTTTTGCTGTGACTTTACTATGGGTACTGGCCGCTTATCGTTCACAGTTATCTTTTAATAAAAAATTGGCCATAACATTTAGTTGGATTTTGTTCGGAGTTCTCATGGAAAAAATCTTTCTTTTATGTGGAGTTTTAGAATCAAAAACGAAAAGCTGGTATCCTTCTCTCGACATGTTTTTTGAAATGCTTGTTATTTTAATAGCGGTTTACTTTATGAACCTTCTTCACCATATTTTAAAAAGGGAACAGGTCATATGAAGAATTTTTTTGAGAGAGCCTATGAAATAGCAGAACCAATGTTACCTAAACATTTTGATGAGAATGAATGGTTTACGATTTTCATTTCTATCGGCACTCTATCCATTAGTATCTATTTACTTAAAACTAGCACAGCCTTACTTCATACTGAAGTCATTGGCATCTTATTATTTAATCTCCTATATACAACAGTAGGCGATTATTTTCTAGCCATGCCTCCCTATGATTTTTATGACACGGTAGATCGAAACAGTGGAGAGTTAATGGACATTTTCTTACAAAATGTTGTGTACCCCTTTACGTTACTAAACTTTATCTATGCTTATAAGATAAAAAAGATAAACAAATTCCTTTTTTTTACGTTAGCTGTCACCGCATTAACTTTGCTTGAATGGATCTCAGTAGAATTTTTTCACTTGTACACCTTTAAGACTTGGACTACATGGTATTCCAGCTTATTTTATGCTGGCGTTGTCATAGCAAATATCATTTTCTACCATACATTCCACCGATATGTTCAACGTTTACGATCAAAAGTGCAAAAAAACTTCGACTGAACTGACAGTCGAAGTTTTTTTATCGATTTGCTAAATACTTTGTGGCAGCTGATACCTGCACCTCTAATGTTCCTTGGGTTTTATCCACAATCGTGCGAATCATGACTGGAAAATCTTTATCGTTCATAAACTTAAAGTCTTTATAACCATATGCAATCGTCGCATCTTTACCTTTTGGAACATACCCAACTTCCTTTGAATGATGGTGAAGCTCCAAAATCTTAAGTCCTGCTTTTTCAATGGCATTATATAATGTACTAGATGTTTGACACACTCCACCACCATATCCCTCAACGAACTCCTTATTTATTATAACAGTTGCTAACTGGTAGCCTTTATCGGCGGTCGTATCACCAACAATCGAATTAAAGTAAAAACGATCTCCTGGGCCAAGTACGATTTGATTAATTTCTTCTGAAGATAGCCGAATGTTTTCCGTTCGACCAAACACTGAAGGATTAAAGCTTGTTGTAAAACTTGCTAATATACCCTCATTTATCCCCTGTAACGTTTCTGTTGTAACATTAGGAGCGGTTTCTTCAATTGGTAACTCAATCGTTCTCTCAAAGGCCGTTATCTCACTTAGTTCAGCAAACAGTTTCTCTTCATCTAAAATGACTCGACTTTGCCCACCGATAATATTACCCTGTTGATCTAATTTTACCGGTAACATGGGGCGATCATACGCTAACGCTAATTCATTCGTTATGGCCATCATATCTTTTTGATGTTTTTCTAAATCTCTTTCAGGTACGAACTTCTTAATAACATCATTTGTTCGAGGATCAATTAGCATTACTTCATACTGAAAGTCTTTATTTGTTAATATCACTTTTTTCTCGTTGTGTTCCTTCACTTCAACTTGTTTTTCACTTCCTGCTTTAGCAGTAATCGAAAGAAAACTAGCCCCAAAAACAAATGCCACTCCTACCAAAATCATCGCAATCTTTTTCATACACTCTCTCCCAAACTAGTAATCTTGTATACAAAAAATGGAAATTATTGTGACAACGAGACATTTTATTCAACGGGTAGGAAAATTATGCAGCAAAAGCAGTGTGTATTTTGGTTAACACTGGAAAATATTGTATACGTTATGTTAGACGCATTTTTGGGAATAGAGGTTTCATATGTACAAGTAAAAAAAGTCAATTACGAGAAAAAAACTTCAACCATATTTGAATGTAACAACGTTATGGTAACGTTAAAAGCGAATGGAGTAAGCTTCTAGAGGAACCTTACCAAATGCAATGGGGTACATTCGTTCAATTTAAGGATTTAGATGGGAACGAATTTAAATTAAAAGGATAAAGTCATAGAAAACAGCCAGCATTTCGGCTGGCTGCTTGTTCTTAAATCGTATTTAAATCATTTATAAAATACTGTTTATCGTCTTCTTTCTTAATTTGACCGCTAGCATCCATCGCAAGGTCTTTATATTTTTGGAATTCCTCTTCATTTCCACTCACCTTATAAGCGCGAGCTAACGCTTCATAAGCAAACGCTAAATCAAAATCTCCAATTCCATGCTCTAAACAAATCTCCAAATTACGCTCAGCATGGTAAAGAGCTGGCTCGCTTCGTTCTAACAAACTATATACTCTGGAAATTTGCCATTCTCCTCTTGAAAAATTGACAGGCTGACCGATTTCACTCCAATGATATCTTGAAGCATACGCCATTGTAATCATCTGGTCGATTTCAGCTTGCGTTCGTTCTTCCTTTTCAATTAGATCCCATACTTGGTTAAAAAGTGATACCGCACATTTTCGGTGAAATTCTTCTATCGTTAACGTTTCTTTCGCCTCAATCGTCATTTTAGCACTCTCCTTCTCTAGTTAAAACTACTAGATACTCCCTTTATATTTCCAAATTGAAACAAGGGACTAATCGTTAATGGGACTTCATTCTTATGAACATAATCATTCGTTTCTTTTTTATATAAGTAATCTTTTTCGAATGTATCAATAGATTCGATAATTTCTTTTATGGCAGCTACTATATATCTTAAATCTTCATCTGACATAATCGGATGAATAGACAGCCTAACCCAACCAGGTTTATAGGACAGATGTCCTTGATCAATTTGATCGGTAATTTGCTTTGAAATCTCTTCATTAATATTCAAAAGAATATGACCATATGTTCCGGCACATGAGCATCCACCACGTACTTGAATTCCGTATCGATCATTTAATAGTTTCGTAAATAAATTATAATGAATCGTTTCTGAGTAGAAAGAAATAATACCTATTCGGTACTTTTGTTCTCCTGCTAACATGTGGAGCGAAGGTATTTTTTCTAATTCTGAAAATAAGTAATCTAGCTGTTCTTTTTCCCGCTTTAGGATATGTTCAATCCCCATCTCTTCCTTCAGTTTAATCGCAAGGGATGTACGAATGGCCTGTAAAAATCCAGGCGTTCCTCCGCTTTCCCTCGCCTCAATATCCTCATAATAAGCTCTACCACCCCAAGGGTTTGTCCACTTAACCGTACCCCCACCTGGATGATCTGGAACAATGCGATTATAGAGACTTGCATGAAAAATTAATACCCCCGAAGTTCCTGGCCCACCTAAAAATTTATGGGGTGAGAAATAAATGGCATCAAGTTTTTCTAATGGATCCGTTGGATTCATATCGATTGAGACATACGGAGCTGAGGCCGCAAAATCGACAAAACATACACCACCATGTAGATGCATTAGTTTTGACATTTTGTGATATGGCGTCACCACTCCTGTCACATTAGAGCATGCTGTAAATGCGCCTATTTTCACTTTCCTGTCCTGGAAATCCTCTAATCTAGATTTCAAGTTTTCAAGACTAATAAACCCCTCATCGTCATGAGGAATCACAACGACTTCTGCTATTGTTTCAAGCCAGGAAATATGATTAGAGTGGTGTTCCATGTGACTAATAAAGACAACAGGTCTTTCTTTTTTAGGAATTGCTATACTGTTCTTGAAATGTTCTGAGAGAGTTAATCCTAGGATTCTTTGAAATTTATTAATCACACCAGTTGCACCTGAGCCATCCATGATCAGTACATCTTGCTCTGATGCATTTACGTGCTTTTTAATGCTGTTGACCGCTTCATGATAAGCGTTTGTCATCATTTTCCCTGTAATACTTGTTTCAGTATGTGGATTTGCAACATATGGACCTACTGCATATGTAATTGTTTTTTCAATAGGCTCATACAGTCTTCCGCTCGCTGTCCAATCAGCATAGATTAGCTTTTTCTCACCATATGGCGAATGAAATGTATGATTATGTCCGATGACTTTTTCACGATAAGAAGCAAAGTGTTCTTCTAAATTACTCATCATACCCCTCCCTCATTTATAGCAAAGGAGAAATCCCGTAGTTGAATTTCTCCTTTATATATATTTATATTTTACCTTCTTCTTTTAACACCTCTATAAACGCATCTACCACTCTATGATCATAGTGCGTACCAATTAATTGACAGATTTCATCAACTGCATGCTGTGTTGAAAAGGCTTTTCGATATGCGCGATCTTCTGTCATCGCATCATACGTATCACTAACAGCTATGATTTTTGCTTCTAATAAAATATCCTCATCCTTTAAACCCAGTGGATAACCCGTTCCATTTAAGCGTTCGTGATGCTGCTCAATAATGGGAGCGATGTCTTTATAGTACGTGTCCTTAACCATTTCAGCTCCATCAGTAGGATGCTTCTTTATAAGTGCAAATTCTTCGTCGGTTAGTTTGCCTGGTTTATTGAGGATTTCTTCTGGTATATGGATTTTCCCAATATCGTGAAGAACTGAAGCGATAAAGAGATTATCGAGCCGTTCTTTAGAAAGCTTCAATTTTATTCCCATTTTCATTGCGTATTCTTGAACACGTTCACTGTGGTTAAATGTATATCTATCTTTTTGTTCTACTTCTTTTACTACTTTTATTAATTTTTGAATATTCTCGCTTATATAATGGTAAATTGGCTCTGTTGATATCCAAAGTAACTTCGTATCAATCATTGTTTTTAAAAGAACTGGCTCAGCTAATTCTTGTACATAAAAATAATCATTCTCTTTAAGTTCCTTCTTCAATGCTTCACAATAAACTTGCCCGGATATGATATAAAAGAATTCCATTGTCTCTTTTCGATCACTTGGATAAATATAAAAAAGTTTATTAGCAAATATTTGTTGCATTAGCACTTCTGTTCCGTCACCTCTACCTAATAAACTAAGAATAGAAGATCCTTGTTTGACCTCTTCTATTCGTTTATTTGAGGTGTATAATTGAAAACCTTTCATAGGTATGCCCCTTTACAAATATTGGAACTCATCTTCACTAACGAAAAACGAGCTTACATTAAAAGTAAACTCGTTTACAAAATATTATCTTGAAAAACCTATTACCCTCAACGGATCAATCCACACTTTTTCACCTGCTAATTCTACCTCTTGCCATGTACACTCAACCAAATAGCCATGTTCAAGAGCTTCTGTTCTCATTTTTAATGACATTTCATCTGTTTTATTACGAAGATCTTGAATCAACTCGTTTAATTCAATTGAGAATTCGAGTAGTTTTTCTTTATGTTTTCTTGATTTTTCGTTCAGTTTTTCCATGCGTTTTTCAATCTTCTCACTAATTTTCACTTGATCTTTTTCGGCATTTAATGAAAATAGCACTTCTTCTAACGCAGCGATATCTAATTCAATCTCAGCTAGGTCAGATTCAATTTTATATTCTTCTTCTCGAATTTCTGCTTCAATTTCAGCTAGTTTTTCTTCTAACTTTACTCTTTTCTTTTCATCGTTTTCTTCTGTTAGCTTCCATTCTACTTTTTCTTTTTCTTTAAGTAGCTTATATACTTTTTTCCCCAATTCAATCTTACGAAGATCTTTCTTTAGTTCTTTGTGCATTTTATTAGCTTCTTTCACAGCTTTAGCAATTTCATTTTCAATTTTTATGTTTGTATCTTCGGCTTCCTTTTCAACTTCCTGTAATGTCCAGTTTCCTCCTGCAAATGCATGAGGTGAAACCGCACAAAAAAATACAATCGTCATGAAAATAGAACTTAATATTTTCCTCATAAGATCCTCCTATAAATAGATATCACCTTTATATATAATAATTCTCTCATTTTCCCAAAAATCCTTTTAAAATTATAATTTTTTACAATTTTTATTCTTTCTTACTACAACTCTTGAAAATTATGTATATATCTGTTTGGAAATGTATATTTTCATCTATAAACCAACAAAAAAAGACCTTTTTCAGGCCTTTCTTAATCAACCAAGTGTACTTCATCCCCATTTTGAATGACACCTGTTTTTACAACAGAAGCATACACCCCAAAGTTACTCTCTCTTTTAGTAACAACTGTTTTTAAAACGGAAGGTGTAATTTTAGCTGATTCAGGTTCGACATTTACAATCGAACACCTCACACAAGGTTTATTTAAGCGAACGATGACGTTGTCCCCAATTTGCAATTGCTTACCAACCCATTCTTCTTCAACAAACGGTTTTTTTTCTACTAAAGAGAGAAATAAATTAGGTCGGAATCTTCGTTTGTCTACATCAAACCCTGTCATTTCCTCTAATTGTTGAAGCGATGCATCTGTTGCAAGCAGAAGGTGATCCTCTTCTAATGCGCCACCTAAAGGGACTTCGGTCGCAGCGAATTGAATAGGTGTTACTTTTCGTAACGTTAGCTGTTCAATCTCATCTACAAAAGCAGCCTCTGCCCACCTATACGTTTTCCCAGCAGGATTTGTGATTTCTACCATTGGTAATTCGTCATCTAACTCTTCACCCATAAATCTAGCTTTATACTTAACGAAATCAGCTGCTTGAGTGATTGTTAAAAATTTGTTGTCTCTTGATTGATCGAGTAGTGCATGACTACGATCACCGTACAATCCGTATTTCATCACTCTCGTTTTATTCACCGTTTCCCCTGTAAATGATTTAACTGGATGACGCGTAATTTCTTGTAAATGTCCGATTAACATATGTACACCTCTTCCCTCATAAATACGAAAGGAAGCCTACAAATAAAGGGCTTCCTCTTGTTGTTATTCCTTCACTCCACCTGATGTTAGACCAGAAACAATTTGTCGTTGGAAAAATAATACCATAATTAAGGTTGGTATGGTAACAATTGTTGTTGCTGCCGCTACCTCTCCCCATAAAATACTGAACTGGGTTCTTAAAAATGAAATCGCCACAGGTACGGTATGGTATTCTTGGTTGGAATTAATCGTAATTGTCAAAACGAACTCATTCCACGCTGAGATAAAGACAATGATTGCTGTAGTAAAGACACCAGGTGCTGCAAGTGGAAAGACGATTTTAAACAGCGTTTGTAACGGTGTTGCTCCATCAATTCTCGCAGATTCTTCCAATGCCATTGGGATTTGGTTAAAATGGGTAACTAATATCCATACAGCCATAGGAAGTGTAATAGTGGAGTACGGTAATACAATCGCGTAGCTGTTCGTTAAACCCAGTTTTAAAAACATATTGTAAATTGGACCAATCACAATCATTTGTGGAAACATCGATACAGCTAATATTAACCCAAGTAAGATGTTTTTCCCTCGAAACTCAAATCTAGAAATTGCGTACGCTGAAAACGTTGCAACCAATACAATATAAACGGTTGTTAAAAGAGAAATAATTAAGCTATTTTTAATGGCATTTAAGATTCCTTTTTCGACTAAAACGGTATAAAAGTTTCGTAACGTTGGTTCTTCTGGAATGACTCGAAAAGCTCCTGCACCAAATATTTCGCCAGAGGTTTTAAAGGAGGTAATGAAAATCCAAAAGAACGGAAATACGATCGCTAATAAGTAAAAAACAACAAAAATCATAAAGACGTATTTCAGCTTTCTATTTTCTGCTTTCACTCATTTCCCTCCTTAATTAACTCTTCTCCATTAAGTTGGCACCTAGGAACTTAACAAAGATAATCGCTATGACCGCCACACTTAAAAACATGACCATTACAACAACTGACCCGTATCCAAAGTTCGTTTGTCCAAACATTGCTTTATAGGCGTAAATCGATAGAGTTTCTGTTGCTCCACCAGGTCCACCGCCAGTTAACACGTAAATTAAGTCAAATACACGGAAGGCATCCAACGTACGAAACAAAAGGGCAACTAGAATCGATGGCTTCAATAGTGGCAAAGTCACCTTGAAAAATTGCTGAATTTTATTTGCACCGTCCATTGATGCAGCCTCATAAAGGGATGATGAGATATTTTGTAACCCAGCTAATAAAAGTAACGCCATATAAGGAGTTGTTTTCCACACATCCGCTAAAATCGTTGAAAACATAGCACCTGATTGACTTAACAGTAAATCCCTTGAATCACTAACAAGCCCGATATTTTGAAAGATGTTTGCAACCACTCCACTACTGCCATCATATAAATAACTCCACATTAGCGCCGCCACCGCCGTTGGAATGGCCCATGGAATAAGGGAGGTGGTTCGAATGAGTCCCTGCCCGAAAATCGCTTTATTCATAATGAGTGCTAGTCCTAATCCAAGAACTAATTCAAAGAATACTGAAAACACAGTGAAGACAAATGTATTCATCAGAGCCACACCAATTCGATCATCAGTGAAAGCTTTTCCATATGATTTTAAGCCGATAAAATTTGAAGGAATAACACTGTTATTAAGATCATCGGCTAAAAGAAGTAAATTTTCGCCATTAGGCATTTCATATTTCTTGGTCAGCGTCGTTAACCCTTCTTTTGTTTCTTTATATAAACCTTGGAAGGTTTCCTTTTCTTCTGTACTAATCTTTTGAACACCTTTTCGATCCTGATATGCTTCACCAATTTCGTCTACTCTTTGAATAATTCCTTCAGCCAACTGTAAATCTTCTGGTTCGGTTATAACTGATAAATCATCCGATAATAACATGGACACATAAAGCTGTGTCTCATTAAACAAATCAAAGTTAAATCGCTCATTCACATACAAGCCAGACTTCTGCTGGTTGTTCAATTTATAATCAAATAGAGTGTATGTAAGTGATTGTACAACGGGCCATAAAGAAAATACGGCAATCAATAAGATCGTTGGAAGGATGAACAAGTATTCTTTAAAACCAATTTTCTTCACGTTTTCACCCCTTTTAACGGATACTCTTTTTAGAAAAGAGCTCTAATGACTATTAGAGCCCTCTTTCATTATTTCTTATTCACTTACTGCATTTCGTATTTCTTCAGCCACTGTTTCTAATCCACTTCCTGAACTTAAATACTTATGTGCTTGTACTTGTATTGTATCTGATACCTTTGAATACTCCGGGGAAACCGGTCTAGCAATCGTTGACTCCAATGCATTTTTGAATCCTTCGTACGTGAGCATTTCATTAGAAGCAATGACTTCCTCGTCATTTAGCAATGCGTTAAACCCTGGTAGGTACCCACCTTGAGTTGACATAATCTTTTGACCCTCAGGACCAGCTACGAATTTTACAAACTCCCATGCACCATCAACGTTTGCAGAATTCTTGTTCACACTTAGTAACCAACCACCAACTGATCCACCGTTTGGTAGAGGTGCTACACCAACTTGGTCGGTAGCGACTGTGACACCCTCTTCTGCTCCTTTAATTCGACCATACATATACGGCCAATTACGTGCAAACACCGCATTTCCTTGTTCAAAATTTGTATGTGTTTCACCTTCAGTAAAGTTTAAAATGTCTTTTGGTGCCCAAGGAGCAGTCGTAAAGTTGTACATCGTCTGCAAGCCACCCTCAATGTCTTCAAAGGACTTCGTAAATTCAGTCACGTTAACTGTTAATCCTTCATACTGCTTTGACTGATAAACAAAACCATATTTGGTTCCTTCTTCACCGTTATATTTTTCAGCCATTTCACCTAATTCTTCGTACGTATAATCTCCACTCTCGAGCTTTTTCGCATCATCTTCACTTACAATATCTTTGCGATAATATAGCAAGCCTAAATCTGGGAAAAACGGCAGCGTATATTGCTTTCCTTTATAATTTCCTGATGCCATTGAACCTGAATTGAAATCACCTTTATTTAGACCAGCATCCTTCATTTTCATATCAATCGTCTCTAAGTATCCAGCACCAGCAAATTCACCAGCCCACACAACGTCTAATGATAAAACATCGTACTCATTAGATCCGCTAGACAAAGAAGTTAATAGCTGATCATGCATTTGAGCTGAATCATTCGTCATTTGAACCCACTCTACTTTATATTTGTCTTGTGAGTTATTAAATTCATCAATAACAGCTTGAGTAGCAGGTGTGTTATCGTTTTGTGCCGCAAACTTAATCATTACCTGCTCACCCGCTGTACCTTCTTGATCCTCAACACCCTCATCTGTTACATCACCAGCATCATCTCCACCACCACAAGCAGCGAGTAAACTAAAAGCCATCACAAACGCAAACAATAACGTTAACCATTTTTTCATATCATCTCTCTCCTTTCAGAATCTAAAGCAACATCCAGTGGATATGTATTTACCAATTGTATTTTCTCTCCGAAAATGGAAAATATTCATGGGATTCGACAGGTACCTGTCGAAAAATCTTTATTTGATCAAACGTTTGTTTAAATCTGAACCTCTTGAGCCAGTTGAGATACAGCGTTTCAATCAAACGTTTGTTTAAAAAAACGCTAGGCGGCTGTCGGAAAAAGGTGACAGGCACCTGTCGAATTTTCTTTACACAAAAAGAAGGTTTCTCGTGTGAGAAACCTTCTTTTTGTGTTTCAAATTTATAAGATGTCCATCCAAATTTTAATGGCAGTGCCTAGAATAAGGGCAGCTAGTAAGTATTGAAGGATTTTTGTGTTTACTTTTTGACCTGCTTTTGCACCTAGTGGTGAAGCGATTAGACTTGCCACTACCATGATTAGTGCAGGTAGAAATTGTACTTGGCCTGTTGTCACTTTCCCAATGGTAGATCCGATTGATGAGATAAATGTAATCGCTAGAGAAGAAGCGATTGTCATTCTAGTAGGGATTTTTAACACAACAAGCATAATCGGAACAAGTAAAAATGCTCCAGCTGCCCCAACTATTCCTGCACCTACTCCTACAATTAGTGCTAAAGCTGCTGCTAGCCATTTATTAAATGTCACTTGATCTAATGGAATGTCATCAACACCTTTTTTCGGAATTAGCATCATAACGGCAGCGATTAATGCTAAGATCCCATAAACAAGATTAATACCGCCTTCAGACATTAACTTTGATCCGTATCCACCGATAAAACTACCTATTAAAATACTCGCACCCATGTAAGTGATTAGTGTTTTATTTAAGTATCCACCTTTACGATAGGCCCAAACACCACCTATTGTTGCGAAGAAAACTTGTACGGCACTTATTCCTGATACTTCGTGTGCACTAAACGCGGCTAAACCAAATAACGGTGGTATATATAAGAGCATTGGATATTTAATAATCGATCCGCCAATTCCGACCATACCTGAAATGTAAGACCCTATAAAACCGATTAAAAAGATTGTAATAATAAATGCGAAATCCATTGTTAGGATCATCTCCTTAATAAAAGGGAACCAATTTCGGTTCCCTCTTTATTTGATTTAGCCCTTCTTAATCCAAAACTTTAAAACGCCATCTTCTTCCGTGTCTTTTAACATCTCATGGCCTCCAGATTTCGCCCATGCTGTTAAATCATTTTTTGCACCTTTATCAGTTGTATGAACTTCTAATACTTGACCAGAATCTAATTCATTGATTGCTTTTTTTGTTTTTACGATTGGCATAGGACATGCTAATCCTTTTGCATCTAATACTTTCGTTACGTCCATTATTATTCCCCCTATCATTTATCGAACTGCACAACGGTTTGGTCCGATTTCCATTTCACGCTGTTTATCTTCATCAGGATTAATTTTCCCCATATTTAGCTCTCTTATTTCTTGATACGCATTTGGCTGCGGTGGTAAATTTTCGGTCACTAATTTTCTAAATTCATTTTCGTCTTCAATGTTTAATCCGTGGTTTTTAGCAAATAATGTGCCTAATTTTTCAGCAACCGTTCCATCTTCATTAAGCTCGTCAATGATCATGAAGTGTGCTGGTAAAACTGTTAATTCCTCTGATAATTCACGGTAACGTTTATATAACGTTTCTCTTAAATCGCCTACCCAGTCTTCTGCCATTCCTGCTAAATCTGGACGACCAATCGAATCGATAAATAAAATGTCACCAGATAATAAGAATGCTTTATCGACAACAAATGATGTTGAGCCAATTGTATGACCTGGAGAGTATAGTGCATGGATATTAATAGTTGTGTTACCAATCACTACGTCATTACCATCTTCTAATGCTGAATACTCAAATGTTACTTCTGTTGCATCTTTTGGAGGTAACCAGTAAGTTGCGTTAGTTGCTTCCGCAATTTTTCGACCACCTGAAATGTGATCTGCGTGTAAATGTGTATCAAACACATGTGTAATGTTAGCACCTATTTCTTTCGCAAAATCAAGATAGACATTTGTCATACGTGTTGCATCAACAAGTGCAGCTTCACCGCTTGAAACGATCATGTAAGATAAACAACCTTTTCCGATACGTACGAATTGGTACAGTTCGCCACCGTCTTTTAAATCTGCTACTTTTAAAGGTTCTAAATGCTCACTCCATGTTTTCATTCCACCTTTAAGATATGAAACTTCTAAACCTGCTTCAGATAGCATATCAGCAACCATAATTGATGAGCCTTCTTTTGCACAAACAACTAAGATTTCTTTATCCCTAGGCATTTTATCCATGATTTCTTCAACGCCATCTAACAAATCAAAATAAGGTATATTTAAGTACTCAAAGTTTTCCCCTTCAATTTTCCAATCGGCAAAGTCACTTTCATTACGTACATCTAAAATAAAGAATGATTCCTTGTTGATTACCTTTTTTGTTACTTCTTTTGCTGACATAGCTTTTACTGTCATTTATGATACCCCCTAAAGTATTATTTTCTTCAAAAAAAATTAGTTAACTGATTTTTCTACAGAACCGTTCCACTCACTCATACCTGGAACAACATTCGTCACATGTTTAAAGCCATTTTCCGTTAATTTTTGTGCAGCTAAATCACTTCGATTTCCTGTACGACAAACAATATATAGTTCTTCATCAGAATTTAGTTCATTTAAGCGATTTCCTAATTCACCAAGTGGAATTGAAACAGCACCTGGAATGTGATTAAACATATACTCTGCTTCCTCACGCACATCAATTACCTTGATAGCAACTCCCGCCGATAGCTTCGCTTCAAGTTCTTCATTATTTATGACAACTGGATGTTTCTTTTCTTGTTTTTCTTCACCAGATGCTTTTCTAAGATAATGTTTTAAGACCGTACCTTCTTCAATTGTACCTAAATATTGATGTCCTGAACTCTTTGCCCAAGCTTCAATATCTGCCTTTGAACCTTTATCAGTGGCTTGAACCTCTAATACTTGACCAGCTTCTAAGTTATTCATTGCTTTCTTTGTCTTTACGATAGGCATTGGGCAAGCTAAGCCCTTCGCATCTAATACTTCGTTTGATTTAATCATATCCATAAGATAACCTCCTATTTTATACCTACTGGGGTATATTTTGATTTAAAAAAAATTATTCTACATGACCTTCCCATGCAAGCATGCCACCTGTCATGTTGATCACTTTAAATCCTTGGTTTTCTAGAAATAATGACGCCTGACCACTTCTACCACCAGAACGACAAACCATGACATACTCCTTTGACTTATCTAATTCGTGCATGCGAAACTCTAATAATCCTAAAGGAATATGATTTGCAGTTGGAATTTTGCCAGTTTGTACTTCTTCTACTTCTCTTACATCTATTATATTTAATACTTCACCATTCATTAACTTTTCTTCTACTTCTTTAGCCGTTAAAGTTTTCATTACTGACATTCCTCCCTATTGTTATGACCAGGCGCTCATGCCGCCTTTTACATTCGTTACTTGCTTAAACCCTTGCTTTTTTAACACTTTGCTTGCTTTATTACTCCTCATTCCACTTTGGCAAATGACAATCACTTCTTTATCTTTTGAAAGTTCATTCGCTTTTTGACTCAATTGGTGTAATGGAATATTTTTAAACCCACGGATATGGTTACCTTTAAATTCTCCAACCGTTCTTACATCAACAAATTGCTTATTTTTATCTTTTAGTTCATCTTTTAATTGAGCAGTTGTGATATTTTTTACACCTTTCGTAGGAAGCATACGCATACCTATAAATAATGCGACAAGAATTATAACGACATATTCCATTAGAACACCCCTTTTTTGATATCGTTTAGATAAATAAGTTTACATTTCCATCTTCAGCATCAGCTAAATATGCAGCCACACCAGCATACTCAATATTCTCTAATAATTCTTCTTCCTTTAAACCTAATAAGTCCATCGTCATCGTACATGCAACTAGTTTAATATCCTGCTCTTGAGCCATTTCAATTAATTGAGGTAATGGCATAGCATTATGCTTTTTCATAATATCTTTAATCATTTTTGGACCCATTCCAGCAAAATTCATTTTAGATAAACCCATCTTATCTGCGCCTCTAGGCATCATTTTACCAAACATCTTTTCCATAAATCCTTTTTTCACTTGAATATTTTCATCTTTACGTAAAGCGTTTAATCCCCAAAACGTATGAAAAATCGTTACTTCATGGTCATATGCTGCAGCACCGTTTGCAATAATATAAGCTGCCATCGCTTTATCATAATCTCCGCTAAATAATACGATTGTTGTTTTCTTTTTTTCAGTCATGTTGAATTCCTCCTGTTATTTAAATTACCCTATAGGGTATACTTATTTTTAAAAAAATTAGCCTTTTTGTATCCAAAAAATCAATACTTCGTCTTCCTCTTTATGATCAAGTAATTCATGTCCACCTGATTTTGCCCAAGCTGCTAAGTCATTTTTGGCACCTTTGTCAGTTGTATGAATTTCTAACACTTGCCCAGATGTTAAATCGTTCATCGCTTTTTTTGTTTTCACAATTGGCATTGGACATGCTAAACCTTTTGCATCTAATACTTTATCTACGTTCATCTAAAATTCCTCCTTAACGATATCTTTATTACCCATAGGGGTATATTACTATGAATAAAAAAAGTTGTCAACCATGTTTGTTATTAACTCTTTATACCTACTAGGGTATAGTAACGTAAATCTTCTACTTTGTCAAATCTCTTTTTTTACCTGCTTTTTACTAATAACTGAACGGCTTCTTTTACTATATCCTCAGTATTGTCTACATGATCAGCATTTTTTACACATTCTACGATGTTAGAACTCACTACAACACCGATGGTACGGTCAATGGCAGTACGTGCTGCAGATAATTGCGTGACGATATCGCTACAATCCTGATTTTCTTCCATCATTCTTAAAACACCACGTAACTGACCTTCAATTCTTTTCACTCTATTTTTCATCAAGTTATTATATTCCAAATGTATCCCTCCTATATCAAGAGATGAATTCATGTATAATTGTTTTTCCCTCGCGACTACAAGCTTAATAATATACCCTGCTGGGTATAAAGTCAACTGTTTAACAAAAGAAATTTTTTCCAATTTAACTGATCAATATATAATAAGAAAGAACCAAAATACCTATAAAAACCGTCACGAAAGTTAAAAACAGAATCATTCCTTTTGATGAAGTAAACGAATTGTTATTAATATGTTTTCTAATTCGATAATAGTTAATTGTTGCACCTGTTATTGTGAGAAATCCTAGAAGTAAAGATGAAATACTAATATATACTGTTGTTAAATCTGCCACTTTACTTACCTGAGTTTCTGAGTTTACATGCAGACTAGTCGTCAGAAATCCAATACCTACAATTGCAAAGGCAGTTCTTACCCACGCTAAGTACGTCCTTTCATTTGCTAAATGTGGTTGAATATACTTTGACTCGTCTAAATCTCTTTCTTTCTCTTTCATTTTATCCTCCTAAAAAAGGAAGGATATTATCCTCCCTTACATTATCTTACTGCACAACGGTTAGGACCAATTTCCATTTCTCGTTGTTTTTCGTCATCTGGGTTAATTTTACCCATATTGGTTTCTCTTATCTCTTGATAAGAGTTAGGCTGAGGTGGAAGATTTTCGGTAACCGTCATTCTGAACTCACTTTCTTCTTTAATATTAAGTCCGTGATTTTGTTTATATAGTACCCCTAGTTTTTCCGAAACATTTCCGTTTTCATTCATTTCTTTACTTGTCATAAAGTGAGCAGGTAATACAATGAGCTCGTCTGCTAATTCCTTGTATCTTTTATAAAGGGTCTCACGAAGGTCACCTACCCAATCTTCTGCTTTCCCGGCCAAGTCTGGTCTACCTATTGAGTCAATGAACAAGATGTCTCCTGTCAACAAGTATTGATCATCAATAACAAAAGAAGTACTCCCAATGGTATGCCCTGGAGAGTATAGTGCTCTAATTGTGACATGACCAACTTGATATTCATCACCATCGTGAATAGGTGTATAGCCAAATGTTACTTCACCAGCATCCTTGGGCGGTAAATAATACGTAGCTCCGAATTTGTCAGCTAGTTTTTTCCCTCCGGAAATATGGTCTGCATGAAGATGTGTATCGAGCGTTTTCGTTAACTTCACTTTATGCTCTTGCAGAAATGTTTCATATTGGTCAATCATTCGATTCGTATCGATAATCGCTCCTTCACCATTTGATTCTATTAAATAGGAAAGACAACCTTTGCCAATCCGAACAAATTGGTAAAGCACTCCACCACTTCTTAAATCACCTATCTTTATTGGCTCTAAATGTTCGCTCCATGCTTTCATTCCGCCTTCAACAGAGAAAACATCTGTAAAGCCTTTTTCCGCAATTTCTTCTGCCACCATCATTGACGATCCGCCTTTTGCACATATCGCGTAAATGGGCTTGTTTTTTGGCAACTTATCTAAAATCGGTTCTACACCGTCTAGTAAATCAAAGTAAGGTGCATTCATGATTTCGACTGTCTTTCCTTCTATTTTCCAATCATCAAAATCATCTGTATTACGTGCATCTAAGATAAAAATTTCTTCGTGATTAAGTATCTTCCTTGTTAACTCTTTAACGGTTATCGTTTTAACAGTATTATCTGTCGCCATTCTTTCACTCCTACTTCAATTTTTCCGTAATTGAATCTGGATCAAATCCTAATACCCACTCACCATTGATATTGATTTGCGGTACGCCCATTTGGCCGGTTGTTTCGACCAGCTTTTGACCTGCATCAGAATCCAGCTGAACATTTACTTCTTCATAGGGAACCCCTTTTTCATCTAAAAAATTTTTTACCATCACACAATAAGGACAAGTATTAGTTGTATAAACTGTCACTTTATTTTCCATTATCAATACCTCCTAGAATGTCACTGTTACATCAGCTTCCTTCGCAAAAGTTAAAAATGTAACAGCTCCTCCGACATCAATGCCATCTACGAAATGCTCTTTTTCTAAGCTCATGACATCCATTGTCATTTGACAGGCAATAAGTTTTACACCCATTTCCTGTGCCATCGGAATCATGTCAGATATAGGTGGCACATTTGCCTTTTTAAATCCTTCTTGGAAATGCTCTTTTCCCGCTGGCATTTGTAATTGTTTGTGCCCTTCTTTATGGATGAGGTTTAACCCTTCAAATGTAAAGAAAATCTCAACCTCTGCATCTGTTGCAGCTGCTGCAGTTGCAATGTTAAAAACTTTATATGCGTCAAATAATCCACCATTTGCTGCAATAATCGCTACCTTCATTTTTCATCCTCCTCGTAACTTTTAGTGGCTTTTTTCACTAGGTCCTGTCCATTCTGTCATTCCAGGTACCACATTTTTTACATTCTTGAACCCTTTTTCTGTAAGCTTTTGCGAAGCTAAGTCACTCCGATTACCTGTACGACAAATCACATGTATATCTTCAGAATCATTTATTTCATGAAACCTTTGTTCAAGTTCCCCTAGAGGTATATTTATCGCTCCCGGAATATGGCCAAATGCATATTCAGCTGGTTCACGTACATCTAGTACTGTCACTTTTTCATTTCCTTCTATTTTTTTTAGTAGTTCATCAAGACTAGCTACATGTGGATGAGAAATCTCAGTCTTTTCTTCTTCAGCTCTCGCTTTACGAAGGTAATGCTTCAAGACATCTCCTTCTTCGACTGTACCTAAGTATTGATTTCCTGTACTTTGAGCCCAAGCCTTTATATCAGCGGTTGAACCTTTATCTGTTGCTTGAATTTCCATTACTTGACCTGATTCAAGCTGTGTCATTTCTTTTTTTGTCTTTACGATTGGCATTGGGCATGCTAACCCTTTTGCATCTAACACTTTATTTACAGTAACTTGCATATAAAAGCCCCCTTTCTTCTTTACTATCTCCTTTTACATCACAAAACAATTTGGAAAATTTTTAGGAATAAACGTGTGATGTTTCTCACAGAAGAAACGAACTACTTTATTTAATATAGGGTATAGGGTATATAAAATTTACTTAGGAGGAAACAGCATGGTGAAAAAAATTCTAATCGTAGGCGGTGTCGCAGGTGGCGCATCTGCTGCAGCAAGATTAAGAAGACTAGATGAAACTTCTACAATTATTTTATTTGAAAGAGGAGAGCATATTTCTTTTGCTAATTGTGGATTACCTTATTACATTGGAGAAACCATTAAAAGTCGAAAGAAATTATTTGTGCAAACCCCAGAGTCTATGGGAAAAAGATTTAACTTAGATATTCGTCCCTTCAATGAAGTCATAAAAATTGATCGAGTCAACAAAACCGTTGTTGTCAGAAACGTTCGTACAAATGAAGAATATAAAGAAAGCTACGATACATTAATCTTATCCCCTGGTGCTAAGCCTTTAGTACCACAAATACCAGGTTTAGAGAATGCCAAAAACATTTTTACGCTAAGAAATATCCCGGACACTGATCGTGTGAAACAATTTGTGGATGAAATGATTCCTTCTAATGCAACGGTCATTGGTGGAGGTTTTATCGGTCTTGAGATGGCAGAAAACTTAGCAAAGCGTGGAGTTAAAGTGACATTAATTGAAATGGCTAACCAAGTAATGGCACCCCTTGATTATGAAATGGCAGCAATTGTACATCAGCATCTAGTAGATAAAGGAGTGCAATTAATTCTTTCAGATGGAGTAAAATCTTTTGAGAATGAAGGGAAAACCATTACGTTATCAAGTGGGAAAAGGATAGATACAGATCTCAATATTTTATCGATAGGGGTACAACCCGAGAATAATCTTGCGATGGAAGCTAACCTTAAACTCGGTGCACGAGGTGGAATCATTGTAAATGATTTTTTACAAACTGGAGATGAACATATATACGCCATAGGTGACGCCATTGAGGTTGTAGATTATACAAGTGGTACACCAGCCATGATACCACTAGCAGGTCCTGCAAATCGTCAAGGAAGAATCGTTGCTAATAATATAAGTGGAAAAAAAGAAAGATACAAAGGTACGTTAGGAACAAGTATTGCGAAAGTATTTGACCTTACTGTTGCCACTACAGGAATCAATGAAAAACAGTTGAAGCAACTAGGAAAAAGCTATGAAGTGGTGCATATTCATCCCCTGTCTCATGCTGGTTACTATCCCGGTGCTACACCACTTTCATTAAAGCTTCTGTTTCATAAAGAAAGTGGAGAAATTTATGGTGCTCAAGCGGTTGGGATAAACGGTGTAGATAAACGAATTGACGTGATTGCAACAGCTATAAAAGGAAAGCTAACCGTATATGATTTAACTGAATTAGAGCTAGCATATGCACCACCATTTTCTTCTGCTAAAGATCCAGTGAATATGGCTGGATATGTGGCTGTTAACATGATAGAAGGGATTGAAACGGTTCAATGGTATGACATTGATAAAATAGTTGAAGACGGAAATACGCTCATTGATGTACGTGATCCAATTGAACGTGAAGCTGGTTATATTAAAGGCTCAATAAATATTCCATTAAATGAGTTACGAGACCGATTAAAAGAGCTACCAATACAGCAAACCCTTTATGTAACATGTCAGGTTGGGCTACGTGGATATTTAGCCGTTCGAATTTTAAAAGAACAGGGCTTTCTTGCTATCAATCTTGATGGTGGTTGGAAAACATATTCGACTGCACATGAAAAATTCAAAAATATCCCTACCGAGCAACAAGAAGGAACGATGGGAAACCCAACTAAAAAGATCAATGCTACCGGCCTTACATGTCCCGGCCCATTAATGGAGGTTCATCAAAACATCAAACAGCTGAACGAAGGGGAAATACTTGAAATTACAACAACAGACATGAACTTCTCAAAAGACATCTCTGCTTGGTGTCAAAAGACGAACAATACCCTTTTAACAACAATACAAGAGGAGAACGGTTATCGAACCTTTATACAGAAAGGAATTAAGATCATCTCTCCGGTTAAATAAGAATCATTGAACGTCCCCTACAAGTGAAAATAACATGTGGATATCTCTTACTTCCACTAATGATCATTAATCATAAAACTCTACAAATACCCTTTTGTAGAGTTTTATTGTTAATAACCTTGTGTTTTCGCTATGTAGGCTGTGGATAACAATGCTATTTGTTGATAAAATTGTGCATAACTCGAATAACTTTGTTAATAACTATTAAAAAAATGTGTACAAACTGTAAATAAACTGTTAATAATTTAACAAAAACATTTCCTATTTTCTAATATGCCTCTAAAAGTTTTCCGTTTGAAAGAAAACTCCATCCACAACAATTATGATCGTTCCACCAATTTTTTCTTTAATCGTATCGACTTGTACATTCCATTTAACATAAGTGATTTCTCATGAATAATTTCAACCTTTTCAATTGAAGCTTGTATCACTTTCTCGAATGAAACCCCAATATCTGTTCCTAATATTTGTATTAGAGGTCTGGTTATTTTCTTTCCTATAGACCACTTTTCTTTTTTGTTTATAAATTTATCAAAGATATAAATGTTCCCTCCGTCCTTTGTTACCCTAATTACTTCTCTTAAACAATTTTCAGGCTCAGGAACGACTGTTATGATTAAACTAGCAATGACAACATCAAAGGTTTCTTTCGGAAATTGTAGGTTTTGAGCATCCATTTCAATAAATGATACATGTTTATATCGATAATTTGCATTCGCTTTTTCCAACATATCCTTTGATAGATCAACCCCTGTTATTTCCATATCCTCTCGTATGATGTAAGGGATGTCAGCTCCAGTCCCTACACCGACTAATAAAACCTTACTACCAGTCGGAATCTCTACATGAGCAAAATGCTTTATCCTAGCACTTTTAAACATACCTTTATTAAATATTTGATCATAGACTGGTGCCCACAAGCGATAAATTTGCACATTCCATTTATTATTCAACCTCATCACCTCATATAAAAATCTTAATAAAAAGTAGAATAATTTTCACCACATTTTTCTTGTTTTTAACAAAAAATGGTATTATAATGAACTTAACCTTAGCTTTGAGGTTTCATTTTTTAGACATTAAATCAATTTTTTTTGATTTATCATGAAAGAAGGGAGAGAAAATTCATGACTGTCAATAAATCCGGAGATCTATCAATCGACTACTTTAAAGCCTACTTTCGACTAGTAATTCTTTCACACGATCTAACAGTTCCTCAAGCAAAAGACTATATACTCAAAACCTTTTTCCATGGAGACACTCAATATAGAGGCGAAATTACTCGTAAACGTTTTGAAGATGCCTACTATTGCTTGCAATCATGTTAATAGACCACTTTAAAAGTGGTCTATTTTTGTCCATATGATTTAAACTTTTTCAACATGTCATTCATTTCTTCTTTCGGTAAAATAACAGGCTCACCAATTGATTTCGCTCTGTAAAACACTTCTGCACAAAGTTCAATTTCTTCCGCAATATTAAACGCATTTGCCAAATCATGTGCACCCGTCAGTAATCCGTGATTGGCAAGTAGAACTGCACGTCTATCTTTCATCGCTTCAAATGCAAACTTCGCTAATTCCATTGTCCCAAACGTAGCGTATTCCGAGCATCTCACATTTTCTCCACCCGAAAAAGCAACTAAATACGAAACAGCCGGTATCTCCCATCGCAGTGATGAAATGGTTTTGCAAAAAACGGAATGCGTGTGAACAATGGCATTTAAGTCCTTTCTTTCGCGGTAAAAAATGGTGTGCATATCCAACTCACTCGATGGCTTCCTATTCCCATCAATCACATTTCCATTAAGGTCTAAAACGACAACATCCTCTGGCTTCATCTCAAAATAATCAATCCCACTTGGACTTATTGCCATTAAACCTTCGCTTCGATTATACACACTAATATTTCCACCAGTCCCCTTTGTCAGTCCCTGTTTGATAAGTAATTGACAATAATGGACGATGTCTTTTCGTTCATTCTCTAATAGCATATTTACTTCCCCTTAACTGAATAACTTCGTTTGATTTGATCGCTCCCAAAATGAAAGCGTTATCATTTTGTGATAAATAAATTCCCTTTACTATAGTGTAAATTATCCGAACGGTCATTGAAAGTAAATACACAACTATTTCTTTCTATATCCTCGGAATATATGAAAAAAAGAACCCTTAAGGGCTCTTTTATAAAATCTGTGATAAAAATAGCTTTGTTCGATCATGCTTAGGATTATCAAATACCTCTTCAGGAGTTCCCATTTCAACAATTTTCCCATGATCAAATAGCACAATTCGATCAGCAACTTCACGGGCAAAATTCATTTCATGGGTAACAACCATCATCGTCATTCCAGACCGAGCTAATGTTTTCATAACATCTAATACTTCTTTGATCATTTCTGGATCTAGCGCTGACGTCGGTTCATCAAACAACATGATTTTCGGTTGCATTGCCAATGCTCTCGCAATCGCCACACGCTGCTGCTGACCACCTGATAATTGACCTGGATATTTATGAGCCTGCTCTGGAATTCCGACTCTTTCTAATAGCTCTAATGCAATTTTCTCAGCTTTCTCCCTTTTCCATTTACGTACCCAAATTGGAGCAAGCGTAATATTTTTTAAAATGGTCATGTGTGGGAACAGGTTAAACTGCTGAAACACCATTCCTGTCTCTTTTCTAATCGCTTCAATATTTGCAACGTCATTTGAAAGATTGATTCCATCCACATGAATTTCACCTTGTTGGAATTCCTCTAATGCATTGATTGTTCGGATAAAAGTAGATTTTCCAGAACCAGAAGGTCCTAAAACAACCACTACTTCACCTTGCTTTACATCTAAATTAACATCCTTTAGCACGTGGAGCTTACCGAACCACTTATTAAGTCCTTTTACTTCAATTATATTTTCCCGTTCCGATAACGGGATCGTTACGTCCTTATCATTGACTGTACTCATTAACCTTACCCCCTTAAAAACTAGCGATTGTTTACGTCTAATTTTGCTTCCATTTGCCTACTTACGTAAGACATTAAATAGCAGAAAATAAAGAAGACGACTGCTACAAATAGGAAGGTTTCCATTTGCGTTCCTAGGAATTTCGGATTGGCGACGATCTTTTGTGCCATTCCTAAAATATCAACTAAGCCAACAATGGACACTAATACCGTATCTTTAAAAATCCCAATAAACTGTCCTACCATTGCAGGAATAACTGCCTTTAACGCTTGAGGTAACACGACAAAGAACATCATTAAGCTTGAATTTAGTCCTAATGCTTGTGACGCTTCAAATTGCCCACGAGGAATTGATTGTAATCCACCACGAACATTTTCAGCTAAATACGCTGCACTAAACATCGTAAAACCAATCATCGCACGGATAATGTTCTCAATTTCGATATCATTTCCGATAAATAACGGTACCATTAACTGTGCAACAAAGAGAATTGTAATTAAAGGGATACCACGAATTAATTCAATATAAAGGATACACATCCACTTAATCACTGGAAACTGACTTCTTCTACCTAAGGCTAATAGAACCCCAATTGGAAAAGAAATCGTAATAGACACTGCTGAGATAAGAAGTGTCAGTAAAAATCCACCCCATACATTTGTACTTACAGGATTTAATAAACCAAATCCATCTAGTAAAAAATAAACAATTGGGACATACAAAAACCATAAGACGAGCATTGGTTTCTTCAAACTACTTACTTTTTTCCCTAAAAAGTACCCAGCACCGATCAGGACGATATTTCCTATCAACCAATATCGAGTTGTCATCTCAATAAAAGGCATTGTTACCATGAGAATCATTAATCCACCAATAGTCACTGCAACTGGTCTAAGATTTCCATTCCATATCCCCCATGAAACCCCTAACAGAGCTGACATAAAAGTAAGAGCAACCCATACTCTCCATAGCTCCTCTAACGGATATTGACCTACCATTAATAATTTAAAATTACTTGCGACAACAGCCCATTCCGCTGAAAACAAAATCCAGCTCATTGAACCGAATACAACATAAACAGATATGATTGTAAATGCAATGGTTAAGATTGCATTCCACCACGAACTAAAAAGATTTTCTTTGATCCACTCTAAAGCAGTCGATTTATCTTTTGGAGGTGGCAGAGGAACATTCTTGTTATCTTGCATTTTTTGCATTTCTAGATTTGCACCTTCCATAAGATCACCTCTCTACTATTTGTGTACGTTTATTAAATTGATTCATAAAGAACGACGTTGTTAAACTGAAGAATAAATACACAAGGATCATAATTGAAATCAGTTCTGGCGCACGTCCTGTCTGATTTAACACCGTATTCCCAATACTAACAATATCGTCATAACCAACAGCTACAGCTAAACTTGAGTTCTTGATCAAGTTTAAATACTGACTTGTTACAGGAGGAATAATAACTCGAATGGCTTGTGGGAAAATGACGAGACGTAATGTCGTCGATTTCTTTAGCCCTAAAGCATTGGCAGCCTCAATTTGACCTTTTGGTACTGCTAAAATTCCACCTCTTACTATTTCAGATATATAAGTAGATGTGTAGATAACTAGACCAATAAGTATCGCAGAAAACTCAGGTGTCATTCGATATCCTCCAACAAATTGCTTCCCATCAATCGTTGGAACTGACAAGTGGAATGGAACAGTAAAAGTAATCAAATAAGCAAGTCCCATTAATAGTAGGAATGACCCAGTCGCCCATAACCCAGCATACTGTTTTTTCCCTGTTTCAACTTGCTTCTTAATTTTTTTCTTCCATAGGAAGATTGAGAGTACAATACCAGCAATAAAGCAAATCACCCAAATGGTTGAACCAGAAGTTGCTGTAAACCAAGGAATGACGATTCCTCTATTACTAAAATAAGTCCCTAAAAAGCTATTGCTATTTTCAATTCTAGGTAACTGAATAAATACCGCAAAATACCAAATGAAAATTTGAACAAGTAAAGGTGTGTTACGGAAAATCTCAGTATAGATTGATGCTACTTTGTTTACCATCCAGTTTGGGGATAATCTTGCTACCCCTACAATTATGCCAATAATACTCGCTAGAATGACACCAATAATTGCTACACGTAGCGTATTAAGAAAACCTACAAGTAATGCACGGAAATACGTATCAGTTGGAGCATATTGAATGAGTGTTTCACTAATCATAAAGGATGCTGTATTTTGCAAGAAATCAATTCCAAGTGGTATTCCAAGTTGAGCCAGTCCATCAAGAGCATTCGAGAAAAAATAAAATAAGAACGAAAGAACAAACACCACGAATACCGCTTGAATTAAGATTGGAATAACCCGCTTATCACGCCAAAATGGAATATCTGATGCCAAAAGCTTACGCATAACCTTTCACCGCCTCTTTGTAAAAATAGGTCTGCCACTGATTCAATAGCAGACCTACATTTTCATATTTTTTTAGAAAGTAACGTTTAACGGAATGGAGGAGAATATAATAATCCACCATTTGTGTGTAGGTCATTTTGACCTCTCTCAAGACCAAATACTGAGCCTTTACCTAAGTGACGCTCAAAAATTTCTCCGTAGTTACCTACTTGTTTGATAACTTTAACAGCAAAGTCAGCATCTAAACCTAATTGCTTACCTAAATCACCATCTGTACCTAAAAGACGTTGGATAACTGGGTCTTCACTCTTCACAAACTCATCAACATTTTTAGAAGTGATTCCTAGCTCTTCCGCTTCGATTGTTACGTTTACAACCCATTTCACGATATCAAACCATTTATCATCACCAGCGATTACTGCAGGTGCTAATGGCTCTTTTGATAATGAATCATTTAAAATTTTGTGCTCTGATGGATTTTTCATGATTGATAAACGAGATACTAGACCTGATTTATCCGTCGTCCATGCATCAATACTTCCTTGCTCGTATGCAGCTACAACTGCATCTGCACTTTCAAATTTAACTTGCTCATAGTTTACACCAAGCTTACGCATTTGGTCAGCTAAGTTAAGTTCAGTCGTTGTACCAGTCTCAACACCGATACGCATTCCTTCTAAGTCTTTTAGCGATGTCACTCCGCTATCTTTACGTACCATTAAACCTTGACCATCATAGAAAGTTACAGGTGCAAAGTTTAATCCTACTCCAGTATCACGGCTTGTTGTCCAAGTAGTATTACGAACAAGAACATCTACCTCACCTGTTTGTACTGCTGTGAAACGTTCTTGTGCAGATAAAGGTCTAAATTCAATTGCATTTGCATCCCCTAATACTGCAGCCGCAATCGCTTTTGCAAAGTCAATGTCAAACCCAGTGTATGTACCATCTGACTCTACATAACCAAATCCAGGTAATTGACCATTAACACCTGCAACCAGCTTTCCTCTCTTTTTCACAGTGTCTAAAATTGATGTTTTCGCTTCAGTTGTCGCTTCTTTGCTCTTACACCCTACTAATGCTACAGATAATATCAACATTAAAACAAAAGATAAAGATACAAGTTTCTTCATAAGATCCCCCTTTTACGTTTTTTTTATATTAATCTTACAGAATACTATTAGCATAATATGTTTTTACTAGCTTCTATATTCTATAAGATTACTACCATAAGTCTTATTTCCTATTATATATAACAAAATTAAATATTTCAACAATTTAGTATATTTGAATAATTACCAGTTTTTTTACATACGCCAATTTATTAATAAATGACTACTATTTTAAAAATCAGCGAATTACTTGATACCGCTACCCTATACAAAGTAGTTTCGTCTGAATATCTTATGTGTGTAAGGATCCTTATACAAGCTTTTTAGAAGAGGAGGGACTACTATGTCTGACAAAAAATACGGGAATAGATATTTTGCGTTAATCGTTGTGCTTTTCATCTTGTTAATTATCGTTGGCGCAGCAGCATTCCGATAAGCAACCGATTACCCCAAAAAGAACACCTACCTATAAAGGTAGGTGTTCTCTATTCATCATTTTCTTCTGACTCTTTTTTCTCCTCGTCTAGTTTGATTTCAGCTAATATTGAAAGTGCATCTGAGATTGTTTTCATATCAAAGCCTTTTAGAAATTCTAACGCTGATTGTTCTATATTTCTGGATTGAACAACGCTGTTGTTATTTCTTCTAACTCGTCTATTTCTTCTTCGTCTCGAACTGGACTTTTCATCTTGCTTTTCAAAAAATTTGGCTAAGATCACTGCTAATTTTAACAAGTTATCTACATCGAAAATCTCGCTAATCACACTTTTACTCGATTCCTTACTTTCATTTTCTTTCTGACTGTTCAAATGTTGTTCAAGTAATCCTACTAACTTTTGATAGCTATCCTCATTTTGTTTTGACTGATCCTTTACTAAACTCATGATGATCTCTGTTTGCGCTTCTAGCATTTCCTCTACATCCTGCAGAAACTCTTTTTTAAATTTGAATACCATATCTTTATCTAGAGCTTTATCACTGACTTCTTGACTTACTTCAACAGGGTGGGTCCTTTGATTTACTTCTTCTTGCATACTATTTTCTTCAAGTTCCCGCTGGTCCTTTTCTTCCATTTTTTTATCCCCTTTTTTCAATTTATTAAAAAATAAATGCTAATAACAACACGACTATCACAAATAATAGAGTGACGAATAATACCTGACTTTGAGCCAAGCCACCCATGTAAGCCCATGCCCCCTCTCAGCACATTCTGTCATATAATATGTACGTTCTATTTGTGTGTATAGACAAGTGTTGATGGAAAACGAAACTTGATTTATCAACCTAAAAAAAGAAAAGCAGAATAAAATCTGCTTTCATTAAAATTTTTCTATGAATAATAATGAGTATTATTCTCAATAATACATAAAGAAAGAGACAACCACGTCGATGGTTGCCTCTACATCATTAAAGTCCTTCAGGTTCAAATGTTTTACAATCAGTTTCTTGGCTGTTTTCAGCCTGACTACCACGGTTACTTACAACAAAGATTTGTGATGCTCCACATTTCTTTTCATTGTTGATGTTGTGTACACAGTTAAACACTTCGCATAATACATCTTGTGCCATGTTGATAACACCTCCTCATATGTTAGATTGAACATAAATAGAGATGCTTATGCAGTTGATAATTAATTACATGGCTACAAAAACTACCAACATATTTAAACAGCTAAAATGGTCAGACTCAACTGACCATTTTTTAATTATGATTCATATTTTTCCCATAAAAAAGCTCATCCATTTCAGCTTTAATTTTATCTGTAATAAACGCTTGTTTTTCAACGTCAAGCTTATCTTTCGTATAACCGAATAAATAATTATCTAAATTAAAGTCCCTTAATTTACACTTTGTATGGAAAATGTTTTCTTGATACACATTTACATCAATCATATCGTACATCTCTTGTACTTCATCTGGGATGTAATTTTGTATGGAGTTAATTTCATGATCAATGAAAAGCTTGTGTCCCGTTACATCTCTCGTAAAACCCCGAACTCGGTAATCCATTGTCATAACGTCAGTCTCAAACGAATGTATTAAGTAATTCAGTGCCTTTAGTGGTGAGATTTCCCCACAAGTAGAAACATCGATATCTGCTCGAAATGTACTTATCCCGTCGGCTGGATGATATTCTGGATACGTATGTACCGTAATATGACTTTTATCTAAGGAACCTACTACTGCAGTCCCAACAGGTATTGGACCTGGTGACTCCTCGAATGATTCTTGTGGTGATTCATCAACAGGACCTTCAGAAACAAGAATCGTAACACTCGCCCCTTGCGGAACATAGTCCTGTTTCGCCACATTCAAGATATGCGCACCAATAATATCTGTCACGTTTGATAAAATCTTCGTTAATCGGTCCGCATTGTATTGTTCATCAATATAGTTAATGTATGCCTCCCGCTCTTCTTTCGTTTCTGTATAGCAAATATCATACATATTAAAGCTTAAAGATTTAGTTAAATTATTAAATCCATGCAATTCAACAAGCTGCTTTGGAGTAAGTTTCATTTCATAATCCCCTTTAAACGTATTGATAAAAATACCATTATTTCTAGGTTGTTTGATTAGATGGAATTATATTCTTTGTTTTCATTAGTAATATTTACTGTTTTATAAAAGAAGAAATATACATTGTTCAATTTCCCATCAGACAAGAGCATCTCTACAACATTCTTGACTATCTTATCCTTCCTATATAAGTATACAATAAGAGATAGCTTAGGATACTATAACTTAACTGAATGGGAGGTAATCATGAAATATAGACAATCAGGCATGCCAGATGAAGGCATGTGGGAAACCTTTTTTGATACTCAAAAAATATTGCAATCACTTCAAGTGACACATAAAATAAAGAAATTCATTGATATAGGTTGTGGATACGGAACTTTTTTAATACCTGCTTCTAAGATGATATCTGGTATAGCAATCGGAATTGATTTAGATAGAGAATATTTGAAGCTATGTGATAAAAGAGTTTCTAAAGACAATATTCATAATGTGCAATTAGTCAATGGTGATATCTCAAACAATAATGACACATCTCTAGACTTGTTGAAAGGTGCAGACTATGTCAGTTTATTTAACATTCTGCACTGTGAGGAGCCCCTAGAGTTAATGAAGTGTGCGTCATCACTTTTAGTAGATGGAGGTAAGATTGGCGTCATACATTGGAAACAAGAAGAAACACCTAGAGGACCATCATTTGATATTCGCCCTTCCCCTGAATCCATTATGAAATGGGGAGAACATGGAGGGTTACAAGTAGTGAAACAGATTGACCTTCCTCCTTATCATTTTGGAATTTTATTTAAAAAGTAAATTCTCCAGCCATAAGAAAAGGCCAGCTCCTCGCTGACCCATACTTCACGCATAAATTTGTTTTTCTTCATCATTGTTAAAAAAGCTCTTCATCGCATGGAATACATCGGACTTTTGCTTGAGGATATAGTAACGGAATTTCTCATCACTGATGTTTTTATAAGCGGACATTAGGGTCGAGTGCCTGTTATACTGATTAACTTCACCATAGCCAAACATATTCGAAACCTTCATTAATTCAGTTACAAGCTTTACGCATCTGGCGTTATCAGATGTTAAATTATCGCCATCAGAAAAATGAAATGGATAAATATTATAACGACTTGGTTTATATTTTTCATCGATAAGCTCTAATGCTTTACGGTAGGCAGATGAACAGATGGTTCCTCCACTTTCTCCCTTTGAAAAGAAATCTTCTTCTGACACGACCTTCGCTTCTGTATGATGGGCAATAAATTCGATATCAACCGTTTCATATTTTGTGCGTAAAAAGCGTGTCATCCAGAAAAAGAAGCTTCTTGCCATATACTTTTCCCATATGCCCATTGAACCACTTGTATCCATCATGGCAAGAACGACTGCTTTAGATTCCGGCTTTACAACTTCATTCCACGTTTTGAATTTAAGATCTTCACGGTAAATTGGGTGAAAGCTAGGTTTCCCGCTCATTGCATTACGTTTATATGCTGACATCATCGTGCGTTTCTTATCGATATTCCCCATAAGTCCTGTTCTACGAATATCATTAAATTCAATGTCTTCCACTATGTTCTCATCGCGCTCTTTGCTTTGGAGATTAGGGAGCTCTAACTCTTTAAATAGCGCTTCTTCTAGCTCCATCATTGAGACTTCCGCTTCATAGTAATCCTCACCCGCTTGATCACCTGCACCTTGACCTTTCCCTGGACCTTTTTGACCGTCACTGGAACCATCTCTTGCAATGACATCTCCAACTTGGCTGTCTCCATCTCCTTGGCCAACATGTTTATTTTTGTCATAATTATATCGAATTTTATACTCATCTAGTGACCTTATTGGTATTTTTACAACTTCTCTGCCATTTGACATAACGATACTTTCTTCAGAAATTAAATCTGGTAGATTATTTTTAATGGCTTCCTGTACTTTTTCCTGATGTCTTTTTTGGTCATCATGGCCTTTGCGATGGAGGGACCAATCTTCTCTGGAAATGACAAAATTACTTTCATTACTTTTTGACAACTGTCTTCCCCTCCTTAATTATTAAAATTTTATTCACATTTCACATACTCTTTACATACATTATCTTGACGGAATTTTGTCTTCTGCACTTACTATTAAAGTGGATTACTTTATCCTATGCAGGATTGTTGAATTATTGACAAATAATTTTGAAAATTAAACGCATAATCATTTAAATTAGACAAGTATAGTCAAATTAACCGTTTTCATTTCTCATCATCTATATTTTATTTTTCTAAGAAAGTAAAATCCCAAACGAGCTCTCGCTTGTTTGGGATTTCTGTTATCATTCGTTTTCTTTTTTATTTTGGATAGGATCAGGCACATTTCCCTTCTCCTTCGTTTCTTTGTTACTTTCAACATGTTCCATTGTTTCTTCAAGCTCTCTCATTTCTTTACCATCTCTAGACATTGAGCTGTTCTCTGGAGTAGATACCTTTTTGTTTGACATAAACATCACCTCAATACTCTTTACCCAATGATATCGTTTTTAAAACGTTAAAAAGAAAAACCCCGATTCACGGGGCTTTGTATTAGAGAAATATCTATCGATTTAACAAACTTCCTACATAACGAAGCAGTTCATTTGCAGATGTAGAATTATAGCCATGCTCATCTACTAAACGCTTCACAACATCATTAATTTTCTTTAATTGCTGCTCATCAGGTGTTTTAGTTGAAGTTGTAATTTTCACTACATCCTTCAAGTCAGCAAATAATTTCTTTTGAATAGCCTCTCTTAAACGCTCGTGTGAATTGTAATCAAATCGCTTTCCTTTACGAGCATAAGCAGAGATCCTAATAAGAATTTCTTCACGAAATGCCTTTTTCGCATTCTCAGAAATACCAATTTGTTCTTCGATCGAACGCATTAATTTTTCATCAGGGTTCATCTCTTCCCCAGTAAGTGGGTCACGTAATTTATTTTTATTGCAGTATGCTTCTACATTGTCTAAATAATTGTCCATTAACGTTTTCGCAGACTCTTCATACGAATAAACAAATGCCTTTTGAACTTCCTTCTTCGCAATATCATCGTATTCCTTACGAGCAAGTGAGATAAAGTTTAAATAACGCTCGCGATCTTCATTTGAGATGGAAGGATGATGATCAAGTCCTTCTTTTAAAGAACGTAATACATCTAACGCATTAATAGACGGATTTTCTTTACGAATGATTGTAGATGAGATTCGGTTAATCACATAACGAGGATCAATTCCACTCATCCCTTCATCGGCATGCTCTTTTTTCAACTCTTCTACATCAATTGAGTTAAAACCTTCCACCGCTTCACCATCATACAATCTCATTTTCTTCACAAAATCAATATCACCTTTTTTAGGTGCTTTTAATCGAGTAAGAATGGTAAACATCGCAGCGACTTTGAACGTATGTGGTGCAATGTGCACATCACGTACATCACTTTCTTTAATCATCTTGGCGTAAATTCGTTCTTCTTCTGATACTTTTAAGTTATAAGGAACTGGCATAACAATGATACGCGAGTGTAGAGCTTCATTCTTCTTATTTGAAATAAATGAACGGTACTCTGTCTCATTGGTATGAGCTACGATTAACTCATCGGCAGAAATTAAGGCAAAGCGACCTGCTTTAAAATTACCCTCTTGCGTGAGCGATAGTAAATGCCAGAGGAATTTTTCATCACATTTTAACATTTCCTGAAACTCCATCATCCCACGGTTCGCTTTATTTAACTCACCATCAAAACGATAGGCACGAGGATCTGACTCTGAACCAAATTCAGCGATTGTGGAGAAGTCGATACTACCTGTTAAATCCGCAATATCCTGTGATTTCGGATCAGATGGACTAAAAGTTCCAATTCCAACCCGTTTATCTTCTGATAGGAAGATGCGTTCAACTCTTACATCTTCGATACGTCCACCATATTCCTTTTCAAGACGCATCATATTTAAAGGAGACAAATTTCCTTCAATACGAATTCCGTACTCATCAAAGAAATCATCTCGTAAATGGTGAGGAATAAGATGCAGTGGATCCTCATGCATTGGGCAGCCTTTAATTGCATATACTGCGCCCCTATCAGTATGAGAATACGCTTCTAGTCCTCTTTTTAGCATCGAAACCAAAGTTGATTTACCACCACTTACAGGACCCATTAATAATAAGATCCTTTTCCGAACATCTAACCTCTTCGCAGCTGGATGAAAATATTCCTCGACAAGTCTTTCTAACGCTTCTTCTAAACCAAATAACTGATGATCAAAGAATTTGTATGTGCGCTTACCATTTACTTCTTCAATTCCAGCATCTTTGATCATATTGTAAACTCTAGAATGAGCTGATTGAGCGACAATTGGTTTCTCTTTTAACAATTCTAAATAATCACCGAAGGTACCTTCCCACTTTAGACGCTGTTCCTCTTCCCGAAATTGTTCTAGCTTTTTTAAAATATCCATATGGGCCTCCTCATCTTTGATGTTCATTAGCGTGTTAATACACTTTATGCGAGTATGTCCTTCAACATTCTAGGAAAAGAAAAATTCAACACGTCCAACCTTTTCTCTTTTAAAGAAAGTATTGGTTTAATGAATTTTATTGAGGCAATATGTAAAAAATAACATGTATGAAAGATAAATTCGCAAAGACTCACTAGGCATGAAAATGTGCAATAGATCTTTTGTATCTTAGAATGTTGGATTAAAGTATTCCATGCGTGTTAATCGGAGTGGAAGGAACCGAGACTCCTGTGGGATATGCGACAGACTTGAGACCCCACAGGCGAAGCCGAGGAGGCTCAAGTGGCGCCCCACGGAAAGCGAGGTTCCTGCAACGAAGGTTAACACACCCAGTTCAGAGTTTTATTTTCAGGGTAGCTTATTTGAAGATCCATACAAGTTCAAAAAAGTTTCCTATTTTGTCCGAGTTTTTCATTCACATGTTTTTAAAGATAAGCTATAATGGAGATATTGTTCGATACAGACCCAAGTAATGAGGAGGATATACAATGAAGTTACTCTTAATATTAGGTGTATGTCTTGCTTTCTTATCAGCAATCTTCACTGCTGGATATAATGACAAGCCAGGCGTTAAAAAGTAAATCTAAACATAGCAATGACCTTCACACGTGTGAAGGTCATTTTTTTGTTCCTTATGATAATCCAGGATAATTACGTTGTCTTAATGCTTCATAAATAAGGATTGCAGCCGTATTCGAAACATTTAATGAACGTACATTTTCAGTCATAGGAAGACGCAAACAACGTTCCATGTTGTTTTCAATAATTTCTTTCGGAAGGCCATTCGTTTCTCTTCCAAAGACAAAGAAATAATCCTTCTCTAAGTTACTATAATCAAAAGACGTATGTGGCTTTTGACCAAACTTTGTAATAAAGAAAAACTCACCATTTGAATTCTTCTCAAATAATTCGTCTAAAGAATCATAGTATACAACATTCACATACTGCCAATAATCCAATCCAGCTCGTTTTAACATCTTATCATCAGTTGAAAAGCCTAACGGTCGGATTAAATGCAGTGTCGTATCCGTTGCTGCACATGAACGTGCAATATTTCCTGTATTAGCTGGAATCTCTGGTTGATATAAAACAACATGTAGTCCCACATTCTTCACCTCGTTGTTATTATACCACTTTTCATTATAAAAATCGTAAGTTAACGTCCGTTCAACCATCTAGAATATGAAAAAACTTATAGGTGATATTCGGTGTATAGGCTGTAGAGTCTTCATAGGTCCAATACCTCATCCGACTGTTTTGTGTATGAGCATTAACTAACGGCATACCTTCCTCATCCTTAGCTACAACGATGGTTGCGTGGTTATATCTACCATCCCCTTCAAAGTCATAGCAAATAACATCACCAAGAAGTAAATCCTTTGCACTAAATACCTCCTTAGCTCTAAGACCTGACTTAGCTCCACTTAAATACCAACGAAATGAATTGGCAACCGTCCACGAATAACTCCAATTTTGATGTTTCATCCACCAGCCATTTGTCCTGCTAGGATATCCAACCATTGGGATACCTCCAGCATGTAAGCATTGAGAAATAAAATTCGTACAATCATTTTCAAACTTTTTGTATTTTGGATTAAAGCTATTCCACCATCGCTCCGCATATTTCACAGCATCTAGACGATTATATGAAACTCCAAGCGGCTCATTTTCTAACTTCTTTCGGTCAAGTACTTGGTCATCAGTCGAATCTTCTTCTACATATTTTTTTTCATCATCGTTGATTAAATCACCATTTTCAAACATAGCTATACGTTCTTCAAAACTTTCCTCTACATAGATCTTATCATTTTGCTTCACGACATATTGAATATGTGCGTTGTAATCAATATAGTGAAAATTATTTACTCGTTTCTGCCCAACTATCTGAACGCTCGCATGACTTTTCACAATTTCTGCAGCTCTTTTTTGGTTCATCGCTATTTTTTGTTGTAGTAACTTCTCATCGATGCTATTTAATTTTCCTGTATGTCTGTGATGGTTTCCAACGAGTGAATGAAGTCGTTTATTCATTAATTCTTCTATTTTTTTCTTCACTTTATCATCACCTACTTTCAAACTGTACTATTAAGAAAGTATGTGAGAAATAGAATTTTAGTAAAAAAAATAAAGGACCAACTTGGCCCTTTCCTACAAAATAAATGATAATCCTTTTTCTATTTCGCTTAAAACTTGTTCATCTTTTTCTCGGTCACGAGCATTTTCCAATAGTTCTCTACTTTCCTTAGCACCAATTTTACCAATTGCCCATGCAGCAGTTCCACGGATTACAGGTCTTGGATCTTCTTTTAATAATTTTTCTAGATCAGGAAGGGCTGTCTCATCTCTGTAATGTGCAAGTGCGAGTATCGCATTACGTTGAATGGGCTTTTTCCCTCTCCATGAACCAGAGATAGGTCCGAATTTTTCTTTAAACTCCCTATTACTTATGTGTAAAAGAGGCTTAAGGATAGGTTTTACAATCTCAGGATCCGGTTCCATTTCCTCATGCAAATGAAAATCCTTTCCTTTATTCTCTGGACATACCGTTTGACACGTATCACAACCATACAACCGGTTTCCAACCTTTGTCCGATATTGTTCAGGTAAAAAATCCTTAGTTTGTGTTAAAAAAGCTATGCATTTAGAAGAATCTAATTGTCCTCCTTGTACAAGTGCATTCGTCGGACAAACCTCCACACATTTATTACACGTCCCACACTGATCTTCAATTTGATGATCCGCTGGAAAAGGAATATTTGTAATCATTTCTCCTAAATAAACATAGGAGCCAAACTCCGGTGTAATGATTGCACAATTTTTACCGCTCCAACCAATTCCGGCCCTTTCAGCGACAGCACGATCTGACAGTTCTCCAGTATCAACCATCGACTTTAACATCGCTGTGGGGACTTTCTCTTGAATAAACACTTCTAGCTTCTTTAGCCGGTCTCTTAACACATCATGATAATCCCTTCCCCAAGATGCTCTACAAAAAATGCCTCTACGCTCTTCCTTTGTACTTCTTGGCGCATCCTTTAATTTGGAAGGATATGCAAGTGCAATCGCAATGATGGATTTCGCTCCAGGTAAAAGTAAATCAGGGTTTGTACGCTTTTCAATATCAGACTCTTCAAATCCAGACTGATACCCTAAAATCTGTTGTGTAACTAACCGATTTTTTAACTCATCAAAAACCGTTGCACTTGCAAAACCGATCTTATCAATACCAATTGTTTTACTATAATCAATAATCTCTTGCTTTAATTGGAAAATATCCATCCTTAAACCTCCTTTCTTCATACGTGTTGAATCACATTATCTATCTATTATGAATCATCTCTACCCTATGGTAAACTAATCGTACAAAAGTTTGGAGGGAGAAATGTTGGAAATAACTATATCACCAATGATTAAAGAAAAAATGGCTGATTTCAAAATAGGTGTAATCCACTACCAAGATATTTCTGTTGGAGAATCACCTCAAATGCTAAAAGGTAGACTTCAACTTTTTCAAGAATCACTTTATTTTGATTTAGAAGAGAAGGAACTAACCAACTTTAAAGGTATAAAAAATTGGCGAAAAGTTTTTAAAACCATCGGAACTGACCCAAGTAGATATCGCCCTTCTGTTGAATCTCTTTACCGAAGGATTAAGAAACAAAGCTTTATAGGAAGTATCAATAGTGCCGCTGATCTCAATAATTTCTTCTCTTTGAAATATGAAATTCCCATTGGTATCTATGACATGAACAAGATAGAAGGACCAGTCGAAATAACAGTCGGACATTCTAATGATGAATATATAGGAATTAACGGACGAACAATCAATATGGAGAACAAACTTCTTTCTAGCGATCATCTAGGTCCATTCGGAAGTCCCTACGTCGATTCTGAAAGAACCACTGTAACTGAACTTACAAAGGAAGCCCTTCATATTATCTATCTATCTCCTACAATGACAAAGACAGAAAGTACGAATCTTACTAATTCGCTGAAGGAAATGTTCTTACAGATTCATGGTGGTGTTGCTTCAGTAGATATTATAGAATAGTCTTTATTAAGAACATGCTTATTAATGGGTTCCTTTAGTGGAACTCTTTTTTTATTCACTATAAATACTAAAAAACGCAATGCCTCGTTTTACTAAGAAACGAAACACTGCGTTGTAAACAAAGTTGGAGCGGGTGATGAGAATCGAACTCACGACATCAGCTTGGAAGGCTGAGGTTTTACCATTAAACTACACCCGCATTTTAAAAGTTACTGCAGAAAAGCTAGAAATTTGTCGAATGACTTTCAAAAAATAAAAACAGGTTTTAGCCTGTTAAGTAAGTAGATACCGGTGGTCGGGGTCGAACCGACACTCCAGAAGGAACACGATTTTGAGTCGTGCGCGTCTGCCAATTCCGCCACACCGGCAAAGGCCGATATCACAAGTATCTAATATAAAGATGGTGCCGAGGACCGGAATCGAACCGGTACGGTAGTCACCTACCGCAGGATTTTAAGTCCTGTGCGTCTGCCAGTTCCGCCACCCCGGCATGGGGTTAAAAAAATATTCTCTTGGAGGCGGCACCCGGATTCGAACCGGGGATAAAGGTTTTGCAGACCTCTGCCTTACCACTTGGCTATGCCGCCAACTTGGAGCGGAAGACGGGATTCGAACCCGCGACCCCCACCTTGGCAAGGTGGTGTTCTACCACTGAACTACTTCCGCAAAATGGCTGGGCTAGCTGGATTCGAACCAACGCATGACGGAGTCAAAGTCCGTTGCCTTACCGCTTGGCTATAGCCCAATATATGTTCTTTCATAAGTTAAATCATAATGGGGCGATTGATGGGAATCGAACCCACGAATGCCTGAACCACAATCAGGTGCGTTAACCACTTCGCCACAACCGCCATATTGATTAAATTGGCAGGGGCAGTAGGAATCGAACCCACACTGGAGGTTTTGGAGACCTCAGTTCTACCTTTAAACTATGCCCCTATTAAAATGGTGGAGGGGGACGGATTCGAACCGCCGAACCCTCAGGGAGCGGATTTACAGTCCGCCGCGTTTAGCCACTTCGCTACCCCTCCACAAGTCGAATGGTGCCGGCGATAGGAGTCGAACCCACGACCTACTGATTACAAGTCAGTTGCTCTACCAACTGAGCTACACCGGCATCATACAAATGGTGGCTCGGGACGGAATCGAACCGCCGACACATGGATTTTCAGTCCATTGCTCTACCGACTGAGCTACCGAGCCATTAATGGCGGTCCCGACCGGGATCGAACCGGCGATCTCCTGCGTGACAGGCAGGCATGTTAACCGCTACACCACGGGACCATTAATGAGAATTTATAAATATTGCGATAATAATATATGCAACAAAAACTCATTTGTTAAAATGATAAATTGGTTGCGGGGACAGGATTTGAACCTGCGACCTTCGGGTTATGAGCCCGACGAGCTACCAGACTGCTCCACCCCGCGATAATAACAAGTATAGAAATATTATGGTGGAGGATGACGGGATCGAACCGCCGACCCCCTGCTTGTAAGGCAGGTGCTCTCCCAGCTGAGCTAATCCTCCAAAATGGTGACCCGTACGGGATTCGAACCCGTGTTACCGCCGTGAAAGGGCGGTGTCTTAACCGCTTGACCAACGGGCCAAATAACAGCATATGCTATTATATATAGTAAAACCTAGTGGCGGAGAGCAAGGGATTCGAACCCTTGAGACGGAGTTGACCGCCTACACGATTTCCAATCGTGCTCCTTCGACCACTCGGACAGCTCTCCAAATGGCTCCACAGGCAGGATTCGAACCTGCGACCGATCGGTTAACAGCCGATAGCTCTACCACTGAGCTACTGTGGAATATTAACAGCCTAGCAACGTCCTACTCTCACAGGGGGAATCCCCCAACTACCATCGGCGCTGAAGAGCTTAACTTCCGTGTTCGGCATGGGAACGGGTGTGACCTCTTCGCCATCGTCACTAGACTTATTTAAGACAAATTCTATTATATTATCAGTAATAGAATTTTTCAAGAGAATTTTTTCACTAAAAAGTGAGGTTGTTCCCTCAAAACTAGATAACCTAAGAACATTCAATGAAAGGGTAAATATTGTGGTTAAGTCCTCGATCGATTAGTATCAGTCAGCTACACATGTCACCATGCTTCCACCCCTGACCTATCAACCTCGTCATCTTCGAGGGATCTTACTAGCTTACGCTATGGGAAAT
>JAIVAN010000003.1 GCA_020171895.1 Bacillus timonensis | reverse complement strand
CAGACCGCCAGCTAAGGTCCCAAAGTATACGTTAAGTGGAAAAGGATGTGGAGTTGCTTAGACAACCAGGATGTTGGCTTAGAAGCAGCCACCATTTAAAGAGTGCGTAATAGCTCACTGGTCGAGTGACTCTGCGCCGAAAATGTACCGGGGCTAAACGTATCACCGAAGCTGCGGACTGTTCTTACGAACAGTGGTAGGAGAGCGTTCTAAGTGCAGTGAAGTCAGACCGTAAGGACTGGTGGAGCGCTTAGAAGTGAGAATGCCGGTATGAGTAGCGAAAGACAAGTGAGAATCTTGTCCACCGAATGCCTAAGGTTTCCTGAGGAAGGCTCGTCCGCTCAGGGTTAGTCGGGACCTAAGCCGAGGCCGAAAGGCGTAGGCGATGGATAACAGGTTGATATTCCTGTACCACCTCCTCACCATTTGAGCAATGGGGGGACGCAGGAGGATAGGGTAAGCGCGCTGTTGGATATGCGCGTCCAAGCAGTTAGGCTGGCAAGTAGGCAAATCCGCTTGCCGCAAAGGCTGAGCTGTGATGGCGAGGGAAATTAAGTACCGAAGTTCCTGATTCCACACTGCCAAGAAAAGCCTCTAGCGAGGTGAGAGGTGCCCGTACCGCAAACCGACACAGGTAGGCGAGGAGAGAATCCTAAGGTGATCGAGAGAACTCTCGTTAAGGAACTCGGCAAAATGACCCCGTAACTTCGGGAGAAGGGGTGCTTTTTAGGGTGAATAGCCCTGAAAAGCCGCAGTGAATAGGCCCAGGCGACTGTTTAGCAAAAACACAGGTCTCTGCGAAGCCGCAAGGCGAAGTATAGGGGCTGACACCTGCCCGGTGCTGGAAGGTTAAGAGGAGGGGTTATCCGTAAGGAGAAGCTCTGAATCGAAGCCCCAGTAAACGGCGGCCGTAACTATAACGGTCCTAAGGTAGCGAAATTCCTTGTCGGGTAAGTTCCGACCCGCACGAAAGGTGTAACGATCTGGGCACTGTCTCAACGAGAGACTCGGTGAAATTATAGTACCTGTGAAGATGCAGGTTACCCGCGACAGGACGGAAAGACCCCGTGGAGCTTTACTGTAGCCTGATATTGAATTTTGGTACAGCTTGTACAGGATAGGTAGGAGCCTTGGAAGCCGGAGCGCCAGCTTCGGTGGAGGCGTCGGTGGGATACTACCCTGGCTGTATTGAAATTCTAACCCGCAAGCCTTATCGGCTTGGGAGACAGTGTCAGGTGGGCAGTTTGACTGGGGCGGTCGCCTCCTAAAATGTAACGGAGGCGCCCAAAGGTTCCCTCAGAATGGTTGGAAATCATTCGTAGAGTGTAAAGGCACAAGGGAGCTTGACTGCGAGACCTACAAGTCGAGCAGGGACGAAAGTCGGGCTTAGTGATCCGGTGGTTCCGCATGGAAGGGCCATCGCTCAACGGATAAAAGCTACCCCGGGGATAACAGGCTTATCTCCCCCAAGAGTCCACATCGACGGGGAGGTTTGGCACCTCGATGTCGGCTCATCGCATCCTGGGGCTGTAGTCGGTCCCAAGGGTTGGGCTGTTCGCCCATTAAAGCGGTACGCGAGCTGGGTTCAGAACGTCGTGAGACAGTTCGGTCCCTATCCGTCGTGGGCGTAGGAAATTTGAGAGGAGCTGTCCTTAGTACGAGAGGACCGGGATGGACATACCGCTGGTGTACCAGTTGTTCTGCCAAGAGCATCGCTGGGTAGCTATGTATGGACGGGATAAGTGCTGAAAGCATCTAAGCATGAAGCCCCCCTCAAGATGAGATTTCCCATAGCGTAAGCTAGTAAGATCCCTCGAAGATGACGAGGTTGATAGGTCAGGGGTGGAAGCATGGTGACATGTGTAGCTGACTGATACTAATCGATCGAGGACTTAACCACAAATAGAAAAGCGAAAGTAAGCCCGCTTAAACCGGTAGGATGGTGGAGAGCTCACCAAGAAGTCGTTCTTTGACTTCGAAGGGGAGATCAAAGCAGCCGTACGGTTTGGCTTATGAAGCTGGACAATATTTACCCTTTCATTGAATGTTCTTAGGTTATCTAGTTTTGAGGGAATAAATTTCCTCTTGAAAAAAAATCTTAAAAAGATATAATTAATACTTGTCTGGTAATGATGGCGAAGAGGTCACACCCGTTCCCATGCCGAACACGGAAGTTAAGCTCTTCAGCGCCGATGGTAGTTGGGGGATTCCCCCTGTGAGAGTAGGACGTTGCCAGACTTTAAATATGCGCCCGTAGCTCAATTGGATAGAGCGTCTGACTACGGATCAGAAGGTTATGGGTTCGACTCCTTTCGGGCGCGCCATATTACAAAGTAATATTTATTAACTTGGCGGTGTAGCTCAGCTGGCTAGAGCGTACGGTTCATACCCGTGAGGTCGTGGGTTCGACTCCCTCCGCCGCTACCAAGTAGTTTAGTTTTAAATTCGGAGGAATACCCAAGTCCGGCTGAAGGGATCGGTCTTGAAAACCGACAGGGGTGTCAAAGCCCGCGGGGGTTCGAATCCCTCTTCCTCCGCCATTTTTTTTATTTCTTTGGAGGGGTAGCGAAGTGGCTAAACGCGGCGGACTGTAAATCCGCTCCCTGAGGGTTCGGCGGTTCGAATCCGTCCCCCTCCACCATTTTTATAGGGGCATAGTTTAAAGGTAGAACTGAGGTCTCCAAAACCTCCGGTGTGGGTTCGATTCCTACTGCCCCTGCCAATGTTTGTATCTATATGGCGGTTGTGGCGAAGTGGTTAACGCACCTGATTGTGGTTCAGGCATTCGTGGGTTCGATTCCCATCAATCGCCCCATTTTAGATTCAAAAGTTATTGGGCTATAGCCAAGCGGTAAGGCAACGGACTTTGACTCCGTCATGCGTTGGTTCGAATCCAGCTAGCCCAGCCATTTTTTATGAACATTTCAAAAACTTCTTCATAGAATAAATATATAAACAAAAGCTAATTTACAAGGCGGAGGTAGTTCAGTGGTAGAACACCACCTTGCCAAGGTGGGGGTCGCGGGTTCGAATCCCGTCTTCCGCTCCAAATTGGCGGCATAGCCAAGTGGTAAGGCAGAGGTCTGCAAAACCTTTATCCCCGGTTCAAATCCGGGTGTCGCCTCCAAGTCTTACAAATCAATATGCGGGTGTAGTTTAATGGTAAAACCTCAGCCTTCCAAGCTGATGTCGTGAGTTCGATTCTCATCACCCGCTCCAATTTTAACATTATATTTTACATATAGATATGGGCCTATAGCTCAGCTGGTTAGAGCGCACGCCTGATAAGCGTGAGGTCGATGGTTCGAGTCCATTTAGGCCCACTAAAAAAAGAAAGAGATTATGTCTCTTTCTTTTTTATGTGTTTTTCCTTCTCTTTCAGCAAGTGAGAAATTCTCAATAACGATTGTTATTGGGTTATCATTATTTTTCTTCCTCCAAAAAAATAACCCCTTTGTACAGACAACTTATCTTTGAATGCCTATCCAACTTATTTTACTTTTGCTAAACCTAATGCAAAATGACTCCATAAAATCTTCTCTACTAAATCAGCTTGTGTTTCTTCACAATTAATAATTAAAATTACTTCTGATTGTTTACCCTTTAATAACCTTCTTTTTTTCTTAAGCAGCTTTTCTGTAAAAAGACGTATTAAAAAGCCTAATATGAAACCAATTAAAGCGCTAATTAATCCCCAATAAATAGGGCCCCATTCTAACTTAAAACCTATACTGGCACCTATAACAGAAAATCCAGTTGCAAGAGCAATCCCTACATCGATTAAAGATGTACCGTCTGAACGGTGAATAGAATCAAAAACCTTCCTCTCCTCCATAGGATTGTTAAGAGGGACTGCAAATATATTATCTTTCTTAATTCCTTGTTTCTCTAATGTTGCAATAGCCATTTCTAAAAAGAGGTTATTTTCAAACGTTGAAAATAATTGCATTTTATCACTTCACTTTATGCTCGTTTAGTAAATTGAATGTAGGAGATTGATAATTTTCCTTTAAGTATTTTCGTTGCTCTCTCTCACAAAGTTTATTGTTTTCTACTGTGTTCATGTATGAATCAAATACAGCAAAACCAAAGATTGAAGGGAAAAATAAAAGCCACTCTTCGTTTAAAACTGAAGTAGCTTCTTGAATTTCTCCAAGAAACAATAAGGATATTGCTTCAAGGCCATGGGAGAGATATGAAAAAAGTACAACCCATACAATAACAAAAAATGCAGTTACAATTCTATGTATGTAAAGTTGACCAAGACCAGGGACAAATAACGACCAGATTATAGCCATTAGAGGGTTTCTTTTGTCTAAATAATTGATTTCTAGCGCTCCTATGCTAAATGTGTTGAAAGGATGTTCTTCATGTTCAGCTAAAATGTATACTTTATTCATATCGACTGTTGTTCGATAACTGTCCCATATAGCAAATAAGTATACAGGTATATATATTAAAAGCCATCTAGTGTCTAGAATATCTTTCGCCTTATCAATTTCTCCTTGAAATGAGTATATCATGGCTAAATTGACGTTAGCATTTACATTAACCACTACTTCCCATATAAATAGGACGAAACCTCGAAGATATTTAGATAATAGTAAATGTCCGAATCCAGGGAAAGCAGCACTCCACCAAGCAATGATATAAGGATTCCTTAAATGAATTTGAGTGGTACCCAATATACTTACATGTGCCCTTAAACGTCTAGCTGTATTGTCATTCGTATAATTATTCAAATTAATTTCACCCGTATGGATTCATTTTATTAATATGTTTCGAATAATTACTAGTATTTATACAAATAACCTTTTTATTACTTGATGACTTACATTATTTTTACATACTCGGATGGTGCTAATATAAATTTGTATGTGGTCTAAGCTGAAAAACACTTTGAAATACTAGAAATAAAAATAGAAAAAAAGATCAGGACTCTTTTCCTGATCTTTTTTTCTATGTTTTATTTTTTAGCTTTAATTTTACCAGACCATTGTTTAAAACCGCCCTTTAAGGCATTTAAATCTTTGTATCCTTTTCTACGAAGCATTTGAGCAGCTCGTCCACTTCGTAATGTGTTTTGGCAATATAAATAGACTGGTTGATCTTGACGTATTTCTTTTAAACGCATTTTCATTTGAGACAGTGGAATGTTTCTTGCACCAAGAATGTGTCCGCCTTCAAATTCATTTGGTTCACGTACGTCTATTAATTGCGCTTTTCGATAGCCTGCGCGGAATTCTTCTTCAGTTAATGTTTTTAAGATTTTACGCTGGTAAAAAAACATAATAACTGCATAAGTAATGAATGCTCCTAATGCTATTAAAATAATTTCCAAAATGAATCGACTCCTTCTTTTCTGTATCATCGACATTCTCTATTATATAAGTGATTTGCCTAAGAATCAAAGGAATTCTCTACTAAATTCTTTGAATCTAAAGAAACATTTGTTAGACTAGTAAGGCGAATAATAAATTTAAAGAGGGTTGTTTATGGAAAAGGAAATTTGGAGATTCGTTGATTCTGGTGATTGTTCTCCCGAATATAACATGGCGCTTGATGAAGCGTTATTAGATTGGCATAGTGAAGGACTTTTCCCTCCTACCATTCGTTTCTATGGATGGGATCCTGCTACTCTGTCTATTGGCTATTTTCAAAAGGTAGAGAAAGAAATTAATCTCGAAGCTGTAAAAAAATATGAACTTGGTTTTGTTAGACGCCCAACAGGTGGAAGAGGCGTTCTACATGATCAGGAGCTTACATATAGCGTTATTGTTTCAGAAGACCATCCAGATATGCCTAAAACCGTGACAGAGGCTTATAGAGTTATTTCAGAGGGAGTTCTTCAAGGGTTTATAAAACTAGGGCTAGATGCATATTTTGCAGTTCCAAAGACTGAAAAAGAAAAAGAAGGCCTGAAGAACCCAAGATCAGCTGTTTGCTTTGATGCACCATCATGGTATGAACTTGTAGTAGAAGGAAGAAAGGTAGCAGGTAGTGCTCAAACTAGGCAAAAGGGTGTTATCTTGCAACATGGCTCAATTTTACTAGATATTGATGAAGATAAATTATTTGATCTCTTTTTATATCCTAGTGATCGTGTACGAGAAAGAATGCAGCGGAATTTTAAAAATAAAGCTGTTGCTATAAATGCGCTAAGAGAAGAGCCAGTAACAATTGTAGAAGCAAAGGAAGCGTTTAAAGAAGGGTTTGAAAGTGGTTTAAATATTACTTTGGAACCATATACACTTTCTGAAGAAGAAGATCGATATGTAAAAGAAATAGCGTTGAAAAGATATGCAAATGATGAATGGACTTTTAGGAGATAAACGACTTTTTTTAGTCGTTTTTTTTTTTTTTTTATATTTTTTAAAATCGCGATATAAAAGGGCTCGTGTGATCTCCTTTTTTTGCAACCTACAAAATTCTTCAAATTAGGTGGAAAACTAAATTTTACCTTTATATTTCTTCAAATTCCTCACTATTTTTAACTATATCATGTTTGACAAAAAAGATTATTTTGACCTTTTTATCAATATATAGTATTGTCGAAAATTAATTTAATACTATATATTGATTTGTTAAAGCGGATTGTGATAACTTATTTGTAGTGAAAGTAATGACATCAATCGAGTTTCATCATTTAAATAGAGACAAATATGAAAAACTCGTTGGACAAGCTTATGAAAGCTTTTATAAAAAAGGGTAAAGGGGAGTTGTACTATGTCTGTTGCGTTGGGAGAAAAAATGAAGGTGAATGCGGATAGGCTAAATCAGGATATACGTTTGTTTCCTCAAGTGCATCCGATAACAGAAGATATGTCTACCACTCACAAAGGGGTTTCTCGATTAGTAATGTTGGATCGGTATACATTTAAAGATACCGAGAAAATCACTTTATCTGAAGGAGATTTTGTTGTTCTTACAATTAAAGAAGATCCAAAGTTCCCAGCAAGAGGATTAGGTTATATCGTTAGTGTTGATTGGGAGCAAAAAACGGCTAGAGTTCTTGTGGAAGAAGAATACCGTGGCGTACTTGATAATCAAGAAGAAGTTGAAACAGGGATTATAAATCGCTCTCTAGATGTAATCGAAAAGCCACTAGAAATCTACTACGAACAAATTGCTAAAAGAAACGCAACAGGATTAGCTTCAGTTGAAACAACCGAGGAAAAAAGAAATGAATGGTTTCAAAAGTTTTATGAAGAGCTTGTAAATTTAAACTTTATTCCAGCAGGACGTGTGTTGTATGGAGCAGGTGCAGACACGGATGTAACATACTTTAACTGTTACGTCATGCCGTATGTACAGGATTCTAGAGAAGGAATTTCAGAACATCGAAAACAAGTGATGGAAATCATGAGTCGAGGTGGAGGCGTTGGTACAAATGGATCTACCTTACGCCCACGTAATACATTAGCAAAAGGAGTAAATGGAAAATCATCTGGTTCTGTTTCCTGGTTAGATGATATTGCAAAATTAACACATCTAGTAGAACAGGGTGGATCAAGACGCGGAGCGCAAATGATTATGCAGGCTGTCTGGCATCCAGATATTATAGAATTCATTATTTCTAAAATGCAAAATTCAAGAATTTTACGATACTTAATTGAGAACACAAATGATCCTACGATTAAAAAATATGCAGAGGACAAGCTTAAATTTACACCAATGTCTGAGCAAGAAAAAGATATGTACCAAGGAATTATCAATTATAAAAACATTCCAGGTTACGGTGGGTTCAGTGAAAAAATCATAAAAGATGCTGAACAAAAGCTTCGTACAGGTGGCACTTACAGTGTGCATAATTCTGAATTCTTAACTGGTGCAAACATTTCAGTCTGCTTAACAAAAGAATTTATGCAGGCTGTAGAAGATGATGGAATATTCGAACTGAAGTTCCCTGATGTTGAAAGCTACAATAAAGAAGAAATGAAGACATACAATGAAGAATGGCATAAAGTTGGGGATGTGCGGGAATGGGAGCGCAAAGGTCATAAAATTCGTGTTTATCGTAAAATTAAAGCGAAAGAACTTTGGAACCTCATTAACATTTGCGCTACATACTCTGCTGAGCCAGGTATTTTCTTTATTGATAATGCAAATGAAATGACAAATGCACAAAGCTATGGACAACAAGTAGTTGCTACAAATCCATGTGGAGAACAACCACTCGCACCATATTCAGTCTGCAACCTTGCAGCTGTGAACCTAGCAGAAATGGCGAACAAAGAAACAAAAACAGTCAACTTCGAGAAGCTCAAAAAGACTGTAGAAGTAGGCGTTAGAATGCAAGATAACGTCATTGATGCAACACCGTACTTCTTAGAAGCAAATAAGAAGCAAGCATTAGGAGAAAGACGTGTAGGTTTAGGTGTAATGGGCTTACATGACTTACTGATCTACTGTGAAACAGAATACGGTTCAGAAGAAGGAAACGCACTTGTTGATAAAGTGTTTGAAACAATAGCGACATCTGCTTACCGTGCTTCCATCGAACTGGCGAAAGAAAAGGGGAGCTTCCCATTCTTAGTTGGTGATGGTGAAAATGAAACAAACCGTCTTAGAAAATCATTTACTCAAACGGGATTTATGAAAAAGATGCCTACGGACATTAATGAAGATATCCTAAAATATGGAATTAGAAACTCGCATTTACTAACTGTGGCTCCTACTGGTAGCACTGGGACAATGGTTGGTGTGTCAACGGGGTTAGAGCCATACTTCTCATTCTCCTATTTCAGAAGTGGTCGTCTAGGTAAATTTATCGAAGTAAAAGCCGATATTGTTCAAGAATATTTAGATGCTAATCCTAAAGCAGATCCAAACCAATTACCAAGTTGGTTCATTTCCGCTATGGAACTTTCACCTGAAGCACATGCAGATACTCAATGTGTAATCCAACGCTGGATTGATAGCTCTATTAGTAAAACAGTTAATGCTCCTCGAGGATACACGGTTGAACAAGTAGAAGGTGTATATGAGCGTCTCTATAAAGGTGGAGCAAAAGGTGGCACAGTCTATGTAGACGGTAGCCGTGACTCTCAAGTTTTAACGCTAAAAGCAGAGGAAAATACGTTTGAAGATGAAGAAGAAACAACCTCTTCAAAACCACATAAACACCATGTAGTTTTAGTAGACACAATTAACGATTTACGATCAACAGACGTGACAATTGGTTCAGAGGTTGGCAACACCTGTCCAGTATGTAGACAAGGTACAGTGGAAGACCTAGGAGGTTGTAACACATGTACAGGCTGTGGTGCACAGTTGAAATGCGGCCTATAAACTAATAGAGATAGGAATGGAAACATTTAGTTCCATTCCTTTTCTTTTTTTTACCTGTTTTCCGTTCATACTAAAGACATGTTATGAAACGAAAAAAGAGGTGATAGAACATGGAGCCATTTATGCCACAACTAGTTTATATTGAACCGAAAGCATTAGAATATCAGTTAGGTCGAGATTTAAAGGAAAAATTTGAAAAAATGAATATTGAAATTAGAGAAACAACCTCTCATAACCAAATACGAGGGCTACCAGGTGATAACGAATTACAGCAATACCGAATTGCAAAATCGACTTTAGTCGTTGGAATTAGACGTACATTAAAGTTCGATACGTCAAAGCCATCAGCAGAGTATGCCATTCCACTTGCTACTGGTTGTATGGGTCATTGCCATTACTGTTATCTGCAAACAACACTAGGTAGCAAACCTTATATTAGGACATATGTTAACCTCGATGAAATTTTTGACCAAGCTACGAAGTATATGGAAGAAAGAGCACCTGAAATTACTCGATTTGAAGCAGCCTGTACATCAGATATAGTAGGGATTGACCATCTAACCCACTCGCTAAAAAAGACAATCGAATTTATCGGCCAAACTGATTTTGGACAATTGAGATTTGTGACAAAGTACCATCATGTAGACCATCTTCTTGATGCAGAACACAATGGTAAAACGAGATTCCGTTTTAGCGTTAATTCTAGATATGTCATTAAAAACTTTGAACCTGGAACTTCCTCCTTTGACGAGCGTCTAGAAGCTGCGAGAAAAGTAGCAGGTGCGAACTATCCACTTGGTTTTATCGTCGCCCCTATCTATATGCATAACAACTGGGAAGAAGGATATTATGAACTGTTTGAACGATTGTCTAACTCCTTAAAAGGTATAGATTTAACAGGACTAACTTTTGAGTTAATTCAGCATCGATTTACAAAGCCAGCTAAAAAAGTGATTCAAAAGCGCTATCCAAAATCTAAGCTTGAGATGGATGAGGAGAAACGGAAGTATAAATGGGGTCGTTACGGAATTGGAAAATATGTGTACCAAACAGAACAAGCAAAAGACCTTGAAATGACGATAAGGGGGTATATTAAACAATTTTTCCCAGAAGCAGAGGTTCAATATTTCACATAATCGTAAGCCCTTCCTTATATTTCCTTGTCACATATTTGTTTCTATTGTAAACTTTTATTGGTATGCTTTTTTATAATTGATTTAGGATAGGAACTATATATTGGAGGGGACACCATGCCAACACCAAGTATGGAAGATTATATTGAACAAATTTATAATTTAATTGAAGATAAAGGATATGCAAGAGTTTCAGATATCGCCGAAGCTTTGGCTGTACATCCCTCCTCAGTGACAAAAATGGTCCAAAAGCTTGATAAAGATGAGTATTTAATCTATGAGAAATATCGTGGACTAATCTTAACAGCTAAAGGAAAAAAAGTTGGAAAGCGTTTAGTATATCGACATGAGTTACTCGAACAATTTATGCGAATAATAGGCGTCGAGGAAGAATTAATTTATAACGATGTTGAAGGAATGGAGCATCATATAAGCTGGAATGCGATTGATCGAATTGGTGATTTAGTCCAGTTTTTTGAAGAAAATGAAGATCGAATTCAAGCATTACGTGAAATTCAAAAACAAAATGAAGAGGAATAACTAAAAAGAGAGCAAAATTGTTCTCTTTTTTTTGCTTCTTTTTTTAAGAGAGTACTAATTAATCAATCAAAAGATTAAAGATATAAAAAGTATTTCTTCTTTGAAGGAGGAGAAGCATGTACATTGATGGGGTATTCTCTGGAGGTGGAATAAAAGGCTTTGCTTTAATAGGTGCATATAAAGCTTTGGAAGAAAAAGGACTTAAATTTAAACATCTTGCAGGCACAAGTGCAGGTTCAATCATTGCAGCTCTTATTGCGGCGGGATATACGAGTGATGAAATTAGTACCTTAATTGAAGAGATTGATTTAAGAACATTTTTAGATGAAAGGAGAACATATTTACCTGGTCCTATTTCTAAGTGGATACTATTATATTGGAGATTAGGATTGTATAAAGGCGATAAAATGGAATCCTGGATTGCAAATAAACTAGCTGATAAAGGGATAAAAACGTTTCGAGATTTACCTCCCAATTCATTACGTGTTATCGCATCAGACTTAACAAACGGTAAAATGCTCGTGCTCCCTAATGATTTAATACGGTATGGTATAAGTCCAGAATCTTTTTCTGTTGCCAAAGCCATTCGAATGAGCTGTAGTCTGCCTTATTTTTTTGAGCCAGTAAAACTTCCTACAAATGTTGGGAAGAACATTGTTGTTGATGGGGGTGTTTTAAGTAATTTTCCAATATGGCTTTTCGATGAAGTAAATGGACCGAAAAAACGTCCAGTATTGGGAATTAAGCTTAGTCCGAAAAGTCAAGAGATGCACAAAAATAATATTAAGAATGCAATAGATATGTTTGAAGCTTTGTTTGATACTATGAAAAATGCTCATGATGCGAGACATATTTCACATCGTCATGAAAAAGATATTATTTTTATACCAGTTAAAAGTGGGTTAACAACAGAATTTAATATTTCTGGTGAAGCAAAACAAGCGCTTATTGAACTTGGGAGACAAAAGGCGACCAATTTTCTAAAAAAATGGACTTATTAATAAGCTAAGTACATTAACAAGCTTATAAAAAAAAGAAGAAACGAGCTAAAAAAACGCTCGGTTCTTCTTTTTTCCTTTTTTTCCTTCAATTACCGTAAGATGTGATGAACTTGAACTTGTTTTCTTCTTTTTATGAAGTAGGGAATTCGTCGACTTTTTTGGTGATAAGTTAGCTTTTCTTGAACCAACTACGCTAGAAAACTGGTTCTTAATACTTTGTGCGCTGTTGAAACGGCGTCTTGTTTGCTTAGCTGCACGAGCATATGCGGAGTAATCCTTTCCACCTAAACGCCTTTTTAGGAACCTCCTGAATAAAAGATAAATGATACCAACAATCACAATTGTAATTCCAAGTTGAATGAAAAGTGAACTGGGATTAAAGATTAGGGTGTAAAGAAATCCAACGACTCCTAATAGCATCAAAACATAGACAACAATAGTACTTGTGCGACGGTTCAATTCTTACACCTCCCTGATCTTTCTCTTTCTTTTATCTTATTATCAAATGTAGGGCTTGTTGACGAAAATTATACAATTTCTTCAGTTTCTTTGACTTTATCTTCTTCTGAAAGCTTTTCAACACGAAGCAGTTCGTTAAAAGAAGCAATTGCAACCTCTACTTGCTTATCTGTCGGTTCCTTTGTAGTCAAGAGCTGTAACCATAAACCCGGGTAACCTAAATATTTCAATACTGCAATATCTCGTACTTTATTGGTAAGTTGTAAAACCTCAAATGAAATACCTAGTACGACTGGAATAAGTGCTAAACGATTAAGTATACGAACGTATATGGGTGTTGTATCAACAAACATATAAACAAATACGCCAATTATAACAGTAAATAAAATAAAGCTACTTCCACATCGATAATGAAGACGTGAAGCGGATTGAACATTTTGAACGGTAAGTTCTTTATTTTCTTCAAACGCGTTAATCACTTTGTGCTCTGCTCCATGGTATTGGAATACACGCTTAATTAAAGGTGTTAATGATATGGCATATATGTAACCTAGTAATAGAACTAGTTTAAAGAATCCTTCAACAAGAATTTGAGAAAGATCAGTTGAAAAGATAGGTCTTGTTAATTCTGCTAAAAAAAGTGGAACGAGCGTGAATATAAACTTCCCAAATAAAAATGATAAAACACCAACAGCTGCGATACCTAAAGCCATTGTCATCTTAGATTCTTGTTTTTCTGCTGCCATTTTTTCATCTTCACTAGGATCAACATCAAATCGATCAGTAGAAAAAGTTAAATGCTTACTTCCGTTAGCACTTGCTTCAACAATTGCTACAATTCCACGTAGGAATGGAATTTTCTTTAGTGTTGTAAGAGCAGAATTTGATTTTCTAGGTAAATGAAAGTAATCAATTGATTCATCTTTTCTTCGAATGGCTGTAACATAATTATGTTTGCCGCCAAACATAACTCCCTCAACAACTGCTTGGCCGCCATAAACTGGCTTATTCTCTTGTGACATTTGTACACCAACCTAACTTGTATTTTCTGGTAAGCAAGTATTAACCTACTAGGTTCAATTATTCCAAAAGAAATTGGAATGCTTATCAATATCTCTAGTTCTATTCTACAAGAAATCGCGATAAACCTCTAGGCCGATGTATTATAAAATATTTTACCCATAATTTTCCTCATTTACACACTTTTTCTACTAAATTGATCATAAATAGAATAGCAAATGCTGGACATACTAGCAAAAGGAGGTGTTGGTGATGGAAGATCAACAACAAAAACAAGACCAAAAGCTTGAACAAAATAAAAAAGAACAACCAATGTCTTTTCTAGCCAAGGTTATTGTAACAGGATTATTTGGAGGAATATTTTGGAGTTTATTGGCGTACTTTTCATACATTTTTAGTTTCACCGAAATTAGTCCTAATCTTGTTTTACAGCCTTGGGCGGTAGGTGATTGGAAAGATGGAACACTTGGTCAGTTCATCGGAATTTCTATAATTGGTTTATTATCAATAGGCGTAGCTCTTATTTATTATGCCTTTTTAAAAAAATTTCAAAGTATTTGGGCTGGGATTTTCTTTGGTGTAGCTTTATGGGCAATTGTTTTTTATGTATTAAATCCTATTTTTCCAGATTTAAAATCAGTTGCAGAACTTGAGCGAAATACCATTATTACGACGATTTGCTTCTATGTTTTATATGGTGTATTTATCGGATATTCTATTTCATTTGAAGCAAGTGAAATGAATCAACAAACAGAGCCTGCTCCTTCAAATAATTAGTGATTAAATAGTAGTTTATGATAGAATGTTCTTGTCTGAACATTCTTTTTTTACAAGGAGTTTATTATATGAAGCGTATACTCCTCATTAACGGCCCAAATTTAAATCGACTTGGCATGAGGGAACCGAATATTTATGGTGAAAAAACGTTAAAGCAACTAGAAGAAGAAGTGACTCAATTTGCTTTGGATATAAATACCGAAGTATCTTGTTTCCAGTCAAACCATGAAGGGGAAATAATAGATATGATTCATGGTGCAGAACATACATACGATGGAATTATCATTAATCCAGGAGCATTCACGCATTACAGCTATGCAATTCGTGACGCTATTGCTAGCATTTCATTACCAGTTGTAGAAGTGCATATCTCAAATGTGCACGCACGTGAAGAATTTCGCCATACTTCTGTTACTGCTCCTGTTACAGTCGGTCAAATTGTCGGATTAGGTTTTTACGGCTACAAACTCGCTGTATTAGCAATACTGCAAAAATAGGGGGAAACAATGGTGGGAAAATTAGAACAGTTACGCTCGAGCTTTAAAGAGTTAGGTATTGATGGTCTATTAATTACAAATGCGTATAATAGACGTTACATGACGGGATTTTCTGGCACAGCAGGTGTTGCAATTGTTTCAGAAAAAGGAGCTGTCTTTATAACAGATTTTCGTTATGTTGAGCAAGCTAATAAGCAAATACAAGATTTTGATATTGTACAGCATACAGGAACGATTATAGAAGAAGTTGCGAATCAAGTCGTAAAAATGGGTATTACAAAATTAGGTTTTGAACAAGAAAATCTAACTTTTTCAACATTCGCATCGTATAAAAAAGAATTGAACGTTGATTTTGTTCCTGTTTCGAGTGCTGTTGAAAAGTTGCGCTTGATTAAGTCAAGTGAAGAGATTAAGATATTAAAGGAAGCAACTGATATAGCTGAAGCAGCATACAAGCATATCCTAACATTTATCCGACCAGGTATTACGGAGCTTGATGTTTCAAATGAACTCGAATTTTTCATGAGAAAACAAGGAGCAGTATCTTCTTCTTTTGATATTATCGTAGCATCTGGATATCGCTCTGCACTTCCACATGGAGTGGCAAGTGATAAAGTAATTGAAAAAGGCGAATTCGTAACGCTAGATTTTGGTGCATACTATAAAGGGTATTGTTCAGATATTACAAGAACGGTAGCAGTTGGAAACCCAAGTGATGAGTTGAAAGCAATATATGATGTTGTGCTCCAAGCTCAACTTAGAGGAATGGCTGGAATTAAGCCTGGTATGACAGGTCGTGAAGCTGATGCATTAACTCGTGATTATATTACTGAAAAAGGATATGGTCAATACTTTGGGCACTCAACGGGTCATGGTCTTGGAATGGAAGTTCATGAACAACCTTCTTTGTCAGTTAAATCTGATATGATTTTAGAGCCTGGAATGGTCGTTACAGTTGAGCCTGGGATCTACATAGCTGGTCTTGGCGGTGTTAGAATTGAGGATGATACGGTCGTTACGAAAGAAGGTAATGAATCGTTATCATATTCATCAAAAGAATTGATCATCTTATAGATCAAATATAAAAAGAAACGATTCGTCTTTGTCGTTATCGTTCATGTTTTAGGAGGATTTTAATATGGTATCAGTAAATGATTTTCGTACAGGTTTAACCATCGAAGTAGATGGAGGTATTTGGAGAGTTATCGATTTCCAACACGTTAAACCAGGAAAAGGAGCAGCGTTTGTTCGCTCGAAATTACGTAATCTTCGTACAGGAGCAATTCAAGAAAAAACCTTCCGTGCAGGCGAAAAAGTAGCGAAAGCACAAATTGAAAATCGTAAAATGCAATATTTGTATGCAAATGGTGATCAACATGTATTTATGGATAACGAATCATATGATCAAATTGAACTACCAGGTACTACAATTGAGTATGAATTAAAATTTCTACAAGAAAATATGGAAGTTCATATTATGATGTTCCAAGGAGAAACACTTGGTGTAGAATTACCAAATACAGTTGAATTAAAGGTTGCTGAAACTGATCCTGGAATTAAAGGTGATACAGCTTCAGGTGGATCAAAACCAGCAACAATGGAAACAGGTCTAGTTGTTCAAGTTCCGTTTTTCATTAACGAGGGCGATGTCCTGATTATTAACACGACAGATGGTTCTTACGTATCTCGTGCATAAAAAACAACACTAGTGAAAGAGTCTATACATTTGTATAGGCTCTTTCTTTGTCCGAAGTGCAGTAAAACGGACATGTTTTCTATTTTCCTGCGCATAAAAACTATGTTTAAAAGTCTTTATCCCTCCTCTAGCAAATATGAAATAAAAACTTCTAACTTTGTTTCCTTCGTGAAATAGAGTCATCTCCATAGATTATTGAAAGTTTCCCTTCTGAAATTGATTCCTGCTGCATAGGTTGTACAAAGAAAGAATATCCGTTTGTGTATAGTAGGAGGGCATCATGAAAAAATGGTTGTCTGTAATTGAAACAAGTGTGCTTTCTATGGCTGGTTTAAGAATTTTATCCGCTTGCATTGAGCTTTCAGCCGCAATTTTAATGCTAGTTTTCAATGATGTAAAAAAGGCACTCGCAATTAACGCTATGTTAGCAATAGTTGGCCCAATTATTTTAATTACGACAATGACGATCGGTTTGTTAAATATCGCTGATGAAATATCCTTTTCGAAATTATTGTTTATTGCCTTAGGCGTTGGGTTTATTCTGTATGGCATTTATAAATAGTCGCCTAAACAAACAGTCATATTGTGTCCAAGCTTGCATAAATTGAAATGGATGAGGGAGAAGGAGGGGCTACATTGGAAGAAATTCTAAACATTTTGCCACAACATATACAACAGTGGATTAATCAACTTTCTCCAGCACTACGCAACTCAATGGAAGAAATTCGAGTACGGATATCAAGACCTGTTGAGTTATTAATGAATGGCAGGCCTGTATACTCATCATTTAATGCAACAGGTGAAGATGCAATCCAATTATTGAATAGAATTAGTCAATATTCAATTTATACGTTGGAAGAAGAACTCAAACGAGGATATGTAACCATTCAAGGTGGGCACAGAGTTGGACTTGCTGGCAAAGTGATTACAGAACAAGGTAAGGTAAAAGCAATAAGAGACGTAACTTCCTTCAATATTCGAATTGCTAAACAGAAAATCGGAATTGCTAATCCATTAACCCCATTCTTATATGATCAAACATGGAAAAATACCATTATTATAGGTCCCCCACAAACTGGTAAAACAACTATGCTTCGAGATATTGCGAGAATTATTAGTACAGGTGTCTCAGAAGAAATATTGTCTAAAAAAGTTGGAATAGTTGATGAACGTTCTGAAATAGCAGGATGTGTGAAAGGAATTCCACAGCAAACACTTGGGCCTAGGGTGGATGTGTTAGATGCATGCCCTAAGGCAGAAGGAATGATGATGCTTATTCGCTCAATGAGTCCAGATGTTCTTATTGTTGACGAAATCGGTAGGAAAGAAGATAGTGAAGCGATACTTGAAGCAATTAATGCGGGTGTAACGATCATCGTTACTGTTCATGGTAACGAAATGGAAGATTTACGTAAAAGACCGTCCTTACAGCCGCTTATAGATCTTGGCGTGTTCAAACGGTTTTTATTTTTATCACGAGAAAATGGTCCAGGTACAATAAAGTCCATTCTTAATGAGGTAGGACAGAATATCTTTTCTAAAGTGAGAGTGACATAACATGATGAAAATCTTAGGTGCGGTGTTCATATTATTTGCATCGACATGGACGGGTTTCGAAGCAGCAAAGCAATTAAGTGAAAGGCCTAGACAATTAAGACTTCTTCGTACAGCACTTCAATCGCTAGAAGCTGAAATCATGTACGGTCATTTACCACTACATGATGCTACTTTACATTTATCTAAACAAATACCAAAACCATTAAATTGGTTTTTTGAATCTTTTTCTAAAAGGCTTCAGCTTGGTCATCATAATGTAAAGGAAGCATGGGAAGAAAGTTTAAAAGAAGTATGGAAGTTCACAGCCTTAAAACAAGGAGAAATGGAAGTTTTAAAGCAGTTTGGAGAAACATTAGGTCAGCATGATCGAACGTCACAGCAAAAGCATATTCTTTTAGCCCTAACACATCTTGAACGTGAAGAACTAGAAGCAAGGGATAGACAATCTCGTTATGAAAAGATGGTAAAAAGCTTAGGATTGCTTTCTGGATTATTACTCATAATTTTACTGATGTAGGAATTAGGGGGAGAACATTGTGGGAGTCGATGTGAACATTATTTTTCAAATAGCTGGAGTTGGAATTGTTGTTGCATTTTTACACACAATTTTAGATTCGATGGGTAAGAAAGATTATGCCCAGTGGGTAACCTTTTTTGGCTTTATTTATATTTTATTTATGGTTGCTACTATTGTTAGTGATCTATTCAAGAAGATCAAATCAGTGTTTTTGTTTCAAGGGTAAAGCGAGGTGATCAGTCATTGAGATTCTCCAAATTGTCGGATTAGGCTTAGTATCTACATTTTTGGCATTAATTATAAAAGAGCAAAAGCCAACATTTGCGTTTTTGTTAGTCGTATTTGTTGGTTGTGTCATTTTCCTATTTTTAATCGATAAAATCTTTGAAATCATTAGAATGCTTGAGAGGATAGCTGTTAATGCAAACGTAAATATGATCTATGTAGAGACAATTCTGAAAATCATTGGCATTGCGTACATTGCAGAATTCGGTGCACAAATTACCCGAGATGCAAATCAAGGTGCAATTGCATCAAAAATTGAGTTAGGTGGCAAGATCTTAATTCTTGCGATGGCGATACCTATCTTATCTGTCATCATAGAGACAATTATTGGGCTAATTCCAAGATGAACAAGAATGGATAGCATGTTTTTAAATTGTAAATGACGATGGAAAGGTAAGGGGAGGTTCGATGAAACGGAAAACGATGATAGCCATGTTTTCACTATTCTTTGTCATATTATTACTTCCACAAATTGTACAAGCTTCTCCCCCACAGCAGGATTTAGTAGATAGTCAATTAGAAAAGCTTGGTATAGATGAAATTAAGCATTATTGGGAAGAAATTGTGAACAAATATGGAGGATTTCTTCCAGAAAGTCAAAAAGGTAGTTTATTTGATTTCATAAGTGGGGAAAAGAAGTTTTCCCTAAAAGAATGGCTAATGGGTCTTATGAAATATTTATTCTATGAATTAATTGCCAATGGAAAGTTATTAAGCACGCTGATCATGTTAACGGTCTTTAGTATGTTTTTACAAACTCTACAAAATTCTTTCGAAAAAAGCACCGTTAGTAAAGTTGCGTATGCACTTGTGTATATGGTGTTAATCATCATTGCGTTAAATAGCTTCCGAGTAGCGATTACCTACACAGAAGAAGCGATACAAACGATGATAAATTTCATCATGGCACTTATTCCTTTACTCTTAGCATTGATTGCTTCATCTGGAGGATTAGTGTCAGCGGCATTTTTTCATCCGTTGATCATATTTTTGATGAATACTAGTGGACTACTTATTCAATTTATTGTGTTGCCACTTTTATTTTTATCAGCATTACTGAACATTGTCAGTACACTTAGTGAGCATTACAAAGTAACTCAATTGGCACAATTGTTAAGAAATATAAGTATTGGTTTATTAGGAACATTTTTAACGATCTTTCTTGGTGTTATTTCTGTACAAGGAGCATCGGCAGCTGTAACAGATGGAATTACATTACGGACTGCTAAATTTATCACTGGTAACTTTGTTCCTGTCATTGGAAGGATGTTTACTGACGCCGCTGATACTGTAATTAGTGCATCTGTATTGTTAAAGAACACTGTCGGAATTATTGGAGTGGCGATCTTATTATTAATAGCTGCGTTTCCTGCAATAAAAGTATTATCTCTAGCATTTATTTATAAAATTGCAGCTGCCCTTCTTCAACCATTAGGAGGTGGTCCTGTAATTGCTTGTTTAGATGTAATTAGTAAAAGTGTCATTTATATTTTTGCCGCACTAGCCATTGTCTCGTTCATGTTTTTCTTAAGCTTAACAGTCATTATTGCTGCAGGGAACCTGACTATGATGGTTCGTTAAGGAGATGTTTAGATGAATTTTATCACTGAATGGATTACAAATATTATCCTATTTATTTTACTTGCTACCATAATTGACATGCTTTTACCAAATTCAAACATGCAAAAATATGTAAAAATGGTGACTGGTTTATTACTTATTGTCATAATTCTAACACCATTATTTAATTTTTTATCATCAGATTTTGAACAAGCCTTTGCTACTATTAACCTTTCACCAAAAAATGAAGAAAAAAAGATGGAAAATTTAATAGAAATGAAGAAAAAAGAAATACAAGCCTCAAACCGTGCATATATTTTAGAAGAAATGGCTGTCCAAATGAAAACGCAAGTTGAAGAGGAGCTGATGAATAAATATGGTTTAATTCTCACAAATGTAATCCTTTCTTTGAATGACGAGGATTCTGAGGATATGTCAATAGAAAATATGTCTATCCAAGTAAATGTTACAACTGAGGAAGTTCATTCAAATGAAATTCCTGCAGTAAAGCTAGTGACAATTGATACCTCCAAAGACATAAACAGAACATCAAATAATAAAAATGACGAATACAAAGAGATTAGTAGTTTCCTAGCAAAACATTGGGAAGCAGATCCTAATAAAATTGTAGTGAATGTGGAAGGGGGGGAGGAGTAGACAAACATGAATAGAGATAATCGATTTTTTCAAAGAGTAAAAGAAATCTTTTTTCAATCAAAAGATAACAGTTATCACCCTGAAAAAAAACCGAGCAAGTTTCACTATATAGCGCTTGTGTTAGGCTTTGGGATTTTGATTATGCTCGTGAGTAATATGCTACCTGACTTGAATGGGTCTGAGGCTATTACTGAGGTAATTAAATCTGAAAATGAAGATGAAGCTGTTTTTGGTCAAAAAAAGAACATTGAAGCAATGGCAATATCAGAATATGAAGATCGATATGAAAATCAGCTGAAAGAAGCCCTGGAAACAATTGTAGGGGTTGGTGACGTAACAGTTGTCGTAAATGTTAACGCTACTGAAACAAAAGTTCTTGAGAAAAATACGGTCACTCAGAGTCAAAGAACTGAAGAAGAGGATCGTGAGGGTGGAAAAAGAAGTGTAGAAGATTTATCAAAAGATGAACAAGTTGTCTTCATCCGAACCGGTGAACAAGAAGCACCTATCATCATCAAGATTGAAAAGCCAGAGATAAGAGGTGTACTTGTAGTCGCAAAGGGAGCAGATAACATTCAAATAAAAAAAATGGTAGTCGAAGCTGTTACAAGGTTACTAGATGTACCTAGTCACAGAGTATCGGTGTTACCAAAAAAATCATAGGGGGTAAATAGTATGTTATTAAAAAAGCAAACAGTTTGGTTATTAACAATGTTAAGTTTAGTGGTCGTTCTTTCTGTGTATTATATTACTGCACCAGAGGGAACAAACAATGAGAATGTAGCCTTTGATCAGAATGGTGTAAAAGAGGATGTAGCTACTAACGCAGAAGGAAAAGATGGAGAAGTTTCAATTGAAGAAACTGAAGATGGAACTGTTATTTCTGCAATTTCAAGCGATGAGTTATTCACAGCACTTCGTATGCAAATTGAGGAAGAGAGAAGTCGATTACGTGACGACTTACAAGAAATTGTAGCTTCTGCAGAAGTATCTGCTGACGATAAGAGTCGCGCATATGAGCAAATGAGACAATTATCAGAACTAGCTGCAAAAGAATCAATCATTGAAACATTAATTAAATCAAAAGGATATGAAGATGCACTTGTTCGTGCAGATGGTGATAAAGTAAGAATTACAGTAAAGGCTAAGGAGCATACTGCTTCAGCTGCTAACGAAATTATGCAACTTGTAAGAAGTGAACTAGGAGAATTACAAGATGTGGCTGTAACATTTGAACCAGCTGAGTAATGACAATATTATAAAACAAAAAAGCCGGCAATTTTGCCGGCTTTAGTTTTTATACAACTCTAACAGTTTTTTAATAGCTTCATCAGTATCGGTAATAACTGAGACAAGTTGGTTATGTTGTTCAGTTTGTAATTCAACGCTAGATGATACCTCTTCTAAAGTAGCGCTTGATTGTTCAATTACAGCGCTAAAATCATTTACAGCACTACCAATTGATTCAGAAGAATGATGAATGGTTGAGGTTAACTCATCAAATTCTAAAATATGTGTTTTTAGAAGGTTTATAGAATGACTAATATTTTCAAAGGATGCTTTTGTTTGTTTCACTAGGTCAAAATTACTTTCCATCATTGATGCTGTCTGCTTTACGTTATTTTGTGTATCATTTGTATCTTCTCTAACAGTAGATAGATTTTGTGAAATTTGACTTGCAGCTTCAGCGGTCATTTCAGCTAATTTACGTACTTCACTAGCGACAACTGCAAATCCTTTGCCGCTTTCACCAGCCCTAGCAGCCTCTATAGAAGCATTTAATGCTAGTAAATTAGTTTTTGATGCAATCTCTTGAATGGAAGATGTAAAGCTTGAAATTTCATTTATTTGATTAACTAACTGATTCATTTTTAACGTGATTTCTTCAATTGAACCTTGGAATGTTAAAAAGGATTTCAATAATTCTTCCACTAAATGTGAACCTTGGTTTGATGCTTGTGATGTTGCTTGAGATTGATTCGTTAATTCTCGTGCAGAAAAAACCATTTTCTCTACCATTTGATTCGTTTGTTCTAGTGAAGATGTAATATCATGAATGGAGTGTGCTTGTGCTTGAACTCCTGATGCCATCTCTGCAACTGAAGTACTAATGTCCTTTGATGCTTGAAAGTTTTCTTCGCTTTTTTCTTTCATATGATTAACACTGCCTGAAATAATAGAAGTGTTTTCTTCAAGAATTGTGCGTCTTTCTAAATCATTTTTATGCATTTCCTCCGTTTGCTGCTGAACTGAAATGATATTTGTAGAAAGTATATCAGATAATTTTAATTGAAAAAATAACAGGATAGAAACTAGAATATATAGTAAAAAAATCGTACCGTAGTTTTTTGTTTCTAAAGGTAATTCTTGAAAATGAAGTAGAGTAAATGTAATAAGAATGATAAGACCTAAACTAGAACCAATAAGTAAAATGGATCGTTTCATGTAAAGTGCCGATGTTGCGATAATAAAATAAACTAAAAAATAGGCTGTAGGTGTAACACTGCTTTGCATAATAATAAAAATAGTAATCGAAACGAAAGCGATAGCTAAGTAAGGAATTCCATTTGTGAAGCGTTTTGTGTAATGGAGAAATGCAATTGTTCCTACTCCCAATGTTCCTCCAATAACGATAGAAAGAATGATGGCTAGTTCTTTCTGCATAGCAATATCGACAATAGTCGCTAATATTACGGATACAAATGTCGCTTTTACTACTAAGCTGTTTTTTCTCTGAAGGTCTTCCTTTTTCATTTGACTAATGGATATCATATAGCGCCTCCTTGATAAATGATAATGATTAATAGAATTCGACCTAATTTTCTAAATTCCTTTATTGTATGACAAAGGATGACGATTTTTATCAAAACAATAATATTTTGTCGATTAACTATATGAATAGTATAATATAAGAAAACGTTTTCAAAAATAAGTTTTTATGAAAATGCCCTAATTTATCAATGATTTTTGCATACGAAAGCTAACAATCTTGAAAACGATGTACAATTCTATTGAATGGTTGCAAATACTATCGTATCATATTAGTATGAGGTACTAATACTAACGAATAATTTTGAGGTTAGTATTTTTTAATTTAATACCCCTTGGTAAACAAATAACAGGATTTAATAGAATAAGGAGTGTTTACAATGTTAAAAGTGCAAGAAATTCGTGAATTAATTAAGTTAATTGATCAGTCTAATATTGATGAATTTGTATTTGAACAAGATGGCGCTAAAATTAAAATGAAAAAACACAATGATTCACATGTACAAACTGTTGTTAGAGAAGCTGTTCAAGAAGCTCCAAAAGTTGTTTCACAACCTACTGAAGCTCCTGTTGCTGCAGTGGCAACACAAACACAACAAGATACAAAAGTGACTGAAGATAAATCAAAAGCTATGGCTGAAAACTTACATAAGATTACTTCACCAATGGTTGGAACATTTTATTCTTCTTCTTCACCAGAGGCAGATCCTTATGTAAAAGTAGGGGACAAGGTAAAAGCGGACTCTGTAGTGTGTATTGTTGAAGCGATGAAGTTGTTTAATGAGATTGAAGCAGAAGTTAACGGAGAAATTGTAGAGATTTTAGTTGAAAATGGACAATTGGTAGAATATGGTCAGCCATTATTCCTTGTAAAAGCTTAAGTGAGGAGCGATCCTAGATGATAAAAAAAGTATTGATTGCTAATAGAGGAGAAATAGCTGTTAGGATTATACGTGCTTGTAAAGAATTGGGAGTTGAGACGGTAGCGGTTTTCTCAGAAGCTGATCGAGATTCTCTACATGTTCAACTTGCTGATGAGGCGTATTGTATTGGGCCAACAGCTTCGAAGGATAGTTATCTAAATTTCACAAATATTATTAGTGTGGCAAAGCTAACAGAAACGGATGCAATTCACCCTGGTTACGGTTTCTTGGCTGAAAATGCAGATTTTGCTGAGCTTTGTAGAGAGTGTAATATTACATTTATTGGTCCTAGTCCAGAAGCCATTTCAAAAATGGGTACAAAAGATGTCGCACGTGAAACGATGAAGGCTGCAGGTGTTCCGATTGTTCCTGGTTCTCAAGGAATTATTAAAGATATTAACGAAGCGATTGAACTTGCAAACAAAATTGGGTATCCTGTTATTATAAAGGCAACTGCTGGTGGTGGCGGTAAAGGTATACGTGTCGCAAAAAGTGAACAAGAACTTATTAAAGGTATTAACATTACTCAACAAGAAGCTGCAACTGCATTCGGGAACCCGGGTGTTTATATTGAAAAGTACATTCAAGATTTTAGACATGTAGAAATTCAAGTTCTTGCTGATAATTTTGGAAATGCGATTCACCTAGGGGAACGTGATTGTTCAATCCAGCGTCGACTACAAAAGTTGGTAGAAGAAACGCCTTCACCTGCCTTGGATGGAGAAACAAGACATCTTATGGGTGATGCCGCTGTAAAAGCTGCCCAAGCTGTAAATTATAGTGGAGCGGGAACAGTTGAATTTATTTTTGATCATAATGAAAATAAATTTTATTTCATGGAAATGAATACTCGTATCCAAGTGGAGCATCCAGTTACTGAAATGGTAACAGGTGTGGACTTAATTAAGGAACAAATTCGAGTTGCATCAGGGAAGAAACTATCTCTTAAACAAGAAGAAGTGACTTTCAATGGGTGGTCAATTGAGTGTCGTATTAATGCAGAAAATCCAGAAAAGAATTTTATGCCATCACCTGGAAAAATCAACATGTATCTACCGCCTGGTGGATTTGGAGTTCGAGTGGATTCTGCTGCTTACCCTGGCTATTCTATTCCACCTTATTACGATTCAATGATTGCAAAGTTAATTACATACGGTGCAACACGTGAAGAAGCGATTGCTCGTATGAAACGTGCTTTAAGTGAATTTGTAATTGAAGGAATTCAAACAACGATTCCATTTCATCAGAAGTTAATGGAACATGAAACTTTTGTTGAAGGGAATTTCAATACAAAGTTTCTTGAACTATATGATGTAATGAATACGAAAGCATAAATTTGGAGGTGCCTTATGTCAGAAAATAACATTCTAGAAATGAATACAGATAATTCTGGGTTAGGAAAAGTGGAAATTGCACCAGAAGTTATTGAAGTTATTGCAGGAATTGCAGCTTCAGAGGTTGAAGGTGTAGCGCAAATGCGTGGCAACTTTGCTTCTGGTGTAGTTGAAAGACTAGGAAAGAAAAACCATGGTAAAGGTGTAAAAGTAGACTTAACGGATGAAGGTATTATTGTCGATGTTTACTGTGTAATGGATTTTGGTGTATCAATTCCAAATGTTGCTGCAAAAATCCAAGATAATATCCGCCAAGCTCTTCTCAATATGACAGCATTAGAAGTTGATGAAGTTAATATTCATGTTGTCGGTGTATTATTAGAAAACCAAAAGCAAGAAGTACAATACAACCAAGAAATGTAATATTGTAAAGGGAGATGACTTTTAACTAGAAGTCATCTCCTTTTCTAATTTTATATAATTTCTACATAAATTTTCACAGTAGTTTAAATGCTATATCTGGAAGGATATGATGCATAAAAAAGTAGTGGGACGTTCATGCAATTTGGTAATTGCACCATGGTGAATGAAAATTTGCATGTAGTATTTGCATCTTAGAATGTCGACCATAAGTAATACATGCGTGTTAATCGGAGTGGAAGGGCCGAGACTCCTGCGGGAAAAGCGGTAGCCGAGGAGGCTCCCGAACCGCCCGCGGAAAGCGAGGCCCTGCAACGCAGATTAACACCCCTAGTACATTGTTCTATTTTCAGGGTAGAAAATATGAAATTAAGTTTGACGCACATTAAGTAGTGTCCTATACTATTTTAATGCACATTAAAAATATGCTATTATCAAACTAGAATAAACGGAAAACTTTTATATAATAAAGGAGAAAACAAATTAATGAAACGACGTACTGCAAGAGAAAAGGCTTTACAGGCTCTGTTTCAAATAGATATGAGCGAGATAGAAGTTCATGATGCCCTTCAAAATGTCTTAATAGATGAAGATGAAAATCTTGAAGTAGAGTATAAGGTTGACCCCTTCCTTGAAAGATTAGTTACAGGAGTTATGACGAATAAAGAGGAAATTGACCGACTTCTTAGAGCAAACTTGGAGAAATGGACGCTAGAACGTGTTGCAAATGTCGATCGCTCAATCCTTCGATTAGCTGTATTTGAAATGAAATTCGTTGAAGAAGTACCTGTTAATGTAGCGATGGATGAAGCAATTGAGTTAGCAAAAGTTTTTGGCGATGAAAGTTCAAGTAAATTCATTAACGCTATCTTATCTAAAGTCAAAGATCAACTATAACACACGATAAGACAACTAGGTTATATCCTAAGCTATATGCTTGGCAAGTGCCTAGTTTCTTTTTGTTATTCGATTTTATTAGCTTTGGATTTTAATGAGCAGGAAAAGATGAGAGGTGAAATTATTTTGAAAGCAAAAATCATTAGTGGGAAATCTTTGGCCAGTGATTTACGTGAGAAAATGAAAAATGATATTGAAGAGTTACGGAAAAAAGAGATTATTCCAGGGCTTGCAGTTATTTTAGTTGGAGATGATCCAGCTTCAAGGACCTATGTAAATGCAAAAATAAGAGCTTGTAAAGAAACGGGCATACATTCTGTTATTTATGAACGTCCCGCAGACATACGTGAAGATGAATTAATCTCATTAATAAATCAACTTAATCAAGAAGATACAATTCATGGAATATTAGTCCAGTTACCACTCCCTTCTCATATTAGCGAATTAAAAATCATCGAAACAATATCACCTGAAAAGGATGTTGATGGATTCCATCCGATTAACATCGGGAAGATGATGATTGGGCAAACGGGATTTTTACCTTGCACACCGTTAGGTATTATCCAACTAGTCAAATCTAAAAACATAGATCTTACTGGTAAGCATGTTGTAGTGATTGGAAGAAGCAATATCGTTGGAAAGCCAGTTGGCCAACTTTTTCTGAAAGAAAACGCAACTGTTACATATTGTCACTCAAAGACAAAGGACTTAATTAACATAACTCGACAAGCTGATATTCTTATTGTAGCAATAGGAAAGGCAAAGATAATTAACAAGGATTACATAAAAAAAGGTGCGATTGTTATTGATGTAGGTGTTAATCGACTCTCTGACGGATCTTTAAGTGGAGATGTAGATTTTGAACAAGTCTCCCAAATTGCTGGTTATATCACTCCTGTACCAGGAGGGGTAGGTCCAATGACAATAACCATGTTGTTATCAAATACATTATTAGCTGCAAAAGGCAAGAAGATTGGCTGTTCTAGGGAGTTTGATTAATATGAATGAGGCAAAATATTTAACTGTTACTGCTCTAACAAAATACATAAAAAGAAAGTTTGACTTTGACCCTCATTTACAGGACATCTGGATAAAAGGAGAAATATCAAATTTTAAAGCACACAGTAGAGGGCATATGTATTTCACTTTAAAGGATTCTCAAGCTAGGATTCAAGCTGTGATGTTTGCAAGCAGTAATAAAGGTCTTCGTTTTTCACCAGAAGATGGTATGAAGGTGCTTATTCGTGGAGAGATTTCTGTATACGAACAAAACGGAAACTACCAGGTATATGTAAAAGAAATGCAACCAGATGGGATAGGGAATTTATACTTAGCTTATGAGGAATTAAAGAAAAAACTTCAAGAAGAAGGTTTGTTCTCCGATAGTCACAAGAAGAAACTTCCTTTATATCCTCAAAATATTGGAGTTATCACTTCTCCAACAGGAGCTGCTATTAGAGATATATTGACGACGATAAAGAGAAGGTATCCTATTGGAAAAGTAACGATTATACCAGCACTTGTTCAAGGAAGTAATGCAGCACCCTCTATTTCTAAGGCGATCAAAAGTGCAAATGATTTAGGATTTTTAGATGTTTTGATCGTTGGGCGTGGTGGAGGATCTATTGAAGAGCTGTGGGCTTTTAATGAAGAAACAGTTGCAAGAGAAATCTTTCAATCGGCTGTTCCGATTATTTCAGCAGTCGGGCACGAGACAGATTATACAATTGCAGACTTTGTTGCTGATTTAAGAGCGCCAACACCAACAGGAGCAGCTGAAATGGCCGTTCCCCACATTACCGAACTATACGAAAGATTAACAAATAGAAATAACAGACTCATCCGGATCATGAAGGATCAGACTTCATACCATTCAGAAAGACTAAAATCATTACAAAAATCTTATGCTTTTCGCTATCCTAAAAAGTTATACGACCAAAAAGAACAACAATTAGATCGTTTACTAGAACGATTAGATAGACAAGGGAAAAATAATCTTCAGAAGAAAAAAGAGAAATTTGAAAGAGTGCTTCTGAAATTAAACCATCAGCGTCCAAGCGAGCGATTGAGAGCAGCAAGAGAAAATCAACAATTACTAATAAAAAGCTTACAAAAAGAAATGGCAACAGTATTAAGACGGAAACAATATGAATTCACTGCAGCTATATCAAAACTAGAGGCTTTAAGTCCACTTAAAATTATGGATAGAGGCTATAGTTTAGTGTACGATCAAGATAACAAACTTATTAAAAGCATATCAAATATTGAGACAGGTCAATCAATTATGGTTAAATTGCAAGATGGAAGTTTAGATTGTTCAGTCAAGAATGTAGAGGAGAGAACAGATTATGAATGAAGAAAAAGTCTTTACATTTGAAGAAGCAATGGAAAAATTAGAAGAAATTGTAGAAAAACTTGAAGAAGGAGATGTTCCATTAGAAAAAGCAATACACTATTTTAAAGATGGAATGAATCTTTCAAAGCTTTGTCATGAAAAACTTCAAAATGTAGAAAAACAAATGGACCAAATCCTAAAAGAAGATGGGGAATTAGAGCCGTTTACTATTCAGGAGGATGAATAAATTGAATCCTACTGACTTTTCTACATATAGCTCTTATTATAAAAGGGTAATAGATCATGCACTTCCAACCTATATTACAGGGCTAACTTCACCTTCAATCATAAAAGATGCTATGATTTATTCCTTATCTGCTGGTGGAAAGAGAATTAGACCTTTATTATTATTCGCTACACTACGTGCTTTTGGGAAAGAAGAAGAGATAGGGTTACCGATTGCTTGTGCTGTGGAAATGATTCATACTTATTCTCTTATTCATGATGACCTTCCGAGTATGGATAACGATGACTTAAGAAGGGGAAAGCCAACAAACCATAAAGTTTATGGTGAAGCAATTGCTATATTAGCTGGTGATGGGTTACTCACACATAGTTTTCACTTAATTAGCAACATGAGTCATCCGTTGGTTACATCAGAAATGAAACTAGCACTTATTTCATTACTATCAAAATCAGCAGGACCCGAGGGAATGGTCGGAGGTCAGGTAGCTGATATGGAAGGTGAAAACAAAAACCTTCCTTTACATGAACTAGAGTACATTCATATTCATAAAACAGGTAAACTACTTGCTTTTTGTATTTTAGCTGGCGGGATACTTTCATCAGCAGAGGAACACCAACTTGCTAAACTAGAAGAATTTGCTTTACATGTTGGATTAGCATTTCAAATCCAAGATGATATTTTAGATATTGAGGGGAATGAAGAGATGCTAGGGAAGCCGGTAGGAAGTGATGTCCATAATCAAAAGACAACCTATCCATCTCTTCTTACGATGCAAGGAGCAAAAGAAAAGCTACAGTATCATATAGACGAAGCAGTACGTTCACTACATGATGTGGGTGTTAATCATGATTATCTAGAAGAAATATGTAACATGATTGCGTCAAGAAATCATTAAATTCCAACCGTCCAATATCAATTTCTAAATAGATATTTGCAAAATTGAGGAATAATGACAGTTGTGTTATAATATTGTATGAAATTAGGGGTGGTGCAGTATTCTAGTCAGTCCACCAGTTCTGAAGACGGGCCTAAAAATCCGTTAAAGGGCACATCGATGAAGTCCCTTGCGTTGGCTTGAGGCGCCCAGCCTTGGGTTGATGTTGGGGGTTAAGGTTGCAGGGCGATCCACAATGGCATGTGGGCGATGACCCTGCTTCCGTGGAGGCCCATATCCGTAGGAGATATCTTATGGAATGGGGTATGAACCTGTGTTGTGCTTTTAACAAGTAACAAGCAGCGTAGCCTGCCTTGAGTGGATATGAGGGGATTATGGGGAAAAGTATACATCAGTTGGCCATTGATATATACTACATGGAAGTCCATTTGAAATCAGGTCTGCAAAAGAGGCTAAGAATTGGTTAAGGGCTGTTTGAGGAAAACTCCTAGACTGTTCAAAATAAACGGACACATATAGTGGATTGCAGTGCGGACTAAGTGGTAATCCAGTCTAGCATCTGGTGACAATGCTAAGGTGAGTTTAAAGGGAAACCGCCGTTGTGGCAACGCACGGTACTTGCTTGGGAAAACCTACTGGACCTAAGCCGCAGTTTTTACTCTATATGTGACCACTCCATCTTACATAACGAAAAATGTTAATGAATCTGGGGATATATAAACTATGAAGCAAATCCTTCGACATTCTATAAAATGGAGTTTAGGTATTGCCGTTATCACTTTTGTGTTAGCGGCTATTTTTTCAATTGTGTCAAATACCTTGTTAAATGGTGTAGCATGGACAATTGGGATGATGATTGTATTAATTATTGTTTTAATCGGTATCTTTTTTGATATGCTAGGAATAGCAGCTACCGCTGCAAATGAAGTTCCTTTCCATGCAATGGCCTCCGAAAGAGTGAAGGGAGCAAAGCATTCGATTTCGATCATTAGAAATGCTGATCGCTTCGCAAGTTTTTGTAACGATGTTATCGGAGACATTTCAGGGATAATTAGCGGAACTGCGTCTGCTATTGTCATTATTCAATTAACGCTTGCTTTTCAATATAATGATGCTTCAATGTTCCACTATATAATTACTGTTTTATTTACTAGTCTTGTTGCAGCACTAACTGTAGGTGGAAAAGCTTTTGGTAAAACAATGGCTATCAAATATTCTACAACTATTATTTTACAAGTTGGCCGATTATTTTATTTTCTTGAAACAAGATTTAACTTAACAATAATCAAAGATAAAAAGAAAAAAAAACATAGAAATTCGAAACGAAAGTGAGTGGTCCCTTTGGATCTAACGGGAATTAAGAGTCCTCAGTTTTTGAAAAATATGTCTAATAGCGAATTAGAAAAATTAAGTGAAGAGATTCGTCAATTTTTGATAGAGAAATTGTCAACAACTGGTGGACATATTGGCCCAAACTTAGGGGTGGTAGAGCTTACAATTGCACTACATAAATTATTTGATAGTCCCAAAGACAAGTTTTTATGGGATGTAGGACATCAATCATATGTTCATAAAATATTGACAGGAAGAGCATCTGAATTTGATACGCTTCGTCAATACAAAGGTTTATGTGGATTTCCAAAGAGAATTGAAAGTGAACACGATGTTTGGGAAACAGGCCATAGCTCTACTTCTTTATCGGCAGCAATGGGAATGGTTGTTGCGAGAGATTTAAAGGGAACTGAAGATCACATTATCCCAATTATTGGGGATGGGGCCTTAACTGGTGGTATGGCACTTGAAGCATTAAATCATATTGGTCATGAAAAGAAAAATATGATTGTTATTTTAAATGACAACGAAATGTCAATCGCGCCAAATGTAGGTGCACTTCATAATGTGCTTGGTAAGTTACGAACAGCAGGTAAATACCATTGGGTAAAAGATGAATTAGAGATGCTACTGAAGAAAATACCGGCTGTAGGTGGTAAATTAGCACTAACTGCTGAAAGAGTAAAAGACAGCTTGAAATATTTACTTGTTTCTGGTGTTTTCTTTGAAGAATTAGGGTTTACTTATTTAGGTCCAGTCGATGGTCATAATTTTGATGACTTGTTTGAGAACTTACAATATGCGAAAAAAACAGAGGGTCCTGTTCTATTGCATGTTATTACAAAAAAGGGTAAAGGATATCACCCTGCTGAATCAGATAAAATTGGTACATGGCATGGCACTGGCCCTTATAAAATTGAGACAGGTGATTTTGTTAAACCTAAAAAAACACCACCAGCTTGGAGTTCGTTAGTTAGTGAAACTGTACGAAAAGTAGCTAGAGAAGATGAAAGAATCGTAGCTATTACACCTGCAATGCCAGTTGGATCAAAGCTAGAAGGTTTTGCCTCAGAGTTTCCATCTCGAATGTATGATGTTGGAATAGCAGAACAGCATGCTACAACAATGGCGGCTGGTTTAGCAACTCAGCAAATGAAACCATTTCTAGCGATCTATTCAACGTTCTTACAGAGGGCATATGATCAAGTCGTTCATGATGTTGCAAGACAAAATTTAAATGTATTCTTTGGAATAGATAGAGCGGGACTTGTTGGAGCTGATGGCGAAACTCATCAAGGAGTTTTTGATATTGCGTTCTTAAGACATATTCCTAATATGGTTCTGATGATGCCAAAGGATGAAAACGAAGGGCAACATCTTGTGTACACAGCATTAAAATATGATGATGGTCCTATTGCGCTTAGATATCCTCGAGGTAATGGCTTAGGGGTCTCAATGGATGAAAATTTGAAGGAAATACCGATAGGGTCATGGGAAGTACTTAAAGACGGTAGTGATGCAGTCATTTTAACATTCGGAACGACGATTCCAATGGCACTTGAAGCCGCAGATGAATTAGGGAGAATGGATATATCTGTTAAGGTAATAAATGCAAGGTTTATTAAACCTTTAGATGAAGAGATGATGCATGAGCTATTAAAAGCTAACATGCCCATTCTTACGATTGAAGAAGCCGTATTACAAGGTGGATTTGGCAGTGCTGTACTAGAATTTGCTCATGAAAACAAATATCAACCTAAAATAGAAAGAATGGGAATACCTGACTTTTTTATAGAGCATGGTAGTGTAAATGAGCTATTAGCAGAAATTGGAATGACTACTTCTAATGTAGTCAAAACGATTTCTGAAATGGTTCCTAAAAAAGAAAAAGGGCTTAAAATGTAATGTTATCTAAAAAAGAACGTTTAGATGTATTATTGGTTGAAAGAGGGCTTGTAGAGACCCGAGAAAAGGCAAAGAGAACTGTAATGGCTGGTTTGGTTTACTCTAATGAAGAAAGATTAGACAAACCTGGGGAAAAAGTACCTAGGGATATACCGCTTACCGTTAAGGGAAATGTTATACCTTATGTAAGTAGAGGTGGATTGAAGCTTGAAAAAGCTCTAAAAACATTTAAATTAACTATAAAAGATAAAATCATGTTAGATATAGGAGCTTCCACAGGTGGTTTTACTGATTGTGCACTTCAGCACGGTGCTAAAATGTCATACGCTTTGGATGTTGGGTATAATCAATTAGCATGGAAAATTAGGCAAGATGATCGTGTAGTTGTAATGGAAAGAACAAACTTTCGTTATGTTACTCCAAGCGATCTTTCAAAAGGTATGCCGGAATTTGCAACGATAGATGTTTCTTTTATCTCGCTACGGCTCATTCTTCCTGTGCTTAAGACATTATTGGTTCCTAATAGTGATGTGGTTGTACTTGTAAAACCTCAATTTGAAGCGGGTAAAGAATTGGTAGGGAAAAAAGGAATTGTTCGAGACCCAGATGTACATGAGGATGTATTATCAATGATCATTCAATTTGCATGTAAAGAGGGATACGATTGTATAGATGCTTCTTATTCCCCGATAACTGGCGGGGATGGTAATATTGAATTTCTATTGCATTTGAAATGGTCAGGGGTAAAGCAAGAAGGTGAAAACCAATTACCTTTTTCCCCTCAAGAAATTGTCAATCAAGCACATTCAACACTAAAAAGTAATAAAGAAGCGGAATAACAATTTTGTTATTCCGCTTTTCATGTATTTTTATTGACAATATCTGAGGAAGAAATGTACATTTCGTCAATTTTCGTTTAACATTAGATTATAAATTCGTGGTTATGAGGTGCACTGATGAACAAGGGACAAAGACATATCAAAATTAGAGAAATCATTACGGCAAATGAAATTGAAACACAGGATGAGCTGGTTGATATGTTAAGAGGTGCAGGATTTAATGTTACTCAAGCAACTGTTTCTCGTGACATAAAAGAGCTTCACTTGGTCAAGGTTCCAATGATGGACGGACGATATAAATATAGCTTACCAGCAGACCAAAGATTTAATCCGCTGCAGAAATTAAAGCGAGCATTAATGGATGCCTTTGTTAAAATGGATGCAGCAGGCCATATGTTAGTGATGAAAACGTTACCGGGAAATGCAAATGCTATAGGTGCTCTAATAGACAATTTAGATTGGGATGAAATTTTAGGGACCATATGTGGTGATGACACATGCTTGATTATTTGTAGAACGCCAGAAGATACAGAAGGGATTTCTAAGCGCTTATTAGATATGCTTTAAAAATGCTTTGATAAAATAAAGTATGAATAAAAAACAAACTTTGTAATGGTGAGAGGAAGTCGTAATAACTGTATAAAAGGGCTTCCACGTCTTCTTCAAATGTTCAAATGGGGGTAAAGAGATGCAAGTATCTCTATCGTTCAATAAGGAAGAGTTTGTAGAAACTATTTACGGGAATCAAATTGTAATTCTCTAATATAGCCTAAAAAAGAAAAAATAACTAAGGTGTGGTAAGTATTGTTAGCTGAATTATCAATTAAAAATTTTGCAATTATTGAATCACTTTCAATATCTTTTGAAAAGGGATTAACAGTTTTAACGGGAGAAACGGGTGCAGGGAAGTCAATTATTATTGATGCTGTACACTTATTAGTAGGTGGAAGAGGATCATCTGAATTTGTAAGGTATGGTGAAAATCGTGCTGAGATTGAAGGCTTATTTTTATTAGATAGCGAAGAGCATCCTTGTATTAAAGCATCAAGAGAATTTGGTATAGAAATTAGCGACGGCATGGTTGTGTTGAGAAGGGATATTTCTAACACTGGTAAAAGTGTCTGTAGAATTAATGGAAAGTTAGTTACTATTTCTACACTAAGAGAAATTGGTAGAACGATTATTGATATTCACGGACAACACGAACACCAAGAATTAATGAATGAAGAACATCACCTTTCTTTATTAGATCAATTTGGTGGAGAAAGTATTGTAAAAGCTGTTTCTGAATACCAAACCATTTATAAAAAATATTTAGAACTAAAACAGAAAATATTAAAACTAAGTAATAATGAGCAAGAAATTGCTCATCGTTTTGATTTAATCAAATTTCAACTTAAAGAAATTACTTCAGCCAATCTTAGTCCAGAAGAGGATGAAAATTTAACTGAAGAAAGGAAAAAAATAGCTAATTTTGAAAAAATTTATGAGGCGCTTCAAAAAAGCTATGATGCATTAAGTGGTGAACAAAAGGGGATAGATTGGTTAGGGCTTGCAATGAGTCATACGGAAGATGTAGCAGAGATTGACTCTGATTTGTCAGCAATCCATGAACAGATATCTTCTAGCTATTATCTAATTGAAGAAACGGCTTATAAAATTAGAAATCAATTAGATCAGTTAGAATTTGATCCTAAACGCCTTGATTTTATTGAAAGTCGTCTAAATGAAATAAATAATTTAAAGAGAAAATACGGTCATACTGTAGTAGAAATTTTAGAATACGCATCTAAAATAGAAGAAGAATTGGACAAGATTGAAAATCGTGATTTTCATATGGATCAATTAACCAAATCTTTTCAATCAATAAAGGAAGATTTATTCCTTGAAGCGAAAAACATTACATTGATGCGTAAAAAATTAGCTCAGAATTTGATTACCGCTATTCACAAAGAATTACGTGATTTATATATGGAAAAAACTTTATTTGATATTGTTTTTACCCAAAGCGAAATAAATGATGTGAATGATATTAAATTTTTGACAAATGGAATAGATGATGTTGAATTTTTTATTTCAACTAATCCTGGTGAACCTTTAAAACCTCTTTCTAAAGTGGCGTCTGGAGGAGAATTATCGAGAGTCATGTTAGCATTAAAAAGTATTTTTTCAAAGCATCAAGGCATTACAAGTATTATATTTGATGAGGTAGATACTGGAGTTAGTGGAAGAGTAGCTCAAGCAATTGCCGAAAAAATTCACAAAGTATCTGTTGGTTCACAAGTGTTATGTATATCTCATTTACCACAAGTAGCTGCGATGGCAGATACACATCTCTATATTTCAAAGGTTATTAAAGACGGTCGCACACGTACATCCGTAAAACCATTGAAGGAACTGGAAAAAATTAATGAAATTGGAAGAATGATTTCAGGGACAGAAATTACTGATTTAACGAAAGAACATGCAAAAGAATTACTTGATTTAGCGAGAAAATATAAAGGAATTTGAAAAGCTATCCAAAAAGGGTAGCTTTTTTAATTGGTACTTGGTTATAAATGTTCACAGATAAGGCCAAATTATAGAATGTAGCCATGAAATAATGTGGTGTGGGATAGGAGCGAGGAGAGTGAAATAGATTGTTTATAGAGAAAATCAGAAAAATTATAGGTGCATTTCTCCTTGTTTCACTGTTAGCTTTGGGTTTTTATAGCCCTCTTAAGGAATTTGTGACGATTCCTAAGAATATTACGTTATTTGAAGGGCAAAAATTTGCATTACCAACATCATTGCCAGTTTCTGTAGTTAAGAGCCAATCTAATGGGATATTTACCTCTGTTCAAGAAAATAATACACTTTCTGTCAACGCTATAGAAAGCGGTGAAGGTGATATGATTCTTGAGATGGCAGGAATACCAATTAAAAAAGTGGATGTAAATGTATTATCTGATTTTAGAGTTATTCCCGGTGGTCAATCAATAGGGGTGAAGTTGAATTCGTTAGGTGTTTTAGTAGTTGGCCACCATGAGATTGAGACATCAGAGGGAAAAAAATCACCAGGTGAAATTGCAGGCATTGAAGTAGGAGACATCATAAAAGAGATTAATGGTACCAAAATAGAGAAAATGAGTGATGTAACTCCTTTTGTACAACAGGCTGGAAAAACGGGTGAACCGTTAAACCTACTTGTAGCAAGAGAAAATAAAGAATATAAAACAAAGCTTGTTCCATTAAAAGATAAGAATGATCATGCGTATAGAATTGGCTTGTACATTAGAGATTCTGCAGCAGGCATTGGTACAATGACGTTTTACCATCCAAATACAAAGAAGTATGGTGCTTTAGGACATGTTATTTCTGACATGGATACAAAAAAACCAATTGTAGTAGAAGATGGGCAAATAGTGAGGTCTACCGTGACATCGATTCATAAAGGTAGTAATGGTGAACCAGGTGAAAAACTCGCAAGGTTCTCAAGTGATAAAGAAATCATTGGCAACATTACAAGAAATAGTCCATTTGGTATCTTTGGAAAACTAACAAAGCAAGTCCAAAATGGCATTATGGATAGTCCTATTCAAATTGCTTTATCACACCAAGTTAAAGAAGGCCCTGCAAAGATATTAACAGTTGTTGAAAATGATAAGGTTGAGGAATTTGATGTAGAAATTGTAAGTAGTGTTCCTCAGAAATTCCCAGCCACAAAAGGGTTAGTTGTTAAAATAACCGATAAAAGGTTATTAGACAAAACAGGCGGAATTGTTCAAGGGATGAGTGGGAGCCCGATTATCCAAGATGGGAAATTAATTGGGGCAGTGACACATGTTTTTGTAAACGATCCAACTTCAGGTTATGGTGTTCACATTGAGTGGATGTTAAATGAAGCTGGAATAAATATATACGAACAAGATAAACAAAAAGCGAGCTAATTGCTCGCTTTTTGTTTTGTTGCTTTTACGTTGTTTCACACTAAAATCATGATATAATAATGATTAATAAAGATTATTCGACAAAATTAAAGTCATTATGTTGTCAAATGACGTATTAAGTCGAAAAACAGAGTAAATAGAAGAATAATATAGATTTTATTAATTTTTTACGTTTTTTTTAAAAAAATAAAGGAATTCATGTTGCATTGTCGAATTGATTCTTTAGAATAGACATATAAACCTAAAATTACTCAAAAAAATTATCGGACCTATACCCGAGGAGGAAGTAGCATTGAAAAAAATTAAAGTGTGTGTTGTAGATGATAACAGAGAACTAGTTAACCTATTAGAAGAGTACGTCTCTAATCAAGAGGATATGGAAATAGTGGGAGTGGCCTATAATGGTCAAGAGTGTTTGAATCTGCTAGAAGATACTCAACCTGATGTTTTAGTATTAGATATTATCATGCCACACTTAGATGGCCTTGCAGTACTTGAAAAGCTACGTGAAAGAGATTCTCAGCCCAATGTTATCATGTTAACGGCGTTTGGTCAGGAAGACGTTACAAAGAAAGCAGTTGATCTTGGAGCATCATATTTTATTTTAAAACCGTTTGATTTAGAAAATCTAGGTAGTCATATTCGCCAAGTAAGTGGAAAAGCAGCTCCAATTCTTAAACGTTCAAATAATTCTTACCGAACTACACAAACTAATGAATCAAAACCTAGAAACTTAGATGCCAGTATAACTAGTATCATTCATGAAATTGGAGTACCTGCACATATTAAAGGGTATTTATACTTAAGAGAAGCAATCTCAATGGTATACAATGATATTGAATTATTAGGGTCAATTACAAAGGTCTTGTATCCAGATATTGCTAAGAAATTTAATACAACAGCTAGCCGAGTGGAACGTGCTATCCGACATGCAATTGAAGTAGCTTGGAGTCGCGGAAATATTGATTCAATTTCTTCATTGTTTGGTTACACTGTTTCAATGTCAAAAGCAAAACCAACAAATTCTGAATTTATCGCCATGGTAGCCGACAAGCTTCGTTTGGAGCATAAAGCTTCTTGAGAGGAAAAGGACTGACTGATAACAAGAAAAAGCCCAATAAATCATCAATGATTTATTGGGTAATTTTTTGTTAAAAATTAATTTTTCTCATTACTATTATTGTTTTTTTCAAGCTCAAGCATTTTGCTTATAAGAATGTGCTGAGGCATGTGCATAATTTGTTCTAAAGGTAAATTTAATGACTGTGCTAATTTTTGGGCAGTATCTGCAGATATTTGTAAAGGTTTCAATTTGTAGTCCCCCTATTTTTTATTCTTAGTATAGCACAGAAAAAGGAGTGTAATGATTAATGACTGACACAAAGATTTTTGGCCATAGAGGTGCAGCTGGAACCTCTCCTGAAAACACAATGGAATCGTTTATTGAAGCTAAAAACATGGGTGCTGACGGAATAGAATTAGATGTTCAAATGACAAAGGATGACGTTCTTGTTGTCATTCATGATGAAAAAGTTGATCGAACTACAAATGGAAGTGGGTGGGTGAAAAACTTTACCTACGAAGAGTTACGTCAACTAGATGCTAGTTATAAATTTAATAAAGAGTACGGCTTTTGTGCAATTCCAACACTAGAGAATGTGTTCACTTGGGCTGCGTCAGTTCCTAATTTTTTTATAAATGTAGAATTGAAGAATGGATTAGTACAATATAAAAACTTAGAGGAGAAGGTATTAAACCTTGTCAATCAATACAATCTTAAGGATCGTGTAATACTCTCATCCTTTAATCATTATAGCATGGTAAAATGCCGTAAGCTTGACTCTGAAATAGAGATTGCTCTTTTATTTATGGAAGGAATTTATGAACCATGGGACTACGCAAAAAGATTAAAAGCTAATTCTATCCACCCATATCATCCTGTCGCAACTACAGAGTTAATCTCAAAATCAAACTCGAATGATATAAAAGTAAGGCCGTTTACTGTAAATGATGAAAAGTTAATGAAAAAATTTAGTGATGATGGCTGTAGTGGGATCTTTACTGATTATCCCGAAAAAGCAGTTTCTTTATTGAGGTTATAACCTATATAGATTTTGACTATTTTAGCTACCCAGAAAATACAATTCATCACACTATACATGGGGTGTTAATCTGCGTTGCAGGATCCTCGCTTTCCGCAGGGCGCTTCTTGAGCCTCCTCGGCGTTTACGCCTGTGGGGTCTCAAGCCTAGCGCATCTCCTGCTGGAGTCTCGGTCCTTCCACTCCGATTAACACGCATGAATAATTTAAAAGTCAACATTCTATAAATGCAAAAATCCAGTTCACTTTTTCATGCGTTATGGTGCAACTTTTAAATTGCATGGCAGTCTACCCTGAAAATACGACAGTTGCAGGAACCTCGCTTTCCGTGGGAAGCATTAATTAAACTACGTAAAAGGGTGTCCCAATAAGAATGGGACACCCTTTACCGATTATCAATTCATTTCTTTGTAAAACGAGCTTGAACTTTATTGCGCTTTCTATCTCTGTGTAATATAAAGCCAGCGACAAACCCAAGACCGATAATGAATAATAACAAACCAATAAAAAACTGGAGTGCTAATGATGAAATCGGATCATGTAAAATGCCGAAGAATACGTCTCTCATATATTTAATGCCTAAAGCAGCTAAAAAACCAGGTATTAACATAATAACTAAAGCAATTAATCGTTGCATGTTCCATTTTCCCTTTCATAAAATATTACTTGCTTCAAATCATACCCCTTTAAAAAGAATTGTCAAGAACACAATTTAAAGGTAATATAAGGATGTGCAACAACTTGCAAAGAGTATATAAGAACTATCAATATATTTGCAAATTTCTGCAAATTCAAGTGGCTTCAAGCAGCCGAAAGTCATTATTAGGTGGTGAGATTCATTGCAGAGGGTTCTAATAGTAGGTGCCGGAAAAGGTGGAGTAGCTATCCTGAAAATCTTACAGGAGACGGAAATGATGGAAGTAGCCGCTGTTGTTGATCTTAATGAAGACGCAGAGGGGATTTTACTCGCTAAGAGCCTTAATATAAAGACTGGTACACGATGGGAGGACTTCCTTACTCAACAAATCGATATTGTGATTGAAGCTACAGGTAACACAGAAGTTTTTAAGTCGATTAGAGAAAAACGAAGTAAAAAAACTGTCATCATACCAGGATCAGTTGCATACATAACCGCAAAATTAATGGAAGAAAAAGAAACGTTAATATCAAAATTAAAAAATGAATCGTACAAACAAGATTTAATTTTTAATTCTACTCACGATGGCATGGTTGCTATTGATGAGTATGAAAGAATTATCCTCTTCAATAAAAGTGCTGAAAGAATGACAGGATTTAATAAAAAAGAGGTATTAGGAAAGCAAATAATTGATTTCATCCCCTCTAGTAAGCTGCCTAGAGTTCTACATACTAGAACAATGGAGGTTAATCAAGAGGTTATATTAGAAAATGGTAAGAAGATTATTTCCACCCGTATTCCAATCGTCAATGAATCTGGTTTATTGATTGGGGCTTTTTCAGTATTTAAAGATATAACTGAAGTGGTCAATCTTGCTGAAGAAATAACCAACTTGAAAGAAATTCAAACAATGCTTCAAGCAATTATACACTCATCTGATGATGCTATATCTGTAGTTGATGAAGATGGGAGAGGAATATTAATTAATCCTGCGTATACTCGTATTACTGGATTGACAAAGGAAGAAATTATAGGACATCCAGCTACAGCTGATATTTCTGAGGGAGAGAGTATGCACATGAAGGTCTTAAAAACAAGAAGACCTGTTCGTGGTGTACAGTTAAAGGTTGGTCCGAATAAAAGAGATGTCGTTGTAAACGTCGCTCCTATAATTGTGGATGGGAAGCTTAAGGGAAGTGTTGGAGTTATCCATGATATGTCTGAAATTAGACAATTAACAAATGAATTAAATCGTGCAAGACAAATCATTAGAACTCTTGAAGCGAAGTATTCCTTTGAAGATATTATTGGTACTTCTGATGAAATGGAATTTGCAGTTGAACAAGCGAAATTAGGAGCGAAGACACCCGCTACAGTTTTATTACGTGGGGAATCAGGAACTGGCAAAGAGTTATTTGCGCATGCGATACACAATGCTAGTGATCGAAAGTACAATAAATTTGTTCGTGTAAACTGCGCAGCTTTATCTGAAAGTCTACTCGAAAGTGAACTGTTTGGTTACGAAGAAGGAGCTTTTTCTGGAGCCAAACGAGGTGGAAAGACTGGTTTGTTCGAAGAAGCAAATAATGGGAGTATTTTCTTAGATGAAATTGGTGAATTATCCTCTAACACACAGGCAAAACTTCTGCGTGTACTCCAAGAAAATGAAATTATTAGAGTAGGTGGGACGAAACCAATACCCATAAATGTAAGAATTATCGCTGCTACAAATGTAAATCTTGAAAAGGGGATAGCGAATCGTTCTTTTAGAGAAGACTTATATTATAGGCTAAATCGAATGCCAATTCATATTCCTCCGCTGAGAATGAGAAAACAAGATATTCCAGCGTTATGTCAACATTTAATACATAAAATAAACCAAGACTATGGAAGAAATGTGGAAGGTTTAACTAAAGAGGCCATTAATTACCTTACAAGTTATGATTGGCCAGGTAATGTTCGTGAATTAGAAAATGTAATTGGACGTGCCATTATCTTTATGAAGTTCAATGAAGTTCTTATTGATGTTAAGCACATACAGACTCTCTCTTCTTCTGTAGAGAATATGAATGTCTTAGATGAAACAATAAAAATAACGAAGGATAAATCGTTATCTGAACTTATTGAAGATTATGAAGGTAAGGTATTATCAAAGGTGCTTAAAGAAAACGATGGTAATAAGACCTTGACTGCAAAATCACTTGGGATTTCATTACGCAGTTTATATTATAAGTTGGAAAAATATAATCTTGCAAATAACAGCATGCAATAATTTGCATAATATGAATAAATTTGCACGTTGTTATCTGGTTTTTTGAAGCGTTTTCAACAAAGGTGAATTGGCACACTTCTTGCATGTTAATTTGGAGAGTGTAGCTAGAAAAATGAAGAAAGGGTTGAAAGACTACATGGAATTGGAAACACTCATAAAAAAAGCAACCCAATTAAAAGAAAAAACAGTTGCAGTAGCTGCTGCAGAAGATGAAGAAGTTATTGAAGCTGTTGTAGAAGCTATTAAACATAATCTAGCTCATTTCTTGCTATTTGGGGATCGTGAAAATATTATTGAACTTCTTGAAACGAAAGGACAAGATCTCTCAAAGCATGAAAAAATAAGCATTATCCATACAATATCTTCAGAAAAATCATGTGAGCAAGCAGTAAAAGCTGTAAGTTCAAATGATGCTGAAGTCCTAATGAAGGGCAATGTACCAACTGCAACTATACTTAAGGCAGTTCTTAACAAAGATTACGGATTAAGAACTGGAAAGGTATTATCTCACGTAGCTGTTTTTGAAGTTAAAGGATATGACAGATTTACGATTGTTACGGATGCAGCGATGAATATCGCGCCTGACCTAGAGCAAAAAGTGCAAATAATAAACAATTCTGTTTCAATTGCAAGGTCAATTGGCATTGATACACCTAAAGTTGCTCCCATTGCTGCCGTTGAAGTGGTTAATCCATCTATGCAAGCAACGTTAGATGCTGCAGCACTTACTCAAATGAACCGTAGAGGGCAGATTAAAAATTGTATCGTAGATGGACCACTTGCTTTAGATAATGCTGTATCCCATGTTGCTGCTAAACATAAAGGAATTACAAGTGACGTAGCAGGACAAGCAGATATCCTTCTTGTCCCTACTATAGAAGTTGGTAATACTTTATATAAATCGTTAATTTACTTTGCAAATGCAAAAGTAGGGGCTGTTATAGCAGGAGCAAAAGCACCTATCGTTCTAACCTCAAGAGCCGACTCATCTGAGAGTAAATTATTTTCATTAGCATTAGCTGTTTGCTCAGCTTAAGCTTACAATAAATATTATCTTTAGGAGGAATTACTTATGGAAATCTTTAAATATATGGAAACGTACGATTATGAAAACTTGGTATTCTGTCAAGATAAACAATCAGGATTAAAAGCAATTATTGCTATTCACGATACAACTTTAGGTCCTGCCCTTGGAGGTACCCGCATGTGGACTTACGAGTCTGAAGAAGCAGCGATTGAAGATGCGCTTCGCTTAGCAAAGGGGATGACATATAAAAATGCAGCTGCAGGTTTAAATTTAGGCGGTGGAAAAACTGTAATTATCGGAGATCCACGTAAAGACAAAAATGAAGAAATGTTCAGGGCTTTTGGCCGCTATATTCAAGGATTAAATGGCAGATATATTACTGCTGAAGATGTTGGAACTACTGTAGCTGATATGGATTTAATCCATGAAGAGACTGATTATGTTACAGGTATTTCTCCTGCTTTTGGTTCTTCAGGTAATCCATCACCTGTTACAGCTTATGGAGTATACCGTGGGATGAAGGCTGCAGCTAAAGAAGCATTTGGTACAGATTCTTTAGAAGGAAAAGTAATCGCCGTTCAAGGTGTTGGGAACGTAGCTTATACATTATGTAAACATTTACATGAAGAAGGAGCTCAATTAATAGTTACTGATATCAATAAAGAAGCAGTAAAACGTGCAGTAGAAGACTTTGGTGCACGTGCAGTTGAACCAAATGATATATACAGTGTTGACTGTGACATTTATGCACCGTGTGCATTGGGAGCTACTGTAAATGATGAAACAATTCCACTAATTAAGGCCAAAGTTATTGCTGGTGCTGCAAACAACCAATTAAAAGAAGCTCGACATGGAGATCTTATTCATGAATTAGGTATTGTATACGCACCTGATTATGTTATTAATGCTGGTGGTGTTATCAATGTTGCAGATGAATTATATGGATATAACCGTGATCGTGCACTTAAAAAAGTTGAGCTGATTTACAATAACATCGAAAAAGTTATTGATATAGCTAAACGAGATGGTATCCCTACGTACAAGGCAGCTGATCGCCTTGCTGAAGAAAGAATCGAAAGAATGAGAAATTCTAGAAGTCAATTTCTTCAAAATGGCCAACATATCTTAAGTCGTAGAAAATAATCTTAAAGTGTTTGCGGCGAGGGAATCACTTATAGGGCCCTCGTCCTTCTTTCTATATAGAAGTCTCAAGGAATTAGTCTAACGTTTATTAAATAAGGGAATGATTAGACTAAATATTATTAAATAAATATTGTGGAAGGTTTATGATCTTCCGAATATGGAGGTTCCTAACTTGCAAGAAAAAGAATATCGTATTCTCGTTATCAACCCAGGTTCAACATCAACGAAAATTGGAGTATTCGATAATGAACGCTCTGTATTTGAGAAAACGATTCGTCATGATTCAGATATTATAAATTCATATGATACGATTATTGACCAATATGAGTTTAGAAAAACAACCATACTTGAAGCACTAGATAGAGAAGGTATGAATGTTTCAAAGTTGAGTGCAGTTTGCGGACGTGGTGGTTTATTACGCCCTATTGAAGGTGGAACATATCAGGTGAATGACCTTATGCTTAAAGACCTGAGAAAAGGTTATTCTGGACAACACGCCTCAAACTTAGGTGGTATTTTAGCTTATGAAATTGCTACGGGGTTAAATATTCCTTCCTTTATTGTAGATCCAGTTGTAGTTGATGAATTAGATAGTATCGCTCGCATTTCTGGTTTCTCGCTTATTGAACGTAAGAGTATTTTCCATGCTCTCAATCAAAAGGCAGTTGCAAGAAGAGTTGCGAAAGAATTAGGAAAAAAATATGAAGATCTTAATATAATCGTTACTCATATGGGTGGAGGTATCACAGTAGGTGTTCATAAAGGTGGAAGGGTTGTTGATGTAAACAATGGTTTACATGGCGATGGACCATTTAGTCCAGAACGTGCAGGAACAGTCCCTGCAGGTGACCTTGTTGCTTTGTGCTACTCAGGGAATTACTATCGAGAGGAAATTATGAAAAAGCTGGTTGGTCAAGGTGGATTAGTTGGTTATCTAGGCACAAATGATGCTGTTAAAGTAGAAGAGATGATTACTGCTGGTGACAACAAAGCTAAACTTGTATATAATGCAATGGCTTATCAAGTTGCGAAAGAGATAGGTTCGGCGAGTGCCGTACTGTCAGGTAAAGTAGATGCCATTGTTTTAACTGGTGGTCTAGCATATGGAAAAGAGTTTGTAAAAGAAATAGCAGACCGTGTTAATTGGATTGCAGATGTAATCGTGCATCCTGGTGAAAACGAGCTACAAGCACTAGCAGAGGGTGCATTACGAGTTCTCGAAGGAGAAGAAATAGCGAAAGAATACCCAGGGAAACCCATTCACAATCCGATTATGCAATAAATGTTTTTGGAGAAAGGAGTTAGATAAGAATGGCTACAGAATATGATTTAGTCATACTTGGTGGTGGAACAGGCGGTTATGTTGCCGCAATTCGTGCATCGCAATTAGGTTTAAAAGTGGCAGTCGTGGAAAAAGGGAAATTAGGTGGAACATGTCTTCACGCGGGATGTATTCCTAGTAAGGCTTTGTTAAGAAGTGCAGAGGTGTATTCTACTACTAAAAAAAGTGAAGAATTTGGTGTTATTGCTAAAGATGTCTCACTAGATTTTTCAAAGGTGCAAGAGCGTAAAGCGAAAATTACAGACCAATTATACAAAGGTGTTCAACATCTGATGAAGCAGGGAAAAATCGATGTTTACGAAGGGTTAGGACGAATATTAGGTCCTTCAATTTTTTCTCCTATGCCAGGCACCATTTCTGTTGAAATGAATAGTGGAGAAGATAATCAAATGTTAATACCTAAAAATGTAATTGTAGCTACGGGTTCAAGACCAAGAACTCTTCCTGGACTAGAAATTGATGGTACATACGTGATGTCTTCAGATGAAGCTTTAGAAATGTCCCAACTACCCAAATCTATTATCATTGTAGGTGGTGGAGTTATAGGGATTGAATGGGCATCAATGCTAAACGACTTTGGCGTTGAAGTAACAGTTATTGAATACGCTGATCGAATACTTCCTACTGAAGATAAAGAAGTTTCTAAGGAAATGCAACGTTTGATGAAGAAAAAAGGTGTGAAAATTGTAACGAATGCAAAAGTACTTCCAGAATCCCTTGAAAAAAGTGAAGGAGTTACAATTAAAGCAGATCATAAAGGTGAAGAAAAAACATTTAAAGCAGAAAAATTATTAGTATCCGTTGGCCGTCAAGCAAATGTGGAAGGGATAGGCATAGAAAACACGGATATTGTAGTGGACAAAGGATATATCGTTACAAATGAATATTTTCAAACAAAAGAATCACATATATATGCCATTGGTGATGTGATTGGAGGCTTACAATTAGCACACGTTGCATCACATGAAGGAATTGTTGCAGTTGAGCATATGGCTAATGAAAATCCAAGCCCAATTGATTATTCAATGGTGTCAAAATGTATTTATAGTAACCCAGAAGTTGCAAGTGTAGGTTATACCGAGGATGAAGCAAAAGAAAAAGGCTTTGATGTCAAAATAGGAAAATTTTCATTCAGAGCGATCGGAAAAGCACTTGTTTATGGTGAATCTGATGGTTTTGTAAAACTCGTTGTGGATAAGGAAACTGATGACTTATTAGGAGTACATATGATAGGTCCTCATGTAACTGACATGATTTCTGAGGCTGGATTAGCACGAGTTCTAGATGCAACACCTTGGGAAGTAGCGCATACAATTCATCCACATCCAACCTTATCAGAAGCAATTGGAGAAGCAGCGCTAGCTGTTGATGGTAAAGCAATCCATTCTTAATGAGAAAATTAGCAATAATAGGGAGGTATTTTTTATGACAGAAAATCGTCACCATTCACTTGGATTAAGCGATGAAGCTGTTTTAGAAATGTTTGAAACAATGGTTATGGCACGTAAGATTGATGAGCGTATGTGGCTTCTAAATCGTGCTGGTAAAATTCCTTTCGTAATTTCTTGTCAAGGACAAGAGGCTGCTCAAGTGGGTGCAGCATTTGCACTAGACAGAGAGAAAGACTATGTGTTGCCGTATTACAGAGACATGGGTGTAGTATTAGCATTCGGTATGACAGCGAGAGAATTGATGCTATCTGGCTTTGCAAAGGCTGAAGATCCAAACTCAGGTGGTCGACAAATGCCAGGTCACTTTGGACAAAAGAAAAACCGTATTGTAACAGGTTCTTCTCCGGTTACTACTCAGGTACCACATGCTGTTGGTGTAGCTCTAGGAGGCAGAATGGCAGGAGAAGATTTAGTTACATTTGTTACATTTGGAGAAGGGTCTTCAAATCAAGGTGATTTCCATGAAGGTGCAAACTATGCAGCAGTACATAAATTACCTGTAATCTTCATGTGTGAAAATAATAAATATGCAATCTCAGTTCCTTACGAAAAGCAGGTTGCCTGTGAAAAAATTTCAGACCGAGCGATTGGTTACGGTATGCCTGGATTTACTGTAGATGGAAACGATCCACTTGAAGTGTATAAAGCAGTTAAAGAAGCAGCAGATCGTGGTCGTCGAGGAGAAGGTCCTACTTTAATTGAAACGATTTCGTATCGTTTAACACCACATTCATCTGATGATGATGATCGTTCATACCGTGAGCAAGATGAAGTTGCAGAAGCGAAGAAGAAAGATCCAATCTTCCTATTTGAAACGTACTTAAAAGAAGTTGGAGTATTAACAGAGGAAAAACTTACAGAAATCAATGAACGTATAGCAGCAGCAGTAAACGAAGCTACTGATTATGCTGAAAATGCACCATATGCTGAACCAGAATCTGCATTAAAGCACGTATACGCTGAGTAAGAAGGGGGATTTAACATGCCAGTAATTTCATATATTGATGCCGTAACAATGGCAATTCGTGAAGAAATGGAAAGAGACCCAAAGGTATTTATTCTAGGTGAAGACGTTGGGAGAAAAGGTGGAGTTTTTAAAGCAACACAAGGTTTATATGAAAAATTCGGTGAAGATCGAGTAATTGATACACCGTTAGCAGAATCTGCAATTGCTGGGGTAGGAATTGGTGCAGCAATGTATGGAATGCGTCCAATTGCAGAAATGCAGTTCGCTGATTTCATCATGCCTGCAGTAAACCAAATCATTTCAGAGGCTGCAAGAATCCGTTACCGATCAAACAACGACTGGAATTGTCCTATTACAATACGAGCACCTTACGGTGGTGGCGTTCATGGAGCTCTATACCACTCGCAATCAGTGGAGGCAGTTTTTGCTAATCAACCAGGATTAAAAATTGTCATGCCTTCAACACCTTATGATGTAAAAGGACTTTTAAAGGCTGCCATTCGTGATGAAGATCCAGTTTTATTCTTTGAACATAAACGTGCTTATCGTTTAATCAAAGGTGAAGTACCTGAAGATGATTATGTATTACCAATTGGTAAGGCTGATGTTAAGCGTGAGGGCGATGATATTACAGTTATTACATATGGACTTTGTGTTCATTTTGCACTTCAAGCGGCAGAGAGATTAGCAAAAGACGGCATATCTGCACATATTCTAGATCTACGTACGGTTTATCCATTAGATAAAGAAGCAATCATTGAAGCGGCTTCAAAAACTGGTAAAGTCCTTCTAGTGAATGAAGACAACAAAGAAGGAAGCATTATGGGTGAAGTTTCTGCTATCATCGCTGAAAATTGTTTATTTGATTTAGATGCTCCAATCAAGAGATTAAGCGGACCAGATGTTCCAGCAATGCCTTATGCTCCAACAATGGAGAAATTCTTTATGGTAAACCCTGATAAAGTTGAAAAAGCAATGCGTGAACTAGCAGAATTTTAAACTATTATTGTAAAGGGATTAAATACTGCTAATTCATGAAAGGGAGGTTTCATACATGGCTATTGAAAAAATTACAATGCCTCAATTAGGTGAGAGTGTAACTGAGGGTACAATTAGTAAATGGTTAGTTTCTGTCGGTGATAAAGTAAATAAATACGACCCTTTAGCAGAGGTCATGACGGATAAAGTAAATGCAGAGGTTCCATCTTCTTTTACTGGGGTAATTAAAGAATTAATTGCAGAAGAGGGTGAAACTCTTGCAGTTGGCGAAGTCATTTGCACGATTGAAATAGAGGGTGTTAATTCAGCATCACCTACTGTCGACAAGGAAAAAGATTTAAATAAGCAACCACAACAAGAAGAAGCAAAAGGCGACCAGTCAAATAAGGCGAGATACTCTCCTGCGGTCTTAAAGCTTTCACAAGAACACGGGATTGATCTTACTCAAGTATCTGGTTCAGGTGCAGGTGGTCGTATTACTCGAAAAGACATTTTGAAAATTGTAGAGTCTGGTAACATCCCGCAAGCAAGTGCACAAGGAACTCAGGAGACGGTATCTGAGGAAAAAATAGCGGCACAACAATCTGTGTCAGCACCTGCTCCTAGTCAGCCTGTAGTAAAACAAACTGCAACAACGCCTAATGTTCCTGTTCAAGCAGGTGATATTGAAATTCCTGTAACAGGTATAAGAAAAGCAATTGCGGCAAATATGCTTAGAAGTAAACATGAAGCGCCACATGCTTGGACGATGATAGAAGTTGATGTTACGAACTTAGTTGAATACCGAAACTCAATTAAGAATGAATTTAAAACGAAAGAAGGATTTAATCTAACTTTCTTTGCTTTCTTTGTTAAAGCTGTAGCTCAAGCATTAAAGGAGTATCCTCAGATTAACTCAATGTGGGCAGGGGAAAAAATCATTCAAAAGAAGGACATCAATATTTCAATTGCAGTAGCAACTGATGATGCATTATTTGTACCAGTTATCAAGCATGCAGATGAAAAAACGATTAAAGGTATAGCAAGAGAAATAACAGATCTTGCAGGTAAAGTTCGTGCTGGGAAATTGAAATCAGAAGATATGCAAGGTGGAACGTTCACAGTAAATAACACAGGATCATTTGGTTCAGTTCAATCAATGGGAATTATTAATTATCCACAAGCTGCCATTCTACAAGTAGAATCAATTGTAAAGCGTCCAGTTGTAATGAATAATGGGATGATTGCAGTAAGAGACATGGTAAATTTATGTATGTCGCTTGACCACCGAGTATTAGACGGACTTATTTGTGGTCAATTCTTAGCAAGAGTAAAAGAGATTTTAGAAAAGACGTCAAAAGAAACAACATCTGTATATTAATATAATGTTCCACTACCATTCGGTAGTGGAATTTTTTGTGGTTTATGCAAGTATATGATATAAAAAGAAGCTAAAGCTCGTCTCAGTAGTCTGGAGTTTTCTTTATGTAGTATAGAACTAAGATGCTAAAATTATAGGAAGTCTTGATTTTCATTTGATAGTTCCTGATTTATATACTAAAATTGAACTATAATTCCTACTATTTAAAAATATAAAAATGTAAGCGATTACGAGAAAGGGGGAGTTGTTGTGAACAACGTAGAACAATTCAAATCACAATCTTTTCCATCAGTTGATTATGATACCTGGAAGAATGAAGCCGAAAAATCTTTAAAAGGGAGACCATTCGATAAGCTTTTTACCAATACATATGAAGGTATTCAATTAAAGCCGTTATATACAAAGCAAGACTTAGAAAAAAGCCATGCTACTAATTCTTTACCGGGAGAAGAGCCGTTTAGAAGAGGGACCAGTGCACTTGGTTATAAGCAAAAACCTTGGTATATCAGTCAAGAATTAACTGGAGAATCATGCGAAGAACTCAATCAACTTTTACGTGAAGAGCTAGCTAGAGGTTTATCTATGATTCATATTGTGCTAAACGAGGGTGTACAAATTCATTCTATTAAAGAGATAAATTTACTGTTTAAAGGAATCTCTTTAATAGAGGTGCCATTATTAATAGACACGCAATCTACTTCTCTACCATTTTTGTCATTGTTCCAACAATACTGTGAGCAAGAAGAGATAGACACAAAAAAATTGGTGGGTACAGTAGGCATGGACCCATTGGGATACCTTGCTAAAACTGGAAATCTTCCTCTGGAACTAACTAAATTATTAGATCATATGGTCGACTCTATTAAATGGTCAGAAAGAGCTGCACCTCACCTCAGAGTAATTTTAGTAAATGGTCAGCCATATCACAATGGAGGAGCTAGCTCTGTACAGGAACTTGCATTTGCGATGGCAACAGCTACTGACTACATTAGAGCATGTATTGAACGTGGTTTGCAAATTGACGCAATTGCACCTAAAATGACTTTTTCATTTTCTATTGGGTCAAACATGTTTATGGAAATTGCCAAATTACGTGCAGCAAAGGAAATGTGGTCAACGATTATTAAAGCTTTTGGAGGAAATCGAGATTCTCAGAAAATGAATATCCATGCTAGAACATCAGCTTTTACAAAAACAGTATTTGATCCATATGTGAATATGCTACGTTCAACAACTGAAGCATTTGCAGCGGCTATAGGTGGGGTAGATAGTCTACATGTTTCAGCCTTTGATGAACCTTTTAGACAACCTGATTCCTTTTCTAGAAGAATAGCGAGAAACACACAGCTCATCCTTCAAGAAGAGGCGCATTTAAAACATATAGTAGATCCTGCAGGTGGCTCTTGGTATGTTGAGACATTGACAGATCAAGTTGGCCAAAAAGCCTGGACATTGTTCCAAGAGGTTGAGAGTGAAGGTGGCATGTTTAAGGCTCTACAAAAAGGATTTATTCAAGAAAAAATTAATTTTGTCTATGAGAATAGAATGACAAATGTAAAAAATAGAACTGATAAAATTGTTGGGACAAATATGTACGCTAATCTTCAAGAAACTCTCGTTCACCAAGATAAAAATATTACATTCTCAGTAAAGAAAGATGAACATCTGCTAGTTGAACCTGTTCCAACAAGAAGAATATCTGAACCATTTGAAGCCCTTCGAATGAATGCGATCAGTTATAAAGAAAAGAATGGTTTCTTCCCTAAAATTGGATTGATTAATATAGGCTCAATAACTGATTTTAAACCGAGGGCAGATTTCATTACAGGTTTCTTTGAAGTTGGAGGTTTTCAACTTGAGAAAATTGAAGGTAATACATCAAAAGAAGAACTTGTTATGAAAGTGGCTAACATGGACATAGATACATTCGTTTTCTGCGGAAAAGATGAGGATTATCAAGAGTATGTGGAACCTATGATCTCTAAACTAAATGCAAGGAAACAATATCGTTTTTATATTGCTGGTAAGCAGCTGGCTCAAAGTGAGAAAGATTTCAAGGAACTAGGTGTACTAGATTTTATTCATATGAAATCTAATTGCTACGAACTATTAGCAAGTTTACAAGCTGATATGGGGGTGTTTTAGCATGAATAGCAGTCCAGATTTTACAAAAATTTACCTTCAATTCAATCGTGATAATCAGCATGAGAAACAAAAGCAAAAGATTGAGAGTGAAATTAATCAAAATTTAGAAGAGTTGTTATTTCAGACAAACGAGCAAATTTCTCAAAAACCAGTTTATACTGATTCTGATATAAATGACATTGAACACTTAGATACGATGCCTGGTATTGCTCCTTTTTTACGAGGACCATATCCAACTATGTATGTTAATCGCCCTTGGACAGTTAGACAATATGCAGGATTTTCAACTGCAGAGGAAAGCAATGCATTTTATCGTCGTAACTTAGCGATGGGACAAAAGGGATTATCTGTAGCCTTTGACTTAGCTACGCACCGAGGCTATGATTCAGATCACCCACGTGTAGTTGGGGATGTAGGTAAGGCTGGAGTTGCAATAGATTCCATTTTAGATATGAAAGTGCTATTTGATGGAATTCCTTTAGATAAAATGTCTGTTTCAATGACAATGAACGGTGCAGTACTTCCTATCATGGCATTTTTTATTGTAACAGCACAAGAGCAAGGAGTTAACCAAGAAAAACTAACAGGTACAATTCAAAACGATATTTTAAAAGAATATATGGTACGGAACACATATATCTATCCACCGGAAACTTCAATGAGGATTATTTCCGACATTTTTGAATATACGTCAAAGAATATGCCGAAATTTAATTCAATAAGCATTTCTGGTTACCATATGCAGGAGGCGGGAGCACCTGCAGACTTAGAGCTGGCTTATACACTGGCGGATGGTCTAGAATATGTCAGAACTGGGATTGCCTCTGGCATTGATATTGATTCTTTTGCACCACGTCTTTCTTTCTTTTGGGCAATCGGAATGAATTACTTTATGGAAGTTGCTAAAATGCGAGCAGCTCGACTAATTTGGGCGAAGTTGATGAAAAGCTTTAATCCAAAAAATCCGAAATCTCTTGCACTTAGAACTCACTCACAAACTTCAGGCTGGAGTTTAACAGAACAAGATCCGTACAATAATGTTACTAGAACTTGTATTGAGGCATTAGCTGCTTCTCTTGGCCATACACAATCCCTACACACAAATGCACTTGATGAGGCGATTGCTTTACCAACTGATTTCTCCGCACGTATAGCTAGAAACACCCAATTATACTTGCAGGACGAAACTGGTATAACAAATGTAATCGATCCTTGGGCTGGATCCTATTATGTTGAATACTTAACGAATGAGTTAATGGAAAGAGCATGGAAACACATTGAGGAAATTGAAAATCTAGGTGGTATGGCTAAGGCGATTGAAACTGGATTACCTAAAATGAGAATAGAAGAAGCAGCTGCTCGCAGACAAGCGAAAATTGATTCTGGTGGAGAAACAATTATTGGAGTTAATAAATATCGATTAGAAAAAGAAGATCCAATAGATATATTAGACATTGATAACAGTAAAGTACGCTTAAAACAAATTGAGAATTTAGAAAAACTAAGGTCAACTAGAAATGAGATTGAAGTAAAAGCTGCATTAGAAGCAATTACAACTGCAACAGAAACGGGGAAAGGTAATCTTTTAGAGTTATCTGTAAGGGCAGCTAGAGTGCGAGCTAGTTTGGGAGAAATCTCTGATGCGATAGAAAAGGTTGCTAAACGTCATAAGGCAGTCATTCGTTCCATTAGTGGTGTGTATAGTGCAGAATTTACGAATGAAGACGAGATTAATCGAGTAAAAGTAATGACTGATGAATTTATAGAGCTTGAAGGAAGAAGACCAAGGATTATGATTGCTAAAATGGGTCAAGATGGTCATGATCGTGGTGCAAAAGTCATTGCCACAGCTTTTGCAGATTTGGGCTTTGATGTTGATATTGGACCACTTTTCCAAACGCCAGAAGAAACGGCTATGCAGGCAGTTGAAAATGACGTCCATGTAATTGGAATGAGTTCATTAGCTGCTGGACACAAGACACTATTGCCCCAGCTTGTTGCTGAGCTGAAAAAATTAGGTAGAGAAGATATATTAGTTGTAATCGGTGGTGTAATTCCTGCTCAAGATTATGAGTATTTGAGAGAACAAGGTGCTGCAGCTATTTTTGGACCAGGTACTGTAATACCAGTAGCTGCACAAAAAGTGATAGAAGAAATTTTTCACCGTTTAGGCTATGAGGACGAAACCAAGTGAATGTTTTAAATAAAAATATCAACCTATAAAGAGGTACCAATAGATTCTAACTGGATTTGGTGAAACATCACTCTAAAAAGGTGTTTATGGGGGCCAAGTTGGTATGGAAAAATATACCGAAGGAAACTCAAATAGAAAACGTCGAGTTGTTAGAAGAAATGAAAGAACCGCCGATGAATTTGTAGAAGGTGTATTAAATAAGGATCGAACCATGCTTGCTCAAGCCATTACCTTAGTCGAAAGTAATGCAATAAGACACTTTGAAAAGGCTCAAAAAGTAATCAATCAACTCTTACCTTATACCGGTAAATCAATTCGTATTGGGATTACTGGAGTTCCAGGTGCTGGAAAAAGTACGTTTATTGAAGCATTTGGGAAATTTTTGTGTGAGAGAGGCCATAAAGTTGCAGTACTTGCTGTAGACCCTAGTAGTACCATTACAGGAGGGAGTATACTTGGTGACAAAACAAGGATGGAGCAATTGTCTAGAGAACCACGAGCATTTGTACGTCCTTCTCCCTCAGGTGGTACGTTAGGTGGAGTTAACAGGAAGACACGTGAAACGATTTTACTTTGTGAAGCGGCTGGTTTTGATGTTATCTTGGTTGAAACGATAGGAGTCGGTCAAAGTGAAGTGGTTGTAAGGAGTATGGTTGATTTTTTCCTTTTAGTTGTATTAACTGGTGCTGGTGATGAGTTACAAGGGATGAAAAAGGGTGTGATGGAATTAGCAGATGCTTTAGTCATTAATAAGGCAGATGGTGAAAATAAGCTGAAAGCTTCTTATACAAAAGAAGAATATAATCGAATACTCCATTTTTTAAAGCCAGCTACTGAAGGATGGTTAACCAAAGCCTATACAGCTTCTGCACTCTATAATGAGGGCATTAGTGAGATATGGGACATCATACAAACTTTTAAACAAAAGACTTCTTTATCAGGTGTGTTTGAAAAAAGAAGAAAAACTCAATCTAAAGATTGGATTTACGAAATGATCAAGGAACATCTTGTTACAACTTTCTTCAACAATCCTACTATAAAAAAACAACTTCCATTAGAAGAGGAAGAAGTAATTAGCGGTAGAAAAACGGTTAGCTTAGCGGTAAATGACTTGATTAAAATCCAAGAAATTGACCATAAAAAAGAGAAGGAAAGTTAAACTTTCCTTCCATCTAGGGAGTTTAGGGGTATGAATCTAGATGTACTATTATCTTACCCATTAATAATCTTCCTAAACACAATTTTATTTTTGGATTTTCATGTCTTTTCTTGTTATGATACATAATAGAACTAAGTAAAATACAAGGAGAGTTATAAAAATGAATATGGACTTTAATCTTTTTATGAATGATATAGTACAACAAGCAAGAAAAGAGATTGTTGCAGCTGGATACACTGAACTAAAAACAGCTGAAGAAGTAGATGAAGCTCTAAATCAAAAAGGTACAACTCTTGTAATGGTTAATTCAGTTTGTGGTTGTGCAGGAGGTATTGCACGTCCAGCAGCAGCACATTCCGTTCACTTTGATAAGAGGCCAGATCAATTAGTAACAGTTTTTGCTGGTCAAGATAAAGAAGCAACTGAACAAGCGAGATCCTATTTTGAAGGATATCCACCTTCTTCTCCATCATTCGCGTTACTAAAAGATGGGAAAATCTTAACAATGGTTGAGCGTCACGAAATTGAAGGACATGAGCCAATGTCAGTAGTAAATAAACTCCAAGAAGCATTTGATAAATATTGCGAAGAAGTTTAGAAAAAGCCCTAGAGGCTTTTTTTTTTGCGTAAAAATGATGTCGATAAGGCCCAGTCAAATATTTTACATAAGGGTAAATGAAATAAAATGCATTTTTAAACAAATAAAATCAGAGGGTTTTGAATAAAAAATCAGAAAAGTGAGTAAAAAGATGGTTTTTATGCAAAAATAAATAATTTTTATAAAATATATTGAATAAAAATACATATGTGTTAAAATACATTTTGTTGAATAATTATTAGTTGATTACAGGAGGAACAGAAATGAAAAAAATGATATTTGTGTTATTAGTGGGGATTTTATTAGTTGGTTTGGTTTCTGCATGTGGAAAGAGCAATGAGGTAAATGGTGAGGGTGAAAAAAAGGTACTAGTAATGGGAACATCTGCGGATTTTCCACCATTTGAAACTCGTGATGATAAGGGGAATATTGTGGGGTTTGATATTGATCTTGCAACTTATATTGCTAATGAACTAGGTTATGAATTAGAAATAAAAGATTCAAGCTTTGATGGATTAATAGGGGCTCTACAGGCTAAACGGTTTGACTTTGTTGCATCTGGGATGTCTGCAACAGAAAAGCGCCAGCAAAGTGTTGATTTTTCGATTCCTTATAATCATTCTGGTGAAATGATTGTAACATTAAAAGATTCAGGGATTACGAGTATGGAAGAGTTAGAAGGAAAAAAACTTGCTGTTCAATTAGGTACAATTCAAGAAGAGGGTGCTAAAAAGCTTAGTGAACAACTTAGTAATTTAGTTGTTAAACCACTTAATAAAGTACCAGATATGATTCAAGAATTAAAGTCTGGACGTGTAGACGCTGTCTATTTAGATAAAACAGTTGCAGAAGGTTATATAAAAGAACTTGGCTTAGATGGATTCGATGATACAAATAATAGTGCGCCGGGAATGGCCATTGCTTTTCCAAAAGGTAGTGACTTAGTTGAATCTTTTAACAAGGTACTACAAAAAATGATGGAAAACGGTGAATTAGAGAAACTTGAACAAAAATGGCTTCAGGAAGATAAATAAATTTAAATTAAAGTGAGGTGTAAGGCATGAATTTGGATTTTTCCCAAATCGTGCCTTCTATTCCGTTTATTATGAATGGGATATGGGTAACGTTATTATTTGTGCTTGTTTCCGCGATTCTAGGATTTTTTATAGGAATTTTACTTTCGTTGTTTAAAATAAGCCGATTTAAGAGTTTAAAAATATTTGCCGATGGATATACATCAATTTTTCGAGGAACACCATTAATATTACAATTAATGATTATTTACTTTGCGGTTCCACAGCTAACAGGTTATGATATTCCAGCTTTCTTAGCAGGAGTACTTGCTTTTGGATTGAATTCAGGTGCATATATATCAGAAGTTATTCGCGCTGGCATTCAAGCGGTTGATAAAGGCCAAATAGAAGCAGCTAAGGCATTAGGTGTATCGTACGGTCTCATGATGAAAGATATTATATTACCACAGGCGATGAAAAATATATTACCAGCACTGATTAATGAATTTATTACCTTAACGAAGGAATCTGCTATTATCTCTACCATTGGATATTTAGATATTATGAGGAGAGCTCAAGTAGTAGGAGCAAATACGTATCGCTATTTTGAACCATTTTTAGTAGTGGCACTTATTTACTATTTACTTGTAATGGGATTAACTATTGTCGGAAGACTTGTTGAAAGGAGGTTACGTAGAAGTGAATCATAACCAGACCAAACATCACATTAAAGTTGAAAAACTATACAAATCTTATGGAAATCTTGAAGTACTAAAGGGAATCACTACAACAATTGAAAAAGGTGAGGTTCTTGCGATAATAGGGCCATCAGGTTCAGGAAAATCGACGCTTTTACGCTGCCTAAACTTATTAGAATCTCCTTCAAGTGGAAGAGTATGGATAGGAGAAACGGATATCACAAATCCAAAGGAAAATATCCTAAAAATCAGGGAAAATGTTGGAATGGTTTTTCAGCATTTTCACTTATTTCCCCATATGACGGTTATTGAAAATATCACATATGCACCTATTCATGTAAAAGGGCTTTCAGATTCAGATGCCAAGGAAGAAGGGTTAAAACTGTTAGCTAAAGTTGGGTTGACTGATAAAGCAAATGTATATCCAAACAGTTTGTCTGGTGGACAAAAGCAGCGTGTTGCAATAGCACGTGCACTTGCCATGTCTCCAGAAATCATGTTATTTGATGAACCAACATCAGCGCTAGACCCAGAGATGGTAAAAGAAGTATTAGAAGTAATGAAGTCTCTTGCACATACTGGAATGACGATGGCAATCGTTACGCATGAAATGGGATTTGCAAAGGAAGTTGCGGATCGAGTTTTATTTTTAGATGAAGGTATTTTAATTGAGGAAGCTAATCCAAGTACTTTTTTTCATTCTCCTAAAAGTCTACGAGCGAAGGAATTTTTACAAAAGGTATTGTAAAAATGAGGCTGGACATAACTTAAGTATTTAACTAAAATTCCGAACAAAATGATAGCTTAGCGAATGAAATATACGTAGACTCCTGCGGGATGAAAAGCAACGGCTAGACCCCGCAGTGCGTAGCACGAGGAGGCTTGCCAGCTTCCCGCGGAAAGCGAAGTATATTTCAGGAGCGGATTAACTACACCTACAATCATTTTTCGGTTTCTATTTAGGTAAACTACTTTTGTCCCAACCTCATTCTTTTTTTTAATCGTGAATTTTTTATGAAAAAATAATATTTAGTTTTGTGTAATTCTTTATAAATAGTAGAATAATGTTTGGACAACATCTTGTTTTAGGAGTAGATTACATGTTTAAAATTGGTTATCGCACAGCGAAAACAGCGATTGGAACCGGTATAGCTATTTACATTGCACAAATGCTAGGTTTAGACAATTACGCATCTGCAGGAATTATTACGATTCTTTGCGTGCAAGTAACGAAAAAAAAATCGCTTCGCAGTTCGTGGGAGCGATTGTTTGCATGTATAATTGGAATTATATTTTCATTTGTTTTCTTTGAAGGTTTAGGATATAACCCTGTTTCATTATCACTTTTACTCCTACTCTTCATTCCAACAATAGTTGCAGTAAAAGCAAAACAGGGAATTGTAACAAGTACGGTCATTATATTACATATCTTTGCAGTTGAGAACTTTACATTTGCTCTAGTTTTAAATGAATTAGCACTAATCATTATTGGAATTGGAATAGCTTTACTAGTCAATCTATATATGCCGAGTGTTGAGAAAGAATTAAAGCAATATCAACATAAAATTGAAGAGAATATAGGGAAAATATTTATGGAAATGGTTACATATTTGCGGACTAATGAGAGTCAATGGGAAGGAAAAGAGATTACGGAAACAGAAGAGCTAATACTAAAAGCAAAAACTGTTGCTTTTCGTGATGTTGAAAATCATTTTTTGCGCTATGAAAATGAATATTATCACTACTTCAAAATGAGAGAAAAGCAATTTGAAATAATCGAGAGAATGCTACCAATTGTGACGTCAATCAGAAACTCGTGTGAGCAGGGAGAAATCGTTGCTAATTACATTGAGGAAATTAGTAAATCTATTCATCCAGGAAATACAGTGAAAAGATTTTTAGTAAGATTAGACGAAATGAGGAAGCAATTTCAAAATATGCCACTACCAAAATCAAGAGCTGAATTTGAAGCGAGGGCTGAGCTTTTTCATTTTCTAAAAGAGATGGAGCAATACTTAATTATTAAGCGTTCTTTTAAAGGAATTTCATAAGCATGCATGTATTGTATGTAAAAGTCTAAAACTAAAGGGAAGTCAACAAGGAAGGATGTTGGAATATGAAACTTGTATTGATCTTCATTCTTAGTATGACAATGTCACCCATTTGGCCAATTGGACCAAACCCAATTGTTGGTGACCCCTTTATTATTATTAATAAAGAAACAAATCAACTTGCTTTTATTAACGATGGAGAGATAATAGGATTGTTTTCAATTGCGACCGGGGTTTCATCTGAACTAACTCCTGAGGGAGAATTTACTATTATTATTAAAGCTGTAAATCCTTATTATCGTAGAAAGAATATTCCAGGTGGCAGTCCTGATAATCCTCTTGGGACACGTTGGATGGGATTTGATGCTGAGGGTACCGATGGTCGAATTTATGGGATACATGGTACCAATAATGAAAAGTCAATCGGTAACTATGTGACTAACGGATGTGTAAGAATGCACAACGCTGAAGTTGAATCTCTTTTTACACAAGTCCCTATTGGAACAAAAGTGTTAATCGTAAAAACACATGAAAGCTTTGATAATATTGCCAAGAAAAAAGGAGCTTTGTCATACTAAAAAACGTCTATCTTTATTTTAAAGATAGACGTTTTGTTATATAGAATCCTGTAACCTTTCACTTCTCCACAGACACTATAAGAGGTACGTGCAATGCTGATAATCAACTTAAGTTCAAAATAATATTATGGTTTGACTGTCCATGCTAATAAAAAATTTGCGCCATGAAGGATGATAATGTGAGCTTGATTTATGCGTTTATAGAATGTTGCCAACTAGTAATGATTGCGTGTTAATCGGAGTGGAAGGACCTAGACTCCTGCAGGAGGTGCGCTGCTAGGCCCCGGACCCCACAGGCGAAGCCGAGTAGGCTCAAGAAGCGCCCTGTGGAAAGCGAGAGTCCTTCAATGAAGATTAACACCCCGTATATAGTCTTACACCTATCTTCAAGGTAACAAAGTTTATTTCTTATTAATTTGTCTACCACTTTTCTTTTGACTCTGATTTTTACTATTCCCAACTTGGAACTCGCTACCTAATTCGACCCCAACTTTTGATTCTTGTTCTCGAATTTGTTGTGTGTTCTGATCAGGATTTATTCTTCCTTCCTTAGACATTTAATCAACTCCTTCATGCAATTTACATGTAAGTAGTATGTGTAATTAGCAATCAATCATACACCATGTACCGAATATAATCATAATTTGAAGTTGGTATACTTTTTATAACCTTCCCTTGCTTGTTTTTGAAAATTTCATACTCACGATAAGTTTCAACTCTATATCCCTCAATAACAGTAGAATCTATCAGTTTATATTCATAAATAGGTACTATATTTTGCATAATATCTCCTTCATCAGAGGATGAATGAAATAAACCTGCTTCAGTTTCTTCATTACCAGCAGCAACACTCATTGAAAAATTTGTTGTATCAACATGTTTTAAATGTTCACTATCTAAATAAGCAATAATGCCCAATATGAATAATAGAAACGAAGCGGTGAAAATTATTGAACCTGCTTTAGAAATCATATTCTATCTTCCCCTCTTGTATAACGTCATTACTTAATACTTACGCATGTCCTGTTATAAAATATGCCAACCTTATTGAGAAGATTTTAGATAGAAAATAAAAGAGGTACTCAATGAGCACCTCCAAAAAATTATAAAAACATGCTTGCTCCAGCTAATAGTGTTGTCAGTAACATCGTTGCAATCATGAGGTATACGACTACCTTTTGTACTTTACGGGTCATACTTTTCCCTCCTTGTCTAGCTTCTAATCTAAATTTTACATTGAAAAAACGAACGGAACAAGCCATAAATTGTTACAATTCCATTGATTAAGTTTGCTGAAAATACACAATTATAAAAGAGTTCATGATAAAATAACCTTATAAATTCAAATTATTTTCATAAATGTATCCGTTTACAAAGTGAGTGAGCGCTCGATTGTATGGAGGGAAATCGTATGATAAAAAAAATTGATCACATTGGCATTGCTGTTAAATCAATTGATTTATCTTTACCATTTTATGTTGATACTCTTAAGCTAAAGCTTGAAGGCATTGAAGTGGTAGAGTCTGAAGGTGTTAAGGTCGCTTTTATAAAAATAGGTGAATCAAAAATTGAACTGTTAGAGCCGATTAACGAAGAAAGTGCGATTGCGCAGTTCATTGCAAAACGAGGAGAAGGGATTCATCATTTAGCATTAAGTGTAGATTCTATCGAAGAAAGAATTAAACAAATGCAAAACGAAGGAATCCGCATGATACATAACGAACCAAAAAAAGGTGCAGGTGGAGCAGATATTGCATTTATGCACCCTAAATCAACGGGTAGTATATTAATGGAATTGTGTGAAAAAAAATAGGGGGGCAAAAACATGATTGATATTTACGATAAAATAAATGATCTCTATGATCGAAAACGCGAAGTAGAACTTGGTGGTGGGGATGAGAGGATTGAAAAACAACATGAAAAGGGTAAGCTTACAGCTAGAGAAAGAATCAATTTATTAGTTGATGAGGGTACATTTGTTGAATTAAATCCTTTTATTCAGCATAGGTGTAATGATTTTGGTTTGGCAGATAAAAAGGGACCTGGTGATGGAGTTGTAACAGGCTATGGAAAAGTAAATGGTAAACCAATTTATCTTTTCTCTCAAGATTTTACTGTGTTTGGTGGAGCTCTTGGTGAGATGCATGCCAAAAAGATTGCAAATGTTATGGATTTAGCAGCAAAAAATGGAGCACCTTTTATTGGATTAAACGATTCAGGTGGAGCTAGAATTCAAGAAGGTGTTGTTTCTTTAGATGGATATGGACAGATATTTTATCGTAATTCAATTTATTCAGGAGTTATTCCACAATTATCAGTAATAATGGGACCTTGTGCGGGTGGAGCGGTTTATTCGCCGGCTATTACGGATTTTGTATTTATGGTAGAGAAAACAAGTCAAATGTTCATTACAGGACCAAAGGTAATTGAAACCGTTACAGGTGAAAAAATTAGTGCAGAGGACTTAGGTGGAGCAAAGGTACATAATTCAATTAGTGGAAATGCACATTTTGCCGCAGCAACTGAAGAAGAGGTCATATCTCAAGTTCGTACTCTTTTAAGTTATTTACCGCAAAACAATCAAGAAAAACCTTCTAGAATTGAAACGGACGGTCATGACGACTACAGACCAGATTTAACAGATATTATTCCATTTGATGCAGTTCGACCTTATGATGTCCGAAAAGTGATTCAACAAGTAGTTGATGAAGGTTCATTTATGGAGATTCAAAAGGATTTTGCAAAGAATATTGTAATCGGTTTAGCTAGAATTAAGGGTGAAGTTATTGGACTTGTTTGTAATCAGCCTAAGTTTATGGCAGGAGGACTTGATATTGACTCATCTGACAAAGCTTCAAGATTTATTCGATTCTGTGATTCATTCAATATTCCTATTATTACGTTTGAGGATGTAACTGGCTTTTTCCCAGGTGTTAAACAAGAACACGGTGGAATTATTAGACATGGTGCGAAAATTTTATATGCTTATTCTGAAGCTACTGTACCTAAGCTTACTGTTATTCTTAGAAAAGCATATGGAGGAGCATATGTAGCTTTAAATAGTAAATCAATAGGTGCAGATTTAGTATATGCTTGGCCTAACGCAGAAATTGCTGTAATGGGACCACAAGGAGCAGCCAATATTATTTTTGCTAGAGAAATTAATGAAAGCGACAACCCAGAAGAGACTCGTGCACAAAAAATAGAAGAATATCGAGAGAAATTTGCAAACCCATACGTAGCTGCTTCTCAAGGTATGGTTGATGACGTAATAGATCCTAGAGATACTAGAATCAAACTTATTCAGGCATTAGAAATGCTTCGAAACAAACAGGAAGATCGCCCTAAAAAGAAGCATGGTAATATTCCTTTATAATTGGATTTGATATTTAGTTATGTTAATCTGTAAGATGTACTAAATGTTAAATAGTATTGGAAAAACATTCGGAGGTATATAACTTCATGATTAATCAAGAGAGACTAGTAAATGAATTTTTAGAATTAGTTAAAGTGGATTCTGAAACGAAATTTGAAGCTGAGATAGCGAAAGTCTTAAAACAAAAGTTCACAGATTTAGGTGTAGAAGTATTTGAAGATGATACAACAGAAGTGACCGGTCATGGTGCGGGAAACCTTATTTGTACATTGAAGGGAAACAAGGCTGGAGTAGATACAATTTATTTCACCTCACATATGGATACAGTTGTACCAGGTAACGGTATAAAACCATCAATAGAAAACGGGTATATTGTTACTGATGGAACGACAATATTAGGTGCTGATGACAAAGCAGGTTTAGCTGCAATGTTGGAAGCAATTAAAGTATTAAAAGAGAATGACATACAGCACGGAACTATACAATTTATTATCACAGTTGGTGAAGAGTCAGGTCTTGTTGGAGCGAAAGCGATTGATCCAGCACTTTTAACGGCAAAGTTCGGTTATGCACTTGATAGTGATGGGAAAGTAGGAAACATCATTGTTGCTGCACCTACGCAAGCAAAGGTAAAAGCAACAATTTATGGGAAAACTGCTCATGCTGGGGTTGCTCCAGAGAAGGGTGTTTCGGCTATTACTATTGCAGCAAAATCTATTGCAAAAATGCCATTAGGCCGTATTGATGAAGAAACGACTGCCAATATTGGTCGTTTTGAGGGTGGTTCTCAGACGAATATCGTTTGTGATCGAGTAGATATTTTAGCAGAAGCGCGTTCATTAGTAACAGAAAAGATGGAAGCACAAGTCCAAAAAATGAAGGATGCCTTTGAAAGTGTTGCGAGTGAAATGGGTGGAAGAGCATCAGTAGAAGTAACTGTGATGTACCCAGGATTTAAATTTGCTGAAGGTGACCATGTAGTAGAAGTTGCTAAGCGTGCTGCTGAAAGAATCGGTCGTCCAAGCGAATTACTTACAAGTGGTGGAGGAAGCGATGCTAATGTCATTGCTGGTCATGGAATTCCAACTGTGAATTTAGCCGTTGGTTACGAAGAAATCCATACTACAAATGAAAAAATGCCGATTGAAGAGTTAGCAAAAACGGCTGAGATGGTTGTCGCCATTATTGAAGAAGTTTCAAAATAAAGATGTAATATAAACCATGAAAACTCCTCTTATTTCTAGAGGAGTTTTTAAGTTTCTTTAGTAATAGTAATAAAAGAATTCCTAGATTGTACAGGATATAGTATCATAAATAGTATCAAGATAAGTGGTCAAGCAAAGGGTGAGTAATTGATGGAAAATAAAAAAGCAATTGTTTTTGTTGTTGAAAATGAAGAATTTGCAATTCCAGTTGAATTTGTAATCTCGATTGAAAAGTACAAGGAACTAACTACTATCCCACATATGCCGGTCTATATGCATGGAGTAACGACAATTCGTGAAGAATTGGTACCTATAATTGATATGGGGACAGTATTGTATGATCGTCCGATCGAAGAAACAGAGAAAACGAGATTAATTGTGACGAAATTAGAGGAAATATCAATTGGGTTCATCGTAGATGATGCGAAAGAAATTCTTGATATTCCAAGTGAAAATATTAAGAAATTGAATTTAGTAGCATATCAGCAAAATAATTATTTTATTGGTGTTGCTAATTTGAATGAGAGATTAATATCATTAGTAGACCCTGTGCAACTATGTGATAAACTAGAAGGAATGCAATTGATAAAAGAACATGTTCAAAGTCACCAATAATACGGGTGGCTTTTCTTTTTTCCATAGAGATTCATTGTATAATATAATAATGAAAAAGTAATTGTAGGATGTGTATACATGCGGAATCTATATCCTAAAAGTGGAAAAGTGATTTTACACGTAGATATGAATAGCTTTTATGCTTCTGTAGAAATGGCGTATGATCCATCCTTAAGAGGCAAGCCTCTAGCAATTGCTGGGAATGTAGAAGAGAGAAGAGGTATTATTATTACGTGTAGCTATGAAGCTAGAGCTGTTGGAGTAAAAACAACGATGCCTCTTTGGGAAGCAAGGAAACTGTGTCCTAATTTAATTGTGATGAAGCCTAATTTTCAGAGGTATCGGAAAGCATCACTTGCGATGTTCGAATTTTTACAATCATATACCCACTTGGTAGAACCAGTTTCTGTTGATGAGGGATATTTAGACATTACGGAGTGTTTTAAGCTTGGGTCACCACTCAATATTGCAAAAGATATACAAACAAAGCTAATGCAACAATTGAACTTACCTTGTAGTATCGGTGTTGCTCCCAATAAGTTTCTCGCAAAAATGGCCTCTAATATGAAAAAGCCTTTAGGTATTACCGTCTTAAGAAAGAGGGACATTGAATCCATTTTATGGCCGATGTCAGTTTCTATGATGCATGGTGTAGGAAAGAAAACTGCAGAGAAGTTAAATCAAATTCAAATCTATACGATTAAGGATTTAGCGAATGCGAATGTTGTAGGGCTAAAGAACTTACTAGGGATCAATGGTGAAAGATTAAAGAATATGGCTAATGGAAATGATAATCGTCCCGTAGACCCAGATGCTGTATCAGAGTTTAAAAGCATCGGTAATTCGTCAACTTTACCTCATGATTCAGTAGATGAGACAGAACTGACCAATGTCATTAAGAGACTATCTGCATCAGTTGCTCAAAGAATGAAAAGAAAAGAAATGCTAAGTGCGAATATTCAAATTACCATTAGATACTACAATCGAGCCACTATAACTAGAAGTAAAAAACTGATAAATCCTATTGATAAAGAGGAAGACATTTATAACGCCGCATTTCGTTTGTTTCGAACTCATTGGAATGAAGAGCCAGTACGCCTCTTAGGAGTCACAGCGGTAGACCTTGTTGAAAAAGATGAAGCCTTTAAACAGTTAGACCTTTTCTCATATGAAGTCGACGCAAAGGACGAACCCCTAATAGATACTCTTGACAGGTTAAAGAAGAAATATGGTGCAGATATAATAAAAAAGGCATCAAAAGGTAGAAAACAAACATCATACGGAGATAACGATATCGGAACAAGCTTTGAGAAAGATTTCTTAAGCGATATCAAAAAGAAACAATAAAAATCCCTCTACTATAGAAAATAGAGGGATTTTGTGTATTCTAAAATCACGGATGTTTTTTACGATTTAGAACTATGAAATTAGATTACTATTTCAGGGTAGACTTCGATGCAATGTGAGAATTGCACCATGGTGAATGAAAATGCGCGCTTGAATTTTGCGTTTATGGAATGTTGGCATTTAGTAACTAACGCGTGTTAACCGAAGTGGAAGGACCGAGACTCCTGCGGGAATAGCGCTAGGCTTGAGACCCCACAGGCGTAAAACGCCGAGGAGGCTCAAGAAGCGCCCCGCGGAAAGCGAGGTTCCTGCAACGTAGGTTAACACCCTAAGTTAAGTGTCGTATTTTCAGGTTAGCCACTTCTTTACAAAATACTATCAAACAATAATACTCGTGCTGGAGATGCATCCGTTCCAGATAGCTTTAGGGGAGCGGCAACCATAAAGTACTCACCCTCATCAATATCCTTTAGCTGTAAACCTTCAATAATAATAACATCATTAGAAAATAGTGTTTTATGAGTTGGATGGCCTTCTTGGCTTCTTTCAATACCTAAAGAATCAATCCCTACTCCTCGAATTCCAATTTCAGCTAAGTAAGCAGCTGCATCCGCTGCTACATAAATAAAATCAAAATTAAACGCACTATCAAACGAATTCTTTGTCTTTAATAAAATAAAATCATCTTTTTCAATAGAAAACCTATCGAAATCTACTTTCTTAATACTATCGCTAACGTTAGTGAGGTCTAACACCTTCGCTTTCCCTACTAACTTCTCTATAGCTATCGTTTCAAATGTTTCTCCATCATTAACCATATGAAGAGGGGCATCAACATGAGTCCCTGAGTGAACATCTAAATCTAATCTAGATTCAGTAACATACCCATTGGTAACGGTTGAAATCTTAGGTTGTTTCTCAGGTTTGTTCTTATAAACAGGCATACCTTCAAAGATTGGTGATGTAATGTCATAAACCTTCATATTACCATTCCTTTCCTACTGCTCTAAATCATTGATTGGCCACCAATGGTAACCATCTTTTTCGAGTAATTCATCTGAGGCTTTTGGTCCCATAGTTCCTGCATGATAGTTAGGAAAATCAGTCTCAATCTGCTGTTCCCAAACCTTTGAAATTGGATCAGTAAAACTCCATGATAAACCTACTTCATCCCAGTGCGTAAAGTTCGTAGCGTCGCCTCGTAAACAATCGTAGATTAATTTTTCATATGCTTCAGGTGTATTAAAACCATCAGTGCAATTATTGCAGAAATCTAATTTAACAGGTGTTGTTTGCATATTTTGTCCGGATTTCTTTGCATTAAGATGCAAAGTAATACCCTCATCTGGTTGTATGTGAATAACGAGTAAATTTGGGTTTTGTACTTTATCTTCTTCTTTTTTCATATATAAGTTCATTGGAATATCTTTAAACTGAACAACAATTTTAGTCGACTTCACTTTCATTCTTTTACCTGTACGAATGTAAAAAGGTACACCTGCCCAACGGAAATTATCGATTAATAATTTTCCAGCAACAAATGTTTCTGTGTTTGATTGTGGATCAACAGAATTTTCATTTCTGTATCCTGGTACTGGCTTGTCATTTATTTCGCCAGCATCGTATTGGCCTCTTACAAAAAAGTTCTTCACATCATGTTCTGGAATTGGTCTGAGAGCTCGCAATACCTTAATTTTTTCACTTCGAATTTCTTCAGTAGTAAGTCTAATAGGTGGCTCCATCGCTAACAGTGAAACCATTTGTAACATATGGTTTTGTACCATATCACGCATTGCACCAGAGGTTTCATAGTATCTACCTCTATCTTCTACACCAAGAACTTCACTCGATGTAACCTGGATATTTGAGATAAAGCGGTTATTCCAAAGTGGTTCAAAGATGGCATTTGCAAAGCGAATGACTTCAATGTTTTGCACCATTTCTTTTCCTAAGTAGTGATCAATACGATAAATTTGATCCTCAGTAAAGGCTTGTCTGATTTGCTCATTTAATTGTTTAGCAGATGGTAAGTCGTGTCCAAATGGTTTTTCAATAACAAGACGCGAATATCCATCTGTATTGGTCAAACCTTCTTCTTTTAATTGAGATGCAATTGTTCCGAAGAATTCAGGAGCCATTGCCAAATAGAAGATTCTATTACCTTCTGTTTTGTATGTATGATCTAGTTCATATAATAAGTCCTTTAGTTCTAGATAGGAGGAACGATTGGTAACGTCAAAAGGGTGATAATAAAAGTGACTTGAAAATTCTTCAAGATTTTGCGTCTTTTTTAACGTTTCATTAATTGAATCTTTTACGTTTTGTCGAAATTCTTCAGATGAAAGTGGGCGTCTAGCAACTCCTACGACTGCAAAATCCTTCGATAATTTATCCTTATTAAACAATTTGTACAATGAAGGATATAGTTTTCGATTCGCCAAATCTCCTGTAGCACCGAAAATCACAACAATTGCTTTTGGTTGTTCTGTATTATTCACTAAAATAACCCTCACTTTTACATTCATTAGTTTTCGATAGATTGTAACCCATTCAAATATTTAATTTTAGACCTAAATGTGTATTAAATCAAATATAAAATCGCAAAATTCTACAAAAAATTACATGAATTTATCGCTTTTTTATTTTTCAACGATAGAGTTTAGTATTGGGACTAGGTTTGAAATAGAATTGACAATATAATCTGAGAAGTCTGGTTGACTTATTTTAAATGAGTCAATGAAAATAGTGCGACAACCTAGTTGTTGGGCCGGCCTAATTTCATTTATCCAATTATCGCCTACACTTAACATTTGACTATATGACAGATTAAATTCTTTTGATATGGAATTAATATGTTCTATCGTATGAAGTGGTTTCGTTCCATCAAAAATTTTCTTATCAAAGTGTGATTCCATATTTAATTTTTCAATAATAACTCTACTATCCTCTTCTGGACTATTTGTTAGAAGAATTGTCTTAATGCCATTTTTCTTTAGGGTCGCTATACTTTCACTTAATCCCGAAACTTCTTTCATCCGAAAGTGCGGTCCCATCATATATCTTCTTGTTTCTAAAAAAGCTTTGTAAGAATCCTTTCCATCCATTCCAAAATGCCTTGCTACTGCAACGGGTACCCACCAAAGGTCGCCGATATTTAACATTCTATCAAAGTCGAAAGAGATTGCTTGTTTATAAATGTTTTTCATTTGTTCATTACTTAATTTTCCTCCGTCCCAAGTAAAAGCTTCAACGACTTTCAAATCCTTCTGAACTAAAATTAAATCACGTTTCACGTCAAACACTCTACCGATTTTTAACGCATGATTACCACTTATTACTTTTTTATATTCGGCTATGAACAATCCTTGATCTGTATCGATTAGTTTTTCTCGGAGTCTATTCGCATAATATTCAAAATGGTGGGTATCTTCATATAAGGTTCCATCTAAATCAAAAATAACAGCTTTAATATCGTTTAACAAAACACTTCCTCCTTAAATTTGAATGTGGGTAAAAGTAGGAGTTGCAAAAATATGACTTTAGACATTGAGAACCATGCTAAAAAGAGAAGATTTGGATTCAATATGATGGGTTTTGTCACTATGAAACTTGATTAAATACATTACAAAGGTTTTGTTTAACCGTACTATTCTTAGTATGATATAGTTAGTACGGAATTTATGTTACATTATGATGAAAAGGGAGGTGTCCTACATGGAAATTGTATTTTTAGGTACAGGGGCAGGAATACCTGCTAAAGAAAGAAATGTGACAAGTATTGCATTACAGTTGTTAGAAGAAAGAGGAGCTACTTGGCTTTTTGATTGTGGAGAAGCCACCCAGCATCAAATATTACATACCTCAATAAAACCGAGAAGAATTGAAAAGATATTTATCACTCATTTACATGGAGATCATATCTTTGGTCTTCCTGGGTTACTTGGAAGCCGGTCATTTCAAGGTGGAGAATCTACCCTCACCATATATGGTCCTAAAGGCATTAAGGATTTTATAAGTATAAGCCTAAAGGTTAGTAGTACCCATTTAAGATACCCTTTACAGATAGAAGAAGTAGAAGAAGGTATAGTATTTGAAGATTCTCAATTTATTGTAGAGACGAAATTGTTAGAGCATGGGATTCCTTCTTACGGATATCGAATCGTGGAAAAGGACTTACCAGGTGCTTTGCAGGTTGAAAAATTACTAGCAGAGGGAATTCCACCAGGACCTTTGTATGCTAAGTTAAAGTTAGGAGAGGAGGTTATCCTTCCAGGTGGGAAAAAGATAGTAGGAAAAGATTATATCGGACCATCGCAAAAAGGGAGAGTAGTCACAATCTTAGGCGATACAAGGATATGTGAAAACAGTAGAGTACTAGCAGATGAGGCAGATCTACTTATTCACGAAGCTACTTTTAATTATAATGAATCTAAGTTAGCATTTGAATATTACCATTCGACGTCATTACAAGCAGCAGAAGTCGCTAAGGATGCTAATGTAAAAAAACTATTGTTAACTCATATTAGCTCTAGATATCAGGGAGAAGATTGTTTTTCTCTAGTAGAGAATGCAAGGACTATTTTTACTGAAACAGAAATAGCATCGGATTTTAATACATATTCGATTACAAGGTAGGTAAATATGAAAAGAATCTATTTCATAAGACATTGTCAAGCAAAGGGTCAATCAATTGATGCTGCTCTTACAGAAATTGGGAGGTCTCAAGCTATATATCTACAGGATTTTTTTAGAACCATCGATGTAGATTTTTTGATTTCTAGTCCATATAGACGAGCCATTGATTCACTTAAGCCTCTCGCAGAAATTAAACATTTAACCATTCATTTAGATCATAGGTTATCAGAAAGAATATTATGTATAGATCCAATTGATAATTGGCTAGAATTACTCGAATATAGCTTTGTGGATATGAATTTTTCCTTTCCGGATGGTGAGTCTTCACAAAAGGCTATGGATCGAGCAAACGAGTTAATTGATGAATTAATCTCTTCTCAATTTAACTCTATAGTGGTCATGAGTCATGGAAACTTAACTGCATTAATGTTAAAGATATTTAAAAGTGACATTGGCTATGAAGATTGGCTATCGATGTCAAACCCAGATGTATTCGAAGTTGTAATTAACGAGAAAGGTAACTCTGTAAAAAGAATATGGGATGCTTCTTAAGTCGAAAAAAATGAGCAAACTTATGTCTGCTCATTTTTGAATAGAAAGTTGTTTATTAAGTGTTTCTTTTATCGATTGCAAGGGTTGTGGCTTTGAAAGGTAGAAGCCTTGAACCTCGTCACAATCCATTGTTTGTAAAAGTGTAAGTTGATCAGACGTTTCAACGCCTTCAGCAGTTATTTTTAAACCTAAGTCTCTTGCCATTGAAATAATAGCTGAAACGATTGGCTTGTTTTGATTATTAATTTCTAATTCTTGGATAAAAGATTTATCAATCTTTAATTTTTGAATATGGAGTTCTTTTAAATAACTAAATGAACTATAGCCAGTTCCAAAATCATCAATACTAATCTGAATACCTAGTTCCCGTAGCCTTAAGAATACATTTGATGTTTTTGAAATATCTTCCATTGCCATACTCTCAGTAATCTCTAATTCTAGCTTTGAAGGTGGGATATTCGTCTTTGAAAGAGCACTTTTTACGGTTTCTACAAAGTTAGTTTGTGCCATTTGTTTGATAGAGACATTTACAGAAATGGAGTAATTGTTACTGCTTTCCTTGTTCAGTTCATAGATATCTTGACAGGAATTTTCTAGTACCCAATTCCCAATTTCAATTATGCTACCGGTTTCTTCGGCAATTGGGATAAACTCTAATGGTGAGATGTATCCGATAGATGGATGATACCATCTTAATAAAGCCTCAAACCCTATAACTTCCTGTGTCTTTGCTACATATTTTGGCTGATAATGAATTTCTAATTCTTGCCTTGCTAGTGCATATTTCAGATCTTCTTTAAGTTTAATTTTTCTTACAATATTATGATCGATTTCAGATGTATAGAAAAAGAATGTATTTCTTCCTTGGTCCTTAGAGCAATACATAGCTATATCAGCTTTTTTCATGAGTTGCTTAACAGTTAGTCCATTTTCAGGGAAACAAGCCACACCAATACTAGTCGTAACATTTAATGTGTGTCCTTCAATGATTACTGGATTTGTTACTTTTGCAATTAATTCTGATGAAAATTGAGTTAATTCGTCATTTAAATTAAATGCTTTTAGAATAATAAATTCATCTCCGCCCAGTCTTCCTACAATATCACTTTTTGAGATAGTAAGATTTAATTGTTTTGAGATGTGTACTAGTAATTTATCTCCAACTTCATGTCCTAATAAATCATTAACATGTTTAAAATGGTCTAAATCAATAAAAAACACGGCGAATTTCGTATTTTTTTCAATCCATTCATTCATTACTTCAATTACTTTTCTACGATTAGGAAGTTCAGTTAAAGTGTCATGATAAGCTAAAAAGTTTAAATGATTATTCGATGTAAATAGTTCTTGGTTTTTCTCAATATATTGTTTTTCACTATAAGATGCAGTAATTAACAGTAATATTAGAATAGAAATAATTTCAATTATAGATGAATGATTTTCATTAATGATAGATATGCTTCCGATTACCTCTAAACAGCTGCCGATAAAGGCGTGGCTTATCATAAAGGCTGAGAGCGCCAAAAATCCTGTACTTATCGTTTTTTCATTTTTGATAAGATCGTTATAGATTAATTTCATTAATCTAGTTGATAAAAATAATGAAATAATTAAAATGATGCCTGCAAGTGCTAGTTCGCTTTTATCAAAGGTTACATTTCTGTTTAGTAATTTGATATTAAATGTAAAACAAACAATGATACCTATTGAGACGATGACGCATGTGAAAAAATGATTCGTGATCGTTTCTTTTGCAGTAATGTTGTAGAGGTATACTGCGCAAAGATGGAACAAAATAAATAAAAAAACTAATGAGAGTAAACCTAAAGTTGAGAAATATTGCTCAAAAGAAACAAGCTGATAAGATTTTAAAAAGAAAAAAAATAGCAACCACGTATAGGATGCATTTAAAATTGATAAAGAAATAAATCTTGTCCACTTACTATGTATAGATAATATCCCTTTAAAGTTTTTTAAAAAAATAAAAAAGTAAGTAAATGAAATTAAAACAGCTATTCCAATGTAAATTTTGTCCTGATCCATAACAACATCCTTTGTTAGCAAGCAATTAATCATAAGTATATATAAAATTTTACTTGTTTCTAGTAACATAGTCAATTATTGATATAGCTAATTATGTGGATGTTGTGCTAGTTTGATAGAATAGAGTTAAAAGCGATGATAGAAAGGTGGAGATAAACTTGAAACAATTTATTTATAAATTGAATTTAATACCAACATTATTAGATGATAAAAATTGGACAGCGAAGGAAAATGAAATTGTTGCACGTCATTTTAACAGGTTACAAGAGTTTACTAACAAAGGAAAAGTGATTTTAGCTGGACGTACGTTGACGAATGATGCAGATGGGTTTGGGATTGTAATCTTTGAGTCCCATACAGAGGAAGAAGCGTTGGATTTTATGAACCAAGATCCTGCGGTTAAAGAAGGGATTATGACTTCTAAGTTATTTCCTTATCGAGTAGCATTAATAAGAAATGAGTAGGGGAAAAAGGAGGATACCATTACAATATCCTCTTTCTAACTTATTGTTGAAATTATTTTTTACCAGCTTCTGTTGTACTGAACTGGACTCTCAATATCAACACCTAACTCTTTTGCTGCTAATCTTGGCCAATATGGGTTACGTAGTAGTTCTCTACCTATAAAAATTAAATCTGCACGTTCATTTCTTAAAATTTCTTCCGCTTGCAAACCGGACGTAATGAGACCTACAGCACCAGTTGCTATTTGTGCATTCTTTTTAATTTTCTCAGAAAATCCAACTTGATAGCCCGGAAACACGTTAATTGAAGCGGGGACAACTGCGCCAGAACTTACATCAATTAGATCTACTCCTTGTTCTTTCATCATTTTTGCATATTGTACATAATCAGATGGAGTTAAACCTTCAGGGTGATAATCATTGGCAGATACTCTTACAAATAGTGGCCCATCCCATTCTGCCTTAACAACTTCAATGATTTCAGACAGGAACTTGTACCGGTTTTCAAAGCTACCGCCATATTCATCTTCTCTTTTATTTGTAAGCGGAGATAAAAATTCATTGATTAAATAACCATGTGCGCCATGTAATTCAATGATATCAAATCCTGCTTCTTTCGTACGCTTTGTTGCAAGGCGAAAAGCTTCTACAGTATCTTTAATATCCTTCGTTGTCATTTCCTTCGGTGTTTTCATTTTTTCATTAAAAGGAAGAGCAGTGGGGGCAATAATCTCGCCTTCTATCATAGCTTTTCTTCCGGCATGGGCTAGCTGAATGGCTGTTTTTGCTCCATGCTCCTTTATCATGCTTACTAGTTTCGATAAACCTTCAATATGGTCATCATCCCAAATTCCTAAGTCTTGCGGAGAGATTCGACCTTGTGGAGTGACAGATGTAGCCTCAATCATCACTAATCCAACTTGCCCAACTGCTCGGCTTACATAGTGTGTTACATGCCAATTCTCCACTTTGCCATCTTCTTGGTGAGATGAATACATACACATGGGTGACATCACAATTTTATTTTTCATCGTAACATTCTTAACCGTATAGGGTGAAAAAACAGATGTGTTCAAATTTTTTAACCTCCAATAATAAATCCTTAATATTTTTTGACGTTTTCGTCATTAATTTTCTATATTTATTTCGCATGTCTAAATATAAGTATAACACCAAAAAATACTATTTTCACAGTATAAGCACTTAAGGTTTTCGCAAGCTCTTTAATGAGTAACTAGTTTCTCTCCAAACAATTCCACCTCGATACAAGGTTAAAAATACTGCTCTAATAATGGAGAAGATAAACAGACCAGCAGTGATGGGGAATACTAACATATTTAAGGGTGAGAACGTAGTCATATTCTTCAAAACTATATAATAAAAGCTTAGTATCAGTATGATTGTTATGCTCGTTAATAATAAAGTATTGCCATAGGTCATAAATAGCAGAATAAATGGAAAGATGATTGATAGTGTTATACCAATAATTGATACAAATACCATTGATAACCTGTAATGAAGCCCAGCAAATGTGTTTTTTTCTAGTCCAATCAATGCTTCTTTTAGTGTTCTATACCATTCAACGGACAGTAATGTAAGTCCTGTAACCATTTCTTGCTTAAGGCCTGCTTTTTTAATTAAATTTCCAAGCTGGAGGTCATCGTCTGGTCTTCTAGCTAAGGCCTTGTGAGTACCTATTTTTTCATAAGCGTTACGCTTTACTAAATTAAATGCTCCAATTCCAATTCCTATTTTTGAGTTTTTCTTATTCGCTCTCCAAGGTCTCTTATAAAATGAAAAGCCAAACAAAAAGAAACTAACAAAAGCTCTAAGCCAAAAAGAATGGGCTTTTAAGTTAGGTGCAATGGTTAAATGATCTAGGTGATTCGTTACCATATGACTAATGGCTTTATAGATTGCATCTTTATGATAAATGACATCAGCATCTGTAAAAATAATGTAAGATGAGTTTGCAAGTAAATATCCTTGATAGAGTGCATAGTTTTTTCCGAGCCAACCTTGGGGAAGTTCCTTAATGTGAATTACTTTCATGCGGGTATCTCCTAATGCGAGTTCATCGATAATGCGTCCTGTTTCATCCGTAGACCTATCATTCACAACAATCCACTCTATATTTTCGTACGATTGTTGGAATTGAGATCTGATACTTTGCTCTATCGAATCAGCTTCATTTCGAGCGGGGATAATGATTGAAATTTGCGGATTGGATTGAATGAATGAAATATTCTCTAGCTTTTTAATCTTTCTAAATCCAATGAGTCCATCAATTAACATAATAGTCCAAAAGATGGTATTAATAAGAAGAAAGTATATCAGCAAAATAATCACCTCTAACTATTATAAGAGCTATCTATTATTCTAAAGAATTTCCTATGTGAAAGCGAATACGAATCGGTTTTGGGTAGCTAAGTTTTTTTCAAATTATGATTAGATAGCATTGTGTCTGTTACAATAACAATAATGATATTAATAATGGGGGTTTTACTCTTGGGAAAATGGCAGTCTAAGGAACAATTAATCGATTTGTTATCGGTTTTAGTAGAACATGCTAGTATATCTGGTTCGTCAGAAGAGGTAGCAATTGCTGAATATATATACATGCAATTACGAAGCCTTCCTTACTATGAAGAGTTCCCTGAACATGTACAGTTGCATCCACTTGAAGATGGAAGACAATTTGTTACCTCATTAGTAAAAAAAGAAAAGGCAAAGGATACTGTTATTTTACTCAGCCATTTTGATGTAGTAGATGTAGAGGATTATGGCGGTTGGAAAAATTTAGCCTTTAGACCTAAGGATTTAACAAATGAATTCTATCGACATCATGAAGAGATGCCAATTGATGTACAAACAGATATTCAAAATGGAGAGTGGTTATTTGGTCGCGGAACTATGGATATGAAGGCTGGTTTAACTCTTCATATGTCCATGATTGAAAGAGCAATTGGCGGAGAGTTCGATGGGAACGTACTTTTACTCACTGTGCCTGACGAGGAAGTGAATTCCGCTGGCATGATTTCTGCAGTTCCAGTGCTCACGGAACTTGCCCAAAAGTATGATTTAACGTACACTGCCTGTCTAAATGCAGAGCCAATGTTCTCGAAATACCCTGGTGATCCACACAATTATATTTACACAGGTTCAATTGGTAAGGTACTTCCTTGTTTCTTTTGTTATGGGAAGGAAACACATGTAGGTGAGCCTTTTGCTGGACTTAATGCAAATTACATGGCGTCTGAAATTAGTAAATTAATCGAGCTTAATACCGACTTTTGTGAAAAAATCAATGGTGAAACAACACCTCCACCTACAAACTTAATGCAGAAGGATTTGAAAGAAGAATATTCAGTTCAAATTCCTCACTCAGCAGTTACCGTTTTTAATGTTATGGCAATGGAAAAGTCCTTGAAGGACATTACAGATTTGCTTCTTAAACAAGCAAAGGAGGCAGCAACAAAAATTGAAGAATATTATCTCAAACGTGCCGAACAATTTGCAAAGTTAGAGCCGTTTATACCTAGGAAATTATCAGTCAATGTTTTCACGTACGAAGAATTACATGAGTTAGCCATTCAAAAGTTTGGAGAAGCCGAGATACAACGGCGTCAAAATTATTTACTGACAAATAGAAATGGATTAGGAGACCGAGATTTCTCTACTAAATTGGTTCAAGATTTAGCATCGCTTTGCAAAGAACATGCACCAATGATTGTTCTATTTTATAGTCCGCCATTCTATCCATCTGTCTGTTCTTCAGAAGACAGTCTTATTCGATATGTAGTGCAGTCGCTTATTAAATATGCGGATGAACAATTTTCCTTACCAATTCAAGAACAACATTATTTTCCTGGATTGTCGGATTTAAGCTTTGTTGGTATGAAAGAATCTGAGAAATCCATTCAATCACTTGTAGGTAATATGCCACTGTATGAGAAGGGGTATAGCTTGCCTATTGAGGATTTGAAAAAGTTAAATATTCCAGTAATTAATGTCGGTCCAGTTGGTAAGGATGCTCATCAATGGACAGAAAGACTTGATCTTAATTTTACTTTTACGAAATTAGATAAATTAATATCCTTCACCATTCATCGATTGTTACAATAGACATGTTTGGGAGCAAGCTGGATGTTTGCTCCCTTGTAAATGATTCAGTTAAGTGTATAAAGACCCTAATTCAATTGATCGTTCTTTAGCTCGTTTTATGCAAGCGATCATCGCTTTTTGGTAGTCATATTGTTCTAATACATGAATGCCTGCTTCTGTCGTTCCACCGGGACTTGTTACTTCTGAACGTAGCTGTGAAGGATGTTTTTCTGAAACACGTAACATCTCTGCTGCTCCAATGATTGTTTGAATAATTAATTCCCTCGATACTTCTTTGCCTAGACCTATTTCATTCGCTGCTTTTTCCATTGATTCTACTAAATAATAGACATATGCTGGACCACTTCCTGACAGACCGGTAACAGCGTGTAATTCCTCTTCATTGACGGTTGTCACTAATCCAATCGACCTGAATAAATCTATAGCGATTTTCATATGACCATTCGTTGCAAATAGACCTTGGGCAATTGCTGTTGCTGACTTCGCAATGGCCGCTGACGTGTTGGGCATAGCACGAACGACAGGGATATCTATGTTAAGTATGCGTGTAATCGTAGATGTGGCCATCCCAGCAACGACAGAAATGAGTAGCTGATTTTCATTTAAGTTATTTTTGAGGGGTATAAGGGCATCAGTAAGATCTTTTGGTTTCATAGCTAAAATGATAATTGTTGCATCGCTTATCATTTCTTTGACATCTTGTGTCGTATTAACGTGATATTTTTCCTCCAGCTCACGTAGTCTAGTGAGGTTTGAATGATTACACACATTCAATTGCTTTGGAGTAAATAATTCCTTGTTAACAATTCCTGAAATTAAAGCCTCAGCCATCGAACCTGCCCCAACAAATGCAATCTTATGATGCTTATAACATTCCACCATACCTATCCCTCCAAGCTAATTTTTTTATTTTTTGATTTACTATAAGGTAGTCTTCATGCAATTAAGAATTTTGCACCATGAAGGATGAAAATGTGAACTTGATTTTGGGTTTTATAGAATGTTAGGGGAGACTACCATGAAATTTGAAAACTCCACCATGGTGAATGAAATTGTTTTTTGTTATTAGAATGTTGTATCCAAGTATTTATGAGTGTTAACCGTAGTGGAAGGACCGAGACTCCTGCGGGAGATGCGCTGGACTGGAGACCCCACAGGCGAAGCCGAGGAGGCTCCAGGAGCGCCCCGCGGAAAGCGAGGTTCCTGCAACGAAGGTTAACACCCCCAGTTCAATGTTGTATTTTCAGGGTAGACTTCCATGCAAATAAGGATTTGCACCATGAAAGATGAAAATGTGAACTTGATTTTTGCGTTTATAGAATGTTGGCTTTTAAGTAATGCATGCGTGTTAATCGGAGTGGAAGGAACCGAGACTCCTGTGGGAGATGCGACGGACCCCGGACCCAACAGGCGAAGCCGAGGAGGCTCAAGTGGCGCCCCACGGAAAGCGAGGTTCCTGCAACGCAGATTAACACCCCTTGTACAGTGTCGTATTTTCAGGGTAGCCTAAAACAAAAAGACCTACTTCATCCTTTAGTAAAGGACGGAGTAGATCTTTTTCCGCGGTACCACCTTAATTGACATTTTATTCAAATGCCCATCTCATCTATTCCGTAACGTGGAACAACGGTATAGGTTTCCCTAACAGCTAGAAGGGTAGGTTCAATTAAATAGAGGGCAATGAAACCTTTCAGCCGATGAGTTTCAATCTCTTCTTGCCATATTCAACTTACTAGTCCTTATCATCACTTTTATCACATACTAAATATTTTTAGTAATTATGCACGTGGACAATGATATTTGTCAATACTTTCTTTTTTTAAAAAAATAACTTACTATTCTTCAGTAAGTTATTTGAATATAATGACAAAAGGTCGATAAAGAGGTAAACTCAATATATCGTCATTAATTCTTATAAGGAAAGTCTATTTCCTTCAAAGTCTACGTTTAAATATCTTTATTGAAATATAATAAGAAGGTGTTGGATAATCGTGAATGCATTAGGCACAAAGGATATTTTTAAAATTTCTCTTCCTACGCCTTTTCCAGTTGGAGATGTAAATGTATACCTTATCAAGGGTGACAGATTAACGTTAATCGATATAGGAGCCAAAACGGAAGAAGCATGGTTGGAACTGAAAAATCAACTGCACGTAATTGGCTATGACGTGACGGACATTGAACAGGTTATTCTTACACATCACCATCCCGATCATGTAGGTTTGTTAGATTTTATGGCAGAGGATATACCAATAATAGGACATCCCTTAAATCAACCTTGGATTAGTCGAGATGAGGTATTTTCTTTACATAGTCATCAATTTTTCAAGGAACTGTTTGTTCAATTAGGTATTCATCCAGCATTTCAGAGCGCTCTTTCTGGGCTAAATAAAACACTTCGTTTTTCTTGTCAGCGTTCTTTGACTTCTGAGATAGTAGAAGGAGCTACTCTTCCTGGCTTGCCAGAATGGAGTATTTATGAGACACCTGGTCACGCACAAAGTCATTTAATATTTTACCGCGAGACGGATGGAGTCGTTATTGGTGGTGATCATTTGTTAGCAAAAATTTCTTCAAATCCACTACTTGAGCCACCGATTGTTGGTCACTCAGAACGTCCCAAACCGCAAGTGCAATATAACGCTTCTCTAAAAAAACTCTTGCAGCTGGATATTTCTAAGGTTTTTTCTGGTCATGGTGATGATGTACTAAACGCTCATAACCTGATACAAAAAAGGCTGATTCGACAAGACGAAAGAGCATATAGTGTACGAGACATGCTCTTGGCTAAGCCGATGACAGCATTTGAAGTATGCATTCAATTATTTCCTTCTGTTTATAAAAAGGAACTTATGCTAACAATGTCAGAAACAGTTGGTCAACTTGATTATCTTGAGGATTTAGGCGAAATAAAAAAAGAGCAGCTTAATCAACAATTCATCTATACTGCATTATGATGGGGGGAACTTAGATGGGAAATCATCGATTAGAAGGGAAAAGTATTGTCATTACTGGCGCTTCAAGCGGATTAGGTGAAAAACTTGCATATCTTGTTGCTGAACAAGGTGCGCGCCCTATCCTTCTTGCAAGGAGCTACGATAAATTACAAGAAATAGCTACAAACGTTCATAAACTTTACGGAATTACTCCCCTATACTTTAAATTAGATGTGAGTGACCTAGATTCAATTGAAACAGTCTTTACAGAGATTCTAAACCAGGTTGAATCGATTGATGTTTTAGTTAATAATGCAGGGTTCGGTATTTTTGATACTGTAGCTAATTCAGAACTATCTGCTATGAAGGCTATGTTTGAAGTAAATGTGTTTGGACTTATTGCGTGTACAAAACAAGTGCTACCATCAATGATTCGTCATAATAGTGGGCATATCATCAATGTTGCTTCACAAGCAGGGAAAATAGCTACACCAAAATCAAGTGTTTATGCAGCCTCTAAGCATGCTGTTCTTGGCTTTACGAACAGTCTTCGCATGGAGTTATATGACAAAGCTATTCATGTTACAGCTGTAAATCCTGGTCCTATTAAGACTCGATTCTTTGATATTGCCGATGAAACTGGGGATTACAAAAAAAACGTTGAGAAATTTATGCTTGATCCAGAAGAAGTTGCGAGGAAAATTGTTGATTTAATGTGTACATCTAAGAGGGAGTTGAATCTTCCTGGGTGGATGAGCTTTGGCAGTAAGCTTTATCAGCTTTTTCCTGCTTTTGTTGAAAGAGTAGGCGGTAGAGCATTTTATAAAAAATAGGTTTGTGTATTGTAACTATTTATTTTCCACATCGACAAATTTTATGAGGTGAGGAAAAAATGAGAATATGGATCTCTCTTAGTTTTCTTTTTTGCTTTCTGTTTGTATTTGTTGGATGTAGTAGCAAAGAATCTTCAGGTGCTGTAAAGGACTTGGTTGGTCACATTGTGAATACTGACTCTAATTCCATCCTTGTTATAGAACCTTTTCGAAAAAACCCTAGGGCTGCTTCTTATCAACTTTCTCATGACACTGTAATTGTTGATGATAAAGGTAATGATTTATCATTAAAAGATCTCAATCCAGGTCTTTATGTTGAGGTTTGGAACGATGGCCAGGTGCGTGAATCTTATCCTACCCAATCTAATGCTGTCAAAGTCATTGTGAAGTCTGACGAACAATCTAAGGAAGAAGCCTTGGCTATTCAGCTTGCACTTACAGTTGTTGACTTGACTCAATCTTGGTCTGTTCAATCCATTGAATCACTCAATGGCGCTTTGTATGTAATTGAATTAGTGTCCATTGTAGCTGAGGAAACTCCGATGAAAATCAAGGTTGATGTCGAACAACAAAAAGTCGTGCAGTAAAAACCACCTTAACGGTGGTTTTTACTTTATTTAGTTATTTTCTCTCTAGGTTGTTAAAAATTCATACACGACATTATTAATAATGTCGTGTAAATCTTCAGATGCATGTATGGCTAATTCTTCTTTTATCCTTCTATATAATTCTTCGTAATCTCTTTGCGTTAACGGTACCGAACTTAAATCGTGATTGTATTGGTAAAAACAATTTCGAATCATTTTTTGTAGCAGTTTTTCGTCCATTTTCTCACCTCTATCTCTCCATTTTATTATACAAGATGTCTTCTTCCTTTTGGTTGTTGCTTTAAATTTCCATTGAAAACGAACGTATATTCGCTTAAGATATATACTATACTATAAATGCGAACATATATTCTTAAAAAGGGTGATGATAGTGGTTGACTACAGTCAGTTGCCGGCCCATAAAATTTTGTGTGTTGATATGAAAAGCTTTTATGCGAGTTGTGCCGCTGTATTGTTGGGGCTTGATCCGCTTACTTGTTATTTAGCTGTTGTAGGAGATACGAAAAGAGAAGGGAGTATTGTTCTAGCGGCATCTCCACGATTAAAGCAGGAGTTTGGTATTAAGACAGGATCGCGATTATTTGAAATTCCTAAGGATCCCCGTATCAAGATTGTTAATCCAAAGATGGCTACTTATTTACGGATATCTACTGAGATTACTAGGCTGTTTCATCGGTTTGTTCCGAAAGAATCTATTCATACGTATAGTGTCGACGAAAGCTTCTTGAAAGTTGATGGTGTTGAGAACCTGTGGGGAGGAGATGCTACAGCTATTGCTTATAAAATTAAGCGTGATATAGAAAGGCAATTTCAGCTTCCGTGTGCAATTGGGATTGGTCCCAATATGTTATTGTCAAAACTCTGCTTAGATTTAGAAGCAAAGAAAAAGGGAGTAGCCGAATGGACATTTGAAGATGTAGAGAAAAAGCTGTGGCCTCTTTCTCCACTTAGTAAAATGTGGGGAATTGGTAGTCGAGTAGAAAAAACGTTAAACAAGATGGGAATTATGTCAGTTGGCCAGCTAGCAAATTATCCATTAGAGCTTTTAGAGAAAAAATTTGGAGTGATGGGCAACCAACTATACCACCATGCCTGGGGAGTGGATTTATCAGAACTAGGAGCGCCCATCATGCAAGGACAGATTAGCTTCGGTAAAAGCCAAATTTTATTAAGAGACTATCCTGATCCAGATGAAGTAAAGAGTGTCATATTGGAGATGTGTGAAGAAGTAGCGAGACGCGCTCGACGTTATGGAAAGATGGGTAGAACAATAAGTCTAGGGATTGGTTATAGTAAGGATGAATTTGGAGGTGGCTTTCATCGGTCCAAGACAATTGACAGAGCGACTAATATTACGATGGAGCTTTACCGAGTTTGTCTTGATATGTTTGAAAAACACTATGCAAAAAAGACAGTGAGGAAGATATCAATTGCGTTATCAAACATTGAAGACGACGATGAAATGCAGCTTGATTTGTTTTACGCAAGTCGTGTAAAGGAGCAAAAAATAGGATACGTCATGGATGAAATACGGAATAAATATGGTTCAGATGCTATTTTAAGAGCAGTATCGTATACAAGTGCAGGAACAGCGAAACACCGTAGTAAGCTTGTCGGCGGTCATAAAGCATAACAGCATCAATGAAAAGGGGGGAGATTGAATTGATACGAGACAGAGGTAATATTAAATGGACGGCTATGATGTTACCAGAACACGTTAAATTATTGCGAGACTGGGCTAATGAGGACAGTTTTGAACAGATGCCGGTATTAGATGAGCAACAGCTTGAAGAGATGAATGGTGTTTTAGGCGAAGCGATGGAAGGTGGAACTGAACTCGCAATAACACATTATGAAGGAAAACGACATCGCTTAGTCATTGGAAAGGTGCACCATTGTGATGAGTTTACAAAAAAACTCCATGTTATTGATAAATTTGGAGACACACATTTTATTCCTATTAGCAAATTAATTGACCTGCGTCAGTCAAATTAAATCTATTTTTTGAAGAAATTCTATTTTTACTTGTCTGAATCTACTAATTCTCTCTATACTAAGAGATAGTTATAACAATAAATAGAGAAAGTTGGGAGATTAAAATGGTAGTAAACGTATTAAAGCCTGTATTTGCAGAAGCTGCTAGTCAGTTAGTAAACACAACAAATCAATACCCAGGTACAATTTTATTAAAAAAAGAGCATTGGGTAGTCGATGCTAAAAGTTTATTAGGAATTCTTGCATTATCACTTCAACCAGGTCAAGAGGTAGAAATTACTTCAGATGAAAGTGAAGAAGCATTAACTGCAATTTTAGACTTAGGAATGTTTGAACAAAAATAATAAGGTAAAAGAAAAAGCCATCCTATATAGGGTGGCTTTTTACATACGACTATTTATAGAACTTGTTCAGCTCGAACACAAGATTCAAAGTTTCCTTTGTGAGTACCATCACAGTAAGGTATTTTTTGTGATTTTCCACAACGACAAAGTGAAAAAGCTTGTTTAGATTCAAACTTATTACCTTCAGCATCAATTAATTCAACATCACCGGTGACACGTAATGGGCCATTATCTAATACCTTAATTTGTACCTTTGACATATAAATTCCTCCTCTAACATTTTATTACAATCCATTTTAATAGTATATCGAAGTTGAGCAAAATTCAATCTATACGATTTCCTGATGTCCTTTTAAAAGAATATCCATATATACGCCAAATATTCCAAACATGAATAAACAATCGAATTATGCTAAAATAATCGCAAGCAGAAGTAAAAGGAGAATGAACAATGAAAATTACATTTACAAATAGAGCGATTGAAAAGTTGAAGTTAAAGATAGATGATAATTCACAAAAAATATTAAAGCTAAAGTATGATACAGAGGGTTGTGGATGTGTGGTGAGTGGTGTATCAGCACTTTGGTTAGTTGAGTCTAAGGAAGACGATGATGTAGAAATTAAAACAAACTTTGTAACAATCACTGTAGAGAAATCTAAACAGCTGTTTTTTGATGAAGAAATGACCATTGACATTGTAGAAACAGCGAATTGCTTTATGTTAAAAAGTCCAAATCAAATCTTAAATCCAAGAATGATGTTTATAGAAAAAAGTGGGGCAACTACATGACAGAGAAACTCCATACCATAAAAAACATTGCGGAAAACAAAACATGGGTGTCCTTTCTAAGTGTGAACCATCCATATAGCCTGCTGCACTGGTCTGTAGGTGGTGTAAATCAAGAAGAAAAAGATGTATGGTTAATTCAAGATGAAGTGACATTCGAGGCTGAGGAATTTGAAAGTATAGATATGGCATTAACTTGGATCAGTGAAAACTTACAAGAAATTACAGATGTACTAGGGTAAAAATGAGGCTGATTCAAAATCAGCCTCATTTCACGTACTCATATAAAAATTCATCAATCGCTTGTTCGTACGCAGATTTATTCTCTCCGTAGGAATAAGCATGGGCACCTTTAGGGGCAATGAAGAGTTTTTTACTTCCCTGTTTCATTGAATAAAGCTCTTTCGTCATTTCGGGCAAGATATAATCATCCTTTGAACTATGAATAAAAAGAACTGGTTTCTTAATGTATTTAACGACAGAAAGAGGCGAAATATCTTTTAAGGAATAGCCATCACGAATTTTTAAAAACAGATTTGCAATGGGCATGATAAGAATAGATGGGATGTTATACTCTACTTTTAGACGATAACGTAATTGTGCTTCAAAATCTGAAAATGGGCAATCAGCAATATAAAAAGAAGCACCGTCCTCAATCATGCCTGCATATAAAAGAGTGGTCACTGCACCCATTGACTCTCCATGAATACCTAATGTAATATCATGACCAAATTGATTCTTGACCCAATGGACAACGGTTTCTAAATCAAATTTCTCGTAATGCCCGTAGCTAGTCGTTTTACCACCTGTTTGACCATGGCGTCTATGATCATATACAATCACGTTCCAGCCCCGTTCAAGAAAAAGTTTCATGTATTTAATCGAGTTCAATTTATTAACAGTCACACCGTGGCAAATAATCATAAACTTATGACGAGAAGAGGTAGGCACAAACCACCCATGCAGTTTGTATCCGTATCTAGAAGGAATCGTCAGTTCTTCTTTTTGTAAAGAGGAAAGCTCATCCATCGTGAATCTTCCTTCTGTTAATTCACGTTGCAAAATTTCCTCGTCTGACTTCTTTTTTATATACATCACTTTGCTTGAAAAGAACGTACCGACAGAAACGACATAAGTGAAAATAGTTGCTAAAGTAATTAGAAATTTTCTCATAAAATAATCCTCCTATTTACCAATACCAATATTTTACCATGATTTAGTAAAGAGAGAGCAGTATCTTACCCTATATATCCACAGAATATAAGGAAAAACCGCAATCTACAAGATGTAGGTTGCGGTTTTTTAAGACTGTTATTGTTGGGAGTTTTGACGATTTGTTGGATGAATCGCTTTTTCCATTTCTTCTGCAGACATAACTGGGTTTGTTGTATCCGAATTAGGCTTCCCTTTTTGACTGCCTTGATTTTGGTTTTTCTTTGTCACTATCTACACCCCATTTAATTTTTTCTTCAAACAATAGAGTGTGCATGAAGTCATAATTTTATCCAACACGAAATGAAAAAAGGAGGGCATTATGTATTTAATCCGAAGTACTTACTTTCAATGCCTCTAGATAAGTGAGGTTCAATCACCTTTACTGCTTCGACCAATTTATCTAAATCAATTCCGGTTTCAATTCCCATTTGCGCTAACATAAATACAACATCCTCAGTAGCTACATTGCCAGTTGCACCAGGAGCAAACGGACATCCACCAAGTCCACCTGCAGAAGTGTCAAACCTATCAACTCCAGCTTGGAGTGCTGCAAAAACGTTCGCAAGCGCCATACCACGAGTGTCGTGAAAATGTGCAGTCAAAAGTGTATTTGGAAACGCTTCCTTTAAAGATTTAAAAAGAAAGAAAGCTTCTTGAGGAGTAGCCATACCAATCGTATCTGCAACACTTAGTTCATCGACACCAAATTGAACAAACTGTGAACAAAGAGCAACAACATCTTCACTACTCACTTTTCCCTCAAACGGACAATAAAAGGAAGTAGATATACAAGCTCGAACAAAGTATCCTTTATCTTTCAATTCAGTGATGATAGGACCGAGATCTTCCATGCTTTCTTTTGTAGACTTATTAATATTTTTCTTGTTAAAAGATTCACTTACACCAACGAAAACAGCTACAGCTTTACAGTCAGTTTGATAAAGTAGGTCGATCCCTTTTCTGTTAGGAGCAAGGACGAAATTTCGATTGTCATCCAGACAAGCAGAAATAATGTCATTAGCATCTTTCATTTGAGGTACCCATTTAGGAGAGACAAAAGAAGTAAGCTCCATTTCTTTTATTCCAGAAGATTTTAACTTTGAAATAAATGCTATTTTATCTTCGGTCGAAATCAAATTTTTCTCATTTTGAAGCCCATCTCTAGGGCCAACTTCGATAATCGTTACTTCTTTAGGTAAATTCATTGTAGACCTCCTATACTTTGGTTATTCCTGTCTATTATTCTAGTAGAAAATTATAAAAAAATGCAAGAATAATAGAAATTTTTACAATATAAAAGGGATTTTGAAAAAAGACGAGAACTATATAATAATGGACCCTACATAAAAAGAAACGCAAAACTATTAGCATAAGGAGATGAATGAAATGGGGACAAGTGAAGTTGTAATTGTAAGCGCTATCCGAACAGCGATTGGAAGTTTCGGAGGAGCACTTCAAAACATTTCAGCACCAGAGTTAGGTGCAATCGTAATTAAAGGAGCTTTAGATAAAGCTGGTATATCAGGAGATCAAGTAGATGAAGTAATAATGGGGAATGTGTTACAAGCAGGACTAGGTCAAAACCCTGCACGCCAAGCTGCTATTAAAGCAGGACTTCCACAAGAAACTTCGTCAATGACAATAAATAAAGTGTGTGGATCTGGGCTGAAAGCAGTTCATTTAGCGACACAAGCAATTTTAGCAGGGGATGCAGAAGTTGTGGTTGCTGGTGGAATGGAAAATATGAGTCAAGCTCCATATCTATTAAAAAACGGTAGAAATGGTTTTAAAATGGGAGATCAAAAATTAGTAGATTCCATGATTTCTGATGGTTTATGGTGCGCATTTAATGACTATCATATGGGAATCACAGCGGAGAATTTATGTGATAAATATAGCATCTCAAGAGATGAGCAAGATGCGTTTGCGGCAGCTAGTCAACAAAAAGCAGTAGCTGCGATTGAAGCGGGCAAGTTTAAGGATGAGATTGTACCTGTTGAAATTCCTCAACGTAAAAAGGAAAGCATTTTCTTTGATACGGATGAGTATCCAAGAGCAGGAACAACAGCGGAAAAATTAGGTGGCCTTAGACCAGCCTTTAAAAAGGACGGTTCTGTTACGGCAGGTAATGCTTCTGGAATTAACGATGGTGCAGCTGCAGTAGTTGTCATGAGTAGAAAAAAAGCAGAAGAATTAGGAATTAAACCTTTAGTAACAATTAAAGCAAATGCTAGCGCAGGAGTAGATCCAAGTATTATGGGAATTGGCCCTGTTTCAGCGGTGAAAAAAGCGTTAGAAAAGTCAAAGCTACAGCTTTCAGAAATGAATGTAATTGAAGCGAATGAAGCATTTGCAGCGCAATCAATTGCCGTAGATAGAGAACTAACTTTAAATAAAGATATTTTAAATGTTAACGGAGGGGCAATTGCTCTTGGACACCCTATTGGAGCGAGTGGTACAAGGATTCTTGTTACATTAATTCATGAGTTGAAAAAAAGAAACGAACAATATGGATTAGCAACACTGTGTATAGGTGGCGGACAAGGTGTAGCAACAATTATAGAAAATGTGATCGAGTAAAAAGTAAACGTTTACAAAATGGAGACGAGGTGTAAAGTATGAAACCGGAATATACTTCTTTCGTAGAAGCGGTAAAAGATATTAAAGACGGCTCTACAATCATGGTTGGCGGATTTGGTTTGTGTGGGATACCTGAGAATTTAATCCTAGCGTTGGTGGAAACGGGTGTAAAGGATTTAACCGTGATTTCAAACAACTGTGGTGTAGATGAATGGGGATTAGGTCTACTATTAAAAAACAAGCAAATAAAAAAAATGATAGGTTCATATGTAGGCGAAAATAAAGAATTTGAAAGACAGGTTCTTTCTGGAGAGTTAGAAGTAGAATTAACCCCACAAGGAACTCTTGCTGAAAAAATTCGTGCAGGTGGAGCGGGGATACCAGCATTTTATACACCAGCTGGTGTTGGAACACCAATAGCTGAAGGAAAAGAAACGAGAGTATTCAATGGAAAAGAGTATGTACTTGAAGAGGCCTTCACTGCAGATTTTAGTTTAGTCCGTGCTGCAAAAGCCGATAAAATGGGAAATTTAATTTATAACAAAACAGCTAGAAACTTTAATCCGATGATAGCTGCTGCTGGTAAGATAACCATAGCAGAAGTAGAAGAGTTAGTGGAGACTGGGGAACTAGATCCAAATCTTATTCATACTCCAAGTATTTATGTTCAGAGACTTATTGTTGGTAAACAAGAAAAAAGAATTGAGCGCTTAACGGTAAAAAAATAATTGTGAAAGGAGCGAATACATCCAATGGGGAATGAAAAAGCATTAATAAGAGAAAAAATTGCAAGGCGTGCTGAAAAAGAAATTGAGAGTGGCTATTATGTAAATCTAGGAATCGGTATCCCAACTCTTGTTGCCAATTATATATCGGAAAGTAAACAAGTCGTCCTTCAATCAGAGAACGGATTATTAGGAATTGGACCATATCCAAAAGAAGAGAATGTAGATCCAGATTTAATTAATGCTGGTAAAGAAACTGTTACAGCAATTCCAGGAGCAGCATATTTTGATAGTGCAGAATCATTTGCAATGATCCGTGGTGGACATGTAAACGTCGCTATTTTAGGTGGTATGGAAGTTTCAGAAAACGGCGATTTAGCAAACTGGATGATTCCTGGTAAGATGATAAAAGGAATGGGCGGTGCAATGGATTTAGTCCATGGTGCTCAACGAATTATAGTCATAATGGATCATGTGAACAAAAATGGTGAAGCAAAAATCTTAAAGCAATGTTCTTTACCACTTACTGGTAAGGGAGTTGTTGATAGAATAATAACAGACCGTGCTGTCATTGATGTTACAAAGAGTGGCTTGAAGCTAGTAGAGGTTGCAAAGGGTTTCACTGTTGAGGATATTATTAATTCAACTGAGCCAAAACTTCTAGTAGATGAAAATGTTGTACTAGAAGCATTCTAGACAAATAGAAAGGTGGGTAACTTAATAGTTATTCACCTTTTTTTCGTTTATAATAAAGGGAATGATTTAAGAATTTATTGGAGTGATATATTATGTCAAAGAAGAAACAAAAACGTACTCATAACCAAACCAAAACTTCTAAAAAGACGGACGAGAAACTAAGTTTAGGAGATTTACTAAATAAAGATATCGTATCTAAGTTAAAGGAAACACAAAAGGATATAAAAGAAGAGGAAAAAAGAAGACAAGAATTACAAATGGAAAAAGAGCGTGAAGAGAGAAAACTGCGAGAAAAAAACAAAACATTTGAAGAGCTTCTAAATGAAAGTTCAATGGATTGGTCAAAGTATAAATAAATACTACAGAAGTGAATGAGAAGACATTTAGGAGATGAATGGAGGATGTCAAAGGTGGTAGACGTATTAACAAAAATAACAATTGAATGCCCGGTGGAACAAGTGGCTGAATATGCAGCGAACCCTGAGCATGCTCCAAAGTGGTATGATAATATTCATTCAGCGGAATGGATAACAGAAAAAAATGTAAGAGTCGGTTCAAAAATAGCCTTTAAAGCGAAATTCCTAGGGCGTGACCTTTCTTATGTATATGAGATTATGGAGTATATTCCAGGGGAAAAACTAGTGATGAAAACCGCTAATGGCCCTTTTCCGATGGAAACCATCTATACATGGGATAGAGTAGGAACGAATTACACGGAAATGACGCTAAGAAATAAAGGAAATCCTACTGGGTTTTCTAAATGGATTTCTCCATTTATGTCTACTATGATAAGAAGGGCAAACATGAAAGATTTAAAAAAAATAAAAGACATACTTGAAACTCGTCATTAAGAAATGAACTAAAATAGTGTGATGAAGAGCATAAAAAAACGCCAAATGAATGGCGCTTATCTTTTCATCTTCACTATTTATTTTGATTGTTTTTTGCCTTTTCCGTTAAGTTATTTACAGCGTTATTCGTCGCATCAACAGTCTTCATCGCAAAGTTTTCTGTGGCTTCTAATGCATTATGTACAGCCTCAAATGCAGAACCCGCTGTATCCTTAATGTTTTCAGCAATGTCATTTTTATTTTCATTATTTCTCTGGTTAGCCATCAAGATTCACCTCCTAAATAAGAATAGGATGTGAAGTATAGAAATAAATATACATAACCTCATTAAATAGGATAAGTTATGCAGATGCGCTAAAAGGCGCGTGTGATATGAAAAGCGAGAGTCCTGTAACGCAGATTAACACCCCATGTTCAATGTGAAGAATTGTATTTCGAGGGTACCATTTATCTAAATGCGATGATTATCGTAACCAGCAGCAATCGTCAGTTCCTTTAACAACCGAATTTGATCAAGTGATAGCTTACTATTGTTTACCGCCTGAATATTATCAGCAATCTGTCGTATATTACTAGCACCTGTAACTACCGAAGCAACAGTTTTATGATGTAAACAGAACTGTAGTGCTATTTCATTTAAGGTCATGTTCGGTGGGAACTCTTTTCTAAGAGTCGATATGATATCACAAATTTCCTCAAAAGAGTAATTCAAATAACCGTTCTCTTTTATTTTACTATCTAAAGATTCAACAGATTTTCCGGTTAAAATGCCTTTTGCTACAGGACCGCGAGCCAAAACACTGATATTGTATTGATCGAGCAGAGGAAAAACTTGCTCTTCAGGTCGGCGATCCAATAAACTGTATTGCATCATGACACTAATAATAGAAGAACGAGTTGCATATTCACGTATGACATTAGGTCTAATCGAAGAAATTCCATAATATCTAATGAAACCTTCTTTTACTAACTCCTCAAATGCTTCAATTGTCTCGTCTATCTTGTCTTCCATTGTTCCACCGTGTAATTGATACAGATCAATGTAATCAGTATCTAGACGCCGTAAACTGTTTTTAACAGCTTCTTTTATATATGTTTTAGAAGCATCCCAATACCATCCTCTTTTATCGCCCGCCTCATGAGGTCGATTGCCTACTTTTGTCGCTAGGATAATATCATGTCTTTTTCCTTTAATTGCTTTCCCTACAAATTCCTCATTTAAACCAAAGTCATATAAGTCGGCTGTATCTAAATAATTTACACCATTATCAATAGCTTCATCGATGATCGAGATAGCTTTATTTTCATCAGTTCCAAGAGACATACAGCCTAAGCCAATCTCACTAACAACTAAGTCTGAACTACCAATGGTTCGCTTTTGCATAAAATCACTCCCCTCATATTACTTCATTTTAACGTTACTTCATACTTTATCTCAAATAACTTGAATTTAAAAATTCAAACGTGCTATTCTACCACTATAGGGAGGGATTGCTTGTGAGTAAAGAGGCTTTATTAATCATTGATATGAGTAACGATTTTGTTTCTGATGAAGGGAATTTAACCGTTGGAAAACCAGCACAGCAAATTGTACCTACTATTATTGAGGCTGCAAATGATTTTCTTGCAAGAGACCAAATAGTCGCCATTTGTATGGATAATCATAAAGAAAACGACCCGCATTTCGAGCTATGGCCTGCACATAATGTAGAAGGAACGTGGGGGCAAAAATTATATGAAGAGTTAGAAGTTTGGTTTGAAGGTCATAAAAACCATCCTAATGTGATTTACATAGGAAAGCCTGAGTATGACGCTTTTTTCAATACGGAATTAGATAGTGAATTGAAGAAACATAAAGTGGAAAAAGTCCATTTAACCGGGGTATGTACCGACATCTGCAATTTCTTAACTGCATACGGCGCTTATGCAAGAGGTTATAAAACGGTTGCTCATCAAGATAAGATGGCAACATTTACAGGCCAACATGACACATTTATTAAGCACATGGCAACTGTATTTAAAACTGAAATTAGGTAAATAAAAAATAGAGCGGAGATTCATTCTCTGCTCTTTTCACTTATTAAGGTTATTTCTTTCACTTTTTTCTTGGTGTTCAATCAATTGTTTTAGAGTTGAGTGTTGTTTACTATAGGCCTTTAGTTTTTCCCTAACTTCCCACGCTTTACCTACTAAAATAATTCCTTTTGGCACTAAGTACACTTTCATGACAGAACTCCTATCCTTCCAATATTAAACTGGATATTTGGTATGATAGAATTTATGAAAATAAAAGATAGATTAGAACGAGGAGTGTATATGATGGACCATTTAATAGAAAAAACAATTTCAAAGGATATCATTTTTGAAGGAAGAGTTATTGATTTACATGTTGAAGAGGTTGAACTCCCTAACGGTAAAAAGAGTACACGAGAACTAGTTAAACACCCTGGTGCTGTAGCTATTCTAGCTCTTACTAATGAGAATAAAATATTAATGGTTAGCCAATACCGTAAGGCGCTAAATCGAGTAATAGTGGAAATTCCAGCTGGTAAAATGGAAAAAGGAGAAGAACCTGAAGTAACAGCGAAACGGGAATTAGATGAAGAGACTGGATTTACATGTCAGTCTTTAAAACATCTAATATCTTTTTACACGTCACCGGGTTTTGCAGATGAAATTGTTCACCTTTATGTAGCGAAGCAGTTAACAAAACAAACTTCACCAGCGGAACTAGATGAGGATGAATTTGTGGATGTAATTGAACTTACTTTAGAACAAGCCATTCAATATGTTAAAGAACAGAAAATATATGATGCGAAAACAGCTTATGCGATACAATATCTTCAATTACAACAAGCACTCGGGGAGAAGAATGAATAATTATTTTGTGGATTTACATATTCATATAGGTAGAACAGCATCTGGAAAACCTGTAAAAATTACAGGAGCAAAATCGCTTACCATTGAAAATATATTAATTGAATCAACAGAGGTAAAAGGCATGGACATGATAGGTGTCATAGATTGTCATGTCCCCGAGATACAGTTCGAATTAAAACAAATGATTAAACAAGGAAAAGTCATTGAGCTTAATGGTGGAGGTATTCGTTATAAAAATGTCACATTAATTTTAGGAACCGAGTTAGAAATTTATGATGAACATTGCAAAGGACCTATACATATCCTTGGCTATCTACCTAACCTTGTGCAAATGGAACTGTTTAGTAAGTGGCTCTCACAAAGAATGAAAAATGTGACACTTAGTTCACAAAGGATATATGAGAGTGGGGTAAATATTCAAAGAAAAATAAAAGAATTAGGTGGGCTCTTTGTACCTGCACATGTATTTACCCCTTATAAAAGTCTATACGGTAGAGGTGTAGAACGCTCTTTATCGGAGGTTCTCAACCCAGAATTAATTGATGGGATAGAGTTAGGTTTAAGTGCGAATACTTTGATGGCGGATCAAATAGCAGAATTACACCAATACTCTTTTTTATCAAATTCTGATGCTCATTCCTTGCCTAAAATAGCGAGAGAATATCAAATAATGAGGATGAAAGAGCCAACATTTGAAGAACTTCAGTTAGCTTTGCACAAAAGAGGAAACCGATATATAACTTCTAATTATGGATTAGATCCTTTATTAGGCAAGTACCATAAAACAACGTGTGAAAAGTGCGGGAATGTAGTGAGTAAGTCGCATTTGTTGAAATGTGGAGTGTGTGATAGTGAAAAGATTGTAAAAGGAGTATTTGACAGACTTAATGAGCTAAAAGATACAAAAGATAAAAATCCAAATAGACCTCCGTATATTCACCAAGTACCGTTAGAATTTATTCCAGGTATTGGTCCCAAAACGTTAAAAAAGCTAAGAGATTATTTTAAAACAGAAATGGACATCTTGCACAGAATACCTGAAGAATCTCTTCTTCCAGTAGTTGGTTCTAAAATCACAGCGTTAATTATGGAGGCAAGAGAAGGAAAGATAAAAATCCAACCTGGTGGAGGTGGAGTATACGGGAAAATTCAAGGCTGACAACTATACTTCACATGTATAGTTTTTCAGCCTTTTTTGGTTCTAGTACATATAAATCGAAAAGCAAGGGTTCTATAAATGAGATGAACAAACAAGCTTCAGATTCAGGGAAGATTTCGACGCAATTAAGAATTTGTACCATGAAGAATGAAAATTGTTTTGTTATTAGAGTGTTGAATCTAAGTATTCATGTGTGTTAACCGTAGTGGAAGGAACCGAGACTCCTACGGGAAATGCGCCGGGCTTGAGACCCCACAGGTCAAAGGCCGAGGAGGCTCAAGTGGTGCCCCGTGGAAAGCGAGGTTCCTGCAACGAAGGTTAACACCCCATATTCAGTGTTGTATTTTAAGGGTAGTCAAAAGTTTACTTTTTTGAAATTGAACGCCATTATAAAAATATCTTAAATTTAATAAGTGTCATAGTTTCCTAAATCTATCATACAATCTAGTAAGAGAATGACAGGGAGGAACTATGATGAGAAAGAACACTATACAACATACATTAACTGTTCATTTAAGAGAACATTCTTCTATATATTTATTCATTACAGTACTTTTTCTCATGGGTGTTATATTTGGAGCTATAGTCGTTAATAGCCTAAATATCAACCAAAAACAAGACCTATACTATTATTTATCACAGTTTTTTGGACAAGTTTCCGAAGGTAAGCATGCCAATTCCATTGAAATCTTCAAACAAAGCTATTTTCATAACCTGAAATATTTAGGGCTTATGTGGCTTCTAGGAATATCCATTATTGGCCTTCCAATAATTTTAATTCTCCTCTTTCTGAAGGGTGTAGTAGTCGGTTTTACGGTAGGATTTCTAGTAAATCAAATGGGATGGAAAGGGTTCCTATTGTCTTTTGTATCAGTACTGCCACAAAATATAATAATCATTCCTGCCTTTGTAATCATTGCGACAGTATCAGTAGCATTCTCATTGAAAATGATCCGTCAGCAGTTTATTAAAAGAACAAATGAACCAGTTTTTCAATTGTTAACTCGATATACGTTTCTAATGGGAATTGTTAGTGTTGTGTTAGTATTTGCTTCAGTCTTTGAAGCATTTGTATCACCAGGTTTAATGAGAAGTATAATTGATGTTGTTAATAAATGATAATTAATATTATAAAATAATCATTATAATTTCTTATTTATAATTATTTTATTTGGACTGCTCCCTGTCTTCTGTTATAATAAGGTGGTAATGGCGAGGGAGGGAATTTTTTCATGGAAAGCAGAATTGATAGAATAAAGAAACAGTTGCACTCTTCTAGCTATAAGTTAACTCCTCAGCGTGAAGCTACTGTTCGAGTTCTTTTAGAACATGAAGAGGATCATTTGAGTGCTGAAGATGTATACCTCCTGGTAAAAGAGAAGTCGCCAGAAATTGGGCTAGCAACTGTATATCGTACATTGGAATTATTAACAGAATTAAAAATAGTAGATAAAATAAACTTTGGTGACGGTGTTTCTCGATACGACCTACGACAAGAAGGAGCAGCGCATTTCCATCATCACCTTGTATGTATAGAATGTGGCGCAGTAGATGAAATTCAAGAAGACCTACTTGAAGATGTTGAACAGATTGTAGAGAGAGATTGGAATTTTAAAATAAAAGACCACCGCTTAACATTTCATGGAATATGCCATAGATGTCACGTAGAAGAAGAAACTACAGACCAATGAAAAAGCCTTCATCCAAATGGAAAGGCTTTTTCTAATTTATATAAAAATTTCAAGGTAGACTTCCATGCAATTTAAGAATTGCACCATGAAGAATGAAAATGCGAACTGATTTTTGCGCTTATAGAATGTTGACTTTTAAGTAATTCATACGTGTTAATCGGAGTGGAAGGAACCGAGACTCCTGTGGGATATGCGACAGACCCCGGACCCCACAGACGAAGCCGAGGAGACTCAAGTGGCGCCCCACGGATTGTACAGTGTCGTATTTTCAAGGTAGGCTAAAAATTTAAAATACATATAATAATTGTCCTATATCGTGTATAAAACTTGTCTTATTTGGCATATCTTCTAGTAAAAAGTTATTTCGCTGGAGGCCAATCATGAGAGAGTGGTTAAAAATTGTCTTAGATACATTTAAAGTTTTCATCTTATTTACTGGCTGCACGATCATGTTCTATTATGGTATCATGTGGTTAAATCAAGAATATCAATCTTACCATAAATATGATGAACCAGAGGGATCAGCAATAAAAGTAACTACTACAATTGATACAGAAAATGACAACTGGTTAAATCGTCTATTGTTTTTTTATCATTACGGGGAGTAGAGAATATTGGAAGATCATTTAAGGGATTTTATTCATTATTTAGTTGTAGAAAGACGTATGGCTGACAATACCGTTATTTCTTATGAAAGAGATTTAAAAAAATACGTGCAATATATTGTGAAAGTGGAGAGAGTTGAATCTTTTCAGCAAGTAACAAGAGGGCATATTATTCAATTTCTTAAGGAACTAAAAGAAAGTGGAAAATCCTCAAAAACGATTGCAAGACAGATTGCATCTATTCGATCCTTCCACCAATTCATGCTAAGAGAGCAAATCGTTCAACAAGATCCAACTGTACATATTGAAACACCTCAAGCCGAAAAAACCTTGCCTAAAGTATTAAACCTGCAAGAAGTTGAGGCATTACTTTCTGTACCAAAAACGAACACTCCATTAGGTATGCGTGATAAAGCAATGTTAGAATTATTATATGCAACAGGGATACGTGTTAGCGAACTGATTAATTTAAATTTAGTAGATGTTCATCTATCAATGGGGTTTATAAGATGTATTGGAAAAGGTAACAAAGAAAGAATCGTACCTTTAGGTAGAATTGCGACAGAAGCAATCAAACAATATATTGAGACATCTAGGCCGCAATTAATAAAGAAAAAGCGTCCTGAAGCATTATTTGTCAATCATCACGGAAATCAGATGTCAAGGCAAGGGTTTTGGAAGAACTTAAAAAGGATGGCGTTGGAGGCAAATATTAAAAAAGAGTTGACTCCACATACATTGAGACATTCTTTTGCGACACATCTTCTCGAAAATGGGGCAGATATACGAGCTGTTCAAGAAATGCTTGGGCATGCAGATATTTCAACGACACAAATTTATACACATGTTACGAAAGCAAGGCTTAAGGATGTTTATAATTCTTTTCATCCAAGAGCATAAAAGTGTTGGGAATAATTCTGACACTTTTTTATTTTGGCTACCTGAAAATACAACACTGAACTGGGGGTGTTAACCTTCGTTGCCAGGAACCTCGCTTTCCACGGGGCGCCACTTGAGCCTCCTCGGCTTCGCCTGTGGGGTCTCAAGCCTGTCGCTATTCCCGTAGGAGTCTCGGTTCCTTCCACTTCGGTTAACACGCATTAATACTTGGATACAACATTCTAATAAGAAAAAACATTTTCATTCACCATAATGCAAATTCTTAGTTGCATGGAAGTCTACCCTGAAAATACAACATTGAACTTGAGGTGTTAACCTTCGTTGCAGGAACCTCGCTTTCCGTAGTTGCCACTTATCTCAAATATTGAAAGCCTTATTCATTCTTAAAGTTAAAGAGAAGTAATTATGAAAATAGTATGAACAACAGCTATTTTTCTTGCAATAAATAGTGATGTCACCTTATACTCAAAGTAGAGGTCAGACTTCTGACGAGTAACAAATTATATGTGTTAACATTTTAGGAACAGGGAAAGATAACATAAATACTTTTGTAGGAGGTTGTAAACTTGTCTTCTTATACATATAAGCGAATATTTTTAGTAGTGATGGACTCAGTAGGTATAGGTGAGGCCCCAGATGCGAAAGAGTATGGTGATGAAGGATCCGATACATTGGGTCATATTGCACAAGTTGGTAGCGGGTTAAATATGCCTAATATAGGTAAATTAGGCTTGAGTAACATACGTGAAATTAGAGGAATAAAAAAAGAAGACCAACCATTAGCTTACTTTGGAAAAATGGAAGAAGCGTCAAATGGTAAAGATACGATGACTGGGCATTGGGAAATTATGGGCCTTTATATTGATACACCTTTTAGAGTATTTCCAGAGGGATTTCCTGATGAGTTAATTAATGAATTAGAAGAAAAAACAGGAAGAAAGATCATTGGAAATAAGCCAGCATCAGGCACTGAAATTCTAGATGAACTAGGCAAAGAGCATATGGAAACTGGAGCGCTAATTGTTTATACATCGGCTGATTCTGTTCTTCAAATTGCTGCACACGAAGAAATTGTACCACTAGATGAACTGTATCGTATTTGTGAAATTGCTAGAGAGCTAACTTTAGATGAAAAGTATATGGTTGGACGAGTAATTGCTAGACCATTCTTAGGCGAACCGAATCAATTTAAAAGAACATCGAATAGACATGATTATGCGTTGAAGCCTTTCGACCGTACAGTAATGAATGAACTAAAAGATAGTGGCTTTGATGTGCTTTCTATCGGCAAAATTTCCGATATCTTTGACGGAGAAGGAATAACAAAATCTCTTCGTACAAAATCGAACATGGATGGAATGGATAAGCTTTTAGAGACGATGGATATGGATTTTACAGGATTAAGCTTTTTAAACCTTGTAGATTTTGACGCTTTATATGGTCATAGAAGAGACCCACAAGGATACAAAGAAGCTTTAGAAGAGTTCGATAAGAGACTAACTGAAGTTCTTCCCAAACTAAAAAACGATGATTTGTTAATTATTACAGCAGACCACGGTAACGACCCTACTGCGCCTGGAACGGATCACACTCGTGAATACGTCCCATTACTCGCATATTGTCCATCCATGAAAGGTGGAAAAGAATTACCGACAGGAAAAACATTTGCAGATATTGGTGCTACTGTAGCTGAAAATTTTAAAGTGAAAATGCCTAAATATGGGAAGAGTTTTTTATCTTTAATTAACGGAGAGGATAATTAATATGGATATTAAATCAATAAACAAGTCAGCAGAATTTTTAAAAGGAAAGTTTAATCAAACCCCGGAAATAGGCTTAATTCTAGGCTCAGGCTTAGGAGTTCTAGCTGAAGAAATTGAGAACCCGGTAAAGATACCATACAACGAAATTCCTGAATTTCCTGTTTCTACGGTAGAAGGACATGCAGGTCAACTAGTGTTTGGAACTCTAAAGGGAAAATCTGTTGTAGCTATGCAAGGTAGATTTCATTTTTATGAGGGATATAGCTTAGAGAAAGTTACTTTCCCTATTAGAGTCATGAAAGAAATAGGTGTGAAGTCTTTAATCGTAACAAATGCTGCTGGTGGAGTGAATGAATCATTTGAACCTGGAGATTTAATGATCATTACAGATCATATTAATAACACAGGTCAAAATCCGTTAATTGGACCAAATGATGAGCGTTTTGGAGTAAGGTTCCCTGATATGTCAGAAGCATATTGTTCGAAGTTAAGAAACATCGCTAAGTCAGTTGCAGAAAAATTACAGGTTCCAATAAAAGAGGGAGTTTATGTTGGTAATACTGGACCTTCATATGAAACTCCAGCTGAAGTTAGAATGTTACGAATTCTAGGTGGGGACGCAGTTGGAATGTCTACCGTACCAGAAGTCATAATTGCTAGACATGCTGGCCTTAAGGTTCTTGGTATTTCTTGTATCTCCAATATGGCTGCAGGGATTTTAGATCAACCATTAACACATGATGAAGTTATCGAAACAACTGAAATGGCTAAAGCAAACTTCCTTGTTTTTGTAAAAGAAATCGTATCAGAAATGAATCATGGAGAATAGGTCTATGAGCTTGAGAATTAAAATGGATGAGGCAGTAAGTTTTATTACCTCACAAATTACAGTAAAACCTACGATTGGTTTAATATTAGGATCCGGCTTAGGAGATCTTGCAGAAGAAATAGTTAATGCTGTGAAAATTGACTATCATTTAATTCCCCATTTCCCTGCTTCAACTGTTGAAGGACATGCAGGTAAGTTAGTCATTGGAGAGCTTGAAGGTAAGTTTGTAGTGGCTATGCAAGGGAGATTTCATGCTTATGAAGGTTATTCTATGCAGGAAGTGACATTTCCTGTAAGAGTAATGAAAGGACTAGGGATTGAATCAATTGTAGTTACTAATGCATGTGGTGGTATGAATCCAACATTCACAGCTGGTGACTTAATGTTGATAGAGGATCATATCAATTTAACAAGTGCAAACCCTCTCATTGGAGAAAATGAATCAACACTCGGTCCACGTTTTCCAGATATGAGTAGGGCATACGACACCGATTTTAGAGAGTTATTTAGAGAAGTAGCAAATCGTAATTCAATTAAGATTCAATCTGGTGTATATGCTTCTATCACTGGTCCAACGTATATGACCCCAGCAGAACTAATTATGGTAAGACATTTAGGAGCAGACACAATCGGAATGTCCACGGTTCCTGAAGTAATTGTTGCTAATCATATGGGTATGAAAGTGTTGGGGGTATCTTGTATCACAGATATGGCAATTGGAGAAGACCTTGAGCCTCTCACACATGAGCAAGTTGTTGAGGTTGCTAACAGAACAAAACCGACATTTATACGACTTATTAAGGAATTTATAGCGAAGGTTTAACAAGAATATGATCTGAAAGAGAAAAAACTGAGGAGATAACCTCAGTTTTTTTATTTTTTATAAATCTTTTCTTAAATCGATCATGAATTTGTATATTTTTATATTTGTTGGAAAAAATGGGATGTATAAAGAATGGAGGGTTTGGAGATGAAACGACTAATAACGTATTTAGTTGCAATAACAATTCTATTTTCTGTAAGCACAACTCAAACTTTTGCTGAAAATGTGAATCAAGAAGTGAGCTTAAACCTGGCTGAAGAAGCGAGGTCTGCAATATTAATTGAACGAGATACAGGGACTGTGTTATTTGAAAAAAATAGTCATGAAAAGTTACCACCTGCAAGTATGACGAAGATTATGACAATGTTATTAATTATGGAAGCAATCGATAAAGGTACTATAAAATGGGATGAAAAAGTACGTACGAGTGAATATGCAGCTTCTATGGGTGGGTCTCAAATCTTCCTTGAAGCTGGAGAAGAAATGACAGTAGATGAGATGATGAGAGGAATTGCAATCGCTTCAGGTAATGATGCATCTGTAGCGATGGCAGAAAGAATAGCAGGTTCAGAAGAAGGTTTCGTTGAAATGATGAACAATAAAGCGAAACAGCTTGGTTTGAAAAATACGTCATTTAAAAATCCAACAGGACTCCCTGCAAAAGATCATTATAGTACTGCGCATGATATGGCGCTTATGGCTAAGGAACTGTTGAAATATGAAGAAGTAACAAAGTATACAGGTAAATATGAAGATTATCTTCGAGAAAATACTGAGAAGAAATTTTGGCTTGTAAATACAAACCGCCTTGTTAAATTTTATCCAGGTGTCGATGGTGTGAAGACCGGTTATACAAGCGAAGCAAAATATTGCCTAACTGCTACAGCAGAAAAGAACAAGATGAGATTAATAAGTGTCGTATTTGGTGCACCTACTCCAAAGGATCGAAATGCTCAGATTACTAAAATGCTTGATTATGGTTTTAGTCAATATAATACACATCCAATGTATGAAAGAAATCAAGTAGTTTCAGCTGCGGAAGTTAGTAAAGGTAGCAAGAAAAAAGTAAATGTAACGACTTCTGAACCAATATCTGTGCTAACCAAAAAAGGTGAATCTACTGACAATATTGTGAAAGAAGTTGTTCTGAAAGAAGATATCCAAGCTCCTGTTAAAAAGGGAGATAAACTTGGTGTATTAATTCTGAAAAAGGATGATAAAGTCATTAGCAAAAGCCCGCTAGTTTCAGCAGAGGATATTAATGAGGCAAGTTGGTGGAAATTATTTAAAAGAACGATTGGAAGTTTTACCAAAACACCTTAATGCATAATATTTTTGGCGAATAACCACTAGTTTTGTCATCGAGAAGGAATCTCCATAGTAAATAGAGAATGACTCACTATACGAATTACAAGGAGGCTAAGTACAGTGAGTCTAGCAATTGAACTAGAAGTAAAGCATAACGTATTATGTATCCGTCTCTCAGGAGAACTTGATCATCATACTGCTGAAGATTTGCGAAACCAGGTTACAGAAACGATAGAAAATAAAAAGATCAATCATATTGTATTAAATTTAGAAAAATTATCATTCATGGATAGCTCTGGTCTAGGTGTCATTTTAGGACGATATAAACAAATAAAAAATAACGGTGGAGAAATGGTTGTATGTTCTATTTCACCTGCCGTTAAAAGATTGTTTGATATGTCAGGGTTATTTAAAATTATTCGACTTGAATCAGACGAAGATTATGCACTGCAGACGTTGGGGGTGGCATAGATGAAAAATGAAATGCACCTTCAATTTTCTGCTTTGAGCCAAAACGAATCATTTGCTCGTGTAACAGTCGCTTCTTTTATTTCGCAACTTGATCCAACATTGGATGAATTGACCGAAATTAAGACTGTTGTATCTGAGGCTGTAACAAACGCGATTATTCACGGATATGACAATGATCCTAACGGCATTGTATATATTTCATGTTCAATAGAAAACGGCGTTATTGATCTTACAATTAAAGACGAAGGCATTGGTATAAATAATCTCGAAGAGGCTAGACAGCCGCTCTTTACAACTAAACCAGAGCTTGAACGTTCTGGAATGGGGTTTACTATTATGGAAAACTTCATGGATGAGGTTGAGATAAATACTTCCGCAAGTGGTACGACAGTGCGATTAAAGAAGTATATATTAAAGAGCAAAGCTCTATGCAATTAAGGAGACTTGCATATGGATGTGGAGGTCAAGAACGATAAAAAAGAAACGTATTTAAAAGATGAAGATGTAAAAGAATTAATAAAACGAAGTCAAAGTGGAGAGCAAAGTGCTCGAGATTTGATTGTACAAAAAAATATGAGGCTTGTTTGGTCAGTCGTTCAAAGGTTTTTAAATAGAGGATATGAACCAGACGACTTATTCCAAATTGGCTGTATAGGTTTGTTAAAGTCTGTTGACAAATTTGATTTATCATATGATGTGAAATTTTCAACGTATGCAGTTCCGATGATTATTGGGGAAATCCAAAGATTTATTCGTGATGATGGAACCGTAAAAGTAAGTCGCTCATTAAAAGAAATGGGTAACAAAATTCGAAAGGCGAAGGATGAACTTTCAAAAAGATTTGGAAGAGTACCAACTATCCTTGAAATTGCGGAATTTTTAGAGATTACTGCAGAGGATGTTGTCCTAGCGCAAGAAGCAAGTAGAAGCCCATCCTCTATTCACGAAACAGTATACGAAAACGATGGAGATCCAATTACATTATTAGATCAAATTGCAGACCAAGCTGAAACGAAATGGTTCGATAAAATTGCTCTTAAAGAAGCGATTAGAGAACTAGATGATAGAGAACGTTTAATTGTTTACTTGAGATACTATAAAGATCAAACCCAATCAGAAGTTGCCTCAAGATTAGGAATATCTCAAGTACAGGTTTCTAGGTTGGAAAAGAAAATATTAATGCAAATGAAAGACCAAATGGGAGAATAACTCTCATTCGGTCTTTTTTTTTTGCTTTCGAAGTTTATCAATCGTTCTTCAAGGGGTGGTAATTAATGGAGTCTGATGTTCAGTTGAATTAGAGCTACTAACAATATCCATACTACATATACAAGGAAAACATTGTGTAAGGTGTGATAGTGATGGAAAATACGATCTATTTAAGGTTACGCCATCGCATACAGGTTCGCCCTAATCAGGTCGTTAAGATTGGGGATATTGCTCAAGTGGTTGCTACTAATGAAGTAAGAGAAGCTGTGATGGATATTGTTGTTCATAGAATTAACTTGAGTGATAAAAATATTGTCGTAATAGACATCATGAGGGTGATTAAGGAAATTCAAAGTTTAGGAAATGATTTTGAAATACAGACGATTGGGCCAACACAAACCCTAGTAGAAATTGTTTTTAAGAAAAGAACTTTTACACCAATGTATTTAGTCATTATTTGGTTTTTATTATTTATTGGAGCAGCACTTGCGATAATGAATTTTCATGAAGATGTGAGTATGCAGCAAGTTCATCAAAGAATATATACGATTATCACTGGTGAGGAAATAAAGAAACCATTACTTTTGCAAATTCCATATTCGATTGGTTTAGGATTAGGAATGGTTCTATTCTTTAACCATTTGTTTAGAAAAAGATTAAATGAAGAACCAAGTCCACTTGAGGTTGAGATGTTTAACTATCAACAGGATTTAGATTTATACATGATTATGAATGAGAACAAGGAAAGTATGAAAAAAATAGATGACAATTAAATTTATTACAATCATTTTTATTGGATTATCTGGTGGACTAGCCGTGGGTGCAGGTTTTGTTGCATTTTTAACTGTATTAGGTGTAATTCCAAGACTCACTCAACTTACTAAAACCTCCAAGTATATCCACTTTTATGAATGGGGAGTAGTGTTAGGTGCAGTTTCAGGAGGGTGGTTTAGTCTTCAAGATGTTTCTTTTAATTTATCAGCTTTATTGTTAATTCCGATCGGGCTTGCAAGTGGAACATTCGTTGGAATGTTGGCTGCAGCCTTAACAGAAGTATTGAACGTTCTCCCAATTATGGCAAAAAGGATAGGAATAGCTGAAAAGATCGTCATATTGTTAATGGCTATTGTTTTTGGGAAAATTACAGGATCATTATTTCATTGGATATTTTTTGTAGACCTATAACACATCACACGGAGGGACATCTATTGGCATCGAAGAAAATGAAGGAAGATTATGGGAATAGAATAAAACAGTATCAACCGAAACCCCGTTATTTTATGAACTGTTTTAAAGCTTTCGTCGTTGGTGGCTTTATATGCTTAATTGGTGAAGGGATTCAGAATTTCTACATTGCATTTTTTAATTTCTCAGAGACCAGTGCAGGAAACCCTACAGTAGCGACTCTTATTCTAATCTCTTCTTTGTTAACTGGATTTGGTGTCTATGACAAAATTGGTCAATTTGCTGGAGCCGGATCGGCTGTTCCTGTAACAGGGTTTGCCAATTCAATGACTAGTGCAGCACTTGAACATAAAAGTGAGGGAATTGTGTTAGGGATAGCAACAAACATGTTTAAGCTTGCAGGTAGCGTAATTGTCTTTGGTGTAGTTGCTGCTTATGTTGTTGGTTTAATCCGATTTCTTTTTCATCTCACATTATGATAATGGGGGGAAAATTTAGATGAAGTTAGTAGGAAAGCAAACGTGGAAATTTCAACATGATATCTATCTAAATTCCTTCGGTACAGCTGTTGGACCTAAAGAAGCGTCTGGGCCCATTGGAAATGAATTTGACATATCTCACACTGATTTACATTGTGGCGAAGATAACTGGGAATTAGCAGAAAGAAGACTAATGGAACAATCTATCCAAGTTTGTCTAGAAAAAGTGAACTATACTTTTAAAGATATAGATTTCTTTTTAGCGGGTGATCTCTTAAATCAAAATGTCACATCAAACTATGTAGCAAGACTTAATCAAATCCCTTTCCTGTGTATGTTTGGTGCATGTTCAACATCAATGGAAACACTTGCTGTTGGCACGGCTTTAATAGATGGTGGTTTTGCAAATAGGATTATAGCAGCTACTAGTAGTCATAATGCTACCGCAGAAAGACAATTCAGATATCCGACAGAATATGGTGGACAAAAACCAGACACAGCTACCTTTACTGTGACGGGAGCAGGTGCTGCTTTAGTCAGTAAGCAGAAAGGTCCAATAAAAATTACGTCAGCAACTATTGGGAAAGTCAACGACTTAGGGGTGAAAAATCCATTTGATATGGGTTCAGCAATGGCACCGGCAGCGGCAGATACAATTTCCCAACATTTTAAGGATCTAAACATTCAACCAGATGAGTACGATTTAATCGTTACAGGAGACTTATCAAGTGTTGGTAGTCCCATTTTAAAAGAGCTCTTAAAAGAAGAGGGATATGATTTAGGTACAAGACATAATGATTGTGGATTAATGATCTATAGAGCCGACCAAGAGGTTTTTGCTGGAGGAAGTGGATGTGCATGCTCTGCTGTTGTCACTTATGGACATATCGTTAAAGAATTAATTAGTGGCAATTTAAATAAAGTGTTTGTTATAGCTACAGGAGCTCTGCTAAGTCCAATGATGATACAACAAAAGGAATCAATTCCAACCATAGCTCATGGCGTAGTGCTGGAACGGGCATAGAAGGAGGTGCAGCCGTTGGATTACTTTCTTGCGTTTCTTGTAGGTGGAGGCATTTGTGTGGTCGGTCAACTCTTATTTGATGTAGCAAAGCTTACACCTGCACATGTAATGAGTTTATTTGTTTGTATTGGAGCTATACTCGATGGTTTTGATTTATATGATGATTTTATTGAATTTGCTGGTGCGGGAGCCACAGTACCAATCACGAGCTTTGGTCATTCACTCATGCACGGAGCGATGGAACAGTCTGAAGAACATGGGCTAATTGGAATTGGTATGGGAATTTTCGAACTTACTTCTGCTGGTATCTCATCAGCAATTCTGTTTGCATTTATTGTCGCTTTAATTTTTAAGCCGAAAGGATAAAAAATATGAATTCTCTTAGGAGAAAGGTCATTCTAGTTACCGATGGTGATGAATACGCGCTAAAAACGATTGAATATGTGGCGAAGAAATTTAATGGAAGGTGTATCTCCAAATCTTATGGAAACCCAACAGTTTTAACTGGGGAAGAAATGGTTGATTTAATTCTTCAAACACCTTATGACCCAGTGTTTGTTATGTTTGATGATAGTGGCTTTTTGGGAGAAGGTGCTGGTGAACGAGCTTTAAAGTACGTTGCAACACATCCTTCTATAGAGGTTCTAGGTGTAATAGCAGTTGCTTCTAGGACGCATCAAACAGAATGGACTAGGGTTGATGTTAGTATCGACCGCTATGGGAAATTGACCCCTTATGGAGTGGATAAAAGTGGTATTCCAGAACATGATATTGGCAGAATTAATGGGGATACTGTTTATTGTTTAGATGAACTAGATATACCAATTATTGTAGGCATAGGAGATATCGGAAAGATGGCTAGAAAAGATCATATAAGAAACGGAGCTCCAATTACTAAAATGGCTGTTGACATCATATTGGAAAGGAGCGGTTATAACATTGGAGAAAGACAATCAGAATAAAACCTTAATATCATCAGAAGTGGAAAAAAATGAACGTTTCTTTAAGGACCACATTGGCTTAGGTAGTGAGAGTTTCGATGTAGGTGTAAGGAAATTTAAGATTTTAAAGAAAGAAGTTCACATTTACTATTTAAATGGCTTGTGTGATACCGCGTATATAATTGAACTGTTTAAAGAACTAGTAAGTATTAATGATAATGAAAAACAAACCTATAACGCGAAACAAATAATTGAGAATAGACTGGTTCATCAGCAAGTAGCAACGATAAAAAATATGGACGAGGCAGTGGACCAGTTATTATCAGGCCTCATTGTTGTCATGATAGAAGGTGAAGACTCTGGATTAACGGTTGATGTTAGAAGTTATCCAGGGAGATCTCCTCAAGAGCCTGATACTGAAAAAGTGGTTAGGGGAGCACGTGATGGCTATACAGAAAACATCATTGTCAATTGCGCGTTAACTCGAAGAAGAATTCGTGATGAGAGATTAAGGCATGAAATATTAAAAGTCGGTGAGAGGTCAAAAACAGATATTTGTATATCCTATATCAAAGATGTTGCTGACCCAGGGCTCGTAAAAATTATTAAAAAAGAACTTGAAGATATTAAAATTGATGGGTTAACTATGGCTGATAAGACGGTTGAGGAGTTCTTAGTTAAGCAAGGTTTTAACCCTTATCCTTTAGTTAGGTACACAGAGCGTCCAGATGTTGCAGCCAATCATTTACTAGAAGGCCATGTCATCATAATGGTTGACACTTCACCTAGTGTAATCATTACACCTACGACATTGTTCCACCACGTTCAACATGCAGAAGAATATCGACAAGCTCCAGCAGTTGGTACTTTTTTAAGGTGGGTACGCTTTTTAGGAATTGTTTCTTCCATTTACTTACTGCCCCTGTGGCTACTGTTTGTTTTGGAACCTTCATTACTTCCAAAGCAAATTGATTTTATTGGACCTAATGAACAATCGAACATTCCAGTTGTTGTACAATTATTAATTGCAGATTTAGGGATTGAGTTTTTGAGGATGGCAGCCATTCATACTCCAACACCATTATCAACTGCCATGGGATTAATTGCAGCAGTGTTAATTGGGCAAATTGCGATCGATGTAGGGTTATTTGTTCCCGAAGTAATTTTATATGTTGCGGTCGCAGCAATTGGTTCATTCTCAACCCCAAGTTATGAGTTAAGTGTAGCAAATAAAATGTCGAGACTATCGTTGCTTATTGCGGTAGCTATCTTTAAATTACCTGGATTTGTAATAGGCGTGACGGTATATTTCTTGCTTTTAGCAAGTATTCGCTCTTTAAATACACCATACTTATGGCCTTTCCTGCCATTTAATCCGAAGGCATTTTGGCAAATTGTTATTAGAACCTCAGTCCCAGGTGCAAACGTAAGACCAAGTATTGTTCATCCACAGAATACTCATAAGCAGCCATAAACTTATCTTTTCTAGTTTGTTTGTATGACGAAATGAAATGAAGTTTAATTGAGTATGATTAATAGTTGCGCCAAAATCATAGTTTGTGGTAAGTTAGTTTTAATATGGCAAAGCATTAAAGGTCCTTTTTCTTATAGCTCTACAAGATAGACAGTTAATGACAAAATGTTATTAACTGTCTTTTTATCATACTTTTCAAAGAAGTGGCTCTGATAGCCAAATAATAAATGACTTGCTAGATGAAGGGTGAGGGGAAGAATTGTATTTACATGGAACGAGCAAAGTAAACAAAAATGGACATTTGGAAATTGGTGAAGTGGATGCTGTTGAATTAGCACAAACTTATGGTACGCCTCTATATGTATATGATGTATCTTTAATTCGTCAAAGAGCAAAAGAATTTATTGAAACGTTTAAAGAATTAAATATACAGGCTCAGGTTGCTTATGCGAGTAAGGCTTTTTCAACAATTGCAATGGTACAGCTTGTGGAAGAAGAAGGACTTTCTCTTGATGTGGTATCTGGTGGTGAATTATATACAGCATTAAAAGCTGGTTATCCACCAAGTAGAATTCATTTTCATGGCAATAATAAAAGTGCAGAAGAATTAGAAATGGCCATTAAACATCATGTAGGCTGTATCGTTGTCGATAATTTTTATGAATTATCACTGTTAGAAGAAATTAGCACTGAATATAAAGTGAGTACTCCAATTCTGTTAAGAGTTACACCGGGGATCGAAGCGCATACACATGACTATATTTTGACAGGTCAAGAAGATTCAAAATTTGGTTTTGGATTGCAGAATGGACAAGCGGACAAAGCGGTTGAAATGGCTATAAATTCTTCATCATTATCGCTATTGGGCATACATTGTCACATAGGGTCACAAATTTTTGAGACTACGGGATTTATCCTAGCAGTTGAAAAAATGTTTAGTAAGATTAAAGACTGGAAGGAATCGCTTCAATTCATACCAAGCGTTTTAAACCTAGGTGGAGGTTTTGGAATTCGTTATACAAATGAAGATGATCCCATACCCGTATCACAGTATGTAAAAGAAATTATAAATGAGGTAAAAAAGCATACTCAAGAACTAAATATGGATGTGCCTGAAATATGGATTGAACCTGGCCGCTCTTTAGTGGGTGATGCAGGAACTACTTTATATTCAATAGGGAGTAGAAAGACTGTGCCGGATGTGCGTAATTACGTAGCAATTGACGGTGGAATGAGTGATAATATTAGACCTTCACTTTACCAGGCTAAATATGAAGCAGTACTTGCCAATAGAGTACTTGATGAGAATGAAGAAAAAGTATCAATTGCTGGAAAGTGCTGTGAATCAGGTGATATGTTAATTTGGGATATAGATCTACCAAAAGCAAATGCAGACGATCTATTAGCAGTATTCTGTACAGGTGCCTATGGGTATTCTATGGCTAATAATTACAATCGCCTTCCTAAGCCTGCAGTTGTTTTTGTCGAAAATGGCGAAGTGCAACTTGTCGTTGAAAGAGAAAGCTATGAAGATCTAGTAAAAAATGATATTCCACTTAAATCAAAAGTTAGAAAGTAAAAACGAAGAGATTTTCTCTTCGTTTTTACTTTTTAATATGGACTTTGTTCACGGATAGAAAAAGTTACATTAGTGTATAAATGTGCTCTATTTAAAAATTGCCTTTATCGCATCAATCAAACTTACAAGAAATTCTTGAAGTTTGACTAAGAAACTTTGACCTTCCTCTGATTCTAAAAACTTAGATATTTTTTCTTTTGCAAGGTTTACTTGTTCCCCAACTTGATTCCAATCAATATTCAAGTCTTTCATTTTATTAAATAAGGAAAGGAGGCTCTGAATCTCAGCTTCCGTTAAGGTAATTCCTAATTCTTTTGCCGCAGCCTCAATGATTGCTCGCATTTCTGCTTCCGTCTTTGGAGTGTTTTTTGCAAGTTCTTCTTTAATTTTAGCAATGAGTGCTGCAGCATTTTCTGCTCCGATTGAGTCACCTAGTTCTGCTGTTTTTACCATCTCTTCATTTGCAATTTGCTTTACTTCTTCAGGGATGACTTGGTCTGAAGAAAGCTCATATGCCTTAATGATACCTGTAAGAGCGGCTGTTCCAGATACTGCAAATGGGGCAGTGATATATATTTTTGCGTCTTTAACCCCTGCCGTAATAAGGGCATTCATATACATCTCGTCCGTTACCCATGATATGTTATTTGTTTTTATATCTAGACCAGTATCTGGTGCAGTAATGGTAATAGAAGAGGACGATAAGGCCCTTGTACCAATTTTACCTTTAGGTATGTAATCACCTAAGTATTGGTGTTCTTCTTTATTTGATACTGTCACAATTAATGGATCTTTAGGTGCATTCATTTCAGTAAGTAAATTTTGCTTTTGTTCTTCGGTTAAATTTTCACCAAGAGTGATAATGACATCACCTTCGGTAGCGTCTGCAGCAACTGTAAATGGCAATAGTAACGAGAAACAAAGTAATAAACTTAATATTTTATGGAATTTCATTTTTTTACCTCCTTTAGAGAATATAAGTATTAAATCATGTACATATTATACATAGTTTTTACCATATGGAATAGCTACTTAAACATTAAAAATTTCTGTTAGTCTATTATTGGATAATTGTAGCTGAATATAGTAGAATGGATAACGTTCAATCTTTTAGACGAATTAGATTATTTGGAGGTTACAATACATATGAAAAAAGGTAGCATTGAATTTGAGAATGGTGAAAAAATAGTATTTGATTTATATCCAAACGAAGCACCAGGAACAGTTGAAAACTTTGAAAAGCTTGCTAAGGAAGGGTATTATAATGGTCTTACTTTCCACCGAGTTATTCCTGGTTTCGTAGCACAAGGAGGATGTCCTTACGGTACTGGAACAGGTGGACCTGGTTATACAATTAAATGTGAAACAGCAGGAAATCCACATAAGCATGTAGCGGGATCACTTTCTATGGCGCACGCTGGAAAAGATACTGGTGGAAGTCAATTTTTTATCGTTCATGAGCCGCAACCACATCTAAATGGAGTTCATACTGTATTTGGACAGGTAACGGAAGGGATGGATTCAGTATTGCGCATCCATCAAGGTGATGTTATGAAAGAAGTTAAGGTTTGGGACGAAGAATAATCGTAACTAAGGCACAGCAAGAATTCTTGTTGTGTCTTTATTTTGACTTGAGGTGAGTGAAGATGAAATTTAAGAATTGGACATTATTCTTTATTTTTGCAATAGTATCGTTTGCTTGGGGTATCATATATTGGTTTTTTCATTGTGAATTAAAGTACCTTCATTTATTGTTCTAAGAGGTTTCTTCATGCGTACGTTAATTACAAAAATATTAAGTTATGGTATAATAAGAAAAAGTTTTATAAAATTGCAATACTTTTCAGTAGCATGTAAGATATGATTATTAATTTAATAGTGAATCCGTATGAATACGGTATCCTTCGGGGGCGGGTGAAATTCCCAACCGGCGGTGTTGAAACATAATGTTTCTAAGCCCGTGAGCTGTTCTTGCAAGAGAATTGGCTGACTTGGTTAAATTCCAAGGCCGACAGTAAAGTCTGGATGGGAGAAGGGTCACATATATCGGTATGATTCTCTTTTGATGAAAAAGAACTTATACCTTTTATTTGGTGTGCGAAAATACTTACACTAGCTTGTGTGGACTCTGACCCTAGGATGATATCCTGGGGTTTTATTTTTATATGGATAGAGCCTTCTATTTCTAAAAAGGAGCACTTCTATTACAGCGAGGTGAGGGTATGGATGATATCGAATTTATGAAACTTGCTATAAATATTGCAAAGTCTGGAAGTGGTCAAACTTCACCTAATCCAGTAGTGGGGGCAGTTGTAGTAAAAAATGGCTCTGTTGTTGGAATTGGTGCACATTTAAAGGCTGGAGAAGCGCATGCTGAAGTACACGCAATTAATATGGCTGGTGAAAAAGCAGAGGATTCAACGGTCTATGTCACATTGGAGCCTTGTAGTCATTTTGGAAGAACACCGCCATGCGCTGAATTACTCATCGCAAGTAAAGTGAAAAGGGTGGTTATTGCTACAAGCGATCCTAATCCAAAGGTATCTGGAAATGGGATTTCCCTGTTAGAAAAAGCAGGCATTGAAGTTAGAGTTGGTGTACTGAAAGAAGAAGCAGATCTCTTAAACCCGGTTTTTTACCATAATATAAAAACGAAATTACCATTTATTACTGTAAAATCAGCGATGAGTTTAGATGGGAAAATTGCTACATCCATTGGGGAAAGCAAATGGATTACAAGTGAGAAATCTAGGTCTGACAGCCACAGTTATCGCAATACCCATGATGCTATTCTGGTTGGAATCAATACGGTCCTTGCCGACAACCCAAGCTTAACAACAAGGTTACCAAATGGTGGGCGTAATCCTATTCGAATTATTCTAGATACAAAATTACGTATACCACTAGACTCTAATGTCATTAAGGATCAAGAAGCATCTACTTGGATTATCACAGGAAAAGATGCTGATGCTAAAAGAATAACTGAGCTTCAATCAAAATCAAAAGGGATTGTCATTATACAAATGAAAAAACCTTCGATTGAATTGAAGGATATGTTAATGCTTCTAGGTGAAAAAGGAGTCACTTCTATTTTTGTTGAAGGCGGTTCAGAGGTTAGTGGAAGTTTTATCAAAGAAAAATTAGTAAATCAAATAATTACATATATTGCTCCCAAAATAATTGGTGGAAGAGATGCACCTACATCAATTGGAGGGATAGGCTTTGAACGAATTTCAGATGTGTTGGATGTAACCATTCAGTCTATCGAGAAAATAGGTTCGGATATTAAGATTGTGTCCGTTCCAAAGTAGGGGGAGTACGGTGTTTACAGGTATTATAGAAGAAATTGGCACTGTTAAAAATATTTCAGGTACGGGCCAAGCCATCATCTTGAAAATAGAAGCAAGTAAGATTCTAAATGATGTTCAACTTGGGGATAGTATTTCAGTAAATGGAGTATGTTTAACGGTTACATCATTTACAGATCGAGAGTTTACGGTTGATGTTATGCCTGAAACAATAAATGCAACTTCATTAGTTTCCTTAAGACGTGGATCCTCTGTTAATTTAGAGCGTGCAATGGCTGCTAATGGAAGGTTCGGTGGTCACTTTGTCTCAGGTCATGTGGATGGCGTTGGTGAGATTGTACATAAAGAACGTAAAGAAAACGCGGTCTACTATACCATTAAGGTGGATGAACATATACGAAAGTTTATGTTGATGAAGGGATCAGTTGCTGTTGACGGCACAAGTCTTACGATATTTGGATTAACAGACAATACATTCACAATCTCTTTAATCCCTCATACGTTACAAGAAACCATTCTTGGGCAAAAAGGACAAGGTGATACGGTAAATTTAGAATGTGATATGCTAGGGAAATATGTACAGCAATTCGTCCAAAATTTACATGATGGGAAGCCTTCGAAACAATCATCAATTACAGCAGGTTTTTTAGAGGAGCATGGATACAAATAGAAAGGGTGAAAGTAATGTTTGATCCAATTGAAGAAGCAATTTACGACCTAATGCAAGGAAAAGTAGTCATTGTTTGTGATGATGAGGATAGAGAAAACGAAGGTGACTTCGTATCGTTAGCTGAAAAAGCAACTCCAGAAGTAATTAATTTCATGGTAAAGCACGGTAGAGGTTTAGTATGTGTTCCTGTAACTGAAGAACTGGCAAAAAAATTGGATTTAAAACCAATGGTGAATCACAATACAGATTCACATGGTACTGCATTTACAGTTAGTATTGATTATAAGAGTACAACAACTGGAATTAGTGCATTTGAAAGATCATTGACGATTATGCAATTATTAAATCCTGATACAAAGGCCTCAGATTATAAGAGACCGGGTCACATTTTCCCTCTAGTTGCAAAAGACGGTGGTGTATTAAGAAGAGCAGGGCATACAGAAGCAGCTGTAGATTTAGCTAGACTTAGTGGTTCAAAGCCTGCTGGTGTCATTTGTGAAATAATGAATGAAGACGGTACAATGGCTAGGGTTCCAGATCTCAGAAAAATTGCTGATGAACATGAATTGAAAATGATCACAATAAAGGATTTAATTAAGTACAGAAACCGAAAGGACAAACTCATTAAGAGAGAAGTTGAAATTACACTTCCAACTGAATTTGGAGAATTTAAGGCGATAGGGTACTCAAATGTAATTGACGGTAAAGAGCACATAGCATTAGTAAAAGGAGAAATATTACCAGACGAGCCAACGATCGTAAGGGTTCATTCTGAATGTTTAACTGGTGATGTTTTCGGTTCAAACCGCTGTGATTGTGGTCCACAGCTTCATGCAGCCCTTTCTCAAATTGAAAAAGAAGGAAACGGAGTCCTCTTATACATGCGACAAGAAGGCCGTGGTATAGGGTTACTTAACAAAATGAGAGCTTATAAGCTACAAGAAGAAGGTTACGATACGGTAGAGGCAAATGAAAAATTAGGTTTTGGTCCAGATCTTCGAGATTACGGAATAGGGGCACAAATTTTAAAGGACTTAGGTATCTCAAAAATGAAGCTACTAACAAATAATCCAAGGAAGATAACTGGTCTACAAGGATATGAACTCGAAGTCGTAGACCGTATCCCTTTACAAATGCCTACGAAAAAGGATAATGAAAGTTATCTTAAAACAAAACATCAAAAACTAGGACACATGCTTCATTTTTAATGAACCTATCTGTTGCATTAGAATCTATATAAGATAGAGGGATGAGCTAAAATACTACACAAGTTCATGTGAATATCGTGGGTAGACTTCCATTCAAATAGGGATTTGCACCATGAAGGATGAAAATCTGAACTTGAATTTTGCTTGTATATAGATTGTTGGCATTTAAGTAATTCATGCGTGTTAACCGAAGTAGAAGGACCGACACTCCTGCGGGAGATGCGCTGGACTGGAGACCCCACAGGCGAAGCCGAGGAGGCTCCAGGAGCGCCCCGCGGAAAGCGAGGTTCCTGCAACGGAGGTTAACACACCATATACAGTGTCGCATTTTCAGGGTAGTCAATAAAAATAACGAGTTTTTATAGGAGGAAGAGGAATGGGTAGAACATTTGAAGGTCATTTAGTAGGAACGGACTTAAAAGTAGGAATTGTAGTAGCCAGATTTAATGAGTTTATTACAAGTAAATTATTAGGTGGAGCACTAGACGCATTAAAAAGACATGGTGTTGAAGACGAAAATGTAGATGTGGCATGGGTACCTGGGGCATTTGAAATCCCATTAATCGCAAGAAGAATGGCAGAATCTAAAAAGTATGATGCAGTCATCACACTTGGTACAGTAATTAGAGGTGCGACTTCTCACTATGATTTTGTATGTAATGAAGTTGCAAAAGGTGTATCTACTACTTCATTAAATAGTGGTATTCCTGTAATTTTTGGAGTCTTAACAACTGAAACAATTGAACAAGCGATTGAAAGAGCGGGAACAAAGGCTGGAAATAAAGGTTGGGAATCTGGTGTAGCAGCAATTGAAATGGCAAATTTAGCACGTTCTTTTTCATAATCACATGTAAATGAAAGAAGAGTGCCATATCTAATCTATGTTTAAAATCACTTCTAAACTGCTATAATAAAATGTTAGGAGTGTATAACCAATGAAAAATAATCATCGAGACTATGGAAAAAAACAAGAGAAAATGTTATTCTTAGTAAGTGTTATTATAGCTTGTATTTTTTTATTATCTATCATAGGAAAGTTTTTTCGATAATGAGGGATATCTTATGCTAATTCGCTATAAAAAAAATTATGAAAAAATTGCAATGGGTCTTCTATCATTTATGCCTACAGAAAAGGACCTGAAAAAATTACAACAGTCTATGAAAGAATATGAAAATGATGAAAACAAACAATTATTCTTGTGGAAAGAAGAAGACATCATAGGGATCATTGGAGTAGAAATTATTGATGAAAATTCGACTGTTGAAATTCAGCATATAAGTGTAAATCCTTCCCATAGACAACAAGGGATAGGGAAAAGGATGGTAAAGGCATTAAGAGATTCTTACCCTCAAAAACACCTAAAGCCTAACGAATACACGGCTGCTTTTTTTGAAAAATGTGACTTTACAGAAGAAGGTTGTTAATAAGTATTGATTTATCGCTCCAGTACGATTTGGAGCGATTTTGTTTTTTTTAAATCATTTTCCTTGCTGCTGTTTTTTAATACGTTTAGCTGTTTCTCTTTCCTTCATTACATCCGATCGATCTCTAAGCTTATGTCTATGAATTAACTCTGTCTTTTGTAAATTACTGTTGCTACCCCATGTTAGCTGTTGCTCCAAACAACTCTTCTTACAGATATTTAAAAGTTCGTTGTTTATAATAGGAAGATTTATACTGGAATAAGGGACTTTGGCCTTCATCTCAATAAGTCGTTGTTCTAGTAGAAGTAAAAGCTTTTCATAGGACAATCCAAGATTGTTGATGGCTGTTTTTTCTTTGTTCAATATATCAATTGCCTTCTGCATCATACGCACTGCACCGTTAAAATTCCCTCTACGTTGATGATAAAGCGCTACTGCAATTTGGATTAGCCCTACAAGACATTTTTTTCTTTCTGAAGAATTGTCTTTTTTCCATTCTTCCTCTAATAATTCATGGCATTCAAAGTAATCACGATCACAGTGGAAATGAACTAAATATTGGATATAATTTTTGGAAAACATACTTAAAAACACTCCCTAAAAAACTAATATGTAATAATTTTATCATAGGAGAATGTTGAATTCACTTATAGCCTGTAACAAAGATAGCCTTTCGATAGTTGAAAGGCTATCTGTCTCAGGTAGTTCGTTCACTATTAATCATTACTTATAAGTTAGCACCATGAAGCCCCAACAATAATTAACAAAATGAATAAAACGACAATCAACGCAAATCCTCCACCGAATTTTCCAATACCATCAGACATAACTTTCCCTCCTCAACTGTCAATAGCAGGACTATTGCTTTTTCCTTACTATCATATGAATGAAAAATGGAGGTGTGTAGGCGTTTGTCATGCTATGATAAAAGTATAGTAGTAAGGAGATGTTAATTTATTAAATAACAATAATTTCTAATATTGGTTATTCAGAAAATAGTATTGGATAAGTCTTCATAATCCTCTATACTATAAATTAGCTTAATAATCGTTATGTAATAAGGATTTACTGAGAATTTAATGAGGATGAAGTAGTGGTGAATAGAATTTGCAATATAATGTAAAAATTGATGCATTTGAAGGGCCATTGGATCTTCTTTTGCATTTAATTAATCGATTAGAGATAGATATTTATGATATACAAGTAGCAGCAATCACAGAACAATATATGTTATATATTCAAGCGATGAAAGAGTTACAGTTAGATGTGGCTAGCGAATATTTAGTTATGGCAGCAACTTTACTTGCAATAAAAAGTAAAATGCTACTGCCAAAACAAGAGATTGATATGAATGATGACCTACACTTAGAACTTGAAGAAGATCCAAGAGAAGAGCTAATGCAAAGACTAATTGAATATAGAAAATATAAAGAAGCTGCATTAGATTTAAAGTCACTAGAACATGAAAGAGGACAAGTATATACAAAACCTCCTAGCGATTTAAGTGAATTTTCTAAAGAGGTTAAAAATGACTATTCGAATTTAGATGTTAATTTGTACGATATGTTAGGTGCCCTACAAAAGTTATTACGAAGAAAAAAGCTTCAAAAACCGATGCATACTAAAATTGCGAGACAAGAGGTACCAATTGAGCAAAGAATGAATGAGATTCTCGAAGAACTTAAGACATATAAAAAGAGAATAAATTTCTTTCATTTATTTCCACATCAAGAAAAGGTACATATCGTTGTTACCTTTTTAGCGATATTAGAGTTAATGAAGAAAAACTTGATTCTAATTGAGCAGGAAAATAATTTTTCTGAAATTTTTATATCAAGTAAAGAGGAAGTGAATCAAGATGGACATTATCCAATGGAAAGCGATAGTTGAGGGGTTACTTTTTGCAGCTGGAGATGAAGGACTTTCATTAAAGCAGGTGTCCAATGCAGTAGAAGTTGGTGAAGATGTAGCACTAGATATTATTCATGAGCTTGTAGAGGAATACAAGAGTAAAAGTCGAGGCATACATTTAGTTGAAGTCGCGGGTGTTTTTCAATTGACTACAAAGAAAGAGCATGCTCCCTATTTAAAAAAGTTAGTCGAATCTCCAACTTCAAATTCTCTTTCTCAAGCTGCGTTAGAAACACTTGCTATTGTAGCATATAGACAACCCATTACCCGTGCAGAAATTGAGGAAATACGTGGAGTGAAAACGGAGAGACCTGTGCAAACGTTAAGTGCTAAGGCTCTTATTAAAGAAGTTGGTCGTGCTGAAGGACCAGGTCGGGCTATCTTGTATGGCACTACCAAGGAATTTCTAGAGTATTTTGGCTTAAAAACGATTAAAGAACTACCACCCTTACCGGAGAAGGTTGATGATGATTTTGTACAAGAAGAAGCAGACTTGTTCTTTGAGAAATTTCAGGAATCACTTGATTAAGATGATTCTGACACGTGTAACTTATATATGGTAAGATATAGGTATAACTTAGGTCGTATGTTTCTACGGCCTTTTTATCCATATACATAACGATATCAAATTATTTATCGATTTAATCAATTAACCGAGGTGAGTTGAATATGTTAATAAAAGAGTGTAAAGGTTATGAATTAGAAAAAGCGCAACCAAACACTTCTGAGGATTTTTTTAATCGTTCTGAAGTGACGTTCGTAGACAATGGCGAAGAAAAGACATTTCATCTATTATATATTCGCTATTTTGATGAGGCGTTCTCTCAATTTACCCCGTTTAAAGAAGATCCTGTTTTCACCGTAGAAAATAAACACATTTATTTTAAAGATATAGTTGGGATTGTCTGTCTACTGAAAAACCCAGGCTTCCGTTTCCGTAAAAGGGTATATATTAATACGATTGAAGATTTTGAGTCTTATTTTAAAGATATCGATTACAAGAAATTGAATCAAATGTTTGTGGAACTTATTTCAAAAGGACAGATTGTAATTGGATCTCCACTAGATTACGTCGTACATTCTTAATTTCGTTTAATGTTTAACTATACATATTTGGAGGGGTAACGGATGGGAAATTCGATTGTAAAGTCTCAAATGCAACAAGTAGAAGGTTTTCTAGAAAAAACAGTGCAAGTACTTAACTCTTACTTAAACGAAACAACTATTCATGGCCTACTAAACGAAGAAGACGGGGATAAGGAGTATTATGCATCCCTGCTATCTACCCTAAGAAGACTAGTGGTGTACTGTGAAGAAGGTTTAGATGCTTGTCAGGTTTTCTTATCAAATGAACCATTTCGTAAGTCAGCAGCAGAAAAGACACTATATCGAATATATCATCAATGTATTGTTGAGTTTTTTTCACCAAGAAATGACTTGTGGTTTGAGGACAGTAGATCAGCATATACAGGTAAAAATGCAATAAATTATAGAAAATCTCCACCTCCTTCAGTAAGAGATTTATTGCTTTCACTTGAAGCGGATTTTCAACTAGTTCGAGAAGAGCTAGAATATTATGAAACAGATTATCGAACTAAAATTATACAGTCTAAGTAAAGAGTGCTTCTTGCACTCTTTTTTTTAGTTGCAGTTAGTCTGTTTTTATTATTGGTCACGAGAAATTTCTACCTACATAAAATAAGGTGATGAATTTTTGAGGAGTGAATATATGCAAGAAAACACATTGTATTTTGAAAGAGTAAATCATTGGGCACTACAAATGATCGATTTTGTTAAACAAATCAATAGTGAAATGGATGAGGAGAGAATTACTGTATTAGAAAGGTTGAATAAATTAGAGAAACTAACTAATGATACAACTTATCCTAACATGCGTCTAATTCAAGAAATGGAAGAAGAAATGAAAAAAATCCAAAGAAATGTAGAGTTGCTTTGTTGCGGTAAACAAAAACCATTCCGAAGTAGAATACCGATTGGTGAACATAGTCTACCGTCTTTACCTTACGACTATAATGCCTTAGAGCCCTATATCTCTACTGAAATTATGAAACTACATCATACAAAGCATCATCAAAGCTATGTGGATGGTTTAAATAATGCAGAAATAAAGCTCAAGGAAGCTAGGGAAATAGGTGATTTCACTTTAATTAAACATTGGGAAAGAGAGCTAGCTTTTCATGGTTCTGGGCATTATTTGCACTGTATCTTTTGGGAGGTAATGTCTCCAAAGGGAAGCAAAATACCTAAAGGCTCGTTACTTAAGCAAATCGAAATGGATTTTAGTAGCTTCACTGCCTTCAAAAAGCATTTCACAGAGGCAGCAAATCAAGTGGAAGGTGTAGGATGGGCGTTGCTAGTTTGGTCACCTAGGTCACACCGACTAGAAATTTTACAAAGTGAGAAACATCAATTATTTACTCAATGGGATACGATTCCCTTATTAGTATTAGATGTTTGGGAGCACGCATATTATTTACAGTACAAGAATAATAGAAAAGATTATGTGAATAAATGGTGGAATGTTGTTAATTGGAAGAATGTTGAAGATAGATTTAATAAAGCGGTAAACATTAAATGGAAATCTTTTTAGAAGCACGAGAGATAAAAATAAATATTTGAAATAATAACTTAAACGTAAGTGGTGTAAACAAAATGCCATTTGCGTTTTTTATTTTTCGTCTTCTTCAAACTTACAAGTCTCTTTTGTAACGTAATTTCATTCATAATGGGACTAGACATGCATAAACTTGTACAAAACAGCAAAAGGGACGGGGATGAAATGAAGAGGAAAAAAATATGGATATACGTAGTTGTTCTTTTTTTAATTGTAGCATCACTTCCTTTACATACACATGCAACGAATAATGTTAGTGCAAGGAGTGCAATTTTAATTGAACAAGAGAGTGGAAGAATTTTGTTTGAAAAAGATGCACATACAAAAAGGCGTATTGCAAGTATCACAAAAATTATGACAGCTATATTGGCCGTTGAGTCAGGTAAGCTAGATGAAACAGTTAAAGTTAGTAACCGGGCTATTAAAACGGAAGGGTCTTCAATTTATTTGCAGCCAAATGAAAAAATAAAGTTAGAAGATTTGGTTTATGGGTTAATGTTAAGGTCTGGAAATGACGCAGCTGTTGCGATAGCGGAGCATGTAGGGGGAAGTCTTGACGGTTTTGTATTTTTAATGAATCAAAAGGCCGCAGAAATTGGCATGCTTAACACCGAATTTGCAAACCCACATGGATTAGATGATCACGAGAACCACTATTCAACTGCTTATGATATGGCACTTTTAACAAAGTACGCAATGCAAAATGAAGAATTTAAACAAATATTTGGAACAAAAGTTCACAGGGCTCCAAACCCAAATGAGAAGTGGGATCGGGTGTGGAAAAACAAGAATAGATTACTTGGTTTGTATTCATATTGTACAGGAGGAAAAACAGGATATACGAAACGTGCAAAGCGAACTTTGGTCACTACTGCTTCAAAAGATGGATTAGATTTAATAGCTGTAACCATTAATGCTTCAGATGATTGGAATGACCATATGAACATGTTCAATTTTGGTTTTGATCATTTTGAAACAGTTAAGATTGTAAATGAAGGTACTATCAAAAATATTGAAAATGAGCTATATAAGAAAAACTTATTTATTAAACGTGACTTTCTTTACCCATTGGCCTCAAATGAAAAAGATAAAGTAAGAATAAAATTATCATTAGTTGAACCAAGTGAACAAGGGTGGAGAGAGAAGGAAGACGTACCGAATATTGTTGGAGAAATGGCTATCATTTTAAAAGATGAAGTCATAGCGAAGTTACCTGTGTACTATGATAATGGAAATGTAGAAAGACCGAATCGTTCCATATGGGATCTGTTCAAAAGTTTATTTTTAATTTCGTTAGGTGTAAAAGACCATGGTTAATTTAATTTGGGTCTTCATGACATTAATAGGAATCATTTTTGCTATGGTAAATGGAACGATGGAGACTGTAAATGAAGCGGTTTTTAATGGAGCGAAAGAAGCCGTAACCATTTGTATTGGATTAATAAGTATTTTGGTTTTTTGGTTAGGTTTAATGAACATAGCGCAGGCTGCAGGTCTACTAGAAAAGCTTTCAAGACTTTTCCGACCTTTCGTTAAGCGTTTATTTCCTGAAGTACCTGTAGACCATCCTGCGATGGGCTATATGCTTTCGAACATGGTAGCAAATATGTTTGGACTAGGAAACGCAGCCACGCCAATGGGGATAAAAGCTATGGAACAGCTAAAGGTACTAAATGAAGGTAAAGAAACAGTGAGTCGATCAATGGTAACATTTTTAGCTATTAATACATCAAGCTTAACCTTAATTCCAACAACCGTTATTGCCATTCGTATGACCTATGATTCTTCTAATCCAACAGAAATAGTTGGTACTACATTAATTGCTACTCTATGTTCTACAATAGGTGCGATATTAATTGACCGATATTTTTATTATAGGAGAGTTAAAAGGGGGGAAACATACAAATGAGTATGATAAGTGCTATATCTCTTTGGCTTATTCCCATAATAATAGGTCTAATATTGATATATGGAACAATAAAAAAAGTACCAACCTATGAAAAATTTGTAGAAGGTGGCAAAGAAGGAATTCAAATTGCTTTTTCTATAATTCCATTCTTAGTAGGGATGTTAGTAGCTATTTCAATCTTTAGAGCTTCAGGTGCTTTAGAGTTTTTCATTAACCTCTTTAGACCACTCTTTGATTTAGTTGGAATTCCACCAGATATCGTACCGTTAGCACTCATTAGGCCCATTTCGGGTACTGCAGCATTAGGGATGACGACCGATCTTATCGCTACACATGGGCCAGACTCTTTTATAGGTAGATTAGCGTCGACTATGCAAGGAAGTACGGATACTACCTTTTATGTATTAACTGTATATTTTGGTGCTGTAGGAATAAAAAAAATGGGCGATGCATTAAAGGTTGGGTTACTTGCTGATTTAGTAGGGATTGTAGCAACAATTGTTGTTGTAACAATTGCTTTTGCATAAGATTGAGTCGTATCAGATCTGATACGACTTTTTTGTTTAATATTTTTTTCAAATGTTAATCATGTTAAGATGGGATCTTCTATTTGCTCAAGGAGAAAAGATTTTTATTTATATTGAAAGCTTAAGTGTAAGTTGGGAAAAATAGTAGTAGATATAAAACTTGTTAAAAGGCATATAAACAAGTAAGATGTTTAAAGAGGTGAACGATGAATGGAAAGATTACAAAAGGTTATTGCGTACGCAGGGGTTGCTTCTAGAAGAAAGGCTGAGCAACTTATACTTGAAGGAAAAGTAAAAGTTAATGGTAAGGTCGTAAAAGAACTTGGAACAAAAGTAGGTATGAATGAAAAGATTGAAGTGAATGGTGTTCCTTTAGAGAAGGAGTCACCAGTATATTTCTTACTATATAAACCACGTGGTGTTATTTCAAGTGCTTCAGATGATAAAGGAAGAAAAGTAGTAACAGATTTCTTTCAAGAGTTAGATAAACGAATTTATCCTATTGGTCGATTAGATTACGACACTTCAGGATTAATCTTGTTAACAAATGATGGAGAGTTTGCTAACACGTTAATGCACCCGAAATATGAGGTTGAAAAAGTGTATGTGGCAAAAGTAAAGGGTATTCCTTCAAAGGAAAAATTGAGACTTCTTGAGCGCGGCATAAAGTTAGAGGACGGTGTTACTGCACCAGCAAAGGTTAAACTTCTATCAATTGATAAAAGAAAGCAAACAGCAATTGTTGAACTAGCAATTCATGAAGGGAAAAACCGTCAAGTTAGAAGAATGTTAGATGCTATTGGTCATGAAGTATTGAAACTTAAAAGAGAACGTTATGGGTTCCTAACCTTACAAGGGTTAACCACAGGTGAATTTCGTGAATTGTCTCCACATGAAGTAAAACAATTGCGCGCTTTAGCTTCTACAGAGGGAAATAGATTAAAATAATTTTAATTTGTCACATAACCTTCATAATTAGAAAACCGAATTAAGGAAATAGCATGATATAATTTTGTTTATAGCTTTTAATGGGAGAGTTTTATCATGAAGAAAAAACGTTTAATAATTCGAACAACCATCTTATTCCTACTATTATCAGCAGTAGGCTATACTTTATATTCTAATTTTTTTGTTAGTAAAGAAAAAATTGTAATTGGCAAAGAGGCTCCAAATTTTGTAATTACCGACTTAAATGGGAACAAACATACGTTATCGGATTATCGTGGTAAAGGAGTTTTTCTCAACTTTTGGGGAACTTGGTGTAAGCCATGTGAACGAGAAATGCCTCATATGAATAAGTTGTACCAGGTATATAAGGACAAAGGCGTAGAAATTATTGCCGTAAATGTAAATGAACCAAAATTTAGTGTCGAGAAATTTGTTGAAAAGTATGATTTAACTTTTCCAATAGGCATTGATAAAGGGGATCAATTGTTACACGCATATGGGATTGATCCATTACCTACTACATTTCTTATCAATGAAGATGGTATTGTTGTCGAAATTATTACTGGTGAAATGAATGAACCAATGATAAAAAAATATATGGATCAAATTACACCGAAATAGGGAGTTTTATTGATGGAACATGTGAAATGTGAATGTGGACATGCCAATCCACTTGGCACAGTATTATGTGAGTCATGTGGAAAGCCATTCGAAGAGGAAACATCAACTAGAAAACCACTTCTTGATATGAGATATGAGGGAAGTGCTAGACGTTCACAAACTTACAACAAAGCTGCAGTTGATAAAATTTGGAATTTTTTCTCCTCAGTTAAGGTTGGAATTTGGTTAATTGTACTCACACTGGTTGCGTCTGCATTGGGAACTATTTATCCACAAGAAATGTATATCCCGCCTAATGTAAACGCGAGTGAATACTATAGAGATGAGTATGGCTTCACTGGAGCAATGTATTATCAGTTAGGTTTTCATAATTTATATGGATCTTGGTGGTACATGGTTCTTATTGCATCACTGGGTATTTCTCTTGTAATAGCAAGTCTTGATCGAGTAATACCATTGTATCGTGCATTAAAGAAGCAAGGTGTGAGTCGTCACCAGAGCTTTTTAAGACGTCAAAGACTTTTTAGTGCTACTAAGATTGAGGGAGTTAATTATGATATACAAGTATTAAAAAAACGACTTGAACAAAAACGATATAATGTTCGTCTTGAAAATAATAATTTACTAGCTGAAAAAGGCAGATTCTCTAGGTGGGGTCCTTACGTTAATCATGTGGGGTTAATTATCTTTTTGATTGGTGCGATGCTAAGGTTTGTACCGGGAATGTACATTGATGAAATGTTGTGGATTCGTGAGGGTGAAACAAAGAGTATCCCAGGAACTGAAGGAAAATACTTTTTGAAGAGTGATAAATTCATTTTTGAAGTTTACGAGAAAGAAAATGAAAAAGGCGTATTTGAGGAAGCTATCAACCGTGCTGGAGATGGTATGGTCGCAAAAAATTACCAAACAAATGTCACCTTATATGAACGTGTAGGTGAAGTTGTCCATGGAGATGAGCCTGAGTTAAATAAAGTAAAGGATTTCCAAATTCGAGTAAATGAGCCGTTGAAGCATGAAAACTATGCGCTCTATCAAGTTAGCTATAAATTAAATGAATTCAGTACAATGTCATTCAATTTGGTAGATAAAGATGATACGAATACTAGTTTAGGGTCATTAACGATTGATCTAAACGAGCCACAAAATAAATATGTACTTAGGGATGGATATTCAGTAGAGGTAGTTAGTTATTTTCCTGATTTTTACTTTGATAGTAAAGGAGAACCTGCTACTAAATCGAAAGTGCCTAATAATCCAGCCTTTGTCTTTAAAATGTATACTCCAGAAGCACCTGAGGGAGAAATCAGTTTTGTTGCCATACAACAAACGATTGAACCTTTTGGAGACAACCAATTTAAATTAGCCTTTGCAGGAATAGACACGAAAAATGTTTCAGCTCTTACTGTAAGGAGAGACTATACATTATGGGTGTTAGCCTTAGGTGGGTTCATCTTCATGATTGGGCTCATTCAAGGGATGTATTGGCAACATAGAAGAATTTGGATTCAACAAGTCCAAAATGAAGTGCTTATTGCAGGACATACAAATAAAAACTGGTTTGGTCTGAAAAATGAGATTAGTTTAATACTAGATGGAACCGAACTAGTCATCCCATTAGACCAATCTGAACAGTCTATACAGTCTAAAGAAAACGAATAAGGAGGGCTAGCGATGGCAGAACTAAGTGGTAATTTGTTGTACGTAGCTTTCATTTTATATTTGGTTGCTACACTATTTTTTGGTGGATCAATAAAAGATAAGCGTACTACTGAGAGTAAAAATCGTTGGTCTCAGATTGGAATTATAATAACTATCATCGGTTTTTTAGCTCAGGTAGGATATTTTATTACAAGATGGATTGCATCTGGGCATGCACCTGTTAGTAATCTATTTGAATTTACGACATTCTTTGGAATGATGATCGTTTTAGCTTTCATTTTACTTTACTTTATCTATAAAACAAATGCATTAGGCGTATTTACATTGCCAATTGCTACATTGTTAATTGCATATGCTAGTATGTTTCCTAGAGAAATCTCTCCGCTAATTCCAGCATTGCAAAGTGACTGGTTACACATTCACGTTACTACAGCTGCACTTGGACAAGCAATCCTTTCTATAAGTGCAATAGCAGGTATCATCTATTTAGTAAAAGTTGTTGACCAAACAATTTCTACGAAAAGGACTTTTTGGTTAGAATTCATTATGTATACATTAGTGACTACTGTAGGATTTATTTTGGTCTCAATTGTATATAGCACGATGAATTATGAAGCAACCTTCTCTTGGGTTGATAAAAAGGATCAGGTTTCTGAAATGGTTTATCACCTGCCAGCAATAATTGGTCCAAACGAAGGCACTCTCTTAACGGAAGATAAATTTACTCCATTAATAGAAGTACCAGCAATTATTAGCGGACGTAAGCTAAATACTGTTGTTTGGTCATTCTTAGCTGGTACTATCCTATATGGATTATTGAGATTAATCTTTAGAAAAAGAATTGGTGCAGTTCTTCAACCACTTGTTAAGAACATTAATTTAGATGTAGTGGATGAAATTGGTTACCGCTCAGTTACGATCGGGTTTCCAGTTTTCACTCTAGGTGCTCTCATTTTTGCTATGATCTGGGCTCAAATTGCCTGGACTAGATTCTGGGGATGGGATCCTAAGGAAGTATGGGCATTAATTACATTTTTATTCTACGCTGCATTTCTACACCTTCGCTTATCAAAAGGATGGCATGGAGAAAAATCTGCCTGGTTAGCGGTAGTAGGCTTTGCCATTATTATGTTTAATCTAGTCTTTGTAAACCTAGTAATCGCTGGGCTCCATTCCTATGCTTAATATGTTAAATAAGTAGCCTTCATCACTTTGATGAAGGCTTTTATATAAAAACGAATTAAAAATATACACTGTAGTAATTACCCTTGCAAATTAACGAGACGAATTGTATTTTCAGGGTATGAAAATAAACGATTATTTCTTGTACCTTAGAATGTTGGACATTAGTATTTTTTCGTGTTAATCGGAGTGGAAGGACCGAGACTCCTGCGGGAGATAGCGCCGGGCCCCGGACCCCAAAGGCGCAGCCGAGGAGGCTCAAGTGGCGCCCCGCGGAAAGCGAGGCTCCTGCAACGAAGGTTAACACCCATGTTGAGTGTAACGAAACGTATTTTCAGGGTAGCAAAGAAATTTCAAAAAAACATCCTAAGTGTGACAAATGTTATAGTTTCGATGAACTTTATTAGATAAGATACATAATGAACATAAGATTTTCTCTATAAGTGATTTCAGTGGAGGTTTTGAAAAATGGAAATGGAAAAGGAAATGAAAATATTAGTAGTAGATGATGAAGAAAGAATTAGACGATTATTAAAGATGTATCTAGAAAGAGAAGATTTTATCATAGATGAAGCAGAAGATGGTGTTGTAGCAGTCATAAAAGCAAAGGAAAACGACTATGACTTAATCCTTCTAGATCTAATGATGCCAGGTAAAGACGGAATACAAGTATGTAAAGAAATTAGGGAAATAAAATCAACTCCAATTATCATGCTAACTGCAAAAGGAGAAGAAACGAATAGAATCCAAGGATTTGAAGTAGGTACTGATGATTATATTGTTAAGCCTTTTAGCCCTAGAGAAGTCGTCCTACGTGTTAAGGCTTTACTTAGAAGAACAACATCTCAAGTTCCTGTACAAAGCGAAGTGTCAGCAAGAGATATTATTGTATTTCCTCATCTAACAATTGATAAAGATAGCCACAGAATTTTAGCTGGAGGAAAAGAAGTAAGTCTTACACCAAAGGAATATGATTTACTTTATTTTCTTGCTAAGTCTCCAGATAAAGTGTTCGAAAGAGAACATTTACTAAAAGAAGTATGGCAATACGATTTCTTCGGTGACCTTCGTACAGTCGATACTCATGTTAAACGTTTAAGAGAAAAATTAAGTAAGGTATCCAAAGAGGCTGCCAAAATGATTGTAACAGTTTGGGGAGTAGGATATAAATTTGAGGTTGCAGATGAATGATGTTTTGGCGTAGTGTAGTAGGAAAACTTTGGTTTACAGTTCTATTGCTTGTCTCTTTTGTTTTATTCATCTTAACGGTTCTACTCCTAGAATTCTTTGAGAATTATCATGTCAAAGAGGCTGAATTGGGACTAACAAATTTAGCATCAAAGATAGCCAATATCATGGAAGAAAATGAAGACAAACAAATAGCACGCTCAATTTCCTGGGAGTTAGTAGATGAATCTACAAAGGTCATTATCATTGAAGATGAAAATTCTTACTGGTACTCACCTAATAGGAAATCACTTGGTAATCTCCCAATTTCATTCTTTCTAAATGATGAAGAATTGAAAAAAGTACTAAGAAATGATGAAACGATAAGTAAAAAAACACAAATTGAAAATTTTCCTTCGTCAGAATGGGAAGGTGAGGAGCTATTTATAGTTGGAGCTCCTTTACATATAGATGGGTCCAAAATAGGTGCTGTTTTCCTTTATCAATCACTTGATGTTGTGAAAGAAACAACAAAACATACGACTAAATTTATCTTATTAGCCGCTGGAATTGCGATCGTATTAACGACAATTTTTGCCTTTTTCTTATCTACTAGAATTACTTCCCCTCTAAGGAAAATGCGTCAAGTAGCTTTTGAATTAGCTCGAGGCCAATTTGATACTAAGGTACCTATTTTGACACACGATGAAATTGGTGAACTTGCTATGGCGTTTAATCAAATGGGACGACAAATAAAGTATCATATTAATGCTTTAAACCAAGAGAAAGAACAACTTTCTAGTATTCTTAGTAGTATGGCAGATGGGGTTATCACTTTAAGTAGAGATGGTACGATTCTTGTTACAAATCCTCCAGCAGAAAGGTTTCTACAAGCTTGGTATTATCAACAAGGGATGAATAACTTCGCTGAGGAAGAACTTCCATCAGAGGTAAAGGACCTATTTCAAAGGGCTGTATCTTTTGAAAAAGAACAAGTTACAGAAATTAGTCTTCAAGGGCGAAATTGGGTGATATTGATGAGCCCTCTGTATAATCAGACATATATTCGTGGAGCGGTAGCTGTACTAAGAGATATGACTGAAGAAAGAAGGTTAGATAAATTACGAGAAGATTTTATTGCCAACGTTTCACATGAACTTAGAACGCCTATTTCAATGCTTCAAGGATATAGTGAAGCAATCATAGATGACATTGCTGGAACTGATGAAGAGAAAAAAGAAATTGCTAAAGTCATTTATGATGAATCTCTTAGAATGGGACGCCTTGTCAATGAACTTTTAGATTTAGCTAGAATGGAAGCGGGACAGCTTACATTAGATTACGATGAAATAAATTTTGATCAGTTTCTAAATCGAATAATATGGAAGTTTCAGGGGTTAGCAAAGGAGAAATCTATAAACTTATTTATAAAAAAACAAAGCGAAATAGGAACTCTTATTTTTGATTCTGATAAAATTGAGCAAGTGTTAACTAACTTAATTGACAATGCAATTCGTCATACGAATAACGATGGTTCAGTGATGATTCATGTTAAAAATCAACCAAATGGAATCTTGATTGATGTACATGATTCAGGATCGGGAATTCCAGAAGAAGATTTACCTTTTGTTTTTGAAAGGTTTTATAAGGCTGATAAAGCTAGAACAAGAGGTAGGTCTGGTACTGGTCTTGGTTTAGCGATAGCTAAAAATATTGTTGATGCTCATGGTGGACATATATCCGTACATAGCAAAATTAACGAAGGTACGACATTTACATTCTTTTTACCTCGAAATGTAAAACAATTTGATAGAACGTGACGAAGAATCTTGTTTCATAAGAAACTTTTTTCACTTTTTCTTTTCTTTTTTTGAATTAATAGACAAAATTCTAAAAAGTTGATAAGATTACAATGTTAACTTCATATCGGTAAATTAATAGGTGTTAATAAGTGCGATCCTTATTAACTTAAAAGGGAAGTTCGGTTTAATTCCGACGCGGTCCCGCCACTGTAAATGTGAGTAGTCTATATGTATCCACTGTCTTAAAAAAGATGGGAAGGGATAGACTGCGATGAACATGAGCCAGGAGACCTGCCTATTAAAAGCACCCAGTTTTCTACGCGGATAGAGGAGGTGTAAGGCATATAGAATTACAGTCGAAATTGATTGATCATTTCTATTCTGTTTTACATAAAAATCTCCTTCAGGGAGATTTTTTTTATTTTAAGATGGACAACTTATTGAAATTTATATGTCTTTACAAAAAGGGGAATAAAAATGGAGAAATTTATGAAAAAGACGTTGTATTTTGTTTTAATTATGATGCAATTTCTACTTTTTTTACCAACAAATGCGGATGCGTCAACATTTAAAACAGCTAGTTTAACAATTTCTAACCAGGGTGAAGAGATTGCGAAGTTTGATAGTATTAATTTGGATGAAAATTCTTCAGTACTTACCATACTAATTAATCTAGTAGGAGAAGAAAATGTAGATATCGTAGAATCTCAATGGGGGGCATATGTAGAAGGTATCCACGGAATTAAGGCTGAAGGAACATATTATTGGGCATTTTATGTAAACGGAAAACAAGCGGAAATTGGAGCTGCGGATTATTATCCAAAACAAGATGATCAAATTATATTTTCCTACGAATCATGGGAACAAACACAAGTGAGTGAAGCTATACTATCCGTTGTTTCAAGTGAAGGTATTTTAGTTGAAGAACAAATTAGATTAAATGAAGACACTACTGCTTTAAAAGGTCTAACGAACATAGTAGGTTTTGAGAATGTCATTTTAGAAGAATCTGCTTACGGTCCTTATATTGCAGGTATTAATGGAATAGTAGCAGAGGGTTCGTTTTATTGGGCTTTTTACGTTAACGGTGATTATGCTGAAGTAGGTGCAGGAGATTATATTTTAAAGAATGGCGATAAAATTCAGTTCAAGTATGAGTCATGGGAACCAATTGAACCAACAGAACCAACAGAACCAACGGAACCTACAGAGGGTTCAATGGATAAAAATGCTGAATTATACTTTGATCAAGTTCAAGAAATTGTTCCTCAAACAGTTCGTTATGTTCTAAATAAAGGAAATCTAACAGAGTGGGACGTAATTGCTCTTCGTAAGTCAGGCAAAATAATTCCAACAGAATATATAGAAGGCATAAAAGAGAAGTTAATAGAAAAGAATGGCTCGTTCAGAAATGTTACCGAATATGAGAGACTCTCAATGGGAGTGTATGCCGCTGGTGGTGACCCAACGAATATTGCTTCTTATAATTTAATTGAATCAATTTATAATAATGATAGAATGACAAATCAAGGGATTAACGGAGTAATTTATGGGTTAATAGCTTTAGATAGCAATAGTTACGTAATCCCACCTACCGCAAAGTGGGATAGAGAAAGACTAGTACAATATATATTAGACCATCAAAATTCAGATGGTGGTTGGGGCTTATACGAAGACTCTAATTCAGATGTTGATATTACGGCAATGACCCTTACTGCATTATCAAATTATCAAGATGAATCTGTGGTTAAAGATGCTATTTCATCTGCGCTAAACTGGTTATCATCTGTTCAGAATAAAAATGGTGGGTTTACCGTTGAGAATGGAGAAAGCAGTGAATCAACAGCAGAGGTCATTATTGCATTAACTTCATTAGGTATAAACCCTCTAAGTGGAGCTTTTGTTAAAGAGAACGGAGATCTACTTTCAAACCTTTTAAGCTATTCTCTTGGTAATGGTCAATTTGAGCATTTACATGGTTCGGGTGCTACAGGAATGTCAACTGAAAAAGCATTTTTAGCAATTGTAGCGTATATAAACTTTGTTATAAAACAAGAGCCTATTTTTGACTTTACAGCATCTGCTTATAAAGTTACTACGGAATATAATGAAACGGTTAAAGAAGAGAATAACAGTCAAGATAAGGGGCATAGGCTTCCCAATACATCTACTAACTACTTTTCTTTGTTAGTAATAGGAATGTTTTTAATCTTTAGTTCTATCTTGATGATGAAATTACAAAGGAAAAAGTATGTCTAATTTTTCCATATTTGCCCTTAGTGAAAAAATGGATATAATACCAAGATAAATAGAAAGCAAAGGGTGAAAGAATTTGAGGAAAAGCAAATTCAGTTTGATTATTTTTATGTTAATTACTTTGATGGGATTAGTAGCATGTACTCATAGTAAAAAGGATGCTACTCCTGAACAAATAGAAAAGCCTGAAGTAGAAAGTGCAGTTGAAAATTCTGAGGGAGATTTAAAAAAAGAAGAATTAGGAGAATTATCAACAGCCATAGATAGCTCTTACGAAAAAACAGATAGCTATCCTAAGGAAATCTCAGAATTTGAAAATAATCAGGAGAAAGTTGATGAAGAAACGAACAAAAGTAATATTAAAAATCAGGAAAAGAGTTCTTTAGATAAAAAAGATACGAAAGAAAATACGACTGAAAAGAACACAGAAAATAAAACAACTTCTCAATCTTTTGTACAAATTTTGATTGTAGGTAAAGGTACAATCTTAAATACAACATCGGTTGAAGTGAAAAATGGAGACACAGTTTTATCCGTTCTACAGGCAGTGACGAAAAAAAATGGGATACCAATAAGTGTGGTCGGAAGTGGAACGAGTGCTTATATTGAGGGAATTGCCAATCTTTTTGAATTTGATTATGGTCCAAAGAGTGGGTGGGTTTTTAAAGTGAATGGTACAAAATCCAATGTTGGCGCTGGTTCTGTTAAAGTTAAAAGTGGTGACAGTATAGAATGGATATATTCTGAGGATCTCGGTAGGGATGTTGAATGAGTGAGAGTCGTTTATCATTTCTTCATCCTTTCACGGGTTTTAGCTATTTTGTTGGATTAGGAGTCTTTTTTACTTTACTACTTCACCCTTTTTTCTTATTAGTTGCTACTTTATCGATAATCATTACCCTCTTATTTATCAATAAAGGTTCTCAACTTAAGAGATGGGGTATTTATTATCTGTTCATTGTTTTACTTATTATCGTTATTAATCCCCTAATAAATCGTCGTGGTGTTAATATTCTTTTTTATGTAGGAGACAATCCAGTAATGTTAGAGGCTGTTGTGTATAGCATTACGACAGCACTCTCTCTTTTAGGGATATTCATAATGTTTTTATATTTTAATACGATAATCAATGATATTAAATTATTTTATATGTTCGGTAAAATAACTCCGAAAGTAGCTTTATTAGGAATTTTAACTATGCGGTTTGTACCTCTATTAAAGAGAAGGTTAAATGAAATAATAGCTGTTCAAAGTAGAAGAGGTATAAGCATGCGTTCGGGTAATCTGTTAAATAAAGCTAGGAATGGAATGACCATACTACAGATATTACTTACTTGGTCATTAGAAGAAGCAATACAGACAGCAGAATCTATGAAGGCAAGAGGCTATGAGAATAAAGTAAAGTCCTCTTTTTATAGGTATAGGTTTCAAAAAGAAGATTGGGTTAGTATGGTCTTTTTATTCATAAGTTTTTCAACCTGTCTATTTCTATTTTTACATTATGAGTTTGGGAAACTTACGATATATCCAAGTTTGCAACAACATTTTTTTAAGCCTAACGAATTGTATTTGGTCATTCCCTTTCTATTATTTATTAGCTTTCCACTATTGCTAGAAGGAAAAGAGTGGTTAAAATGGAAGTATTTAAAATAAATAACCTAGCGTTCTCATACTCAGATCAGTCTGAATTTGCGTTAAATGACATTAACTTTTCATGTAGTGAAGGGGAATTTATTGTTATTAGTGGTGAATCGGGGTGTGGAAAAAGTACGCTTTTAAAGCAGTTAAAAGTAGAAATTACACCTTTTGGTCAATCAATAGGTTCTATCCTTTATTATGGTGAAGATATTAATAGTTTCTCATCTGATAGACTTTCTTCTGAAATTGGATTTGTATTTCAAGATCCTGATAACCAAGTTGCAATGGATGAAGTATACCAAGAGCTCGTATTTGGAATGGAAAATGCGAATTTAGACTCAAAAGTTATGAGAAAACGGATTGCTGAATTCGTTCATTTTTTCGACTTAGAACCACTTTTATATAAGAAAACGTTTGAAATATCAGGTGGACAAAAGCAATTAATGAACCTTGCATCTATCCTTTTATTGCAACCGAAAGTAATCTTATTAGACGAACCAACCTCACAATTAGATCCAATTTCAGCTAAAGAGTTCCTGCAACTACTGAGAAGGCTCAATCAAGAATTTGGTATAACAGTGATTCTTGTAGAGCATCGTTTAGATGAGTTAATCCATTTAGCAGATAGAATAATTGTCATGAAAGAAGGGAAAATCATCGAAGATGCAGCTCCAACTGATCTCTTTTTAACTGCTTGGAGAAAGAATGATTCCTATATTAAGTCCTTTACACCCTCAATTCCAAAGCTTGTTTTAACATATTCAAACAATATTGCTGAAATTAGGGAAGTACCTCTTTCAGTCAAAGAAGGTAAAAAATGGGTGTTAAGTAATGCTGAAAGGATTCCACAACCTAGTAGAGATGGAGATGCGACGGTACAAACGAAAGTAAATATTATGGAATGTAATTCGATCTATTTCCAGTATGCAAAAAAAGAAAAACCAGTAATTAAAAACCTAGATGTAGAGATTAAGCAAGGTGAGCTTTTCACGATACTAGGAAAAAATGGTTCAGGAAAATCAACTCTTTTAAAAGTTTTAAGTGGAATATTAAAGAATCAGCAAGGGAAGATTTCTTTCAAGAATAGATTGATGCAAAAATATACTCAGTTAGAGTTACAAGAAGAAATAGCTTATCTACCACAAAATCCAAAAGCATTATTTATTCACGATACGATTCAAAAGGAATTAGATTTTCAAGCAGACCAACTGGGTGTGACAGGAAAGAATACATCATATTTTTCAATTAATAAAATATTTGATATAGAAAAACTTTTACATAAGCATCCCTATGATTGTAGTGGGGGAGAGTTACAAAGAGCAGCACTTGCTTGTTTGTTAATAAGCAACCCTTCAATTCTTTTTATAGATGAACCTACAAAAGGATTGGACCCATTAGCTAAAAAAAGGTTCGGAGACTTCCTAAAAATGCTAATCGAGAATGGAAAAACGATTGTAATGGCTACACATGATATGGAGTTTGCAGCCCAATATTCCTCTCGTTGTGCAATTATGTTTGATGGTGAAATTTCTGCAATAGGTACTGCGATGGAGTTTTTTAAGGATAATTATTTTTACACAACGGTAATAAGCCGTATAACAAGAGGTGTTTGTGATGGACTTATTACAGTGGAGGAGGGGCTAAACAATTGAAACGGAAAGAACTAATTAGATTTAGTTTCATTGTTTTTCCACTTTTTTTTCTAGGTGTATCAGTGTTTTATTTCAGTGATTACTTTCTAGGCATTGGAATCGCGGTACTCTCAATTTCTTTGCTGCTATTTTTTTGGATGTATGAAAGAAAACAGATTGGTGCTAAGGAAATTGTTATGTTCTCTACACTAGCTGCTATTGCAGCTGTGAGTAGGATTCCTTTTTCAATGTTACCAAGTGTTCAACCTACAACATTTATCATAATTATATGTGGTCTTGTTTTCGGAGCCGAAAGTGGTTTTCTTATAGGAGCTATTGCAGCCTTTGTTTCTAATATGTTTTTAGGGCAAGGCCCGTGGACTCCATGGCAAATGTACAGTTGGGGCCTAATTGGTTTTTTAGCAGGACTTGGAAGAAATAGTTTTTTATTTTCAAAAATATGGGGAATTAGTTTGTATGGTTTTTTTGCTGGATTCTTATTTGGATGGATAATGAATGTTTGGTTTATTGTAGGATTATTGCAAGAAATTTCTCTAAAAGCCATATTTACATATTTTATTACGAGTTTTTATTTCGATCTAACCCATGCTATTTCAAATGTTATTTTCATTATTATTTTCGGTAAATATTGGATAAAGATTTTAAAAAGGTTCAAAAGTAAATATGGACTGCTACACAATTAAGAAATGACATTTTTTCTTTTCTGACCTGAGTCGCCTATTTTAGGCGACTTATTTTATTACTGATAATAGAGCTGGAAGTAAAACTATTATTTTATTAATTAATTACCTATTTTTTGTACTTTTCTTGTATTATAGAAAGAGAATGAAATTTTATACATAAGTGTAACCTTTATAAAAATTTAACGACTAATTATATGAACGGAGGGTAAGGATTAATGGACGCCGTGTTTCAAGACCTTTACGAAAAATATCATCACGATGTTTTTTCTTTCTTGTTTTATATGGTTAAAAATCGTGAACAAGCAGAAGACCTCGTTCAGGAAGTATATATAAGAGTGTTAAAGTCTTATGATAAGTTTGAGGGCAAAAGTAGTGAAAAAACGTGGCTTTTTTCAATTGCAAGACATGTAGCAATTGACTCGTTTCGAAAGCAAAAAGGATGGAAGCAACGAATCGTTGAAACGTTTGATTGGAACAAACAACAGGTAAAGGATTTTGCACCACTTCCTGATGAAATTGCGCTACAAAACGAACAAATTCAAATGCTATATAAATGCCTAGATAAGTGCACGGTAGATCAACGATTAGTCCTTGTTTTAAGGTACATTCAATCCTTATCAATATCAGAAACCGCAGAGAGTTTAGGGTGGACAGAGAGTAAAGTGAAAACAACACAACATCGTGCGTTAAAGGTATTAAAAGGTTTTATGGAAGAACTGGCTGAAAAGGAGGGGGTAGTTGATGAAAAAATCCGAGTGGAACGATGAACAATTAGAACAATTGTTCAAACAAATGCCATCGATAAAGGATCAAAGAAGTCCACAGGATATTTATCAAAATATATCCTCGAAAGTCAAAAAGAAAAAGAAATACACTTGGGTTTTTCCTTCTCTTGCAACTGCAGCAGCTCTTTTTATTTTCTTTATTATCGCCCCTTCAATTTTAAATAACCAAGAATCGAATTTATCTTTAGGCCAAGATTCGAGTGAAGAGGGTTTTACACAAGATATGAAAAAGTCTGAAATGAAAGATGAAGAAGTTGCTGAAAAAGGAATTGCTCCAGCTGATCAGGCACAAGAAAATTCATTTGCTATGAATGAGGAAATACAGACGAGTTTTGTTGCATGGGATGCACCTAACCAACAAATATTAACATATGGAGTTCCTGACGAAAATGCTGAGTTTATTATTCCAGTTAGTATTATAGTTGAGGAAAGACATGACATTAATTTCTTGGAGAGAATGCAGGAAACCCTAGCTGACTTAAATAAGACCATTGATCGAACAGTAACGGGATTATCGTATAGTCCATTATGGAAGGCTACTTTTTCACAAGGTGATATTTCCGATACAGTCACCATAAATGTTCCAAGAGACTTTTATCTTTCATCTTCTACGGAAGAGGAGATGTTTAAGCAATCCATTGAAGAAACATTTCGTTGGAACCTATTTGAGAATGCACTTCTTTATACTGATGGTCAAAGTGGAATTGAAATGGGAAACACAGGAAAAGTTAAAGAAATTGCTATCACACCTCAAAATAAGAGATTCTACCTTCTATATACAAAAGAGGGAGTTAATCAAAAATATTTAGTTCCAATAAAAATGGCTGGTGTTAAGACGGCAGTAACGTTTGAAGATGCTTTCTTCTCTATGTACAACGATTTTGAGTACCCATCGGTTACTTTAAAGCGAACGATTCCTAAAGGTGTTACCATTGAGAATATAGTTGTTGAAAATAAGAATAGACATGTAACGATTGTATTTACACAAGACAGTGTACTAGAAAATGATGAGCAGAATATTTTAATGGTAGAATCAATTATGTTAACTGCAAAAGAATTTGGATTTGATACAGTTACATTTATAGGTAACATCAATCAAATAGGGGAAATTCAATTTAATGTTCCGATGATTGTGCCATTTTCACCTAATCCTATACAACTTCAATAATCAAGGAGACTAGATATGCTAGTCTTTTTTTTTAATGTCTTTTTTACATATTTCTTCTTTAGGTGTCACATAATGAAAAGGTGTTTGCCAAATAAAGATTTAATTGGATATTTTTACTAAATAAAAAACTTAAATTTTATGTCGTTGGAGATTTCCAAAAGACACCCACACTTTTAGAGAATTAACCTTAAGATTATAAAAGGTGACCTAATAAAATTGGTCTAATGTAAGACATGCTTACATATATACTTAACAATGCTTAGTTTATCAAGGAGGAGAACAATGCAAGATATTATAAAAAGATTAGTTATCGCAGTCATTATGGGTATATGTATTGGAGTTCTTTTCATTGGAGGCCGTTCAACTAGTGCAGAGTCAACTGATTTACAATCATTAACAAAGGATTGGGCTTGGCCTGTATCAGGTAATATCAGTGACCATTTTGGAACAAGACATGGAAGACATAAAGGTATTGATATTGTTGCTGAATATGGAGAAGAAGTATTTTCGGTTGATGATGGTGTAGTAAATAAATCTTACTATTCCTCTACATACGGTCATGTTGTTTTTATAAAACATCCTAACGGATTTGAAACAGTTTATGCTCATCTAAGTAAACGACTTGTTAAAGAAGGTGACAAAGTAACACAAGGTCAACTAATTGGAAATATAGGAAACAGTGGAATATCAACTGGTGCACACTTGCACTTTGAAATACATAATGGTGAATGGAATTATCAGAAGGACCATGCAATAGATCCCCTAACAGTATTAAGTGAGCATAATTTGTATACGATGAAGGAGTTAAACGAACAAAAACTGGCAAGTCATCAAGCTTCTGTTTATTCTCCACAAAGTCAAAGTAGTATAAATAATACTGCAGATACGGTGAAAGCAGAAGTAGAAGCTGTTTCAGCAAATTACAAGAACGAAGAAAATCTGAAAACAGTCATTGTTGAGAGAAATGATACTTTATGGGGTATAGCTGTAAAAGAAAATGTCTCTATTGAATCTATCATGGAATGGAATAGTCTAAACACAACTAATATACAAATTGGACAAAAGTTAGTGGTTTATGCTGAAGATGAAAAGGTATATGTCGTTCAAGCAGGTGATTCACTAAATCAAATTGCAAAAACAGTGGGGATATCTGTTGAAAAGTTAAAAGAATTAAATAATTTAAAGAATGATCTTATTTTCCCTCAACAGGTGTTAGTGATTAGTAGATCATAAAGAAATGTATGTAGGGGGCTGCAAATTGCTTACAGACTACCATAATCATTTGGAAAAGGGCACTTTAACGCTCAATTATTTAGAAAAGTTTACTGATGAAGCAAGGTTGAAGAATATAGAACATTTCGGCATTTCTGAGCATGCTTACCACTTTTATCAAACAAGTAATATCATTAGCAACCCATGGATTGAAGCAAGGCGTTATTATGATATGGATGATTATGTAAAGGTCTTTTACCAAGCATGGAGAAAAAATATTGATGTTAAAATGTCTATAGAAATGGATTATACTCCAGGCAAACACGATGAAATGAAGAGATTTATTAATCAATATGAATTCGATTACGTTATAGGTTCAGTACATTGGATTGATGACTTTGGTATTGATTTAGAGGTTTATAAAGCAGAATGGGGTAAAAGAAATGTATATCAAATTTATAATGATTATTTTGATCAAATAGTTACTTTAGCTCAATCTAATCTATTTGATATTGTAGGTCATCTGGATTTAGTCAAAATATTTAATTATGTTCCAGAAGATGAAGATTTTTTATTCGAACAGTATGAAAAAATTACATCGGCACTAGCAAATTCCAAAACCTGTGTCGAAATAAGTACAGCAGGATTACGCAAGCCTATTAAAGAAATTTATCCAAGTAGGAAGCTCTTAGAAATGTGCTTTTCTAAGAGTATTCCTATCGTGCTTTCATCAGATGCTCACATTCCAAGTGATGTTGGATATGGATATGATAAAGCAATAAAACTAGCCAAAGATGTTGGCTACACACACTTAATGACATTTTCGAAAGGAAAACGAACGTTGGTTCAATTTGTTTAAAGTTAATTATTGCATAATTAACTAAAAATCTATTTGTACCGCAGTTAGAACGTCATCTATTTGTTTAATTAGATGAACTGTTTCTTGTGTTAGTGGTTGATCAAATGAAATGAACATTATTGCATCACCACCGGCTTGTTTACGACCTACATGCATCGTGGCAATATTAATCTGATTATCACCTAATATCTTTCCTACTTTTCCTATTACACCAGGTCTATCATTGTGTTGAATAAATAGCATATTTCCCTCTGGGGAGAAATCTACGTTGTAACCATTAATATTTACAATTCTCTCTCCAAAGTCTTTTACGTAGGTTCCTCTTAATTCAAAAAAATCTCCTTTATCACTGTGAATTGAAATGGTTATACAGCTAGTATAACCGAAAGTATTAGTTGATAATTTTGTCCCAATTGTTATTCCGTGTTCTTTAGCAATTAAAGAAGCATTGACCTCGTTTACGGTTGTATCTATTCGTGTAGTTAAAAATCCCGCAAGTATAGCTTGTGTTATATATGTGTTGTCTGTCTCAGCGAGTTTACCTGAGTACGTAACGGTAATATCCAAAACGGGCTTTTTATAAAAGCGTGAAATTAAGTAACCTAATTTTCTTGAGAGACTATGAAAAGGCTTAAGCGTGTCGAGATATGCTGAAGGTAAAGTTGGTAAATTAATAGAAGAAGATATAGGTTTTCCATTGAAAAACTGAACAAGGTCAAAGGAAACTTGAGTAGCAACATTTAGCTGTGCTTCTTTCGTTGATGCACCTAAGTGTGGAGTTGTAATCACTTGCTGATATTGAAGTAGCGGATGGTTAGTAGGAGGTTCATTCTCAAAAACATCTAGCGCAACTCCTGCTATATGCTCGTTTTCCAGGTATTGAATTAATTCAATTTCATCAATAATTCCTCCCCTTGCACAATTAATTAAATAAACACCTTTTTTTGTTTTGGATAAATTATCCTTTCCGAGTAATCCCTTCGTATCAGAAGTTAGAGGTGTGTGAATGGTAATAATGTCACTCTCATTTAGTAACGCGTCTAAACTACAAGATGTTACACCTAATTTTTCTGCCTTAGAGAACGATAAATACGGATCGAATACGAATATATTCATTGAAAACGCCCGTGCAAGCTTTGCTATTTCAGAACCAACCCTTCCTAATCCGATTATTCCTAGGCTTTTGTTATACAATTCAGTTCCTACAAAATCTTTTCTGTTCCATTGATTGTCTTTTAATGAATTGTTTGCTTGTGGTATTTGACGTATCAATGAGAGCATCATTGCAAAGGTATGCTCTGCTGTAGAAATAGTATTTCCATCCGGTGCATTGATGACAACAATACCTAACATAGTAGCAGCTTTTAAATCAATATTATCTATTCCTACACCAGCACGTGCGATAATTTTTAAATTATACATCTTCTTTAATAGTTCATAGGAAACTTGAGTAGAACTCCTAACTAACAAGCCATCAAATGTATGGAGTTCACCCTCAACTTGATTTACTTCAGACTGAATGACTGTAAATTGGGTATTTGTCAAAAGGGGTTCTAGACCTTCTTGATTCATTGCATCGCTTACTAAAATTTTATACATAAGAACACTCCTCCTAAAAATAAAACAAAAAAGTACATTATTCATTAATTCTATAAGAGAATGTATGAGAGAAAGAAAAAATTATGTTTAAAAAAGAAAATAGAGTGAAAAGAAAAGACCCTTTGATTAATCAAAGGGTCTTTTAAAAGTACTATTCAAACTTTAATGCGTCACCATCAAATGGCTCATCAGCGATTTTAATTGAGTCAGTAGGACAGCCTTCAAACGCATCCATCATATCTTCTTCAAGTACTTCAGGAATTTCTACGATACCTTGATTATCATCAAGAGTTACGAACGCAATTCCTTCATCATCATAATCATAAATGTCTGGTGCAGCAGCACCACATGCACCACAAGCGATACAAGTTTCTTTGTCAACAATCGTATACTTTGCCATGAGTTAAAAACCTCCTAAATATCGTTACATTTTTTGAAAGAACTATAAAATTATGTTTCCACATACTAACTCATAATAAGTTGGAAACGTATTCCTCATCAATATTGTAAATCTGTTTATGAAACTTTTCAATAGAAAAGTCTAGTGAGAATGCTTATCACAGCAGGGATGATACTAATATGTCTACCCAAATATTTCATTTTAAAACCTCACACTGACATTCATTTATTTGCTAAAATAATGATATAGACAATTTTTAGTTATTAACAGTGGAATGTAACACTGCATTTCATTGAGTAAAGCTTGGTGAGATTACTTGAAGTTTACTTATCGATCCGTAATTACATTATATTGCCTAAAAAGGTTAAATGGAGAAAGATCTATCTATGGAATTTACTATATTTTAAGAGGCAAAAAATCTTCACAGTCATTAAGTGATAGTAAATTATTTGGAATTGAAGGCCTTTTTCAATTATTTCCACGTATCTCAAGACAAGATATTCAAGATGAAGTAAACATCCTTAGCCAGTTAGGATACATTCAATATTTGAGTGAATCGATTTACCATATTACATCAACCGGTGAAGAAATTCTAAACACTCATCTTAATGATTCACCTATACCACCACATTTATGTGGTTTGAAAAATTATAAAAGAGATTCACTTTTTTGGACAAGAATGTCGTTACTTTTACAAGTGATCTCTAACTTAGTTCACCACAACACCAATTACATCCCAATTCAGAAAGATGAAGAGACACTGAAGTGGATAAAAGATTTTTTGATGAGTTATAAGGATAACCGAGAAAGTATCGCGACAGCATTACTGAATGATTTCTCTACTCTTTTAGAAAAATTACCAAATCAACAGGCTAATTTATTTGTTATGAGACTTACTTCATATAACCGAATAGGTTTGACCAATGAACAAGCTGCAGCTTGTTTAAACTTAGACCCATATTATGCATATGTACTCTTTAAGGGGATTATACATTTTTTTATTCATCAACTTATTGAGGACCAAGGGGAATTTCGCATTCTTAACAAATTATTAACAGACCAAAATATGGAGGATTCATTAACTCAATCAGCTAGGTTTACCTATAAGTTATTAAAAGAAAATAGAACAATTGATGAGATAACCATGATTAGAAATTTAAAAAAGAATACGATAGAGGATCATCTAGTTGAAATTGCTTTTAACATCAAAAGCTTCAATATAGATAGATTTGTTACCGTTAAGAAACAAGAGCAAATTGTGCGTATTCAAGAAGAAAATCGCACAAAGAAATTGAAGCATTTAAAACAAATACTTGGTGAGGACTTTTCCTATTTTGAAATTCGGCTAGTCTTAGCTAAATGTGGTGTGTGAAATGAACTTTGAACAAATACTTAAACAAAAATTTAATTATGACTCGTTTAGAAGAGGGCAAAAAGAGATTATTCAGGATGTAATAAATGGACATGATGTTTTGGCTGTCTTACCAACAGGCGGTGGAAAATCTATTTGTTATCAGCTACCGGGTTATGTTTTGACCGGGGCAGTAATTATCGTTTCTCCGCTTGTATCTTTAATGGAAGATCAAGTGCAAAATTTAAAATCTAAGGGGGAGAAAAGTGTTATTGCCCTTAATAGCTTTTTGAACAATAAGCAAAAACAAGAAATTCTTGAAGACTTACAAGAATATCGTTTTATATATGTGTCACCAGAGATTTTACAATCTCAAACAGTTTTAACTGCACTAAGTAATTGTAATATTTCTTTATTTGTAGTAGATGAAGCCCATTGTATTTCTCAGTGGGGGCATGACTTTCGTCCAGATTATTCAAGATTAGGCGAAATTAAAGAAAGCCTGGGAAGTCCAAGTTGTCTAGCTTTAACCGCAACAGCTACAGTAGAGGTTTTACAAGATATTGAAAGAATTCTTTATTTAAAAGAGGTTAAGAGGCATTTTAACCCTCTAGATAGACCAAATATTGCAATAAGTGTAGAAAAAACAGCCAGCTTAGGTGAAAAAATTGAAAAGTTAAGGATGTTAGTTGGAAATTTACAAGGCCCTGGTATTATTTACTTCTCTAGTAGATCTATGACTGAAAAAATAGCTCATGTTTTAGAAGATAGTGGATTAAAAAAAGTGGGTTTTTATCATGGTGGCATGGAAAATGAACAAAGATTGTTAATACAGCAACAGTTTATTAATAACCAACTTGACATTATTTGTTGTACGAGTGCGTTTGGGATGGGAGTGGACAAACCTAATATCAGATTTGTTATTCATTTTCATATACCTAATAATATTGAATCATACACACAAGAAATTGGTAGGGCCGGAAGAGATAATCAAAAGAGTATTGCCATTCTCTTGTTTAATAGTGAAGATAAGGATCTAGCTGACACGTTGATTTCATATGAGTTACCAAGTGCTCTCCAAATCAAAGCAGTAATTGGATATCTTAACGAAAGAATTAAATTAAATAACGAAGAGATTAAACTTTCCATGGGGTTTGTAGAGTCCATCATACAAGCTCTAGATATAACTGAAACTCAATGGAAATTCATTCACTATCACCTTGAGCAGAAAGGACATATTGCAGACAAAACTATTTTGAAAGGGTATGTTCCTGACTGCACAGTCGATTACATTTCTCAAAAAGTAACCGTTAGAATTAATGATAAACAAAAAAAGTTAAAAAAGATGTTACAATGGATAATAAATGAACAATGTAGACGGTTTAGTATCCTGAATTATTTTAATGAGGTTTTAGTAACGAAACCAACTGCTTGTTGTGATATTTGTGGGCTTGATTATGAATTGTACTATAGGAATGAAACGAAAGAGATTGAAGGACCAACGTTTACTGATTGGAGAACAGAATTAATTCGTATGTTAAAAAGTGAGTGAGTACAAGATGTTCAGAAAGCAAGCTGAAGTAGTAAAGATGATGAAAGATAAAGAAATATTATTTCACTTATATTTAACACAAGGTTTATTATTAATTGTGTCTGTTGTTTTAGGGTTTATCTTCTTTGATAATATAGAATCGTTTTTTTTCTTCTTTGATATAACTGATCTATCAATTTTCGTTTATGGAGGAACATTTGCATTTGGAGTGTTAATGATAGAATGGGTCTTGATAAAAGTATTCCCTAAGGAAATGTTTGATGATGGAGGAATTAATGAAAAGGTTTTTCGGGGGAGAAATGTTTTTCATATTCTTTTTCTTGTCTTGATCATTTCCTTTACAGAAGAAATTTTGTTTAGGGGAATTATCCAAACTCAGTTTGGCTTAATAACAGCAAGCATAGTTTTTGGACTATTACATTTTCGTTATTTAAATAAATTATTACTGTTTTTATTAGTGATGGTAATCAGTTTTATGTTAGGGTTAATTTTCGAATGGACAGGAAACTTATTTGTAACAATTTTTTCTCATTTCCTTATCGATCTTGTGTTTGCAATAAAAATTAGAATGGATTATCTCAAGTCTTTACATTAAGAGGTGGAAATCTTGGAAAATAATCAAAACTTTGATCAAGCAAATCAACTAAGAGAAAAAATGAATGTGATGAAAAACAATCAGGTCGAAGAACTCCCTCCAAGAAGCGATGTTCATAAAGAAAAAAAACAAAAAACAAAAATAAAAATTAAGTATCCACTTATAAGGATTTTGGTGTTGTTTTTTGTATTATTGCCTGTCACTTTCTATGGTTATCTATATCATAAAAGTGAAAAGGAAAGTTTTAGCTTAAATACTGAAACTGTTAAAACAAATTTCGAAATGATTAAATTTGCTAATGAAGATTCTGAAATTGAAGACTCCAATGTTTCAGAAGAGAATAGTGAAAATTTAGATGATGCTTCACAAGAACAACCTGAACAGAAAATAAACGAATCTAATCCTCATCCGAAGGAGCAAGACACAACAACAACTAAGGAACAAACTACTAAAACAAGCGAAGAAAAAGTAGAAACTAAGCCGATAAATAGTAAAGAAGACGAAGAAGTGACGTATAATATTATTTATCATAAAGTCAAAGCAGATGAAAACCTTTTTAGAATTTCCTTAAAGTATTTCAAAGATAGAAGCGGAGAACAAATAATAATCAATGAAAATAATTTAAAAGGTAATCAAGTCTATGAGGGTCAAGTACTAAGAATCCCAATTCAAAATAATAAGTAAATCGAGCGAAATGTATTCGCTCGATTTTTTTGTTTTTTAACATATCCTTTTGTACAAGTTCATATTTTAAATTAAGTACGCTTTATGTCGTGGGAGTGGTTAACATCGAACAACAATTCCAAACGTTAAATACGAATAAGGAAGCGAGAATGATGCTTTCTTTGTTAATTGAGAGAAAGACAGATTTAAATAATTACACAAAATATGAAGCGGCTTTTAAAGTAGGTACTTTTGTTATTTTGGTGCTTTTTTTAATTTACTTAACTATCTTTGTTGTACAGCCTAACCTTTACTCAACGCACTCAATAATTCAAGAAATATTAACTAATCCATTTCACTCAATTACAATCCTGCTAATTTTAACTGGATATGGAGCAAGTGTGTTCTTTGAGAAAAAAACTAAATCAATCATTATTGAATATGAGAACATTAGGAGTGAAATTGTTCGTAAGAGTCTCGAATATTGGCCACAGTCAACACACTTTGAGGAAAAAAGATCTGTATTTGAATGGATGAAGAGAGAATATGATATTAATTTATATCATGATAAATAAGTCATTTGGATAACTGCTAGTTTAAACGTTCGTAATTAGAAAAATTTCTTCTTGTCTTTTTCTTCTTTTAAAATTTCAACAGCTTCTCTAAATCGTTGTGAATGGATTACTTCTCGTTCTCTGAGGAAACGTAGGCCATCGTTGAGATCAGGATCGTCACTCATGTTAATAATCCATTGGTATGTGGCTCTAGCTTTTTCCTCTGCCGCTATATCTTCATATAGATCAGCTATAGGATCACCTTTAGCCTGTATATAGCTTGCTGTAAATGGAACACCTGCTGTGTTGTGATAAAATAATGCACTATCGTGAGCGACATAGTGAGGCTCTAAACCAGCTTGTTTTAATTGTTCTGGAGTTGCATCTTTGGTAAGTTTATATATCATTGTTGCTATCATTTCCAGGTGTGCGAATTCTTCTGTCCCAATATCGTTTAATAAACCTATCACTTTTTGGGGGATGGTGTATCTTTGGTTTAAATATCTAAGTGCTGCAGCTAATTCACCATCGGCTCCTCCGTATTGCTCAATTAAATATTTTGCTAATGTTGGGTTACACGTGCTTACTTTAACTGGGTATTGTAGCTTTTTCTCATAGATCCACATGAATAAACTATACCTCCTCAAGGTAGTTTTTGATTAGACTTGCCATGGCCAAGGTGAATCATCCCAATCCCAAGGGTAATTTGAATAACTATGGCCATATTGCAACAATGGTCCGAATTGTGACTCAAACTGAGCTGCAACTTTCTTTCTAAGTTCTGAGTATTGGTTGAATTGTTGGATCGATTGATAATCCTGAGGATGTGTATCTAAATACAAAGTTAATTCTAAAAGCACAAAATCAATAGCTTGTAATTCCTCTAATAACGCATAGTATTCTGGAGGCATCTTCTTCACTTTTCTTCCTCCCTCTGTCTTGTTTCATAAGGATTATAGTATGGATCATAAAATGCAGGCCAAAGAGTTCCCTTTTGTAACGCTTCTTTGTATGAATATTGGGGTAGATTAGGTGGTTGAAAGCCAATATAAAGATTTGGCGGTGTAACGTACTGTTTACATGTTAAAGGGGGACAAGGGTCAAAAGGACTAACGTACGGATAAAAATTTTTTCTATAAGAGTACATGTTATTCCTCCAGTCGAAAAGAAAGTGTCATAACATCATATGGAGACCCTCGAAAGTTAATACCTTATAAAACTAAATTAAGAAATGACTACATCAATAGAAAAAATAAAGAGGTGATAAAAAACCGAGAATTTCGTATGAAAAGTCCTGTATTTTCATAATTGTGTTATGAGGAGGTTTTTTATGTTATCTAAATTAATCATTTCTGGTGTAGCATTTCTATTTGGATACGTAGTGACAAAGTGGATTCCTATTCCACAAGGGGTAGATGCCTCTGATGTTTTAATTGGATTTATTTTAAGTCCAGTAAAATTCTTCGCTGCTATGGTGTGTTTTTTTATAAGCTTTTTTTTACATTCAATCTTAATTAAACGATCAATTGAATTGACGTATGGGTTATTTAAAGGTGAGATTATAGATAAAGTTGAATTGGTTGCGAGTTGTTTCTTTTTTGTGAGTTTTTTCATTTTATTTCAATTAGGGTTTTGGCAAACAATGGTATTATTAGTTTTTTCTACAATATATGGTATTATATCGTTAGACTTCAGACACAAAAATCTATCTGAAACGAATTAGTAGGAGGAACTATGCTTTTTGTATGTTTGGTATTATTCTCATCTTTCTGTTTACTAATTGCTTATATGTGGAAATTGGCATTCGAAAATGATGTGAAATATGTGGATGTAAGCATTGAAGAATTACCAAAAAGTCTAGATGATTTTAAGTTATTCTTTATATCTGATATTCACAAGCGTGTGATTGCAGATGAAATAATCGACTCTGTGAAAGGAAAAGTGGATATTGTCATAATCGGAGGAGACCTTACTGAGCAAGGAGTACCATTTGAACGGGTAGAAACAAACATAAAAAAATTAAAACAATTGGGTCCAACATATTTTGTATGGGGGAACAATGATTACGAAGTTGATCATCATCAATTGGATTCTTTGTTATTATCCTATGGTATAAAAATATTAGATAATACAGCTGTCACCTTTGAATCTGATAATGGAGATAAGTTAATCCTTATAGGTGTTGATGATATGAAGGATAAAAGGGATAATCTTGACCTAGCTATACAGGATGTTCAATCTTCTGGTTTTCGAATTCTTGTTAGTCATAACCCTAACATTATCAAAAAAATACACCCCAAGCACGATATCAGGTTTATCCTCTCTGGTCATACACATGGGGGTCAAATTCGTATTTTTAATCTTGGACCCTATGAATTAGGTGGGGTAAAGCAAGTCAATAATATGACTTTGCTAACGAGTAACGGCTATGGAACAACAGGTATTCCTTTAAGACTAGGGGCACGCCCAGAAACACATCTTGTTACGATAAAAAGTAAATAATTTTTAAATATGTTCTTCGATTGTTATACAAAGTTTACACACTATGTTCAATTCGCTATAATTCTTTTATAGAGTGTGTAGAATGATGTATGGCAATTGGAGGATTTTTTTTATGAATAGTCAGGAAGGTAAATATAATATTAAAGCAATTTCAAAAATGCTTGGCATACAGTCTGGTACATTGCGTGCTTGGGAAAGACGTTATAATATGATTGCTCCTAAACGCAATGAGTCTGGTCACAGATTATATACTGAGGACCATGTAAGAATACTAAGATGGCTAATTGATAAAGTTGATAAAGGCTTTACGATAAGCCAAGCAGTAAGTTTGTTAGAGAGTTCACAGTTTATGACAGAATCCTCATCGATTGAGTCAGCAGATAGTGATAAGTGTAACGAATTAATTATTGAATTATTATCAGCATTACTGGAATTCAACGAAGGAAAGGCACATGATATACTCAACCAAGCCTTTAGTATATATACAATTGATAAAGTTGTTATTGATATTCTAGGAACCCTTTTGGTGAAAATTGGTGATCTTTGGGAAGAAGGGAAAATTACTACAGCTCACGAGCATTTTGCTTCTTCATTTTTGAGGTCAAGAATAGGTATGGTCTTACATACAATCCCTGTAAATAGCATGTTACCGAAGGTGGTAGCAGTGTGCGGTCCTGATGAGTGGCATGAATTAGGTTTACTTATTTTCACACTATTTATTAGAAGAAAAGGATTCGAGGTTGTGTACCTTGGTACAAGCTTGGCAGAAGGTGACTTAGAGGTTGTTATAAAAGAAGTTAATCCGAAATTTCTATTTCTTTCATGCACAATGAAGAATAATATAGATAAAACATTAAATGTAATTGATTCCTTTGAAAATATGTTTCCTGAGCTAAAAATCGGAATTGGCGGATATGCTGTAACAACTCTCTCAGAAAGCAAAAGTAAGAAATATAGTTTAAACATTGTAGGTGAAAATCAAAAGGAATGGGAAGACTGGTTGAAAAATAATTTGATGTAGGTTATACATTATCCTATGTTTTGTAATAAAGCCAATTCAATAGAAATAATGAACCTTCTTACAATAATTTCATAAACTAATTGTAAATCGAATTGTGACGGGTAGGGAGGGGTGTTTTTGAGGCTTGAACGATTGACCTACAATAAAATAAAAATATTTTTAACCTTCGATGATTTAATTGAGAGAGGTTTAACAAAAGAAGATTTATGGCAAGATTCTCTAAAAGTACATCAATTATTTCGAGATATGATTGAGGAAGCAAGTGAAGAATTAGGATTTGAGGCAAATGGACCTGTTGCAGTAGAAGTATATTCATTAAAAGCTCAAGGGATGGTTGTCATTGTGACAACGGACAAAGAAAATGAGTTAGATGAAGAATTTAATGATGATTATATTGAAATGCAAGTTACCCTTGATGAAAGTGATGATATTTTGTATGAATTCCAAAGTATTGAAGATGTCATCCAGTTATCCACTAGGCTATATTGTATGGAAATTGTAGGTGGTAAATTATTTTCGTTTGAGAATCGGTTTTTTATGATATTTGAGGAAGAGCCTTTAATTGAAACGAGTGATCTTATCGCACTATTAGCGGAATATGGTAATCCTTCTACCATTACAAAATATCGAATTTATGAATATGGAAAAGAATTAATGAGTGAAAACGCAATAGAAAACATACACCACTTTTTCATTAAAAGACATTGACTAGCATGAAAATAAGACCCAAGTTGGGTCTTATTAACATTTTAGGTCTTATTAAATATTTATGGATATGTAATAGTAGTAGTTCAATTCAAAGTATAGTTAAGGTATTTTAATAACAAACAGTAAAATAACAATTTAAAAGACACATAGCTAATACAGATAAATTTATTATATTATGAATAACAATTTAAAAGAAAAAATATTTATAAATTATAGATAAATCAATGAATGTAATCGTTTACAAAAAAGATAAAAAAATCAATAAAACTTAAACTTTCATCTTTGCATATAGTAAATGAAGGTGTATACTATGTCATGAAAGGTAGACAATAATTTAATAATTAAAGACAAAATAAAGCCACAGTAAGCACGCTGATCAATTACTGTATTCTTCTATTGATTTTTAAAAGTGTCACCTTTGAAAAAAATTATTCAATTTTGTGAAAAATTTTGGGAGGTTTACAAATGGTAGCCGATAAGAATACCGAAAATACACAGAACAATCATGATAAACTAGATGTCCTAAAGTCTACTCAGACTGTCATACATAAAGCATTGGAAAAGTTGGGATATCCAGAAGAAGTGTATGAATTATTAAAAGAACCAATAAGAATGATGACTGTAAAAATTCCAGTCAGAATGGATGATGGTTCAGTTAAAATATTTACTGGCTACCGAGCTCAACATAATGATGCAGTAGGACCTACAAAAGGTGGAATTCGTTTTCATCCAGGTGTAACAGAAAAAGAAGTTAAAGCGCTTTCTATTTGGATGAGTTTGAAATGTGGAATCGTTGACTTACCTTATGGAGGAGGTAAAGGCGGGATTGTGTGTGACCCACGTGATATGTCTTTTCGTGAGTTAGAGCGTTTAAGTAGAGGATACGTTCGCGCAATTAGTCAAATTGTTGGACCAACTAAAGACATACCTGCTCCTGATGTATTTACAAATTCACAAATCATGGCTTGGATGATGGACGAATATAGTAGAATTGATGAATTTAACTCGCCAGGATTTATTACAGGTAAGCCATTAGTTTTAGGTGGATCACACGGCAGAGAGTCTGCAACGGCAAAAGGTGTTACAATCTGTATTCGTGAGGCTGCTGCAAAACGTGGTATTAAACTTGAAGGTGCTAGAGTCGTGGTACAAGGATTTGGTAATGCAGGAAGTTTCTTAGCGAAATTTATGCATGATGCTGGAGCAAAAGTTATTGGAATATCAGATGCGTATGGTGGGCTACATGATCCGAATGGTTTAGATATTGATTATTTATTAGATCGTCGTGATAGTTTTGGAACAGTAACAAAACTGTTCAACAATACTATATCGAATCAAGAGTTATTAGAATTAGATTGTGATATTTTAGTTCCAGCCGCTATTGAGAACCAAATTACTGAGGATAATGCTCATAATATTCGTGCAAGTATTGTTGTTGAGGCAGCCAATGGTCCTACTACCCTAGAAGCTACTGAAATCCTAACTGAACGTGGAATTCTATTAGTACCAGATGTTCTTGCGAGTGCTGGTGGTGTAACTGTATCTTATTTTGAATGGGTACAAAACAATCAAGGTTATTATTGGACAGAGGAAGAAGTTGAAGAAAAACTTGAAAAAGTAATGGTTAAGTCCTTTAATAGTATTTATGAAACATCTCAAAACCGAAGAGTCAATATGCGTTTAGCAGCTTACATGGTTGGTGTAAGAAAAATGGCTGAGGCTTCAAGATTTAGAGGATGGATCTAATCCGATAATCAATTTGTTTGCATCATAACCAAAAAACCCCTATCATTTTTAGATAGGGGTTTTTGATTTTTTATAAAGAAGATTTATGTTATTGTTGAATTTATCCTAATGGATTTGAAAAGTTTGCACTTAATTTTAAGATAAAAAAAGTAGTTGTTGGGAGTTGACACCTAATGGAATTACAAATAGAGGATATTATTATTATTGGTGGTGGACCATGCGGTTTGTCTGCTGCAATAGCATTACAAAATGTTGGGTTTCGACCTTTAGTAATTGAAAAAGGAAATATTGTAAATGCAATATATGAATATCCTACTCATCAAACTTTCTTTAGTTCTAGCGAAAAACTTGAAATTGGTGATGTACCATTCATTACTGAAAACAGAAAGCCAGTTAGAATCCAAGCTTTGGCCTATTATCGTGAAGTCGTTAAAAGAAAGAATATTCGCGTAAAATCCTTCGAGAAGGTTACAGAAGTTGTGAAGAATGAAGACGGGCAATTTACAATACGAACATTGGCGAAAACTTATAAAGCTAAATATGTAATTGTAGCAACTGGTTACTATGATAATCCAAACTTCATGAATATTCCAGGTGAACATTTGGAAAAAGTCTTTCACTATTTTAAAGAAGGTCATCCATACTTTAATAAAAATGTAGTGGTAATAGGTGGGAAAAATTCAAGTATTGATGCAGCGCTTGAATTAGTAAAAGCAGGAGCGAAAGTTACAGTATTATATCGTGGTAAAGAATATTCACCTAGTGTAAAACCTTGGATTTTACCGGAGTTTGATTCCTTCGTAAAGAGTGGAGTAATTCATATGGAATTTGGAGCAGAGGTTATTGAAATTACGAAGAATCATGTTAGATATTCTATTTTTGGAGAAGAAAAAGAGATTAAAAATGACTTCGTTTTTGCTATGACTGGATACAGACCTGATCATGCTTTCTTAAAAAGGATGAATATTGAAATTGATTCTGAATCCGGAAGGCCAAGTTTTGATGCCGGGACAATGGAAACAAATGTAAATGACATATATATAGCTGGTGTGATAGCAGCAGGGAATAATGCTAATGAAATTTTTATTGAAAATGGGCGATTTCACGGAGATTTAATAGCAAAAAGTATATTTATGAAAGAAGAAAACAGCAGGTAGAGATGATTTATATCATCTCTACCTGCTGTTTTGTCAGTGTTTGTAGAAAACTTTTAAGATTATCTATAGAACATTTCTTGCAGTTTATGACAATCTGAAGTTACCTCTAATGCAACTAACAATTTTAGTCGTGCTTTTTGGCCGTTTAATCCGTTTGAAAGAATCATGCCTAATCCCTTGAGTTGTTTTCCGCCACCTTCATATTCATAAATATCTTGGACAAACCCGTTAAAACACCTGGAAACTAGTACAATGGGTATGTTTTTAGCAATTAGTTTTTTCAACATCGGAAGCGTTCTTGGTGGGAGGTTTCCTTGTCCAAGAGCTTCAATAACCAGCCCATCAATTTGTAAAGTATCTAACGCTGAAAGTAACGAGTCGTCCATACCAGCATAGGCTTTTAATAAAGGGACATTTTTAGTAATCATTTTAATTTCATATGTATCCCTAGAAATAGGAGTGTGATGAAATGATACTCCTCTTTTGTTTACAATTCCTATAGGACCATACTGTGGACTTTGGAAAGTAGCAATATTACTTGTGTGGGTTTTGGTTACATTTTTAGCAGTATGTATTTCATCATTTAATACTACTAGAACTCCTTTATCTTTCGCATTATCATTTGCGGCTACTCTTACAGAAGAAATTAGATTATAAGGCCCATCTGCTCCTAGTTCATTGCTAGATCTCATTGCTCCAGTGACTACAACAGGTATGTCGTGTTTAATGGTTAAGTCAAGGAAAAAAGCAGTTTCTTCTAATGTATCAGTCCCGTGAGTGATAACAACACCTTCAATTCCTTCATTTAAAACCGCTTGGTCTATTCGATCTCGTAAACTTAACATTTCAATTGTAGTAATATGGGGAGATGGTAGGTGAAATAACTCTTCAACAAAAATATCAGCAATTGAATGAAGGGCAGAAGTAGTATGTATAAGAGGATTATGTTCAGGTGGCCTTACAGCTCCAGTTTCTTTGTCCTCCATCATGGAAATTGTACCACCAGTGTGGATTAGTAAAATTTTTTTCATAGGTTAATGTACTCCTCCTAAATTTCATCAAACAAATTAGTAAATCTTTCATTTTCATTCACTTATTAACATGTTACGATAAAGAAAAACTTAACTCAACTTATTATTTTTCATCATTTCTTCAATTAAAAGATATCTTAGTACATATAGAAACGGGGTCGCTTATGGTTACTGTCATTTCGGCAGGTATTGCTCCAGGTCTTGCATTATTAAGTTATTTTTATTTAAAAGATAAATATGATACCGAGCCTATTTCTTCTGTTATTCGCTCGTTTATTTTCGGCGCACTTTTAGTTTTTCCAATAATGTTTATTCAATATGTAATAGAAGTTGAAGGTGTTTTCAATTCTAATTTTAGTCAAGCTTTTATTTCATCAAGTTTGCTAGAGGAATTTATTAAATGGTTTGTACTTATATATACAGTATATCAGCATGTTGATTTTGATGAACATTATGACGGGATTGTTTATGGTGCAGCAGTTTCATTAGGGTTTGCTTCGGTTGAAAATATCATGTACTTATTTTCCTATGGCGTTCAATTTGCTGTAGGTAGAGCCCTACTACCTGTTTCGAGTCATGCCTTGTTCGGTGTTATTATGGGGTATTACCTTGGGAAAAGTAAATTAGTCCACTCCAGAAAAAGAGATTTGTTACTAATGGCACTCTTATTTCCATTTCTTCTACATGGCATTTATGATTACATACTCTTAACTAAAGAAACCTGGCTAACCTATATCATACCATTTATGATTTTCCTATGGTGGCTAGCCTTAAGAAAAGTGAAAATTGCCAATGGAAATAAAAATAAATTTAACAACATAGTTTAAAATAAAGATTAACATCCTTTATATAGAGACGTATTTTCAGGGTAGACTTCCAAGTAAATAAGGATTTTTTGTGTATTATAGAGTGTTGAATCTAAGTACTTCAGAAGTGTTAATCGGAGTGGAAGAACCGAGACTCCTGCGGGAATTGCGCTAGGCTTGAGACCCCACAGGCAAAGCCGAGGAGGCTCAAGAAGCGCCCCGCGGAAAGCGAGAGTTCTGCAACGGAGATTAACACCCCAAGTAGAGTTTCGTATTTTAGGGTAGCAAATTTTAACAAAAAATATATATAAAGTTTGGCAAAAATGCCAAGCTTTTTTCTTTTTGCAGGAAAGCTTACTACCATTATTTCAAACATTTAACTATCCTCTGTATAAAATACCAATATCTACAGAAAATACATGTAAATATCATTTGAATATGGCTTAGGGAGGTAATAAAAAATGAACTTTAGGTTGTTCATTGTATTCCCCGTGATTTTATTATTATTAGGCACAGTTAACCTTGGCAACAATTTAAATTCAACTCAAGCATTCTCTAACCAGGTTATTCAGCGGGGAGCAACCGGAGATGATGTTATAGAGCTGCAATCTAGGCTTCAATACAATGGGTATTATCACGCTAGAATTGATGGTGTATTTGGTTGGAGTACTTACTGGGCTGTGGTTAATTTCCAAAAAGCATTTGGTCTAGAAGAAGTAGATGGATTAGTTGGTCAAAAGACGAAAGAAATGTTAAAAAAAGCTACGAAATACAATAAACCATTCGTGTATGAGAATTTGAAAAAAGGAAGAAGATTTACACACTATGGTGGTGTACCGTGGAACATTCAATCAGCCCCTTCAGAAGAAAATATTGCGAAAGCAAGAAAAAGTGCTGAAAATATAAGAGCTCAACAAGAGAATAAATATAAAGCACAAGCTAGAACTCCAAACGAACAGCAACAACAGCAAGGACAGCAAGAACAACAGCAACAACAAGGACAACAAGAACAACAGCAACAACAAGGACAACAAGAACAACAGCAACAACAAGGACAACAAGAACAACAGCAACAACAAGGACAACAAGAACAACAGCAACAACAAGGACAACAAGGACAACAAGAGCAACAGCAACAGCAAGGACAACAAGAGCAACAGCAACAACAAGGACAACAGGAACAACAGCAACAACAAGAACAGCAACAAGGACAAGAGGAACAACAAGAAAGCCAAGAAGAAGAGCAAGGTGCTGTTGCGCAAAATATGCCTGGAGGTTTTTCTCAAAATGATATTCAGCTCATGGCTAATGCAGTTTATGGAGAAGCGCGTGGAGAATCATATATCGGTCAAGTTGCAATAGCAGCAGTTATTTTAAACCGAGTAAATAGCCCAACCTTTCCTAATACTGTATCTGGGGTGATTTTTGAACCGCTTGCTTTTACAGCAGTTGCAGATGGTCAAATTTGGTTAACTCCTAATGAAAAAGCCAAAAAAGCAGTTTTAGATGCCTTAAATGGTTGGGACCCGACGGGAGGAGCAACGTATTACTTTAATCCAGACACTGCAACAAGCACTTGGATATGGCAAAGGCCACAAATAAAAAGAATCGGTAAACATATTTTCTGTAATTAGAAAGGTGAGTGAACATGCTACGTGGAATATTTATAGGCGTATTATCCATTGGGATAATAGGAGCAGGTTATTGGGGCTACAAAGAACATCAGGAAAAAAATGCAGTCCTTATCCATGCAGAAAATAATTATCAGAGAGCTTTTCATGATTTAACATTTCAAATTGATTTACTTCACGATAAAATAGGTTCGACCCTTGCTATGAACTCAAGAAAATCATTATCGCCCGCTTTGGCCGAGGTATGGAGAGTTACCTCAGAAGCCCACTCAGATGTGGGACAGTTACCTCTAGCGTTACTTCCGTTTAATAAAACTGAGGAGTTTCTTGCTCAAATTGGTGAATTCAGTTACAGAACGGCGGTCAGAGATCTAGAAAAAGAGCCTTTAACTGAAAAAGAATATGCAACTTTAAAAGATTTGTATGCAAAATCAGCAGACATTCAAAAAGAGTTACGAAATGTCCAACACTTAGTAATTGAAAATAACCTAAGGTGGATGGATGTAGAACTAGCTTTAGCTTCTGGAGAAAAACAAGCAGACAATACAATTATTGATGGATTTAAAACAGTAGAAAAGAATGTTGAAGCATACTCAGAATCAGATTTTGGTGCAACTTTTACAAGCATGGAAAAAGGAAAAGGTGATTTCACTAATTTAAAGGGTGAAGAAATCAGTGAAAAACAGGCGAAAGAGGTTGCCAAAAAATTTTTAGATCTTGAAGGAAATGTTGAAATTTCTGTTGTAGAAAATGGTGAAGGAGCAAAGAATGGATTTTATAGTTTGACAATAAAGGATTCCAAAGAGAAAGCAGACACCTATATGGATATTACGAAAAAGGGTGGGTTTCCTATTTGGGTTATTCAGCACCGAGAGGTCGAGAGTAAAAAAATAAGCTTAAATGAAGCTTCTACAATTGCAGAAAAATACTTAAAAGATCATGATTTTGAAACATTAACATTATTCGAGAGTGCTCAATACGATAATATTGGAGTTTTTAATTTTGTGAGTTCAGTAAATGATGTAAGAATATATCCAGAATCAGTGAAAATTAAGGTAGCATTGGATAATGGTAAAGTGATGGCACTATCAGCCAGAGACTTTTTAACAGCTAAAAAAGAACGAGATGTTGGGAAACCTACAATTTCTCTAGAACAAGCAAAGCAAAACTTAAATCCTAATCTTACTATTATGGAAAATAGGCAAGCTCTAATTGTTAATGACATTGGTGAAGAAGTACTTTGTTATGAATTCCTAGGAACGATAGATAACGATACGTATCGCATTTTCATTAATGCGAATGATGGTTTCGAGGAAAAAGTTGAAAAATTAAAGAATGCAGAACCAGTATATGGAAAATGACAAGCTCTTTTAAGGGGAAGTGCAAGCTTTCCCTTTTTTTTATTGTGCACTTAAATTATAATTAATAGTTGAGGATTAGTTACTTGCAATTGAGCAGAAAGAGTGATTTATTTGTTGAAGATTGGCGATAGCATCACCCTTGAGCCTATGGTTAATGTCGACGGTGAGACATACAGATGTAAGTTGGTAGAAATAAAAAATGATAGGTTATATATTGATTATCCTGTGAATGCTAAAACGGGTAAATCTGTGTTCTTAATGAATGGATCTGTTTACAGGGGGTCATTTTTAGGACAAGGTAAAGATTCATCCATTTATTTATTCGATACATATGTAATTGGAAGGGAAAAGCAAAACATCCCAGTGATAGTCCTTTCTTATCCGGGAGAAGATCATTTAACAAGAATTCAAAGAAGACAATTCGTAAGAGTTGACACTTATACGGATGTAGCAATCCATCCAAGGAATTCAAGTGATTTTAAACCGTTTGTAAGTACAACCAAGGATATTAGTGCTGGTGGGGCTTCAATTATTCTACTTGAAAACCAAACCCTACCCCAAGAAAAGGAATTTGATACTGTCTTCGTTTTACAAATGCTATCAGGTGAATATCATTACTTATCCCTAAGTAGTAAAGTTATTAGAGTAATAGATGGGAAAAAAGGAGAACGGAAGAAAGTCTCTATTGAATTTATTAATATCGGTGAGAATGAACGCCAGATAATTTTTAAATATTGTTTCGATCAACAGCTTTCATTAAGAAAAAAGGGGCTAAGCCCTAACGAATAAATCTTTCTTCTTAAACACATACTGTTACCAAAAAACGGTTAAGAGGTAACAAAATGAAAAGATTTGAACGTGTGCTAATTAAACTTGTATTTATCCAGTTTGTTTTTCTAATTGTTGCTCAATTATTGTTACTTTATAGCCCTTTTACTCCTTTTTTGACAAAAGTGATTGACTATGAGGGAGTTAATAAACAGGAGCAAACAAAAACAATTGAGACATTGTTAAATCAATGATGGAGAGATTGCAGGGGGAATCCTGCAATCTTTCATTGTAATCCTCGCTAAAATTTAGAGAAAACCAATATTATGAATTTCACATTTAGTCCTAGGAGGAAAATTACTTTATGAATAAACGGATATCAATTGCTATTGACGGCCCTGCAGCTGCAGGAAAAAGTACTGTAGCAAAAATAATTGCAGAGAAATTATCATACATATATATAGATACAGGCGCTATGTATCGTGCCCTAACTTTTAAGGCTATACAAGAAGGGAAGAATCTTGAAAATGAACATGATTTAATGGATGTTCTACGAGATTTAAGGATTGAACTAAAAGCAGTAGAAGGTGGCCAAGTAGTTCTCATTAATTCAATTGATGTAACGGAAGCGATAAGGAACAATCAAGTAACGAACTCAGTATCGGTTGTCGCGAAGCATCCAGAGGTCAGAAAAGAAATGGTTAAAAGACAGCAGGAATTTGGTCAAAATGGTGGGGTTGTTATGGATGGTAGAGATATTGGTACACATGTCCTACCTAATGCAGAAGTGAAAATCTTTCTGCTTGCGTCTGTCGAGGAACGAGCTAAAAGAAGACATGATGAAAACCTATTAAAAGGATATGAATCAAATCTATTAAAATTACAACAGGAAATTGCAAAGCGTGATAAATTAGATTCTGAACGTGAAGTAGCTCCGTTAAGGAAGGCTCATGACGCAATCGAAATCGATACGACTTCTCTCTCAATAAGCGATGTTGTAAATAAAATCATGGATATTGCACTTGAAAGGATTTGATTTAAATGAAATTTTATTCTTTTGCAAAAGGGGTAGTCTCTACAATTCTTAAACCAATATATAGAATAGAAGTAATAGGAGAAGAGAATATCCCAAGTAGTGGACCGGTTCTACTATGTTCAAATCATATTGACAATCTAGATCCTCCAGTTGTTGGAATAACCTCAAAACGACCAATACACTTTATGGCAAAAGAAGAATTATTTAAAATGCCCATTTTAGGAAAAATTGTAGAAAATTTAAATGCTTTTCCTGTTAAGCGTGGAATGAGCGACAGAGAGGCTTTAAGAAAAGCACTAAGTATTTTGAAAAATAACGGTGTATTAGGAATTTTTCCGGAAGGTACAAGGAGTAAGGATGGACAATTAGGAAAAGGGTTATCTGGAGTAGGCTTTTTTGCCTTAAGGTCTGAAGCTGTTGTAGTCCCTTGTGCAATTATTGGTCCTTATAAGGCTTTTCATAAATTAAGAGTTGTATATGGAAAACCGCTTGATATGGAGACTTTGCGTGAGCAAAAAATTTCAGCTGAAGATGCTACTGAAGTTATTATGAAAGAAATACAAAAATTAATTGAAAATTATCAATAGTTTAAGTGTAATCCCTTGACAAAAAGTAGTATTTATTAGAAGTTATTAAAAAGAGGTTTTTTGCTTTATAAATAACAAGTGTTACCACTTGTGCTTATGAACAATCAATTTACATTTTTATGTATATTGGTTGGAGCAAGAATAAAAAAGATTAGCAGGTGGGAATAAGGAGGTAAAACACAATGGTAGATGAAATGAATCAAGTTGAAGTGAAGGAATTTGAGGTCGGAGAAAAAGTAACCGGTAGAGTGACAAAAATAGAGGAAAAACAAGTGTTTGTGAGTATAGAAAACAGTAAGTTAGATGGTATTATTCCTATTAGTGAACTTTCAAGTTTACACATTGAAAAAGCTAGCGATATCGTATCAGAAAATGAAGAATTAGAATTAAAAGTTATTAAAGTTGAAGAAGATGTTTTAATTCTTTCAAAGAAAGCTGTATCGGCAGAGAAGGCTTGGGACGATCTACAACAAAAATTCATTTCCGGTGAAACATTTGAAGCAACTGTAAAAGATGTAGTTAAGGGTGGATTAGTGGTAGACTTAGGAGTAAGAGGCTTTATTCCAGCATCTCTTGTTGAATCCTTCTTTGTTGAGGATTTCTCAGAATATCAGGATCGTACACTAACATTAAAGGTTGTTGAACTTGATCGAGAAAAGAATCGAGTTATTCTTTCACATCGAGCAGTTGTTGAACAGGAAAAACAAAACAAAAAACAGAACATTATTCAATCAATTGAAGTTGGTCAGGTTCTTGAGGGGAAAGTCCAACGATTAACGGATTTCGGGGCATTCGTTGATATTGGTGGGATTGATGGATTAGTACATATATCACAATTATCCTATAGTCATGTAGATAAACCATCTGATGTTGTAAATGAAGGTGAATCTGTAACAGTAAAAGTTCTTTCAATTGATCGAGATAATGAGAGAATTTCATTGTCAATTAAAGAAACTTTACCTGGTCCTTGGGCAAATATTTCGGAGAAACTTTCTGCTGGAGATGTTGTGAATGGGACAGTAAAACGTTTAGTTTCATTCGGAGCATTTGTAGAGGTTTTACCTGGTGTAGAAGGTCTCGTTCACATTTCACAAATTTCTTCAAAACATATCGCTACACCTCATGAAGTATTAAAAGAAGGTCAAGAAGTAGATGTGAAAGTTTTGGAGGTTAATCAATCAGAACAACGTATTTCCCTAAGTATAAAAGAATTAGAAGAACCATCAGTTGAAGAAGATTATAGTGCATATCAACAACAAGAAGAATCTTCTGGGTTCCAACTAGGCGAAATGATCGGCGATAAGTTAAATAAATTAAAATAAATGGTGATGAATGGTGACTAGAGCAAAACGTAAGTTGGATCATATAGAACATGCACTTTCAACAGGACAGAAGCGACAACACGGTTTTGATGATATTACACTCGTGCACCAAAGCCTACCTAATACCTCTATGAGTATGGTAGACTTATCCACTAACATTGGCGAACTTAAACTAAGTTCGCCTCTTTTAATAAATGCTATGACTGGTGGGGGAGGCAGTGAGACTCGTAATATTAATCGGGCTCTTGCGTATGTTGCAAGTGAGTGTGATATCCCAATTGCAGTTGGTTCACAAATGTCTGCAATTAAGGATTCAAATGAAATAAGATCGTTTAATATTGTTCGAGAAGTGAACAAAAATGGACATGTTTTTGCGAATTTAGGTTCTGAAGCAACAGTTGAACAAGCTAAAATCGCAATAGATATGTTAGAAGCGAATGCTATCCAGATTCATTTAAATGTGATTCAGGAACTTGTTATGCCGGAAGGAGATCGAGACTTTTCGGGAGCACTAAAGAGGATTGAACAAATTGTTAAAAATGTTAATGTGCCTGTCATTGTTAAAGAAGTTGGTTTCGGTGTCAGCTGGGAGACTGCAAAGCAATTATCCAATATTGGTGTTGCTGCTATTGATGTTGGAGGTTTTGGAGGTACAAATTTCTCTGCAATTGAAAATAAAAGACGAGATAGGATGCTAAATTATTTTGATAATTGGGGAATAACGACATCTGCTTCGATTGTTGAAGTTTCATATGCTAAAGGCGATAGTAATTTCTCGGTTATTGGATCAGGTGGTATTCAAAACGCATTAGATATTGCAAAAGCTATTGCTCTAGGTGCATCTGTTACAGCAATTGCTGGATACTTTTTAAAGGTGTTAACTCAAGGTGGAGAAGATAAACTAATTGATTTAATTAATCAAATTAAAGAAGATCTCAGGATGATAATGACTGCTCTAGGAACAAGTAATATAATTGGGCTTCAACAAACTCCGTTGGTAATTAGAGGTGATACGTATCATTGGCTAGTTCAACGGGGGTTTAATCCTGAACAGTATAGTAGAAAAGGATAAAATAAGAATAAACAATATGAAAAAGTTGGCGATATAGTGCCAACTTTTTTATTTTTTAATCAATAAATTTATGATTTATTCCTTTTTCTTGCATCACCAGGACTCTCTAAATCAGTTGCTCCTTTATAGTTAACGGATTGATCTCTGTCTGATTCAACAACCTTACTTTCCCTTAACTTTCTTTCTTGTCGGTCTTTACCCATCGTTATCCTCCTTTTTTATCTCTTCTCTTTTTCATTATTTGTTTGAAAAGAATTTCATATTCATTCCATTTAAAAGGTTAATTTTTGTTAAAAATACCAATAATGTTTGTTAGGAGGTGACGTTATGGAAGGCATTTATTTTTATTGGTTAGCTTGGGCAGCTTGGATTATTACAACATTTTTTATGAAAAAAGACGGTTATAGACTGCAATTATCCATTATTATCTTGTTAATAATTACATTATCATTAACTAATTTTTCTTTATTTGGTATTAAAATTAATCTAGCCATGATTATTGCGCTTCTCTTTTGCTACTTTCTCATTAGGAAGAAGAAGTTAAAGTCGATAGTATATTTACTAGTCTGTACGCTAACGATAACAATTGCATATGTAACTTTCCTTTTATTTGAGATATTTGATCCAATTTGGATTGTATTTGACAGAAGAATTATGTTAAGTGTTTGTTTACTGTTCTTATGTTTAACCTTAGTAAAGGAGCCGGTAAGTCGAGTGTCAACTTTAGTGATAGCAACTTGTCATGGTGAATTATTATTCGCTTTTATACTTAAAAGGCTAGGATTTACATATGAAGTAGGTTCCCTTCAATTTTTAGAAACAACTTCTATTGCTATTTCTTTCACTTATGTTTGGATACTGTTTGAATCACTGGTGAAATATTTTGATCCAACCTATTTGAAAAATTCAAAGGAGAAACAAGGATAATATGAATGAATATACTTTACCAATTGTTTTTGGTGTAACTTTAGGGGTTTTTTCTAGGGTATATATGCTTAGAACAGACTACAGGCAGTATCCGACGTATTTGCATGGTCGTATCATCCATGTTGCTTTAGGTTTTATTGCTGCTGGACTAGGTACAATTGCTGTACCTTCTATAATGGAAGAAGAATTTACAGCGATAACGTTTTTAACAATTGCAGCATCTCAATTTAGAGAAGTGAGAAATATGGAAAGAAATACTCTTACAGAGTTAGATCATTATGAGTTAGTTCCTAGAGGGAAAACTTATATTGAAGGTATTGCGATCGCATTTGAGAGTCGAAATTACTTAGTAATATTCACTTCTTTTACATCTACTCTTTCTTACTTAGTTTGGAATATTTGGGTAGGGTTAGTAGTTGGAATTGTTTCTTTATTCATTTCTAAGAAATTAATGGCTGGTAGTAAACTAAAAGATATCGTTGATATTGAATATGTAGAGCCCAGATTCGATGGAGCGGGATTGTATGTAGATAATATCTATATTATGAATATCGGTTTACCTGCTCGGCAGGAGGAAGTTCTGAATTATGGCATGGGTTTTATTTTAAAGCCCAAAAATTTCAACTCACGATCAACGATTGCAAACTTAGGACAAAGACAAGCAATCCTTCATGATATTTCTACAGCATTGGGAGTGTATAGAGACTCTGGCACACCTGCACTTGTACCATTAGCTAAAAGGGATTTAGATGATGGCAGAGTTGGAGTATTTGTATTACCACAAGAAAAAGATATTGAAAAAGCAATTACAGTGATTGGGCAAGTACCTACACTAGAGAATGCAATACGAATGCCTACTGAATCTGATGCTAATAAAAAGGGGCGTCCAATTAAGTGAATTTAGAAAAATATATTCTTGCTGTTGTAACAACAAATTCTAATAAAGTTACAGGTGGTACTGCTGTCTTTACATGTGAGAGTAAAGAGGAAATGGAGCATGTTGCAGCTAACCTTGAAGCGATTCTTGATGGAATTGCACATGGTTTAAGTGATGAATTGTATGTGATAGTGAAACATTAATATCAGTTTTCATTGTTGAATAACAAGAAGTCTGATAGAATATAAAAGTTAGACCCTTCTATATACAAGAAGGGTTCTTTTAGCTAATATGATAAATATTTACTCGGCTTATTGAAAAAACTAATATTAAAAATAAATAGAGTGTTCTTTTATACATAATTTAGTGAATTTATCGATATTAGAAGACTTTAATGTTGAATCTTTAGATAGATTGATGAGGAGGAAGGCAAAATGGCAAAGCCAATAGTTGCAATTGTTGGAAGACCTAATGTTGGGAAATCGACTATTTTTAACCGTATAGTAGGAGAAAGGGTTTCCATTGTAGAAGATATACCAGGAGTTACTAGAGATAGAATATACAGTTCTGGTGAGTGGTTGAATCAAGATTTTAACATAATTGATACTGGTGGAATTGATATAGGTGATGAACCCTTTTTAGCGCAGATTCGTCAGCAAGCTGAAATAGCAATAGATGAAGCGGACGTAATTGTGTTTATGACAAATGGTCGTGAAGGTGTAACTGGTGCAGATGAAGAGGTTGCCAAAATATTATATCGTTCCAAAAAGCCGGTGGTAGTGGCCGTAAATAAAGTAGACAACCCTGATATGAGAGATTTAGTTTATGATTTCTATGCGCTTGGATTTGGTGAACCAGTACCAATTTCTGGTTCTCATGGGCTTGGTTTAGGTGATTTGTTGGATCAAGTCATTCAACATTTCCCAGATCATAAACAAGAAGATTATGATGATACGATCATCAAATTCAGCCTGATTGGAAGACCTAATGTTGGAAAGTCATCACTTGTCAATGCGTTGTTAGGAGAAGAAAGAGTAATTGTGAGTGACATAGCTGGTACAACAAGAGACGCAATCGATACCTCCTATACTTTTAATGGAAAAGAATATGTCATCATTGATACGGCAGGTATGAGAAAAAAGGGTAAGGTGTACGAAAGTACTGAAAAATATAGCGTTTTACGAGCATTAAAAGCAATTGAACGTTCTGATGTTGTTCTCGTTGTAATAAATGGTGAAGAAGGTATCATTGAACAAGATAAAAAAATTGCTGGTTATGCTCATGAAGCTGGTAGAGCAGTTGTCATAGTCGTAAACAAGTGGGATGCAATTGAAAAAGATGAGAAAACAATGAATGAATTTGAGGAGAAAATCCGAGATAATTTCCAATTTTTAGATTATGCTCCTATCGTGTATTTATCCGCTAAAACAAAGAAACGAATTCATACCCTTTTACCTAAAATTGATTTAGCTAGTGAGAATCACTCAATGAGAGTAGAAACAAGCGTATTAAATGATGTGATTATGGATGCAATTGCAATGAATCCAACTCCTAGTGATAAAGGGGTTCGCTTGAAAATTTACTATGCAACTCAGGTAGCAATTAAGCCACCTACTTTCGTAATTTTTGTAAATGAGCCTGAATTACTTCATTTTTCTTATGAGAGATTCTTAGAGAATCGAATTCGCGATGCCTTTGGTTTTGAAGGAACACCGATTAGAATAATAGCTAGAGCAAGAAAATAAATGAAGATAGGACGGTGAAGAAATGAGCAAAATTTCGGTTATTGGTGCAGGTAGTTGGGGAACTGCATTAGCAATGGTGCTTGCTGATAATGGTCATGATGTTAGGTTGTGGGGTCACAAACAGGAACAAATTAACGAAATTAATGAACAACATACTAACTCTAAGTATCTACCTAATGTCATACTACCTTCATCGATTGTAGGTTTTCATTTAATCGATGAAGCACTTGCAGATGTTACATTCGTTATTTTGGCAGTACCAACAAAGGCTATTCGAGAGGTGCTGCAAAAGATTTGCGAAAAAATTAATCACCCCATTACGATCGTACATGTTAGTAAGGGGATTGAACCAGATACTTTATTGCGAATTTCAGAAATTATAGAACAGGAAGTACCTGATTCATTGCTTAATGATGTAGTCGTGTTGTCGGGTCCATCACATGCAGAAGAAGTTAGCTTAAGACATCCAACAACAGTTACAGTTTCTTCTAAAAATATGGAGTCTGCAGAAGAGGTACAGGATTTATTTATTAATAAGCACTTTAGAGTGTATACAAATCCTGATGTAGTAGGTGTAGAGATTGGTGGTGCACTAAAAAACATCATAGCCCTCGCTGCAGGAATTACAGATGGACTAGGCTATGGAGATAATGCAAAAGCAGCTCTTATAACAAGGGGCTTAGCTGAGATTGCAAGACTTGGAAGTGCAATGGGCGCAAATCCTCTCACTTTTTCTGGTTTAACCGGTATTGGTGATCTAATTGTAACTTGTACAAGTGTTCACTCTAGAAACTGGAGAGCTGGAAATCTACTTGGTAAGGGACAAAGTCTAGATGAGGTACTGGAAAATATGGGGATGGTAGTAGAAGGAGTTAGAACAACAAAAGCTGCTTATCAACTTGCGAATAAAATGAATGTAAGTATGCCGATCACATTTGCTTTGTATGATGTTCTCTTTAATCATACAAATCCTAAAGAAGCAGTAGATTCCTTGATGAAGCGCGTTAAGAAACATGAAATGGAAGACTTAGTGAATATTTTAGACGGTGGTCTGTAAGGACTGGTTCTACTAAAAAAACTATAACACATCTCCCAAGCTCCTCGAATAATATAGGTAGAGTGTACCGGTGAGGAGGTTATGCCATGGGAGAATGTAAATATAATAAAGATACAAACGAGATGAAATACCTACAATAAAAAATCTATGAATGAAGCTGGTTAGTTTTTTACTGAAGTAGCTGATGATTTAATAAAAGTTCAAAAGTGTATGTTTTGAATAAAAGTGTTTATTGAAATGGCTAGTTGATAACTATGTAAATAGGCGTGGGTGGAGAAAGTTCGAAGCGATTGAACGAAAATATACCGCACTCGTCTTTTATTAACAGGCTAAATAAAGCATAAATAATAAAAAATCATTACAACTACTATAAAATAGGCATTAGACGATACATTACTGTACCTATCAGCATAAGATGGAATGTAGGATAATTAGAGTTGTTTTATCGGGTATTGGGATTGTTTAGTTATATGCTGAAGTAGAGCAGCCCCTCTTTACTTCAGTTTTTTTCTGTTTTCAAAGAAATCTATGTTATAATATTTGTCGAAAAAGGAGGGATTTGTTTTGTCACCAGGATTAATAAAAATGTGGTTTGCTCTCTCTGCAATGGGCTTTATGTTTTTAGCAGTAATATTTATTTATCTAAGTAGATATAAACTAAAAGGATTTATTAAGCCGCTTGTTGCAACTGTTGCCTACTTTTTTATGGTGTTAGCAGGCATCATTATTTTCTTTGTAGTGTTTAGCGGTCCAGTAAGTGAGTAGTGATATATAAAGGATGGAGTATATATGAAATCGTTAGTCAAATTCATAGTTCTAATTAGTTGTATGACTATATTATCAGGTTGTCTTTATCCTGAAAGTAGGTTGAAACAAAATCAAATTCCATACGAAGACCAAATACTATCTGTACAAAATGCTGTTAATACATATAAAGAAGATAATGGTGGTTTACTCCCAATAAAAAATCGAGATATGGAAACGCCTATTTATCATAAATATCCGATAGACTTCAATAAATTGATACCTAGATATATACAAGATGCTCCAGGTTCTGCATATGAAAGTGGTGGTGTTTACTTGTATGTGCTTGTAGATGTTGAAACAGATCCAACAGTAAAATTATTGGACTTAAAGGTAACTGAAAAAATTAGAGATTTAAAAATGCGAATAGACGTTTTTAGACAATCAAACGGCTATCCGCCATTTAAGGACGTTATAGCTGAAAATGTTTTTTCGATAGACTATAATAAACTAGGGTTAAAAGAAGAACCGTATGTAGTCAGTCCATTTACTGGTAATAATTTGCCCTTTGTTATTACAAATGAAATTGAAATTGTAGTCGATTATTCAATAGATTTATTTAAGGCTCTTCAAGAAAATAATCATCCATATGCTCATGGAGATGATATTAGACAACTATTGGTAGAGAATTCGATGTTTGTTCCAGCACACTCTTTGCCTTACACAATAGATACTGATAAAAATGAACCAATTTTTTTCAATAAATGAGTCATGAACCCTTCTCAAGAGAATAAACTCTTAGAGAAGGGTTTTTAATTTCCACAGAAAATGCATGAAAATGGAATTCAAAAAATTCTTTCTAAAAATAGTCATAATTAAGTAGGACAACATCATAAATATATAATGTCCTAGAATACTTATTATTATGGATAATATTATCCCAGAAGTCTATGATCGGGAGGGGATCACTTGGAAAAGGTAGATATTTTCAAAGATATCGCTGAACGAACTGGTGGCGATATATACTTAGGTGTAGTTGGAGCTGTAAGAACGGGTAAATCTACTTTCATTAAAAAATTTATGGAACTAGTAGTATTGCCGAACATCGGTAATGAAGCTGATAAAGCACGGGCGCAGGATGAACTTCCACAAAGTGCTGCAGGAAAGACAATTATGACTACTGAGCCAAAGTTCGTTCCTAATCAAGCTGTTTCAGTCCATGTTAATGAAGGATTAGATGTGAATATTCGTTTAGTTGACTGCGTAGGATATACTGTCCCAGGAGCGAAAGGTTATGAGGATGAGAACGGACCTAGAATGATTAATACTCCTTGGTACGAAGAACCAATTCCGTTTCACGAGGCAGCGGAGATTGGTACACGAAAAGTTATTCAAGAGCACTCTACAATTGGTGTTGTCATTACAACGGATGGTTCAATTGGAGAAATACCAAGAAAAGACTACATTGAGGCAGAAGAACGAGTGATTGAAGAGTTAAAAGAGGTTGGAAAACCGTTTATTATGGTCATTAATACAATCCACCCTCATCACTCAGAAACTGAAGCGTTGAGGCAGAAACTAAATGAGAAATACGATATTCCAGTATTGGCAATGAGTGTTGAAGGAATGCGTGAAGGAGACGTATATAACGTTTTAAGAGAAGCGCTTTACGAATTTCCGGTTCTAGAGGTAAATGTAAATTTACCAAGCTGGGTTATGGTATTAAGAGAAGATCATTGGTTGAGAGAAAGCTACCAATTAGCAGTAAAGGATACAGTAAAAGATATTAAAAGATTACGAGATGTTGACCGTGTTGTAGGTCAATTTAGTGAGTATGAATTTATTGATCAAGCAAGTCTAGCTGGTATTGAAATGGGTCAAGGAATTGCCGAGATTGACCTTTATGCTCCAGACGATTTGTATGATCAAATTCTAAAAGAAGTAGTAGGTGTCGAAATTAGAGGTAGAGATCATTTACTACAGTTGATGCAAGAGTTCGCATATGCTAAGGCTGAGTATGATCAAGTTGCAGATGCGTTAAAAATGGTAAAGCAAACAGGTTATGGTATCGCAGCTCCGGCATTATCGGATATGAGTTTAGATGAGCCTGAAATCATTCGACAAGGTTCAAGATTTGGTGTACGTTTAAAAGCTGTTGCTCCGTCGATACACATGATTAAGGTTGATGTAGAATCTGAATTTGCACCAATTATCGGAACTGAAAAACAGAGTGAAGAGCTAGTTCGATATTTAATGCAGGATTTTGAAGATGATCCACTTTCTATTTGGAATTCTGATATCTTTGGAAGATCTTTAAGCTCAATTGTAAGAGAAGGCATACAAGCTAAGTTATCGCTAATGCCAGAGAATGCACGCTATAAATTAAAAGAGACGCTAGAAAGAATTATCAATGAAGGTTCAGGCGGACTAATCGCCATTATCCTATAATTAGTAGACTCCTGTTAAAAGGGAGTCTTTTTTTATTACAAGTATCCTGCTAATCGAAAACTTGATTGCAATATTTTGCTATGCTACCCTGAAAATACCACTCTGTATATGGGGTGTTAATCTCCGTTGCAGAACTCTCGCTTTCCGCGGGGCGCTTCTTGAGCCTCCTCGGCCTGTGGGGTCTCCAGTCCAGCGCATTTCCCGCAGGAGTCTCGGTCCTTCCTCTTCGGTTAACACGCACGAATTATTTAAAATTCAACATTCTATAAACCCCAAAATCAAGTTCGCATTTTCATCCTTCATGGTGCAATTCTCAGATTGCACGGTAGTCTACCCTGAAAATCCAACACTGAATATGGGTGTTAACCTTCGTTGCAGGAACCTCGCTTTCCGTAGGGCGCATCTTAACTTTTTAGTGATTTTTCAAAAGGATTTACCGTTTTATCCCTAAAAAGTAAAAAATTCTGTTGAAAAATCTTGAATTATGTCTGATTATCGTATAATATAAGGCATGTTAACAAGTTCAACAGAAATAATGTTCTAGTAATATCTCTGATGAATAGGTACTAAGTAAAAAATGATAAAGTTTTACATATTTGGGAGGAGGTGAATGGCATGAACAAAACAGATTTAGTAAATGCGGTATCAGAAAGCACTGAGCTTTCTAAAAAGGATGCAACTAAAGCAGTTGATGCTGTTTTTGATTCAATTCTTGAAGCTCTTAAAACGGGTGATAAAGTTCAATTAATCGGATTCGGTAACTTTGAGGTACGTGAGCGTGCTGCACGTAAAGGGCGTAATCCTCAAACTGGTGAAGAGATTGAAATCGCTGCTAGTAAAGTTCCTGCTTTTAAACCAGGAAAAGCACTTAAAGATGCAGTAAAATAACATACATAGTGTAAACACTCATGTTTACATTTGAAGAAGAATCGTGATTTCACGATTCTTTTTTTTTGATGCAGAAAAATCTAACAGGTTTACATCGCTACACTCTATAAAACGAATTCTTCTAATTAGCAGCTGTTTTTTTACAAATTGATGAATACTAGAAAAAGTTCTAAATCGAGTTGCTTTTTATCAGTGATTTTGCTTTTACCAGTACCATTATGCTAGAATCTGAATACACTTGTAAATCCTTAGGAGGCTAGTGCAAATGTCATCAGTAAATTATGAGCAAATTGAGCAGGCGGTTCGATTAATCATTGAAGCAATTGGGGAAGATCCTAACAGAGAAGGTTTATTAGATACACCGAAACGGGTAGCAAAAATGTATGGCGAGGTCTTCTCGGGTTTAAATGAGGATCCTACGGAACACTTCCAAACAATATTCGGTGAAGATCATGAAGAACTTGTATTAGTAAAGGACATTCCTTTCTTTTCAATGTGTGAGCATCATTTAGTACCTTTTTTTGGACATGCTCATGTAGCTTATATTCCTAAAGATGGAAAGGTTACAGGACTTAGTAAACTTGCTAGAGCGGTTGAAGCAGTTTCAAGGAGACCTCAGCTACAAGAGAGAATAACTTCAACAATCGCTAATTCAATTGTAGATACGTTACATCCACATGGTGTAATGGTTATCATTGAGGCTGAGCATATGTGTATGACCATGAGAGGAGTTAAGAAACCGGGTGCAAAAACGATTACATCTGCTGTTAGAGGAGTTTTTGAGAATGATGCGGCCGCTCGATCTGAGGTTCTTTCTTTTATCAAATAGTTTTACTAATCATAAGTGTAATAGTTGACTTTATTAGGTATATAAGAGATAGTAATGGTGGATTATACCTTGATTTTTTTAGGGGGATGTAGATAATATGAGCACAAATTCAAGTCATGATTTTATTGTAATAAAGGCAGTAGAGGATGGAGTAAATGTTATAGGACTGACAAGAGGGACTGACACAAGATTTCATCACTCTGAAAAGCTAGATAAAGGAGAAGTGATGATTGCTCAGTTCACTGAACATACTTCTGCTATTAAAGTAAGAGGAAAAGCTATCATACAAACAGGACACGGTGAAATAGAGTCTGAAGCAAAACGTTAAAAGCAGGAGATCCCCTGCTTTTCTTATTGGAAGAGATTCGTTTGAACTTTTGATTTAATAAGCAATAATATTTACAGAAAATACATATAATAGTTCGTAACCTTGATACAAGGCAAAAATGGTCCATATAGAATATAAATATGATATAATTACATTTGTCAATTAAAGCAAGTAGCTTATTACTTATTATTGGGGAAACAAGGGTGATTTTATTGCAACACATACATGCGAAAATTGCGAAGATTAAGGAGCAATTAGAGATTAAAATGAAACATGGATTTCTCTATAAGTTTGTTGATGTTCCTAAAATTGATGAAGATAAGTTATTATTTCTTTATTTAATTTTAAAGGATTCACGCTTGAATGAGGAGAAGATTGAATCATATATTTTGTCAACAATGCTTGTACAAATAGCCCTTGATACCCATGAAAATGTCTCCGTTGAACCTACTCAATTAAATGAACCTTTGAAAGAACGCCAATTAACTGTATTGGCTGGAGATTATTATAGTGGTTTATATTACTTATTACTTTCAGAACAAAATGATATTCAAATGATTGGATTATTATCAGAAGCAATAAAGGATATAAATGAAAGTAAAATAGTGTTTTATCAGAGAGATTCAGGTACTCTAGATGAATTAATGTCGGCTATAGAAACAATTGAAGCATCTTTTATGAAAAAATTAACGTGCTATTTTCAGGTTGAGGGTTGGAAGGTACTTACTTCAAAAATGTTGCTGTTAAAAAGGCTTCTAATAGAGAAAAGCCAATACGAGAAACATAAAAAATCATTTCTCTATGATACTCTAGCAAAAATCTTTTTTCCTAAATCAGAAACAAAAGAAACAATCATAAAAGAACAAGAAACTTATTTAGTACATCTATTAGATAAATATATAGATCATCTGATATTTACGATAGAAAAGTGCTTAGCAAATAAAGAAGTGGTTATTCAAAGCTGTCTAAAGGACAGGATGAATGATTTGCTGTTTAATCATTGCTTTAACGTAAAAAAGATCGTGGAAGAAGGTTAAAGAAATGCAACAATCGAAAGAAGAACGTGTGCATAATGTCTTCGAAAAAATATATAAAAATTATGATAAAATGAATTCGGTCATTAGTTTTCAACGCCATATTGCATGGCGTAAGGATACAATGAAAAGAATGAATGTTCAAACAGGTCAGTCTGCTTTAGATGTTTGTTGTGGTACAGCTGATTGGACGATAGCGCTAGCGAATGCAGTTGGGCCTCATGGGAAGGTTTTTGGACTGGATTTTAGTCAAAATATGTTAAAAATCGGCCAAGAAAAGGTAGAAGCACTTTCTTTAAAACAAGTTACTTTAATTCATGGAAATGCAATGGAGCTTCCATTCGAAGATAATTCCTTTGATTTTGTTACAATAGGTTTCGGACTAAGAAATGTACCGGATTATATGCAAGTTTTAAAAGAGATGCACCGCGTTGTTAAACCAGGTGGTAAAGTTGTGTGTTTAGAAACTTCCCAACCAACTTTAATAGGATTTAGGCAATTATATTTCTTCTATTTTAGTTATTTAATGCCTATGTTTGGTAAAATGTTTGCAAAAAGCTATAAGGAATATTCATGGCTTCAGGAGTCAGCTAAGGACTTTCCTGGTATGGATGAATTGGCTTCTATGTTCAAAGAAGCGGGTTTCGTTAATATTCAAGTGAAACCATACACTGGCGGAGTTGCTGCAATGCATTTAGGTGTAAAAAAAGATAAATGATTAAGTATATAGGCTAAATTAAATAATATAACTTCATTGATCCTAATAATTATTAAGGCAAAAAAAATCTATGAGCAATGGAGTTCACCGAAGCCTTTTGATACATAAAGACGTCATTACAGTAAGTTAAGGTGAAGAATATGAAACTAAAAATGATGTATTCTTTTTTAAATGCTGATTTAGTTGCTATTGAAAAAGAATTAGAAACCTCAATATATGCGGAGCACCCAATACTTAGGCATGCTGGGCTTCATCTTCTCCAAGCAGGTGGAAAAAGAATTCGACCTGTTTTTGTCTTGTTATCTGCAAAATTTGGAAACTATGATATCCATACAATAAAAAATGTTGCAGTCGCTCTTGAACTTATTCATATGGCCTCTTTAGTCCATGATGATGTAATAGATGATGCGGACCTTAGAAGAGGAAAACCTACGATTAAAGCAAAGTGGGATAATAAAGTTGCTATGTATACTGGTGATTATATCTTTGCACGGTCATTAGAATTTATGACAAAAATTGACAAAATTGAAGCGCATCAAATTTTGTCAAAAACGATTGTTGAGGTTTGTATTGGTGAAATTGAGCAAATAAAAGATAAATATAATTTCGAACAAAATCTTCGTTGTTATCTTCGTAGAATTAAAAGAAAGACTGCTCTCTTAATAGCTGTTAGTTGTCAATTAGGTGCAATTGCATCAGATGTACCAAGAGAAATGCAATTGAAATTATTTTATTTCGGCTATTATGTTGGAATGGCTTTTCAGATAACAGATGATATACTCGATTTTACATCTAATGAAGAGGAACTTGGTAAGCCTGCTGGAAGTGACTTACTTCAAGGAAATATAACGCTGCCGGTATTATTTGCGATGCGAAATGAAAATTTAAAAGAACAAATTATGAAAGTAAATGACCAAACAACTCCAGAGGATATTAAGGAGTTAATTAAGCAAATCAATGATTCAGGTGCAATTGAAGAATCCTTTGAATTAAGTAATCAATATCTTGATAAAGCCTTTAACATGTTGAGTGAATTACCATCTAATAAGGCAAAAAACACATTGCATAATATCGCAAAATTTATCGGTAAAAGAAAATTTTAATGAATTAATTACTGAGATAAGTTGATAACCAATCAAAATAGTGATACTATTTTGATTGGTTGCATAATTAAGCAACAAGAATACATAACGATCAACGATAGGTGGGGAACGATAATGGAAAAAACATTTTTAATGGTTAAACCTGATGGTGTACAGCGTCAATTAGTAAGTGAAGTAGTTTCACGTTTCGAAAGAAAGGGCTTTCAATTAGTGGGAGCTAAATTAATGACAATTCCTACAGAACTTGCTGAGCAACATTATGGGGAGCATAAAGAACGTCCATTTTTCGGAGAGTTAGTAGATTTTATTACATCTGGCCCTGTTTTCGCTATGGTTTGGCAAGGTGAAAATGTTATTGCTACGGCTCGTCAAATGATGGGATCTACAAATCCTAAAGATGCAGCACCTGGAACAATTAGAGGTGACTTCGGCCTTACTGTTGGCAAAAATATTATCCACGGTTCTGACTCTCAAGAGAGTGCAGTTCGTGAGATTGGCTTATTCTTTAAAGAAGAAGAATTAGTAGAATATAGCAGAAACATTAACGAATGGATTTACTAATCGTATATCTCAAAAACCAGTCATAGTTATGACTGGTTTTTTCATTCATAATATTTTTTTAAAATTTCTTCATACTGTAAATCTTTTAGATGTAGAGTTGAGGTTGAAAACCAGCACAATCCCTTTTGTTTTAGATTTTTTACGTTTGTACTAGTTTATCGATTGGATAATTAGAAAGCTTTTTTCTGATGTTTGCGATATACTAATAGATATAATACAAGAATTTTTGTAGTAGTGGGGAGTCATAGCATGGGGAACGATTATGAAAACTTTATAAAAAATATTAAAATAAAAACTGGCATAGACCTTTCCTTATATAAGGAAGCTCAAATGAAAAGAAGGCTCACATCCCTTTACGAAAAAAAAGGTTACGATGGCTTTCATAATTTTTTTCAAGCGATGCTTCAAAATCAGCAATTGTTGAATGAATTTCTTGACAGAATGACCATCAATGTTTCAGAATTCTATCGCAATGCAAAAAGATGGGAAGTGTTAGAAACAAAAATACTTCCTAAACTTCTAGCAGATCAAAATCGATTAAAGGTATGGAGTGCAGCGTGCTCTACAGGAGAAGAACCGTACACGTTATCTATGATTCTTACCTCCTATTTACAGAAAGATAAATTCTCGATATTAGCGACAGATATAGATGAAAATGCCATTGCTAGAGCTAAACTTGGAGTTTATCCAGAAAGATCTCTTCTTGAGGTTCCATCTAATATTAAAAATAAATACTTTGAGAAGGAAGACGGTTTCTATAAACTTGACGAAGGTGTAAAGAAATCCGTCCTATTTAAGAAACAAAATCTTTTAGCTGACCGTTTTGAGAATCAATTTGATTTAATCGTATGTAGAAATGTACTTATCTATTTTACGGATGAGGCAAAAAGTGAACTGTATCATAAATTTAGTGAATCTCTCAAGCAAAATGGTATATTATTTGTTGGTAGTACCGAACAAATATTTAATCCTAATCAATATGGCTTTGAAACAGTAGATACATTCTTTTATAGGAAAAAATAAAATGAAAGGAGTTCATCAATTGGTGAATTCTTTTTTCTTATCCACTACACATTGAAATAGAAAAAAGCAAGAAATGTAATATTTTTGTCGAAAGACTTACTTTCAAAAGAAAGAATATGATATATTTTTACATAATTACTTTAAAGAGTAAAAGGAGGAGCGGAATGAGATATTTAACTGCAGGCGAATCACACGGTCCACAGCTTACAACCATTATTGAGGGTGTACCTTCTGGCCTTTCCTTGACATCAGCAGATATAAATTATGAATTAGCAAGACGACAAAAAGGATATGGTCGTGGCAGGAGAATGCAAATTGAAAAAGACCAAGTTCAGATTTTAAGTGGTGTTAGGCATGGGAAAACATTAGGTTCTCCAATTACACTAGTAGTTGAGAATAATGATTGGAAGCACTGGACAAATATTATGGGAATTGAGCCTCTAGAAGGTGATGGAGCCGATGTGAAGAGACAAATTACCAGACCTAGACCAGGGCATGCAGATTTAAATGGTGCAATTAAATATGGACATAGAGATATGCGAAATGTGTTAGAAAGGTCTTCTGCAAGAGAAACAACTGTAAGAGTTGCAGCTGGTGCAGTTGCTAAAAAAATACTCTCTTCATTAGGGATAAAAGTGGCTGGTCACGTCATTGAAATTGGAGGAGTTAAGGCTCATAATTGTACCTATAGTTCGCTGGAAGAGCTCCAAGAAAAAACAGAGGCTTCTCCAGTCCGCTGCTTAGATCAATCTGCTGAACAACAAATGATGAATGCAATTGATCAAGCGAAAGAAAATGGAGATTCAATTGGCGGTATTGTAGAAGTTATCGTTGAAGGAATGCCTACAGGTGTAGGTAGCTATGTTCATTATGATAAAAAATTGGATGCAAAGATAGCTGCAGCTATAATGAGTATTAATGCTTTCAAAGGTGTGGAATTTGGTATTGGTTTTGAAGCAGCTAGAATTCCGGGTAGCCAAGTACACGATGAAATCACTTGGAGTGAAAAAGAAGGCTATCAAAGAAAAACAAACCGTTTAGGTGGGTTTGAAGGCGGAATGACAACAGGTATGCCTATTGTAGTAAGAGGAGTTATGAAACCAATTCCAACTTTGTATAAGCCTTTGCAAAGTGTCGATATCGATTCAAAAGAGACATTTGAAGCAAGTATTGAAAGGTCTGATAGCTGTGCAGTTCCTGCTGCAAGTGTTGTCGCAGAATCTGTTGTAGCTTGGGAAGTCGCTTGTGCCGTTGTTGAACAATTTGGCCAAGATCAAATAACATTAATTGGAGAGAATGTCCATAAAATGAGGGAGTATGCGAGGCGATTTTAGTGATAACGAACTGGATTGAAACTACTTCTCAAAAATATCCTTTATTTATTGGCCAGGGGATTATCAAACATTTAAATTCTATTATTGAAAAAGTGCAACTTTCACCATCATCCATTCTGATTATAACGGATGAAAAAGTTGGTTCATATTATCTTAATGATATTTTGGGGTTATTTCAAAATAGGAAAAATGTCTACCATTACATTGTTCCATGTGGTGAAAAGGCTAAATCAATTGACACTTTCTATCGTTGTCACACATATGCATTATCTAATGGACTAGATCGATCTTCTCTTATAATTGCTCTTGGAGGAGGAGTAGTCGGTGATTTAGCGGGATTTGTAGCATCTACATTTATGAGGGGGATTCCATTTATTCAAGTTCCAACAACTGTTCTTGCTCATGATAGTGCAGTTGGGGGAAAAGTGGGAATAAACCATGAGCTAGGAAAGAATATGATTGGAGCATTTTACCAGCCGAGAGCGGTTTTATATGATATGAACTTTCTTCAAACATTGCCTTTTGATGAAATCAGATCAGGGTTTGCAGAAGTAATTAAACATTCTCTTATTCATGATAAGACATTTTATCACCTACTAAAATCTAATGTAAATGAGCCTAATGAATTAACACTGAGCTTCCTTCAAAGTGCTATCGAAAAAGGGATATTAATTAAGGCTTCTGTTGTATCTCAGGATGAACATGAGTCAGGTCTTAGAGCAATATTAAACTTTGGGCATACACTAGGACATGCGATTGAAGGATACTTAGGTTATGGAAATATATCTCATGGAGATGCGGTTGCAATCGGTATGCTGTATGCAATAAAAGTAAGTGAGAAGGTATACCAAAAAGACTTGGGATATATGACCTTTTATACATGGTTTGATAAACTTGGATATCCAGTCAATATTTTACGTACTTTGCCTTCAAATGAGCTCATTAAGTGGATGAAAAAAGATAAAAAGGTGAAATCAGGAGAAATTCGGATGGTGTTGTTATTCGAAGTTGGCAGTGTAGAAATAAAATCGGTATCGGAAGAACTTTTACTTTCTATACTTTTAGAAATGGGGGAGTAAAATGATCCGTGGTATCAGAGGTGCAATTACAGTAGAACAAAATAATGAAAAAGAGATATTGGATTCAACTGAAATTCTCTTACGTGAGATGATTGCTGCAAATCAGATTGAGGCAGAACATGTTGTTCAAGTTCTAATATCAGTTACTGAAGATATAAACGCAACTTTTCCAGCCAAAGCACTTAGGGAGATAAACGGTTGGGATTATGTACCGGTAATGTGTATGAAGGAAATTTCTGTTCCTAATTCATTAGCCAAATGCATCCGAGTTATGATAACTGTTAACTCATCTGAAGATCAGGAAAAGATAAAACATGTTTATTTGAAAAACGCAAGCACTTTAAGACCGGATTTATCATTGACAAATAAAAAGTGACTGTAATAGAATAATGAATAGTTAGGAAATTTAGATTAGTTAGATGAGACGATCATTTGGATTGAGCAGATAGTTATTAGAAATAGACGAGACTAAAGTATTTAGAGACGAGATTAGGGTAGCCGAGAATGAGTAAGTTGAGTTGAGGTTAGTTAAAATTATAATTAGAAGTTTTCTCAATTTTTAGATATTTCTCGAAAAAATACTACCCAAAGGCTTATTTGTCTTTGGGTTTTTATTATTTTTTGGAAAAATCCTCAAACCTCATACAATTTCATTCTCCATCATTAATGTGGAGGAGAGAAAAACATGAACACTTTTACCTCATTTAAACAGGATGCTATGCATTATAGAACAATTCCAATCATGAAACGTTTCTATGGTGATATGCATACTCCAATTCAAATTTTCCAAAGCCTAGAAGCAGAAGCTTCATATATTTTAGAAAGCAAAGATGAGCAATCAGAATGGTCTAAATATTCCTTTATTGGACTTAATCCTTTCATGTTTATCGAAGAAGTAAATTCAAAATTTTTGATTAAAAATAAGCACAAGAAATTGATTTCGAAAAAAGACTCAATAAAAAATGCATTTACCTTTATGAATGAATTTCTTTCTGTGAAATCACCAGAATTAGATATTCCTTTTAGTGGAGGTGCAGTTGGTTATATAGCTTATGATGCGGTTAACACTTTTGAAAAAGTGGGCATATTTAAAGAATCTGAAGAAGTAAGCGGAAGTTTTCACTTCATTATTTGTGAAACAATTATTGTTTACGATCATCAAAAAGGTGAAATTTCCTTGCTTCATTACGTTCAATTAAATGGTAATGAAGGTACTAACTGTTTAAAGACAATTTACAACCATGCAAATGCATATATTGAATTGATTATGTCGAAGATGTCAATTCGTGCTGAAGAACAAGATGATATCTTATGCATTGAAGAAATTGAAGCTATTAATTTTGATCTTATTAAGTCGAATTACAGTAAACATACATTCATTCAAGATGTTGAACACATTAAAAATTTCATAGAAAAAGGTGATGTTTTTCAAACGGTCTTATCTCAGCGGTTTGAATTACCAATTAAAGTTACAGGCTTTCAACTTTACCGTGTCTTAAGGACCGTTAATCCATCACCATATTTATTTTATATCAAAATAGACGAAAAAGAGATTATTGGAAGCTCTCCTGAAAGACTGATAAAAATTGATGATGGACATTTGGAAATTCATCCTATTGCTGGAACTAGAAGGAGAGGCACTAACAAAGAAGAGGATAACCGATTAGCTGAAGAATTATTGGGTGATAAAAAAGAACAAGCTGAGCATTATATGCTAGTTGATCTAGCGCGGAATGATATAGGAAAATCTTCAGAATATGGTTCTGTCAATACACCTGTATTAATGGAGGTAGGTAAATTTTCACATGTAATGCACCTAATTTCAAAGGTTACAGGAAATCTAAGGAATGATGTTACTCCGATAGATGCCCTTATAAACGCTTTTCCAGCGGGTACGGTATCAGGTGCTCCGAAGGTTAGAGCGATGCAAATAATAAATGAACTAGAGCCAACGAAACGAGGTTTGTATGCAGGTGCCATTGCCTACATTGGTTTCGGTGGAAATATAGATTCTTGTATTACGATTCGGACAATGATGGTAAAGGATAGAATTGCCTATGTTCAAGCTGGAGCTGGAATTGTAGCGGATTCAGTACCAGAATTAGAATTTAAGGAAACACAGAATAAAGCCAGAGCATTAATTCAAACAATTCAAATGACTGAGAAGTTATTTGCAAAGAAGGTGGAAATAAAATGATTAAGCGTATCTTAAATGAATGCATTAATGGACATAAAATGTCAGAATTCGAAGCCTTTAATGTGATGAATGAAATTATGGCAGGTGAAGCAACAGCAAGCCAAATAGCTAGCTTCCTGTCAATCCTACGATTTAGAGGAGAAACTGTTGATGAAATGACGGGGTTTGTTAAGGCGATGAGAAGTCATATGATATCACTAGATTATCAGGACGAAGAGATAATTGATACTTGCGGGACAGGTGGTGATGGTGCCTCTACCTTTAACATTTCCACTGCAGCGGCTATTGTTGTATCCGCTTTAGGAGTAAAGGTAGCAAAACACGGAAATCGAGCTATTTCTTCTAAAAGTGGTAGTGCAGATGTATTAGAACAATTAGGTATTGAAATACAAGCCACGCCGGATGAAGCGAAACATGCTTTAAATAGAAACGGAATGAGTTTTTTATTTGCACCGATCTATCATTCAGCGATGAGAAATGCTTTAGTTCCTAGAAAAGAAATCGGTTTTCGAACTGTTTTTAACTTATTAGGGCCTCTTGCTAATCCGGCTCGATGTAAGAAACAGGTGATAGGAGTATATTCAATAGAGTATGCAAAGAAAATGGCTGAAACGTTAAAGAACACTGGGTCTACCCATGTCTTACTTGTTTCTGGAAGAGATTATCTAGATGAATTTAGCATTACAACAGAGACGGATGTTATTGAATTGAAGAATGGAGTAATTAGAGAGTATGTTTTAGCACCAGAGGATGTAGGGATTGAAAGAGGAAATATGGATGATATCCGTGTTTCATCTGCTTCTGAGAGTGCAGAAATTATTCGTGATGTATTTAATAGTAAATCAAATTTAAGTGCAAGAAACATTGTTGTATTGAATGCGTCTGCTGCGCTTTATATTGCAGGGAAAGTAGAATCTATTGCCAAAGGTGTAGTTATGGTAAATGAAGCTCTAGATTCGGGCTTAATCAGAAATCACTATGATCGATTATCAAAAAATGAGGTGCAACGTTATGTTAAATGAAATATTAATAGAAAAGAAGGCTGAGATAGAAACATTAGCAATGCCTAAACAAGAAGAGGTAACAAACTATTCTCTCTACAAATCCCTTAACAATTCGAGTAGAAAAGTTGCCCTGATTGCCGAGGTGAAGAAAGCATCACCTTCGAAAGGTGTCATAAGGCAGGATTTTGAGCCGATTGATATTGTAAATGATTATGTTCAAGCAAAAGTCGATGCAATATCCGTGTTAACAGATACTAAGTTTTTCCAAGGGTCGAAGGAAAATTTAATAGAGGTTAAGAAGCGTTCTAATGTACCTGTGTTAAGGAAAGATTTTATTCTTCATTCGAGGCAAATTGAAGAAAGTAAAAGAATAGGTGCAGATGCGATTCTCTTAATTGGAGAAATATTAGAAGATAATCAAATCCATGAGCTATATGAGGAAGCATATGAACTTGGATTAGAATGTCTTGTGGAAGTTCACTCAATTAAAACAGTTGAGAGAGTCTTGAACAAATTTACTCCACAAATTATAGGGGTGAATAATCGTGATTTGAATACATTTAACACCTCTATATTACACACTAAAGCCATCTCAGAAATTATCCCGCAAAATAGCTTATTAGTGAGTGAGAGTGGAATTCATTCTAATGAAGATGTTATAAAAGTATGCCAGTACGGAGCAAATGCTGTTTTAATAGGTGAAGCCATAATGAAGCGAAAAGATATAAAGCTTGCAATCAAACAATTATTTGAAAGCGATAATGAATAAGAATGATCATCAAATACTGTGGCATTACAAGTTTAGAAGATTTACAAATTGTCAGTCCATCAACTGCAAATCTCCTAGGTTTTATTTTTGCAAAAAGTAAGAGGGAAGTAACCCCTCAAGAAGTAGCGGGGTGGATACAAAAAGTTTCAATTAAGAAAAAACAACTAGTTGGAGTATTTGTTAATGCAAGTCTTATGGAAATAGATCAGGTCTTAAAGCATGTACCATTAGATATTATTCAATGCCATGGTACAGAATCAGTAGAACAATTAAAGAAGATAAAATCAGAATTTTCAATTCCTGTTTGGAAGGCTATTCATCATTCAGCTAATTCCATTGAGAAGATCTTGAGTCTTGGGGATGTTGTTGATGGCTATGTCATTGATACAAAAGTTGAGGGAGCATGGGGTGGTACTGGAGTTGCGTTTGATTGGAAGGTGATACCTGATTACGCTAGGACTTTTAGTGAACTAAACCTCCCTTATTTAATTGCAGGCGGGATTACACCAGATAACATAGAAGAATTATTGACTTACAATCCATTAGGGTTAGATGTTTCTAGTGGAATTGAAGAGAATGGTAAGAAAAGTCTTAATAAAATTAATTTAATGGCTGAAAGGATTGGAAAATATGATGTATCCAGATGATAGAGGAAGATTTGGAGAATTCGGAGGTAAGTTTGTTCCAGAAACACTTATGCAACCTTTGGAAGAAATTGAAAACGCGCTGAATAATGCGATGGCGGATAGTAGATTTATACAGGAATATCAGGATGTATTAAGAAACTATTCAGGTAGACCAACAGCCATCACATTAGCTAGTAACCTCTCAAGATCAATTGGAGGAGCAAAAATATATTTAAAAAGAGAAGATCTTAACCATACAGGAGCTCATAAAATAAATAATGCAATAGGGCAAGCCTTACTGGCAAAGAGGATGGGAAAGAAGAAAATCATTGCAGAAACAGGTGCAGGACAGCATGGGGTTGCTGCTGCAACTGTTGCAGCGCACTTTGGAATGGAATGCAAGGTATTTATGGGTGAAGAGGATATAAAGAGGCAACAACTGAATGTATTTAGAATGCAATTGTTAGGTGCAGAGGTGATACCAGTATCAAGTGGTAATCGCACATTAAAGGATGCAACAAATGAAGCAATTCGTTATTGGGTTCAACATTGTGAAGATCATTTTTATATGATTGGTTCAGTAGTTGGACCGCATCCATACCCTAAAATGGTCAGAGATTTTCAACGCATAATTGGTGACGAAGCAAGAAGTCAATTTCTCCAACTTGAAGATAAATTACCCACTTCAATCGTTGCTTGTGTAGGTGGTGGGAGTAACGCGATTGGAATGTTTTATCCATTTCTAGCAGATTCATGTGAGCTTGTAGGTGTAGAAGCAGCTGGAGAAGGAATTGACACAGACAAACATGCTGCAACTATTACCAAAGGAACAAAAGGGGTTATTCATGGGTCACTCACTTATTTGCTCCAGAATGTGGACGGACAAATAACTGAACCATATTCAATCTCTGCAGGCTTAGATTATCCAGGTATTGGACCAGAACATGCTCATTTAGCAAGCATAGGTAGAGTAAAATATGAAAGTGTTACAGATAATGAAGCATTATCAGCATTAAAAGTACTTGCTCAAAAGGAAGGGATTATTCCGGCAATCGAATCTGCTCATGCTTTAGCAAAAGCATATCAAATTGCAAGCGGGTTAACACCTTCAGATACAGTGTTAGTTTGTTTATCGGGAAGAGGAGATAAGGATGTGCATTCATTAATGGATAAATACGCAGAGGAGGTAACCGCACATGCAAACGAATACTATGAAACAGTTAAATGAGAGTAAAATGTTTATCCCTTTTATTGTAGCTGGTGACCCACATCCTGATATTACAATTGAATTAGCAATCTCTTTACAGGACGTTGGTGCATCTGTAATAGAATTAGGAATACCCTATTCAGATCCATTAGCAGACGGCCCTACAATACAAAGGGCAGCTAGTCGCGCACTAAAAAACAAAGTGAACTTAGAAAGTGCGATGAACCTTGTATCGATTATGAGAGAAAGGGGTTTGAAAATTCCGGTAATAGTCTTTACCTATTACAATCCTGTGCTACAATTAGGAGAAGATTATTTTTTCAAATTAGCGAAAAAAAATCAAATAGATGGTTTGTTGATTCCTGATTTGCCGTTTGAAGAAAGTGAAGAGTTAAGAGAAAGAAGTAAAAAAGAGGGTATGCAATTTATTTCTTTAATCGCTCCAACTTCCACAAAAAGGATCGAAAAAATCGCTAAAGATGCACAAGGATTCCTTTATTGTGTTTCATCTTTAGGTGTAACAGGTACAAGGGATTCGATTGATTCAAACGTATTTTCCTTTTTAGAACTTGTGAAGGAACATAGTCAAGTTCCTGTTGCAGTGGGGTTTGGAATTTCCAATTGTTCACAAGTAAAGGTATTAAAAGATCATTGTGATGGTGTTATCGTGGGAAGTGCAATTGTAAAGAAAATTGAGGAGCTAGAACCGGAATTAATTAATCATACTACTCGTGAAAAGGCGTTAATAGAGTTCAAATCATTTGTTAAGGAAATCATTTCACCCATCACTACTTAAAGAGGTGTATTTATGAGAATTAAGGAGCAACTATTGGAGTTAAAACCATATCAGCCTGGAAAGCCAATAGATGAAGTGAAAAAAGAGTTTGGTTTAGAAAAAATTGTAAAGCTTGCTTCAAATGAAAATCCATATGGTTACTCGCATTTTGTTAGGGAAGCGATTCAAAAAAATTTAGATTCATTAGCAGTCTATCCAGATGGTTATTCAGCAACTCTTAGAGAGACAGTTGCAGAACACCTTAAAGTATTACCTTCACAAATAATCTTCGGGAATGGTTCTGATGAGATTGTTCAGATTATTTGTAGAGCCTTATTAACTAAAGAAACAAATACTGTCATGGCAACACCTACATTTCCTCAATATCGACACAATGCTGTTATTGAAGGCGCTGAAATAAGAGAGGTTGAATTAATAAATGGATGTCATGATTTAGATAATATGATTAAGGCAATAGATGCTAATACAACGGTTGTCTGGGTATGTAGTCCAAATAACCCGACAGGAACTTACGTTAATAAAGATAATTTAACTTCATTTATTGAAAAAGTTCCAAAACATGTATTAATCGTTTTAGATGAGGCTTATTATGAATATGTAACTGCTTCAGATTATCCAAATACAGTCGATTTACTTGAGAAGTATAATAATTTAATAATTCTTCGTACGTTTTCAAAAGCTTATGGACTTGCTGGACTAAGAATAGGGTATGGTATTGGAACACCACAATTAATTAAACAATTAGAACCAGCTAGAGAACCATTTAACACAAATAAGCTAGCACAAATAGCTGCAACAGCAGCGGTAAAAGACGAAGAGTTTATAAAAGAGTGTAAAATAAAAAATAAAAACGGACTTGAGCAATTTTATAAGTTCTGTAGAGAGAACGGTCTGTTTTATTACCTTTCAGAAGGGAATTTTATTTTAATTGATTTTAAGTTACAAGGGAATGAGGTGTTTCAATTCCTTTTAGAGCGTGGTTTCATTGTTAGGTCAGGCAATGCTCTTGGTTTCCCAACTTCTATAAGAATTACAGTTGGGACACAAGAACAAAATGAGGAACTGATAGCATTACTTACAGAGTTGGTTAAAAACAAAACAGCAGTTTAATATTTAAAGCCTGAGTCGAGAAGTATAATAAAATGCATCTCGATTCTTGTCGTTTTCTTACTAGTTTTTTAAAAGTGCTTTGCATTGGTGGTGTAGTATGGGGAGAAATGTACTAATTATAGGTATGGGGTTAATAGGAGGTTCAATTTCATTAGCAATAAAAAAGGAACATCCTACCTACAAGATTGTTGGTTATGATATTCAATCTGAACGAAGTAATTTAGCAAAATCATTACGTATCATTGATGAAGTAGTTGACTCAATTGACCATTCGTTGGATTTATACGATTTCATTATTATTGCGGTGCCAGTAACACAAACAGAAGAAATGATTGAAAAACTGGCGAATAGTAGCTTGAAACATGGTGTCATTATTACAGATGTGGGGAGTACGAAGCAACAAATCTTAAAGAAAGCTAGAATATTAGTAGAGAAGGGTATTTGTTTTATTGGTGGCCATCCGATGGCAGGTTCCCATAAGAGTGGAATTGTTGCTGCGAAGGAACATCTTTTTGAGAATGCCTTCTATATATTAACGCCATCTTCTCAGGTAACCGAGAGGCAAATAGAAGAGCTAATTACATTATTAACTGGGACAAAAGCACTTTTTATTCAATTAACAGCAGAAGAGCACGACTTACTAACTGGAGTTGTTAGTCATTTTCCACATATTATAGCTGCAAGTTTAGTTCATCAAGCTGAGGATTTCTATCAAAGTAATGAGTTAATAAAAAGATTAGCAGCGGGTGGATTTAGGGACATAACGCGAATAGCTTCCAGTAGTCCGACGATGTGGCGAGATATTTTAATGCATAATCGAGTAATGATTTTAGATATTTTTGAAAAGTGGATAAGTGAAATGGAGAAAGTTCGATCGATGATTGAGCTAGGTGACGGTGACAAAATTTACTCCTATTTTGAAAAAGCAAAAGATTTTAGAGACGGACTTCCAGTTCGAGTAAAGGGGGCTATTCCTTCTTTTTATGATTTATATGTGGACGTACCAGATTATCCTGGGGTAATATCAGAGATTACCGGTTATCTTGCGAAAGAAAAAATAAGTATTACGAATATAAGAATTATTGAGACCCGAGAGGAAATTTATGGTGTCCTACGGATTAGTTTTCAAACAGAAGAAGATCGAGAAAAAGCTTCCGTCTGTATTGAAAAAGCAACAAGTTATTTGACATACAATGGTTAAAACGGGGTGTTAAATTGAAAGTACATAAAAAAGTTACAAGTGTATCAAGCTTAAATGGAACGATAACAGTACCTGGAGATAAATCTATTTCTCATCGAGCAATTATGTTTGGTTCGATTTCAATTGGTAAAACAATCGTTAGAAATTTTCTGTTAGGAGAAGATTGTTTGAGTACAATTGATTGTTTTCGAAAGCTTGGTGTGGAAATTATACAAAAGGAAGATGAAATTGAAATAATAGGCAAAGGGTTTAATGCACTAAAAGAACCTTGCCAGATTCTAGATGTAGGTAATTCTGGTACTACCGCGAGATTAATTTTAGGATTACTTTCAGCTAGCAACTTTTATAGTTGCCTAGTGGGTGATGAATCTATTGCTAAACGTCCTATGAAGAGAGTTACGGAACCTCTTAGAAAAATGGGAGCAACGATAGATGGAAGGGAAAATGGTAAATTCACACCAATAACGGTTCGTGGAGGAACACTTTCGGGAATTACATATCCATCTCCTGTTGCAAGTGCGCAGGTCAAATCGTCTATATTACTTGCAGGAATTCATTCAACAGGTACGACTACTGTAATAGAACCGAATAAATCGAGGGATCATACTGAAAGAATGCTCAAAGCATTTGGTGGAAATCTATCCATAGATGGACTAAAAGTGACAGTCGCGGGAAACCAAAATTTAATCGGTACAGAAATTCAAGTTCCAGGTGATATTTCCTCGGCTGCATTTTTCTTAGTGGCAGGTGCGATAGTCCCCAATAGCTCAATCTTACTAAAGGATGTTGGAATAAATCCAACTCGGACTGGAATTATAGACGTATTAATAAATATGGGTGCTTCAATTTCAATTTTTAATGAAAGAGTTAAAAATAGTGAACCCATTGCGGATATTAGAGTTGAAACATCAAGTTTAAATGGAATAGAGATTTCGGGGGAATTGATTCCAAGGCTTATAGACGAAATACCAATTATTGCATTATTAGCTACACAAGCAAAAGGTATTACGACAATAAAAGATGCAGCAGAACTAAAAGTGAAAGAAACAAACAGAATTGATACTGTTGTAAAAGAATTAAGCAAAATGGGAGCACATATTAAAGCTACAGATGATGGTATGGTGATATACGGTCAAGAATCTGACTTGAAGGGGACTGTTGTTAATAGTCATGGGGATCATCGTATTGGTATGATGTTAGCAATCGCGGCATGTATTTCAAAAGGCGAAACGCACATTGAAAATTATGAAGCAATTTCTGTCTCATATCCAATGTTTTTTGAACATTTAGATCACATACGACAGTAAAAAAGAACCTATTTGGGTTCTTTTTTTTGGAGTTTTCTAAACAGATTTATGCTTAGCGTTTAAGAAATCTATTATTCGATTTGACTAGTTACTTTCTTTTTTAAGTCAGTTCTCAGTTTTCCAACAGAGTTATCATAAGACTCTTTTTCGCTTATTGTTGTAGATTACCAATAAAGTGAATTTTATCTATATCGAATTATCAGATTTAATAACGATCGTAATGATTTTAGATGTGTTCAAAGGAATTTTTAATCATAGTTAAAACATTTTTATCATAGCTTGTCTTAAGACTATTTATAAAAGGGGAGGGTTTCATGAAGTATATTCTTGACCAAGCTAATGTACTAAAGGAGAATAGAATTACCTCATGTTCAATATTAGTGAATAATAACGAAATTGAATATATTAGCCCGTCAATGGACCGCCTTCAATTTATGAAGATGAACCTTTCAAATTATATTCTAACCCCTGGACACGTCATGTTAGATTTTTCACTCTCAGTAAAAAAAACATTTCCTGAATACAAAAGAATAATGCAGTCAGAATATATCGAGAAAGGTTGTACAACACTGATCATTATAAGTTCGATACAATATGAAAGAGAAATCTCAATTAAAATAGCAGCAGCTAATAACCTCATGCTAAATAGCCCATTAGATTATTACATTGGAATCAAAATGCCACTAAATATGCTCACTCCCTCAATTATCCGAACATGCGCTAAAAATAAAGTACCAATGTTAATTGTAGAAATTGAAAATGAGGCAGAGATAACGAACCTTGCCTGGGGATGGATAAGAGATGCTTATTATTCATATTCATTACCTATTGTTCCTATGTGGAAAGAAACAGAACAATCAAAGAAAAAGGCAAAAAAACAAAAAGAACTTTGGAATACGATCATGAAAGAAAATCGAATTCCTCACCTTCCCTACTGCCCACCTGAATATATGGCATTATCTAAGGACACGCTTTGTAAGATTGGAGTATACCCATCTAAAGGTGATATAAGAATTGGGGGACAAGTTGATTATAATCTTTACGAAAAAAAAGGGTTTAGCTATTCTGTTGAAGAATTCGTTCATGTAGATTATCATAGTCATATCCCATTAGTCACGATGCACAAAGGAAAAGTGTTAAAAGCAGGAAATAAGCAATATTATAGGCCTGGATTTGGAACCGAATGTATAGTGAAGATGCCAGGACATTTTGCATCAAGCTTTTAGATCAAGAAGGAGATTAAATACACTTATGAATCAGCTAAATAATGTAATTGAATTGATTGAACAAGGTGAAGTCGAAAAAGCACTAAATCAATGTAAAGAATTGTTAAAGACTTCGAGTGACGAAGAGAAATTTGAGATTGCTCAATCTTATTTTAACTGGGGACATCTAGAGGAAGCACGCGAAGTAGTTGAAGATTTACTTTGTTTATATCCAAATGACGGTGAGTTGCTCATCTTTCTATCTGAAATAATGATTGATATGGATAAAGAGGAAGCAGCAATTGACTATTTAAACAACATACCAACTGACGATCCCGCATATGTTGAATCTTTATTATTGTTAGCAGATTTATACCAAATGCAAGGGTTAAGTGAAGTGAGTCTTCAAAAATTAATGACCGCTAAAGAAATATTACCTAACGAACCGGTGGTGAATTTTGCTTTAGCAGAATTGTTTTTTAGTCAAGGGAAGTATAAAAAAGCAATCGAGTTTTATTCTTTAATACTATCGAATACTGAAAAATTTGGTGGTGTCGATATAAACGGGCGGGTTGCTGAAAGTCTTAGTGCATTCGGGGAATTTGAACAGGCGCTACCTTATTATCAAAAAGCTGTTGAAAGTCAACCAGAGCTTAACCTACTTTTTAGATATGGATTTACTGCTTTACAAGCTAATAGCCCTAAAACAGCAATCGATAATTTTCTTAAGGTAAAGGAAATGGATCCTGAGTACGGTTCACTTTATTTATATTTAGCAAAAGCATACGAAGCTGAGTCATTATTTGTAGAAAGCTATCAGGCAATCAAAGATGGGTTAAAAGTAGATGAACTAAATAAAGAAGCATATTTCTTTGCAGCAAATATAGCTAGGAAGCTAGGAAAAACAGAGGAAGTAGAAACGAATTTAAGGTCCGCCATAGCAATAGATCCTGGATTTATTGAAGCGATACACCAGTTATCAAGTTATTTCCTAATTAATGAGCGATATGATGATGTTGTGGAATTAATCCATGAGGTGAGAAGCTATGGTGAGGATGATCCTCAATTTGATTGGGATTTGGCCCAAGCCCAAAATAAATTAGAAAAATATTCAGATGCATTAAACCATTACCGTCATGCATATACTTCATTTAAGGATAATGTAAAGTTTTTAGAGGAATATGGCTACTTCTTATTGGAAGAAGGAGAAAAAGAAGAAGCAATCATCCATTTTAAAAGGATTTTGGAATTAGAGCCTTCTAATGTTGAAATTGAGGAATTTATATTTAGCTTAGAAATGTAACAATTTAATTTGCAGGATTTTTATTGTAGCATGTTGAAAGTTATTTTTACAAATGAATGATTTTATCATCAAATGCAGAGGAGGGAAGCATAGCGATGACTACCCCTGTATCTGTCAACGAGAAAAAAGACTTTATTCGCTGGTTTCTTAACAACTATCAATTAAAGCGTAGAGAATGTGTATGGATCTTAAATTATTTAATGAGTCATGATCAGTTAATGAAGAATGTTCATTTTGTTGAACAAGCGCAATACTGTCCAAGAGGAATTATCATGTCAACTCACTGTGTTGATGATGTCCCGTTTCGATTTTACAAAGAAAATATTATGACAACAGATGCCGAAAAGTCTTTTCACGACATTAGGTTAAATCGTGATGATGAAATTTATATTCAACTAAATTTTAGATCGTCCTTCCACTCACCAAATTACGTCGCGGTTCTAGAAGAAAATCCTTTTATGCCAAAGCATTTACAAGTCAATGAAAAAGATAAAATGTTGGCAGAAAAATTTCTTGAAGAGTCCATTTATTCTTTTCAAAAGGAAAAACTACTAAAGATGATTGATGATGCTTTAGATAAAGACGATAAAGCAGAATTTAAAAGACTTACAGAACAGTTGAAAAGTATTAATTTATTAAAAAGCTAACCATAATTAGGTTAGCTTTTTTTCTTTACTTCCTTCCATTTCGGCTAACACGGCAAAATCTAGAATCTCAATTATATAAAGACAAAAATTACATGATTTACTTTAGTAATGATGTGACAGTTAGACTTCATTATGATATGTTTTCTTTAGACTGTAATTATGAAAGGATAGAGTTGTGATGAAGTGGATAACAAAAGATGTTGATATTTATTTACAATCAAAAGAATACGTAGATACAGCAATTATTCCATTAATACCCGTTTCATGGACAGATAATATGAAATCTACAGTTGCTATGGGGGAGTTTATCTCAATATTAGCAAATGAAGTTGATAGACAATTTAAAGGTAGAATACTTTTAATTCCATCTTTTACATACTTAATAAGCGAAAGTGAAGATTCACGTATTTCTAGGTTATGTGGGTGGGAAGATGACCTTAAACAAAAGGATTTCAAACATGTTATTTACCTAACATCTGATAGCGAGTGGAAGAACAATGAAAGCCAACTTAATGGAACACTAATTTGGATGCCAACTTTACCTCTTGAATATGTTGAAGAAAAGTACAAGCAAACTATGATTCATGATCAAATGAAGCAGTTAATCTCTATCTTTATGAATATCTGGCAAAAGTAAAACTGAAATTTTTTTCTTAGTTTATCAAAAATTTTTTTGTAAAAAAACATAGTTACCAAGTTTTAAGAGAATGATAATATTGACCTGTACAAAATATTGATATATCATGAGTATGTCCTAGTTTTATATGTGTTAAAATATGTCCGGTTGGACTTAGCTTAGTATAGAGGGGGGAAAACAATGAGCGAGAAAAAACATCGGGTTTCAAGACGACAATTCCTAAACTATACACTTACTGGTGTTGGAGGATTTATGGCGGCAGGAATGTTAATGCCTATGGTTCGTTTCGCAGTTGATCCAGTATTACGTCCTGCAACGGAGCAAGATTTAGTTCAAGTTGCTAAAGTTGATGAAATTACTAATGAACCAAAGCGTTTTGACTTCCAAATACACCAAATTGATGCTTGGTATGAATCAGATGAGCCAAGGTCTGCTTGGGTGTATAAAACAGACAGTGGTGATATAGTTGCTTTATCACCTGTATGTAAACATTTAGGCTGTACAGTTGACTGGAACAGTGATCCAAGCAATCCAAATATGTTCTTCTGTCCTTGTCACTACGGACTATACGAAAAAGACGGTAAAAACGTACCTGGAACACCACCTATCAGTCCTTTAGACGTTTATGTGCATGAAGTGAAAGATGGTTGGTTATATCTAGGAAAAGCAAAACCACGAGGGGAGGCGTAATGAATGCTTAATAAAATCTATGATTGGGTTGATGAGCGATTAGATATTACGCCTTTGTGGCGCGATATCGCAGATCATGAAGTACCAGAGCATGTTAACCCAGCTCATCATTTCTCAGCATTCGTTTATTGCTTTGGCGGACTTACATTCTTTGTAACTGTCATTCAAATTCTATCAGGTATGTTCTTAACAATGTACTATGTTCCTGATATCAAAAATGCTTGGGAATCAGTTTACTATTTACAAAATGAAGTAGCTTTTGGTCAAATTGTTCGTGGAATGCATCACTGGGGAGCGAGTTTGGTAATCGTAATGATGTTCCTACATACTCTTCGTGTATTCTTCCAAGGAGCATACAAAAAACCGCGTGAATTAAACTGGGTTGTAGGGGTTCTAATTTTCTTCGTAATGTTAGGATTAGGTTTTACAGGATACCTATTACCTTGGGATATGAAAGCGCTATTTGCTACAAAAGTAGGGCTTCAAATTGCTGAAGCTACACCATTAATTGGTGTGCAAGTAAAAACATTACTTGCTGGACACCCTGAAATTGTTGGTGCTCAAACATTAACTCGTTTCTTTGCAATCCATGTATTCTTCTTACCTGGAGCATTGTTAGGATTAATGGGAGCTCACTTCTTAATGATTCGAAAACAAGGTATTTCTGGACCACTATAAAAAAAGTTAAATTATCAAATAAAAGTGTAAAGGAGGGGACCGATTATGCACCGTGGAAAAGGTATGAAATTTGTTGGGGACTCTCGTGTTTCAGCAACTAATAGAAAACCAAATATACCTAAAGACTATTCAGAATATCCAGGAAAAACAGAAGCTTTTTGGCCTAACTTTTTATTAAAAGAGTGGCTAGTTGGAGCTGTATTCTTAATAGGATATTTATGTTTAACTGTAGCACATCCGTCTCCATTAGAGCGTGTTGCAGATCCAACCGATACTGGTTACATTCCATTACCTGACTGGTATTTCTTATTCTTATATCAATTACTTAAGTACACATATGCTGCTGGACCTTATACTGTAATAGGTGCGATTATTATGCCTGGTATAGCTTTTGGTGCTCTTTTATTAGCACCATTCCTAGATCGTGGACCTGAACGTCGCCCATCTAAGCGTCCAATCGCAACTGGACTTATGTTATTAGGTGTAGCTGCAACTATTTTCTTAACGTGGGAATCGGTTGTTCAACATGATTGGGAAGCAGCTGCTCAACAAGGTAAGATTGTAGCAGAAGCTGAGTTTGATAAAGAATCAGAAGGATACCTTCTTTATCAAGAGAAAGGCTGCATAAGTTGTCATGGTGATAACTTACAAGGTGGACCTGCAGGAAAAGCATTAGTTGATAGTGGTCTTACTGCAGAACAAATCGCTGATATTGCGGTAAATGGGCAAGGAACAATGCCTGCTGGGATTTTCCAAGGATCTGATGAAGAATTACAGAAACTTGCTGAGTTTATCTCAAGCGTTACAACAAAATAAGAGAAAAGCTGACTTTAGAGTCAGCTTTTTTTGGTTCGAAATATCACTGTGTAAATTATAATGACAACTTAAAATTTCGTTATCAATTATGACAGGCAAGGAGTGAGCGATGACGTGTTTAAACCATTTATTTATTTTTTAGGACAACGTAAAATCCTCTTTTTATTATTGATTATTAACACTCTAGGAACGATATACGGTTATGTATGGTACAATAGTCAATTAGCCATCACACCTCCAAAGTTTTTAATATTCGTTCCGGATAGTCCTACGGCTAGTTTATTTTTTGTATTTGTTCTTGTTGCTTTTCTTCTAAGAAAGAATTGGCCTTTAATAGAATCACTTGCCATTATCACACTATTTAAATATGGAATATGGGCAGTAATCATGAACATTTTGGTATATGTAAAGACTGGTACGTTAGGATTAGATGGTTATATGTTGATATTTTCTCATTTCTGTATGGCATTACAGGGTTTACTATACGCTCCATATTATCGTATGAAATTAATACATATTATTATCGCGGCTATTTGGACATTGCATAATGATGTCATTGATTATGTCTTCTTTATGCTGCCAAAATATAGTGTTTTAGAAGAGTTTATCCCACAAATTGGATACTTTACTTTTTGGCTTAGTATCTTGTCTATCTTAATTGCTTATTATCTTTGTGTACGACCAAATAGGTTTAAATTAGAAAAGAACTTTTAAACTTTTATTGAAGAAGTTTTTTGGTCTACTCTTGTCCACTTGCTCATACATATTAATAGAAGTTTGAGGAGGGACAAGTATGATTGGATATAGAGTTGTTAGTTTATGTTTAATATTATTTCTAGCTTTGCCTCTTACTAGTTTTGCTCAAGAAACCGACGGTTGGAAAAAGTTAGACATAATATCAGATCAAGCATTACAGATGACAAAACAAGAGAGATACGAAGATGCTAAGGCTTTATTACAATATTTTTCAGATGAATTTATTAAAGTGAATGCTCAATATCCTTTATATAAAATGGATGAACTTAGAGTTATTACAGTTACTCATAATGAAGCGATGGAGGCAGTTTCCTCATCATCTTTAAAAAGCGTTGACCGAATTCAAAAGGTAACTCAATTTAGGTTAGTTATTGATGCAATAAGGTCGGAACATCAACCATTGTGGACTGAGATGGAAAATTCAATCATGACTGCTTTCAATCAAATGAAAGAGACGATTGAAAAAGGTGATAATGATGGATATCAACATTATTTAACGATGTTTATGGAAAAATACTCAACGATTCATCCCAGTTTATTGGTAGATATTTCATCAACTACAGTTCAAAAACTTGATTCGCATATAAACTTCCTAGATAACTATAGGGATGTCTCGTTAAAACAAAAGACGCGTATGCAACAATTACAACAAATGGAATTAGATTTAAAAGAGGTCTTTGACAAAATGACTGAAGATGATGCTGATCCATCATTAATTTGGGTAATGATTTCTACTGGAAGTATCATCATTCTTACATTAACTTACGTCGGGTGGAGAAAATATAAAGGGGACAAACAAAAAAAGGAAACACAAAGGGACGTAGATAAGTAAGAAAATTGACAAATTATGATAACCTTCAATAAAATAAAGTTGAAGACATCGAAGACGGAGGAATTGAAATGTTTATAGTTTATTTCGCCATTATTATCCTCGTACCTCTATGGGCTCAGATGAAAGTGAAAAGTACTTATAAAAAGTACTCACAAGTACCATCATCATCTGGACTAACTGGAGCTCAGGTTGCTAGGAAGATTTTAGATCAGAATGGGCTTTACAATGTTACGATTGAAGAAACACCTGGTTTTTTATCCGATCATTATGATCCAAGGTCTAAAACTGTAAGGCTATCTTCTACCAATTTCCACGGTACATCAATTGCCGGTGCAGCAGTAGCAGCACATGAAGTTGGACATGCAATTCAGGACCAACAAGACTATGCGTTCTTGAAATTTAGACATGCTTTAGTACCAGTTGCAAGTTTTGGGTCAAACATTTCTTGGATTCTAATATTGGTAGGTATATTCGCAAGCATATCTAATTTATTATTGCTAGGAATCATCTTTATGGCTGGTGCAGTGTTGTTTCAAGTTGTAACCCTTCCTGTAGAATTTAATGCCTCGAATAGGGCAATGGATGAAATAGTTTCCGTTGGTGGGATTCGTAATGAAGAAGAGAGAGAAACACGTAAAGTTTTAAATGCTGCCGCATTAACTTATGTTGCCGCAGCTGCTGTTGCTGTCTTGGAGCTTGTTAGATTGGTTCTCATATATACAGGCATGACTCAAAGTGAAGAATAATAAAAATCCCGTACAAATGAAATTGTACGGGGTTTTTTCTGTTTATGGCTCTATTGGATTTTTATTCTCATCAAGAGTAAATCCTTCTCCAATTACATCTCGAACGTCACTTACTGCAACAAAAGCATGAGGATCAACTGACATGATGACTTGCTTTAGACGAACAAGCTCATTTCTTCCCACAACACAATAGAGTATGTTTCGATCTTGTTTTGTATAAGAACCCAACCCTTTTAAAACAGTTACTCCACGATCCATTTCTTCCATGATTTTATCAGCGATGTCGTCATTTTTATCAGAAATGATAGTTGCTCCTTTCGCTGCATAAGCACCTTCTTGCATAAAATCAATTACTCTTGCTCCAACAAACACTGCAACAAGGGTATACATTGCTTCTCGATAGGTTAAGTATGTTAATAATGAAAGTAAAATTACACAAGCATCAAATAAGAACATTGTTTTACCCATACTCCAGCCTACATACTTATGAACTAATCGAGCAATAATATCTACTCCACCGGTTGTCCCACCAAATCGAAATATAATACCTAATCCAACACCAATTGCTAATCCGGCAAATAAAGCGGCTAAAGTTAAATCGTCATTTAGTGGCATATCAATTTGGTATCTTTGAAAAATCCAAAGGAAAAGAGAAAGACTTACAGTTCCAATTAATGTATATAAAAAAGAAACTCTACCTAATAATTTCCAACCTACTAAAAATATAGGAATATTAAGAATCAGGTTTGTATAAGATGGATCTATTTTAAAGAGGAAGTATAACAATAACGTAATTCCTGTAAAACCGCCTTCAGCTAGATTATTCTGCATGTTAAAATGCACGAGACCAAAAGCGAAAATAGATGATCCAATTAATATAAATATGATGTTTTTAATTCGTAATCCAAAAAACATAAAGTCCTCCTATGTAATATGTTTGCAATCTTATTATAGATTAAGTGACATGAACCAACAAATCAAGATGATAATAGCTTTATATTTGTCAAAAGTCATCCTTTTAGCTAACATGTAAGAAGATACTTGTGAGGTGATATAATTGTCAGATAGAAAAACAATGAAACAGCTGCAGGCTGAGGTTGATACATATATTAGTCAATTTAAAGAAGGATATTTTAGTCCACTTGCTATGCAAGCAAGATTGACAGAAGAATTAGGTGAATTAGCTAGAGAAATCAATCATTACTACGGAGAAAAACCAAAGAAATCCACAGAAAAAGAAAATACTGTTGAAGAGGAAATGGGTGATATTCTATTTGTTCTAATTTGCTTTGCTAACTCGTTAAACATTGACCTTGAAGATGCACACAATCGAGTTATGGCAAAATTTCAAACAAGAGATAAAGACCGTTGGACTAAAAAAGATACTAAATAAAAGAAGGGAATTAGAACCATGGATAAAATAAAAATTGTTATAGCTGGACCAAGAGGTAGAATGGGTAAAGAGGCAGTCATGTTGGTTGAAAATACTGATCATTTCGAGCTAGTTGGTGCTATCGATCGAAAAAATAATGGAAAAACCTTTGCCGAAGTAGGTGTACTTCCTAATTCAACAGCAAAATTTTATGAAGATATTGATCAATGTTTTAAAGAAACGAATCCACATGTATTAATTGATTTAACGACTCCTGAAATTGGTAAGGTTCATACAGAAAAAGCATTGGTTCATGGTGTTCGCCCAGTAGTAGGTACAACGGGCTTTTCACAAGAAGACCTAGAGCGTTTGTCAGCGCTAGCTGAATCAAATGGTACAGGTGCCATTATTGCACCTAATTTTGCAGTAGGTGCTGTATTAATGATGAAATTTGCAAAAATGGCTGCTAATTATTTCAAAGATATAGAAATTATTGAACTTCATCATGATGGTAAGTTGGACGCGCCTTCGGGTACTGCTGTAAAGACAGCTGAATTAATATCATCTGTCAGGGAGTCGAAAGTCCAAGGTCACCCAGATGAGAAAGAAACGCTAGATGGTGCACGTGGAGCTTCTTATGACGGAATACGAGTTCATAGCGTTCGTCTACCAGGTTTAATTGCTCATCAAGAGGTTTTATTTGGTGGAGAAGGTCAGATGTTAACAATTAGACATGATTCTTTTAATCGCGCTTCTTTCATGTCGGGTGTAAAATTGGCGGTTGATACAGTTATGAAGATAGATCAATTAGTATATGGTTTAGAAAACATAATAGAATAGGGGAAAAAAATGAAAATTGCATTAATAGCTCACGACAATAAGAAACAAGAATTAATACAATTTGCCACTGCTTATAAAGGTATTTTTAAGAACCATGAACTTTTTGCAACTGGAACGACTGGAACAAAAATAACAGATGCGACAGGTCTTAGTATTCATCGATTTCGATCTGGCCCCCTCGGTGGTGACCAAGAGATAGGTGCAATGATCGCTAATAACAATATGGACCTTGTTATATTTTTCCGTGACCCTTTAACTGCTCAACCACATGAGCCTGATATTATTGCTTTATTAAGACTCTGTGATGTTTACTCAATTCCACTAGCAACAAATATGGGGACTGCAGAAATTTTAATCCGTGGTCTTAATCGTGGCGATTTAACATGGAGAAACATAGTGTCTAATGAAGCCGGTGAAAAGAATGGAAAATAAAATTGATATTTTAGCTATTGGGGCACATGCAGATGACGTGGAAATAGGTATGGGTGGAACGATAGCTAAATATGTAAAGCTTGGATACCATGTAGGTATTTGTGACTTAACAAGAGCAGAACTTTCGTCAAACGGAACAATTGAAATTAGAAAAATGGAAGCTGAAAAAGCAGCTACTATTTTAGGGGTAAATTCACCAAGGATTAATTTGCATCTACCAGATCGAGGACTAGAGTTAAATGATACATACATAAGGAAAGTAGCTACTATAATACGGTCAATCAAACCAAAAGTTATTTTTGTACCTTACCTAAAAGACCGGCATCCTGACCATGGAAACTGTGCAAAATTAGTTGAAGAAGCCGCTTTTTCTGCTGGAATTAAAAATTTTAAGGATGAAGAAAACCTAGATGCACATAAAATAGATTCGTTGTTTTATTATATGATCAATGGCTTTCATAAACCTAGCTTTGTAATCGATATTTCAGAAACGATTGAACAAAAAATTTCAAGTTTAAATGCCTATGAGAGTCAATTTGTAAAAACGGACGACTCTTTTAATACACCATTAGTAAATGGTTACATAGATACAGTTAAAAGTAGGGATCGTCTATTTGGAAAAGAAGTAGGAGTCTCATATGCAGAGGGCTTTATTTCGAATAAACCTTTACTTTTGTCAACAGATTTAATAGGAGACCAAACATGAAAAAGCTAAAAATAGGAATTACTTGCTATCCTTCCGTAGGTGGGTCAGGAGTTGTTGCAACAGAATTAGGGAAATTACTTGCGGAAAAAGGACATGAAATACATTTTATTGCTTCAAGTTTACCTTTTCGCTTAAACAAAGTATACTCAAACATTTATTATCATGAAGTAGAAGTAAACCAATATTCCGTTTTTAAATATCCACCATATGACTTAGCTTTAGCAAGTAAAATGGCGGAAATTGCAAAAAGAGAAGAGTTAGATTTATTGCATGTACATTATGCAATTCCTCATGCAATCTGCGCTTATTTAGCAAAAAAAATGGTAGGGGAACATTTGAAAATTGTCACAACTCTTCACGGCACAGATATCACTGTGTTAGGTTATGATCCTTCGTTATCAGATATGATTCGGTTTGGAATTGATCATTCGGATGTAGTTACCGCTGTTTCAAATTCTCTTGCAATGCAAACTTATGACCTACTAGAAACTACGAAGGATATAAAAACAGTATACAACTTCTTTGATGACCGTGTTTATCACAGAAAGAATACAAATAACTTAAAAGAACAATATGGAATAAAAGCCGAAGAAAAAGTGATTATTCACGTTTCTAATTTTAGACCTGTTAAGAGAGTACAAGATGTAATTAAATCCTTTAACCTTATTCAAAGAGAAGTGCCTTCAAAATTATTATTAGTTGGAGATGGTCCTGAGTTAACTGTAGTTTGTAAGATGGTAAAGGACCTTGGTCTTGCTGATAAAGTCCTCTTCTTAGGTAAACAAGAAAACATTGAATACTTATATTCAATTAGTGATTTAAAACTTCTATTATCTGAAAAAGAAAGCTTTGGTCTAGTGTTACTTGAAGCAATGGCTTGTGGTGTCCCATGTATTGGAACAACAATAGGTGGAATTCCAGAAGTAATTGTTCATGGGGAAACAGGTTTTCTTTGTGAACTAGGTGATATTGATGATATTGCAAAGAAAAGTATTGAATTATTAGCTAATCAAGATATTCATGATGAAATGGTAAAGAATGCTACGAACTTTGTTTCACAAAAGTTTAATTCAGATAAGATTGTAAAAGAATATGAAGAAATCTATTATAAAATTATCCAATCATAATGGAAAGGTATGATTATGCATAAATCATTTCAAAAACCGTTAAAAATCATCAAAACCTTACAAGAGCACGGATTTGAGGCATATTTTGTTGGTGGATCTGTTAGAGACTTGTTATTGAACAGGAGTATCGGTGATATTGACATCGCTACGAATGCACTTCCTAAAGAAATTATTAAGATTTTTAATCGTACAATCGATGTTGGTGCGAAGCACGGAACGATAATCGTTCATCATGAAAATGAAGCATATGAAGTTACTACGTTTAGATTAGAATCTCAATATGTTGATTTTAGAAGACCAGATGAAGTTACATTTATCAATTCTCTTCAAGAGGATTTAAAACGGAGAGATTTTACGATGAATGCTATAGCCATGTCTTCGGATGAAAAAATCATTGACCCATATAGAGGACAAGATGCACTAAAAAATAAATTGATAGAAACTGTAGGGAATCCAAAAGATCGTTTTGGTGAAGATGCATTAAGAATGATGAGAGCTATACGTTTTGTTAGCCAGCTTTCTTTTTCTCTAGAAGAACAAACAAGATTGGCGATAAGCCAATATTCACACCTTTTGAAAGAAATCTCAATAGAACGAATAACAGTCGAATTTGAAAAAACATTGCTTGGTAATAATCCTAAAAGTGCATTTGAATTAATGATTGATACGAAAATATTTCACTATTTACCTGGATTAGAAGACAAAGAGAATGAGTTGAAACAAATAACGAAATATAACTTACACCACTTAAGAAATAGAGAAGAATGGTGGTTACTATTATTAATTGTACTGAAAATCGATGATGTCAAAGATTTTTTAAAAAGGTGGAAGCTCCCAAATAAAGTAATAAAAACAATTGAAAAAGCAAGTGGGATTTTTCTGCTTGTTAAAAATCAAGGTTGGAACAAAAAGATATTATTTCAAGCAGGTATTGAAAATGCAATTGCTGTAGAAAGAATATGGGCTGTTCTACATAACGAAGAACCTACAAAAAAGGTTGCCAATATTGAAATTGCTTATCAAGAATTACCAATAAAAACACGGAATGAAATTCCTATCAATGGTAACGATTTAATCGAATTTTTTCAGAAGAAACCAGGACCGTGGGTAGCTGATATACTACAAAGAATTGAAAATCATATTATCAACAATGAAATCGATCTTGATAGAGATGCAATAAGGGAGTGGCTACAATCTTGCAATCTGAAATGAGAAGAAAATTACTTGAAATATTTTCAAATTCTACAGGTGAATTTGTTTCCGGTCAAAAAATAAGTGAAAAATTAGGTTGTTCTAGAACTGCAGTTTGGAAACATATTGAAGACCTTAGAAAAGAAGGATATGAACTCGAGGCTGTTAGACGTCTAGGATATAGAATTACAAAAAAACCAGATAAAATTACTGGAAACGAAATTCAATTAGGTTTAAAAACAATGTCGATTGGAAGAAACGTTCATTTTGAAGAAAGCGTTTTATCTACTCAAAAAATTGCCCATCGATTAGCATATGATGGTGTACCAGAGGGCACAATCGTAGTTACGGAGGAGCAAACGGCTGGTAGGGGTAGATTAGACCGTTCTTGGCATTCGCCAAAGCAAACTGGAGTTTGGATGAGTTTAATTTTAAGACCTAATATTCCACCTTCTAGCGCTCCACAGTTAACATTACTTGCTGCAGTTGGAGTTGTCCAAGGTATACAAGAAATTACTGGTCTGGAGCCAGATATTAAGTGGCCTAACGACATATTAATTTCTGGTAAAAAGGTAGTGGGGATTTTAACAGAGTTACAAGCTGAGGCAGACAGAATTAATTCTGTCATCATTGGTATTGGGATCAATGTTAATCAAAATTATTTCCCTGAAGAACTTGATGACATTGCTACTTCGTTATATTTGCAAAAGGGTGAAATTATTAACAGAGCAGAACTAATACAAAGCATTCTTTATAAAATTGAGGTATTATACCATGATTATTTAAGTAACGGTTTTTCAATGGTGAAATTATTGTGGGAAAGCTATGCTATTAGTATAGGACAAAAAATTGTTGCTAGAACAATTACAGGCTCAATCTCTGGTAGAGCACTCGGCATTACTAGTGAGGGTGTTCTTCGTCTTGAAGATGAGACAGGTGTTATCCATCTTATTCATTCAGCGGATATTGAATTAGTGAAAAATCGTTAAATTGTAGAAAAAATATGAATTATTCTGTTATACTTTTAATGGGTAGTATCCGAATGGAACTGCACCACGTGGTTTATATAATAACTTAAAAAGGTTTCTGCCTTGATCCATTGCTAGGACTGGGACAGAGGGATGAAGAAATCCGAGTATATTCGCTAATCTATCCTTCTTTCTCCTGAAAGAAGGATTATTTTATTACAACTAGTAATGCTTATATATTCATTTTTCATTTCCTCTTATAAAAAAAGGAGGAATAATATTGAAAACATCGACTGACTTTTTAAAAATGAAAGATGAAAAAGACCCCATTGTAATGCTGACCGCCTATGATTATCCTTCAGCCAAGCTCGCAGAAGAAGCCGGTGTAGATATGATTTTAGTTGGAGACTCATTAGGTATGGTCGTCTTAGGTTATGATTCAACGATACCAGTAACAGTTGAGGATATGATTCACCATGCAAAAGCTGTAAAAAGAGGTGCAAAACATACTTTCATAGTTGTGGATATGCCATTTATGTCTTATCATATCTCAAAAGCTGAAACGCTTTTAAATGCAAGGAAAATAATACAGGAAACCTCTGCCAATGCATTAAAGGTTGAAGGAGCTGGAGAAGTAATTGATGTGATAAAGGATTTAACGAACGCTGGTATTGCAGTAGTCGCTCATCTAGGTTTAACTCCTCAGTCAGTTGGTGTACTTGGTGGCTATAAAGTGCAAGGAAAAGATGCTGAGACAGCAAAAAAAATAATAGATGATGCAAAAAAGTGTCAGGACGCTGGAGCGATTGCACTCGTATTAGAGTGTGTGCCAAAGCAGCTGGCTGAAGAAATATCTCAAAGTATACAGATTCCGACGATTGGTATAGGTGCAGGAGATAAAGTGGATGGACAGGTACTCGTCTATCATGATGTAATCTCCTATGGAGTCGAAAGAGTGCCTAAATTTGTTAAAAAATACTTGGATGTGAATGAACCAATTAAAAATGGCATCATTCATTATGTTAATGATGTTAAAACTGGTGAGTTTCCTGAGGAGAAACATATGTTTACGATGAAAGACCATGAGTTATCAGCATTGTATGGAGGAATAACTAAATGAATATAGTTCAATCTGTAGAGGAAATGCAACAAATTATGCAAGACTTAAGAGGAAAAGGAAAATCGATTGGTTTTGTTCCGACAATGGGTTTTCTTCATGAAGGTCACTTGCAATTATTGAGAAATTGCAAAGCAGAAAATGAAATATCTGTATTGAGTATATTTGTTAACCCTCTTCAGTTTGGACCAAATGAAGATTTTGATTCATATCCACGAGATATAGAACGTGACGAAGCACTTGCAAGGAATGCTGGGGTCGATATTTTATTTTACCCATCAAAGGATGAAATGTACAAAAATAATATGTCAACTCGAATAACAGTAGTAGATAGAGTTGATGTTCTATGTGGTGAAAAACGTAAAGGACACTTTGATGGCGTTGCTACAGTACTTATTAAATTATTTAATATCGTAACACCACATAAAGCTTATTTTGGTATGAAAGATGCACAGCAAGTAGCAGTTGTAGATGGATTAATAAAAGATTTCAACATCCCAGTTGAATTGGTACCTGTTGAAACGATTAGAGAAGAAGACGGTCTAGCTAAAAGTTCTAGAAATGTATATTTATCTAATTTGGAAAGAAAAGAAGCACCTCATCTTTATCAATCTCTAATGTGTGGTAAACAAGCGATAGAAGACGGAGAAAGATCTGTAGGCATAATAAAGCAGGCAGTGAGCAAGCATATATTAGAGCATACATCAGGCAAAATCGATTATGTAGAAGTGCTTAGCTATCCTGAATTAGAACAAATAAATGAAATTCAAGAAAAGGTAATAATTGCATTGGCTGTCAAGTTTACAAAAGCTAGGCTTATTGATAATATAACTTTGGTTGTACCTAATAATTAATTGCTGTGTTAAACATTGAACTTTAGCACATCCAAGATTATATATAGAGTGTTTCTTGCTGGGAGAGTAAGTAACCATAGGGGGAATAACAGATGTTTCGAACGATGATGAGTGGGAAAATCCATCGTGCAAGAGTAACAGAAGCAAATTTAAATTATGTAGGAAGTATTACAATAGACCAAAACATTTTAGACGCTGTAGGTATGCTTCCAAATGAGAAAGTGCAAATTGTAAATAATAATAATGGAGCAAGATTTGAAACCTATATTATCTCAGGAGAAAGAGGAAGTGGTGTGGTATGCTTAAATGGTGCTGCCGCTAGACTTGTCCAAAAAGATGATGTAGTCATTATTATTTCTTATAAGCTAGTTGCTGAGGAACATGTAGCAAATCATGAACCTAAAGTAGCAATTATGGATGAAAACAATCAAATTATAGAACTTATTGGTAGAGAACCTGCTTCAACGATTTTATAAATTCAGTAAACCTTTGTTATAATATAGAAACTGTCCTCCTTAAGTGTATCTTTAGGAGGGCTTTTTATATTATCTACGTTTATCCATACTTTAGAATAGTATTCATAGCCTAATTAAGTTACTATAATTCTGAAAGTGAAAATCATTAGTCAAGCACGGTTTTCACTGATAGACTTCCATGCAATGTGAGAATTGCACCATGGTGAATGAAATTGTTTCTTTTATTAGAATGTTGTATCCAAGTATTCATGCGTGTTAACCGAAGTGGAAGGACCGAGACTCCTGCGGGAGATGCGCTGGACTGGAGACCCCACAGGCGAAGCCGAGGAGGCTCAAGTGGCGCCCCACGGAAAGCGAGGTTCCTGCAACGCAGATTAACACCCCACATACAGTGTCGTATTTTCAGGGTAGCTAAAATATACGGTAGATCAAGAATTCCCTATAATGGTCGATAGCACTTAACTTGAGGCTAGTGCTCTATGCCATGATTCAATTTAATATTATCCTCTCTGATTAAAGTCAGTGACTTTTGTTATAATGGATAAAATACTAAGAAACGAGATACAGAAATATTTGAGGTGTTTTTGGTGAAGCAACGATTTGCAGTAATTGATATTGAAACAACAGGAAATTCACCAAAAAAAGGTGATAAAATTATACAATTCGCAGCAGTAGTTATTGAGAATGGTGAAATAATCCAAAGGTTTACAAGCTTTGTAAATCCTAAAAGCGCAATACCCACCTTTATTGAACAATTTACCGGAATATCGGATAGCGTTGTAAAAAATGCGCCCGACTTTTCTACAATTGCCCCTGAGATTGTAAATATATTAGAAGGTGCTTATTTTGTTGCTCATAACGTCCCATTTGACCTGTCCTTCCTTCAAGAAGAATTATCGAATAACGGATTTCAACTTTTCCTAGGGCCAACCATTGACACAGTTGAATTAGCAAGAATAATGTTACCATGGGCTGACAGCTATAAGTTGGGTCAATTAGCAGAAGATTTTTCTATAACTCATGATAATCCTCATCGCGCTGATAGTGATGCAGAAGTGACAGCTGAATTACTATTAAAGATGCTAGATAAAATGCATCAATTACCTTTAATAACTTGTCAGAAGCTATTGCAATTATCGAAATACTTTAAAAGTGATATATATTCAATTCTTCAAGACATAGTTAAGCAAAAAGAAAATATCAGTAGTAAACCAATAGAATATGAAGAATATAGGGGGATTGCCCTAAATAAATTAAAAGATTCATTTCAGGAAAATACTCTATTCAATGAATCTAACCTAACATTTGGAAAAATAAAACAAATATTTGATAAGTATACAAGTCATAATCCTGATTCACTTCTACAAAAAAGAGAAGGTCAACAAATAATGATGGACGTAGTGAATGAGGCAATGGAATCCAATCAACACGCAATGATTGAGGCAGGAACGGGGCTAGGAAAATCATTAGCATACTTATTACCAGCAATTGTACATTCTAAGAAACAGCAATCACCAATTGTTATAAGTACTCACACAATTCAACTTCAACAACAACTACTTGAATACTCAGTGCCTTTAGTAGAAAAAATGTTATCAATTAACGTGAAAGCTTCCTTACTAAAAGGAAAAAATAATTATCTATGTCTCAACAAGTTTGAGCAATCCTTATTTGAATTAGAAGATAATTATGATGTGATACTAACAAAAGCACAATTATTAGTATGGTTAACAGAAACAAATACAGGAGATGTTGCTGAGTTAAATTTGTCTTCTGGAGGTAAGTTATTCTGGGATAGAGTCAAGGTTTCCGACTCAAGTAAATATAATTTCTCCTCACATTGGGAGTCAAAGTGCTTTTACTCCCGTGCTGTAAAGATGGCTAATAAAGCGGATATTATTATTACAAATCATTCTTTGCTGTTTTCTGATTTTACAAAAGATAGTCCCACTTTTCCTCTTAATAAAACCATTATTATAGATGAAGCTCATCACATTGAAGAGATGGCTAGTAAGTCGTTAGGGGAGAAGTTAGATTATGTAACAATTCACAGTGTTCTATCTAGACTAGGAGATATTTCTAATAATCGAATGATATCGAAAATACAAAAAGTATTCAATAGCGCTGGTATTGAAAAAGAAACTTCAAGATTTGATGAAATGAATTTAGAAGTGGTGGAATTAAGAGTTGCAATAGACGATTTATTTAGAATGTTACATAGCTATGCACAAAAATATGCAGAAAAAAGCAGATCTATAAACAACCAAGTAAAGTATCATTACTCACCAATGAATGAGAATAGAGTAGAATGGGAGGTCATCGTAGAGTCAGTATATAAAATCAAGAATCTCATAAATAGAGTAGTGGTCCTCGTTGATAAACAATATGAACAATTTAACAGGTTAAAACATAGGGTAAGTGAATTACAGCAAGGCGTTGTCCAAGACTATTTTATCCTGTTTGAAAAGTTACAAGAAAAGATAAATATTCTAGAAAATTTGCTCATTTACGAAATGGATTCATCCGTTTATTCCATCGAAATCGACAGAAAAGGGGCAAAGAATTCAGCAAGAATATTTCGACAGCCTACAGGAGTCTCTGAGGAGTTAGCGGACCGCTTTTATGCAAAAAAAAATTGTGTGATTATGACTTCTGCAACACTAACTGTTAATCATTCTTTTGACTTTTTTATAGAGCGGTTAGGTTTAGGAGACTTTTTACCGTTGAAATTAAGTGTACAATCACCATTTAATTACGAACATCAAATGGGAATTATGGTACCTTCTGATTTGCCTAAGATAAATGAAGTTGGTTTTGAAGAATTTGTTAATACTGTATCTTTTCAAATTGCTGAAATTGCGATAAAGACAAATGGGAGAATGCTGATACTTTTTACATCATACGAGATGTTAAATGCTGTGAATTCAACTTTAAAGGAATTTCCGTTTTTAAATGACTTTATCATCTTAGCTCAAAGTGAAAGTGGTGGAAGTAGAGCGAGACTTACTAGGAACTTTAAGGCATTTAAGAAGTCGATATTATTAGGAACAAGTAGCTTTTGGGAAGGTGTAGACATACCAGGTAAGGATTTGACAGTCTTAGTAATTGTTCGTTTACCATTTACTAATCCAAACGATCCAGTTTTTATACAAAAATGCAAAAGAATTCAACAAACAGGTCAAAATCCTTTTTACGAGTTAGCATTACCAGAGGCAGTGCTTCGCTTTAAGCAAGGGATAGGAAGATTAATTAGAACTGAACAAGATAAAGGAGTAATTTTTATTTTAGATAGACGAATCCTAACTGAAAAATACGGGTCCTATTTTATTAATTCACTACCAAAGATCAAAATTTTCAACGATCCTCTGGAGGGTTTATTAAAGAAAATGGATGATTATTTATAATAAAATTGTTCGTTTTACGAACGCTAATAAAGAAAGAGTGGAGGGGAAATATGAGATTTTTTCAATTCGTCTGTATTTTTCTAATTTCTTATTTGTTAGTCCCAATTGCGTTTGCAAATACAACTTTGCAGACTGACATTGAAAAAGTTGACCTAAAACTTTCTACTGAAGAAATAGCGATTACTTTTTTTGACTTAACCAATGGTGAAGCAACGCTAATAAACGATTCGTCAGGTGGAAATATCTTAATAAACACTGGTGGACCCAATACAAAAAAAGAGTTAGAAAATTATCTGAATATGTATGATGTTAATGATTTAAAAGCAATCATTATTACTAAATCAGACATAGAATATACTGGAAATCTCACATGGCTAACAAATAGGTACAATTCATCTGAAATCATAATCGGAAAAAGTACACCTTTTGAAAATATTTCCTTAAATAGCAAAGTTAAGACCTTGAAAGTTGGGGAGATCATACCATTATTAAAGGGCCTAGAAATAAAGGTGATTCATGACAACGAGAGGGTAGATCACTCGACAGGTATGGATTTATCTTTGAAATATGGAACACATAACATCCTCTATATGTCTAGTGCCAGTCAAAGTGTAGAAGAAAAATTGTTAAAGGACAAATATTTAAGGAATGTCAATATTTTAAAAGTAGCTGAATTTGGAAGTGGATTAGGTACTTCTCAATTGTTTGTAAATCATATCGATCCGCAGGTAGCTATTATTTTTCAGAAAAAAGGATTTAATCCTAGTCAAGACGTTATTGAAAGGTTACACGAAACTTGGATTGACATATACCAAACAAAACAATTTGGAAACATTTCAATAAAATTCACAAAGGATGATTTTCAAATAATAACGATTTCGATGGAAAGTGTGCAACAAGAAAATTAAAAAATTAAAAGGTAGAAATGGACTTAAAGAATTGAGCTTCTTATGTTAACTTATCATAATGAAGGATGTCGCCATTGTATTTGTAATAGGAATCCTCCTAAAAGAGTACTCTTAAAGAATTTAGTACTGAATTAATAATATCATTCATATAAAAAAACCTGTCATATAAAGATATGACAGGAAAAGTGTGGTTGGATAGGAGAAATTTTAGATAAGATATTCCTTAATACTTTAAACAACTGTTATAATGGTTTTGAATGTTCTACTTCAACTTTTGTTGTAAGTGTATTTATATTGTAACCTAGATAATGGGCTATATAAGTAACAAAATTTGTGATAAATGCAGGAGGATGGTTATGGAAAGTAAGATTGAAATACTTTCAACAGTTAAAATACAAAATTCACCAGATCTTTATAAAATTGTCGATAGTTTAAATAGAACCCTAAAACATAAGGACTTAATGTTCGGGCTCGCATTAGATAACAAGGATCAACAACAAGCAATTTTCACGATATACCGTACATAGATGTGAATGTATGATGATTAAGAAAATAATTATTTTTTTGATTGTAGTAGGGATTTTCGGAGTGGGTTCTTTTTTATCCGTCTACCATTCAACATTAAATCCAAAATTCGAAAAAGAGGAAATCGCTGTTGAGATTGCTCGAGAAAAGGCATCTATAGTTACAGTAGATGAAGTATATACATATTATGGTTCCAAAGAGTATCAAGTAGTTATAGGACACAATGATAAAGGTGAAAATGTCATTGTGTGGGTGCCTGAACGAAAGGATAAAATCGTTTCAAGACTAAACTCACAGGGTGTTACTAAAAAAAGTGTTTTAAAAAAGTTATATGAAGAGAGAAAACCAAAAAAAATCAAATCTGTAAAATTAGGGATTGAAAGGAATATTCCGATTTGGGAAGTCATTTATTACGATCAAAATGACCGTTTAACATATTATTACAGTGATTTTCAAACAGGGAATTTTCTAAAAAGAACAACACCATAAAAAGAGGGGAATATAAACATGGAATTAGCTACTAGAGTTAAATCACTTACACCATCTACCACCTTAGAAATAACTGCAAAGGCTAAGGCTCTAAAAGCACAAGGTTTTGACGTCATCGGTCTTGGAGCTGGTGAACCAGATTTTAATACTCCACAACATATCATTGATGCTGCAAAAGATGCCATGTATGAGGGACATACGAAATATACCGCTACAGGGGGACTTCCAGAATTAAAAGAAGCTGTTATCAATAAATTTATTCAAGATCAAGGATTAACATATACCCCGTCCGAAATAATAGTCTGTAATGGCGCAAAACATGCCCTATATACATTGTTTCAAGTTATTTTAAATAAAGGCGATGAAGTAATTATTCCAACACCTTATTGGGTAAGTTATCCAGAACAAGTAAAGCTAGCTGAAGGTGAACCAGTTTTTATTGAAGGTTTGGAATCGAACCAATTTAAAATAACTCCAGAGCAATTACAAAAAGCGATTACAGAGAAAACAAAAGCAGTAATTATAAATTCTCCAAGTAATCCAACTGGTATGATATATACAAAAGAAGAATTGAAAGCCCTAGGCGATATTTGTCTAAAACATAATATTCTCATCGTATCAGATGAGATTTATGAAAAATTGATTTATGGAGATAGTAAACATATTTCAATTGCTGAAATTAATGATGACTTTAAGAAACAAACAATTATTATAAATGGTGTTTCTAAATCCCATTCTATGACTGGATGGAGAATTGGATATGCTGCTGGTGATAAAGAAATTATCAACGCTATGACGAACCTTGCAAGCCATAGTACATCTAATCCCACATCCATTTCACAAATAGGAGCTATTGCTGCTTATAATGGTACTCAAGAACCTGTAGAAGAAATGCGAAAAGCATTTGAAGAAAGACTAACTATAATCTATGAGGAATTAATAAAAATACCTGGTTTTACTTGTATAAAACCAAACGGAGCATTTTATTTATTTCCGAATGCGAAAGAAGCAGCAAGTTTAGCAGGATATGATTCTGTTGATGATTTAGTCACTGCTTTATTAGAGGAAGAAAAGGTAGCGATTGTGCCAGGTTCAGGATTTGGAAGTCCTGAAAATGTTAGGTTATCTTATGCAACATCCCTTGATCTACTTCAAGAAGCAGTAAAAAGGATTCATCAATTTATGGACAAAAAAATTAACTAAAATATTTATGTGTGAATATAGTGGGGCCACAGCCATCCGCTATATTCACACTTTTATTTGCTTGAATAAAAACACAACTGTATAATAAAGTATAAAATAAAATGGAATAGTAATATTTCTTACATATTATTTTTCAGGTTTTTTGGAGGGAAAGTTAGTGAAAACAACTATATCGGAAGTGAGTCATTTTATTGAAAAAGAAGTGAAAATTGGAGCATGGCTTGCAAATAAGCGCTCTAGTGGTAAAATTGCCTTCTTGCAATTAAGAGATGGTACAGGCTTTATACAAGGTGTTGTTGTAAAAGCTGAGGTTGATGAAGAAGTATTTCAAAAAGCTAAATCTATAACTCAAGAAACTTCTTTGTATGTAACAGGGGTGGTAAAAGAAGACGAACGATCACCTTTTGGTTATGAATTATCAGTAACAAATATTGAAGTGATCCATGAAGCGACGGATTTTCCAATTACTCCAAAAGAACATGGTACTGAATTCTTAATGGATAATCGTCATTTGTGGTTAAGGTCGAAAAAACAGCATGCAGTTATGAAAATTCGAAATGAAATTATTCGAGCAACTTACGAATTCTTTAATAATAATGGTTTTGCAAAAGTTGACCCCCCTATACTTACTGGTAGTGCACCAGAAGGAACAACTGAGTTATTCCAAACTAAATATTTTGATGAAGACGCATATCTATCTCAGAGTGGTCAATTATACATGGAAGCAGCAGCAATGGCTTTAGGAAAAGTATTCTCGTTTGGGCCTACTTTCCGAGCAGAAAAGTCTAAAACTAGAAGACATTTAATTGAATTTTGGATGATTGAACCAGAGATGGCGTTTTATGAATTTGAAGATAATTTAATTGTTCAAGAAAATTATGTTTCCTACTTAGCTCAATCAGTACTAAAAAATTGTCAACTAGAACTAAATATATTGGGTAGAGACTTATCTAAGTTAGAAAAAATTCAAGCCCCATTCCCAAGAATTTCTTACGATGATGCTATTAAGTTTTTACATGAAAAAGGTTTTAATGATATTGAATGGGGAGACGATTTTGGATCTCCACATGAGACTGCCATCGCAGAGAGTTTTGATAAACCAGTATTTATAACGCATTATCCAACTAAAATTAAACCTTTTTATATGCAACCGCATCCAGAGCGTGACGATGTTGTATTATGTGCAGACTTAATCGCACCAGAAGGTTATGGAGAAATAATTGGTGGTTCTGAGCGTATTCATGATTATGATTTACTTAAACAAAGACTAGAAGAGCACGGTTTAACGAGTGATGCATATAAATGGTATCTTGAATTAAGACAATATGGATCTGTGCCGCATTCAGGTTTTGGTTTAGGTTTAGAAAGAACTGTAGCTTGGTTGAGTGGTGTTGAACATGTACGCGAATCAATTCCTTTCCCAAGGTTATTAAATCGTTTATACCCATAATAAGGTGATAAGTTGATATAACCCCCTAAAATTAGGGGGTTTATCATTTAACTCTATAAAAATTGTTGGTTGTATTCACCAGTTATTTCTACCTACTAATCGTTTCCTACTTCGTGTTATACTACTTATTGAGGTGTTGTGCCAACATGAAAATAAATAATGTTGTTGAATGGTTTGAACAAGGTAATCTATCAATCCCAAACATACTAATGAATCATTATAAGAAACTAAATTTAAATGAAGAAGAATTTATGTTAGTCCTTCATGTATTTTCTTTTATAAATAACGGCAACCACTTTCCTACTCCTACACAAATTTCAGAGAGAATGACTTTAGATACTTCAAGATGTATGGATATACTTCGAAGCTTACTTCAGCGTGGTTTTCTTGAGATTGATGAAGAGGTTGATTTTCAATCAGTTAGGCATGAGAAATATTCTCTTACACCACTATGGGAAAAATTGTTTATTCTTCTCCTTAATGAAAAACAACAACAACAGATTGTAAAGCAAGAAGAGAAGCAAGTAAATCTTTACACAATGTTTGAGCAAGAATTTGGAAGACCACTTTCTCCATTTGAATGTGAAACACTTTCTATGTGGATAGATCAAGATAATCATGACCCACTTATCATAAAAGCCGCACTTAGAGAAGCTGTAATGTCAGGAAAATTAAATTTTCGATATATCGATCGCATACTTTTTGAGTGGAAGAAAAATGGTGTGAAAACGATTGAACAAGCACAAAATCATTCAAAGAAATTTCGCCAACCAAAAACATCATCAAAAGAAAATACACCTAAAGATGATACTTATCAAAGAACTATTCCTTTTTACAATTGGCTTGAAAATGAATAGGATGTAAAAATAAAAAAGCTTAAACTTAAAAATAGGTGATATTCGTGTTAAATAAAAGTCAAATTCGAGAGTGTTTAGATACAATGGCAAACATGTTTCCAGATGCTCACTGTGAATTAGTTCATAAAAATCCATTTGAATTAGTAATTGCTGTTGCATTATCTGCGCAATGTACAGATGTACTTGTGAACAAAGTAACAGCTACTCTTTTTGAAAAATATAAAACACCGGAAGACTATTTAGCTGTTTCTTTAGAGGAATTGCAACAAGATATACGTTCAATTGGATTGTATCGCAATAAAGCAAAGAATATTAGAAAACTTTGCGAATTAATTATTAAAGAATACAACGGTGCGGTGCCTAAAGACAGAGATGAATTAACGAAGCTTCCAGGAGTAGGACGAAAAACAGCAAATGTAGTTGTATCTGTTGCATTTGATGTACCAGCTATCGCGGTAGATACACATGTGGAAAGAGTAAGTAAAAGATTAGGTATCTGTCGTTGGAAGGACTCGGTTTTAGAAGTAGAAAAGACGTTGATGAAGAAGATACCCGAAGAAGAATGGTCTGTTACTCATCATCGATTAATTTTTTTCGGTAGATATCACTGTAAGGCTCAATCGCCTCAGTGTGATGAATGTCCATTACTGCACCTATGTCGTGAAGGACAAAAGAGGATGAAAGGAAAATTATGAAAATTGCCTAAACAAACTGATGATGTTAAGCATTTAAAGGTTCCTGACGACCTGAAATTGTCTTTGTTTTTTGTTGGAGACGATTTCATTTTTTTCGATTCATCTAAATCTTTTGAAGAAACATTGGAACAAGATTTTTTCGCTTACGATATTTATTTCAGATATAAATTAGATATTTGGTTACCTTGGATTAATCACCAAGAATCTATACAATTATTATTAAGAAAGTGGAAGGTAAATAGAGAAGAGCTAGATAATCTGTTTAAAAACAGAAAATCAGAAGAGGCTTTGAAATCAATGATTCATTCCATTAACTACTTTCTCTGTTACTTATACTGGTCAAATGGAGAAAATGTGAAAAATCTTGTGAAGTGGGAATCGGAAATCGAAAAATTTGCTCTGAAACCAATAAACAGTGTTGAAAGATTACGTTTTATTATGAAAAAACCTAATCATTACTCTGCTTTCATACAATTGGTACAATTATTTGAAGAATACACAAAAATATATTATAAAAAAAATGCTATAAAAAAATAACCTCAACAAATGTTGAGGTTATTTTATGTCATTAATCACGTATGTTTAGTTGTTCTTCTTCTTGTCATTACCAGGGGGGTTAATTATAGGAGGTAAGATTGATCCATCTTCCTCTTTGTCTTCATCGACAGGATCCTCTTTTTTCTCTTCTTCACCAGGGATAACATCAAGTTCATCTTCAGGTTTTCCAGGAATCTCAATTGAGGTTACCACTGCCTCACTTCTGTTCTCTTCATCTTCTAAATTTATTGCTTCTATTTTAAAACTGTATTTCGCTTCAGGTATTGGATCTTTTATAATCACTTTAAAGTCTTTTGTTGTTGTCAGTAGAGTAAAACTACCCTCGTCAATGGATTGACTAATTTCAAATGTTACCTTATCTAAATATTCTTCTGCATATCCCCAAGACAACGTAATTTCATTCGTTTCTTCATCGTAAGCAATTTGAACTTCAGTTGGGGCAGGTAATACTTCATACTTCGTTGATACTTCAACAGGTTCTGTCCCTTTGATGAAGTATTCGTATTCAATTTCTTCTTTTGGAGTAAATTCACTTGCTAATTTAGCAGGGTCTGAACCTTTTTCAACAGCAACCTTAACAACACTGTTAGGCATTTTAAAGTCACTTGTATCTTCTCCTGCTGAAACTTTCGTAATGATACTTTTAAATATTTGCTTAGCAATTTGTTGCTCTGCAGTTGATTGCATCCATTGCTTACTATCACGATATCCAGTCCAAACAGCTGCTGTATAAGATGGTGTATACCCAACAAACCATGCATCTGGAACAGCTCCACCTGGAATATTATACTTTTCTCTAGTAGCTCGGTCGAAATTCGTCGTACCTGTTTTACCAGCAATATGCAGACCTGGCACATTTACATTTGAAGCTGTACCACCAGGTTGTAGAACTGATTTAAGCATATCCGTTACTAAAAATGCTGTGGAGTCTTTCATTACTGGAACCTGTTCTGGTGATAGATCCATTTCAGTGTCATCTGGAAAGACAATTTTCTTAACAGCATGCGGTTTTATGAAAATACCATTGTTCCCGAATGCTCCATAAGCCCCAGCCATTTGTAGAGGTGATATACCTTCTTCTACACCTCCTATTGAATAAGATTCAAAAATCGTATCTTTAAAAGGAATACCTAGACTGACAGCGAATTGCCTTGCTTTTTCAAGACCAACTGCTTGTAATGCTTTTAGTGCTGGTATATTTCTTGATTTAGCTAGCGCTGTTCGTATTGACATCTTTCCTAAGTGCTTTCCATCCCAGTTTTTAATAGGTGTACCGTCTGAATAGCTATAAGGTTCATCGTCAATCTGATGGTAAGTAGACCACTTTAGATGCTCTATAGCTGGACCATAATCTAAGATAGGTTTTATTGTAGAACCTGGTTGGTTGAGTGGATCAATAGCAAAGTTAATTCTTGTTGTAGCACTTTGATTTCTTCCACCACCTAAAGCTCTAATTTCACCAGTTTTTGTGTCAATTAAGGCAATTCCAGCTTGAAAGTCATCATTTGGATAATTAATTATTTCATCTGAAGAAAGAAGATAGTCAATATGTTCTTGTGCATTGGAATCAAAAGTTGTATAGATTTCAAGTCCACCTGTGAACACATCAATATTTTCTTCTTCAGAGATCTCTTTCTTTACCTGATCTATAAAAGAATCAATAGGCTGTGACTCGGGTTTAGAATCTACAAGAGATGTTTCAACATCGATTGCTTTAGCAGCATCTGCTTCTGCTTTTGAAATAAAGCCATGTCTTTCCATAAGAGTTAATACGATATTACGTCTTTTTTCTGCCGCTTCTGGGTAATTAAAAGGATTGTAATAGGTTGGACTCTTGGGTAGGCCAGCTAGTAATGCAGCTTCATGTAAATCTAACTCATTTAAAGGCTTTCCGAAATATACTTCTGAAGCTTTAGCTACTCCATGAGTATTCCCAGGACCGAAATAGATTTTATTTAAGTACATTTCTAATATTTCTTGTTTTGAATATTTACTCTCAAGTTGAAAGGAGAGCCATAATTCTTGTGCTTTTCTTTTAATCGTCTTTTCATTTGTTAGAAATGAGTTTTTCACAACCTGTTGTGTAATCGTACTAGCACCCTCTGAACCAAATCCATCTGTTATATTGGCAACTACAGCACCAGCAAAACGAACTACATCAATTCCGTGATGCTTAAAAAATCTTGCGTCTTCAGTAGCAATAAATGCATTTCTTACAATCTCAGGGATTTCATTGTAAGATACAAATGTTCGTTTTTCGGAACCGAACTCATAAATTAATTCACCGTTTTTATCATATACCTTTGATGAAAGTGGGTCTCGAAGGGCTGCTTCATCTAGTGGGGGAGCGTCCTTTGCCAAAACAAAAAATGTAGTCGCTCCAGTTATAATCCCTATAATCCCTATGAGTAGTATAAAGATGAATATTTTTTTAAGTAATGGACCCTTGCTTTTTTTTAGTCTTTTTTTTGATTTCTTTATGTGTCTACGTTCTTCTCTAGTTCGATACTTCTCGGACATGTTGTTTCCTGCCTTTCAAAAATTAAATCATCTAAAATATAACTCATTTATAACTTTAATATAATCAATTCTAGGTTGATAACCAATAGAAATTTTATGTCCAACTGTTTCAATTTCTTCTCTAGTAATAGATTTTCTACCACCTTTAGTTTGTCGTTCCCAAAATGTTAACATGTGTTTTCCCTCTAAGAAGTAAATGTCATCTGTGGTTGAAAATCTTAAAATGATAAAAGAGATTCCACCTTGTTCAATCACTTTCTTCATATGTAAGATTTGGTGTTCATGAAAGTTTTGTAAAGGAAAAGATGTTTTGTTTTTTGTCTCTTTTGCCTCGAAATCAATATACTTACTTTTATATACTCCATTGTAGTCTGTTGTAGAAGCGAGTTTGAAGTATGCCTCTTTTATGACTGCAGCACTTCTGCTAGGGTAGTCAACTTTTACAATTTGAATTGGAGTTGGTTTTTTATGGATTACAGCAATGTTTTCACTTAAGTAATATTGATTTGTTTCATTTAAATCTTCTTCAAGAGTCATCCCTCGGTTACTATATATGTTATTGTTTTTTCTATTTGTTAACTTCAATTGACTTGATGTAGAGTATGACTTGCCATTTGGATAGCGGATATTCATTTTATTGCCCCCTTAAAGCCTATTATATATCATAACAGAAAATGCTTAATAAAGGTTACAGAAATGTAGTTGGTTAACCTAGGTATATATTCCTAAACAATACCGATAATACAAGATACGTAATAGTTAAATGGTTTATGGGGATAAAATAAGAACTGATGGACAATAGGTAAGGGTTTACTTTAAAAAATTCAAACGAAAAGCTTTAGTGTTAACTAAAAAGTAATATCTTGTTTATTGGTAATTTCCACATAATATGTTGTTTTGTATTAATCTGAGGAACTATAAAAGAGTTCATTCTAAAACTAAGCAGATTACGTTTAAGCTTAAAAATAATGTGAATAAAACAATAAGGTGGGGTGAATGTGGATTCTCGAAGATACTTTTTAAATCTTCATAAAGAAGTAATTACTAGGAGAAAGCGCCCCGTATCATACACGGTTAATGAACAGAACCTAGTGAAAATAATCACAAGAGAAACAGAAAAATTTAATAAAGACAATATATCCAGAACAGGAGCTTATGCAAATTATTTTGACAAACATCGAAATATTAGGTGGGCATTTCTAGCTAGTATGGTATCAAGAAATGCTGGTTGGAATATGTGTGATTTAGAGGGGAAGTGGTTTCCAATAAGTTTAAAAAGTGAGGTAAGAAAAACACTATTCTTAACTTATGAACGAGCAAATTGGCTCATTTTCTTAGATGCATATCCGCAATTATTGCTTTATAAATACTCCTTATTTTATAAGAAGCCGTTGTTTCATTTATTTAAAGAATTTCAGATTTCATCGTTTATCGAAACAGAATGGGAATTATTTTGGAAATATAATAACGAAGAAAGGTTATTGACTTCCTTAATTATTAATGAACAGAATGTCATTCAAAAGCCAGTCATAGAGCATCCATTTTATAAACAGAAGGTTTTTAAGTCGTTAACTTTTAAGTTGCAGGATTGGCTCCACTTTAGTTCAGTTATCTTTCCAACAATACAGGGGGAACTCTATGGTTTGTCTGTAAATCATTTTAGAAAGTTGAATGAGAGAATTGTATTGGGGAAAAAATTATCAAAGTTGTTGTTTCATCCAAGGTTGTTTGAAAAGTTTTATCAATTTTCCTTAAAAACAACCCACACTGGTTCTAGGAGAGACTATGAACAGTACATGATTACATTAAATGAGATTGATACGCCGTTCTTACGTACGACCTATCCAATTATTGAGCACAAACGAAAAAGCCAGTCTGATTGGTTTACTAAGTACGGTGCTATTGATAAGTTTTATAAGGAAGTAAGAATAAATGATCAATATGAAATAACGCAATGGTATTTGAAAAAAAGAAAGCAGTTAAAGATGGGAATTCTTTTAGAATATATGATTAGTAAAGAGTAGCCAGCCTGAGAATACTAGTCCTTACACTCAACATGGGGTTTTAACCTTTGTTGCAGGCACCTCGCTTTCCCTAAGGTGCCACTTGAGCCCCTCGGGCTGTATGGATAATTACTAAAGGCCATCATTCTAATATACAAAAAGCAAGGAGTTATCCTTGCTTTTGTTTATGTTGATGGTCGATTAGGTCCTTCTAACTTTTTATCACCAAACCCAGTATTCGGTTCATTTTGTTTAATAGGCTTTTGTTTATTTCCCTTGTTTCGATCAGACATTCTATAACACCTCCTACATGTATTATTTACTCAAGATTTTGTTTCATACTTTCATCATATAGATGAATGTTAAATTGCAAAAATGCTCTTTCTTTGCCGAAACATAACTAGTTTTGTCAAGCGTGAAGGGGGATTACTTTTAATGAAGAATATTTAATTTAGAGAATTAAGTAGGGGGGATTGAAATGTGTGAGAAAATAATTAGTAAGGGTGAAGTGTTATCAAAAGTGAATGATTTGTTGGCTACCATTAATCTTGTAGAAGAAAAAGTAACACAAAATATTATCAGAGATAACCAGGTTTATAATGAAAATACACGTAGTGAACTTTCTGTAGTACTTGAAGAACTTGAGAAAATTGAACAGATTATGCTTAATATGAATAATCATCGTGAAATAATCTCTGCTAATAAAAAAATCACACAAAATCAGAAATATCCCGTTAAGCTTGTTTTGCAATAACAAAGTTTGTTTATCCATGAAAGAAACTTTGTTATGATAGTCAAGAGGTGATTACAATTAATAAATATGACAGCTTAGTTCAACAAACATTGAGACTTTTAGAATTGAATGAAAAAATTCGAAGCTTATTAAATAAAAAATTAACTATGGAAGGTGTTCAGCCAGATTTTTATGGTGAAGTAAAACCTTTTGCAGATATGGTAAATGAAGAAGGTTTGAAATGGAAGGAACTTGCAACTCAATGGGTTATGAAGGAACGGCCTAAATATATTCATACGATGCAAATTGAAACCACATTAGAAAACTTAACAAATTTATCAGTTAGCGTGTTTTATCCCGATTTAAAAGTAAAGAGAAGTAAGGCCACAATTGAGTCAATAAAGTACAACTTGGAAGCTGTCATACAGCAAATTGAAAAAAAGACATTACTTAATAACAGCTAAGGCTGTATAAGTAATGTCTTTTTTATTTATTAATCTCGTTATAGCACTTAACAAAAATCAAGGTCATCAATATCCCAGGTAGATTACCATGCTATTTATAAATCGCACCCAAATGAATGAAAATTGTTAATATTTATATCATTAAATTGTTGAAATCCTAATACCCATACCTGTTAATCGAGGATCCTGCAACGGAGATTAACACCCCAAGTTGAGTTTCGTATTTTCAGGGTAGACGTTCATGCAATGTGAGTATTACACCATGGTGAATGAAAATGTGTACTTGTCTCTTTTAAATGTTGAATTCTTGTACATTAGCTGTGTTAACCGAAGTGGAAGGACCGAGACTCCTGCGGGAGATGCGCTGGACTGGAGACCCCACAGGCGAAGCCGAGGAGGCTCCAGTCCAGCGCCCCGCGGAAAGCGAGGATCCTGCAACGAAGGTTAACACACCACATACAGCGTCGTATTTTCAGGGTAGCACACTAGAAAGAACTAATCCTTCTCTACTTTAATGGAAATTGGACGATCTCCTTCACTAGCTACAGGCTCAATCGCAAACTCAGCCTCTTCCTTGGTTTTAGGTAAAACATTTCCTCCATGCTTAGGTTTTTCACTCTCATGACCTTTTAGTTTGTGATTAAAACTTTTACCTCTTCCCATTTTTCATCCTCCAATAAAAAAATATTTTCTTCATCATACTTACTATTTTCTAAAGGAGAAAAAAATATTACTGGTCAATTGAAAAGGAAAAAATTAAGCTTTATGATAACTAAATCATCTCGTCTAACATATATTCAGGCTTCCTAGCACCTGTTAGTTCTAATTCTCTTACAATATTTCGATATTCAAGAATCGTAAGCTGTCCCTGGATATAATATTGTCTAGCAAAGTCAAGTAGATCATTGTTGTCAATTGGTTCGAATTTCTTAATTGCAATAAATTTGTTCTGTAATTCTTTAGCATCCATGAAAATCTTCCCCCTTGAAAATTTTGTCCTACTAAAATCTTATCATGCTTATATAAAAATTATTAATTTTGAAAAATTGAAACTTCCGACAACTACTGACATATTCTGTGCTAGTTCGGAAAGGGTGTAATTTAAACACCATTCGTAAAAATCAACATAAACTAAGAACAGAGAGAATTAATAGGAGGTATGAACTTGTATAACTTTCAAAACCAATTCCATCGAAAAAATAAAAGGAATTATGGACAATACTGGCCATATAACCAAAATCAATATCAATATCCGTTGTATTTCCATAACACACAAGTTCCACTAAATGTACAAACTACCCAACCTTTTGGCCCATTTTACACAAATAATGTTTACAGTAAATACCCGATAGGTTCACCGAACTTATATCCACCTAACATAGTACCTTATGCGACTCCTTATCCAAAACCTAGCCCTTTTTCGCCACAACAACCTTCTGGAGTAAACTCAATAATGGCTCAATTCAAAAAGCAGGATGGTTCCTATGACCTAAATAAAATGATTGATACAGCTGGACAAATGATGGGAGCTGTAAACCAAATAAGTTCAATGGTAAAAGGAGTATCAGGTATTTTTAAAGCTTAAAGTGACTAAATAAAAAAGGAGAATATACATGTTGGAAAGTATGTTTGATCAAATTTCAATCCATCCACAATTAATGATCGTTGTTCCTGCTTTAATGGTTCTAGGTTTTGCACTTAAAAGAACACCTAGGATAGAGGACTGGATGATTATTTGGATATTATTAATTGGAGGAATTATCGCAAGTGTATTTAAACTAGGACTAACGGTAAATGGTATAGCAAATGGAATAATTGCTGCTGGTGCCGCTATTACTACACATCAAGCGTTTAAACAAACGATAAAATCAAGAATAAAACATAAATGAGAACAAGAATTAATGGGATATTTTATCTTTTACAAACCCTCACCAGTAGATGAGGGTTTAATTTTTAAAAAATTATATAAATACATCTTGATACTTTTTCCATTCAGGAGTAAACTCCTTCTATAAACAAACATTTCGCCACACGAAAAAAAGAAAGAAGATGAGATGTTGGAGTATACTTCACATATAATTAATAAAAATGAAAAATTAAGTATCTGGAACGGTGCAGCATCTATCATTTCAAACAGTTTTATTAGTGGTTTTGTACCTTTATTTGCAATAGGTGTATTACAAGCGACAAATCAACAAATCGCATTGATTAGTTCATTACCTCAGTTAATGAGTATAATCGGGATGATCCCAGGTGCAATGTGGATTAACCGTTTAGAAACGAAAAAACAATTTACGGCAATAAATGTCTTTGCTGCAAGATTCTTTTTATTTCTCATGGTATTTGTTCCTTTTATTACTTTTATGAATCAAGCTTGGGTACTGGTTGTTTTAATCGCTTTAATGAACTTCCCCAATGCGATAGCAACTTTATCTTGGCAGTCCTTAATTGCTGATATTATTCCAGATCATAGAAGAGGTCAATTCTTTAGTGAGAGAAATCGTATTTTAACGATAGTAGGTATGATTATTACATTTGTTACAGGAATACTTCTTAATATGTATCCAAAGGAAGTTGCCGGACCATATCAAATTTTATTTATGATTGCCTTTTTATTCGGAACATTGGAAGTAGCCTTTTTATTAAAACATATCGAAAAAAAGAGAAATACGAATCCTGTGAGAGATAAAACGGATGTAAGAAAAATAGTGAAAATGCTGATTAGGAACAAGCCTTATGTTGCATATATAGGATGTGCAGTCATATTTAATATCGGTTGGCAAATGGCTTGGCCATTGTTCACCATTTTTCAAATAAATGATGCCAAGGCAACTGCGTTTTGGATTAGTTTATTTACAGTCGCTAATCAAATTTCACAAATAATCAGTTACAAATGGTGGGGTAAATTTGCAGATAGATGGGGAAATTCCTTAATGTTATTTATAGCAGCTGTGGGGATGGCTACTGCTCCATTTTTGACAGTATTATCGACTAATCTATATTACCTTACAATTATTAATTTATGGACAGGTGTTTTTGTAGCTGGAACCGTCATGCTTTTATTTAATCAGTTATTGAAAGTATCTCCTGAACAAAACAGAACGACATTTCTAGCGAACTATAATATTATTTTGGGTGCTATAGGATTTATTGCACCTCAAATAGGTGTGTTATTGCTTGAGTTGTACTCTATGAACATAGCAATGACAATTTCGTCTATTATACGATTCTTAGGTGCAGTATCGTTTTTATTTGCGGCATTCTATTTTGAAAACATTTTAAAGAATCGATTTAAGAAAGTACAGGTCGAGTCTTGACACCCTTATTCATGCTTAAATAATTAAATATTTGCTACTAGTTTAGAAAAAATAGGTTAGAAGGAGAATCACACTCTTGTGATTCTCCTTTTATTTACCTTAGGAAGACGATAAAAAACTTTCTGATCTATCTATATTCATTAAATTTTTCCTTGTATTTAGAGTGTTACTTCTTATTTTTACTCCTATCAACCAAAAGGGCTATTACTTCATTGTAGGATAATCCAGAATGTGCATTTAATCTTTTTACTTCTTCAACGTCTGTATTTGAAAACTGTTTAGTTTGAACTGTTTTTTTGTAAGTCATAACAATTTCACCAACTTAAAATAATAATTCATAAACTTCATTAAGTTCACTAACTCTTTCATAATCTTGCTCTCGCATTGCGTAGTTAATTTCGTCTGGGAGAACGTGATTTAAAAAACGTACCTCTTCTTCCTCAAGGTCCCTTACAAAATCCTCTTCACTTTCATAGTTGTTATTTTGCAACTTATGAAAGATGTTAAGAGGTAATTTTTGACCGTCAGTATAATTTGATAGTGATTCCCTTAAATAAGCTAATGTCTTTTCCAATTTAATCACCACATTTTAGTTAATTCCCATCAAAAAAATCCTGGAACTTTTGTGATGGGGTAGAATTTTTAGCATCATTTGTATAAGGGTTTTCTTCATTGGAATCTTGTGGATCCATATTCGTTTTAATAACTAATCTTGGCTCGTCAGATGCTTTTGCGATAATACGATCATTTAATTGATCAAAATTTGGAATAGCTCTATCTTTTTTCAAATAACACACCTCCTAAAAATAGGGTGCAATAACTAAGACAAAAGTATGTATCAAGATCATGATCATAGAAAAAAATAGACATTGTAAGGAACTTAATAAGTTTATATAAAAGTAAAGGAGTTAATATGAAGAAAAAACAAAATCATACTAAAGAAAATAAATCAAATTTTAATATTCAAAATGATCAAACCCCTGAAGAAAATCCAAAGTATGGAAGTAAATATCATAAAAATTAGAGCACTCTGTCCCAGAGTGCTCTTTACTCATCTATTTTTATGGAATTCTTTCTTTTTTTAGGAATGGAAATTTTTAATACTCCATCACGGTATAGTGCTTTTACTTCCTGTTCTTTTACGGAATAAGGAAGTTGGACGGTTCTAGATGCTCTTTGAAAGGAATGTTTTTTATAGAAATAGTGTTTTACTTCGTTCTTTTCTTCAAATTCCTCAGTTTGATCTATTGAGATTTTTAGATTAAACCCATTCACATCAATAAAAATCTGTTCGCGTTTTACTCCTGGAATATCTGCCGAAATAATTAACTCACTTTTTGTTTCATACATGTCAATAGGTATTGACGGTATAGGAAATGGTTGTTCGAAGAAATCATCAATACTATCTAGCAGCCTTTTTATTGGTTGTTGTTGAAAGAAATCATTCATTGATTTCATGAGTGGATTAATTGGGTGAGATTTATTTTTATTGTCATTATTGTATGAACTCATGTCATTCATTTACTCCTTTCAAAAATTCTTACTATAGCCTATTCAAGAATCTCAAAAAGGTTTTGAATTCCTATATAAATCCTTTGCAAAAGTGGATAAATTTTTGGAAGTGAATGTCTAAAATTTAGAACTACATGACGGAAACTTAAATAAAATTTTAACAAAAGTGTAATAGTTGGAAAAAATTACATATAAATTAGAAATAGGAATCGAGGAGATTTCTAAAAACATAAAAAATTTAATGGGGTAAAACGATTGAGAAAGAATAGTCTTGGAAGGTGACGTACCTAGTCCAATTAATCCGGCGAGTGGATGTGTTTTCAGGACACGTTGTCAGCATGTAATGGATATTTGTAGTCATACAGTACCCCAGTGGAAAGAAGTAAAGAAAGGACATTTTACAGCGTGTCATTTATATAATGATAAATGAAAATTGACTATATTTAGTCAGTTTTTTTTCTTTTTAGAAAGTATATTTTTGACTATGAGCACATTTCGATTAGAAAGAAATTTAGCGAAAAGGATAAGTGGAAATACGCTTATCTCTCTCCTTAAGGCTCTACAATCTGTAGAGCTCCCTTTATTGGAATAATCTGTAAGTGTTTGGAAAAGAATAAAGACATGTTTAAAAATTGGAGGTACATAAATGATAGAAAATCATAGTCCTAAATTAACTTCTTCAGAAATTGCTTCCATTTGGGGCACATATATTGAAAACACGATGAGTTTAAATATCTATACCTATATGATAAATTGTGTACAAGATAGAGAGATTTGTGAACTATTAAATGAGGATAAACAAAAATTAATAAATAACATCGAGGAATTAACAAAGATCTTTCTTCAAGAGAATTTACCGGTACCTGTTGGATTTAACGAAAATGATCTTCATGAGCAAGCTAAACCATTACTTTCAGATTCATTTTTTCTCCTTTTTGTTAAAATGATGGCAAAAGCAGGAATGACTAGGTATGCGACTACTTTATCAATGAATGCACGCGAGGATCTAAGAAATTTCTTTAGTCATTGTCAGAAGCAGTCTACAGAAAGTTTTAATAAAGCATGTGATATTTCATTGCAAAAAGGTGTTTTTGTTCGAGCACCATTTATTGCAACTCCAAAGGAAAATAAATTTGTCGCAGATACAGATTATCTTGACGGATTTAAGGTTATTGGAAATATTCGACCACTTAATGTAGTAGAGATATCACATTTATATTTAAATAATGAATTTAATTTAATTGGATTGTTATTATGCACAGCCTTTAGTCAAGTTTGTAAAGAAAAAGAAATAGCAGAACATATGATAAAAGGAAAAGAATTATCAAAAAAAATCACAAAAAATCTCACAGAATTTTTAATCAAGAGTGAAGTTCAAGCACCCAATACGTGGGATGCTATGGTAACGGATTCTAAAGAGGCACCTTTTTCTGATAAACTCATGCTATATTTAATGAATATGCTAACTGCATTTGGAATAGGGGACTATGCTATATCTTCTGCTGCGAGCTTAAGAAGTGATTTACAGGGGGAGTATGCAAATATTTTATCAGATGTCACTACGTTTGCTAAACAAGGAATGAAATTAATGATTAAATATGGCTGGTTAGAAGAACCGCCTTCTGCACCTGACCGCAACAATCTATCTCAACATTAAAGACACTATTTTTGGATAGTGTCTTTATTTATGCTTTATCTATGGAAAGAAAGCTACCATTTATTAGTCACTTTATTTCAAATGTATAAGTTCAAAGGCATAAATAAAATAGCAATCATTTGGTAAACAATTTAATTTTTTAATAATATTTCATAATATTCTTGAGTATAATATCGAGCAAATCCGCATGATTCATATAATTTTAACGCATTATCATTTGATGCCGCAACTTCCAAAAATACACTATTACCTATGTTAACTTCATTTTGTACTGTTTGAATTAGAGCAGATCTTCCAATTCCTCGACCTTGATAATCTTTGAGTACACCAAAACCATAAATCCAGCTTTCATTATTGTTACGTTGAACACGAATTTTCCCTACAGGTAAACCATTAAATTCGAGAATATAAGTATCTTGACTATAGTTTGTTGGGAGTTCTGCATTGAAAGCAATTGCTTCTTCATATGAAAAACCAAAACACTCCACGTCAATAAGAGAGATCTGTTCTTTATCTTTTGTTTGTGCTTTTCTAATAGTCACCATCTTGTTATCATTTGATAATTCTATTTCTTTCCATTTCATCTGGTGTTCTGAAAAAGAATATATAGAATCAGTATTTCTTATAAAACCAAGACCAGATTGAGAATTGGCAGGAGTATTTAAGAGGATTTTTTTACAACCTCGATTTATGACTTCTTCAAGACCTTTTTTTAACAGGTCAGTCATGATGCCGCTACGCCGATATACAGGATGAACCATGCCGCATAATTCAATTTTTGGTCCAAACCCGTACAATCCCAGGAAGCCAATTATCCTATTATTTTTAATATGGAAAAAGTCATTTTTTTCATTCTGTTTTCTTGATGTAAGTAAATCCCAATTTAGTTTTAAGTTTAAATTTTCAAATTGTTCACATTCATCTTGTAATTGTTTAATCTGCTTTAATTGTTCTGTCGTTAACATTATGAGCACTTCCATTGCGTTTTTAATTTTATTATATTTTTTGTGGAAAAAATTTCAATACACTATGTGAAGTTTTCCTAAGTTATTTAGATTGAAAAATAAATCACATTAAAAAAATAAAGAGAAAAATAAAAAATATGAATTTCTTTTCATTGTTTTGGTTAAAATTTACTATATTGGTCATATTTTTTGGGTTTTTTACAAACGATATGTACCATATTAGTAAAAGAGTGGGACATTATGTTTCACAAATAATTACTAGTAAGTTTATTTTATAGGAGGATTACAATGGCAACAGGGAAAGTAAAATGGTTTAATTCAGAAAAAGGTTTTGGGTTTATTGAACGTGAAGATGGAGATGACTTGTTCGTTCATTTTTCAGCGATTCAGGGTGAAGGGTATAAATCGCTTGACGAAGGACAACAAGTTAGCTTTGACATAGAAGAAGGTCAAAGAGGTCCACAAGCAGTAAATGTAACAAAACTTTAAAAATAAAAGAGCTCAATTGAGCTCTTTTATTTTTTAGGGAAAGTTCACAAGTTATCTACACCATAATTTTACATATGTCATTCGTAAACTCTACTGGATCTTGTATAGGAAGTCCTTCAATAAGTAGAGCTTGATTGTATAATAAACCTGTAAAGAGGGCGACCTTATCTCTATCATTTTCAAATGCATTTTTTAATGAGAGATATACAGGATGATCAATATTAATTTCTAAAATTTTGTCGGCCTTTATATGTTCATTGTTAGGCATGGATTTTAATATCTTTTCCATTTCTATTGAGACATCTCCATCTGTTGATAAGCATACTGGGTGTGTTTTTAAGCGCTTTGAAACCCTTACAGCTTTTACTTTATCAGATAAAATTTCTTGCATATACTCAAATAATTCTTTAGTTTCTTCATTTATTTTTGTATCAGAAGCTTGTTGATTGTCTTCAAATCCCAAATCTCCACTAGAAACGGATCTAAACTCTTTCTCCTTATATTCGTTCAACATTCGAATAGCAAATTCATCTACTTCATCGGTAAAATATAAAATTTCATAGCCTTTGTCAATAACAACTTCCGTTTGAGGCAGCTTCTCTATTCGATCATAGCTCTCACCTGTTGCATAATAGATATACTTTTGGTCTTCAGGCATTCTTAAGACATATTCGTCTAGAGTCACAAGTTTTTTCTCTTTTGATGAGTAGAACATTAATAAGTCTTGTAAAGTTTCTTTGTTTGAGCCGAAATCGCTATAAACACCGTATTTTAATTGTCTACCAAAAGATTTGAAGAACGTTTCGAATTTATCTCTGTCATCCTTTAAGAGGGTTTGAAGTTGATTTTTAATTTTATTCTTTATGTTTTTCGCAATCAATTTTAACTGACGGTCATGTTGTAAAATTTCTCTCGAGATATTAAGAGACAAGTCTTCTGAGTCTACTATACCTTTAACAAAGCTAAAATAGTCTGGAAGTAAATCAGAGCATTTTTCCATTATTAGTACGCCATTAGAATAAAGCTCTAATCCTTTTTCAAATTCTTTTGAATAGTAATCATATGGAATCTGCTCTGGAATAAATAAAATCGCATTGTATCTAACAGCTCCATCAACACTGATATGAATGTGCTTGATAGGTTTGTCGAATCCAAAATGTTTTTCTTGGTAAAAATTCTCGTAGTCTTTATCTGATAATTCATTTTTATTCTTTCGCCAAATTGGTACCATACTATTAATTATTTGTTCTTCAATTACCGTTTCCATTTCACTCTCATTATTCTCTTGTGGTTTTGTAGTAGACACAGTCATTTTAATAGGATAACGAATAAAGTCAGAGTATTTCTTAATGATTGCTTTAAGTCGAAATTCTTCTAAATATTCATCAAAAGAGTCATCATCTGTATTTTCTTTTAGTTTTAAAATAATTTCTGTTCCTACTAATTCTTTTTCACAAGGTTCTATCGTATACCCATCAGCACCCTGAGATTCCCATTTGTAGGCTTGATTACTACCTAAAGCTTTTGTAAACACAGTAACAACATCAGCTACCATGAATGCTGAATAAAAACCAACCCCAAATTGACCTATAATTTCTTGTCCATTCTTCATTTCATTTTCATTTTTAAAAGCTAGTGAGCCGCTTTTAGCGATAATTCCTAGGTTGTTTTCAAGCTCTTCTTTTGTCATTCCAATACCAGTATCAGAGATTGTTAGTGTTCTTTTTTCTTTATTAGCTTCTATTTTTATATAATAATCGTCTTTATTAAATGATAGTGAATCGTCAGTGAGAGCTTTGTAGTAGATTTTGTCAATTGCATCACTTGAATTGGAAATCAATTCTCTTAAAAAAATTTCCTTTTGAGAGTAGATAGAGTTAATCATCATTTCTAATAATCTCTTTGATTCTGCTTGAAATTGTTTTTTTTCCATATCGATCTCTCCTTTTAAATAATAAAATAATTATGGTACAAAGATAACTAAGATTAGCACTCTGTAGGTCCGAGTGCTAATGTAACTAATAATTAAATAACATATCAGATTTGTTGAGTCAATAATTATGGGATATTTTCCTGGGTTTTGAGCACGAAATTATGGAGTTCACGCTGTTATGGAACCTTAGTCATTCCACCATCTAGAAAGAAGTAATAAATGGGTAGAATTCAAGCTTCCATTAATAACTCTATTAAATTTAAAAGTGTATTAATAAGTTTTTTATTTTTACTTAATTTTATAAGTATTCTCTATATTGTTAAATATTTCAAGTAAGGTTGTTAAATAATTACTTTAATATCGAACGTCCATTCGATACAATATGATTATAATGAGGTGATTATATGAATTTTAGGAAAAATACTGAGCAAGTTGTTCAATATATTAAGGAAACACCACAATATAGTGAAAATATCGTAAAATGGCAAACGATTGAACCCAGACCGGCACAATTAGTTGATGTTCCACAGTCGGTTCACGAAAAGTTACGATATGCTCTCAAGAAGAGAGGAATCGAAAAATTATATACACATCAATATGAAGCTTTTGAACATGCGAAAATGAGTCAACATTTTGTTGCAGTTACCCCAACAGCCTCAGGTAAAACAATTTGTTATAATTTACCCGTGTTACAGAAAATCATAGAGGAAAACGAAAGTAGAGCACTTTATATTTTTCCGACGAAAGCACTTGCTCAAGATCAAAAAAGTGAACTGAATGATATCATTGATGAATTAGGAATAGCTATCAACAGTTATACTTACGATGGAGATACTGCAGCAAATATTCGTCAAAAGGTTCGAAAGGCTGGCCATATTGTCATTACGAATCCTGATATGCTTCACTCGGCCATTTTACCCCATCATACGAAATGGGTTTCATTGTTTGAAAATCTAAAATATGTTGTGATTGATGAACTTCATACGTATCGTGGTGTTTTTGGAAGCCATGTAGCAAATGTCATTCGTCGGCTAAAACGAATTTGTAAATTTTACGGAAGTGAACCAATATTTATTTGTACTTCAGCGACAATAGCAAACCCGTCAGAATTAGCTGAACTTCTTACTGGAGAGAAAATGAAATTAATCGAAAATAACGGTGCGCCTAGTGGAAGAAAACATTTTGTGTTCTATAATCCTCCTATCGTAAATAAACAACTAAACATTAGAAGAAGTGCAACCTTAGAAGTTCGGAAACTTGCAAGTGAATTTCTAAAGAACAAGATTCAAACAATAATTTTTGCACGAAGTAGAGTTAGAGTGGAAATCATACTAACTTATCTCCAACAATTGGTTATCAATCAATTAGGTAGTAAAGCAATTAGGGGATATCGTGGAGGATATTTACCAAAACAACGAAGGGAAATTGAACAGGGGTTAAGAAACGGTGAAATATACGGTGTTGTTAGTACAAACGCACTTGAATTAGGAGTAGATATTGGCCAACTACAAGTATGTATTATGACAGGTTATCCTGGTACCATAGCAAGTGCATGGCAGCAAGCTGGACGAGCAGGGAGAAGACAGGGAGAAGCTGTCATTATTATGGTAGCTAGCTCCAGTCCTCTAGATCAATATATCATCCAGCATCCTGAATTTTTCTTTAGCAGCAATCCTGAAACAGCAAGGATTAACCCAAATAATTTAGTAATCTTAGTTGATCATTTAAAATGTGCAGCATATGAGTTACCATTTCAACAAGGTGATACGTTTGATGGACTCGAAATTGAAGAAATTTTAGAATTCTTAACGGAAGAACGTGTGCTTCATCAACAATCCAACAAATGGTTCTGGATGACTGATTCTTTTCCAGCTCACAATATTAGTCTAAGGTCAGCCTCTCAAGAAAATGTTGTAATTATAGATCAATCTAATATTGCATCAGTAAGAGTTATAGGGGAAATGGATCGCTTCAGTGCTATGACGTTATTACATGATGAAGCAATTTATTTGCACCAGGGAATTCAATACCAAGTAGAAAAATTGGATTGGGAAGAAAAGAAAGCATTTGTAAGAGAAGTAGATGTAGATTATTTTACAGATGCTAATTTAGCTGTTTCCTTAAGGGTACTAGAAGAGGATAAATCGAAAGAAATTATGGATGTGTCTATAGGCTACGGAGATGTTAGTGTACAAGCAATGGCAACTATATTTAAAAAAATAAAATTTGAGACACATGAAAACATCGGTTCTGGTCCTATTCATTTGCCAGAAGAAGAGATGCATACATCAGGTGCATGGATTAGTTTTAATAAAGAAAATATAAACTTCTCGGAGCAACGTTTGGAAGAAGGTCTAATAGGCTCAGCTAACGTATTAAAGCATGTTGCACCTCTTCTAGTTATGTGCGATCCAGCTGATTTACATGTTGTTCCACAAGTTAAAGCTACACATAATGAGCAACCAACCATCTTTCTTTATGACAGGTATCCTGGTGGAGTTGGTCTAAGTGAAAAGGTGTATGAGATAATGGATATAATGATTCAACAATCTTTAAATGTGATAGAGAATTGTCAATGTGAGACAGGTTGTCCTTCCTGTATTGGAACAGAACTTTCTGGAGAAAGTTCAAAACATGATGCACTTCGCTTATTAAAAAATCTGTTAAAATAGAAGGATCTACTGAATTAAGTTTAAAAAATGTACAAACAAATGTTTTTCATTCACTGCATGTGTACGGATATTTTTATGGTGTATTGATTAAAGAATAAAAGCAGGGGTAAAGTATGACACTTGGTAGGAAATTACAAAGATTTAAACAACATATCAATACTAATAGTGTTAATCAACAAAAACTAGATAATGAAAGCATAGATCAGTCTAATCAAAGTGATATTCCATTCTTGGAAGAATGGAAAAAAATCGGGGCAAAGCCTGTTTTTTTTGAAGGTGAGTATTGCTTTGTAAGGGAGGTAACATATCCTTTAGACTATAAACATGGACTATATAAGTTTGAAGAATTAGATATAGTCGTTCAACAATGGAATGAGAGTAAATTAAACCATCCACTTTCTAGTAGAGGTTATTTACCATCGGATTTGTTTTTCTTTGATACCGAGACAACTGGGCTCGGAGGGGGAGTTGGTAATACAATATTTTTACTCGGACATGCAAGGGTGGAGGAAAATAGGGTTACTATCATCCAACATTTTCTCCCAAGTCCAGGTGCAGAAGTGGCTCTTTATCAAAGTTTTTTATCAACTATAAATTATCAAACTCTTGTCACTTATAATGGAAAGTCTTTCGACTGGCCGCAGGTTAAAACACGGCATACTTTAATTAGAGACCATTTACCTAAGTTGCCTGAATATGGGCATTTTGATTTATATCATGCTTCAAGAAGGCTATGGAAAAAGAAATTAGAATCTGTAAAGCTTGCAAACGTTGAAAAAGAAGTGTTAGGTATTAAAAGACAAGGTGATATACCTGGTTTTTTAGCACCTATCATTTATTTTGATTATATGGAACGGAAGAATCCAGAAGGTATCTTTGGTATTTTAAAGCACAACGAAGTAGATATCTTGTCACTTATTACACTTTATATTCACTTATCAAAAGTAATATTACACGGTGAACTTCATAGTAACGAGCAATTCGAGGTTGCTAGGTGGCTAGAATATATAGGCGAAAATGAAACGGCTAATCATTATTATAAAAAAGTTGTTCTTTCTAAAAAAAATGATTCCGAGAAAGCCAAAGCAATTTTTGCGTTAGGTCTTCAAGAAAAAAAACAAAAGAATTGGCAAAAAGCAAAAAATCTCTTTAAACAAGTAATTGAAGAAGAAGAAGAGGAATTAAAAATCAAAGCTTGTATTGAGTTAGCCAAAATTTATGAGCATAAACTAAAAGATTATTCTTCAGCTCTACACTACGCAAATATTTCTTATCAGATGGTGTTATCAAAAAAAAACAATCATCTAAATGAAATTGAGTATGTAAAAAGAATAAGAAGGCTTAAGAAAAAGTTAGGAATAATCTAAATTTATTCCCCGGGTAAGCGCATAATAATCGATTTTTCGTCAAGTTTCTTCTACAAAACAATAATGATAGCTATATTTATGTCAAATCATGTTGTGTTAAAATGCAGAAGGATGTAAAATTAGACTTTGTAACCGAGAAATTTTTTGGAGAGAAATAAATGTACAAAACTGTTTTATATTTATATTTTCTTGTACTCTGTCTAATTGTCATTTTATTATCTAGCTTAAAGGATAGTGGAACTTATAGCCAGTTATAAAACTTATTTAATGTCAATGTTATGCATCTTTTGAAAAGCAGTAAATGGAAATAACTTCATGCAAACGTATATTATAAAGTTTAAACATAGTATTTTATAAAAATAGGTATTTGCATTAGTACATGTATCTTCTCTCTTTCATAGGCTATTAATGTAAGGCAGATGAAGGAAAGGAGAATGAAATATGAATGGAAGACCACACATGATGCAACCAATTGTGCATCCAACTAAATGCTGTGTACAGCATCACTGTATTAAACACATTGTTCCACATATTCACCCATCACACACTCAACATGTAAATCATCATATGTATGAGCATTTACACTATTATCCTCATACTGAATCTGTTGCTAACACAGTCTCAAATCAACATTTTAATTGCGGTGTAAGACCTCCAGGTCCGTTTATGGGTAGATAGAAAGTACTGTGGATAAAAAAAGGGTAACAGGAACTGTTTATGCAGTTCCTGTTATTTCTATTGTTAAAGTATTGTTAGAGTAAAAATGGAGTATGGAAATGGAAGTGTTCACTTGGTTAAAGTTTTATGTGTGTCAGGATATAAAGCGTTTGAGTTAGGTATTTTTAAAAATGATCATCCCGGTGTAAGCTACATAAAAAAAGCTATTCAAAAAGAATTAATTAAACTTTTAGAAGATGGCTTGGAATGGGTAATAATTAGCGGTCAGCTAGGTGTTGAATTATGGACAGCTGAAGTCGTATTTGAACTTCAATCAGAATACCAGCATTTACAATTAGCAATTATCACACCATTCTTAGACCAAGAGGAATCTTGGAATGAAACGAATAAAGAGTTTTATGAAAGTATCGTTGCTCAAGCAGATTACGTTAACAGTGTGACCAATAAAAAATATGAAAGTCCAAATCAATTTCGTTTAAAAAACTCTTTCTTAATCAATAAAAGTGATGGGGTATTGTTGGTGTATGATATTGAAAATCCGGGAAGTCCAAGGTACTTGTATGAAGAAGCAAAAAAAGAGGTCGAGAGAAGTAAGTATGAATTAATACTTATCAATCAATATGACCTTCAAGCTATTGTAGAAGAAGAGCAATTTAACGATATTGAATAATGGTACAAAAAGCATATAAAAGATAAATTGACAATACATGAAATTTTTGAAAAAATAGAAATTAGAATTAGGGGAAAGTGTATAGAGGTGATAAGTATGATATCAGATAAATTTAAGCTAACACCAAAGGATATTCTAGAGCAAGATTTTAAAACAGCAATGCGTGGATACAAACAAGAAGATGTTGATAAATTTTTAGATTTAGTAATTAAGGATTACGAAACCTTCTATCAAGAGATTGAAGAATTAAAGCAAGAGAATTCACGCTTGAAGCGTCAATTAGACGAGTCATTTAAGAAGCAAACTCCTGCACAGACTGGTACAACCAATTTTGATATATTAAAACGTTTATCAAACTTAGAAAAGCATGTGTTCGGTAGTAAATTATTTGATTAATTTCGTTCCTTACAGAAATTAACAGTGTCATTCACTTGCAACATTTTATTATTTTTACTATACTTACTTATGCATTCGTTAATAGCGTTCGGGTAACCGCTGCAGTTATGCTGTAGAGGAAAGTCCATGCTCGCACGGGCTGAGATGCCCGTAGTGTTCGTGCCTAGCGAAAAAATAAGCTAGGGTAGCTTGGTTTTTTACTGGGCTAACGGCAGGGAAAAAACCTAAGTTCCTTCTTGGAATATGGTTTGAATACCTTGAAAGTGCCACAGTGACGTAATCTTGTAAGAAATTACAAGAGTGGAACGGGTAAACCCCTCGAGCGAGAAACCCAAACAATGGTAGGGGCGTTTTCTCAGCGGAATTCAACGCGGAGAAGAACAGGTTAGTTCTCCAACTTACCTGTAGATAGATGGTTACCACCTGAGTACGAGGTTAATAGCCGCTTGTAGTACGATGGAACAAAACATGGCTTACAGAACGTTATTGACAAAAACGATATGTACTTAATGAGCTCTCCTTTATAGGAGAGCTTTTATTGGCTTTATTACATGTGAGCCAAACCATCATATCAGTGGTTTACAGACTTGATTTTGCATTTGAGGCAAATTATGAGAGAATAAAATAGTTAAAATACATAGTATTAGTAGCTAATGAATAAGGGTGAAAAGAATGAGTAAATATACAATAATAGCAACTTCAGCTATGGGAATAGAAGCTCTAGTTGCTCAAGAGGTACGTGATTTAGGATACGAGTGTTCTGTTGAGAATGGTAAGGTTACTTTCGAGGGTGACGAACTGGCTATCTGTCGAAGTAATTTATGGTTGAGAACTGCTGATCGTATTAAGATTAAAGTTGGAGAGTTTAAAGCAACTACTTTTGACGAATTGTTTGAAAAAACGAAAGCATTAAACTGGGGAGACTTTATTCCTGAAAACGCGGAGTTCCCTGTTATTGGTAAATCGGTTAAATCAACATTGTATAGTGTGTCTGACTGTCAAAGTATTGTCAAAAAAGCTGTAGTTGAAAGCTTAAAGAAATACTATAATAAACAATCTGGATGGTTTGAAGAAACCGGGCCACTATATAAAATTGAGATCGCTCTTCACAAAGATATTGCAACAGTAACACTAGATTCTAGTGGAGCTGGATTACATAAGAGAGGTTATCGTTCGGGTCAAGGGGAAGCTCCTATAAAAGAGACTCTTGCAGCAGCTTTGATAAAATTGACAAATTGGACATCAGAACGGCCTTTTGTTGATCCTTTTTGTGGTTCGGGAACAATACCTATAGAAGCAGCTCTAATAGGCCAAAATATTGCTCCAGGCTTTAATAGAGACTTTTCTTCAGAATCCTGGACTTGGATAAGTAGGGATATCTGGGATAAAGCAAGGCAAGAAGTTGAAGACCTAGCAAAGTACGATGAACCATTAGATATAAGCGGGTTTGATATTGATCACCGAATGATTCAAGTATCGAAGGAAAATGCACAAGAAGCAGGTTTAGGCGAATTGCTGCAATTTAAGCAAATGCAAGTAAGGGATTTTACAACTACAAAGGAATATGGAGTTATCGTTGGAAATCCGCCATACGGAGAAAGGCTTGGAGATAAAAAAGCTGTAGAAAGAATGTATGAAGAAATGGGAAGAGCATTTGCTAATCTTGATACTTGGTCAATTTATATGCTAACTTCAAATGAAGATTTTGAAAAGTTCTATGGAAAGCCTGCAACAAAGAAGAGGAAGTTATTTAATGGGTTTATAAAAACTGACTTTTATCAATATTGGGGTAAAAGGCCCCCAAGAGTAAAGTGATTTACATGAGAGGCTATTTAGTATTTAAATTGGGCCATGATTGATGAAATAAAATATCCTTACTCACATATGATGATGTATCCTAAACAATAAGGTGATCATCGTGAAAAGGTTATATTGTGTTAAATGTCATACATTTTTGTCAAATACTACTTCTTTATGTACTAAGTGCGGGTCTACTCAAATTAAAATTATTGAAATTAACGTCCAGAAGCATGAAAAAAAGAATCCGGATGTTGAAATGTGATTTTTGTAAAGAGATTCTTAAGAAGAGTACTGTTCATTCTTTTGATGAGAGTGGCATTACGTAAAATTCGAAATGGAGTTTCTACATTTTACAAAAGCCAGTATTTAAAAAGCTTGGCATATGCCAAGTTTCTTTATTTTAATTGTAATATACGTAAGTGAGAAGACTAACCGTAATTCTATCAGAAAAAGCGTTTTAGTTTGAGAGTCAGAAAACAGATTAAATTAACAAAAAACTAATAAAAAATTCTTCATTTTTATTAAAGGAATATTGAGCCTTACACCTCTATCCTTGCTGTGGAGGAAAGGCTCGTTTTTTATAAAAAGATTTTTTTATTGTAAGTAAAATTTTAATTTTGGGCGAAGATTAGAATTCAAACATTGTATTTATGTAGGTAGAAATATTAGACATTGAAATCTGATAAATACTAAAGAGAAGAGATTGGTGAAATATTTTACTGCTTTTCACGGGAAATCAGTACTGGTGCTTTAATTCTTGACTTGATGTGTTTATTAAATGATAATTAATTATTAGGCTACTTATCTAGTGGAGGTTTTTTATGATTCAAGATAGATTACCGTTTCAAGTAACAAAAAGTGATAACTTTTTCGATAAATTAAACGAGTGGATAGGAGATGTATTTTACGATATCCTTCCTGAAAACGGCTTCGAGTTAAGGGATGAACAGGTTTATATGGCCTTTCAATTAGAGAGAGCCTTCAAGGAAAAATCGGTTGTTTATGCAGAAGCAGGAGTAGGGACAGGAAAAACAATCGTATATCTGCTATATGCATTATGCTATGCGAGATATACTGGAAAACCTGCGATAATTGCCTGTGCTGATGAAACCTTAATTGAACAGTTAGTAAAACCAGAGGGAGATATAGCAAAAATCTCAGAAGTTCTAAAATTAAATATAGATGTAAGATTAGCAAAGTCACCTGATCAATATCTTTGCTTAAAAAAATTAGACGATGAGCTCGGGAAAGTAAGTAATATAGCAGAAGAAATTCATGAAAGCTTACCTAGTTTTGTAAACCATCCAACTACTCTTCAATCTTTTTACCATTATGGTGATAGAAAGACATATTCTACATATTCAGACAATGAATGGTCTAGTGTTGCGTGGGATCCATTTCAAGACTGTTTTTCATGTGAAAAGAGACATCGATGTGGACAAACGCTATCAAGAGATTACTATAGAAAAGCCTCAGATTTAATCATTTGTTCACACGATTTTTACATGGAACACGTATGGACAATTGAAGCAAGAAAAAGAGAAGGACAATTACCTTTATTACCTGAAAGTAGCTGTGTTGTTTTTGATGAAGGGCATTTATTAGAATTTGCAGCACAAAAGGCATTAACGTATCGAGTTAAAGAAACGACAATGGAAAGCTTACTTTCTCGACTACTTGAAAATGATATTCGTGAAGAATTTGCATATCTAATTGAAGACACAATAGCTACGAATGATATGTTTTTTGAAGAACTTCTTAATAATTCTACTCAAAATGAGGGCTCAACTAGGAAAAATATCACATTTACACCCAAGTTAAAGAAGTTGTCAGTCGATCTTTATGAAAAGTTAACAGCTGTCGGGGAATCTCTCGTTTTTGAAAGTGAAACTTACACAATTGATCATTACGAACTGAATATTGTAGATGAACATATTGATAAAATGGAATTTGCTCTTAAGCTGCTAACTGATCAAGAAGGACCTATCGTTTGGGTAGAGTCAGATGGAGCAAGTCAAACTTTAGTTATAATGCCTAGAGCGGTAGAAGAGATTTTAAGAGAAAGCGTGTTTACTAAAAAAATTCCATATGTATTCTCATCTGCTACTTTGTCTGACAATAAATCGTTCTCTTATATATCTAAAAGTTTGGGAATTAAGGATTATCAATCTTTTTCAGTGGAATCCCCATTTGATTATGATGAAAAAATGAGGGTTGTCATACATCATCATTATTCATATGATACTTTTGAATACAAATACAATAAAGCATTAGATGCTATAAAGAAAACAGAAGGACGAGCATTACTGTTATTCTCGTCAGTTACAGACTTGAAAAAATTTAAAGAAATGTCGAGGAATAAAACAGATTTCTTATTCTTATATGAAGGTGATCAAGAAATAAGCGAATTAGTTTCAGTATTTCAGAACAATGAAGAGTCGATATTATGTGCTGTAAACTTGTGGGAAGGTTTGGACATACCAGGTCCTTCTCTATCAAACGTCATTATCTGGTCTTTACCATTTCCTCCACAAGACCCTGTATTTCAAGCGAAAAGAAAAAATGTAAATGATCCATTTTGGCAGATTGATGTACCTTACATGATTTTAAGATTAAGACAGGGGATAGGAAGATTAATCCGTTCTCATGAAGATAGTGGTAATGTGTCAATTTTTGTTTCAGATGACCTAGATAAAAAAGTATTTGAAAAAATGAAAAGTGTTATACCAACATCAAATATTTTTGAAGAGAAATAATACGACATGAGGGGATTCGTTTTATGAAAGATGATATTAAGAATATAGAAAAGCAATTTTTAGAATATGTAAAGAAAATGGTTAGTTTTAATGAAGCAATCAGTCTTATGTTTTGGGACTTACGAACAGGTGCCCCTTCAAACGGTGCAGAGCAACGTTCTGAGGTGATTGGAATGTTATCATCTGAAAAGTTTAAGATGTCGACTTCTAAAGATATGGCTGCATTTATCGCGACCCTAGGTACAGAGGAAGCACAAAAGAACATTTCAGAAATAACAATAAAAACGCTTGAAGAATGTAAGAAGGAATATGAAAGAAACAACAAAATTCCAGCAGAAGAATTTAAGGAATATGTTATATTACAATCAAAAGCTGAAACTATATGGGAAAAAGCTAAAGCAGAATCAGATTTTGAAATGTTTAAACCTTATTTAGAAAAATTAGTTGAATTTAATAAAAAATTCATACAATACTGGGGTTATGATACAAATAAATACAATACACTTCTCGATCAATATGAGCCTGGAATAACAGTTGAAGTATTAGATAAAGTATTTGGTGAATTGAGAGAGAGAATTGTCCCACTTGTTCAAAAAATTGCTCAATCAGGTAAAAAGCCAAAGACTGATTTTTTATTTGAAACATTTCCAAAGGATAAACAGCGAGAATTTAGCTTAGAACTGCTTAATGAAATGGGATATGATTTTAACTCTGGTAGACTTGATGAAACAGTACATCCTTTCGCAATTGGATTAAATCCTGGTGATGTTAGAGTAACAACAAAATATGACGAAAATGACTTTAGAACTGCTATTTTTGGTACTATCCATGAGGGTGGACATGCGCTCTATGAACAAAATATTTCATCAAAGTTAGTTGGAAATATTTTGTGTACAGGTACTTCAATGGGAATACATGAATCTCAATCTCTTTTTTACGAAAATTTTGTAGGTAGAAATTATTCGTACTGGAAACACAACTATAAGTTACTGAAGAAGTATTCAAATGGTCAATTTGACGAAGTTGATTTAGAGGAATATTATCGTGCAATTAATGAATCAAAGTCATCGTTAATCCGAATTGAAGCAGATGAACTAACATATCCGCTTCACATAATGATTCGTTATGAGATTGAAAAAGGGTTATTTAATGATGAAATAGAAGTGGAAGATTTGCCAAAGGTATGGAATGCTAAATACGAAGAATATTTAGGTATTACTCCAAAAAGTGATGCGGAAGGAATACTACAGGACGTCCATTGGGCAGGAGGAAGTTTTGGTTATTTTCCTTCCTACGCTTTAGGCTACATGTATGCAGCACAATTAAAGAAAGCTATGTTAAAGGAATTACCTAATTTTGATGATTTATTAAGTGAGGGTAATCTTTTACCTATAAAAGAGTGGTTAACTGAAAAGGTGCATCAACATGGAAAGTTAAAAATGCCATTAGAAATAATAGAGGATGTTACAGGTGAGGGATTAAATGTTCAGCATTTAATTAATTATTTAGAAGAAAAATATACTCTTGTATATCACCTATCATAAAGATTTTTTTAAAAAGACAGACAATCATATTCTACCTGTAGTAAAAGATAGAATATGAAGGTCTGTCTTTTTTATAGTGATAGTGAAATCACATATTACATTTAAAAGTAGTATAGATACCTTTAGGGTGTATGAAATTATACGCTTGTATTAAAGTAGATGTGGAAAGCCTTTTGATCCAGGTGGTGCATTTTGTATCATATCAATAAATGGAATTGTGTAAGCAATTAAAATTAAAATAACGAGTACACCTACCCATAATTTCCAATTTTCGAAGATCATTGGAGTACTTTCAGCTTCCTCTGCAACTTCACCTATAGGAAATTCTGTTTCTCCTTTAGGTGCAAAAAATGCTAGGTTAATGACAATAACCAAAACTAATATAATACCAATAAATAGAATAGAACCACCTATTGCCTGAGCAATTTGATAGGGTATCCATTCAAGTGCCTGTGCTGAATTACCATAGGTTGAAAAAGATGAACGTCTTGGAGCACCTAATAATCCAGCCGCATGCATTGATGTTGACATAAATGCCATACCAATACACCAAACAATTGTTTGTATGATAGCAAGTTTATTCATAGCCTTTGTTAGAATACGACCTGTAATATGGGGAATTAACCAGTAAGAAATCCCAAAAAAAGTTAATAGTACTGTTGTCGCAACTGTTAAGTGAAAATGGCCAGTAACCCAAATCGTATTATGAATTACTTGATTTAATTGGTGACTTGCATTTATTAATCCACCTGCTCCAGCAGGTATAAAGATTAACATACCCATAAAAGGCGCAAAGAAACGTGCATCTCCCCAAGGAAGTACTTTAAACCATCCAAATAAACCAGTTGCACCCTTTGAACGTCCATACAATTCAAATGTTGCAAACATTGAAAATGCCGTCATTAAAGACGGGATGGCTACCATGAAAGTTAACACAACCTGAAGAAACTTCCAAGAAGGGTCAATACCAGGCTCGGTTAACTGGTGGTGAAAACCGACAGGTATAGAAAATAGTAAAAATAAGATAAAAGAAAGTCTAGCTAATGCATCTGAAAATATTTTTCCCCCTATTATTTTTGGAATTACAACATACCAAGCCATATAAGCAGGCAATAACCAAAAATAAACAAGCGGGTGTCCGAAATACCAAAATAAAGTACGACTAATTAACACATCAATTGTATCTACAATTCCTAGTGACCAAGGTAAGAATTGGATTAACACCGTTGCTGCAACACCCAATGTTGCAACTAACCACATGATCATTGTAATGATAGCCATGAAACTGATTAATGGACTTACTTTTCCAGGATGTTGCTTCTTCCACTTTCCGTAATGAGAAAACATTGAGAAACCACTAATCCAGCTACCAACAACAACTAAGGTAAGACCTATATAAAATGCAGGGTGCGCTTGAAGTGGTGCGTAAAAAGTGTATAATACAGATGCTTTACCTAGTAAAATACTGACTGCCGTTATTGATGTTCCTACTGTCATTGTTACAAAGCCAATCCAGCCCCAGCGTCTTACACGCAAGGACAATGTTCCAGTTGTTTTACTTAATGAAGCATATAAAAAGCCGATGATAAAAAACGTAGTAAGGACTAGGCCAAGAAGTACACCATGAACTGTTAATACCTGATAATAACCAATATTAAAAGGTAATATGAACTCACCAGTTCGCACTAAAGTTTGTAAAAGCCCCGCTAATCCGCCAAGTGCAAGTGCAATAAATGCAACATAGAAATGTGCCATTGATAATTTTCCATCTAATTGATCTATTCTCTGATTCATTCTTTTTCTACCACCTTTATTCTTGCTGACATCATGTGATGACCTGCTCCACAGTACTCATTGCATAAAATTAGAAATTCTCCTGTAGTATCAAAGATTTGGGTATATGAATTGATATATCCAGGTTCAACCATCATATTAATGTTTGTTCCTGCTACTTCAAATCCGTGAACAACATCTTTTGTAGTTACATTAATAACAACTTCAGCACCTTTTGGAATAATGATTTCATTTGGCGTAAAAGCAAATGCTGAAGTGATAATATTTAATTCATACTTATTTCCACCTAAGTGCTTTAAGCCTGGATTATCAAATGGAGCTGTTTCGTCTACCTTTTCAGGATCAATTGTAACAAGGCAGCTCGCTGGCTGATTTCCCATATAGAAAGCACCAACACCAACAGTGGTTAAAAATACAAGTAGTGTACCAACTCCAAATATAAGCCATATTTTTTCAAATTTATGAATATGCATAGAAAATTTTCCTCCAATCAAATAACTAGTTTACAGTCTTTCAAGAAATAAAAAGTATACGCCAAGCCAAGTGATAATGATAAAGAAACCTAGAAGCATAACTGAGGCTAAAGTTCCTTTTAAGGAGGTACTATCCTCAATCTTAGTCTTCTTTTGAATTTCAATTTTTGGCATTTAAAACACACCCCTCTTGTGATTTAATACATAGCAATCCTTTTTTCAATTGCTTAAACACTATGATAATGGTAGTAATAACGACTAACTGTGATGAAAATCACATATTATTGGGGTCAGTTTTGAAGTTTTTGTGAATTTTCGTTTTTGGTAATAGGCAAGTTAGTAGGAAAGGAGATATGACTCAAGTTGATTTGAATCATGCTTTAAAGAGAGCATCTTTTCATAGAGTATAAAAACATAAATACCGATGATGGTGGTTGAGTTTAACTAAAGCGAAGAGATATGCAAAGAGAAAAATAACGACAATTTAACTATTTTAATCACATTTTTTAATTTGTGCCATAGTCTAAATGTAGGCTAACGTCTACAAGGAGGAGTATTACAATATGGTGCAGATTAAAAATTATTACGCTGGATCAAACTCAAGTGTTGGTTTTTATTCGCTCTTTAATGAAGCGATAAAAGGGCTAAATAGACTGTATATTCTGAAGGGTGGACCTGGAACAGGTAAATCTACATTTATGAGAAAAGTTGGCCTTTTCTTTATGGGGAAGGGGTATAAATTAGAATATTTACACTGCTCCTCTGATAACCAGTCAATTGACGGATTAGTAGTTCCAGAACTAAGTTTAGGTTTTGTAGATGGAACTGCTCCACATGTTATTGAACCAAGGTATCCTGGAGTTATCGAAAAAGTAATCGACTTAGGTCAGTATCGAAATGATTCCTACTTAGAGAAACAAAGTAAAGAAATTATTAAATTAACAGACGATATAACAGAAGCATTTCAAGCTGCATATCAGGTGTTTAGCGAAGCAAAAAGTATTCATTTAGAGAAAGAAAAAGTGTATTTATCTACAATGGATTTTACTAAAGCTGATAAAGTAACAAATGAACTCTCAGGAAAAATATTTGGTCAACCATTTGAAAGAGATGAGCAAATAAGAGTGAAAAAAAGGTTCTTTGGAGCAGCAACACCTAGGGGAGCTGTTAATTTTATAGAGAATATAACAGAAGATATTGATAAGAGATATTTAATCAAGGGGAGACCAGGAAGTGGTAAATCTACTTTAATGAAAAGAATCGGAAAAGAAGCCGAAGAAAGGGGACTTTCCGTAGAGTATTTCCCTTGTGCTTTTGATCCAAATAGTATAGATATGATTATCATACCTACTTTAAGTGTAGCGATATTAGATGCAACTGCACCACACGTTGTAGATCCTTTTAGAATCAATGATGAAGTTATTGATATGTTTAAATTATGTATGGATCCTAGAATTGAAATTACTCATGAGAAAGAGCTTACTAAACTAAATACAGATTATAAAAATAAGGTTGCTCTAGGAACAAACTTTTTAAGCGAAGCAAAGAGACTTCATGACAAACTTGAAAATATATATATGGGAGCAATGGATTTTAGAGCAGTGGACTTTAAGAGAGAAGAGGTCATTAAATCCTTTGAATGAATAGAAAGTAAAAACAGGGGCTTAGTAGCCGCCTGTTTTTACTTTATTAACATGTGATTTTCTAGTTTAGATCTTACATTTCAATAATTAAAATGATGTGTATACTACCAATACCCTCTATATCGACAGGTACATGGAATGCGTTTTTGAAGCCGTACAATTGAGTTTGTCCTACTAGAATTGTTGGAGGTGTTATGTCCATGCTTATTTTTTGAGTAGCCACACTTGTAGACAAGTTTCCTGCAATCATATTACCGAGTTCACCAATAAAGGATTGAAGCATTTCACCTTCTAACGGCATACCAAACATGATGTTTCCAATAGCACTAAATTTAGTTTCTTCCCCTTGAATAATTAATCTTCCTTTTATATCACCAGTCATTCCAATTAAAACACCCACAGATTGCTGAAAGATGGGTTCTTTAATTAGAGTAGGGCTTCCAACTGTTAATTTTGACGGTATTACAGATGAAACTGCATGAAGCGTGCTGTTAATTACACTTGTTGTGTCTTGTGCAACTGTCATTTCTCATCCCCCCCAAGCAAAGGTTCAATTTTTTCTATCATATCATATTTCGACAATTTTTATCATTAAATTCTGTAAAAAGTAATTTTTAAGCCCATACTATTGAAAAAAGGGTGATATTATATGTTTAGTCATACAGTAGACGGCTTAATAAGTTCTTTTAATGCAAAAAATGGATCACTTGTAACAATACGTCCTGCACAACCTGAGGATGCATCGGGCATAGTAAATGCTGCAGAATGTGTACTGAGAACAGGAAAATATATACAGAAGGAAGCTCCAAGAACAATACAAGAAGAAAGAGAGTTTATAAAGAAGATGCATGAAGATGGAAACATGTATACAGCGGTGGAACTAGATAATAAAGTAGTAGGAATTGCAAGAGTTATACGTGGTGATCTTGCTATGAAAAAACACACTGGTGTCTTTAGAACATGGCTCATAGAAGAGGCTCAAGGTTTAGGTATAGGGAGTAATATCCTTAAATTCACCTTGAAGTGGTGTGAAATTAACAGATTAAATAAATTATGGCTTACTGTATTCTCATCTAACCAGATTGCAAGTACACTTTATCAGAAAAAAGGATTTGTTATTGAAGGTGTTCAAAAGGATCAACTAAAAATTAACGGAAAGTACGAAGATGAAATATTTATGGCATATTTCTTTGGAGAATTATCCAAAAATTAGCCAATGATTTTCAATAACCGATTAGATATAATAAAAATGCACAACAACAACAACTCCTTTAAAACGTTTGACTTTTCTCTTGCAGAAAGGTCTTTTTTTTGTTCGTATTCTTTGATGTGGAACTTGATTTTCACCTATATGATGATGGGATTTAAATGTTTAAGGCCCATGGACCTATATGTGTTAACTATATCTTCATTCTCAACATACCTTAAAGAAAGCTTTTTTCTACACCACTAATACACCCAAGATACCAAATTCAACCACCTTCAGTCCCATACCTCTTTTAGCCATCTTAATGATATTTATCCTTATTAAATACGCATATATATCCCTTATTTGGTAATAGTAACCATAAGTAATAATATGAGGTGTTAACTATGCCAAAAATAATTTCTGTAGCAGAATTTTGCCCCCCTAATGAATTTAATCAGAATTTAACGGAAGAATTTGCGCAAGAAATGTTTCAAGAATCGTTTAAGGATGTTGATCGTCTACTTAAGGTTTTTAAAAATGGACAGGTAGAAAAAAGATACTTTTCTCAAAATATACACTGGTATAAAAAACAACATTCTTTTGAAGAGAAAAATACTCTATTTGTGGATTGTGCCAAAGAATATGGCGTTGAAGTAATAAAAAAGTGTCTTTCTAATAAAAGTCATCTAAAGAGGGACATTCACTGTTCAGAAATAGATGCAATCTTCTTTATTACAAGCACTGGAATATCTACACCAAGTATTGAAGCAAGAATAATGAATATGCTTCCGTTCAAGTCCACAACTAAAAGAATTCCTATATGGGGTTTAGGCTGTGCAGGTGGTGCTTCAGGGTTAACAAGAGCGTATGAATATTGCAAAGCATTTAAAAATTCCAAGGTATTAGTTCTTACTATAGAACTATGTAGCTTAACCTTTCAAAAAAATGATTTATCTAAGAGCAACCTCATAGGAACGTCCTTATTTGCAGATGGTGTGGCATGTGCATGTGTTATCGGAGATGAAGTAAATATAGAAGAGTTGACGAAATATAGATATATCCCTTCAATTATTGATTCAAGGTCCGTACTTATGCAGGATTCAGAAGATGTAATGGGATGGGAAGTGAAAAATGAAGGCCTCTATGTTATTTTCTCAAAGGATATACCAAAGATTGTTGAAAAATGGTTAAAACCTATTATTCTAAATTTCTTAACCGAACATGATTTAGATATTCTAGATATTGCTCATTTTATTGGACATCCAGGTGGAAAAAAGGTTTTAGACGCGTATGTAACATCACTTTCGCTTGAACCAGAAAAAGTAAAGCTATCAGCAGAGGTTTTAAAAAATTATGGAAATATGTCTTCTGCAACAGTTTTATATGTATTGAATCGGTTCTTGTCCTCTAATCTTACTAAACAAGGTGATTATGGGCTTATTACTGCACTTGGACCCGGTTTTAGTTCTGAAAATCTTTTAGTTCAATGGAGGTAGTATTGGTGTTCACTTTTTACATCTTTTTTTTATATATCGTTGTACAAAGACTCGTAGAGCTTATGATTGCTAGAATGAATGAAAGCTGGATGAAGTTAAGAGGGGCAATTGAAGTAGGTAAAAACCACTATAAATATATCGTTATTGTTCACGTTTTATTTTTACTTTCATTGTTTTTTGAGGTTAGATACACTAATGCGAACTTATCAAATTTATGGCCAATATTATTTCCCTTATTTATATTCACACAAATTATTAGAGTGTGGGCTCTTACTTCACTAGGAAAATATTGGAATACGAAAGTTCTAATTATTCCAAACGAGAAAATCATATCTACTGGACCATATAAATTTATAAGACATCCTAATTATCTTATTGTTACGTTGGAGTTTTTTATAATTCCGTTTCTATTTGAAGCGTATGTTACCGCTTTTGTTTTTTCAGTTTTAAATATTATCCTTCTTTCTATTCGTATTCCGATTGAGGAAAAAGCTTTAATGGAGTTGACGGATTATAAAAGAAAATTGGGATTGAGAACAAGATTTTTGCCAAAGGTGTAGTTAAACCATTAATCTGTGAGTGTCCTTTCACTAAGGGTATCACAAAAATTTTAGAAAAAATCTAATTGAAAATGATTATCTTTAATGGTAAAATTTATATGAAGTTGATAATAATTATCAATATCAGGATGTACCAAAAAAGGACGGTGAACAAATGGCTTCATTATTTGTTTTGATTACAGTTACCTTATATTCTTACATGACTTATTATATATTTAAGCATATAAACTCAGAAAAAGCTGAACATAATCTATAGATGTATCGAAGACTACCTAATTTGAATACCATTATTTAAATGGCTATTCTAAAAGGGTAGTCTTTTTCTTAGTTCGTTTGTTTGTTGTAGCTATAGCTTTATCACGGCTTTAATTCAAAACATACAAATTACAGTACATCCATGTCAATAAGAACAACAAAGTACGAAAACAGCATGTTATTTTTAAAATAGCAGATAAAGACTGTGGTCACAGAAAGATTTAAAAAACAATAATAATAGAGTAAAATATATAGAGTAATTACAGTACGTTAGGAGAAGTATAATGGGCCATACAAAACTTAATATTACCTTGACAAAACAACAAGTGTTAAACAAATTGGTATTTCTTTATAATGAGATCAGTTCAAAAAAAGATAAAGATAATACAAAAAAATTACTTCAATTAATAAAAAAAGTTAACCAGTCCGAATATGCAATCGGCTTTTGTGGTCACTTTTCTGCGGGTAAGTCAAGCATGATTAATGAATTAATTGGGAATGATATTTTGCCCTCTAGTCCTATCCCAACAAGTGCAAACTTAGTCAAAGTAAAAACAGGTAGAGAGTATGTAAGAGTGTATTATAAAAATGGGGAGATTATAGAGTATCAACCACCATGTGATTATAGTGAGATTAAAAATTACTGTAAAAATGGAGAAGATATTGAATCGTTAGAAATCAGTCAGAGTAACGGTAAATTGCCACTAGGTGTGTCAATTATGGATACTCCAGGTATAGATTCAACAGATGATGCTCACCGAATTTCAACAGAATCAGCACTACATCTTGCAGATTGTATTTTTTATATCATGGACTATAATCACGTTCAATCCGAATTGAATTTTCAATTTACAAAGGACTTAATAGATCGCAAAAAGACACTGTATTTAGTAGTAAATCAAATTGATAAGCACAACAAAGAAGAATTGAGTATTGAAGAATTTCAGCAAAGTGTCGTAAATGCTTTCAAAAACTGGAATGTTGAACCAAAAAAAATCTTTTATACTTCGTTAAGACAAGAAATGAATACATTCAATCAACTTAATGAGTTGAGGGATTTAATTACACAATTAATCGAAGAGAAGGATCAATTTTTATTAGAAAGTGCTCTAATTTCTGCTGAGCAAATTATTTCAGATCATTTAGTTTTTATTGAGGATTCGCAAGCAACAGAAATAGAAGAGTATGAGGAAGTATTATCCGAAATTCCAACCGAAGACTTTAAGGAATTACAAGAGAAGATTGAGGAGGTAGAGAATAAACTAGCCGAATTAAACCAGAAAGAAAGTAATTTTAAGCATTCATTCTTCACCAAACTCAATAATATTTTAGAAAATGCTTATTTAATGCCATTTTCTACGAGAGAATTAGCTAAAGCGCTTTTAGAAGCTTATCAAAGTGATTTTAAAGTAGGTATGTTTTTCTCTAAAGGAAAAACAGAAAAGGAAAAGCAAAAGAGACTAAATGAGTTTTATCAAGAAGTGAAAAAAAATTCTTCTACTCAAATTGAGTGGCACATTAATGATTTCCTCGCTAAATTCTTAAAGGAAAATGAACTTCAAGACTTATTAGCAAAAGCTCAGAAATTGAATTTTGATTTTCCACCGAATCTGCTTGTGAGAACTATAAAAAGTGGAGCAGGCTTAACAGGGGACTATATACTAACCTATACCAATGATGTTGCAGCAGAAATAAAAAAGCACTTCAAGCTGGTTATATCCGAATTTTTAGATGAAGGGCTAAATATGTTAAAAGCTGAAAATGATGTAGTTACTTCAAAACTGTCACATCAACTTCAAAAATTAGAAAAAATAAAATTTGCACATACGAAATTAGAAGAGTTAGTTACTCATCGAAAAGATGTGAAACTAGAGTTAGAATCTGCACTTTTAGATGAACTTCCCCATGTTAAAAATGTAAACGAAATTATCTCAGTTGCAACAACTGAATCGATTTCAATTGAAACAATACAGCATGATAAAATTAACTCGCGTGAAGACTTAAAAAATCAACCAGTTGAAGATCCATCATTATTATCGAGTAACAAAGAAATCTTTACAGAAGAAAGACTAAACACAATTATTAATAATCTTGAAATTGCAAAAGAGAAAACGAAATCAATAACAGGATTAAGCTCCATATCAAAAATAATGGGTGAAAAAGCTGGTCGATTAAGAAATAGACAGTTTACGATTGCGTTGTTCGGTGCTTTTAGCGCTGGAAAATCTTCCTTTGCAAACGCTCTTATGGGAGAAAAAGTATTACCAGTTTCTCCAAATCCAACGACGGCAACTATTAATAAAATAGTACCGCCTACTAACAAACATGCACATGGAACAGTCTTAGTAAAATTGAAGTCAAGCAGTGATTTATTAAGTGATATCCAACATTCACTACAAGTTTTTGGAGAAAAATCTACGTCATTAAACGATGCGAGGGATATTATCCAGACTAAACTGCTAGAAAAAGGTGTAGAGGCACATGAAAAGCCGCATCTATCGTTTTTAACTGCTTTTGTTAAAGGGATGGAATCTTTACAAGGTCATTTAGGCCAGGTATTAAGCGTTGATCTAAATGAGTATGAAGAATTTGTAGCAAAAGAAGAAAAAGCGTGTTTTGTTGAATGGATTGAACTCTATTTCGATTGTGAGTTAACAAGACAAGGGATAACGTTAGTTGATACTCCTGGTGCAGATTCAATTAATGCACGTCATACAGGTGTGGCTTTTGATTATATTAAAGATGCAGACGCTATTTTATTTGTTACGTACTATAACCACCCATTTTCTAAAGCAGACAGAGAATTTTTAATACAATTAGGTAGGGTTAAGGATTCATTTAGTTTAGATAAAATGTTTTTTATTATCAATGCAGCCGATCTAGCACGCTCATTAGATGAACTACAAATGGTTGAACAATATGTAAATGACCAACTAAATTCTTATGGTATTCGTAAGCCAAGGTTGCATTCGTTATCAAGTCAAATGGCTATAATGGAGAAATTCAAAGGTGATAATAACAACAGTGGAACAGGTGTATTAACATCATCAGGAATTAAAGAATTTGAAGAAGAATTTAATAAATTTGTACTAGGTGAATTAACAGAAATGACTGTTCTTTCTGCAATCAATGATATGAAAAGAGCTAGTTCAGTAGTTAAAGACATGGTAACAACAGCCAATCAAAGTATTGAATATAAACAGGAAAAATTAAAAACTGTAGTGGATGAAGAGAAGCAAATTATTCATGCAATTAATAATTTTAATGCAGATGTGGAACATCATGCATTATTACAAGAAATAGAAGAATTAGTCTACTATATTAATCAAAGAATTTTCCTTAGATTTCCAGACTTTTTTAAAGAGTCATTTAATCCAGCAATTTTGCGAGATGACAACCAAAATATAAAGAAAGCTCTTGTTGGTTGTTTAAATGAATTACTCAGTTTCATGGGATACGATCTAGCACAGGAAATGCGAGCGACCTCTTTACGAGTCGAAAAATTTATCAATCAGAAAGGTATTGATATACAAGAAAAGTGGAAGAGATTAGCTACTTTAACGAATCCAAACCTTAACTTTGAACAATATGAAAACATAAAGATGGATACTCCGATGTTTGAAACAGGATTACAGGATATTGATCTAAATCTCTTTAAGAAGTCCTTGTCTATGTATAAAAATGCTAAATCATTCTTTGAGCGAAATGAGAAGAAAAAGATGAGCGAAGATCTAGAAAGAATTATACAATCACAAGTTATGGACTATTTAAAAGAAAATACACAAAAGCTTACTGATAGATATGAAGATGAATTCAATTCTATGGTGGATTCACTAAAAAATCGATCTATCGTTCAAATTGAGGAATATTATAGTGGAATTAAAAACGCTTTAACGGCCGAGGTCGACGTTGATTCATTAAATGAAGTTTATATGACTTTAAATAATATGGAAGCTGAATTGAATGAATAGTAGAATTGTTAAAGAGTTAACTCGAATAGAAGGGGTTTATGATATACAGATAATCTATGCATGTGAATCAGGTAGTCGATCATTTGGATCACAAAATGAAGATAGTGATTATGATGTAAGAATTATTTATCATAGGGCTATTAGAAATTACTTGAAAATTAACAAAGAAAGAGATAATTTCGAAAAAACAATAGATTCTCATATTGAACTTAGTGGGTGGGATATTTTTAAAGCGCTTGAACTATTTCATAAGTCTAATCCCTCGTTGTTGGAGTGGTTATTTTCCTCAGTAGTTTATATTGAAAATAAAGAGTTAATGTCTAGATTACGAAGTTTAGCTCATGAGACCTATTCCTTAAAAAAGTTGAGCTATCACTATATTAATTTGTTGAAGGCAAATGATAAGGTAAACTTAGTAAAAAAGCCACTAACAACTAAAAGTGTTAAAATTTTGATACAACAAATCAGGGCACTTTTAATGATTCAGTATATGTACGAGAAACAACGCATTCCACCCATTAGATTAGAAGAATTATTAAGTAATGTTAATAATGGACATATAATAAATAATTGGTACAGTAGATTAATTGAATCTAAACACAGTCAAACGCAATTGCCACCAGCTATTTTTGAGAAAATGACAGACTATATTAGAGATAAAATAGAATTTTTTGAGCAATCTATTCACTTGTTTGAAGATAAAAAAATGGATGAAGATAAGCTAAATTGTATTCTATGGAAAGCACTTGGGGTAGATTCTTATGAACAGTAATGGGGATATAGGTAAATTCCAAGTTTGTGCAACGTGTTTCCATTTTTCTGCTAAAAAGTATCCAGCGGGTATGAGCTATTCTTGTACTCGCCTTGGCTATGTTACAAAACCAGATTATGTATTTAATTGTTGGGTGCCAAGAGACCATGTTAAGAAATTAATAATAAAAAGAATAAGGCCTAACGAAGGAGATTAAATTTATGAGTAACGTACATGAAGCTATTACCAAACATTCTCAAAAACAGCATGAGGTTGTTAAAACTTTTCTTAAATTAGATTTATTAAGAGAGGAGTATATTGAGGAAGCCATTACCTTAGCGAAAAATCACCAATCCTTTTCTGTAGAAAAAATCAATCGTGTGACAAATGAAATAAATAATTTGGCAAAGAAAGGAATTGTGCCATTACGTAAACTAGTTTCAAACGAGATGGTATTGGACTATGTTAAGAAGTTAACTAATAAAAAAGTTTAACGAATTAGTGGAGGTCTCAAATGTACAAGAACATCGTATCAATCGACTGGTTGTGGCAAAATATCAACAATGATGATTTAAGAATAATTGATTGCAGGTTTGATCTGAAAGAACCAGACAAAGGATATAAAGAATACATAAGTGACCACATACCAGGTTCTGTATATTTCCACTTAGATCATGATTTGTCAAGTTCAGTTCAACTGCATGGTGGTAGGCATCCCTTGCCAACTTTAGATCTTTTTGTAAAAAAAGTATCAAAGTCAGGAATAGGGAATAAAACTAAAGTAATTATTTATGATGATCAAGATGGTGCTTTTGCATCACGTTGCTGGTGGTTATTTAAGTATATTGGTCATATTGATGTTTTCGTACTAGAAGAGAATTTTACTCAATGGAAAAATAGAGGGTTACCTGTATCGAAAGAGATAAGTAACTATAAAGAAAAAGTGTATATTCCTTCCTTGCAATCCAATATGTTAGCAAGTATGAAAGATATTAAGGATACACTTAACACCGAAACTGTACAATTAATAGATTCTCGTGAGAGTATGAGATATACAGGAGAAATGGAACCAATTGATAAAAAATCTGGTCGAATACCAGGTGCGCAGCATTATTTTTGGAAAAATGTTATAGATAATTCCGGGAAGTGGAAAGACATAAGTGAACTGATAAGCAATTTTAAGACACTGGATAAAAACAAACAGATAATTGTTTATTGTGGCTCAGGAGTAACTGCATGTCCCAATGTATTAGCATTAAATGAAGCTGGGTATGACCAAGTACAATTATATGCTGGTAGTTGGAGTGATTGGATAAGTTATGATGAGAATCCAATAGAATATGGTAAATAGTTGATACATAAATAATGGCTATAGTAGTTATACTACTCCTATTACAGTTATTAATAGGAGGAAAAAAACACTTATGGGAAGAACTAAACAAGGTAATGCGAATGCTCAACGAAACAATAATGCCAAGAAGAAAAATGGCTTCAACAATGAGTTCGCTTCATATGCAGAAGTTGAAACGAACAAGATGAAAAATGATAAAAAATAGCCGTTAGCTGTCCTCATAATAAATGGGGACTTTTTTGTTGTATTTTTTCTCTGGTAGCTATTGTTAGATTTGCCCAATAAAGAAGGTGAATATCTATGGTATAATATCATTGGTCATTAAGATATTGTTGAAAGAAGGGGAAGGGGTACTATGAATAAAAAACATGATATTTTACTAATTGATGGAATGGCTTTGTTATTTCGCTCATTTTATGCTACTGCAATGAGTGGCTACTATATGGTTAATAGTAAAGGAACACCAACTAATGCTGTCCATGGCTTTGTAAAGCATATGATGACGGCAATTAATACGTTTAGCCCCTCATATGTGATATGTTGTTGGGATATGGGCAGTACAACTTTTCGAACGGAGCTATATCCTGAATATAAGGGAAATAGAGGAGCCCCTCCTGAAGAACTGATACCACAATTTGATTTAGTTAAAGAAGTAGTTTCATCATTTGATATACCAAACATTGGCTTAAAAGGTTACGAGGCTGATGACTGTATTGGTACGTTAGCAAAAGAATTTAAGGAAGATTATCATGTTTCAATTCTTACAGGTGATCAAGATATTCTACAAATACTAAATGAAAATATTTCTGTTGTACTTTTACAAAAAGGCTTTGGAAATTATTTGATTTACACGAAAGATAAATTTACACAAGAAAAGGGTATCTTACCTACACAAATGATAGATTTAAAAGCATTAATGGGAGATTCAAGTGATAACTATCCTGGTGTAAAAGGAATAGGTGAGAAAACAGCTCTTAAGCTCCTACAAGAATTTTCATCAATTGAAGGAATTTTAGAAAATTTAGAATCACTTACAAAGGGGCAACGTTCTAAAATTGAGAATGATTTAGATATGTTACACCTTTCTAGAAAATTAGCTGAAATCTACTGTGAAGTTCCCGTTTCATGTTCATTAGATGATGCGTCTATTAAAATTAATAAGGAAAAAGTGTTGGAGAAGTTCAAAGAACTTGAGTTTAAAGGACTAGAAAAATTTATTAGTTAATATTTAAATATTTGCTCGCCCTTAGGCGAGCTTCATTTATTTTGTATTATTTTTTTTAGCAGCCTGCTCAAGTTTACTTTTTGGTTCAGCTGAAAACTCTTGATCATAGCCTTGAGGGTTTACTCCTGAAGCTGCTTTACCACGATTTTGACCTTTATTTCTCCCCAATTTAATCACCTCCATTTCATAGTTTTACCAGAATCATACGGATTATGATTTGAATAGAACGGATAGTGAACTTGGAAAACTACATATGAGGTGATGGGATTGAATAAAGGTATATATACAGCTCTAATAACAATTGGATTAGCACAGTTTGTGAAAATTCCTGTTAAAAAAATGACAACAGGTAAGTGGGATTGGAGTACTATTTTTGAAACAGGAGGGATGCCTAGCTCTCATTCGGCTGGAGTAACATCGTTATCGACTTACATCGCTCTAAAAAGAGGTATTCCAACAATCGATTTTGCATTATCCACTATTTTTGGCTTAATCGTAATGTACGATGCTCAAGGTGTTAGAAGACAAACCGGTGAATTAACGATAAAAGTGAACGAAATTGATGAAAAACTGGAGAGGCTTGAAGGTCAAGCTGACCACCACTTTCATGATAAAAAAGAAAAGAGGCTAAAAGAAAGATTAGGTCATCAACCAGAAGAGGTTGTTGGAGGGGCTGTACTGGGAATTTTCACTGGATATATTGGCTATCTTCTATCAAAATCGGATCGATAATCTTTAATGGTTTGATTGATTTCGCTACTTAATCGATATGATTGAATCTGTATCAAATTATTGTATCTCCTTATGTAGATTCATTTTTTAACTTAATTATTATAGAAAATAATTAGAAGAAGAATAATACCAAAAAAACATAGAATTGTGTATAAAATTAAGCTAAGATAATATTGGATAATAATTTAGGGATGGGGAAGTTTTGATAAACAGTAGAAGTAGAAACTCAGTACAAGATTATCTTTTGTTTTTAGAGGAAAAAGGTTTTTATTTTGGAGAAGATGTACATGGCTTTATCTTCTTTGGGCAAAATTATACAAATTCTACAGACGAAATTGTTAATTGTGCCATAGAGACTACCCTAAAAGTACAAAAAAAATTTGATGGAAGTTATTTCGTATCATTATTAGAAATGTTTAAAGAAAATAATATATCTAATCGTCATTCAGCATTTCAAATGTTAAAGCAAAAAAAAATTCTAACCCTGGAATAACAAGTTTCAAGGGTTAGGATTTTTTTATTAGTGTAACTTCCTAAAAGGCTAGCAAATGACGGTCGATATCTTTTATGATGCCAAAAGTGTGTCTTTTCTTTTCTTTTGAGGTAATTCCGCAATTATCATACCTACTAATATTAATAAACAACCAATAATAGCTAGGTAAGATAGCCTTTCATCAGTAAAATAAAAAGCAGTTATTGCGGCGAATACCGGTTCCATTGCAAAAATTAAAGCAACCCTTGTTGGGGTAGTATACCGTTGAAAATTGGTTTGTATTAGAAACGCAATTGCAGTAGCAAATACTGAAGTGATAATTAACGCAAATAATACATCAAAAGAAAGTATAGTATCAGGATCAAAAGCTAATTGCCAGTTCTCAAAAAATAAAGAAGAAATGAAGCAAAGAAATGCCACTGTGAAAATCTGTGTAACGGTTAAAAGTAATGTAGGAAAAGAAGAAGTGTATTTACCTGTAAAGACAATATGCATGGCGAATGAAATCGCACAGAAAAATACAAGGATGTCTCCTGTATTGACGTTAAAGCTATCGCCCATTGTAAGTAAGTAAAGCCCGGTCCCTGCAGTTAATACTCCTAATAAAGCGAAAGAATTTGGTTGGATTTTCAAAATGAAATATGAAAAAAATGGTACTAACACAACGCTAAGACCTGTAATAAAACCCGCCTTTGATGGAGTTGTATACAGTAGTCCAAATGTTTGAAGGGCATAACCTGCAAATAACCAAGTTCCCATTATAAATCCTGAAAAAAGAAGTTTTTTATTTAGCAGTTTTAGTTGGTCTTTTTTAAAAACAACTAGCCATATAAATAAGAAAAAGCCAGCGAAAAAGAAACGGATCGCATTAAACGTTAGTGGCTCTAAAAATGAAATTGCATTTTGAACGATTACGAATGTTGCTCCCCAAATGAATGCAACAAAAAGTAAATTTATATCTGCTACTAGCTTAAATCTCAAAAAAATCAGTCCTTACCTTATCGTATAATTGCTTGCCTAGCAAGTTCATCAGCTACTTTATTTTCAATACTTGGTATCCACTTGATAAAAAATAAATCAAGCTTATTAGTTAACACCAATGCTTGTTGCAATAATGGAACAAATTTAGGGTTTTTTACATACTCTTTCTCCATTGCTCGATCAACGAGTTGTGAATCCGTTTTAAAGGAAACAATTCGATAATTTTGTTCAATACAAATCTCCAATGCTTTAATAAGCGAATAGTATTCAGCTTCGTGGTTTGACATAATACCTAGAGGTATTGAATAACGTTCAGATTTCCCATGTCCTTTTATAAATACCCCTGCTCCCGATGGTCCAGGATCACCTGCGCTCGCACCGTCAATATAAACTTCAATCATATAAGTTACTCTCCTTGCTTTAAAACTAAAAGTAGTTTATCACAGTAAAATCATACAGAACAATCATTAAATCTTACTTTACCATATATTATTAGGAATTTAGAGTTAAAACTGTTTATGGCTTAATAGGTATAGGATATGTGTATAATGAGAATCAAAGATTGGAAAAATGAAGTTAAGCCAACTTATGGGGTGGAAAAATATGAAATTATGGATTGAATGGAAATATAAAAGCTCTAAAAATAAGGAGATTATGCTTACATCAGAAGTTGTTTCTCTAGAAGAAGCATTGTTGTTAGCAGAGGATTTTGAAAGAACTGGGCGAGTAAAAGATTTATTTTTTTATGATGAACAAAACACTAAATGGATAAAGAAGGAGTTAATGAAATACTTAAAAGAAATAGAAACTGAGCCTCATGATGTCATTGCCTACTTTGATGGTGGATACGATAAAGGTAGTAAGAAAGCTGGCCTTGGGATAGCCATTTATTATACTAAAAATAAACTGAACTATCGGAACAGAATGAATGAAACTTTAGATGAATTAGAAAACAATAATGAAGCTGAATATGCTGCATTTTGGTTTTTGTTACAATGCTTAGAGGAACTAGGTGTTCATCATCTACCTGTGATATTCAGAGGTGATTCCCATGTTGTATTAAATCAACTATCTGGTGATTGGCCTTGTTTTGAAGAAAATTTAAATAGGTGGTTAGACCGAATAGAAATTAAGATGAAGGATCTCGGAATCAAACCCGTATATGAACCAATCTCAAGAAAACAAAATAGTGAAGCAGATAAATTAGCAACACAAGCACTTCAAGGGGTTTTTGTATCAAGTACTTTTGAAACGAAGGATAATTAAAAAAAGTGTTTAATTAACGATTCTTCACATATTATGTTGTTTAAGTAGAGAAAAAAGCTTTAAAATTAGTCTTTTACAAACACTTTAGGAGTTGGATAGATGGGAAAGAATAAATTAATTATGGAAGTTGGTGAAATGCTCGATAAGTACTGTGATGGATGCTTTTTAAATAAGCATTTTCGAAAAGAATTGGGCAAAACTCATGCCCAGTCATTTTGTATTAAAAACTGTTCAGTTGGACAAAAATTAAAAGAGTATGGAGAAAAGCTCTCCTAAAATAATTGAACCGCCGTTTGGCGGTTTTAGTTTATTATTAATGCTTTGCTTCATTTAATTGTTCTTCGCACTGATCTAGAAGTTTCTCTTCTTCACAAAGAAATGCTTCATCAACTCCAGTTCCATTCTCTTTTACGCTATTTAGTTGGGTTCTAGCGTTTTGGACGGCTCTAGTAGCATCCTGTAATAATTCATTATCCATATTCATAGTTGCTGACCCCACCATTTTTTGTGCAGCCTTTACGGACATTTTTACTTGCTGTAGTTCATTGAATCCAGTATTCACTTGATTATCATGTTGGTTCATATAAACGCACCTCCTAACCTTAGAGTTAGTAAGAGTAGTTAAAAATATACATCATTCGATATCTGTTTTATGAACGAATTACACAAAAAATACGGCGTCGAAGTTTGCAGTGAACTATTGATATAGAGAGAAGAATTGGTTAGTATAGTAAAAATTAATAAATTGTTCCCTATACTTTGTTAATTTGATATAATTTATATATGTTTTACAAAAAATTAGGAGGTTCAGTCGTGTCAATAGATAACAATAACCTTAAACCTCTTAAATCAAATGAATTAGATGACATATTAAAATCACTACAAACTAATGATAGTGTTAAATCTATAGAAGCAAAAGAACCAGAAAAGAATTATAAGGAAAAAGAGGTATCTGGGAAAATTGAAGATGCAGTTAAACAAGTAGAGGACATTTTTAATTTTGTTAGTGCTACAGAGAAAATTCCTTTAGCAGAAATTAAAAATAATGTCATACCTACAATTCAACATGCAGCGGACGCAATTCCAAATTTTTCACACTTATTTCAAGAACTTGAAATGGACGATTATACATACCGGCATAATATAGGAGTCGGGGTTATTGCTACACTCATAGGCAAATGGCTAAATGTTTCAAAAGATGACCTTCCTACTTTAACCTTGGCAGCAACTCTTCATGATATTGGAAAGACAAAAATACCGTTAGAAATATTAAATAAACCTGGTAAGTTAACTTCCTCAGAGTATGCTCTAGTGAAAAAACATACAATTTTTGGATATGAACTATTAAGTAAAACAGAGGGAATAGGAATTGAAACTTGCTTGGTAGCTCTACAGCACCATGAAAGGGAAGATGGAAGAGGTTATCCATTCGGTTTAAAGTCAGATAAAATATCCTACTTCTCTAAAATAGTTGCTGTAGCAGATGTGTTTCATGCCATGTCCTCAGATAGAGCTTATCATGATTCTACACCATTTTATAAGGTTATAAAGCAAATGAATGAAGACGTTTTTGGAAGCTTTGAACCAACTATTCTACTCACATTTTTACGAAGTGTTATGCAATCCTTAGTCGGTGAAAAAGTAAAACTCACCAATGGAAAGATTGGGAAAATCGTTATGTTAAACCAATTTAATGTCACCATGCCTTTAATACTAGTAGGCTCTGACATTGTTGATTTATCAAGAAATAGAGAGATTCATATTGAGAAAATTCTATCATAAAATAAATCTAGTACATAAAAGAGTTGAGAGAGAAGGAGACTTCTCTTTTTTATTGTCTAAAAAATTTTTATATATGGAATGTTTCTATTTTGTAACATTTACTATCCTTACTAATTTAAAATTCTTGGTATAATTATAGAAAGTTTTAACTTTCAAAGTTTAAGGGGTTCAACTATGAAATTAATAATTGCTGAAAAACCTGATCAAGGACATAAAATTGCCTCAGCATTCAAATTTGTGAAAAAGAAAGGCTATATAGAAATCTCCCCTAATTCTCATTTTCCAAGAGGAGCTTTTTTGACTTGGGCAGTAGGGCATCTTTGTGAGCTTGTTCCACCAGAACATTATGATACTAAGTGGAAAAAATGGTCATTAGAGACATTGCCTATTCTCCCCGAGCAATTTGAACACAGAGTTGCAAAATCAAAGTATTCACAATTTAAAGTGATTAAAGATTTAGTTTATCATAAGGACGTTTCTGAAATAGTAATAGCGGGTGATGCAGAAAGAGAAGGGGAAGCAATAATTAGGTTAATCCTTGCTAAATGTAAGACCAATAAAAAAATGAAGCGTCTGTGGATTTCTTCACTTACACCTAAGGCGGTTATCAATGGGTTTAATAACTTGTTAGATGAATCCCAAACGAGGAATCTCTATTTTGAAGCTTTAAGCCGAGCATGTGCAGACTGGTTGGTTGGAATTAACGCATCTAGAGCATACACTCTGCTACTACAAAAAAAGGGAATATCGGATGTATTTTCGACCGGGCGAGTTCAAACACCTACATTAGCATTAATTGTTAAAAGAGAGCTCGAAATTGAGAATTTTATTTCTTCTCCTTTTTGGGAAGTAAATGCGACATTTGATATGGAAGGAAAGCGCTACAAAGGGAAATGGCACAAGGATGGTGAAACAAGAATAAACGAAGAGAAGCTTGCGCAAAAAATCTCTGAATTTTGTAAAGATAAGACAGCAGAAATCTCATCTGTTGAGAGAGAAAGAAAAGAGTATCTTCCACCTCTATTGTTTAACTTATCTTCTTTACAAGCCACGGCGAATAGTATTTATAAATACTCTCCTCAACAAACCTTGGAAATAGCTCAGAAGCTCTATATTAAAGGAATTATTTCTTATCCTCGTAGTGATTCTACGTTCGTGACAAAGGAAGAGGCTAATTTATTTCCTGACATCATGAGAAAAATAAGCGAAATGGACACTTTTAAAAAACATTTTCCTTTGCCTACCCAATCTATTCTAAACAATCCAAGGTACGTTAATGAGAAAAAAGTAACAGATCACTACGCCATTATTCCAACCGAGCAAGTAACTGATATTCATAAACTAACAAATGAGGAAAAAAACATTTATTCACTGATCATTAGAAGACTTATCGCAGCTCACTATGATAAGGCAATATTTGATTATACAACCATTCATACTCTAGTGGACAAAAGAGCAACCTTCATTTCAAAAGGGAAAGAGAAGATCAATGAAGGTTGGAGAAAAGTGATATTTGGAGAGAAAAAAGAAAAGGATTTGAAAGATGAGGAACAAGATTTGCCATCTTTAACTGAAGGGGAAGAGGGAATTATAAGTGAAATTGAAGTAAAGGAAAGTAAAACGCAACCTCCTAAAAGGTTAACAGAGGGACAATTAATTACATTGATGAAGACAGCGGGTAAACATCTTGAAGACGGAGAGCTTATAAAAGTATTAAATAAAACAGAGGGATTAGGGACAGAAGCAACTCGAGCTGGTATTATAGGTGTTTTAAAGGATAGGAAATATATCGATGTAAAAAAAAATCAAGTTTGGGCAACAGATAAAGGAAAATTATTAATAGAATCAATAGGATCAAGTATATTAGTATCTCCTGAAATGACAGCAAAGTGGGAACAGCGACTTCATGAAATAGGAGAAGGTAATGCTTCAGCGAAAGATTTTATGAACCAAGTAAGAAAGCTTGCTGTAAAATTAATAGAAGATGCACAAAAACAGAGCGATCATTGGGAATTTAACCATTATAATCTAGAAGCATTTAAAACTAAATCATTAAGAAAATCCAGCAGAAACAAAAAGCTAGGTACAAAGGTAGGGATATGTAAAAAATGTGAGGGTGATTTGATAGATAAAGGCAAGTTTTATGGCTGTTCAAATTATGCTCAAACAAAGTGTGATTTTACAATTTCAAAGAAATTACTGGGTAAAACAATTTCAGAAGCAAATATAAAGAAATTATTGAAGGATGGTCGTACGGGCATTATTAAGGGGTTTAAGAAAGGTGATAAAGTGTTTGATGCCTCGCTAGAACTTGATCATAACACTATGAAGCTATCCTTTAAATAAGCACTTACTAGCACAATGAAAAGTACTTTTCATTGTGCTTTTTTGTACTTACCTTTGTAATGTAAAGTTTTAGGAAATGAAAAATCCTAAGTACGGCTTTTAATTTGCCCTATTGATAGGTAATCGAAGAGATTTTTTTTCGAAATTAATACATGAATTTTCAGATAAATCATTGACAGCTTTCATTTATCCATGTATTGTAAAATCAAATAGTATTACAAAAAAACAAACTTACGATTTTTAAACGTTATATAATTAAAGTTGTTATATTGAATGTGTGTTTTATTAAACAGTGTTAATGTAGTTTATGAGTTTACTAGAAGGATAATAACCAAAAGGGGGGAATGAAATGTCGTTTACTGAATTAAGTGAGAAAGAAAAACTTAATCACTTTATGCAACGAATTGAAAACGGTGAAAAGATAGAAGCAGACGATTGGATGCCTGATGAGTATCGGTTGACACTAATAAAACTGATTTCAATGCATGGAATTAGCGAAATAATGGGAGCGCTTCCAGAAAAAGAATGGGTACCTAAAGCGCCAACTCTTCAGAGGAAATTAGGGATAATGGCAAAGGTTCAAGACGAAATGGGACACGGTCAACTATTATTACGTGTGACAGAAGACTTACTGAAACCTTTAGGGAAAAACAGAGAAGATATTATGCAAGATCTCTTCTCCGGTACTTTAAAGTTTCACAACGTCTTTCATATGCCTGCTCCAACTTGGGGAGACGCGGGATTAATTGGGTGGTTAGTCGATGGTGCCGCAATTATCACACAAACAAATATGTTGAATGCTTCATATGGACCGTATGCTAGAGCGCTTCAAAGAATATGTGCTGAAGAAGTTTTTCATGCTCAACATGGAGAGGCCATTATAATTGCATTAGCTGAGGGTACACCCGCACAAAGAAAACTTGTTCAGGAATCTATTAACAGATGGTGGGAAGCACTATTAATGTTCTTCGGTCCTGCAAGTGCTGCTACAACAGGTTCTTCAAAGGTAGATATTACACAAAAATATAAAATCAGATCAAAAACAAATGAGCAGCTTAGACAAGACTTCTTATCAAAGTATATACCTAGGATTTTATCACTCGGTCTAACCATTCCAGATGAGTCACTTCACTTTAATGATGTGAAGCAAGAGTGGGTATATAAACAACCTGATTGGTCTGAATTTAAAAAAATTATAAAAAATCAAGGTCCGAAGTCTATAGAAAGACTAAATCTTAGAAAAAACTCGTATGAAAACAATGCATGGGTAAGAAAAGCACTTGGTATGTAACATTCGTTTTCAATCTAATCAGACTGGAGGTGTGACTGAGTGAACACGAAATTTTACCAAGAGTTTGAAGTGTTTAGTAAAAGAACAACTTCTTCTCCATTTCAGCACCAATTTAGTTTATTAGCACCTAATCATGAAATAGCAATTGTTATGGCACAAGAAAATTTTATGAGAAGAGAACCAGTTGCTGATATTTGGATTGTAAAACGATCAGATATTCGTGGACTTTCCTTTGAAGAAAGAAATTCTTTATTAAGGCTTGATAATAAAGATTATAGATTGGCAAAGGGCTATGGCTACCTCAAGAAGAAATGGCGGAAGTATGAACAAGAAATGTTAGATGAAAAAGAAATTCTTTCGTGGGGGAAGGAGGAGAAAAAATGATCATTAAGACAGCAGAAGAAGCAATGAAAAATCAACATTATAAGGAAACGCTTGTTGATTTATTGTACCAACTAGCAGATGACGATTTTATCTTAAGTTTTCGTGGATCTGAATGGTTAGGCTTAGCCCCGCACATTGAAGAAGATGTTGCCTTTTCATCTATAAGTCAAGATATGATGGGACACGCTGCGATGTATTATCAACTACTTGAAGAATTAGGTGAGGGCTCAAAGGATTATTTAGCACATGGACGTACTGTAAAAGTGAGACGTAACGCAGTTCTTCTAGAAGAAGCGAATGGACCTGGAGATTATTTGGTCGAGCCGAGATATGATTGGGCTTTTGCAGTAGTTCGAAACTACTTCTATTGCTTGATAAAGAATATCAAGTTGGACTCTATGAAAAATAGTTCATATGAACCTCTAGCTCATGTAGCAATCAAGATCAAAATGGAAGAATATTATCATCTTTTACATTGGAAAGTATGGTTTAAACAATTATTTCTAAGTACCGACGAAGCAAGAGAAAAAATGAGTAACGCAGTTCATAGAGTTCTCGATGAAATTGAAGGAGTCCTTTCTTTGGGACATAAATCTAATGAAATGACAAAGTTGGGATTAATTGAGAGTGAATTGGAGATGAAAAAACGTTGGTTTAGTACCATTGGTCCTATTTTTGAAGAAGTTAATCTCCCAGTTCCAACAATAATAAGTATGAAAAAAGGAAATGGAAGAGCTGGTTATCATACTAAGGATTTGGAAACAGCTTTGAAAGTATTAAGTGAAGTATATCAATTAGACCCATCTGCAAATTGGTGATTCTAAAGGGGAGGTTCTAATGGATTTATATCATGACATCATGGATGTACTGGGAAATGTTAAAGATCCAGAAATAGACACAGTTAGTGTATTGGACTTAGGAATGATAGAAGCCGTGAATGAAGTAGATGGGATAGTTCAGGTAAATGTGCTTCCTACCTTTATGGGATGTCCTGCTCTTGATATTCTTCGAAAGAATATTGAAACTTCGATACAGGATGTCAAAGGAGTGCAAAAAGTAACAGTTACGTTTTTAAAATTCCCACATTGGACTTCAGAGAGGATAACTGAAAAAGGTAGAGAGAACCTGAAAAAATTTGGGATAGCACCACCTCCTAAAACTTTAGGTCCAGAAGGTCATTGGAGTGTTAATTGTCCGTATTGTGATTCAGCTTACACTACCATTGAGAATCTTTTTGGCCCAACAGCTTGTCGGAGTATCTTATATTGCAAAGCTTGTAAAAACCCATTTGAAGCAATGAAACCAATTTCTACAATAATGTAAATAAGAGAGGAAGATGGATAATAATGAAAGTTGTAGCATTGTATAAACATCCGGAAAACAAAGAAGAATTTGATCAACATTATTTTTCAGTACATGCACCACTAACGAAAAAGATACCTGGATTATTAGATATGAAGCTTACAAGATTTACAGGGTCACCAATGGGTGAATCTCCTTACTACATGATGTGTGAAATGATATATGAAAATAAAGAAACTTTTAAAACGGCTATGAAATCAGAAGAAGCTAAAGCATCAGGAAAGGATGCAATGCAATTTGCTGGCAAATTAGTCACAATTATCATTGGAGAAGATGTAAATGAATAGTTTTGAGATGATTGAGACCATCTCAAGTAATGGAATCGCTCATATTCAACTAAATCGTCCAAAGGTATTAAATGCGATTAATAGACAGATGGTCAAAGAAATTGTTCAAGCGTTAGAATTTTTTGATCATGATGATGATGTGAAGGTCATTATTTTATCTGGAAAAGGTAGAGCTTTTGCGGCTGGAGCAGATATTGATGAAATGGCCAATGCAAGTACAATACAATTAGAATTAATGAATCAATTTGTTGATTGGGATAAACTTACTTTTATTAAAAAGCCAATAATTGGTGCAGTGCATGGTTTTGCATTAGGTGGAGCATTTGAGCTTGCTCTCTGTTGTGATATGTTATTTGCTTCTGAAGATGCAAAATTTGGTTTTCCCGAGGTTAATATTGGCGTTATGCCAGGTGCTGGGGGAACACAAAGACTTACCAAATTAATAGGAAAAACTCGCGCTCTTGAATGGTTGTGGACTGGTGAACAAATGACTGCTAATCAAGCATACGAGTTGGGAATTATCAATAGATTGATAGCTCCAGAAGTGCTAATAGAAGAGACCTACAAATTTGCTGAAAAGATAGTAAACCAACCTGCTTTATCTATTAGATTTATCAAAGAATCTGTACATAGGGCAGTAGATTCTACAATTCTTGAAGGAATGTACTTTGAACGTAAAAATTTCTCTATCTTATTTTCTTCTGAAGATCAAAAAGAAGGTATGAAAGCTTTTCTGGAAAAAAGAAAGGCGCAATTCACTGGGAAGTAGGTGAAACTGGTATGTTTGAAACCATTAAATTTGAAACGCGGGCAAACGTAGGGTGGATAACGTTAGCACGTCCAGCTAAATTAAATGCATTTACGGAACAAATGAACAATGAAATGAAAACCGCACTAAAGCAAGTTTCTAAGATGACTGATATAAGATGTCTAGTTATTACTGGGGAAGGTCGTGCATTCTGTTCTGGTGAAGACCTTGCTGGTGTAGATGAAAATATGAACCACGGAGAGGTATTAAGAAACCGATATAATCCTATGATAAGTCAACTTGCATCGTTAGAAATTCCGGTCATTGCAGCAATAAATGGAGTAGCAGCTGGAGCAGGACTAAGCTTGGCGCTAGCATGTGATTTTAGACTTATGTCAAATAAAGCAAGTTTAGTAGAAGCGTTCATACACGTAGGTCTTATACCAGATTCCGGGAATCTTTATTACCTCCCACGTCTTATTGGACACGCAAAAGCACTTGAATTAGCCATTTTGGGAGAAAAGATTACTCCTGAAAAAGCGTTAGAACTTGGGCTAGCTACCCAAGTATTTAATTCAGACATTTTTGATGATGAAGTAACGCAATTTTCTACTCGAATTTCTAACATGCCTACGAAAGCAATAGGCTTAATAAAGAGATATTTACGAGATAGCTGGAATAGCGACCTTCAAGAAATGTTAGAAAAAGAAGCTTACGGACAACGAATTGCAGGTGCTTCTGAGGACCACAAAGAAGGAATTAACGCTTTTATAGAAAAAAGAAAAGCTAAGTTTATAGGGAAATAGAATGATTTACTATACTTTTCAATAAAGGGGTGCATGGGATTTGTCTACTGTTAAAGAAGAAAAAATGCCAATACTTGAAATGAAACGGGATTATTATCATTTAATTATTAATGGAGAAAGAATGGAAAGTTCATCAGGAGAAACATTTACAACGTATAATCCAGCAACAGGCGAACCACTTGCTACAATTCAACAAGGGACATTGGAAGATGTCGAAAAGGCGGTTCAGGCAGCTAGAAATGCATTTGATAACGGGAAATGGAAAAGATATCCTGTTGGGAAACGCTCTAGAGTACTTAATAAGATCGCCGAAATTATGAGATCGCGCTTTAAGGAGTTAGTAGAATTAGAGATATTAAATAGTGGGAAGTCATTATCTGCTGCTCAAGGTCAGGTCATGCAGGCAATTGAAGACTTTGAATTTTATGCCGGAGCCATTGTAGGTCATCGTGGACATGTTAATAATGTACCAGGAGGATTTTTTAACTACACGCAAAAAGAACCAGTAGGTGTGTGTGCACAAATTATCCCATGGAATTATCCAATGATGATGGCTGCTTGGAAAATCGCTCCTGCCATTGCTTCAGGCTGCTCTGTGATTATTAAACCTGCCAGCTTAACACCTGTTACAGCTATCGTAATGGCAGAAATTTGTCATGAAGCTGGAGTACCAGATGGTGTGGTTAACGTTGTAAGTGGTCCAGGTTCAGTTGTTGGTGACGCGTTGGCCCAACATCCACAAGTAGATAAAGTCGCATTTACTGGATCCACTCCTACTGGAAAAGATATTATGGAAAAAGCATCAAAAACACTCAAGAGAGTGACGTTAGAACTAGGTGGGAAATCGCCAAATATTATTTTCGAAGATGCAGATATAGATGCAGCAGTTGATGGGTCATTGTTTGGAATATTTTATAATACTGGTCAATCCTGTGAAGCTCGCTCTCGACTATATATTCATGAAGATATTTATGATAAGTTTATGGATAAATTTGTTGAAAAAACTAAAAAATTAACATTAGGAAATCCTTTCGATAAAGGTACACACTTAGGATCTATTATTTCTCGTGAACAACTTGAAGTCATAGATGGTTATGTTCGATCTGCTGTTGAAGAAGGTGCACACGTGTTAGTTGGTGGGAGAGAGGCAAAAGTAGAGGGATTTGAGAACGGATATTGGTATGAGCCTACAATTATTACTAATGTTACACCTGAAATGAAAGCTGTGAAAGAAGAAATCTTTGGTCCTGTAGTGGTAGTTATGAGCTTTAGCAATGAAAAAGAAGTGATTAAAGAAGCAAATAATTCCATTTATGGATTAGGATCAGCGATTTGGACAAAGGATCAAGGAAGAGCTACTAGAGTAGCTAATGAAATTGACGCTGGAATTGTTATGGTGAATTGTCCGTTCTCTGCATTCCCGGGTACACCGTTTGGTGGTTATAAACAATCAGGTTTTGGAAGAGAATTATGTATTGAAACACTAGATTTATATACAGAGACCAAAAGTGTCATTTCTTATTATGGATCAAGACCTATTAACCCGTTTGGAGTATAGAGGGATTTTATATTAAAGGAACGAGCACTTTGACCTTGAGTTAAGGTGCTCGGATTGTTTTGTAAATGAAGTTCGTAAAATTTCTTACGTATCAATTTTTTGTGATGTAAGACATGTTTTGAACTTTGACCTATAGAGTAACAACGTATGAGAATATAAACAAAATTAAATATGGTTTAGTTTAGGGGGATTGAAAATGAGACTTACGGTCGTCGGTTCAGGTGTTATGGGACGTGGCATAGCTTATACAGCTTTAATTAATGGTTATTTTGTCAATTTAATTGACATTAATGAAAAAGCTTTAAAGGATGCTGAAATTGAAATTAATAAGTTAGTTCAAAAAGCAGAGTCAAGAGGATTACTTGTTAAAGTATCTGAAGAAGATATGAAGAATAGAATTTCATATTCTACAAATCTAGAGAAGGACGTTGTTACTTCAGATTTTATTATAGAAGCAGTGACTGAAAAGATTCACATTAAGAAATTTGTTTTTGAAACAATTGATAAATTTGCTCCAAGCCATTGTATCTTAGCAACAAATACGTCTACTATGAGTCCTACTGAAATTGGGTCTTATACGAAAAGACCTGATAAAGTAATCGCAATGCACTTCTTTAATCCTGTGCACAAAATGAAATTAGTCGAAATAGTTAGAGGTCTTGAAACCTCAGATGAAACTGTATCAAAGGTAATAGAAGTGGCTAAGTGTATGAACAAAGAAACAGTAGTTGTAAATGAATTTCCTGGATTTGTAACGAGTAGAATTAGTGCGCTTATAGGTAACGAAGCATTTTATATGCTACAGGAAGGAGTAGCTACTCCAGAAGAAATCGACAAGGCGATTAAATTAGGATTAAACTTCCCGATGGGTCCATTTGAACTTGGAGATTTAGTTGGTCTTGATGCTAGGTTAAACAACCTAGAATATTTGCATAAGACTCTAGGTGAAAAGTATCGCCCATCTCCATTATTAGTGAAATATGTAAAAGCAGGTAGACTTGGTAGGAAAACAGGTAAAGGTGTGTACGACTATTCAAATGAGGAAGTAAAAATATGAGAGAAGTTGTCATTGTTGATGCTGTAAGAACGCCAATTGCTAGGTATAAAGGTGCTTTAAAGTCTGTACGAGCAGATGATTTAGGTGCATCAGTTATAAAAGGTTTATTAGATAGAAATCCTGTAATTAACCCTTCGGAAATTGAAGAAGTTATTCTAGGTTGTGCAAACCAAGCTGGAGAAGATAATCGAAACGTGGCAAGAATGTCGTTATTATTAGCGGGATTACCTACAGAGGTTGCTGGAACCACAATCAATCGATTGTGTGGATCAGGGATGGATGCCATACACTACGCAGCTAGATCGATTATCACAGGTGATGGTGAGATTTTCATTGCTGGTGGAGTTGAAAGCATGACAAGAGCGCCATTCGTAATGGCAAAATCAGAGTCAGAATTTCAAAGAGGAAATATGGAGCTATTTGATACAACAATTGGCTGGAGGTTTACAAATCCTGCTCTCCATAAAATGTATGGTACAGAGAGTATGCCTCATACAGCTGAAAATGTCGCTAAGCAATTTCATGTAACACGTGAAGAACAAGATGAGTTTGCATTTCAAAGCCAACAAAAAGCAAATATAGCCATTGAAACTGGTCGATTTAATGACGAAATAATACCTGTAGAAATTTTTGACCGTAAGGGAAATCTACAACTCTTTCAAACAGATGAACATCCACGACCAGAAACATCCCTATCGAAGCTTTCAAATTTAAAACCAATTTTCGACGGTGGAACTATCACTGCAGGAAATTCTTCCGGTATCAATGATGGCGCGTCTGCTTTAATACTAATGAGTGCGAATAAGGCAGAAGAATTAGGTTTAAAGCCATTAGCAAAGTATGTCAGTTCAGCCTCGGTTGGATTAAACCCTAGTTTAATGGGACTAGGGCCAATTAACGCTTCTATTAAAGCTTTAAATAGAGCAGGCATTACGAAAGATGATTTAGACTTAGTAGAAATTAATGAAGCCTTTGCTTCACAATCGATTGAATGTATTAGACAATTAGAACTTAAACAGGAGATTGTTAACGTAAACGGTGGAGCAATTGCATTGGGACATCCACTTGGTGCAAGTGGGGCGAGAATCCTTACCACTTTAATCCATGAAATGAAAAGGCGTAAATCTACATATGGATTAGCCACAATGTGTATTGGGGTAGGGCAGGGCATTGCTACGATTGTAAAAAATATTAACCGATAATTTTTGGATAAGATTTGTGAACGATTTTTAGTTTTGATAAGATAAAGTATAGTAAATGAGGTGTATATTCATACACAATAGAGGATGTTAGAAAGATGAATAGTAATTTAAATACAAGGTCAATGATATTTACTTTATACGGTGATTACATTAGACATTATGGCAATGAAATTTGGATAGGTAGCCTTATCCAACTATTAAAGGAATTTGGTCACAATGAACAGTCAGTTCGAGCAGCTATTTCAAGAATGAATAAGCAAGGTTGGGTTACTTCAAAAAAAGAAGGAAACAAAAGTTATTATTACCTTACAGAACAAGGTATCAGTAGGATGGAAGAAGCTGCAAATCGGATTTTTAAATTAAGACCTGACGAATGGGATGGACAGTGGAGAATTCTGATTTACAATATTCCAGAGGATATTAGAAATGTTCGAGATGAATTAAGAAAGGAACTAGTATGGAGTGGGTTTGGCACTCTATCTAATAGTTTTTGGATTTCTCCAAATAACTTAAATAAGCAAGTTCATGCACTGGTGGATAAATACATGGTTGGAGAATATGTGCATTTTTTCGTTTCTACCTATGATGGTCCTTCTGAAAATCAACGTCTGGTTGAACAATGTTGGGACCTCAATGAAATTAATCATAAATATAACCAATTCATTGAAGAGTACAGTAAACAATATGTGATTCATAAAAATAAAATTTCTCGAAAAGAAATGTCAGATGCTGAATGTTTTGTTGAAAGAACAAAACTAGTTCATGAGTATCGTAAATTTTTATTTATAGATCCAGGTTTACCAGAGCAGCTACTTCCAGATCACTGGTTAGGAAGTCACGCAGCAGCCTTATTTGCAGATTATTATAAAGAGTTAGCAGAGCCAGCTAATCGTTTTTTTGAAATGGTCTTTAAAGAAGGAAATGAAAACATTACAAAAGATGAAGACTACAATGTGTTAAGTCACCCATTAATGCTTCCTGAAAATTAGTTTTTCATAGAAAATGGTAATGGTTTTTATCATGATAAAAAGGGCTGGTGAAAATGAACCAACTATGTGAAATGCTAGGAATTCAATATCCCATCATTCAAGGTGGTATGGGCAATATTAGCAATGCTGTACTTACAGCATCGGTATCAAATGCAGGTGGTTTAGGGACATTAGGAGTTGGTACATTAAATCCAGATGAAGTTGAAGGAATGATTAAGGAAGCTCTAAAGTTAACTGAAAAGCCAATTGCTTTAAATATACCAATAAATGTGACCCCTTATTTACAAGAGATTATCAATCTTATCATCTCTTATAAAATTCCAGTTGTTTCGCTGTCAGCAGGTAATCCATCAAAAATTATTCCAATACTCAAGGAAAAACAGGTTAAGATATTATCTGTGGTTGGAACAACAAAACAAGCTGTAAAGGCAGAAAAACTCGGTGTTGATATTATTGTCGCAGAAGGTTATGAAGCAGCTGGGATTAACTCCACTTTTGAATCAACAACTATAACTTTAATTCCACAAATCGTAGATAGAGTGTCGATTCCTGTTGTTGCGGCAGGTGGTATTGCTGACGGAAGAGGCCTGGCAGCTGTACTTATGCTGGGGGCTTGTGGAATTCAAATGGGCACGAGATTTATTGCAACAAAAGAAGCACCGTTTCATGATCATTATAAACAAAGAGTGATAGATGCTTCTGATATAGATACTCGTATTGTCGGTAGATCTGTAGGGAAGATTAGAAGGTTACTACACACTCCTTCAGTAGACAGTTTAATAGATTTAGAGAAAAAAGGTGTAAGTTTAGAAGAGTTTGAAGAAGTAACATCAGAGAGACATCATAAAATTGGAGCGCTAGAAGGTGATCTTCGTTCTGGCTTTATTAATGGTGGGCAAATTTCCGGGTTAATTTCGGACTTACCTACTGTAGAGAATTTATTGGAAGGCATCATAAGTGATGCGAAAAGTAGAATATCTTTAATGAATAAGAAAATGAAGTGATATAGAAATCACTTCATTTTCTATTTTGAGTCTTCCTGTCAACGTGTTATCAATTTTTATCCATATTAATATCTAAATCCTCCCCTAATTAAAATGCAAATCTTTGCAATTTATTGACAATTAAAAGCTTAAAATGATAATATGACGTTAATATAACGTTTTGTTTTATTTGTGTAATACTTTTATTTTTAAAAGGCTACCCTGAAAATACAACTCTGTATAAGGGGTGTTAATCTGCGTTGCAGGAACCTCGCTTTCCGCGGGGCGCTCCTGGAGCCTCCTCGGCTTCGCCTGTGGGTTCTTCTCCAGTCCAGCGCATCTCCCGCAGGAGTATCGGTTCTTCCACTACGGTTAACACAGCTAATGAACAAGAATTCAACAATCTAAAAGAAACAAGAACACATTCTTACCCTCCATGGTGCATATTCTCAATTGCACTTGAAAAATAAAATACTTAACCTGATGTTAATCAGAGTTATAAGACATTGCTTTCTATTGGAAACTTATCGGAAACTATAAAATTTAATAATATGTGAGGTGAAATGTCAGCACGGCTGACATTGTTTTATGCAAAAAATGAAAGCGTTTCCTTTTGGAGATTCGAAGACAGTTGGGAGTGAATCAATCGATATGTTTGAAAAAATTAGCGGACATGAACAAGTAGTGATATGCAATGATCCTGAAAGTGGTCTAAAGGCTATTATTGCAATTCATAATACTACTTTAGGGCCAGCTTTAGGTGGATGTAGGATGCAACCTTATGCGTCGTTTGATGCTGCATTGGAAGATGTACTTCGACTTTCTAAAGGCATGACGTATAAATGTGCAGCAGCAGATGTTGACTTTGGTGGAGGTAAAGCAGTAATTATTGGAGACCCGCAAAAAGATAAATCACCTGAACTATTTCGAGCTTTTGGTCAATTTGTAGATTCGCTAAGTGGTAGATTTTATACAGGGACAGATATGGGTACTACACCTGAAGACTTCCTACATGCCCTTCGTGAAACAAATTGTATTGTTGGAGTACCGGAGAGTTATGGGGGAAGTGGAGATTCATCGATTCCTACTGCATTAGGTGTAATTTATGGGCTTCAGGCAACAAACAAAATGTTATGGGGAAAAGATGAATTGTTTGGTAAATCATATGCGATTCAAGGACTAGGTAAAGTAGGGTTTAAAGTTGCTCAAACACTGTTAGAGCAAGGAGCAGATCTCTATGTGAGTGATATTAATCAAAATGTAATTGCTGAGCTTGTTGAAATGTCAAAAGAAATTGGTAACTTAATTAAAGTGGTTGGACTAGATGAAATATATCAAGTAGACGCTGATATATTTGTACCGTGCGCATTAGGTGGAATTATAAATGATGATACGATTGATCAGTTGAAGGCTAGTGCAATTGTTGGATCAGCTAATAATCAATTATTAAATGAAAGTCATGGAGAAAAGCTACAAAAGAAAGGAATTTTATACGCACCTGATTATATAGTTAATAGTGGTGGATTAATACAAGTTGCTGATGAATTATATGAACCTAATAAAGAGAGGGTATTAAAGAAAACCCAAGCAATCTATGACTCTTTACTTTCTATTTATAAAGAAGCTGACACTAGTAATATTACAACTGTAGCTGCAGCTAATGAATATTGTGAAAGAAGAATAGAAAGTCGAAAACGTCGTAATAGCTTCTTTTCGCACCATAAGCGTCCAAAGTGGAATGTAAGAAACTAAAAGAGGTGATTAGATGGAAGAACAATTCCCTATTAAACAATTAATTAATCCAGAAGGTGATGTCTGCAGCGGTGGAATGGAAGATAAAGTGACGATAGATCGATGTCGACTCTTTTATAAAAACCTCTTAAAGCTAAGGATGCTTGATCGTAAAGCAATCAGTTTACAAAGACAGGGAAGAATTGGAACGTACGCTCCCTATGAAGGACAAGAGGCTTCACAAGTAGGAAGTGCCCTAGCATTAAAATCAACTGATTGGTTGTTTCCTACATATCGAGACCATGGAGCAGCATTTGTTTTTGGACATTCACTAAGAAACATATTGTTATTTTGGAATGGTAGGAATGAAGGGTGTATTCCACCATCAGGTAGAAAAATATTTCCTCCTGGAATACCAATTGCGACTCAATTGCCTCACGCTGTAGGAGCAGCAATGGCTGAGCAAAAAAAAGGAACGGATAATATCTCACTTGTTTATTTTGGAGACGGTGCAACGTCAGAAGGAGATTTTCATGAAGGATTGAACTTTGCAAGTGTGTTTAATGCACCAGTCATTTTCTTCAATCAAAATAATTCATATGCAATATCAGTCCCAATAGAAAAGCAAATGAAAACAAAAACAATAGCTCAAAAAGCGCTAGCTTATGATATACCTAGTGTTCGAATTGATGGTAATGATGTTTTCTGTGTATATTTTGAGACGTTAAAAGCTGCTGAACGAGCAAGGAATGGATTAGGACCAACATTAATTGAAGCAGTTACTTGGAGGATGGGTGCACATACGACTGCTGATGATCCAACAAAATATCGTAATCAGATAGAAAGTAAAGAAACTTGGAAGGAAAGGGACCCATTGCTTCGTATTGAAAGATTAATGAAAAAGAAGGGGTATTGGGAACAAGACTGGGTAGAGGAAATGGAAAAGTTAGCCGCTTCGGAAATAGATTCTGCTGTAGAGGAAATGGAAAAATTTCCAAAGGCAAATCCAAGTGATATGTTTGATTATGTTTTTGCAACTCCAACGTGGACAATTGAAGAACAGAAGAGAAGTTTACTTCAAAAATAGGAGGTGAGTCATTTGCATACTGCAACTAAAACAAAAAAATTAACACTTGTTCAAGCAATAACGGACGGATTATCAACAATTATGCGTGAACGAAAAGAGATTTTGTTACTTGGAGAGGATATTGGCAAAAACGGAGGAGTATTTAGAGCAACAGATGGTCTACAGGAAGAGTTTGGAGAAGATAGGGTAATTGATACTCCTTTAAGCGAAGCGGGGATTGTTGGAACTGGTCTAGGGTTAGCAATTAATGGTTTTATTCCCGTTATAGAGATTCAATTTATGGGATTTATCTATCCAGCTTACGAACAAATTATGACTCATGTTTCAAGATTAAGATCCAGAACGATGGGACATTTCACGGTACCTATGGTAATTAGGGCTCCATATGGTGCTGGAGTTAGAGCACCTGAAATACACTCAGACAGTATTGAAACTATCTTCACACATATGCCAGGTGTTAAAGTTGTGTGTCCTTCTAGTCCTTACGACGCGAAAGGATTACTTATTGCTAGTATTGAAGATCCGGACCCGGTTATATTTATGGAATCTATGCGTTGTTACCGCTCAACAAGAGAAGATGTCCCAGAGGAAAAGTATTCAATTGAAATTGGAAAGGGAAGAATGGTGAGTGAAGGCGAGGATGTCACATTGATTAGCTGGGGAGCTATGGTCCAAGTTGCAGAACAAGCTGCACAAAACATGCAAAAGCAAAATATTACTTGTGATGTAATCGACTTACGAACTCTTTATCCTATCGACAAAGATATAATCTCAAAGTCTGTTCAAAAAACTGGAAGAGCAGTTATAGTCCATGAAGCACATGCAACTGGTGGAGTAGGAAATGATGTATTATCAATTATTAATGACACTTCCTTTTTATATATGAAAGCGCCAATAGAGCGTGTAACTGGATTTGATGTTCCTGTTCCGTTTTTTGGATTTGAAGATCATTATCTACCAACAACTGAACGAGTCGAAAAAGCAATAGAAAAAGTTGTGAATTTTTAAGGGGTGATTTTGTGGTTGAAGTGAAGCTACATGATATTGGGGAAGGAATGACAGAAGCTGATATTGTCCATTTTCTTGTCTCTGTTGGTGATGTTGTAAAGCCAGATCAACCACTTGTAGAAGTACAAACAGACAAAATGGTTGCTGAAATTCCCTCACCTTCATCTGGTATAGTAAAAGAGATAAAGGTTGGGCAAGGTGATCGGGTTCTTATTGGAAGTACTATATTATTAATTGAAACAGAAGAAGGGAATCGAGTTAATACCATTAAACATGATACGAAGACCGGTACCATTAAAAATCAGCAAGTATTAGCTGCCCCCTATACAAGAAAAATAGCGAGAGAAAATGATATTGACTTGAGTTTAGTTAATGGTTCAGGTCCAGCAGGTAGAATTACTGATAAAGATATATATGCTTTTATAGAATCAAAAAAGAAGAAGACAAATATAAACACCAAGGAAATAATGGCCTCTAAAGAATTTAACGATGTTAATTCAAACAATACCATCACAGAATCTCACAAAGCTCTTAAAAATAACACCATCAAAGAATCCATTCCTTTTTCAAATCGAAGAAAACAGATTGCGAATAAAATGACTAAGTCTCTATTTACCATTCCACATTGTACTCATTTTGAGGAAATAGATGTTACTGAACTACTTAACGTTTGTAAGCAGCTAAAAGAAAGTAACCGAGGAATATCAATTGTCGCTTTCTTTATTAAAGCACTTTCAATTTCTCTAAAACAGTTCCCTATCTTCAATTCAAAGTTAGATGAAGAGAATGAAATAATTATTTTAGAGAAAGAACACAATATTGGTATTGCCACAGATGCTGAGGAAGGTCTGATTGTACCTGTCATCCACAACGTAGAGAACATGTCTGTGTTGGAAATTAATCATGCTATGAAGGATTTAACAATACGGGCTCAAAAGAATGAATTAAAACTAAAAGATTTATCAAAAGGGACATTCACAATCAGTAATGTAGGGCCTTTAGGTAGTGTAGCTGCAACACCGATTATTAATCATCCTGAAGTCGCTTTAGTTGCATTTCATAAGACTAAAAAAATGCCCATAGTAAATTCAAAAGATGAGATTATTATTCGATCAATGATGAATGTGTCGATGTCTTTTGATCATAGAATAGCAGATGGTGCAACAGCAGTAGCTTTTACGAATAAGTTGAAATATTTAATTGAACATCCCTATTCGATGGCAGTGGAGTTGGTATAAATGGTAGTAGGCGAATTAGCTCATACTAGGCAGTTAATTATATTAGGAGGCGGACCAGGGGGATATCACACCGCAATAAGGGCCGCGCAATTAGGATTAGAAGTTACTCTTATTGAAAAAGAATCATTAGGTGGGGTTTGTTTAAATAAAGGATGTATACCTTCTAAAATGTTTTGTCAAAGTGGTAAGAAGATGAAAGACCTTCAGAATTTGAAATTATTTGGAATTCATACTTCAACAAACATTTTCGATATGGAATTATTTCAATCTAATAAGGCAAATGTAATTGATGGATTACGAGAGGGCATAAAAAAGCTTTGTTCTGCAAATCAGATTGAGGTAGTGAGAGGATCTGCCTCATTTCTCTCCGATGACCGGGTAGCTGTTGAAGCAGAAAATAGCTATGAAGTTTATAGATTTGATTATGCTGTAATTGCTACAGGTGCTAACATAATTAATCCATATGAAAGTGAGAGAATACTAGATTTTTCTGAGCTGTATCAATTAAAAACTATCCCAGAAAGGCTAGTAGTTAATGGTAATAGTCTCTATCATTTGGAGACGGCTATTGCGTTTCGTAATTTGGGAAGTAAAGTTTCCATCGTGCTTGAATCTGATAAAGGATTTGGATTTGATTCATCTATCGAAAAAGAAGTTATTAGACTACTAAAAAAAATGAAAATTCAACTATTACATGTTAATTCTGTTGAGGAAATTGAATGCGTTAATCATTCCGTAGTCCTAACAGCGTTAAAGAATGATGAAAGAATTTCACTTGAAACTGATTACATTCTTATATCACATATACACTCACCAAACATAGAAGACCTACGTTTACAATCACTCGGACTCGAATTTAATGATGACCATTTTATAAAAGTCGATAGTTGTGGTCGAACTAAAGTACCGAATATCTTCGCAGTTGGTGATGTAGTAGAAGGGCCCAAATCTGCAACTTTAGCAATAAAGCAAGGAAAGGTAGCTGCAGAAACGATTGCTGGGGTGAAATCAGAAGTAGATATTAGATTTCTACCAAGAGTTGTACACTCAACACCACAGATAGCAACTGTAGGTCTATCGGAAGAGGAAGCGAGAGATATGTATGACCAGGTACGAGTATCACAGTTTCCACTTACAGCAAATGGATTCTCAGCTATCACTGGACAAAAGGAAGGGTTTGTAAAAGTAATTTCAGAAAAAGAGTCCGAAAGAATTTTAGGAATACATTGCATTGGAGAAGGTGCAATAGAACTGATAAGTTCAGGCATCATATCATCTGAAATGGTAGCTAGAGAAGAAGACTTAAAATTCCCATTTTATCCTCATCCAAGCTTTAATGAAGGATTATTAGAAGCGGTTGAAGGATTAGCTAACCAAGCTATACATGTACCACCTAAAAAAAGAACAAATGTAATTAGAGAAGGGTTAACTAAATAATCAATATGGGATTATGATTATTTTACAAGATTAGATCATTTTCTATTCAATATAACTAAAAGGGATAGATTTCTAGATTATTAGCCGTGTTAATTTAAGTGTAATGCAAGGTTTCACAAATCCGTATTTTCAGGGTAGACTTCCATGCATATAAGAATTTGCAACATAGTGAATGAAAATTATTTGTAATATTAAAGCGTTGAATCGCAGTATTTATTCGTGTTAATCGAAGTGGAAGGACCGAGACTCCTGCGGGAAATGCGCTGGACTGGAGACCCCACAGGCGAAAAGCCGAGGAGGCTCCAGGTGCGCCCCGCGGAAAGCGAGGTTCCTGCAACGCAGATTAACACCCCTTATACAGTGATGTATTTCCAGGGTAGCTATTTAATATTAAGGAATTCAGGAGGAATTAAAATGAATGAACAAACGGTTAGTAAAACATCTCAAAACAATGACTTTTTTCCAGTAAGAGATGTCGACTACTTAGAATTTTATGTAGGAAATGCCAAACAAGCATGTCATTTCTTTAGTAAAGCCTTTGGTTTCAAACCAATAGCATATTCAGGCCTAGAGACTGGTAATCGTGAAAAAGTATCGTATGTCTTGCAACAAAATCATATAAGAATTGTCTTATCTGGAACTCTAAATGCTTCGAGTGAAATTGCTAGCTTTGTTAGAACACACGGAGATGGTGTGAAAGATGTCGCCTTACTAGTAGATGACCTAGATCAAGCGTATTCAGAAGCTATTAAGAGAGGGGCTATTGAAATTGCACCCCCAACAGAATTGACAGATAAAGATGGTACTGTAAAAAAAGCAATAATCGGAACTTACGGAGATACGATCCATACATTAATTGAAAGAAAAGGTTATCAAGGTGTATTCCTGCCTGGATATGAACCAATTGAAATGAATATTCCATTTGAAGAGACTGGGTTAATTGGGGTAGACCATGTTGTTGGAAATGTTGAAAGCATGGAGGAATGGGTATCATATTATGAAAATGTAATGGGGTTTAAACAGTTAATTCATTTTGATGATGATGATATTAGTACAGAGTATTCAGCACTAATGTCTAAAGTTATGACAAATGGAAGTAGAATTAAATTTCCAATTAACGAACCTGCAACTGGGAAAAGGAAGTCTCAAATACAAGAATACTTAGAGTTTTATAATGGAGCTGGTGTTCAACATATCGCTTTATTAACAGATGATATCGTTTCAACAATAACTAGCTTACGAAAAAATGGAATCGAATTTTTAGAAACGCCAGATTCATATTATGATGTTTTGACATCAAGAGTCGGTGAGATAGACGAAGAGATTGAAAAGTTAAAGGAATTAAAAATATTAGTCGATCGAGATGACGAAGGGTATTTACTTCAAATCTTTACTAAACCGATTGTAGATCGTCCAACATTATTTATCGAAATTATTCAACGAAAAGGTGCCAAAGGGTTCGGTGAAGGGAATTTTAAAGCTCTATTTGAAGCAATTGAACGTGAACAAGAACGAAGAGGTAATCTGTAATAAAATAGAGGAGGAGTAAGGAGAGGTTTATCCTCTATTTTACTCCTCTTTTTTTAAGATTAGTTCTTATTTTGAAGTATTTGTTTTATTGTTTTGATCTTTATTTCGCTTATTTCCTTTACTGTTATCACCGCTGTTTAATTCTTGGGAAAATTCAGTTTGATAGTTTCCAGTCTTAGGTGAATTTTGATTATTACTTCCCGCATTAAATTTTTTTGTCATGTTTATCCCTCCATTTCTAATATATAGTTTGCCTAAATTTGGGATTAATATGTTAGGATTATTACATGGTATTAAATATTACATAAGTGAATCAAACCATTATGTCGTAAATAGAAGGTGGAGAAAATGAATTCTTTTAACTGGCACTCTGAGGCTGAGAAGCAGTGGGATATGAGAGCGGATTTTTGGAATCAAAATAGTGAACAAATGTGGAACAAGGGAAGTAGGAAAACCATTCTTCCTTTCATTCAAAAACATTTTCAGAAAGAAATAACGGTCATTGACATTGGATGTGGAGATGGATTTGGTTCTTATAAACTAGCTGAAAGTGGATACAAAGCGATTGGAGTAGACATTTCACATGAAATGATTGAAAGAGCTAAAAAAAGAACACATGAAAATGCTCAGTACATACAGAGTGATTTAATGAGTCTTCCATTTCCAAATCATCATTTCTCAGGAGTGATGGCTATTAATTCACTTGAATGGACAGAAAATCCATTCAATGCTTTAAAAGAAATAAACAGAATTACAGCATTAGGTGGCTACTTATGTGTTGGATTACTAGGTCCTACTGCAGGACCTAGACAGAATGCCTATAAAAGACTATACAATGAACCTGTAATTTGTAATACGATGATGCCGTGGGAATTTGAGCAATTAGCTATTGAAAACGGGTGGGAACTAATTGATTGTGAAGGCGTATATAAAGAAGCAGTGAAGAAAGAAAACTTACTTACTTTACCAAGGGAGCTAAAACAAGCTCTAACATTTATGTGGTTATTCATGTTTAAAAAAATAAAATAATTGTAGAGCCTGTCTTACAAGTAAATATAAGACAATATTGATAACTTAATAAAAAAGGGTGTGGGAGTATAGTGAGCAGATATTCAATTGAGGAGTTTATTGCAAAAACAAAACAACAAGATAAGGAAGAAGGATTATTCGAATTAGAAACAGCTAGAATGCTTGAAATAAACTTAAACGGAGATGTATGGGCAAAGGCGGGATCTATGGTTTCATACAGAGGGCAAATTAAGTTTGAAAGAGAAGGTATACTAGAACATGGCTTAGGTAAAATGTTCAAAAAAGCATTAACAGGTGAAGGAACATCTTTAATGAAGGCAACGGGAAATGGGAAACTATATTTAGCTGACCAAGGTAAAAAAATATCCATTATCAATCTTCAAAATGATACGATATACGTAAATGGAAATGATTTGTTAGCTTTTGAAAAAAGCATAAATTGGGACATAAAATTAATGAAAAGAGTCGCTGGAATCATGGCTGGAGGATTATTTAACGTTAAATTGGAAGGTACAGGAATGGTAGCAATAACATCTCATTATGAACCATTAACACTAATAGTAACACCCGATAATCCAGTAATAACAGATCCTAACGCAACAGTTGCATGGTCTGGTAATTTACAACCAGAATTTATTACAGATATATCTTTAAAAACATTCTTCGGAAGAGGAAGTGGCGAATCCATTCAAATGAAATTTTCTGGTGACGGCTATGTCGTAGTCCAGCCATTTGAAGAAGTATATCTAGCACAACAACAATAAACAAAAAGCTCACATCTACTGTGAGCTTTTTTAAAGAAGGTTAATCAAGATTTAATTACAAATTTTTTTCAGGGTAGACTCTCATGCAATTTAGAATTACACCATGGAGAATGAAGATTGTCTTGAAATTAGAATGTTGAATCCAAGTATTCATTCGTGTTAACCGAAGTGGAAGGAACCGAGACTCCTGCGGGAGATAGCGCTAGTCCCCCGACCCCACAGGCAACGCCGAGGAGGCTCAAGAAGCGCCCGCGGAAAGCGAGGTTCCTGCAACGAAGGTTAACACCCCAAGTTCAATGTTGTATCTTCAGGGTAGCAAAATAATTCTATCAAACAACGAATTCCGATAGCCAGTTTCTGAAAAGTAAATTAGCATGCTCTTTCCATAAATGAACAGGAGTCTCATTCTCATCATTGTTTGGAAAATAATTAACAGGAAGACTAGGATGTAACCCTTTCGCTTTGTCTCGATTGTACTCGTCTCTTAAAGTAGTTACATCATACTCTGGATGACCCGTTAAAAATACAAACCTTTTATCCTTCGAAACCACAAGATAAGCTCCAGCATCATTTGAAATTGAAAGAACCTCAATATCCGCACATTTCATAAGCTCAGTTAAAGGTATATCAGTATATCTAGAATGTGGAGCAAAAAAAGTACGAGGGAATCCCTTAACTAAACTAGAGTTAACATTTAATACCTCATGCGGGAACACTCCTGAACATTTTCTATCTAGAGCGTATTTATCAATTCCATAATGAAAATACAATCCTGCCTGAGCACCCCAACAAATATGTAAAGTGGAAGATACATGATGTTTTGACCAGTCCATAATCACTTTAAGTTCATTCCAATAACTAACATCCTCAAAAGGAAGATGCTCAATAGGTGCACCAGTTATGATCATACCATCATAACTATTATTTTTAATGCTCGAAAAGGTTGTATAAAATTCATCTAAGTGATCTTTTTTGGTAGTTTTTACTTGGTGAGTTTCAGGAAAAATAAATGTGACATTTATAAAAAATTCAGTATTACCTAATAATCGTAACAGTTGAGTTTCAGTTTTTTCTTTTTCAGGCATCAAATTTAAAATCAAGATGGATTTATAATGAATCTTTTCACTTTCTTTCATTTGTTCATCAAAAAATTTAATGTTTTCACGTTCTAAAATATCTTTTGCAGGCAGATTTAAAGGAATATTAATTGGCATATTCAGCATCCCTTCTTTTTGTATCGTAATATCAGTAATATCTGAAAATTATATCATTTCTAATGAGTAGAAAACACAGATGGAAAAATTTATTTTTACTAGATTTAAGTGGTAAAATAAAAAAGTGAGAAATGATATGTTCCAAGGGGGATAAATATGAATAAATCAAAAGTTGTTAAGTCTGATATTGAAATAGCCCAAACTGCGTTAATAAAGCCAATAAGAGAAATAGCAGATCAATTAAATATCCAGCCTGATGAACTTGAACCATATGGTCACTATAAAGCAAAATTATCTCTCTCTATCTTTCAACGCTTAGCTAATAAAAAGGATGGAAAAATTATATTAGTCACTGCAATAAACCCAACGCCTGCTGGTGAAGGTAAATCGACCGTTACTGTCGGTTTGGGTCAAGCATTGACTATATTAGGAAAGAAAGCAGTCATTGCGATGAGGGAACCATCTCTTGGTCCAACTATGGGAATTAAAGGTGGGGCAACAGGTGGAGGCTATTCTCAGGTCTTACCAATGGAAGATATTAATTTACATTTTACTGGTGATATTCATGCAATTACATCAGCAAATAACGCATTAGCAGCCTTACTCGATAATCATATTCATCAAGGAAATGCACTAAACATTGATCCTAGAAGAATTGTTTGGAAGCGTGTCCTTGACTTGAATGACAGAGCACTAAGAAATGTTGTGATCGGTTTAGGGGGTCCCATTCAAGGTGTACCAAGGGAAGATGGATTTGATATAACTGTTGCTTCAGAAATAATGGCTATCTTTTGTTTAGCTACTGACCTACAGGATTTAAAGAATCGACTTGCAAAAATTGTTGTAGCCTATAATTATAACAAACAACCGGTTACGGTAAAGGATTTGGGTGTAGAAGGTGCATTAACATTACTTTTAAAAGATGCATTAAAACCAAATTTAGTTCAAACGTTAGAACATACACCAGCGTTAATCCATGGAGGCCCTTTTGCAAATATAGCCCACGGTTGTAATAGTGTTATAGCTACCAAAATGGCAGCTAAGCTTGGTGAGTATGTAATAACTGAAGCTGGTTTTGGTGCAGATTTAGGTGCTGAAAAATTCATGAATATTAAAGCAACTTCTGCTGGAATCAAGCCAGAGGTAGTTGTTATTGTAGCAACGATACGAGCTTTGAAAATGCATGGTGGCGTAGCAAAGGAACATTTAAAAAATGAAAATATGGATGCGTTAAAAAATGGTATTAAGAATCTACAAAAACATATTGAAACAATACAAGAATTTGGAGTGCCATTTGTGGTGGCATTAAATAAATTTATAACAGATACAGACGAAGAGTTATCATTCGTTCAAGATTGGTGTAACGAAAATAATATTCCTGTATCATTAACAGAGGTATGGGAAAAAGGAGGAGAAGGCGGTTTAGATCTTGCTAATAACCTTCTTAGCCAAATGGATAAAGAAGATAATCAATTTACACCTTTATATGATTCTAATCTACCAATTGTAGAAAAGATTACAACTATAGCTAAAAAAGTTTACGGGGCAAAGAAGGTTGAATTTTCATCCAAAGCAATGAAGCAAGTTGAAAGTTTTGAGAACGAGGGTTGGGGAGAACTTCCGATTTGTATGGCGAAAACCCAGTACTCGTTATCAGATAATCCGTTGTTACTTGGAAGGCCAACTGACTTTGTTATTTCAATAAAAGAACTTCGTCCATCTATAGGAGCAGGGTTTATAGTAGCTTTAACAGGAGATGTAATGACAATGCCGGGTTTACCTAAGAAACCAGCTGCACTAAATATGGATGTAGATCATGAAGGTAAAGCGAAAGGATTATTTTAATTCACTATAAGGAATTGATAGGATGTTTGATCCGACTATTTTTGATAATTTAAAAGTCGTTCTTGAAGGTGCAGTTTATGATTTGGATTTAGATGGAGATTTTGAAGTGATTAAAAGGCAGGATTTAATTGATTTAGCAACAATGAATCGGACTTACCAAATTTGTTTTAGTAATACTTTAAGATATCCCCAGATTAAATATTGCTTTATTAACCTACAAATAGATCTTAAAAATTTAGCTGGTGAACTTTTAAGTATAGATTCCACAAACTCTCATTTAGGCTGTAATTTGGAAGTAGGATTAGTTTTAGATATTAATCGTGTTGAACTTTGTAATGAGATAAAAAAAGATCTTTTGAAGATATGGGGGATTGAAAGAATCATTACTCAAGAGCTTTCTTTTGTTTATGAAGAAAAAGGAAAACCTCCAATTTATCATAATAAAATCACCATTCATTTTAATCGATTAGTAAACGAAGACCATATAGACGATTTAACAAATATAATTTCATACTTAATTGAATCAACTGAAAAAGTCAATGAGTCTATTGGGTAATGAAACATATTTAATCTCCGAAGCTAAAAGGATATAGGAGGAATAAAGAATGACAGTATACGAATTTGATGTAGAAACAATTAATAAAACAGAAGTTTCTTTAAGTGATTTTAAGGGGAAAGTACTACTTATTGTTAACACTGCAAGTAAATGTGGTTATACGCCACAATATAAAGAATTACAAGATCTTTATGAACAATATAAAGACAAAGGTCTTACGGTATTAGGTTTTCCATGTAATCAATTTATGAATCAAGAACCAGGTACTGAGGAAGATATACAACAATTTTGTGAGTTAAACTACGGTGTAAGTTTTCCACTGTTTGCGAAGGTAGACGTAAAAGGAGAACATGCTCATCCTTTGTTTAAATATTTATCTGAAAATGCACCAGGAATTCTTGGATCAAAGTCAATTAAGTGGAATTTTACTAAGTTTTTAGTTAATAGTAATGGGGAAGTAATTTCTAGATATGCCCCCCAAACCAATCCTAATGATATAAAAAGTGATATTGAGAAACTATTAAATAATAATTGATTAATTTTTCAGATAATATCTTTACTGTATTCCTTCTATCAATTATTATATAAGTAATAATAATGCGTAAACTAAATGAATTTAAAAAGGCCATGCATGGCCTTTTTTTAATCATCATGCAAGAAGGGAGCAATACATGAAAATAATTGATGCACACATGCATTTTTCACGTATTAATAGTTTTTTTCAAACCGCTAACACACTTTCCTTCGTTGATTATTCTTATGAAGGTATTATGAAAGAATATAGTGACAACAATGTTGTACTCGGTATTGCGATGGGATTAACAGAAGCAACGAAAGATAATTTTCCAGATAAAGATACTTCTACGCCAATGGGAATCGATTTAACGGCTGAAATCCCTAAGAAAATTGTTTATTGTGCTGGTATAAATCCTTATGATATAAATACCAATTCGTTACATAGACTAGAAAATGAGATAATAAAACCAAATGTAGTAGGAATGAAAATTTATTTAGGATATTACCCATTCTTTGCGAATGATGAAGTTTACCAACCTATTTATAGATTGGCAAAAAAATATCAATTACCTATTGTTTTTCACACGGGTGATACATATTCTGAGCGAGGCCTTTTAAAATATTCACATCCTTTAACTTTAGATGAAGTAGCAGTCGAACATAAAGATGTAACATTTATTATGGCTCACTTTGGAGACCCATGGGTTTTAGATGGTGCTGAGGTTGTTTATAAGAACACAAATATGTATGCAGATTTATCAGGCTTAGTGGTAGGAACTTCTTCTGAAATTAAACGCCATCAGAGTGGAAGGTTTTTTGATCATCTATTGCATGCTTTGTCTTATTGCGATCATTACGACAAATTAATATTTGGTACTGATTGGCCACTTATACCTATAAGACCATATATACAATTAATAAAAGACATAGTTCCTTGTGAATATCATGAGGATGTATTTTATAACAATGCGTTAAAAGTGTTTCCAAAAATAAAACAATTTATAGAGTAAGAAAAGAGGGGGAGATTTTATTGAAGATTGCGTGGGTAACTGATAGTACAGCACATTTAAATGAAGAATTAAAGAATCATCCTGATGTATTTACTATTCCAATGACTATCCTATTTGAAAATGACGAGTATGAGGATGGAGTTAACATTGGTCCAGAGGAATTTTATGAAAAACTTAGAAATTCCAATACTATACCGAAAACTTCACAGCCGTCGATAGGTAAGTTTGTAGATTTATATAAGCGCTTACAAAATGATTATGATAAGGTAATTTCTGTTCATGTATCCAGTGACTTAAGTGGTACTGTTTCTTCTGCATTACAAGCTACTGAGTTAGTGGATATTTCAGTTGAAGTTATTGATTCTAGAATTCTTTCTTTTCCAATGGCGGTCTTGCTAAGAGAAGGTATGAAAATGCATGCTGATGGTAAGTCGGTCGATGAAATAATTGGTAGTTTAAAAGAGATGACGAAAAAGAATGAAACATATGTTTTAATTGGTAGCTTAGAACAGCTTCACAGAAGTGGAAGAATGAATACTGCTCAATACTATTTGGGAAGTATGCTTCAAGTAAAACCGATTATTAGTTTAAGTGACGGGAAACTATCTGTTGTTGAACGCGTTCGTTCAGAAAAAAAAGCTACTGCAAAAATATTAGAGATATTAGAGTCATCTCTTGAAAAGAGTTTAGTTAAAGAGGTTTATGTGTTATTTGGTTTAAGGGATGACAAAGCAATTCAGTGGAAAGAAAAAATTGAGAGTAAATTTCCTAGTCTCAAAGTGTATACATATCCACTTGGTACTACCATTGGTGTACATGCTGGTGAGAATACGATAGGTTTAAGTTGGTTTACTGAATAATTAAGGGAAGTGTTAACTTGTATAATAAGGTAAAGGAAATTTATATGACAATGCTTGAAGATTGGAATATGATGCAAAAACATGTTGGAGACGAGGGTGCAGAATGGGCTGAAAGGTTTGAAAACCATTTTTATCAGTTCTCAAGTGAATTGAAAATAGCCTTAACCAAGAAAAATCCTGTACCCGAATCGATAGAAGAAATTGAAGAGATAGAGGAATTAAAGGAGATCTTTGAAAGTCTCCCAGATCCGTTATATTTAAATGTTAGTATTGAAATTGAAGAATTTTTGGATGGTCTAGATATGAAAAGGTTTGATTGAAAGCTATTTGGTCATGATGTAATGAACTTCATTAAATCCAACTGGTACAATCGAAACGATGCTGTAGCCAATACTTAGAAATTGTGCAACTGTTTCAGCACAATTAGGGTGTGTAGGTTCTGTAGGTGCATGTAGACTAGTTTGGATAGAAAGTAATGAATTGTTCAAAGCGTTGCATCTTATAATAACCACATGCCTTCCGTACCAAGCAGTTCCAATTACTGGTCTAAAACCTAAATTCATATTACTCTTCCTTTCATAGCTGGGATATTCCCAGTTATTTTTATTAGTAAAACAAATTTATACTTTTTCACTTACATTTTATTCTCTTCATAGTTATTTGCCTTCATTTTAACGAGGAATTCCACATTCGCCTAATAATCGTGATACAATACGGATGATATAGTTCGAGTTGGAGTGAGAAAAGATGAATTCAGCAGAAATCATTGCAAGAACGTCTGAGTTTGTAAAAAGTTCACTTATCGATGATTCTAGTGGACATGACTGGTGGCATATATTCCGAGTACATAAAATAGCTAAAAGAATCGCAATAGCTGAAAGTGCAGATCTTTTTATTGTTGAAATGGCAGCGTTATTACATGATATTGCTGATGAAAAGCTTAATGAATCAGAAAAAGCAGGGCTTAATAAAGTACGATTGTGGTTAAACAAGATGAATATAAATCAACTGGACCAAAATGATATCCTAAATATCATTACATCGATTTCTTTTAAAGGAGGCAATCAGCCACCTGTAAATACACTTGAAGCAAAAATTGTACAGGATGCAGACCGGCTAGACGCAATTGGAGCGATTGGAATAGCCAGAACGTTTGCTTATGCTGGTTCTATCGGAGATTTAATTTATGATCCTAATGTGAAAGTAAGATCTTCTATGACTAAAGAAGAATATCGTTTAGGGAAAAGCACTGCAATTAATCACTTTTACGAGAAGTTACTTAAGCTTGAACGCACAATGAACACAACTACTGGAAAAAAAGAAGCGAAGAAACGACATCAATTTATGGAAACTTATTTACAGCAATTTTTTAAAGAATGGAATGGATTTGAATGAAACTATTAACGGTTGAAGATATATCTAAAAGCTATGCTGATAAAGAGCTCTTTGAAAAAATTTCATTTAGTATTACTAACAATGAACGAATCGGATTGATAGGCGTGAACGGAACAGGAAAATCGACACTTCTAAAAATTGTTTCTGGTGTGGAGGAACCTGATCATGGATTGATTACACACTCTAAGGGTTATACCATTAGTTATCTTTCTCAAAAACCTGATTTTTCGTCGAATCATACTGTCTTAGATCAAGTTTTTATGGGAGATACACCTTTAGTAAGACTACTAAAAGAGTATGAGACATCTTTAATTGAATTAGAGGAAGACCCTACTAGTGTAATAAAACAAGAAACTTTATTTAAATTACAGCAAAAAATGGATGCAAATAATGCATGGGAAGCTAGTTCAAATGCAAAGGCTGTTCTTTCTAAATTAGGAATTACTGACTTTTCTAAAAAAGTAGGAGAATTATCTGGTGGTCAAAAAAAGAGAGTTGCTCTAGCACAATGCCTTATTCAAACACCAGATTTACTCGTATTGGATGAGCCTACAAACCATCTTGATTATAAATCTATAACCTGGCTAGAAAATTACTTAGAAAAGTACAATGGTGCATTATTACTTGTGACTCATGATCGTTATTTCTTAGATCGTGTAACAAACAGGATATTAGAGCTTGATAACGGGACAATTTATAGCTATACGGGTAATTATGCTTCATTCCTCGAGGCTAAAGCATTGCGTGAAGAACAAGACCAAGCTAGTGAAGAGAAGAGACAAAATCTATATAGAAGAGAATTAGCATGGATAAGAAGGGGAGCAAAAGCTAGAACGACTAAGCAAAAAGCTAGAATTAAAAGATTTGAAGACATTGAAAATAGTTCATATTCTGGACAAAAGGATAATGTGGACATATCTATAGGTGGTAGTAGGTTAGGTAAAAAAGTATTAGAGTTTAAAAGTGTCACAAAAAAATATGATCAGAATGTAATTATCGAAAACTTCTCTTTTCTGTTTAAACGAGGAGATCGGATAGGTATTGTAGGGGATAACGGTAGTGGAAAGTCGACATTGTTAAATATACTCGCTGGAAAAATCCTACCTGATAGTGGCGAAGTTGAAAAGGGGCAAACTGTTAAGATCGCTTACTATACACAAGAAAATAATGAAATGAACGAAAATCAAAGAATGATTGAATATATAAAAGAGACAGCCGAAATGATTCATACGACTGATGGAAAATACATATCTGCTTCACAGATGTTAGAACGTTTCCTTTTCCCAATGTATTCTCATGGAACCCCGATAAGTAAGTTATCTGGTGGAGAGAAAAGACGTCTTTATTTATTAAAAATATTGATGGAACAACCGAATGTGCTACTTTTAGATGAACCTACCAATGATTTGGATACTCAAACATTAACTGTTTTAGAAGATTTTCTAGAGGAATTTCCAGGAGTTGTTATTACTGTTTCTCATGACCGTTACTTTCTTGACAAAGTCGCTGAACAATTCCTAATTATTGAGGGACCTAAGAATATACGGACATATTTTGGTTCTTATACCGAATACTTGGAAGAAACCGTGTCTATTCAAGATAAAGTTGGAAATGCTGAAGAAGAATCGTTGGCGAAAACTGAAAAGAAAATTGATTTAAAACCAACTAAGAAAAAGCTCTCTTATAATGACCAAAGAGAATGGGAAACAATTGAAGAGACGATCGCTTTACAAGAAGAAAAATGCGAAAGTTTAATGAATGAGATAGAGAATGCTGGTAGTAACTATGAAATGGCTCAAAAATATATGGAGGAACATCGTATTGAAAACGAAAAGTTAGAAAAATTAATAGAGCGATGGACTGAACTTTCTGAAATGATTGAGGGATAAAAAAATGAAAGGTCAGACTTAAAAAGTCTGACCTTTTAGTATTGGACAATTCTTTTAGCACCAAGGTAGCGAGTTTTCCAGTACGAATTACTTAGTTCACTAATGGTTACACCTTTAGATGAACTTGTGTGAATAAATTTACCATCACCTAAATAAATCCCTGCATGTGACGGGCCTCTTTTATATGTTTGGAAAAAAACAATGTCTCCAACACTTAATTTTGATACATCCTGTCCATAATTCCATATATCACTTACTGTTCGTGGGATATTTACACCATTTTCATTATAAATATATTTTAAGAATCCGCTACAGTCAAACCCATTTGGGGAAATTCCGCCCCATACGTAAGGTGTGCCTATATATTTCATAGCTATAGAAATAACATCTGTCTTAACAGTGTTTTGTTGTTCAGTTTTTACCTTTTTCGTAGTAATGGTTTTGCCTTTCAAATTTTTATTTTTTAAAATGTGTAGGATTGTCTCCTCTAAAGCAACTCCATTCCCTTTTAAGTGATATCTTTTTTGATACGATTGTACACTTTTTAGGGTAACTTTACCGAAAATACCATCAACACTAGCCGTGTAGTAATTTAGCTTTTTTAATTTTGTTTGTAATATTTCTACCTCAGGACCCGTATCGCCTAAAGATAAGGATTTTGGTGTCTGTATCTTCATAACATCCTTAAGTTTTGTTAACGTATTAGGACCTGCAATACCGTCTACTTTAAGATTATACATTTCTTGAAAAAGTTTAACAGCTTCTCTAGTTTTAGGCCCAAAAATTCCATCAATTGAATCATTATATAAGCCTAGTCTTTTAAATTCGAGTTGCATAATTCTTACAGAAAATCCAGTGTGTCCATATCGTAGAGTTTGTGATGTATTAATTTCATCTAGCTTATAAGTGCTAGTTGGTGACAAGGTAATTTCTGAAGCTTCCGCGATAACAGATGGACCAATAAAAATGCCTGCAGCAACTGAAGTGACAACTATTGTATCTCGAGAAATTTTCCGTTTATTCATGAAGTTTCCTCCTAGGTGTCATCTTTATAAATACATATTTAAGACATTAAGAAAAAATGACAAACTTTTTCGAAAAGATACCAAATTTGATAAAAGTAGACAAGTTCAAAGGAAGTCAAATAATGGTTAGTCATCTCAACATATGATAGAATCATGAATAATAAACAAACGTAAGGGAGTAGATTTTCAATGAAAATATTATCAATAGAGCCTACGCCGAGCCCAAATACAATGAAAGTATTGTTAGACCAAGAGCTTCCTGCTGGGAAAAGTAATAATTATAAGAAGGAAAATGTGGATCAGGCTCCTGAAATTATTCAGGACATCATGAATATAGAAGGAATAAAAGGTGTTTATCATGTAGCAGACTTCCTTGCAATAGAAAGAAATGCCAAGTTTGATTGGAAGGTAATTTTACCACAAGTAAGAGAGTGCTTTGGTGAACAACAAACCGATGGTAGTAATCAAGAAAGTAGACTGGACGATTCATTTGGAGAGGTGAAAGTATTTGTTCAAATGATCGGTGGAATTCCAATGCAAATTAAGGTGACAGATGGTAGTGAAGAAGAAAGGTTTGGCTTACCTGAACAGTTCATTCAGGCTTCTATTGAAGCTCAAAAAGGAACAGGTAACGTGATACAAGAACGTAGCTGGAAAGAGATGGGAGTCCGATATGGGGATTTGAAGGACATTGGAAAAGAAGTCTCCGAAGAACTAGTTGCTTCATACAATGGAGAACGACTAAATAGACTTGTATCAATTGCAAAAGAAGGCAGTTCCAATCCTACTAAGCAAAAAAGAAGTATCTTTAAAGTGACAGAAGAAATGTTAGAAGATAAAGATTGGACAAAAAGATATGCTGCATTAGAACAAATGAACCCAACGATAGATGATATCCATGTATTAAAGAAGGCCTTAGCGGATGAAAAAGCTTCAATTAGAAGACTTGCGACTGTTTACTTAGGTATGATTGAAGATGAAAAAGTTCTTCCGCTTTTGTATACTGCGTTAAAAGATAAATCTGTAACGGTTAGAAGAACCGCTGGTGACTGTCTTTCAGACATTGGAAATCCTGACTCAATTGAGCCAATGTGTAAAGCATTAAAAGATCCGAACAAGCTGGTAAGGTGGAGAGCAGCTATGTTTTTATATGAAGTAGGAGATGAGTCAGCAGTTTCAGCTTTAAAGCAAGCACAAGATGATACTGAATTTGAAGTTAGTATGCAAATTAAACTTGCGATAGAACGTATTGAAGGGGGAGAACAAGCGAAAGGTTCTGTATGGAAACAAATGACCGAGAGTAGAAAATAGGATAGGAAAAAATATCAGTACAATATTTTTAATTTATCATGTAATCTAATACTAATTAATAATGTGGAGGGATTAATAATGTCTATGGCCTATGAGGAATATATGAAACAGCTAGTAAAACCGATGAGAAAAGAACTCGTAAATGCTGGATTTAAAGAGTTATTAACAAAAGAAGAAGTTGAAAGTTTTATGGAAAATATACATGATACAACTCTCGTAGTTATAAACTCTGTATGTGGCTGTGCAGCAGGTTTAGCTAGACCTGCTGCAACTCAAGCAGTAATGAATTCCGAGAAAAAGCCAACTACTTTAGTTACCGTTTTTGCTGGACAAGATAAAGAAGCTACAGCTGAAATGAGGAAATACTTTACTGGATTAGAACCATCATCTCCTTCAATGGCAATCTTAAAGGGCAAGGAGGTTGTTCATTTTATTCCTCGTCATGATATTGAAGGAAATACAATGGAGGGAATAATGGATAATTTAACGACTGCATTTGAAAAATATTGTTAAGTGAAGAGGATGTCTTAAGGGCATCCTTTTGTTATGATTTCTATTAAAAGGAAAAATGGGTGAGGTAATGATTGTTACTACAGCAGGTAGAACAAATGAAGAAATGATTGAACTAGCAAAAGATGTAGCAAAAGATCTGCATATAAAATATGTTGAGCGGAAAAAAAGCTCTATAGGAGAAATTCACAGAAATTACATTGATGACATATTAGTGGTTGGGAAAGAACGATATGAGATTCATTCAAGAGATAATAATGCGCCCTTTTTTTACCATCCTAACTCTGCTATGTTCAGAATGAAAAGAATTATAAAAGGTGAAAAAGATCCCTTTTTATCATGTGTAAATATACAAAGAGGTAAATCATTTCTAGATTGTACAGTGGGCCTTGGTTCAGATAGCATTTTAGCGAGTTATATAGTAGGAGAAAACGGGAAGGTAATAGGATTAGAAGCAAATAAGTTTATTTCTTACATCGTTAAAAAGGGGTTGGAGACTTGGACTACAAACCTTGAGGTTATGAATAAATCTATGAGAAGGATAAAAATAGAACATTCAACATATGAAGAATTTCTTATTCAATCTCCGGATAAAAGCTATGATGTGATTTATTTTGATCCTATGTTCGAAGAAGACATTGAGGAGTCTAATGGGATAAATCCCTTAAAGGCTCAAGCTCATTATTCACGATGGTCTGACGAAATTATCTGGCATGCTAAACGAGTTGCTAGAGAAAGGATAGTTTTGAAGGACCATTGGAAAAGTGACAAATTTCAGAAGTTTGGATTTGAAGTAAGAAAACGCAAATCTGCTAAATTTCACTATGGTGTAATTGAGTTAGAATAAACAAATATTTATTGGTTATTTTAGAGTTATGGAGGTGACCACATTGGCAAAACATCATAAAGATCCTTCAAAAGCGGGTTTAAGTTCACCTGCTGTTGAGGGACAAGGAACTACGACAAATGAAACCGGGAATCTGCAGAAAAGTTCAACTCGTAAGAAAAATAAACAGAATTAACTAAAAAAAACAGGAAATGGAATAGCGTTGTCCGTTCCTGTTTTTTCATGTTAGTAACTAAGTTAATATTAGTCAGTAATGTTAAGATAAACCATATATCCTAAAGTTAAAAAACCAGTAATTGTGAAAATCCAATCAATGCTCACAATGACACTTCCTTTCATTATGTAATTTTCATTGTTATTGTACCAAATAAATAGGAAGTTATGAACGGTTTAGTTTTAAATATTGTAATTCATTATTTTCAACATATCATTACTTGAGCAATTATGATACTTTTTAACTATTTTTCTCAGAAACTATTAAAATAGTCAAAAAATTTCTGATTGTGTGTTAGAATAGATGAAATAAATATAATAATTTGTTTACTCATTATGAAAGGACGTTCGTTATGGTGAATAAATGGTTTCGCAAAGCATTAGTGGTATCCTTCTCATTACTTACATTTGGATTAGTGTCACCACCAGCGGCATTAACATATACAGAAACTGATTCAGATAAGAATGCTAAATTAGATGTAGCAGAGCAAAAACAAACCTTTGAATCAAATGACAATTACGATCAAATATCAATAGATTACAATGATACATTTGAAGCTGACTTCATTAATCACTCAATAATTGAGGCTGAAAAATTATCGTTTAAAAAGTTTGGTGCCAAAATTGGTCCCGTAATAGAAGATGAGTTTCGATCATTAATCCTACCAAAGATTCAAGAAACAATCGTATTACTTTCAGAGCAATATCCTAGCGAAAATTTGAAGAACCTAACGATTTCTGAAAATCCTACAGGGGGAATTAGTGAAAAAATCTTTCATGTCTATGACTCATTGACGAATGAAGATGTAATTCGTTTTCACGTAAGAAGGGATCATCCGCCACAAAGTGGCTATTGGTTTAACTTTCATTATCATACATACCATGATAATTTTCAGTCTCATCATGAACTGGGTAACATTTATTGGGATAAAAATATGCCTCCTAAATGGATGAGTTAGTGTAGATATAGGAGTGAATTTAAGATGCGGAAATACACACTAGATGAAATGGTTAAGATTACGAAAGATATGCTTGAAGAAAGAGGAGTACGTATTCACGATATAGCAGAAATAGTATTTACATTACAAAAGAAATATGTGACGGATGTTACAATTGAGGACTGTATTCATCATGTAGAAAAGGTTTTGGACAAGCGTGAAATTACTCATGCTGTATTAACTGGATTATCGTTAGATATACTTGCAGAAAAGAACCTTTTGCCTCAACCGCTTCAACATCTTGTTGAAAGTGATGAACCTTTATATGGAATTGATGAGATAATCCCACTTTCGATTGTTAATGTTTATGGGTCAATTGGACTTACAAACTTTGGTTATTTAGATAAAGAGAAATTTGGAATTATTAAAGCATTGGATGAACATCAAGGAGAACATGTTCATACATTTTTAGATGATATTGTTTGTGCATTAGCTGCAGCGGCTGCAAGTAGAATTGCTCATCGTTCTAGAGATATCGAGGATGGAAGAGCTGTTTCGTATAGAGAGAAAATTTCAAATTAATATGTAGAAATTAGCAAGCATATTGGTTCTTCCAATGTGCTTTTTTTATTTGTGTATTGATAGTAAAATCAACAGAAATGGATGGGACAATTACTCTATTAATATATTAAATCCTTTAAAGTTGTAATAGGACTAAAGTGAAAAAAATACCAGTAATATTACAGTATCGATGAAGTCTTTTAATCTCTGAAAAATATGTTATAATATTTGTAACATTTAAAAATATTATTGTAATCTAATTTTTGAGTCAGAAGTTATTCATTCAGCTAGACATTTACAAAATAAAAATGGGGAATTTTTGTGAAAAAACTTGTAATATTATTATCTATCATTTTTTTACTAGGTACAGCAACCCATAAAGTTGGCGAAGCATCACCTTTTGGAACGTTATTAAGGGATTTTGATTCACTTGCATTCTATGTAGCAACAAAGCATATTCCGAATAAAAAATTATTAGATACAATCGTGGTTCTACCAGAGGACGAATCACACTTTAATCAGAAGGAAGCAACCAACATAATCTCTAGATTAAGTAATATTCATCCTAAAATCCTAAAAATGCTTGTAGATGAAGGTGTGAAGATTAAACTATTTAATGGAAAATTGACAGATGAACCGACTGCAAGTCACCTAAAAGGTGAAAAACCAAGAGGATACAGTGAAGATGGACCAACATGGGATGATGTACCAGGAATAGGTGGATCAAAACTTGTATTAGTAAAGATTGGTCATAGTGAAAAAGGAAAAGGTCATGGGTCATTGAATTTAGAGTTGCATGAGCTAGGTCATTCAGTGGATAATCAAATTTTCCATAAAATAACTGAAAATTTTGACTACAAAGAAATTTGGAAAAATGAGGCCGGAAAATTATTTCCTAATAAACCTTATTTTTTAAATTATCCAGAAGAGTATTTTGCCGAGACTTTTGCAATGTTTTATTACTCATATGAAAGTAGACTACAGTTGAAAACATTAGCTCCTAAAACATATAGATTATTTTTGGAGTTAGAAAGAGAAGCTGTTAATTAGAATTTTTTTAAAATATGTGTGATAGTACTTTCACCTTGTATATTACTTTGTTAAAATAGTAAAGTCTATATATAGTGAGAGGTGTGGCGGAATGAAACAATATTTAGATCTTTGTCAACATATTATAGAGAAGGGTACTATGAAAGAAGATCGAACTGGTACTGGTACAATTAGTACATTTGGCTATCAAATGAGATTTGATTTGGAAAAAGGTTTCCCTGCTATAACAACAAAAAAGCTTCATCTACGATCAATTATTCATGAGTTACTTTGGTTTTTAAAAGGAGATACAAATATAAAATATTTAGAAGAAAACGGTGTTAGAATTTGGAACGAATGGGCTGATGAAAATGGAGACCTTGGTCCTGTTTATGGGCACCAGTGGAGATCGTGGCCAGCTAGAAACGGTCAAAGTATCGATCAAATATCAAACATAATTAATCAGATAAATAATAATCCAGATTCCCGTAGATTAATTGTTAGCGCTTGGAACGTAGCAGATGTTGAAAACATGGCATTACCACCTTGTCACTGTCTATTCCAGTTTTATGTATCAGACGGAAAGCTTTCTTGCCAGCTCTACCAAAGGTCTGCAGATGTCTTTTTAGGTGTTCCGTTTAATATTGCTTCTTACGCTCTTTTAACAATGATGGTCGCACAAGTGACGAATTTAAAAGTAGGAGAGTTTATACACACTTTCGGTGATGCACATATTTATTTAAATCATCTTGATCAAGTGAAATTGCAACTAACAAGGGAGCCTAAACCATTACCGTCAATGAAAATAAATCCTAAAATCAAATCAATTTTTGATTTTACTTTTGAAGATTTTCAGCTTGAAAATTATGACGCACATCCACATATAAAAGGTGAGGTTAGTGTATGATTTCACTTATTGTAGCAATGGATCAAAATAATCTAATTGGACAAGATAACGATCTGCCTTGGAAATTACCAGCCGATCTAGCTTACTTTAAAAAAATAACTATGGGAAAATCAATTGTTATGGGGAGAAAAACGTACAACTCAATTGGAAGACCACTTCCTGGAAGACATAATATTGTACTCACGAAAACTCATGACATGAATGTTTTTGGCTGTGAAGTCATGCATTCAGTTGATGAGGTCTTACATCATAGTGAACAGCTAGGGAATGAAGTCTTTATTATTGGTGGTGCAGAAATATTCAATCAGTTTCTCCCTTTTACTGATAAATTATATATAACCCATATTGAAGAAAGATTTTCAGGAGATACATATTTCCCTAAAGTAAACATGGAAGAGTGGGAGTTAATATCGAGAGAAAAAGGGCCTAAAGACAATAAAAACCCTTATGACTATTTTTTCGCAGTTTATAGAAAAAAATAAAAAATTGATGTATGATTAAAAGGTCTGACAACTTTGTCAGACCTTTTAAAGTTGAAGTATCTTGGAGGTAGACATGGTTAGAACAGTGTTGTGGTTTTTGTTTTTTGGAAGTTATTTAATTTATAGTATTCCTTCGCAATTAAAATTAAAAAAGTTAGATAAGTCGCTTTCCGTTGAAGAGAGGGATTTATTTATCCATAAACTCCCCAAAAAGTGGGCTAGTTACTTAATTAGAATAGCAGGCGTAAAAGTAACAGTAACTGGTAGAGAAAATATTCCGAATGGTCCAGTCTTATTTGTTGCTAATCATCAAGGAAACTTCGATATTCCAATTCTATTAAGTTGTATTGATAAACCTTTTGGGTTTATTTCTAAAGTCGAGGTGAAAAAGCTTCCTATTATCCGTAGTTGGATGGAACTTATGAATTGCGTTTTCATTGATCGAAAAGATAGAAGACAGTCCTTAAAGGCAATAAAAGAAGGAATTAGTTTGTTGAAGGATGGTCATTCGATGGTTATCTTTCCTGAAGGGACTAGAAGTAAAGATGGCAAGGTAAAAAGTTTTAAAACTGGTGGACTTCGCCTAGCTGTTGATTCTAATGTTCCTATTGTTCCAATCGTCATTGATGGAAGTTATAAGATAATGGAACAAAATAAAGGAATTATTAAACCAGCTAAAGTGAATATCACTATTTTGCCAGCACATTTCCATTCTCCAGAGAAGGAAACGAAAGAGTTAGCTGAATTAATACAACAAAAAATTTCTGCTAAATTAAATTAGAGAATAAAAAATGCCACTACCGTTCAGCGAATAGTGGCATTTATCTTTATATAAATGTTAATACCGAGAAGAAATGTGTAATTGAACCAGCTAATACGAATAAGTGCCAAATAGCATGGTGAAACTTAAAGCCTCTCCATACATAAAAAACAGCTCCAATTGTATATAAAATTCCTCCTGTTACTAAGAGTGATAATCCTGTAGGATGAATATTTTCAATAAGAGGATTCCAAGCAAAAACAATTAACCACCCCAAAAATACGTATAAGATCGTTGAGGCAAATAGATATTTTTTTACAAAGAATGATTTGAAGATTGTGCCCCCAATTGCAAGGCCCCAAACAACACCAAACAATGTCCAACCTAACCACCCTTGGACAGCTAAAAATAAGAAAGGTGTATACGTTCCTGCAATAAAGAAGTATATGGAGGAATGATCTAGAATTTCAAAGAAATCTTTTACTCTTCCTTTTGGAAAACTGTGTACTAATGTTGAAGAAGTGTATAGTAAAACCATTGTAACACCAAAAAGAGTAAAACTTACAATATGCCATGCTGTACCATGTAGAGAGGAAAAAACGATTAATATTACGAGAGCAGCAATACTGAGAAGTGCTCCAATACCATGAGTAACAGAATTAGCTATTTCTTCACCCTTTGTAAAGGTATGCGTATTTGCCATTTCATTTAACTCCAATTCTCAATAAATTTTTATGACTATTAAATTAATATACTATGATTTATCATAACATAAAAATTATCTGTAAATAAATTTTATACCATTTGGTATAATTATGAAAGTAGAACCATATAAAGTGGGGGACTAACCATGATTACGTTAATTAAAAATGCGGAAGTTTATGCACCTATGTATTTAGGCTTTAAAGACATCCTTCTTGTTCATGATAAGATTGGTTACATCGAAGATGAAATTGAAGCTCCTGTTAATTTTGTAGATATTGAAATTATTGATGCAGCAGGAAGATTAGTTGTGCCTGGGTTCATTGATTCTCATGTTCACATTATCGGTGGTGGGGGAGAAGGTAGCTACAAAACTCGGACGCCTGAAATTACATTAACTCAAGCAACAACAGCTGGTATAACTACATTAGTTGGCGTAATTGGAACTGATGGTACAACACGGACAATGAGTAACATTATAGCAAAAGCTAGGGGATTAGAAGAAGAAGGAATAACATGCTACGTACATACTGGTTCCTATCAAGTGCCTGTTAGGACACTCACTTCAAAAATAGAAGATGACTTAATTTTAATTGATAAAATTATTGGAGTTGGAGAAATAGCGATTGCGGATCACCGCTCATCTCAACCTACGATGGAGGAGTTAGCGAAGATAGCCTCAGCAGCAAGAGTGGGTGGAATGCTTTCGGGGAAGGCGGGAATTGTTAATGTACATTTAGGGGATAGTCCATCAAAGCTCAGTTTAATAGAAGCTGTTGTTCAAAAAACGGATATACCAATTACTCAATTTCATCCAACTCATATTAATCGGAATGAAGAACTGTTTATTTCTGGGATTAACTTTGCTAAGAGTGGAGGATATGTTGATTTTACTACAAGTACAGTACAAAGATTTTTATATAATGGTGAAGTAAAGTGTGGAGAAGGGCTAAAAAGAATGCTTGAAGCGGGCGTTCCGATTGAACAAGTTACGTTTACATCAGATGGTCAAGCGAGCTTACCAGAGTTTAATTCCAATGGTGAATTCATCGGTCTACAGGTTGGAAATGTATCTTCTCTCTTTTCACAAGTAAAGGAAGCTGTTCTTAAAGAAGGTATCCCACTAGAAAAAGCATTGCAAGTTATCACTTCAAATCCTGCTAGAATATTAAAATTAAAGGATAAAGGTAATATTGAAGTAGGTAAGGATGCAGACCTAGTCTTCCTAGAAAAAGAGAATCTTAATATTCACTCAGTAATTGCAAAAGGTAAAAAGATGATTGAAAATGGTAAAGTACTTGTAAAAGGTACATTTGAATAGGAAAAAGGGAGTTACAACTCCCTTTACAATTTAGAGATATTCTCTTTAAGGTTAGACAGGATGTTACAATACTCTGATTGATTATTAAAATCCTCGGGTTTCCAGTTTTGTTCTATCCAACTTACTAATTCTTTAGCGCTATTAAAAGATTGTCCACTTGTATCAGCATTTCTAACCATATACCTGCCGTTATCGTCATCAATTGTAATCTCACATGGAATCGCACTATCTTTTGCATCAATCTTATACTCCAAATCGTTACACCTTCTTTTTTATCTTAGCTTATCCGTCTTCCAAGCACACAATACGAAAACCTACTACAAAATTTTAGAGGTAGGTGATGTTTAGTGTGATGAATTGTATTTTCAGGGTAGACTTCCATGTAATTTGAGAATTGCACCATGAAGGATGAAAATGGTGCGAACTTGATTTTGGAATTTATAGAATGTTGGACTTTAAGTCATTCTTGCGTGTTAATCGGAGTGGAAGGAACCGAGACTCCTCGAAAATGCTAACGCATTTCCTTCGTGCGGTGAGGATTCAAGGGAGCTTATTCAATGTCCTGTGGGATATGCGACAGACCCCGGACCCCACAGGCGAAGCCGAGGAGGCTCAAGTGGCGCCCCACGGAAAGCGAGGTTCCTGCAACGCAGATTAACACCCCTTGTACAGTGTCGTATTTTCAGGATAGCTATATAATAAGGGAAGGAAAGGTTATTTCTTAAATATATAAGTTAATATACTGTATGAAATTAGTAAAAAAATTTACTTATTAACATGTTTAGACAGACTTCGATCATAAAATAATGTATAATATAAGAAACGGGTAAAAAAGAGGATTGATATCTTGCTATTTAAAAGCCTAGAGTTCAAACATCAAAATGGACAGAAGGTTAAGGTAATTGAAATTCCTGTATTAGATGAAGGCAATTCTTATTATTTTATGCTCGCTATTAAGTTACAAAGGTTTACTTCAATTATAAGTGCGAACAATTCTCCAAAAAAAGTCTATTCTTTTAGAGAGTACTTAAAAAAAGTATTGAAGTGGCCAGATTATGAAAGATTGTTTAAAACAGATTTACTAAAGAATAATGCTTAACAATTTTTGAACCCTTTGATTATTAAAAGGGTTCTTTTTCATAAGGTGTTTTTGATATTCAGATTTTGTTGGATGCTAGAGGTATGAATATGAAAGTAATTATTCTTAGGAACATTGTGATCTTATTCCAAATTTTCAATCATAATGCTTTTAAACGTTTATTTCCAGTAGTATAATGTTATGTGAAAAATGTAGGGATGTGATAGAAATGGCAAACATAAAAATAGTAACCGATTCTACTGTCGATTTATCAAATGAACAGATCGAAGCTTATAATCTTGAAGTTGTACCTTTATCAATTTCAATTGACGGAGATACTTATTTAGATAGAGTGGATATTACACCTTCAGAATTCATTGAAAAAATGGCGCTCTCTAAAGAACTACCCAAAAGCTCTCAACCGGCTATAGGTAGCTTTGTAGAGGTATATAACCGTCTAACAGCTGATGGGAGTGACGTTATTTCCATACATATGTCTAGTGATTTAAGTGGAACTTTTAGATCGGCTCAAAGTGCTGCTGAAATGGTAGATGGAAATGTTAGTGTAGTAGATTCTAGATTTATCTCAAAGGCAATGAGTTTTCAAGTAATTGAGGCTGCTAAGATGGCATCTGAGGGTAATCAAGTTGATGATATTCTCTTTAAGCTAAAGGAGATACAAAAAAATACACGCTTATTTGTTATTGTTGATACTCTTGAAAACTTAGTTAAGGGTGGAAGAATAGGGAAAGGTAAAGCTTTACTTGGTTCGTTATTAAATATTAAGCCTATTGCAATATTGGAAGATGGTGTCTATGCGCCAATCACTAAGGTAAGAAGTCACTCTCAAATAGTAAAATATTTAACGAAACGGTTTTTAGAGGATGTTAGTAATAAGTCATTAAAGGATGTTGGAATCGTTCATGCAGACGGTGAGCAATTGGCTAATAAACTTAGACAATCTCTTTTAGATGTCAGTGACTGTCACTTGATAGATGTAGAAGAAACGACTCCAATCATTAGTACACATACTGGCAGGGGAGCAATTGGCTTTATGTATTATTTTAATTAATTCATAGAGTAGTAGAATGCCTTCTCGAAATAATCGAGAAGGCGTTTCCATTACCAGAAAAAAAGTCCACCTAGTACTAAACCTGATATAAATGCTAGTGGAACAGCGAAAGGTCTACGGAAACCATAACCATAACCTCTACCATAATATCCATAACCAAAGCCTCCGAAATTTCTTTGTTGAAATGGTTCTAAATAAACATGACTTCTCGTGACGTTTATAATTCTTCCTACATGTTTTTTTCCATCCTTACAAGATATATTTACAACTCGACCACGATATCTATTACAGATTTCATAATAATGTGTAGCCACTGTTATCCCTCCATGAAAAAGTATTCTTAATAATTTATGACTTTATAAATTTGTTGCTTGTACGGTTGTCTAGTTATGCAGATTTAGTAGTAAAAAAGGGATTTTTTTCTTTTAGTCGAATTATTTTAGTAACGACTAATTTGAATAAGAGGAATTCCATGAAATCTTATATGAATAAACTTAGCTTCTTTAAAAAAACCATTCTATTTACAAGTTTCATCGTACTATTAGTTGGCTTTTCTACATCTTTAATCAGTTACCAAATTCAAAAAAATACTGCAGTTCAACTAATGGCAGACCAAGCGGTTAGTACAGCAAATTTGTGGAAATCTACATTGCCAATATCGGAAATTAAACTTGCTATAAAACAACAGGAAAGTAGTCAGGACGTTTCGGATAAACTAGTTGAATCTTTAGATAAAATTAATGAGAAATTTTCAAATTATGCTCAGGGTTATCTATTACCTACGACTATTAAAGACAAGCAAAATCTTTTACCTATTGCTGTTGCGAGTAAAGTAGTAGATAGTAAAATGGCGGCAGGGAGTATATACAGAGCTCCCAAAGAATATATTGAAGAACTGGATTCAACCATTAATAATAAGACAAGTAGTTATACCGGTATATATGAGGATGATTACGGAACGTGGATTACTGGTTTTTCCCCAATTTTTGATGAATATGGAGAGGTAATTGCCATTTTTTGTATCGACATCGATGCAAGTATTTTACATAACATACAGCTTGATTTACTTATTTCTCTATTTGTCGCATGTACTCTTGTTTTTAGTGTCATTTTTACAATTCAAGATTGGGGATTAAGAAAGATGATGTCTCCTTTAAAGGATTTATTTTCTGGAATACATCAAGTAAGTCAAGGTAATTTTAACGTTACACTTAATACGAATGATCAATCAGAAATAGGTGAATTAAGTGAGAAATTTAATGAAATGACGGCACAATTACAACTCTTATTTGATCGAGTGGCTGTTACTTCTGAACAAATAACTGAAAGGGGAGTAAATGAAGCTCTAAAAGGATTTGATAAAGCTTTAGGAGAAATGGATAGTATTTTAGAGCAGAGTAAGCTCCAAATGGAACTACAGCGAGCTGAAAGAATGAATGCAATTGGTCAATTAGCTGCTTCCGTTGCCCATGAAATTAGAAACCCTATGACAGTGGTAAAAGGTTTTCTGCAAATATTTCAATCAAAAGATACTTTATCAACGGAGGAAAAAGAGTATATTGTATTAATGGTTGGAGAAATGAACAGAGCAGAAACGATAATAAATGACTATTTATCATTAGCAAAGCCTGACATTGGTGATCACGAAGAAATTGACTGTATCGAAATAACAAAAAATGTTACTGAATTGATAACATCCTATGCTTTAATGACCAATAACATTAAAGTAATGCTTGATTGTGAAGAGGACTCAATCATAATTAATGGAAATAAGTCCGAATTAAAACAAGTGCTTCTAAATATTATGAAGAATGGTATAGAGGCAATAAAGAATGAGGGGTATTTATCCGTAAAAGTTAACAAGGATTCTGAAAATGTTTATTTTGTAATAACTGATAATGGAATAGGAATGACAGAAGAAGAAGTTAAGCGATTAGGAACTCCGTTTTACTCATTGAAAGAAAAGGGGACTGGAATTGGAATGATGGTATGTTACCAGATAATCGAAAGGTTAAGAGGAGACATTCTCATTCAAAGTAAAAAAGGAAAAGGAACTACTTTTACAATCACTTTACCATTAAAATAGATAAAAAAATGAGGTGGGAAGATTTCACCTCATTTTTTTCGTTTTTTATCATAAGATGTAAGGTGTTAAAAGTGAGGAGTGGTATAAATGCCAATGAAAGTACTTTACTTTGCAGACTTTGGAATAGATGATATTATCGGTCTAATTTACGCACATTTTAACCCATATATAGATATTGTCGGTGTTGTAGCTGACTATGGGAATGTTCCAAAAAGTGTAGCCATTCAAAATGCAAGGTACCTTCAAAAGCTTACAAAGAGAGAGGATATCCCTATCATTGCTGGTGCTGAAAGACCACTTACAGGAATGAGCCCTACTTTTTACCCTGAAGTTCATGGTGAACAGGGGTTAGGACCTATAACAATAAAAGATATGACTGATGTGAAATTTAAGGATTTTTATGAAGTGAATAATTTAATTAATAAATATAAAGATTTGATCATAGTGAATGTTGGTAGACTTACATCTCTAGCTACTATCTATATTCTGTACCCTGAGTTAGTAAAAAACGTAAAATCGATTTATATTATGGGTGGTGCTTTTTCTTATCCAGGAAACGTTACACCTGTTGCAGAGGCTAATTTTTACAGTGATCCCTATGCTGCAAATTTAGTGCTAACTCTAGGTGAAAGAATAACGATAATACCTCTGAATATTACTCAAAATGCAATAATCACTCCTGACATGGTAAATTATATAGACAAAGTTCAAAAAAGGAATAATTCCATGGTAGGTGAGATAATAAAACCGTTAATGGATTATTACTTCAACTTTTATAAATCTTCTATTCCTTCAATAAAAGGAAGCCCTTTACATGATGTTGTCACATTATGGTCAGCACTGAACGAGCAATACATCTATACAGAAAATAGACCAGTAAAGGTAATTGTAAATAAAAGTGAAGCATATGGGCAAAGCATTGCTGACTTTCGTCCTTACCCGATGCTCATAGATTATCCTAAACACCGTATTGGATTAAATTTTTCGTATAGTAAGTACTTGGAAGACTTTTTGACAGTTATGACTCGTGATATGTAGTGTAAATAAGAGAAGTATAGTTATTTTAAAAAGTATATTTTATTTTTTGACTTCTTCAATGTCACAGTCTATTTTTTTACCCCCAACAGAAATGTAAGCATATATATCTAGGTCAGATTTGATTTTAGATAAGCCCTTTAAATAGGGCTTAAGTAACTCTTTAAAATCTTCACATATCCCCTCATTTTCACATAATCCATGTACATACATTTTTTCTTGGTCAAACAAAAAGGTAACATATCCTAATGGGTTGTTATTTTGATCTACAATATTTAGTAACTGATAATTGTTAGCCATTAGCTCAGGCGAGAAATATAACTGCAAATTGCTCCCTCCTTATATATCTATAGTATTTTTTCAATATTTTATAAAGACTATTCGTATCTATGTTAATAATAGGAGAATTATTTACTTTATCTCTTTTAGAAATTTTGTTAGTATACTTTATGAATTCATAAAGGGAAGAGGTAGGGAAAAGTGAATAAGATATATACTATTTTTATTATGATTACAATGCTTCTAGTAACAGCTTGTTCAAACAATGAAATTGAAAACCCATTAAACTGGAAAGTAAGCAGTTTTTCATATACCAACCAAAATGAAGAAGAAGTTCAATTATCAGATTTTAAAAATAAAGTATGGGTTGCTAACTTTATTTTTACTAATTGCGATACTGTTTGTTCACCTATGACTGCACATATGTCGAAATTGCAAAATATGGCTAAAGAAGAGGGACTCGATGTAACATTCGTTTCTTTTTCCGTTGACCCTGAAATTGATTCACCTTCAATATTAAAAGAGTTTGGCCAGAAGTTTGATGCAGATTTTGGAAACTGGCATTTTCTAACTGGTTATTCTCCTGAAGAAATAAAAGAGTTTGCAGAAAAAAACTTTAAAACTCTAGCTCTAAAGCCTAAAGATTCTGATCAAGTTATGCATGGTACTTCTTTTTATCTTGTAAATAAAGATGGAATTGTCGTTAAAGATTATAGTGGAGTTGAAGATACTCCATATGAGCAAATCATACAAGATATAAAGTCACTTAATTAGAATGGGTTCAATAAGAACCCTTTTTTTATGTACCTAGCATTAGTTTTCTTCCTGAATTCCTTCTTCAACAATAGTTACTAGTTCTTTCCAAAACAATTCATTATTATTTAATGTCTGGCATTGCTCAATTTCAAGACTGTTTAGTTGAGATATTTCATTCGATTTTTTTTCTTTATTTAAACTCATAAGCTCACTCTCCAGAAATTTAATTTGTTGTATATATATCTTTTCCAAATGTATAAATAGATATTTAATATTTATTTGATAACGAATGATTGATTCTATTTTTAGTTAAATTGTTTATGATATAATACATTAATAATTTGATAGTTTAATAGCTTTAATAAAAAGGAGAATATATGCTAAGGACATATTCAGTAATTTGCTTTTTGTGTTTTAGTTTGTTCATAATAAGTTCATGCAGTTCACAGGCCGAAAAAGTAAGTTTAGTCCCTGAGAGTAAGCATGTTCTTAGAGAGAAAGTCCATGCACCTTCTCAGTTCTTTTTACAGGAGTTAAAAATAGTTGGAATAGGTGATTCTTTAACAGAAGGTATCGGTGACACAACTAAAAATGGTGGCTATTTATTTTTCCTAGAAGATTATTTGGTTAATGAAAAAACGATTAAAACAGTTGATACTAAAAATTTCGGGGTTAAAGGCCATAAAACAACAGATTTGTTGAAGAGATTGAAGAACAACGAAATTAAAGGTTCTATCGCTGAGGCAGATATTGTTATCATTACTATAGGTGGAAATGATATGATGAAAGTGACAAAAGAAAATATTTTTAACCTTTCTTTTGAAACCTTTGAAGATGAACAGGAAGATTATGGAGATAGGTTAAATGATATTCTAGAAGAAATTAGAGGGCTAAATACAACATGTGAAATTGTTTTAGTTGGATTATACAATCCTTTCTATTCTTTTCTAGACTTATTAAATGAATTAAATTTAGTTGTACAAACATGGAACAATAAGAGCATTGAAGTATTAAGTCAATATGAAGGTACAACTTTTGTCCCAGTAGACGATATATTCATCAGTAGTGAAGAGAAATTGCTGTACAAAGATGAGTTTCATCCAAATACAAGAGGTTATGAATTAATAGCTAAACGGATTTTCGATACCATTAAAGAATAAATTTATAGATTTCATTTCTAAATAGGAGCATCATTATGAAATATTTTAAAAATTGGAAAAGCTTATTTATAACGATTGCAATAATTAATATAGTTGTAATAAGTTTAATCATTAGCTTAATTTTTATCCCGAGAGAAAGCGTTGAAAAAGACTTAAAATTAAAAAGTCCAGAAGGTGTTGAATTATCAATAAGTTCAAATAAAGATGATTTAACACTACTTATTAATGATTATCTGCAGAAGCAATCGAAAGGGAAATCACTTGATTATCGAGTAGAGTTAACTAATCAGGTTAATTTAATTGGGACCATCGTAGCATTTAATAAAGAGATTGACATTGTTATGGCATTTGAACCTGTGGTAGATAAATATGGAAACCTTATTTTAAAGCAAGAGTCTATATCATTAGGACAATTGAGGCTACCTGTATCTTATGTGCTCAAATATATTAATGATAAGTACAGTCTTCCGACATGGGTAGAGATTGATCCAAAAGAGCAAATAGTATATGTGAAAATGACAGATATGAAATTAAAGAGTGACGTATCGGTTAAAGTAGACAAGTTTGATCTAGAAAATAACCAGATTTTATTAAAATTAATCGTTCCTTTAAAAAATAGATAGTAAAAAGAACTTATCTTTAGTTAGATAAGTTCTTTTTGCTATTTTTAATCATTTAAGCTACCCTGAAAATACGACGCTTTATAAGGTGTATTAACCTTCGTTGCAGGACTCTCGCTTTCCGCAGGGTGCCACTTGAGCCTCCTCGGCTGCGCCTGTGGGGTCTCAAGTCCGGCACATCTCCTGCAGGAGTCTCGGTCCTTCTTCTTCGGTTAACACGCAGAAAGTACTTAAAAGCCAACATTCTATAAACGCAAAAATCCAGTACACATTTTCATTCTTCATGGTGCAATTCTTACATTGCATGGAAGTCTACCCTGAAAATACAATTCTTTACCTTCAACATGGGGTGTTAACCTTCGCTGCAGGACACTCGCTTTCCGCGGGGCGCTCCTGGAGCCTCCTCGGCTTCGCCTGTGGGGTCTCCAGTCCAGCGCATTTCCCGCAGGAGTCTCGGTCCTTCCTCTTCGGTTAACACGCATAAATTATTTAAAATCCAACATTCTATAAACCCCAAAATCAAGTTCGCATTTTCATCCTTCATGGTGCAATTCACAAATTGCATGGTAGTCTCTGCCCTGAAAATACAAAACTCTACTTGGGTTGTTAATCTCCGTTGCAGAACTCTCGCTTTCCGTGGGGCGCCACTTGAGCCTACTCGACTGCGTCTGTGGGGTACGGGGGCCGGCGCATTTCCCGCAGGAGTCTCGATTCTTCCACTCCGATTAACACTTCTGAAGTACTTAGATCCAACACTCTATAATTCACAAAAGAAACAAGTACACATTTTCATCCTTCTTGGTGCAAATCCTTATTTTGATCAATTGTTCCTTCTGTAAGTGTGTCACTGACTTGCTCATGTGTTTCAGCTAAACCAGCAGAAAGTTCATTTGAACCTTCATAATCATCAACTTGGTAGCTTCTACCAGCGATTTTAGTGCTACTATTTTCGTTATTCTTTTGATTTTTCAACAATTTTTTTGCCTCCTTTATGATGTTAAACTTTTCTTATTTTAAACAATAGATCGTATTCTATTTATGGGATTTTTTTCATTTGTTTATAACAGTATAATGATGATTGCTACTTTTTAATGTTTTCTTCAGTAATCAAAGGATAACATTGTATTGATTTGAGATGGAAGAGTAAAAAACAAACCAATTCTATAAGAATTGGTTTGTTTAAGCTATTTCTGTATAAGAGTTAACGGCTTTTGGTAATTGTATGATAAAAGTAGTGCCTGTACCAACTGAACTTTTAACTTGAATTGTTCCCTTCATCGACTCGATAATACTATAGACCACCATCATTCCTAAGCCAGTGCCAGTTTCCTTTGATGAAAAATAAGGTTTTCCTAGATTTTTAAGTTGAGTGGTTGACATTCCAATACCGTTATCTTCAATTGTAATAGTGACTTGTGATTTTTGAGAAGATAGTGTAACAAATAGTACACCGCCATTTGGCATTGCTTCAACGCTGTTTTTCAAAAGGTTTAGCATAGATTGATGAAAACGTTGACGATCTCCTAATACGTTTTCATTTTCTTTACACAACAATTCCTTTTTTATAATAACAGACTGCATATTTGCCATTGGAGTAATCATCTCGATAACATGTTCTAATTCTCTGTCTAGCATAAGTAATTCTAGTTTATCTTCTGAAGGTTTTGCAAAGGTTAAATAATCAGTAATAATCGCAATTGCCCGATCAATTTCATTAATTACTAAGTTAAAGAATTGAGACTTTTTAGAGGCTGGAATATTATCTTCTTTTAATAGTTGTATAAAGCCACGAGAAACAGTTAATGGATTTCTAACTTCGTGAGAAATTGATGCAGCAAGCTGACTAACGATAACGGACTTTTCAGTATGCTTAATTTGTTCACTTAATAAAATGTTTTTTCTGATCATTTCAATGAAATAAGCAATTAAAAAGATTGTACCGAGCTTTGCAAAATATATTTTAGCTTCTAGAGCAATAAATGCTTTAAAAAAATTTAACCCTTCAAGAACAAAAAATAGACTAATTGTAATAAGAAAATTAAGAGTAGATAGTAAGAATAAAATGACAAGTTTCTTTTGAATTTTACTTCCTGTATAGATGTTTTTAATACAAAGCAAAATAATTAAAAGTAATGTATTATCTACAAAAGCACCTACAAATCCTTGTCCACCAAGTAAAAATCGTATAAAAATTAAAATAATATAAATACCCAATCCTACCTTATAACCACCGTATAGAAAGGCAATGATTAATGGTACTTGTCTTAGATCGAAAATAAAACCATTGTTTAATTCAATTGGAAATATCATACATAGAAGTAATACAACACTTGAAGATCCAAAAATAAATAACTTATGAGCCTTATTATGTTGAATATGATTGAAATTGAATACCTGATATAACAAAAGAGGAATCACAATAAAAAACATATTGATGATTAAATCTTCAACGGTAGGATGCATTCTATTAGTTACTCCTTATAATAATAAAGATGGTACTTTTAGAATACTGAATATTGTCATAATTTGCTAGTCTTTTCTTAAAAATATTACAAAAGTATTACCTTTGTTTCATTTCTTGTCGAATATAAGGGATGCCCTAGAGGAATAGTGTCGAAAAATGTATACTTAAAATCATACTATTTGTCAGGAAGGGATAATAATGAATGTAAAATGGTTTTTAAGTATATCATTATATCTATCGCTAGTCATTACAGGTTTACTAGTGTTGTTTTTCTTAAACAATCCATTTGTAAATGCCTTGGATAAGCCACCGCAAAATTTAATAGAGAACACAAAAAAGGAAAATAACCTTCAGAATCAAAAAAAGATGGATATTAAATCGATTATTGAACGAACTCAAAAGACCGTAGTGATGATTGAATTAGATGATGGTTCGATTGGATCTGGGTTTTTATATAACGAAAAAGGTGACATCATTACGAATGCACATGTAGTAAGTGGGCATTCATACGTAAAAATAAGAACTTCAAAATCAAAAGGTTATAGTGGTCGTGTTATTGGGATTAGTGATGAAATCGACATTGCTGTCATTCGTGTGGAAGGCTTAAAAGATGTGTCTCCAGCCGACCTAGTAGAATATGATCTATCAGAGGTTGGGGATGAAGTTATTGCACTTGGAAGCCCTTTAGGTTTTCAAAATACTGTGACGGTTGGAATTATAAGTGGTATTGGTAGGGAATTTGATATACCTCCATACAATTATGAAGATGTCTATCAAATTTCTGCGCCGATTTCGCAAGGGAATAGCGGAGGTCCATTGATTGATAAAAGGAGTGGAAAAGTTATTGGGATTAATTCTGCTGTTATAGAAGATGGTACAATTGGTTTCAGTATCCCAGTTGTACAAGTGTTGTCCATTGTGAAGGAATGGTCAAATAACCCAATTGTCTCTTTAGATGAAGGTAGCGTTATATCTAAAAAGTTAGACCCAAGTAAAGTGGAAATCTTAGAGGAAACGGCGTTGTATAATATTGCTAGTTATTTTAATTGGATAAACAATAAGCGGTTTAGTGATGCTTATTCTTTAATGGGAATTCAATGGAAAGAGCAATTACCTTTTGAAGATTTTAAGAAAATGTATGAAAATGCTAGATCGCTCACAGTAGATGAAATGGTATTAGAAAATAGAAATGATTATTCCGTTTCAATAAACTGTTACTTAACGATTGAAAAACAGATCAAAAATCAGGTAATAGAAGATACTTATTTGGTGAAATTTGAATTTGGATATGAAAATGGAGAGCCTAAGATTCTAAGTGGTTCCTTTCATGCGGCACCGTAGGTACTATCTCACTCGAAAAATAGAAAGTGAAATCATATTTGCATTAGAAGTATAGTTTACTCGTTAAATCCTTATATTTTACAATTAAAAAGAAAAAATGAATGAATTTGGAATAGGTGAGTAAAATAAATAGAGATTGTGTTTAATGAGGTGATTACATGAAAAAGAAGAAATCAATAGACTATAAATTAAGTTATGAGTCAGATGGTAAAATGGGATCAAACTTTGAAGACAATAATGTAAGAAAACAGACAAGAAAGACAAAAAAAGAGATGTTCTTCAATACAGATCAAAATAGTGAGTAATTCTGTATTTGTTAAATTTAGAATTGATAGAACTAAAGATTTATTGTTGAAAAATACAAATAGTAAAGAAAGAAGGTGACTGCTTAATTAGTCACCTTCTTTCTGTTTTTATAAACTTTCTAAGCCTTTTTATTTCAAGTTCTAATTATTCTGTGCTCTTTTTACGAAGGTTAATTCATCCTCTATTAGTCCGCATGCTCCACACTGAACCTTGTAGGATGGTCCACGGTATGGAATGTGAAACGGATCAAGTGTATCGTTACTATACTGTTGGACGACGTCTCCGGTTTGTGGGTCTACCTTAATTGGTTTGGCAATTTGTTCAATAATATTAAAGCGCGTACGGTTGGTCTTACAGTTTGGACATAAGTATGGGCTAGTCGTCATGATTACACCTCCTAATTCTACTTTTTCCCTCTTTTGATAAAAATATGATTCGAATTAAGATGCGCAAGACATAAACTTTGCGATATAACATAAAAATATTCGTATAAATGCCATATGTTTTATTAATAATTCTTTCCATTATTAGCATAATATTTTTAACAAACTTTCTTTTAAAAAAGAGGGAATCATGATGAAAATAAATAAAGATAAAAATCGAATAATTCCTATATATTTTAGGCTTGCGATTGCTGTTTTTCTAATTGGTCTATTTTTTATAACCATTCAATTTTTACCTGTTTCAAAACAATCAAATACAGCTTTTCTTCGTGAGGGAGAGAGGCCTTTAGTCATAGCTCACCGTGGTGGAGCTGGCTTAGCCCCCGAAAATACTATGTTGGCATTTCGTGTAGCAGAAAAAATTGGAGTAGATGCTATTGAGTTAGATGTAAGGATGTCAAAGGATGGTCATGTAGTAGTCATTCACGATGAAACTGTTGATCGTACAACAAATGGCACAGGTTATGTGAATAAACTCACTCTTGAACAAATTAAAAAATTAGATGCTGGATATAGATTGAAATTGGAGAAGGGGGCTTATCCATTTAGAAATAAAGGAGTTACAATACCAACATTAGAAGAAGTCTTCAAACAAATTAGGAATGTTCCATTAGTAATTGAGCTGAAGGATCCAAACAAAAAACTAGAAGCGGAAGTAGCGAAATTGATTAAGAAATACAAGATGAAAAAAAGAGTTATTGTTGGATCATTCAATGATAATAGTCTTGAAAGATTTGCTTCAAAAACAGATGGGAAAATTCCAGTTGGTACAGGTGTAGAAACGATTAAGTATTTTCTCTTTTTACATAAAATACATTTGGACAGATTATTACCGCTTAAAAGACATGCTGTTCAAATACCAGTAAAAGTAGGAAGGGTTGACTTAGCGACTGAAAGATTAATAAAAAGGGTAAGAGAGCGAAATATTGCGATTCACTTTTGGACGATTAATGATGAGAAGACAATGAGACAATTAATTGAACTAAATGTGGACGGAATAATAACAGACTATCCAAATTTACTTATCCAATTACTAGAAGAAGAAAGAAAGGAAATTTAATTATTAATGCTTTAAAATTTTCTTCATTTTTTGAAAGTGATATAATTTTGAATAAGGTGGGAGATAGAAGGGTGTGTAAAGTATGGAAAATCAAATAAATCAACATGATATGAATATTGAAGTTGCAACTTTTGCAGGGGGATGCTTTTGGTGTATGGTTAAGCCGTTTGACGAGCAACCAGGGATTCTCAAGGTTGTTTCAGGCTATACAGGAGGACATAAAGAAAATCCGTCATATAAAGAGGTATGTAGTGATAAAACCGGTCACTTAGAAGCTGTCCAAATAACATTTGATCCAACCGTTTATTCTTACGAGCAACTTTTAGCAACTTACTGGCAGCAAATCGATCCCACCGATGCAGGTGGACAATTTTATGACCGAGGAGAATCATATAAAACGGCAATTTTTTACCACTCAGAAGAGCAAAAACAACAGGCTCTAAAATCAAAGGAAGAAATTGAGAAAAGTGGTCGATTTAAAAAGCCGATTGTCACAGAAATCTTAGAGGCATCAACATTTTATCCAGCAGAAGAACATCATCAAGGCTATTATAAAAAGAATGAATCACACTATAAAAGGTATCGAAAGGCATCAGGGCGTGATGAGTTTATCAAACAACATTGGAATAATAAAGAAGAACTCAAGGGAAAGCTTTCGGAAATGCAATATTATGTAACACAGGAAAATGGCACAGAACCTCCTTTTAAAAATGAGTATTGGAATCATACGGATGAAGGTATTTATGTAGATGTGGTATCTGGTAAACCATTATTTAGTTCTTTAGATAAATATGATGCAGGGTGCGGATGGCCGAGCTTCACAAAGCCAATAGATGAGTTGGAAGTGATAGAAAAAATCGATTTAACGCATGGGATGATAAGAACTGAAGTAAGAAGCTCGGAATCAGATTCTCATTTAGGCCATGTATTTAACGATGGACCCGGTCCAAATGGTTTACGATATTGTATTAATTCTGCTGCACTTCGCTTTATCCCGTATAGTAGGCTTGAAGATGAAGGATATTCTGTTTATAAAAAGTTATTCTCTAAATGAAATGAGAGGCTATCATAGATAGCCTCTTTACCTTTTTACTAGAAAAGTTTTGATCTGGTCAAAAACCTTACACCGAGGGGGCCTTCTAAGGAAAACATACCGCCTCTTCCAGGGACAACATCTATAATTAATTGAGTATGCTTCCAATAATCATATTGCTTTTTTGTCATATAAAAAGGACAATCACCGATATAACCTAATAGTACATCTACCTCACCGATAACTAATTCATTTCTTGGATAACACATAGGTGAACTACCGTCACAACAGCCACCAGATTGATGAAATAATAGATCGCCATGCTTCTGCTTTAGCTCATCTATTAATTTTAAAGCACTTTCAGTTGCGCTAACCTTTACTAGTTCAGTCATTCTTAAAAGAAACCCAATGCTTTAGGACTATAGCTAACTAATAGATTTTTTGTCTGTTGATAATGGGATAGCATCATTTTATGATTTTCTCTACCTATACCAGACATTTTATAGCCTCCAAAAGCAGCGTGAGCAGGGTAAGCGTGATAACAGTTAGTCCAAACGCGACCAGCCTCAATGCCTCTTCCAAATCGATAAGCAGTATTCATATCTCTCGTCCAAACACCTGCACCTAGTCCATACAATGTATCGTTTGCTAGCTCCAAAGCTTCGGCTTCATCCTTAAAGGTTGTGACAGATACAACCGGGCCAAATATCTCTTCTTGGAAAATCCTCATTTTATTATGACCTTTAAATACTGTTGGTTGGATGTAATACCCACCTTCTAGATCACCAGTTAGAGCTGCACGTTGACCTCCAGCAAGACATTGAGCGCCTTCTTCATTTGCAATATTGAAATATGTGAGTATTTTTTCTAATTGTTCTGTAGACGCCTGAGCACCAATCATTGTCTCCGTATCTAAAGGATTACCTTGTTTAATTTGTTTAACCCGCTTAAGTGCTCTTTCCATAAATTGGTCATAAATATCTTCTTGGATTAGCGCTCGGGAAGGACAAGTGCATACTTCTCCTTGATTAAGGGCAAACATGACAAATCCCTCAATCGCTTTATCAAAGAATTCGTCATCATGGCGAACTACATCAGAAAAGAAAATATTAGGTGATTTTCCTCCTAATTCAAGTGTGACTGGTATAATATTCTGGGATGCGTATTGCATAATCATTCTTCCTGTTGTTGTTTCACCTGTGAAGGCAACTTTTGAAACACGACTAGATGATGCGAGTGGCTTTCCAGCTTCAACACCAAATCCATTTATTATGTTTACAACACCTGGTGGTAATAAGTCTTCAATTAATTCCATTAATACCATAATAGAAGCGGGTGTTTGTTCAGCAGGTTTTAACACAACGCAATTTCCTGCTGCAAGTGCCGGTGCTAATTTCCACGTTGCCATTAAAAGTGGGAAATTCCATGGTATGATTTGAGCTACTACACCTAGTGGTTCTGTAAAATGGTATGATACTGTATCTTGATCAAGTTCTCCTAAGCTTCCTTCTTGTGCTCTTATACAGCTAGCAAAGTATCTAAAATGATCGATTGCAAGAGGAAGGTCAGCAGCCATTGTTTCTCTTATTGGTTTACCATTTTCCCATGATTCAGCAACCGCAAGCATTTCTAAGTTCTCTTCCATTCTGTTAGCTATACTATTTAATATGTTTGAGCGTTCTGTTACAGAGGTGCGTCCCCAACTTTCCTTTGCAGCATGCGCAGCATCAATTGCAAGTTCAATATCCTCGGCATTTGACCTGGCTACTTCACAGAAAGCATTTCCTGTTACCGGAGTAATGTTTTCGAAATATTCACCATTAACAGGTGGTACCCACTCTCCTCCAATGTAATTTTCATATCGTTTCTTAAATTCTACTTTTGCTCCAGCCGTTCCCGGTTGTGCATAAATCATTTTTCTTCCCCCTTTAATCCTTTAATTAATTAGTAGAAGGTTTCTCAAGTTGTTCTTCCCCTTTTATCTTATTCAGCATGTAAATAAGATAGAACAGATTGATAGAATTTAAGTAGTCTATTAAAAAGCAAAAATATACTTTGAAATACGCATTTTATGAAATGATAAGCATTATGACGAAAAATAAAGAAAAATGAAGAAAAGTTAGGAATTTATACGCTTACATACGTTTTTTAAAGAGGAGATAAATGTGGTATGATTCGTCTTGTTGTAAACGGACCCGACTTTCATGAGAGTTGAAAGTCACTAGATTCATAACTTAATAAGGAAGAGGTGCATCTATGAATATTCACTCATTAAAAAACGAATGGTTTTCAAATGTGAGAGGTGATACATTAGCTGGTATTACAGTTGCATTAGCATTAATCCCAGAAGCAATTGCATTTGCTATCATTGCAGGAGTAGACCCAATGGTTGGTTTATACGCATCATTTTGTATCGCTGTCATTATCGCATTTACAGGTGGTAGACCTGGTATGATTTCAGCAGCTACAGGGGCTATGGCTTTACTTATGGTCACACTTGTGGCGGAGCATGGATTAGAATATTTACTAGCAGCAACCGTATTAACAGGAATCATTCAGTTTTTATTAGGTGTTTTAAAACTCGGTAGATTTATCACGTTTTTACCACAGTCAGTAATTATCGGTTTTGTAAATGCGTTAGCCATTTTAATCTTTATGGCGCAATTACCACATTTTGTCGGCGCATCAATGGCGATGTATGTAATGGTTTTTGGTACATTAGCGATTATTTATATTTTACCAAGATTTACAAAGGCTGTTCCTTCAGCGTTAGTAGCCATTATTGCTATGACAGCATTATCAATTTTCGTAGGATTTGATTTAAAGACAGTAGGAGATATGGGAAAGATTACTCAATCATTACCGATTTTTCATATCCCATCTATTGAATTATCAATAGAAACACTAATGATTATTCTTCCATATTCTTTTACTTTAGCAATTGTTGGTATCCTAGAATCACTTTTAACGGCTACTATAGTTGATGAGATGACTGAAACAAAAAGTGATAAGAATAGAGAAATACGTGGCCAAGGTGTAGCAAATATGGTCACAGGATTCTTTGGTGGAATGGCAGGTTGTGCGATGATTGGACAATCTGTAATTAATGTGAAGTCAGGGGGAAGAGGGAGACTTTCTGCTCTAGTAGCCGGAGTATTTTTACTTTTTCTAATACTGGTTTTAGGTGATATTGTTACAAAAATTCCAATGGCTGCATTAGTTGGGGTAATGATTATGGTTTCGATTGGTACATTTGATTGGCAATCACTAAAGGATTTAGGAAGGTTGCCAAGAAGTGATGCTGCAATTATGGTAATTACTGTTGCAATTGTTGTTTATACTCATGACCTTGCAAAAGGTGTTTTTGCAGGAGTTATCTTAAGTGCTCTTGTCTTTGGTTGGAAGATGGCACAAATTAGAACGACACAAAAAGTCGATGGTAACAAAAAGGTATATAAAATCTCAGGACAACTATTCTTTGGTACAATGCTTCATTTTGTTGAACTTTTTGATTATCATAACGACCCTAAATTTATCGAAATTGATTTTAGCCAATCCCATGTATGGGATCACTCTGCAGTTACAGCTATTGCAAAAGTAGTCGCCAAATATCAAAAACAAGATAAAGATGTTCAAATTGTCGGATTAAATGAAGAAAGTAAACTAATCATCGATCGAGTTGGAATTACATCACCGTCAGGACATTAAGAGACCCTTTAGCAGGGTTTCTTTTTTTAAATAACGAGCAAAAATGGCACATATTGACTTAGAAATAAAACAATGTTATTATTGAACAGACCATTTAGCTTTATAAGTTAAATTTATACATATCTCATTTCATGTATGTACAAAAACTGAAAGTGTTAATGGTTAATATTTTAAAATGCACATTCTTGTTGTGTATTGATTTTTAGGAGGCATATCACATGCAAAATGGTAAAGTAAAATGGTTTAACAGTGAAAAAGGCTTTGGATTCATCGAAGTTGAAGGTGGAGACGACGTATTCGTTCATTTCTCAGCTATTCAAGGTGAAGGCTTTAAGTCTTTAGAAGAAGGTCAAGAAGTTTCTTTCGAAATCGTTGAAGGTAACCGCGGACCTCAAGCTGCTAACGTTGTAAAATTATAATCTCTCTTCTATATAGATAGAATGGTAAAAGAGGTACCCTTTAAAATGGGTACCTCTTTTATGTTGTTTTTCTACTTTGGATTTCAACTGGAAACTCAATGATAAAAGTACTGCCTAAGTTTTCTTTGCTTTTAACTCGCATTGTTCCTCCGTAGTTTTCAATAATTTTTTTAGAGATAGAAAGACCTAAACCAGTACCTGAGTCTTTTGTTGAAAAAAATGGATCAAAAATATGATCGATATTTTTTTGAGATATACCAATCCCATTATCTTCAAAAGTGATAACTAACCTGTCGGTATCTATTTTACTAGTTATAGTTATGTGTAAGTGTTTTTGTGATTGAGCTTCCATTGCGTTTCTAAACAAATTCAAAAAGACTTGAATAAGCTCGTCTTGGTTTGAGAGCAACAAGTAATCGTTTGTATTAGTTGCAAGATCAAAAGAAATATTGACATTTTGTAATAAAGCTTCACTTCTCAAAAGGTAGCCTAATTGGTACTCCAAAAAAGTATTTATATTTATTGGTTTACGTTGACGATCAGAAGGTCTAGCTACACTTAAAAAATCAGAGATGATTTTATTTGCACGATCTAACTCTGGGATTAGAAGGTCCTTAAAAAGAATAGCAATAGTAGGATCAATGGTCTGTTGTAAATATTGTAGATATCCTCTAACAGTTGTAAGAGGATTCCTTATTTCATGTGCTATTCCAGCAGCAATTCTACCAGCTAAAGCTTGTTTTTCAGATTCTTTTATAGAGTTTAAAAAATGGAAAGTTCCAATTACTCTTAATATATTTCCTTCATTGTCAAAGATAATTCTAGTATTTACGATACCGTAATTTGAGTCAAGTACCTCAAGATTGTAAATTGGCTCTTTTGTTTGAAGGGTTTTTAATAACATGATAAGATCATCAGGAATTTGCAACAGGTCTCTCAAGTGTTTTCCAATCATGTTCTGACGTCTAACTTTTAGGTCATCAGCGGTTTGTTTATTACAAAAAGTGATTCTTCCCAGCTTATCAATAAACACGATGTGATAGGGTACTAGGTCTAAAATAGGGTATAGAAATGCTTCTATTTCTTCAAACGGAAGGTCCTTAATTGATAAATCCATTTTTAATTGTTTCTCTAGAGGATTAGCACCTTCGTCTAATAGAATATCGATAATAGGTAAAGTATTTCCTCTAGATTTAGATAAAGTAAAGCCTTCATAGAAGTCTTTATATTCTAGTTGAAATGGAATGTTTGAGAGTACCTTCTCATAATACTTTACTTGTTTTTCAAGATTTTCCACTTTTAATCTTAAATCTGCTTCTTTTTCCATTAGTTAACCCCTTTATAAAATCCAAGTTCCTTCTATAAAAGAATAGTATAAATACCCAATACTTGTAAATATTTTCTATAAAAAGAGACATATATTTTAGTTAAATACATGTCTCTTAGGTTGATAAACAATTATTGTTGAATTAAATTCCGTAGATTTGTCTATATTTATTTTCGAGGTAATCAACAAGATATGCAGAGTTAGGTTCTTCACCTGTTACTTTTTTGATTAGTTCGTCTGGCGTATATAATTTGCCGAACTGATGGATATTCTCTTTTAACCATAGCCTTATTTTTAGAAATTCACCTTTTTCAATTAATGCATAGAAATCTGGAATCTCTTTTAGAATCGTATTTAATATTTGAGCAGAATACAAATTACCAAGAGAATAGGATGGGAAATAACCAAATCCACCTTGTGACCAATGTACATCCTGTAATACTCCAAGAGTATTAGTAGGAGGGGTAATACCGAAATATTCTTCCATTTTACTATTCCAAACGGAAGGTAAGTCCTTTACTTCAATCTCACCACTGATTAGTGATTTTTCAATCTCATATCTTAACATGATATGTAGGTTGTATGTTAATTCGTCAGCCTCTACACGTATGTATGAAGGCTCTACCAAATTGATTGCTCTATAAAAATCATCTAAAGGAACATTACTTAACTGAGTAGGGAAGTGGTCTTGTAAATCACCATAAAAATGGGTCCAAAATTCCTTGCTTCTTCCGACCATATTTTCTAAAAATCGTGATTGTGATTCATGGATGCCAAAAGATGTGCCTCGTCTAATCACAGTTCCTTCATAGTCTGGATTAACACCTTGTTCATAAAGTGCATGTCCGGTTTCGTGAATAGTACCGAAAATAGCAGAACGAACATTATCCTCTAAGTATCTGGTTGTAATTCTAACATCTCCAGTGTTAATTGCTAATGCAAAGGGATGAGTAGTTTCATCTAATCTACCTGCGTCTAAGTCGTATCCTAATTTAGGTAAAATAAACTTGTTAAACGCCTTTTGTGAAGGGATATCATAGGTTAATTTAAAAATGTCCTTCCTTGGTGAATAATTAGACTCCTGAATTCTTTTTAGAAGATTTATACTGCTTTCTCTTAAATTCTTAAATAGTGGGTCTAATTTCTCAACAGTTAATCCGGGTTCAAATTCATCTAGTAATGCATTGTATGGATGTCCTTCATATCCATAAAATTCTGCAAATTTCTTCTTGAGTTCAACCATTTTTTCAAGGTATGGAGCAAATAATGAAAAATCATTTTCCTTACGTGCGTCTTCCCATGAGTTATTTGCAGTAGACATGAGTACAACGTATTCTTGATAAGTTTCAGACGGAATAGTCTTAGACTTTTCAAACGTGGCTTTTCGTTCTCGAACACATGCTTGAGTAACTTGATCTAATTGTTCGAAATTTTCAGGTTGAGTCAATGTTTCTAGTACTTCTCGCATTTCTTGTGAAATAGAAAGTTTAAATGCTTCTGTTGATAACGCACCGATAGACTTTGCAAAAAGAGCTCGGCCTTTCTTAGGTGCCTTCGTTCGTTGGTCCCAATTGGCTAATCCGATTACATTAGTATAATGAGAGATAGTTTCATCAAGTTGTTTAAATTTAGACACAGCTTCGGATAGTTCCATCTTTAAATTACTTTTTACTGTCATAATTAATCACTCCCGCTTTGCGAATTTTATGATAATTTGTTACTTTATTATACCACAATTTACTTCGTTATACGAAATGATTGCTATGAATATGATTATGGTAATAGAAAACCGTTTAAGAGGATACTTAAACGGTCGTAGTATTAAAGGTTTAAATTCGATTCTCAAATTCATTTTTAATATTTTCTAATAGTCGTGGATTGAGCAATACTTCAAGACCAGTCAAAGCCATCGCTTTTGCACCTAATAAAAGTCCATCAAATCCCATATTACTTAATGAGGCTTCTCTAAACTCTGGTGTATGACAGGCATAAGGTTCCTTGCAAATTTGAATGTAAGGATGAATTGAGGGAACAAGTTGGCTGACATTCCCCATATCTAACGATCCTGATCCAGATGTTTCAGTTTGGATCTCTTCAATAGGCACCCCTAGAAATAATAGATTTTGAGTGAAGGTCTCTGAGAGATGTTCGTTAGTTATCATGTTATCATATGATAATTCATAGAATGAATGAGTCATTGTTGCTCCAGTAGATAATGCTGCAGCTTTGGCACAGTTTTTTACTTTTTTAATAAGTTCATTTACATATGCTCTTTCATTTGCTCTTACATAAAACTGAGCCACTGCATAATCTGGGACGATATTTGCTGCTTTGCCACCTTCAGTTATAATTCCATGAATACGAGCATCTGGCTTTATATGTTGTCTTAAGGCATTGATGCTGTTAAATGTTTGAATAACTGCATCAAGCGCGTTTATACCTTCGTGAGGGCTTGCTGCTGCATGTGAAGATTTTCCAGTAAATTCAAATTGAATAGCATCCATTGCTAAAGATGAGCCACTCTTCACATAACGATTTAAAGGATGAACCATCATGGCAATATCAAGGTTATTAAATTCTCCCTTTTCAGCCATCGTTACTTTTCCACCTTTTGTTTCTTCTGCAGGAGTACCATATACAATGATTTTCCCACCAGTTTTATTGATCACTTTACTTAGTGCAATCCCAGCAGCAATAGCCATTGTACCGATGATATTGTGACCACATGCATGTCCTAATTCAGGAAGGGCGTCATATTCTGCCATAATACCGATTGTCGGTCCTTCTGTTCCACTGTCAACAGTTGCTTTAAAAGCCGTAGGGAGACCTGCTGTACCATGTTCAACTTTAAAGTCATGTTCCTTTAAGTAATCGGTAAGAATTTTAGCCGCTTTAAATTCTTCATGTCCGAGTTCTGGATTTTCACCTATGTACTCACAAATAGAAATATATTGATCTTTACATTCTTCAATGTGGTTTATAATAATATTTTTCATGATAGACTCCTCATATAGCGTGAATAAAAATACAGGTTTTTATATAATTATTTATCTTATCTGATTGTGTCACATTAGTAAATACTTTTATCAGTCAGTTAACATCTTTTGATAGATGTGTACATCTATAAATCTTCCAAACTTTTTCCCTACTTCTTTCATGGTTCCTATTTCGTTAAAACCAAATTGTTTGTGTAGGTGAATACTAGCATCATTTCCATCTGAAATTCTCGAAATGATTGTATGAAGGTGTGCTCTTTTAGCAACTTTTAAAATTTGCTGCATTAATTCTTTTCCAGCACCTTGTCCACGAAAATCTTTGTGTATATACATAGAAAGCTCTACGGTTTGGTTATATGCTTGTCGATCCGACCACTTTGAAAGTGATATCCAACCAACTACAATTCCGTTTTGCTCAGTAACTAAAATGGGGTGAGATGGACCGTGATTTTTAAACCAGTGTAATTGTTCTTCTTGTGTTCGTGGAACTGTATCAAACGTTGCAACCGTAGATAAAATCGCTTCATTATATATAGCAAGCATGTTATCTAGATCCGAAATAGTTGCAGGGCGAGTATTAAAGGTGATCAAATGATTCACTCCTTTTTTCTATACGAATTAAATTTGATTGAAAATATTCTCATTATAACATCTCATAAAAGTAGGGGAAATTATTTGTTTGAATTTTTTTATTATTATATACTTAAACTTAATTTCGTTTAAGGGAGGGTCAAAAATGCTTTTAACAAAAATTCCCGATTTCAAATTAAAGGATATGACAGGTAATGAAGTGGTATTGTCTAACTATTTAGGTAAAAAGACACTTATCTTCATGTGGGCATCTTGGTGACGGTGTCGTTTACAACTGCCAGGTTGGCAGGAGTTTTACATGCGATTTAAAGATGAAGGTTTTGAAATACTTTCCGTATCGGTTGATATTCAAGGGGGAACTTTTGTAAAGCCTTATACACTAGGTACAAGTTTCAATACACTAGTTGACGCAGAAAATAGTTTGAGTAATTACTTTGGATTCTCAATCGTGCCAAATGGAATTTTTATTGATGGAACAGGGACTATTAGATTGATAAAACAGGGTTTCCATGTGACAAATGAAGATCATACTATTGCGGTAGAGGACCTGATAAAAGGTAAAGTGGAATCAGTAAAATTAGATGACGTATACTATGAGATACTAACATCTCCTAGTTCACTCGAACTGGAATTATCAACAACTAAATATAAATTAGCCATGGAATATTTGAAGCAAAACCGAAAAGTAGAAGCATTAAGTGAATTAGATGAAGCGTTATCTTTAAACCCAGATAATTTTCTAATAAGAAAACAACGATGGTATATTCGTCATCCAGAGAAATTTTCACCTCAGATTGATATTGAATGGCAAAAAGCTCAATTGAAAAGAGAGAGAGAAGAGGAATGTGGTCCGGAAGGTTGTGAAATTCCAGGAACAAATTAGCTGTGAATGTATTGGAAAGTCCTATTTTAGGACTTTCCGTTTCATTTTTCATTTGCTATTTTAAAAACAAAGGAGCGAGAACATGAGTCAGAAAAAGATTAAGGTTGGAGTTATTGGAACTGGATTTGGAGCAAAGGTACATGTGCCGATATTTTCTACACACCCAAATTTTGAAGTCGTTTCGATTGCAAGCGTATCAAGGGGGAACATAGAAGAAATTAAGAAAAATACTGGTATTGATCGTGTATATAAAGATTGGAAGCAAATGCTTGATAATGAAGAACTTGATTTAGTTTCAATTGTATCGGCACCATTTTTACATCATGAGATGGTTATTGAGTCATATAAAAGAGGGCTTCATGTAATTTGTGAAAAGCCAATGGCATTTGACTCTAACGAAGCGAAAGAGATGATTATTGCAAGAGATAGAGCAAACAAAATGGGCTTTATTAATTTTGAGTACAGATATGTACCGGCAAGACAAAAAGTAAAAGAAATCATTCTTTCCAATACACTAGGTGAAATAATACATATAAGCTATAAATGTCAATTAGCAGGTTTGGATAATTTAAAGGATAGAAGAAGAGGGTGGTTAAGCCAAAGAAAATACGGAGGTGGTATGTTAGGAGCGTTAGGTTCGCATATGATCGATTCTTTACATTGGTGGACCGGTAAGAATTTTTCAGAGGTTACAGGTGATTTAACTGTCCATATGAAGGAATTAATTATAGACGGTGAAGTAGTGGAAGAAAGGGATGCAGAAGACTCCTTTCAAATACTTGGTCAATTAAGTAATGAAGCGAAGGTAACAGTTGATTTACTTTCGGCTGCAAAGTTTGTTAAAGAAAATTGGAGACTCGAGATATCTGGTTCCCAGGGTTCTTTGATTATGACAAATGATAGTAAAGTTGAAGTAGCGATTGATGACTCACTTTTTAAAGAAGTGGAACTTACACCTAATTTACCGCTACCAGAAGAGTTGTCAGATGTGGCAAAGAGATATTTTCAAGGGTTTTATCCTTTTATAGACAATGTTTTCCAATCGTTGCAATTAGGGAAATATGTAGATGGACTTGCTACTTTTGAAGATGGTTATAATGTCCAGTGTGTGATAGATTCGGTAAGACATGCAGATGAAGGTGGAAAAAGAGTGAAGGTAATGTATTGAGTTTAGTAGAATTTGTAGCGGGAATTAATTAAAGGAAATAGTAAAGAATTAAAATACATTATTAAAACCAAGCGGCATTATTTAGCCTCTTGGTTTTTTGATGTAATTCCCCCAGAAAGTATGAATTTCATTGCTTCTTCTGGTTTAACGTCTAAAATTTGGATTTCATCTCTTGGTATGATGAAAGTAAAACCTGCAACTTGAAAAGTTTGAGGGATGTATACTGCAACGTGATCTTTTAAAGGATTTGCAAAGGTTTCAATTTCTTCAGAAGTAATAAACCCAATACTTTTCATGTTGGTACCTGGTAGCTTAACAAGTACTACTTTTGAAAATGAGCGTTTTTCCCCAAGAAGTGAATGGAAGGTATCTTTAATGATTGAGTACAGGGTTTTTACGAATGGAATTTTGAATAGTAATCGATCTATCATTCGGATGATTTTTCCACTAATAAATTGAGTTGATAACCAACCAAGAGCTGTTATTAAAAGAAAGGTAATAATAATGCCAATTCCAGGTATATAATTTTCTTTCATGTATGGTTTAAGGATGTTTCCTAAAATGCTATCTAGGAATGTAAAGACATTAAAAAACACATAGATGACTAAAATGATTGGTATGATTGTAATTGTTCCGTTGACAAAAGATTTTACGATTGATTTCAATTTGATTCTCCTTCTGTTGATTGTACTTAATAAGGTTTATTAAATAACTAGCCTTAAAATACAACATTGAACTGAGGGTGTTAACCTTCGTTGCAGGAACCTCGCTTTCTGCGGGGCGCTTCTTGAGCCTACTCGGCTTACGCCTGTGGGGTCGGGGGCCTAGCGCTATTCCCGCAGGAGTCTCGGTCCTTCCACTCCGATTAACACGGAAAAAATACTATTGTTAAACATTCTAAGTTAAACAATTACATAATTTCATATACCAGGGTTCAAATCCCTATTTGCATGGAGGTCTACCTAAAAAAACGAAACTGAACAAGGTAAGAACACTTTAATCAAATAAATAGCTACATTTGTTCTATTAATTTTGTGAATTCTTTTTGTAACATTTGAGTCATTGGTCGATTTTTTGGTAGTGGTTGTTCGTCAAAAACAGCGATTGGTAATATTTCGACGCTTGTACTCGTAATGAATGCTTCGTCAGATGATTGTAAAAAGTCAGTAGACATATTTTTTTCTACGACTGGTATATTCAATGCGTGTGCAATATTTATAACAGCTTTTCTTGTTACTCCGTGGAGGATGGCTTTTGTGGCAGGTGTTGTATGTAGCACTCCATCCTTTATTGCAAAGATATTGCTACTTGAGCCTTCGGTTATAACATTATTTTTCACTAAGATTGCTTCATAATGACCTTTTGAGATAGCGGTTTGCTTGGCCAACACATTTGGTAGTAAGTTAAGAGATTTTATATAACAATTAGCCCATCTCTCGTCTTCTAAAGTAAGAACAGTAATCCCATTTCGTTTCATTTCTTCATTCACAATGCGAGCATTTTTTATGGTCATTGAGAAAAGGGGACTTACATCAGGAAATCCATGAAACCTAGACGCTGCTCCTCTAGTTACTTGCATGTATACTTCTGCATTAGGGATATTTGATCTTTTTAGTCCTTCATTTACTATTTCTATAATCTCTTCTTTTGTATAGGGCATTTCCAATAAGATTGCATCGCAACTACTCTTTAAGCGAGTTAAATGATCGTCCATTAAGAAAGGCTTTCCATTATAAACCCTTATTACTTCGTATACACCATCACCAAATTGATGACCTCGTTCTTGAATAGGAATAACCTTACTATTAATATCAATAAATGAATCATCATAAAATCCAATTTCCATTAACTCACCCTCCACCTAAAATTTTAGTTCTAGATTTCATTATATAAAAATTATATTAATTTTACTGCCTTTCTAGAAAATTTTTGCTCCAATCTAGGCGAATACACATACAGATGAATCATTAGGCTCATATAGTATTAGTGAAAATATAACAAAAGGAGAGATTCATATGCATGGATACGGACATTGTGGATATGGCTATGGTGGTTACGGCTATAACAATAGCTTTGTATTAATTGTTGTTTTATTCATCCTATTAATCATTGTAGGTGCTTCTTACGTAAGATAAATACCTGTATAAATAATTAATCATACCAAAGGGTAAAGCTATCAAGGCTTTACCTTTTTATTTTGTCTGAGTGAAAATACAATTTTTATGGATTGTATATTCAGGGTAGACTTCCATGCAAATCAGAATTTGTACACTGAAGAATGAAAATGTGCAATTGATTTTTTGTGACTTAGAATGTTGGATTTAAGTAATCATTCGTGTTAATCGTAGTGGAAGGAACCGAGACTCCTGCAGGTGATGCGCTAGGCTTGAGACCCCACAGGCGTAAACGCCGAGGAGGCTCAAGAAGCGCCCTGCGGAAAGCGAGGTTCCTGCAACGCAGATTAACACCCCTTGTACAATGTCGTATTTTCAGGGTAGACTTTCATGCAATTTAAGAATTGCACCATGAAGAATGAAAATGCGAACTGGATTTTTGCGCTTATTGAATGTTGGCTTTTAAGTAATGCATGCGTGTTAATCGGAGTGGAAGAACCGAGACTCCTGCGGGAATTGCGCTAGGCTTGAGACCCCACAGGCAAAGCCGAGGAGGCTCAAGAAGCGCCCCGCGGAAAGCGAGAGTTCTGCAACGGAGATTAACACCCCAAGTAGAGTGTCGTATTTTCAGGGTAGCCCTAACGATTTTAAAATATATTGCAAATGATAAAAGAGTCATAAAACACGAACATTAATATAAGTTATATTAGTATAGTTCGTATTTTGGTTTGACTAACCGGTGTCAAGTTTGTTATATTACTTATGGATATAGAAAAGACGACAGTATCTTTTGACATCGGAGGAATTAGAAATGAAAACAAACTATGATGTAATTGTAATTGGTGCAGGCCCTGCAGGGATTTTTACATGCTATGAATTAACTCTAAAACTACCTGAAGCGAATATATTATTAATAGATAAAGGTCATGATATTTACAAAAGAAATTGTCCAATTCTACAAAAGAAAATTGAAAAATGTCCTCCAGCTGCAGGCAGAAAAGAATTTGCAGGTTGTTTACCAGCATGTTCCATAACAAATGGTTTTGGTGGCGCAGGTGCATATTCTGATGGCAAATTCAATATCACAAGTGAATTTGGTGGATGGATGACAGATTACCTTCCAAATTCAGATGTAGTAGATTTAATTAAATATGTTGATGAAATCAATTTGAAGCATGGTGCTACAGATTCGATTACTGATCCACTTACAGAACAGGTGCGTGATATTGAAAGAAGAGGTTATGCTGCTGGGTTAAAACTACTTCGTGCACAAGTAAGACATTTAGGTACAGAGCAAAATCTAGAAATCTTAAAAAGTATTTATGAATATCTTCGAACTAAAATCGATATGGTTTACAAAACAGAGGTTGAGGATATTATTACTGAGAAAATAGATAATCAACATAAAGTTACTGGAATTCAATTAAAAAATGATCAAGTCGTATCAGCTGAAAAAGTTGTTATTGCACCTGGAAGAGATGGATCAACATGGCTTGCTAAAGTATTAAAAAAACGCCGATTAAAAATGATTAATAACCAGGTCGATGTTGGGGTCAGAGTTGAGACCTCTAATGTAGTAATGGAAGAAATAAACAAACATCTTTACGAGGGTAAATTCATTTTTAACACATCTGTTGGTACACAAGTACGTACTTTCTGTAGTAACCCATCAGGACATGTCGTGGTAGAAAATCATTCTGGTATTATGCTTGCTAACGGGCATGCCTATAAGGATCCTAATCTAGGTAGTGAAAATACCAACTTCGCATTATTAGTGTCTCATAGATTCTCAGATCCGTTTGATAAGCCAAATGAGTATGCTCATGAAATTTCTAGATTAGCCAATTCTCTATCAAACGGTGGGTTAATTGTGCAGAAATACGGTGATATTCTTAAAGGTAGACGTTCTACAGAAAAAAGAATTAAGGAAAGCTTCTTAGAACCAACATTGAAAGAAGCGGTACCAGGAGATTTAGGGTTAGTGTTACCATATAACACAATGAAAAGTTTAATAGAAATGACAGAAGCACTTAATCAAGTAACTCCAGGGCTAGCATCAGAACACACACTATTTTATGGGGTAGAGGCTAAATTTTATTCAGCTAGACCAAGATTAAACGATAAATTTGAAACTGAAATTTCGGGTTTATACGTTGGTGGAGATGGTGCTGGTATTACTAGGGGCTTAGCTCAAGCTAGTGCTTGTGGTGTCTGGATTGCAAGGGATATTTTAAATAATCTTTCAAATACAACAAAAAGAGAAAAAGATATGGTTTCTGTCTAAAGAGTACTTCATGTACTCTTTTTTTTATTGAAATTTATGTAAAAACGAAAGAATGTACGCTTTGATTCTAAATAGAGTCAATCACTCCTTTAAAGCGATTTACTTTCATCTTTTCAATTCTCATTACTTATAAACAGGAAAAACGTTTTAAATCTAGAATTGAATACATAAGAATAGAAGGGGAAAATAAAAAATGAGGTGAAGTGTGTTGCGGATTTTGGTCCTTGGAGGTACAAAATTTGTAGGTTTACATATTGTTAAAGAAGCATTGAAAAGAAAACATACTGTTACTGTTTTTAATCGGGGAACTGCTGGTGATATTTTTGAAGGTAGAGTTGAGCAACTGATAGGAGATAGAGATGGAAATTTAAACGAATTAGAAGGGAAGAAATGGGATGTTGTGATTGATACAGCTGGATACTTACCTCGATTGGTTAAGGACTCCGCATCGTTTCTTTCTAATTCATGTGGGAAATATGTTTTTATTTCAACCATTTCCGTATATAACGACTTTTCATCGCTAAATATGGATGAAAGTTTTCCAGTGGGTAAATTAGAAAATGAAAAGACTGAAGAAGTGAATGGTGAAACATATGGACCTTTGAAGGCGTTATGTGAAGCAGAAGTAAAAAACTACTTTAAAGAGAATAATCTTATCATTCGACCCGGATTAATCGTTGGACCTGATGATTATACAGGTCGGTTTACTTACTGGCCAAGAAGGATAGCAAGAGGAGGAAAAGTATTATCTCCTGGGAATCCGGAAGCTTTATTGCAATTTATAGATGTGCGTGACTTGGCAAAATTTGTTTTACATTTAATTGAAGAAGAAAAAACAGGCACATACAATGCTACAGGACCAAAAGAACCGCTTACATTCAAAAGCTTTTTAGAAAACTGTAAAGAAACGTTGAATCCTCATGCAGAATTGATATGGGCTGATGTATCCTTTTTAAAAGAACAAGAGATAACACCTTGGACTGAACTGCCCCTCTTTGTTCCTCCTAGTGAGAAAATGGTTGGATTCCTAGCCTTTAATATAACGAAAGCGTTAAAAGACGGTCTAACTTTTAGAAAATTATCAGAAACAATTAAAGACACATATGAATGGGACCATAACAGGAACGTAAAAGATAATGAAATGAAAGCTGGGCTTGATTCCAATAAAGAAAATCTTGCATTAGAAAAATTATTAAAAAAATAATGATAAGACATTGAGACATCTGTTTTTGAATAAGCAGGTGTTTTTTTCATATTAGTAAGTTTTAAAATTTGCATAACGTAACTACTAATAAACAAATGATATAAGAAAAAAGAATTGGATGAGATAAGTAAATGGAATTCACATATGATTGCATCATTATTGGTGGTGGAATAGCAGGGCTGCAAGCTGCTATCCAATTAGGGAGGTATAAGCATAGAATTTTAGTGATTGATTCGATGGATGCTAGGTCACTCTTATGTAAGAGCTATCACAATATTTTGGGTTGGCCTGATGGTGTTAGTGGAGAGGAGTTAAGAAAAATAGGTAGAAATCAGGCGGAGGATTATGGTGTTAATTTCTATGATAGTAAGGTTGAGAATGTAAAGAAGAAAAAGGATCTATTTTTAATTGAGTGTTGTAATGGATCCGTTTTTTACACAACTAGATTACTTTTAGCAACAGGGATTATGGACCGAATTCCAAGAATAAAAAATATTAAGGATTGTTTAGGCTTATCTATTTACGTATGTCCAGATTGCGATGGATATGAAGTGAAAGATAAGAAGACGCTTGTACTTGGAGCTGGAATGACAGGTGCAAATATGGCAAAGACGTTAACTTATTGGACGAAAGATATTACGTATATTAATCACGATGGAGATCCGCTTTCTGCTGGAGAAATTGATGCATTAAATAAACTAGGTATTGAATACATAGAATCTATCATAAAAGAAGTCGTTGTCAAAGAGATAACAGGAGAAATGAAAGGAGTAAAACTTATAAATGAAGTTGTTATCCCAAGCTCCAAAGCTTTTATAGCGTTCGGAAATAATGAGGTTCGTTCCCAATTAGCTAAACAAATAGGGATTGAGCGATTAGAAAATAAACATATTTTAGTGGATAGTCGCACGAAGGAAACGAACGTGAAAAATGTTTGGGCTGCAGGTGACATCCTTACCCACTCTGAACAAGTTACGATTGCAATGGGAGATGGTATGCAAGCAGCGATATGGATTCATAAAAGTATTATGATGAAGAATTAGTATAACTTTGGACAAATAATCACAATTTAGAGCAATTATAAAGAAGATATAACATATGCTTTAATAAACGTTTCTTAATTTAAATCTAAATTAAATTGGTTAAAGGGGGGTGTTTCTTTGCAGTCTCCAAAACTTATTAAGCCTGTGTTAAATAGAGATTATCCAACGATAAGTTATGGTAATGGTGTTTTTTTGTACGATACAAACGGCAAGAAATATCTGGATGGTTCATCAGGTGCAGTAACAGCAAATATAGGGCATGGTAATCCTGAAATCGTTAAGGTAATGACAGAACAAGCGCAAAAAATCTCGTTCGTATACCGTTCTCAATTTACAAGTGAACCAGCTGAAGAATTAGCTGAAAAAATGAGTCAAATCAGCCAAGGAGATTTAAATTCGACCTTTTTTGTTAATAGCGGTTCTGAGGCCACAGAAACAGCTATGAAGATTGCCATTCAATATTGGCAAGAAAGAGGTGTAAAAGGAAAGAATAAAATATTATCGAGATGGATGAGCTATCATGGCATTACTATTGGCGCTTTATCGATGTCTGGTCATCCAGCAAGAAGATCTCGATTTGTGCCCTTATTAGAGGACTATCCAACAGTTTCGCCACCATATTGTTACAGATGTCCTTTTCATTCAACCTACCCAGATTGTCAATTAATGTGTGCACTTGAACTAGAAAAGGCGATAAAGCGGGTCGGGCAGGAACATATTGCAGCATTTATTGCAGAGCCGATTATTGGAGCGGCAGGTGCAGCCGTTGTACCACCTTCTAATTATTATAAAACGATAAAAGAGATTTGTAACAGATACAATATTTTATTTATTGCCGATGAAGTAATGACTGGATTTGGGCGAACAGGAAAAATGTTTGCAATGGAGCATTGGCATGTCCAACCAGATATTGTTGCTATTGGTAAAGGTATGGGTGCGGGTTATACACCAATAGCTGCAACATTAGTTAGTGATACCGTGATGGAGCCTATTTTGCATGGGTCAAAACAAATCATGAGCGGACATACTTTTAGTGCTAATCCATTGTCAGCTGCAGTTTCGTTAGCTGTTATAAATTATATTGAAAAGAATCAATTAATCTTTAAATCTGAGAAAATGGGAAATTATTTATTTAAGAAACTAAAAAAACTTCAAAATAAATACTCGATTATTGGGGATGTTCGAGGGAAAGGTTTGCTTATTGGTGTTGAATTTGTAACAGATGTAATCAATAAATTGCCTTTCCATAAAGAGGTCGATCTAACAAATCATATCATAGGTAAGGCATTCTCTAATGGGTTAATTGTGTACCCTGCATCCTCTGGAGTAGAAGGGATTGAAGGGGATGCTATATTAATTGCACCTCCATTAACAATTACTTCAGAAGAAGTAGAGGAACTCATTTCACTTTTTGAGAGAACTATTCTTGATGTTCAAAATGAATTACAGGTTAACGGTATCTTTCCGGCCTAATAGAGAGGTGTTTAAGTTGTCAAGTATAAACAAAGTTTCGTGTCTAGATATCGAAATGTCAAAGATACCTAATGGATGCTCACTCATGTATGGAGGATTCGGTGGTGTTGGTACACCTCCTAGTATAATAGATGGGATCATAAAGAAGGAAATAAAGGACCTTACATTAATAGGTAATGATGCAGGATTTCCTAACATTGGAATTGGGAAGGTTATTAGTCTTGGACGTGCAAAGAAATTAATAGCTTCTCATATTGGTTCCAACCCTATTGCAGGAAAGCTAATGACTGAAGGGAAGCTTCAGGTTGAGTTTTCTCCACAAGGTACATTGGCTGAAAGAATAAGAGCAGGTGGGGTAGGCTTAGGAGGAATATTAATAGATGTTGGAAAAGATATTGACATTGTATCAAAAGGAAAAAGAAGAGTGAACATTGATGGTACTGACTATATGATCGAAACACCACTAACTGCAGATGTATCAATTCTTTACGCAAAAAAGGCTGATACATTTGGGAACTTGGTCTTTGATAAAAGTGCGAGAAATATGAATCCATTGGTTGCAATGGCAGGCAATTATACGGTTGTAGAGGTAGAAGAGATTGTTCCGATGGGCTCATTAAGTCCTGAAGAGGTGGTAACACCAGGTATTTTTGTTGATGCCATTATACAAGGTAACGGGGTGAATTGGAAATGGGTATGGGAGAAGACGTCAGACATAGAATAGCGAAAAGAGCCGCACAAGAAATAGAAAATGGGATGATTGTCAATCTTGGTATTGGAATACCTTCTTTGGTACCTGATTATATCTCTTCGAATGTACATGTAATGATTCATGCAGAAAATGGAATTTTAGGGATTGGTTCTAGCCCTAAAGAGTCCTTTGAAGATGAAAATTTATGTAATGCTGCTGGTTATCCTGTCACCATAAAGGATGGTGGATCCTATTTTGATAGCTCGGTTGCATTTGGAATGATTCGAAAAGGCTATGTTGACCTAACGATATTAGGTTCGCTTCAAGTAAGTGAGGCGGGGGATCTCGCGAATTGGATAGTGCCGGGCAGAAGGGTTCCGGGTATGGGTGGTGCTATGGAGTTAGCACAGAAAGCTAAAAAAGTAATTGTACTAATGAACCACACGAATAAAAATGGTGAATCAAAAATTGTAACAGAATGCTCATTACCTTTAACATCCAAAAGATGTGTAAATTTAATTATCACAGAAATGGCAGTGATTCAAGTGACCAGTGATGGTTTATTTTTAACTGATATTATGTACCCATACTCAATCGAAGAAATTATTGAAAAAACAGATGCACCTTTAACCATTGCTGAAAATCCATCTATTATTTATTAAATGCTTGAATGAAAGTGGAGGGGGAGTCTTTGGATAATACTAATCAAAAGATTCATAGTTGGCTTAAATCGAATCGATTAAAAGGGATAAGATTGTTAAAGAAATTAGTTCAAGAAAACAGCACACAAGGGAATGAAGCAAGATCTCAAGCCATAGTGGTGGAAAAATGTAGAGAATTAGGTTTAGAGATTGATATATGGGAACAAAATGGTCAGGAATTGTTAAGTCATCCTAATTTCGTATCACCAAGAACAAGCTTTGTAGATAGTCCCAATATTGTCGCTGTTTTAAAAGGTAAAGGTGGAGGTAAATCTATTATACTAAATGGCCATATTGATGTCGTTCCAGAAGGCGATAGTAGCCAATGGAAGTTTGATCCTTATTCAGGAGAAATTGAGAGCGGAAAACTTTATGGTCGTGGCTCAACTGACATGAAGGGTGGAAATGTCGCGTTACTTCTTGCAATTGAGGCGATTAAAGAAACTGGTCTAGAATTAAAAGGGGATGTGATTTTCCAAAGTGTTATTGAGGAAGAAAGTGGAGGATCAGGTACCCTTGCTACTATATTAAGAGGATATAAAGCAGATGCTGCCATTATCCCAGAACCAACAAACTTAAAGCTTTTTCCTAAGCAACAAGGGTCATTATGGTTTAGGCTAACCGTAGCAGGAAGAGCAGCGCACGGTGGAACTAGATATGAAGGTGTAAGTGCGATTGAAAAAAGCATGATTGTATTAAAATGCATTGAAAAACTTGAAATGAAAAGAAACGCAAAAATTAATGACCCATTGTATAAGAATATTCCAATTCCTGTACCTATAAATGTTGGAAAGATTGAAGGAGGAAATTGGCCTTCTTCTGTTGCTGATCATGTCAAGCTAGAAGGTCGAATGGGAGTAGCTCCAAATGAATCATTAGAAAATGCCAAAAAAGAAATGGAGAAGTGCTTAGATTCTTTAAAGGAAGAGGATGTTTGGTTTAATAATCATCCAGTAAAATTAGAGTGGTTTGGTGCGAGGTGGGTACCAGGAACAATCGATGAAGATCATGAATTGATGCAAACGCTCATAAGCAGCTTTCGATACGTTAAAAAAGAAGAACCTATCATAGAAGCATCACCATGGGGTACAGATGGAGGTCTACTTTCTAATGTTGGTAATATCCCTACTGTTGTTTTTGGTCCAGGTACAACTGAAGTGGCACACTTTCCTAATGAATATATTGAACTGGAAAGGATTTTTGATGTAGCAGAGATCATTGCTATAACATTAATTAAATGGTGTGGAATAAGCAAAAAAGAAAATAGTGAATAAACAACGTTCTAATACAAAGAGTGGGAGAGGTTTACTTTGAGAAAAAGGATGTTAATAAATGGAGAATGGATAGAGGGATCAGAATATAAGCCATTATATTCTCCGTTTTCAGGAGAGAAGATTGCAGATATACCGGTTGCAAATTTAGCAGAGATTGAAGCAGCTTTACAAGCAGCAGATTGTGCAAAAAAAATAATGGCCAAACTAACAGCCCATGAAAGATCTACGATATTAGAAAACTTGGTTAAAGAATTAAAAGAACACAAAACAGAGTGTGCTAGACTCATTTCACTTGAATCAGCGAAACCAATGAAAGCAGCGATTGTTGAAGTGGATCGAACGATTATGACTTACACTTTTGCAGCTGAAGAAGCTAGACGAATGTATGGAGAAACCATCCCAATGGACGCTGCCCCAGGTGGTGAAAATCGAATTGCTTTTACAAAGCGAGAACCGATAGGCGTAATAGCTGCTATAACTCCATTTAATTTTCCGATGAATTTGGTTGCTCATAAAATTGGACCTGCTATTGCATCTGGAAACTGTGTCGTATTAAAGCCAGCAAGTCAAACTCCATTATCAGCTCTTTTTTTAGGAGAATTATTGGTAAAGGCTGGCTTGCCAAATGGTGCTGTAAATATTATTACAGGAAGTGGCTCCACTATCGGTGACGCATTAATTACTGACTCAAGAGTAAAAGCAGTGACATTTACAGGAAGTCCCGAAGTAGGAAAAGCAATTAAGGAAAAAGCTGGATTGAGAAAAGTGACACTTGAATTAGGATCAAATTCAGCATTAATCGTTGATCATGGAGTTAATGTAGAAGAAATCATACCTCGAGCAGTAACAGGTTCCTTCTCGTTCTCTGGTCAAGTCTGTATTTCTCTGCAAAGAATATATGTTCATCAAAATATCTTTGACGAATTTGTAGAAAAATTCCTTAATGAAGTGAAAAAATTGAATTTAGGTGATCCTTTTAACGAATCGACTGATGTTTCTTCTCTTATCAGTAAAAAAGATGTAGAGAGAACAAAATTATGGGTAAATGAGGCAATTGAAAATGGGGCGGTTTTAGCATGTGGAGGAACGGAAAGAAAACATAATATATTGGAGCCTACAGTATTGCTTCATGTTTCAAATGAAGAAAAGGTATCATGTCAAGAGGTGTTCGCACCAGTTGTTTTAATAAATAAAATATCATCTCTAAGTGAAGGTATTAAATATGTCAACCAATCGCAATTTGGTTTACAGGCAGGCGTATATACGAATGATCTTTCCAAAGCTTTAATGGTTGCAGACGAATTGGAGGTTGGTGGTGTTATGATAAATGATATCCCAACATTTAGAGTAGATCACATGCCTTATGGTGGAGTAAAAGAAAGTGGTACTGGTAGAGAAGGTATTAAATATGCAATTGAAGAAATGACTGAGATGAAACTCATTTGTATAAAGAAATAAATTTTTTTTGAAAGATTAGAGCCTAATGTTAAAGTTAGGCTCTAATTTTGTTCATACTACTCGTAAGTAGGTAGAAAGAAGGTTGTTAATGATGCTTTTTGGTGTTATATCCGATACACATATCCCACGTCGCAGAAAAGACTTTCCAAGGTTTGTTCTGGATTATCTTCAGAAAGTTGACGTTATTTTACATATTGGAGACTGGCAAGATTTATCTGTCTATAAGGAATTAGAAGAAATAGCACCAGTTATTGGTGTTGCAGGAAATGTTGATAGTGAGGAAATCGTCACTTATCTTGGCTATAAGAAGATGATTTATATTAATGAATATAAGATAGGGATCGTTCATGGACACGGAACAGGAAAAACAACTGAAAAAAGAGCATTAGAAGCATTCGAAACGGAAGAGGTAGATTGTATTATATTTGGTCACTCTCATATTCCAGTGAAGAAATACAGTGATAACATTCTTCTGTTTAATCCTGGATCACCTACTGATAAAAGGAGACAGAAAATGTATTCTTTCGGGGTATTGAAGGTAGGAGAAGAGCTCACTGCAGAGCATATTTTTTTTAGTGGAGTGGTTACACAAGAGTGAAGTAGGCTTATATAACCTATTTTCTTCTATAAAAGAAACCTTGATAAGTCTTTACATATCTAACTTCAAAACTGACTAGAAGCATAATTAATGACTCTCTATCGTATGTATAGTAACAAACTTCTCTTAGAAAGGTGAGTTTTCATTGGAAAAACAAGATGAATTTAGTACAAAACAATATATAAAAAACCATTCTTTTTCAATGGATTATGTACTAGATCGATTTAATAATAGGTTGAGAGTTGAGGATTTTCGTGGGAATTTAAATTGTGTTGTAAAAAAGGTAGGGGAATTGATTACGAAGTATCACTTTGAGAAAGCTATTGTAAAAGTAAGACAAGAGCAATTTGAGTATTTTTTAGGACAATCCTATATACTTGAGGCAGTCATAAAAGGATATTTTAACGGCAATGATGCCTTTGTTATGTCAAGATTCTACGAAGAATCTAGACGAAGCAATTCCAATTGGAAAAAGGAAGATGAGATAATCGACTCTATTTTTAATAAAAGCAAGAGTGAGTCAGGTAAATCAATTCCTACACCATTTCATATGAGAAAAGTAAAGGAACATGATTATGAGAATTTAGCAGAATTGTATAAATCTGTTTTTGAAATTTATCCAACGCCACTCAATGATCCGAGCTACATAAAAAAAATCGTTGATGAAGGTTGTATTTTTTATGTGATTGAAAATGAAGACGGCGAACTTGTAAGTGCAGCGAGCGCGGATATCAATTATATGTATCACAATGCAGAAATTACAGATTGTGCAACCCTACCTTCTTATAGAAAACATGGATTTATGAAAATATTAATCTCGGCTTTAGAAAAAGAACTGATAAACAAACATGTATACTGTGCTTACTCCATTGCTAGGTCGTTGTCATATGGAATGAATGCTTGTTTTTTTCACTTGAATTATCAGTATACCGGTAGATTTACAAATAACTGCTATATTTTTGATAAACTAGAAGATATGAATGTATGGGTAAAAGATCTTTCAACAAATACTACTGCCTAAAAATTGGCACTAAGTGACGAAAAATCGCCATACGATAAAAAGGATAAGGTGGTGTGTACTTTGTTCCCTCACGTAAAAGACACTGAAGAAATGTTAAGAGCCATTTTAGGAAGTATAGATGAGGCAATTCATGCAGTAAATGAAAAGGGAATTACCATCTTTTATAATGAAGTGGCTGCTAAGCATGATGGCCTTGAAATAAATGAGGTGCTTGGAAAGCATATTCTTGAAACGTTTCCTTCCTTAACGGAGGAAACGAGTACACTGTTAAAGGTTATTCGAACAAAGGAGCCAATTTATCATATTCAACAAACCTATAAGAATAAGCGAGGAACATTCATTGATACAATTAATACAACGCTACCTATTAAAGTGGGTGATCGTCTTATTGGTGCAGTTGAAATTGCAAAGGATTATTCGCAAATAAAAACGCTTTCTAATAAGCTGTTAGACCTACAATCCAAAATAAAAGCGATTCCTAAAAAGCCAAATGAGGTAACAGGTACAACATATTCGTTTCAAGACATAATTACACGCAGTGAAGAATTTATGAAAATAAAACACTTTGCAGAAAGAATTTCTCGATTTTCATCCTCAGTTCTAGTCTATGGAGAAACAGGAACTGGTAAGGAATTACTTGTCCAGTCTATTCATAACAGTTCATCTAGAAATTTAAGTCCGTTTATTGTACAAAACTGTGCTGCTTTACCTGAATCGTTATTAGAAAGCTTATTGTTTGGTACAGTTAAAGGTAGTTATACGGGTGCAGTTGACCGAGCTGGGCTGTTCGAATTAGCGCATGGAGGAACATTATTTCTAGACGAAATCAACTCAATGCCTTTACAACTTCAATCAAAGTTACTAAGAGTGCTGGAGGATGGAGTTGTAAGAAGAATTGGAGCTACAAAAGCATATCAAGTTGATGTAAGAGTGATTGTAGCAATGAATGAAAGTCCGTTACATTGTGTTGAACGAAAACAGTTAAGAGAAGACTTGTATTATCGATTAAATGTATATCCATTAGAGATTCCGCCTTTGCGAGAACGTAAAGAGGATATTCCACTTCTTATGGACTTTTTCATTTCCAAATATAGCGAGTCTTTTAAAAGAAATATACCGTTTGTAGACGATAACGTTAAAGATTGCTTGTTAGATTACTCATGGCCTGGTAATGTGAGAGAATTAAAGCACTGTATAGAACACGCAATGAGTTTAGTAGATGGTGAAAAAATTACTATATCCCACCTCCCACCTCATCTTACTAATACTAAAAAGACTCTTTCTGCTTCCAATGAAAAGAGTTCTTCACTTCTTCCGCTTAGATCTGCAGTAGAAGAAACAGAAAAGAAGCTAATTCGTTTATCTTTAGAACAAACAGGTGGAAATATACTTCAAGCTGCAAAGCTATTAAAGATTCCTAGACAAACACTTCAATATAAAATTGATAAGTATCAAATGAGTAGCTGCCGATAATTTGGCAGTTTATTTTTTTGTTAGATGGTTGAAAAATAGCAAAAGCCTTCAATGACCTTCTTTAGTCTGCTTTTTGGACCATTAAATATGGATGAATGTTTGTTAATTTATTGGCATGAATCTTGCATTAATTAAGGTAGATGAAGGAGGGATTTATATGCTTAAAGATTTATATAAGCCTAAGAGACATTGGAAGGATATAGAACTTTGGAAGGATGTAACGGAAGAGCAATGGAACGATTGGATATGGCAGCTAACAAATACGATTAGATCCTTGGATGATTTAAAAAAGGTGATTAACTTAACTCCTGATGAGGAAGAAGGAGTAAAAATATCAACAAAGACGATTCCTTTAAATATCACACCATACTATGCGTCATTAATGAATCCAGATGATCCTCGCTGTCCAGTTAGAATGCAATCAGTCCCAATCTCAAAAGAAATATATAAAACGAAATATGATTTAGAGGATCCACTCCATGAAGACGAGGATTCTCCTGTTCCTGGTTTAACCCATCGTTATCCAGACAGAGTATTGTTTTTAGTCACAAATCAGTGTTCGATGTATTGCCGCTATTGTACGAGAAGAAGATTCTCAGGACAAATTGGGATGGGCGTACCCAAAAAGCAATTAGACGCAGCAATTAACTACATTGCTAATACACCTGAAGTACGAGATGTACTAATATCAGGTGGAGATGGGTTGCTTATAAATGACAACATTCTTGAATATATCCTTAAAAATTTAAGAGAAATACCACATGTTGAAATTATTCGCATTGGAACGAGAGCACCAGTTGTGTTTCCACAGAGAATTACAAAAAATCTATGTAATATTTTAAAGAAATACCATCCTGTTTGGCTCAATACTCACTTTAATACATCCATTGAAATTACCGAGGAGTCTAAAAAAGCATGTGAAATGCTTGTCAATGCAGGTGTTCCAGTTGGAAATCAAGCAGTCATTCTAGCGGGAATCAATGATAGTGTAGCAATAATGAAAAAACTAATGCATGATTTGGTGAAAATTAGAGTTCGACCGTATTATATTTACCAATGTGACCTATCTGAAGGAATTGGTCATTTTAGAGCACCAGTGTCAAAAGGATTAGAAATTATTGAAGGATTACGTGGCCATACGTCAGGGTATGCAGTTCCGACTTTCGTTTGTGATGCTCCTGGTGGGGGAGGGAAAATTGCCTTACAACCTAACTATTTAATTTCCCAGAGCCCTGAAAAAGTTGTATTGAGAAATTTCGAGGGAGTTATTACAACATACCCAGAACCAGAAAATTATATAGCTGGGAGAGCAGACGATTACTTTAAAGAAATTTATCCGAATGTAGATGAGAAAAGATCGACTGCTGGAATCGCAGGACTGATGAACGACGAACAGTTTAACCTTGTTCCTGAAGGTATTAACCGACTCAAGAGAAGAAAGGAATATACTCAAAACCCAGAACACACGTCCCTTAAAGATAAACGTGATAAGCGGGACGAATTAAAACAGAAAAAATTTGAAGCCGAGAAAAAGAAAATGCAAAAATCGGGGGAGGAATAAGATATGCCAGTATGTCAATGGTGTAACTCCTCCGAAGCTATCGAATCTGAAAACACTGTCTATTGGGAACTCCCGGATGGATCAAGAACGATAACTTTAACGAACACTCCGTGCATTCAGTGTAAAGACTGTCATATGACATATCAAACAGAAAAGGTTATTGAAGAGATAGAAGAACATCTACTATTAATTGATACTAAGAAACTAGAAGATGTCCTAACATATGAGGAGTTCAAAGCTACACCGAAGTGGCTTAAATATAATTACTTTAACTTTGGATCGGATCAATAAAGTAAGTGTTATAAATAGTAGTTCAATTTTGGAGTTGGTACTCTATGATTGAACTACTTTTTTTATATTTAGAATAATTAGACCAATGAATCGTTAATTTCTGTTATCATTTATGTAAGAAAGATTGGTCAGTTTGTGATGAGTTTCACTTAAGCTAACGGTCAGAATAGTTGAAGATAATGGCTGTCATAAAGGCAGCTTTTTATTTATATTTTCTTTATTTAATACCTTGCATTATTAAGTATTATATATTATAACTAAGTTAGGAGGTGGACAAATTTGGAAGTGAATAAAGAGGTATTGAAAGGTCATATTGATACGCTAATCCTATCTTTGTTACATTCAAGGGATATGTACGGCTATGAATTAGCAAAGTTAGTTCGTGAAAAAAGTGAAGAGCAATTTGAATTGAAAGAAGGAACGCTTTATTTGTCCTTAAAGCGATTAGAAAAGAATGAATTGATCTCGTCTTACTGGGGTGATGAACAAGGACCAGGAGGCAGAAGAAAATACTATAAACTTACACCTTTAGGTGAAGAAGGTTTTGAAGTAAAGCGTTCGGAATGGCAATTTATAAAAAAAATAATTGATTCATTTTTAGAAGGGGGAGAACGAAAATGAAACAAATAGATGAATTTGTTAATTCGATATATGCTCATGTAAGCGGAAAAGAAGCAAAAGAGTTAAAACAAGAAATGCGATCACATTTAGTGGAAACTGTCGAAGAGTTAAAAGCAGAAGGTAACACGGAAAAAGAAGCGATTTCTATCGCTATTGAACGATTTGGAGATGAAAGACAAATTACAAAAGGGTTGTTTGATTTCTTTAAAATACAGAATAAAGTGGTTAAAACCCTTAATATCTCTGCTCTTATTTGTTTACTTATTGGAATTTCATATTTTTTAGTTGGCAACACGCTTTTTGATAATCATCAAAAGGCAAATAATGTTCTCAATCAAATAAGTGACATAATCGGAGATGATGAAATTTCAGAAAGCGAGAAGGAGAAAATCAATTCAACTATTAAAGAAGGGGATTTTGAATATTTTGCTTTATTTGAACAACCAGACCCTGATTTAGAATTCGATTCAGAGTTTCGTAATAAATGGACAAAAGTTATGACATATGGTTATAAATATACTAGAGATGAAATATCAGTATCAGGGATTTTGGGTGGTGAGGAAACATGGTTTTTTGAAATAGGGTATAAAACGTACCCTCTTCTTACTTCATTCGCAGTTCCTGTCAGTTTCCTTGTTTTATCTTTAATTATTTGTATTATAAGTTTTTTCTTAAAACAAAGTTTTCAAAGGAAAGTAATGTACAGATTGTTGTTAAGCTAACGGGGGCGAATGTTCAATAAGATAAACATTCTTCTAAAAGAGGTAATGAGGTGAATTATGAATAAGGACGCAGTTAGAATGATTGTTGAACAGGATGTTGAACATTTGGATGAATTCTTAAACTATCATGGCATTACGAAGGGAAATTTGCATCTCTTTTTAGTTGAACCTTTTGAGATATTTGTAGACCCCGATGATTTGGAAACATCGCCTCGTAATATGTGGGTTATTTTGCAGGAATCAAACAATATTCATGACGGATTTGCTATTGTATATGACACTTTAAAGAATAGTTGGGGAGTATCTGAACATGTATCCAACGATGAATATGTTATGGTAATTGGGGCTGAAACGCTAAAAGAAGCTCTTGAAGGAATGTAGGATTTCTTGTTGTGCTAAAGGATCGCTTTTGCACAACAACTTCCATTACGAACGAGTGCAGATGTTGAACAAGTCATATCATAATAGGTGATTATATTGAAAAAGAACATTGCATTTGATATTGTTGCTAAACACATTAACAAGTGGGATGCTTGGGGACTGTTATCTGGCGGTGCTCCATTAGATGAATATGATATAGAAACACAACGTATCGTTAATGCTTTGCCACTAATAAAAAGTCAGATGAGTTTAGCTAATACGATTAAAGAAGTATTTGATAAAGCATTTGGAGAAGAACATAATCTTGAAAATTGTATTAAGGTGGCAGAGAATATTTGGGATGAACTAATGAGTGAAGAGGATAGTACCTTCTTCAAGTAACGGGAGCGAATATGAAAGAAAAACAGCCACTGATCTATGCAGGATTAGTAGCCAACTTTATTCGTATTTGGAGGGTTTAAAGTAGTCACTGATAGAAAATAACTCTATAAGTAACGATGAGTTAATCTAGAATAACAGTAGGCATTTAATCCAATTAGGATTTGTGCAAAAATTTTATAGAAGTATATAAAAAAGTAGCAGTAATGTATAAAAATTAAATAAGGGGAGTGAACTAAAATAAAAAGTTTCATTTGGATTTTTGTATTCATAGGAATGTCAGTAATGCTCCTAGGCTGTTCAGCAGATGAAGTAATAAAAGTAGGAAGTCCTTTCGACTATTAGGGTACTGAAGGAGCTAAATTTGATAATGAAATAAGAGATAAAGAAGCAATAAATAAATTAAGATCAATAATTGATAATTCTAGTAGAATTGATAAACCGGATAACATAGAAAATAAGGTAGATGCAGATGCTGTATTTCAACTTGATAGATCTGATGAAAGCGTTATGGAATTGCAACGTTATATATGGTTTCAAGGTGATGGGAGTGCAGTTTTATTTGATGGCTTTTCAAATTACTCTAGCTTGACTAAAGAACAAACTCTTGAGTTAAAAAGTATATTAGGACTTTAATTTTTTCTTATTATACTAACGGGTGCGAATATGAAACAAGAACAGCTACTGATCTAAGCAGGATTAGTAGCCGCTTCTGTTGAAGTGAAGAGCAGAAGAGTTGAACAAGATTAACCTTAAGATAAGGAGGAGCGGCTTTGGATAAAAATAAAACGAGTGCTCTGTATATTAATATGTTTATAGGTACTTTAGGGCTTGTCTTAATTATTATTGGGGCATTAAAGTATATTGAAAATGTTGGTGGTACAAGCAGCTATTTACATATTTTTGGTTTCATATTTACCATGATTTACATCAATTACCTTGAAGGTAGAGCAGGGATCAGCAAAAAGATTATCTGGATAAGAGTTGTTGTACCAATTTTAGCGCTTCTTGTTATTTATTATTTGTTATTTTAATTTTAGGTTTATTCAACTATTGGGGTGCGAATGTACAACAAGATAAAGCAATCAGACTACAGGATAAAATAGAAGTCTATAGTGATATTTTGAGGGTGAAACCAATGAATACTAATGATTATTTTAACGAAAGAAACTATACCGGTAGACATTATCACGAGGAATGCTGGGAACCAAAAAATAAATGTTATCTTGAAACAATTGTTGAAGAAAGAATAGATGGTAGTTGGGATGTGTTCTTAGATGAAGCATTAGATGATTATGAAAGTAATATTCTTATAGTAGAAAATAATCACCAAGACACTCCGACAGGTTTATTCCTTTTCAATTCAAAAGACAAGAAAGATGTTTCAAATCGCTTTAAGGATTGGGTTGCTAACGTACTAAGTACATTAAGAAACGACAATTATTATAAATAAAAGAGAATTTTCGTATCCAACTATTGAGTGCTTATCAAAAAAAGAGCAACACTCTCTTGGGTGCTGCTCTTGCAGTAATCAGAAGTATTTCTGATAAAATTCTTTTCTAAGCTTGCCACTTAACTGAGCATAAATACGAGTAGTCTCACTTTTCTCATGCCCCATCAAACTTTGGATAACTTCAATTGGCGCTCCATTATTTAATAAATGGGTCGCATAGCTGTGTCTTAGTTGATGTGGATGTATTTTTTTATTGATACCTGCACGGTTTGATATTCGTTTAATGACATATCTCATTTGCGCAATACTCATACGATGAGGGAATCTCTCTGTTACAAAAATGGCTGGATCTTTATCTGTCCGATTTTCAATGTATCGTTTTAGCCAAATATCGCATCTAACATTAAAGTATACTTCTCTTTCTTTGTCCCCTTTGCCTTTCACAATCGCTGAACGATCAGACCAATTAATACAGTTTTTCTCTAATGAGACAATCTCACCAATCCGACAACCAGTTGAAAACATGAATTCAAATAATGCCTTCTCCATTGTGGTTAAACAAGCTTCCTGTAAATGTTCAATTTCCTTCTCTGTTAAGAACTTTGGGATCCGCTTTCCAACTTTGGGTTCTCTTAATTTTGTAGCTGGGTTTTTAGGAATATGACCTTCTTCATGTGACCAACGGAATATTGATTTTAGAAAGCGCACTCTATGTGCAAGACTTGAAGGTTTCAAATGTTTGCTAGATTCGGCTAAATATTTTTTTATTTGTTCTGTCGTAAGTGTATCGATATTGATGTCATTGAAATAACGAATTAGAAGAGATGCTTGTAGTCTATAAGCTTTCAAAGTGTGATGAGAAAATCCCTCAATTCGTTTATCAGATTCATATGTTTCCCACGCTTTTGATAATAGCAAGTGAATGCCTCCTTAATAATAGAGAATATTTAAAGGAATTATTGCCCCAATTATCGAAATTAAACTCATAAGTTATTCGAAGTAACGGGTCAGGATAATGAAATAAGGCTTAAATATCAGGGGGTTGGTTTATGCTGATTCTGTGTTCAGGAGTTACTGGGTTTCATCCAGCACCATCGGTTGATGAGAGTGAATTTAAACAAATTTGTTATTCCCTGTTTGGTTCCAAAGTGTTGGATTATATTGAAGATAGAACAGCGAAGAATTTTTACGAATGTGTAGTTAAGGTAGCGGACAGAAGAGTTCACGTCGTACTTAATAGTCAGTACCCTTTTATGGCAATTACTTCTTCTCGTGAATTAGATGTACACTATTTTCCTTTTATTAACGAAGCTGAACTCTCAATAATGTTTAAACCGTATTATAAAATACTATATATTAACCAACTAAGTGAACCATTAAGATATATTCAAAAAGGTAAAAGGATTTTAGTGAAAAATGAAAACTCTTTACACCAAGATGAATTGGAACAACTTATTTATTAGCAACCCAAAATAGTAGGAGAAGTGGTATTTAATTTTTGGGATTAAATTTCACTAACGGTGAGCGATAGCTGAAGAAGATTTGCATTTATAATAGGATCTCTGATGTAATCAAATATAAAAGAAAAATTCAGTTTGTTTTAGGAGTGGGTTGTATGTTAGGGATAATTGTCCAATTCATTATATCCTGGATAATACTTCGTCTATTTGTGAAGAAGGATTTAACGGCTATAGGTATTAAGCCTTTGAAGACGAGAAGCTTTCAATTTTTTGTAGGATTTGTATTTACTGCCCTACTTTGTGCGTTTATACAAATATGTGATGCTATTCTTACCAGCACAAACTGGGAATTTTCTTCTAATTTTACTCTGATAGGCGCACTTAACGCTTTATGGTTGAACGTTAAGGGAGTAATCTTTGAAGAGTTAATCTTTCGTGGTGCGCTTCTATATATAATTATTCATAGATTTGGAGCGAAAATGGGAGTTCTTCTTTCTGGAATAACCTTTGGTATTTATCATTGGTTCTCCTATGGTGTGCTAGGAGACATAGGTTCAATGGCAGTAGTATTTTTTATTACAGCATTATCTGGATTAGTCTGGGCTTATGCATTTTATCAGACGAAATCAATCGCTTTACCAATCGGGTTGCATTTAGGATGGAACTTTACGTTTAATTCAATATTCTCGAAGGGTCCTTGGGGAGAGCAAATTTTAGTGCCTGATAAGGTGGAATTTGTATCAGATCTCACCCTTAACATTATTGTTTACTTTGTTTTACCTTATGTTGTTATACCCGTACTAACATGGTTATTGATCGAGTATCTGGGAAGAAAAGACCTTGAAATTAACGATGCAACCTCCAATAAAGCGAGCGTATAAAAAATGAAATCTTAAGGAAGTATGAATAATCTTCTATACATGTATAATTCTCCTCATTTTCACTAACGGGTGCTAATCTTCAATAATTGAAGTAAAGGGTCAGAAGAGTTGAATAAAAAAGGGGGGCTAAAATTGAATAAAATATTGTTAATACTGTTAGGTTTTCTTTTATTGACAGGATGTGATACAAACACTCAATTATCTTATACAGAAGTAAGTAAGGAGAGCCTTAACAAAAATATTGAATCTTTTTTCCAAAGTGTCAAAGAAGAAAATGGGGTTCACCTTTACTTTGATAACCAGAATACAGCTATGTTTGTATATTTGAATGGGTCCAATGCTGTTCAAGGTGAAGAAGCTATTTACTTTACTAGATTTAATGTTGAAAGAGTTAATGATACTTTAAACATTTTATATAAAAGTGATAAAACATCTGATTATTCAATTTCTTCATTGAAGCACGAGCTTTTCTATAAAGTGAACTTAGATAAAGATTTTGAGGAAGCCAAACTCTTTAATAATGGTAATGAGACACACTTCGGTACAATATCAGGGAATAACTAATTTAACTATTGAAGTAAAAAGTGCTAAACTTCAAGCAGGAGAAAAGCTTGCTGTGTTGAAGTAAAGGGTCAGTCTACTTTAATAACTAAAGTTTTGGAGGAAGATATGAATTTAAAAGATAATAATGTCCAAAATATAAAACTTAGACCCTTATCCATAGATGATTTTTCATATGTTTTAAAATGGAGTAAGGATGATGAATTCTGTTTAGCAAATGAATGGGAATTAAATAGAAACGAGCAAGAATTATATAAATGGTGACAATACTGTGTAAATAATTCATCTGAAAATTTTCTTTGATTGGCAATTGAATTAGAAAATAGTTTAATAGGATATGCAGACCTAGCTTGTATGAAAGGTAATGAAGCTGAATTAGGCATTGCAATTGGTGATAGTTCGCTATAGGGAAAAGGAATTGGTTTTAATGCTAGTATATCTATGATGGATTATGCTTCTAAACATTTAGGTATTACAGTTTTTAATGCAGAGACACATGAAAAAAATATTCGTTCTAGAATAATGATTGAAAAAATAGGGTTTAAGGAAATTAGTAGGGTTGCAAGTGAAGAATACTTAGGAACAGACAATACGGGTTTTCATTAAAGAGATAGTTCACTAACGAATGCTCTTATTTAATATGCGAATACAAAGATCAGCAGGTGCTGGTCTTATTGCCATAGAAAAAACTGAGATGAGACAATTATTGCAATAAGTAGATATGGTATATGGGAAGATGAAAATTAATAACCTACTCTACTAACTGAGTGCGAATGTTAAATAGCTAAATGGAGTGCTTGAATTGTTAAATGAAAACAAAAGCAATTATTTCATTCTTTAAAAAGCATTTCGTCTTGAAAATAGTTAATGTCATCGTGCGAATTAGGATGCTGTTTTACTTGGTATTTGAAATGCCACTTTAACTGATCTAAGAAAAATCAAGGATTTTAACATTATGGGGATAAAAAATCTTAAAGGTTAAGCAAGTTGAGTTTTTTAATTAACCGTCAAAAGAGTTTAGGAGGTATTTAAATGCTGGGTTCCATCAAAAATCTAATTATTAAGAAAGAGTCAATCATTTTAATCGTACTAGCAATTATTTTTTTATTATTACACTCAACTCCAAATACAGCGCTTAGGACTAAAGTATTTTTTATGGGGTACCCAAAAGCTGCTTTAACATCGGCTATTATAGATGATGAATACCATAATGAAGTAGATAAAAATAAATTTGCTGAATTAAATGCTAAAGCATATTCCCTAACAAAACCACCAATTGAAAAAGCTACACAAGGAGAATTAAGAAACTTTCTTGTGAAGAAATTTGGATTTTTGCATTTTGCTGAATACTACGGTGAAGGGTAAATTCTTGTTCAAGCAACGAAGAGCGATTGCTAAATTTATGCAATTAGAGTATTGCTATTACGATCTTAAATATCAGAAAAATCAATCAAATTGCAAGGGATGGAACCTTTATGATAGTACGTAACATGTTATTCGTTTTCCTTATCAAGCTCTTTGTCTTTTCCCTAGTTGGGTGTAGTAGTGAAAAAGTCTTTACGGAAGAAGACTGCACGGATGTGTTCATTCCTTGTGTGAATGCTCATTCAAGTACACATAGTGTTAAAGTATTAAATGGTTCTTCATCTCTAAAAGTTGGAGGGCAACATTCTGAAAGTCATGCCGATTTAGATTCATTAGATAAAGATTCGGCCATCTTAAGAGCTTCTAAAAGCGATAAGATCACATTAGAGTTTATAAATAAAACCCCACTCTCCCTGATGGTATATGATGGAACTTATAGCAGTAAGGAAGTTTTAGTAGACGATTTATCATTTGTTTTGCCAGATGAAACTGGTATTTATGTTTATGAAATATATGCGAAGTATTCAAATGGTGGAGTAATTCACTATTTGAAAGTTGAAGTGAAGTGAGATATTGGATTAGGGAAGTAATTAAGAGCTTAACGGAATTTCACTAACGGTGGCTTATCTTTAAATAAGATAAGCTCTTTTCCTAATTAGCAAAGGAGATTTTTGCAAACGAATATGTGCATCAAGATTTCAGAACAGCCAGCTGCTGATTCTTTTTGTGACAGCAATAAAGGTGAATAAGCAGCAACGAGAAGCTATTCAGTGAAAAAGGGGATGAAGTAAATTTTGTTTGCAACAGAAAGATGTTTCATAAATACATTTAATAAAACTGATTATGCTGATGTTAAAAAACTATTTTTAAATCAAGATGTAAGAAAATACCTTGGTGGTATACGTGATGAAGAATCAATTCAAGTAGTGTTAAACAGTATGCTTAATCCACCAGATAACTCTTTTTATTGGGTTGTTAGAGAAAAACAAACTGATAATTTTATAGGTATGGTGTCTCTCGATCCTCATCATGACATGGATTATCTAGAGTTATCATATGAACTATTACCAATATGGTGGGGCAAAGGGTATGCAACACAAGTTGTAAAACGGATTATTCACTATGCTTTAAATGAATTAAATCTGCCAAAAGTATTAGCTGAAACACAAACTGCAAATAAAAGTTCTTGTAGGCTCTTAGAAAAAGTGGGGATGGAAGTTGAACGTAAACTTTTCAGATTTGGAGCTGAACAAGCAATTTATTCAATAAAATCATCCTAGTAAAGGAAGGATATTTAACAAGCTAGTAATACGTACTTTAATAATAAAGAAGAAACACATGAAACGAATATTCTTTTAAGTAAATTGCAGTGAGAAATCTATATTTGAGTATAAGGGTAAATTACAAGCAGGAGATTGCCTCTCTTTGTTGAAATAAAGGGAAAGGGTTAATAAACATGGTAAAATAATATTAAAAGGGGATACATTGAATCAAGATGGTGGCTTTAGATTCGTTGAAGGAATAGGAATTTTAGGAGGGTTCGTCCCTTTCTCTTATAAACCATACTATGAAAAATAAAATGGAATCTTAAAGAATCTCATTCTGTAAAAAAAGTTGAAAACTAATACAGTTCAACTTAAGGGCGTTGTTTTTAAAAAGTAAAATATTTAGGACAAATTCATTAGAAGTTTTTATCCTATTTACGTGGCATTTAAACTAAGAGGAGAGTCAAGATGGAAGTAGTATATTTTGCAGGTGGATGTTTATGGGGAGTACAAGCTTTTATTAAAACTTTACCTGGAGTACAATTTACAGAAGCGGGAAGAGCTAATGGAACAAGCCATACACTTGTGGGTGATTATGATGGTTACGCAGAATGTGTAAAAACAGGATTTGATCCAACCGTTGTAACGATTAAGGAATTGATGGGGTATTTTTTTGAAATCATTGATCCATACAGTTTGAATAAACAAGGACCGGATGTCGGCGAAAAGTACAGAACAGGATTATATAGTGAAAATCCTGAACACTTATTAGAGGCACAGTCATTTCTTATTGAGAGAAATGATTATGACAAGATAGTGGTTGAAGTATTACCTCTTACAAACTATGTGAGAAGTGCAGAAGAACATCAAGATAGGTTAGCAAGATGTCCAAATGACTATTGTCATATTCCAAAAGAATTACTAAATAAATACAAGTAAGTGAAATTCTTCAAAAATTAAAGAAGGTACTAAATGCGAATCTATATATTTTTATTATATTAATATAATATAGTTCTAGAGATGAAAGAAGGAATATAAATGATCGAATTATTAAAAACATTAACTGGCATTGATGGACCGTGTGGATATGAACAACCAATTGCCCATTTTATTAGGGATTATATTGAAGATTATGTGGATGAAGTTAGAATCGATCCAATAGGAAATGTCATTGCTACAAAAAAAGGTGCGCAACCAGGTCCCAAAGCTATCTTAACAGCACATATGGATGAAATTGGATTTATTGTGAAAAAGATTGAATCAAATGGTCTTATTCGTTTTGAAAAGTTAGGTGGTCATGATGATCGAATACTATTGGCACAAAAAGTGCGAGTTAGAACAAAGGATGGTAACCTATTAGGGGTTATTGGCACAATGTCAGCGCATTATGTAAAGTTTGATGATCCTTCAAAAGTAAGAAAACATCAGCAATTGTACATAGATATTGGTGCAAGTTCAAAAGAAGAAGCGATTCAAATGGGGGTGAATATTGGCTCACCTATTACGTGGGCTACAGAGCTAGAATTATTAGGTAATGAAACAACTGGCAGGGTTGTTGGAAAAGGGTTAGATGATCGTGCAGGTTGCGCAGTTCTAATTGATTTCTTAATAGATTTAGAACCTTCTAGCTTTTGTGGCGAATTAGTATTCATTTTTTCCGTTCAAGAAGAGGTTGGATTAAGAGGTGCGAAGGTAGCAGCACAGAACATTGAAGCTGATGTTGCGATTGCAATCGATACAACTGCAGTTAGTGATACCCCTGAAGAAACAATGGATGGATCGCTAGGATTGAGAGCTGGAACAGGTATAAAAATCATTGATTTCAGTTTAATCGCACATCCTACAGTAAAAGATAGGTTGATTTCTTTAGCAGAAAATAATAAAATACCATTTCAACCTGAAGTTTTTCCTGGCATAGGAACAGATGGTGGCGCAGTGTCGTTAAGTAATAAAGGTATACCTACTGGAGTTCTTTCTATTCCATCAAGATACGCACACTCTCCAGTTGAGGTTATAGACATAGCAGACTTATACGCGACAAAAGACTTGCTAAAAGTATTTATCGAATCCTTATCAAGCGAATCAGAATTCTTATTTTAATCCTATACTTTTCAGGGTAGACTTTTATTCAATTAAGAATTTGCACCAGGAAGAATGAAAATGGTGAACTTGATTTTTAAGCTTATATAATGTTGGTTTTTAAGTAATTCATTCGTGTTAATCGTAGTGGAAGGAACCGAGACTCCTGTGGGATATGCGACGGACTTGAGACCCCACAGGTGAAGCCCAGGAGGCTCAAGTGCCCCACGGAAAGCGAGGTTCCTGCAACGCAGATTAACACCCCTAGTTCAATGTTATTTTCAGGGTAGACTACCATGCAATTAAGAATTGCACCATGAAGGATGAAAATGTGGATTTGATTTTTACGTCTATAGAATGTGGCTAATAGGAATTATTGTGTGTTAACCGAGGTTCCTGCAACGTAGGTTACAGTGTCGTATTTTCAGGGTAGCTTTAATTAAAGAAAGAGGTAGTACAATGAGTAAGTCTTTTTATCATTACTTTTTAAAATACCGTGACCAAAAGAACAAAGATGATCTAAGTCAGTTTGCAAATGATATGTATGACGACCACAGCTTTCCAAAATATACAGGCGATTACAATGAACTTAGCAATTATCTAGAACTTAACGGTCATTACTTAAACTCAATGACTGTATTTGATAAAGCGTGGGAAATGTATAAAAACGAAAAATAAATAAACAAATCTGAAGAGGCGATCATTTGATCGTCTCTTTTTTGCACATTAACAAAAGGATTGGATTAGCGTTTTTCTGCTAATTGCATACAATGAAGTAACTTAAATGTCACGACTACTATTAAAGGGGAGAGTTTTATGGAGAACAATGCTGATAAACCAAAATTCAACATTGGAGATATAGTCGTGATCACTCTGTATGGAACAGTAGGTACCATTACAAACGTAAAAAATGTGAATGGCTCATTTGCTTATGAGGTCAATAATAGTGAAGAACTTTATCTAGAATCTTCATTAGTACTTTTTTCAAACTTTGATACAAAAATAATCGATAGCGAGCAATTAGACATTAAATACTACTATTATTTTGGGGATTTAGTAATTGTCGAAGGTTATGGAACTGAAATATTCAAGGTTATTGGCGTTAGAACTGAAATTTGGAGAAATAAAGAAGGTGCTTGGGAAGAGATTACGTATGAATTATCTCGGATAAGAGATGGTGAGTGGTTAGAAGCAGGAGAGGATGAATTAACCCTAATTGCTGATAGCGAGCATGCAGAAGTGTTTTTACAAAAATTATCTTTAATGTATGTAAGGAAAAAAGATCAAAAAAGTTTGGAGTTGCCAGGGATGAAGGAGACATTTCGTAATTCAGAAAAAGATAGACTCCGAAAAAAACAAGAAAGAAAAGAAATCATTGATGGGTTATTGGATGTTTATAATGATTATGCTTTTTTATATAAAATGTTTAAAGATGAAAAATACAAGGAAATAATGGAAGTTGTACTACTAAATCTAAAAAAATTTACGAATGAAAAAAAGAAAGATTAAAAAGATTGATAAAATTGAACGATGACATAGAATAGAAACGGAATTCCTAACAGAATTATGAAGTGAAACTGATGTCTTAACAATGATTCCATTACCTTATCAAACTTTTCACCGTCCAAAAACTCAAGCAGATCTCGTTTTTTCCTTGTGTCCTTTTTTTCATGGATTGAATAATTAGCACTTTTTATTAACATACAAATCCCTCCATAGGCTTGTCCAAATTCCTTACTACCATCATATTTATGTACTTAACAATGTATGACACTTATTTTTCATTTATATATTTTCAAACAAATCGAATAATTTACTTTCTTTTAGACATAAGTGGCGAAATAGATACATAAAAAATAGAAAGGGGGGCGTTATTGTGAAAGATATTGAAGTCGTTATTGATACGGAAGAAATAGCGGAATTCTTTTACAATGAGCTTATCAAACGGGGGTACTCACCGAGTGAAGCCGAAGTAGAGGAAATAGCTGATATTACGTTTGAATATTTACTGGACAAATGTATCATTGATGAAGAAATGGAAGATGAATAAGGCATAAAATTAAACGACGAGCCAACTCGTCGTTTTTTATTTGCGTCATAATAGAAGTGAAAAAAATACATTTGCCTATTGAAAATGAGAATATGCACCGTGGTGAATAAAAATTGACATTGCTATTAGAATGTTGGATCATTTATGAATTGCACCATGGAGCATAAAATTTATAAATGTTTCTTTTTACATTTTAGAGTGTTGAATCCTTAGTATATTTGACGTGTTAACCGAAGAGGAAGGACCGAGACTCCTGCGGGAGATGCGCTGGACTGGAGACCCCACAGGCGTAAAGGCCGAGGAGGCTCCAGGAGCGCCCCGCGGAAAGCGAGAGTCCTGTAACGTAGGTTAACACCCCATATTCAGATTTGTATTTTCAGGGTAGACTTCCATTCAATTTGAGAATTGCACCGTGAAGGGTGAAAATTCGAACTTGATTTTGGGGTTTATAGAATGTTGGACTTTAAGTAATTCATCCGTGTTAATCGGAGTGGAAGGACCGAGACTCCTGCAGGTGATGCGCTAGGCTTGAGACCCCACAGGCGTAAACGCCGAGGCTCAAGAAGCGCCCTGCGGAAAGCGAGGTTCCTGCAACGCAGATTAACACCCCATGTTTAGTGTGCTGAATTGTATTTTCAGGGTAGATAAATAGAAAAATAAACGGATTTATCGTGCACTTATAGGAAATCTCATATACAATATATACTGTTGAAAATTTTAGCTAATAAGAACAGGGGAAAAGGCTACCATGAAACGAACCATATTATTAATTTTTGCGTGCGCAATTGTTAGCATAGGAGTATACATATTACAGTCATCAAACTTAGTTACAGGAGGAACGGCTGGTCTAGCATTAAGTATCTCTTTCTTAACTTTTATACCATTTTCAATAATTTTCTTCTTAATAAACATTCCCTTTTATCTATTGTCTTTACTAAGAATGGGTTATCAATTCACCGCATCTACTATTTTTGCAGTATCAATTCTATCAATATTTAATTATGGCCTTCAATATATCCCTACGCTTCAAATTAGCCCGATTCTAGGAGCATTATTGGGTGGAGTTACCATTGGAATAGGGTTAGTCATCTTATTTGTTAATAATTCCTCGCTAGGTGGAGCTAATATTCTAGCACTCTATCTAAATAGTAAATTGAAGTGGGATCCAGGTAAAGTGAACTTTATCTTTGATGGTTGTGTAGTTTTATTAGGAATGTATTCAATAGGGTTTATCCAAGGCATGTATTCCATCTTTTCAATTTTCATCATTTCGAGCATCATAAGTTATTATAAAGAGAAAATATCACTTAGAAATAAGAGTCATATGGATATGTCACCAAAAGAACAGGTCGCTTCATGAAAAATGCTTTTTTAAGATGTGATCGTAAGATAAGTCTAATGCCGTTAATTTTATTAAATCTAACAGATACTTTTCAGTAATTTTATAATTGGATGGACTAGGAAGGAATTTTAAAAAATGAGTCACTCTCATATCTACAAACCAGTCATTTTTTTGCGGAAAGATATGTTGTTTGTCATTCCAAGCATTTTGTAATGTTGGGCTATAAATGAATTTAGTAGATTGTAGATTTTCCTCTTTTGAGAAAATAGAAGGCCAGAAATCTGCTCTTGAGCCGGTATGTGGTTGAGTATTAGCAAATTCCAATACTTTGTTGAGGTTCTTTTTGTTAAATAGTATACAGTACAGTTTTTTGCCAATGTTTATTCTGTCTTCTAGTGAAGTAAAGTTAGTTACTTCAGTACCAATAAGTCTAATGTTGTTTTTATTTGTGTGATATGGAAATATTACGTTCGTAAAACCAAATAACTGCTGCAATGAAAATTCAATTGATTGGAAAATTTCCTTCTTAAAAGTGAGATCTTGCAAAACGTTTTTTTCGATGTAATTCTGTTCGTTTATGATCAGAGCAGTAGTTATTAGTTTAAAGTTTTGGTTTTTATATGAGAATGACCATATCGGTTTCATAAATGAGGAAACATTGAAATGTGCTAAAAGGTGAAAGAAGGATTTCTTTTCAAATTTACTATATTCATATAAAAGTAACTGGGGATAAGCATCATTAAAAATAAATGCATTACACTTTTCTAAAAATAAAAAGAATAAAGAATGTTTATTCTTAGGTATTAAATCCTTATGAATTTCTCCTCTTATATCTGTCATACTCCAACCACCATTACGAGAGACCATATGCGCTAAAAAAGACCAATGTATCTCAGGATGAAGATTGTAAAAATTTAAATATGCATTAGTTCGAGTTACATTGTTTTTATTCAGCTCATTCGTCTTCTTTCTTATCTCTTGTACAATGTTTTTTTCTCTTCCTATAAGTGTAAGTGGCTTTTTTTGCTTTGTACTTAATGCATCAAATAGCATTTTTTCAAGATCGATATAATCGCTCTTGCTGATTAATAATTGCTTTTCCTCAGATATATCTTCGTCAACTAAGAAATTCTTAAGCTGATTAAATAAATTTTTCATGAATTGCATGATTAACTCCCCCTTTTCATAAATATTACTCATAATTACTTAATAAATGAAAGATAGTCTGAAACTTTTAGTTTTCTAAAGCGTAATAGTACTATGAATAATTAAGATGCTTTAATCGAAGGGAGAAAAGAAAATGTCATTTTTTAACAAAGTCTTTGCGAGTATGGGAATTGGTAGTGCACGAGTAGATACTAAATTGCAAAACAGTGATTTGGTTATAGGTGAAACACTAAATGGAGTAGTTGAGGTCACTGGTGGGAATATTGAGCAAGCAATTGACGAAGTGTATTTGTCATTAATGACAACGTATGTAAAAGAATCGAATGATACAAAAGTAACACAAACTGCTTGTATTCAACAATATAAATTGAATGAACCGTTTACTATAGGTGTAAACGAAAGGAAGGAAATTCCATTTTCTGTTCAAGTTCCACTTGATACACCTATTTCTTTAGGGAAAACAAAGGTCTGGTTACAAACGGGCTTAGATATAAAGAATGCAGTTGATCCTTCTGATAAAGATTTAGTAAAGATAAAAGCTTCGCCCCTTATGGCATCGTTTTTAAATACAGTTTATGATTTGGGCTTTCAGTTAAGGGAAGTTGAATGTGAAAAAGCACCATATACTTTGCAAAATAGACTTCCATTTGTTCAAGAATTTGAATTCGTACCTACAAGTGGTCCGTTTCGTGGAAAACTAGATGAACTTGAAATTGTGTTTCTACGTGTTGATGAAAATAAAATTGATATATTAATGGAAGTTGATAGAAGAGCTAGAGGCTTAGGTAGCTTTTTAGCAGAAGCATTGGAAATGGATGAGTCTAAAGTAAGATTTACAGTAAATGTAGACGATATTCCTAACCTAGGAGATAAGCTTTATAAAATGATTCATAAGTTTTCTTAACATTATTTTTTTACTGGGACTTGATATTATTTATAGAATATCAAGTCCCTATTTATTATGATAAGATTTTCGGCTTATTCGTAATGATCCCATTTATTCCATAAAGGATTAGCTCATCTATTCTTTCTATTGTGAAACTTCCCCATGCAAAGACCTCTAATTGTAGTAATTTTGAATAATGGACTAGTTTCCTATTTAAGTAAAAGTGGTTGACACTAATAAAATCAATGTCTGAGGGGATTTGAATAAGGTGTCGATAGTTGAGCTTTTGATTGAAGATTATGCCAGTCTTATATTCATTAGGTGCAATACTATTAATCTTTTCAATCGTACGGTGATTAAAGGATTGAATCATTATATTATTTTTATCTTTGTTTGCTAACCTCAAGTTTTTTAATAGTGATATAAGTTCTTCTTCAATGTCTGGGTAGAGCAGTGGATTTTTTATATCAATTAATATTCCTATTTTATCATGATATCGAAGTAAAATTTCTTCTAATGTGGGTATTTCCTCATTTATAAATTTCGGGCTAAACCATCCTCCGGCATCAAGTTGTTTTAATTCTTCTAATGTATGATCCTTTACATATCCCTTTCCATTAGTTGTTCGATCAATCGTGGTGTCGTGAATAACAACAAGATGATGGTCTTTACTCAAGTGGACATCAAATTCTATATATTCAAATCCTAGTTCCACCGCTTTATCAAAGGCAGAAATCGTATTTTCCGGAGCTAATAATGTAGCACCACGGTGAGCAATGAGGCTGATTTTATGTGATGAAAACGATGGAGAAAAAAAATAAAAACACGAACCTATAAATAAAATCATAATTGAAAAGATCCCGACTACCCGAATATCGATTCCTCCTTTCAAAATAACTACAATTGCCTGATTTTACAATGGTCTAGCTTATGAAAAAAATTCAATAAGTGAAAGTGAAATGAAACAGATTCATTTCTAAATGGACTTGTGATTGTCATCGATTCATGACATTACTTGACGTTCTCAAGGTTTTTCGTTTAGTTCGCTATGGTATTTTATATGAAGTAAATGAACGTATATATCCCTTTATTAAATAGTATATGGCTTAAGAAATACTTGTGATAAGTGGTTTCTTCTAATGGGGAAATTCTTTTCGACAAAATTAGAGGATTTTTCATGCAGGAATAAACAGGATAAAGAGCCAATATATAAAGAAGAATGTGTAGGGGGAGTGTGACGGGAAATGAAGAGATTCTTCTTTTTACTAACGAAGAAAAGAAGAATAGATTATGATATGACTATTTTTCAAACACCTGCTTTTGGAGATGAGAAGGGATATCGAGAAGTATATCGTCTAACTGTCACCGCAACTAATCATAAAAGTGCAATTGATTTGGTTTATCGGAAGTTTAATGTATCAGATTTAATTCCGAGTGATTATACAGCGAGATATATAAGTACAGGTGATATTCTTTTTATTGATGAAGGAAGAAACGGTCAAACGTATTATAAACTCCAGCCTGGTGGTTGGAAAAAGATAAACCGAATGTTTGTAAGATAGACATAAGATCATGAGAAATGTAATAACCCTTGCATGCAAGGGTTATTTGTTTATTTATAGAGGAGGGTTTTGTCCTGGACCATTTTTACGTTTACCAGCAGAAGCTTCCTTACCATGAGCAGTTTCTTCAGCAACTATTGCTTCGGGGGGAATATGATTGTTTTTCTTTTGACCATTTATTCGGTTTCTATGTTTCTTTCCCATTTTTCTTTCCTCCTAATAGTAGTCATTTTGAAACGTTTATTTCCGGAAATTAGATGAGTATATAAATTAAATTTAATCAGTTTAACTTGTTTTTAACTGTTTTCGATGTGTTGGGACTATTCCTAGATCTTGAAGAAGGATTCGTTTCGTTTGCATGTTGTACTGCTTGGGCAACTTTTTTGCTATTTTCTTTTGTCATTTTATTCCTCCTAATTAATACTTCATAAATATAATTCCCAAATTAACAGATAAAATGAAAGAATTCATGATTTAGTTGAAAGTAATTCGACATTTATTTCAATCAATAATAAAGTATGTTATATTTGTTCATTAGAAAGACTACAAATAAAAAGCATTAATGGAGGTTATAAAAGTGAGTGTACATATTGAAGCGAAACCAAATGAAATAGCAGAAACTATATTATTACCAGGAGATCCACTACGTGCTAAATATATCGCTGAAACTTTTCTAGAAGGTGCAACCTGCTATAATAATGTAAGAGGAATGTTGGGCTATACAGGAACTTATAAAGGAAAAAGAATTTCAGTTCAGGGTACAGGAATGGGAGTTCCTTCTATTTCAATCTATATAAATGAATTAATGCAAAGCTATGGTGTGCAAAACTTAATTAGAGTAGGTACTTGTGGAGCAATACAAAAAGATGTAAAGGTAAGAGATGTCATTCTTGCTATGAGTGCATCAACTGATTCACAAATGAATCGACTTACTTTCGGAGGTGTCGATTATGCACCTACTGCAACTTTTGATCTACTTAAAAAGGCTTATGACTCTGGGGTAGAAAAAGGTTTAAACTTAAAAGTTGGAAACGTATTTACGAGTGATATGTTTTACAATGATAATTCAGAGTTAGAAAAATGGGCAAAATATGGCATATTAGCAGTTGAAATGGAAACAGCAGCGTTGTATACCTTAGCTGCTAAATTCGGAAGAAATGCTTTATCTATTTTAACCGTAAGTGACCATATATTAACTGGAGAAGAAACAACATCTGAAGAAAGGCAAACCACTTTTAACGAAATGATTGAAGTGGCACTTGAATCTGTAAATAAATAAAATCATTCTGATTTTGTTAATTAGGCTTTGTTAAAGGAAAGTGATGCATTTGGTCGCTCAACTCTAACTTTATTGGGATTCTCTTAGTTGCTTACTGTGCTTCTGAAAAAGTAAAAAAGCGATGGGGATGAAGCGAACATTTACATGTAACTTTAGCAAAGCCTTTATTAAAAGTGTATTTGTCGAATTTATCTAGTTCTTTCTAGTTCTGTCTAGGTATTGAAGGGTGATTTTATGAATTTTGTGTTAAAGGTAATATTCATTTCTTGTCTTTTTTTATTGGGGAGTTGTAGTAATTTTCAGATTCCTAATGTACAGGACAATGAAAAAACGGTTGAAAAACAACCGATAAAAAAGAATGAGGATAATAAGAATTCAGATTCAAAACAGCCAATAAATAATGAGCAATTTTTACTTGAAGATGAGTTTTTTAATCAGATAGAAGTTCGTGACGGTCTTGCAGTAATTCTTAATCCGGAAAACATTCTTTCTTTAGTTAATAAAGAACAATCACTTCCTGTTATGTACGAGCCAACTAATTTAGTCATACCAAATGTTCGTTTTTCTTTCGGTGACCAAGATATTCCTAAGGCTTATATACGTGAAGAAGCAGCTGTAGCACTTGAAAAGATGTTTGAATCTGCTTCAAATGAAGGAATGATTCTTTATGCGGTTTCAGGTTATAGGTCATATGAACGACAGCTAGCGATCTATAATTCTCAAGTGAAAAGGGTTGGTGTGGAAAAAGCTGAGCAAGTAGTTGCAGTACCGGGGCACAGTGAACATCAAACTGGTTTAGCAGTTGATGTTACATCTAAGACTGCAAATTTTAATTTAGATACTACTTTCGGTGATACTCCTGAGGGGATATGGGTAAGTGAGAATGCCTATAAATTTGGATTTATTGTTAGATATCCTAAAGGAAAAGAACAAATTACTGGATATCAGTATGAACCTTGGCATTTAAGGTTTGTAGGTGAAAAAGCGGCAAAAGTAATCTATGAAAACCAACTGACATTAGAAGAATATTTCAAGAAAGTAAAAAAAATATAAAGGTCGAGTCTTACAGTTAAAATAAGGCTCTTTTTTTCATACTTTTTACTCAATTTTAAACTTTTTAGTTTATTTTGAACATAATAATGGTATGATTCAGTTGGAGGGAGTTGTTATTACATAATGACCAATCAGTATAAGAAGAGTGTAAAGGATTTAGTGAAACAGTTAAAAGAAAAAGGTATTAATGCAAGTATCTGTAAATCGAGATCGTTATTGCTCCAGGAAAAAAACTCAAAGTATTACTTAGGTAAAGCTATTCCTCTCAATATAAAGTAAATTTGTATATTTCTAATGAATCAATCTATCCTCTGACAAGTAAAGCAATATCCTCAACTAGTCCTTACCCATGTATAACGAAAAAACTACCTCAACTATAGGGGTAGTTTTTATTATTCCCGCTTAGTAAATTCACAATTTAATTGATTATGGATGGAAAGAATTTCATGCTGTATAGATTTAATAAGGTATACATTTATAAGAGGATATTTTGCTAATAATTGCTCAAAGAAATAAATGGGTATGTGAATCACTAAGGTAGTTTCTAACGCAATGGCAGTATATGAGTGTTTATTATCCATATAAAAATGGTTTAAAGGGTACACCTCATTTTCAAGTAAATATTTAATTGTCTTATCCTTCCCGTTTCCATCTAATTGAACTAATTTTGCTTTCCCTCTTGCTATAAAATAGATAGTAGTTAATGGTTCGCCATACTTAAAAAGATAAACATTTTTCTCGTAATAATGTATTGAAATTTTCTTTAAAAGGTGGTCAAAATCAATCAGGTTTAGTTCATTGAACATGGGGGATTCTCGTAACAAAATCCTTGGTTCATCTAACATACTCTTACCTCCATTTAAGTACTGGTCTATCATAATCATAAATCGGAGGTATTTGTTTATCTGTGATTTTTGTCATAAATCATGAGTAGAAAAGCAATCGTTCAAAAATTAGTCAATACTACATAAATATGTTGGACATTCCTCACAACTGATTTCATCCTTCAGGAACTGAAGGTCTATAATGTGCATTTTCCCATTTATTGTAGTGATAACATTTTGTTTTTTTAATTCACTTAACATACGATTAACACTTTCCCGTGAAGTACCACAAAAGTTTGCTAGATCCTGATTCGTTAGTGCCATATCAATAAGAATCCCATCTTCTTGCTTTACTCCATAGCTATTTGTCATTCGAATTAAGGTGGAATATAAAGCTCCCTTTTTTCCATTTAAAACTAGGTCTCTAAATTTTGTTTGTGTTTTTCGAAGGTGATTGCTTAGCCATTTCATAAATTCTACTGCTAAAGGACCGTTTTTTAGTAGTTCTTGTTCTAAAAAAGCCTTTTGTATAATAATTACTTCACTATCCTCAAGTGCTTTGGCATTTAACATATATTTTGCCTCTTCGCTAAAAATAGAAAGCTCTCCTACGATGTCATTTTCAGTACATACTCTTAGTGTTAATTCTTTCCCGTCTGATGTTAGTTTACTAACTTGTATTAATCCAGACTTTATTAAATACATCTGTGATGACTCCATACCTTCTTGAAAGAGGTAGTTGTCTTTTTTTACTTTCTCTATATGGTTTGAGCTCGAAAAAAGCTTTTTTAAATCTTCTGTTAAAAAATCAGTGTCATTGGTTGTTTTAAAACGCTTAATTTCCATCCTTTTACCCACTCCTATAAAAAAACATGGTCGTGAATTTATTATGTCGTCACAAAATTGTCAAACTTCCGTGTGATTTAGTTCACAGTAACGATGTTTTTGCTCTATTACAATATTACCATATAACAACACTAATATGATGGAAACTTGAAAGTAATAGGGGTGGAAAAACATGATAAATATCGAGAAGTCATTTTATTCAAAAACAAGTATGTACGCCTTTTTAGTAACGACAATGCTTTTTTTATCAATGTGGATAGCGACTGATAACTTTACTGATATTGATATGGCGTTATTAGGATATATGCTTTCTTCATTTATTTTTGCAATTGGATTAACAATACGTTTCTGTGCATGGTTAATTCGACCTGCTACACATCAGGTCATTAAAAGAAGTTTTAAAAATATGAAAATAAAAAAGAAAGCAAATAGAAATGTAAAGGCAATTATTGTAACTGCTTTTGAAAATATCTTTTTGCAGAAATTCATTTTTAAGAGGGGAATTTATCGAGGGGTACAACACTTCTTAATTGCTTGGGGATGTATCGGGTCCTTTGCTATAACATTTGGACTCACGTTTGGATGGATGAGGTTTGATCTAATTGATCCTGAAACCTACCAAATCATTGTGTTTAATGTTCCAACTGTAAAGATGGCAGCGCACGGGTTAGTGGCGGAAATAATATACAATGGCTTAAACATTACAGCAATTATGGTCATGATTGGGGTATGCATGGCTTTATACCGTCGGGTTACTAATCAAGATGTGAAAATAACCCAACGAGCTGAATTTGATTTGTTCCCATTATATCTGTTACTAACAGTCACATTAACAGGTTTAGTACTAACTGTCTCATATACATTTTTAGACGGGTGGATGCACCATTACATGACTTTAATACATCAAATTTCAGTCGTCATTTTGTTAATTTACTTTCCATTTGGAAAGTTGTTTCATCTTCCGATTCGTCCGTTAGCAACTGCTGTACCAATGAATTATCAGGAAGAAGTTAGGATAGATACGAGAGCTTGTTTAAAGTGTAGTACTAAATATAGTAATGATGACCAGATCTCTGATGTAAAGGACATTTTAGCTATTCAAAAATTTGATTTAAAGATGTCTGATGGAACGTATTTAGCTGATTATTGCCCATCTTGTAGAAGGAGAATCCGTGTTCTTAAACAATTAAACAAAGAATCAGCAGTTGGGGATCCATATGCTCCAATTCGAACGATGAATGACATTCATTTATCAGGTTTTGGCAGAAAAAGAAGTGAAGAATTCTACAACATAGATTCAAATGAAAAACAGGAATAGAACAAATAGATAGTTAGATAGGAGAGGATTTTATGAATCAATTCGTTAGCAAGGAAGGCGTTAAAAATCTTCATAAACCAGGAGAAAAATTAATTACTACTCATTGCTGCTACTGTGGGATGCAATGTGGTATGCATATTCGAGTGAGTGAAAAAACGGGTGAGGTTAAAGGGGTTGAACCTCGTTATGATTGGCCAGTTACAATGGGTAAAATGTGTCCAAAAGGGGTAACTGCATACCAAACAGTTGAACATAAGGATCGGATTTTAAAGCCGCTAATTAAAAAGAACGGAAAATTTGTTGAGTCATCCTGGGAAGAAGCACTCGATTTAATTGAAAGAAACTTTAAAGAATTGCAACGTGAATATGGTAAAGATACTGTAGCCGTATTTGGTGGAGTTTCAATGACGAATGAAAAGTGTTACTTAGTTGGTAAATATGCACGTGTCGCCCTTGGTACAAGATTTATAGATTATAATGGCAGATTTTGCATGAGTTCAGCGGCAGGAGGTTTCTTAAAGACCTTTGGAATAGATAGAGGATCAACTCTACCATGGACTGAATTGGAACATAGTGATTGCTTTTTTATTGCTGGATCGAATACAGCAGAATGTCATCCAACGAGTATACAGTGGTTTTGGAGAGCAAAGGACAAAGGAGCTAAATTAATTGTTGCTGATCCAAGGGAAACTCCTACAGCTAGAGTTGCCGATGTACATTTAGATCTAAAGCCTGGGACAGATTCAGCTTTAGCAAACGGAATCATGCACATTTTGATTGCAGAAGGTTATGTGGATGTAGAATACGTTGGAGAACGATGTAACAATTTTGAGGAATTAAAAGAAAGTGTTAAGAAATGGACACCCAACCTTACTTCAGAAATAACAGGAGTTTCTGTCGAGAAAATAATTAAAGCGGCACATATATTCGGTATGTCGCCACGTTCAGTTGTCATGTTTGCTAGAGGGGTAGAACAACAATCTAAGGGTGTTGATAATGTTGCACTATATACGTCAATGGCCTTATTAAGAGGGCAAGTTGGCAAATTTGCTTCTGGTGTTGCAACTTTCACAGGACAAGGGAATGGCCAAGGTGGGCGTGAGCATGGTCAAAAATCAGATCTTTTACCAGGATATAGAAAGATTACAGATCCTGAAGCTGTGAAATATATTTCTGATATTTGGGGCATAAAACCTGAAGAAATGCCTAAACCTGGGGTTTCAGCATATGAGATGTTTGATGAAATTCAAGTTGGAAATATTCGTGCTATGCATGTGATTTGTAGTAATCCAGCCGTATCCGCACCAAATTCAGAATATATATGGAAAGGATTTGAGAAGCTGGATTTCCTAGTGGTTAGTGATTTCTTCCTTTCTGAGACTGCTGAATTTGCAGATGTTGTTTTACCGGCAACATCTTGGGCAGAAGATGAGGGGACTACGACGAATTTAGAAGGAAGAGTTATTAGAATTCGAAAGGTAAGAGAACCTTTAGGTGAGTCAAAGACTGACTGGGAGATTATGCGTGACATTGCAATCAGAATGGGGAAGGGTAAGCATTTTCAATATGAAAATCCATTGCAAATATTTGAAGAGTTTCGCTTAGCTACAAAGGGTGGAAAGGCTGATTATTCAGGAATTACGTGGGACCGAATTGATAAGGAAGATGGTGTGTTTTGGCCATGCCCATCAGAGGATCATCCCGGAACTCCGACAATGTTTAAAGATAAATTCGGAACACCTGATGGTAAAGCGAACCTTGCCGTTATTGATTGGAAAGAAGCAGGTGAGTACCCAACGGAACAATTTCCTCACATATTAACAACAGGTCGTGTTGTGTTTCATTATTTATCTGGAAACCAAACTAGAAGAATTGACTTCCTAATGCAACAATGCCCTGAGCCTTTTGCTGAAATGCATCCAGAACTAGCTAGTCAATATAATCTTAGAGATGGTGATTCAGTAAAATTAACAACTAAACGCTCAGAGATGGTTGTAAAGGTAAGAGTTACAAAGGCAATTAGAAAAGACACAGTATTTGTTCCTTATCATTGGGGAAAGGAATTATCAGTGAATAAGCTAACTAATCCTTGCTTGGACCCAACTTCGAGAATGCCTGAATTTAAAGTTTGTGCAGTAAAGTTAGAGAAGGTCTACAACGATTAAGGAGATGAATGATATGAATAAAATTATGTATTTAGAATTTGAAAGGTGTATCGGATGTAGATCATGCCAAGCAGCTTGTCGAGAATGTGGTGACCACGATGCAAAAGAGAGAAACTATGTAGAGTATGTAGATTTCATGGAAAGTCGACAAACATTCCCAATGCTATGTATGCAATGTAAAGATCCGGCTTGTGCTAGAGTCTGTCCAGCAAATGCTATTCAAATTACAGAAGAAGGCGTCGTTCTTTCAGCAATGGAAGAGAAATGTATTGGCTGTAGAAACTGTACATTTGGCTGTCCATTTGGCATACCTAAGTTCGATTTCGAAGAGAACAAAATGTATAAATGCGATATGTGTTATGACAGATCTAAAGATGATATAGCCCCAATGTGTGCTTCTGTATGTCCAAGCGATGCCATTCGATTCATCGATTTTGAAGAAATGCAGAGTTTAAGACGAAGAAGAACGCAAATGAATCTAATTGAAGGGAAGAAACCACAAGAAGGAGATAAATGGAAATATGTTCCGGAATTTTTTGGAGTCTATTCAGATTAACTAACCAAAAAATTCCTAGTGAATTAGGAGGCAATAAGACATGAAGGATATAAAAGGAAAAGGCCGAAACGAAGATCAAAAAAACGATATGATGAATCTGGTAGATAACCTAAACCGTAAAGAAGACCTTACGTATAATAGGCGTTCTTTTTTAAAGACTGCTGTTGGAGCATCGGTGACACTAGGATTAGCGACTTTACCGTTTTCAATAAAGGCGATGATAAATAGTGAAGAAGAAATGGAAAGAATAGAAATTGCTAAAATAAGTGAAGTCCCAAAAGGAGAGTCAAAAAATTTCACTTATCCAGAAGAAGAACCTGCTCTCCTTGTTCACACAAAAGATGGGGTGTTAAAGGCTTATAACAATAAATGCACGCATTTACAATGTCCAGTCTTTTATGAAAAGGAAGAAGATGTCCTACTATGTCCATGTCATCGAGGCTTTTTCAATGTCAACAATGGAAAGCCTATTGCTGGACCGCCACAAAGGGAATTACCGATGATTGAGTTAGAAATAATCAATGATGTTATTTATGCAGTAGGAAGGAAGATACGACATGGGTAAAAAGGTATGTTGGATCATCATTTTCATATGTCTAGCTGCCAATGTTATCAACCTTCAATTAACGGTAGAATCTTACTTTGGGTTAGAATACGATACTGTTTTTAGAAATACAATAGTTGGCATTATTTTATCGATTATAACGTTCATTGCATATTTATTTTGGAAGAATATAGAATACAGACGCTCGGAATCTAAGAGCTAAAGGATCTAGTAAAATGATAACTAAAAAACGTTCTCTAATTTAAATAATAATGCGTCTATAAAATAAATATGGCTTATCTAAATCGAATTAGAATGTGAGAGGTTCTGTAATGTTTACTACGATCGTGAAGCATAATAAAGCTGATATTGATGACCAGTTAATCGACTTAGGATTGATGCAAATAGGAAATCGCTTTATTTTTCATACAAATAATCAAAAAGAGTTATGCACGATACTTTCTAATAAAATGAAAAATGAATTATTATTCCAGTTTCAAGAATCTTTAAATTTTGAAGAATATGAACAAATCCACAAAGTGATATGTAGTATAAGTGAATTAATAGATGGAAAAATAGACGACTCAATGTGCCGTTTAGGTTATTTAGAAAACGGTGAGTCAGCCTATATTGTAACGAACTGGAAAAAATGGAGCTTTTTCATTGAAAAGGCAAAAATTAAATCAATGGAGGGTGTAAATGTCCTCGTTTTAAATGCATTAAAAGCCAAAATAGATTCTGGTATTTTAATTAGTTATGAATTGAAACAGTCCATAAAAGATGAGTTTTGTATTAACAAATGTACTTTAATTACAACAACAGGTGAAAGAACGATAGTTGGTGACAAATTATTGATTGAACCAATTTCATTGCTATTATAAATGAATGGTGTCTCTATGGAAACTTAGGGACACTTTTTTTACTGCCTTTAATTGTCCGTGGTAAAAATATTTCTTACACAATCTTTAAGGATGAATCTTAATAAGTAATTCGCTCTATTGGTGGTAATAATAAAGTAACGGACCATTAATAGGGGGGTGGACTGTACTTTCTTATAGTACAGAAATATGGAGATTATTAACATCTTGTTAGTCGTATTCTTAATTGCTCTCACTGGATTTTTTGTTGCAACTGAATTTGCCATTGTAAAGATTAGACCTTCTCGAATTGACCAACTAGTAAATGAGGGGAATAAAAATGCTAAAAGTGCACAAAAGGTGGTCACTAATTTAGATGAATATCTATCAGCTTGTCAGTTAGGCATTACGATTACAGCGTTAGGACTAGGATGGTTAGGAGAGCCGACAGTAGAGCACTTATTGCATCCTCTTTTTGAAGTAATCGGATTACCTAGTGCTGTTATTAAGATCACATCCTTTATTGTTGCTTTTGTGCTTATTACATTCTTACATGTTGTTGTAGGTGAACTGGCTCCGAAAACAATTGCAATTCAAAAGGCTGAAGTAGTTACTCTTTTGTTTTCAAAGCCGATCATCCTCTTTTATCGAATTCTTTTTCCTTTTATATGGGGTTTAAATCATTCCGCAAGATTTATCCTTAGACTAATAGGATTAAAACCAGCTTCTGAGAATGAACTAGCACATACAGAAGAGGAATTGAGGATCATCCTTTCAGACAGTTTTAAGAGCGGTGAAATAAATAAGGATGAATTTAAATATGTAAATAAAATCTTTACGTTTGATAATCTTGTTGCAAAAGAAGTGATGGTACCAAGAAATGAGATTGTTTCTCTTGATATTAATAAAACCATTAATGAAAATTTAGCAACGATAAAGCAAGAAAAGTTCACAAGATACCCTGTCATTGATGGTGATAAAGATATTATTTTAGGCTTATTAAATTCTAAGGAGATATTTACTGACTTAATTGTTGATATAAAAAAGGAAGATCTTTCACTTAAGAATTATATACGACCAGTTATACAAGTGATTGAATCAATCCCAGTTCAACTTTTGTTAAAAAAGATGCAAAAGGAAAGAAGCCAATTAGCAATTCTAGTCGATGAGTATGGTGGTACGTCTGGATTAGTTACTGTTGAGGACATTTTAGAAGAAATAGTAGGTGAGATAAGGGATGAATTTGACACAGATGAGGTTCCTCGTTTTCAAAAAGTAAGTGATACGACATCTATCCTAGATGGGAAAGTATTAATTAAGGAAGTTAATGAATGGTTTAATTTGGATATTGAAGAAGAGGAAGTTGATACAATAGGAGGTTGGCTCTTAACAAATCACTTAAATATTAAACAAGGGGATACAATCACCTATGAATGCTATGAGATAACCGTTATCAACATGCAAGGTCAAAACATTAGAAGGATAGAATTTAAGAGCAAAGCAGAGTGAAGACTTTTACTAAATTGGTAAAAGTCTTTTCTTGTCCTTTGAATAGTGGAAACAATCTAATTTAAAAACATATATATCTAAAGACTTGTCTATTTTGAGGTGATATATATGAAAAAACCGTTAGCAATATTATTTGGTAGTATATTATTAGGAATTGGAATTAATGGTTTTTTAGTGCCGTACCATCTATTAGATGGTGGGATGATAGGGATTGGTTTGATTGTTAAATATTTATGGGGAATTAAGGCTGGTTTAACAATAATAGCTCTAAGTATTCCAATATATATCATCGCATGGTTTTATTTTAGAAACTATTTTTATAGCAGTTTACATGGTTTATTAATATCGTCCTTTTTTATTGATATTTTAGCACCTTTTAGAGAAAATAGTCTTGTGTTTACTATGCCAATCTTATCTGGGTCTATTGTTGGTGGTATATTAGTTGGGCTTGGAATTGGGCTAATGTTAAGGGTCGGTTCGAGTACTGGTGGTACAGACTTATTAGCTCAATTTATATCAAAAGTAACAAATTATAATGTAGGAATCATTATTTTCATCATTGACGGTTTTGTGCTATTGTTAGGTAGTAAGACGGTAGGAACTGAATCTCTTGTATACTCTATTATTGCAGTAACAGTCATTGGTTTTACTACCACAGCAATAACGATCGATAAGGAGCATGAACGCGTTTATTAATACTTATGTAATTGGAGAGAAAAATGGAAAAAAAATCTACGTTTCAAACACTTTTATCAATTTTGTCTGCCTCACTGAAGTTAGGTTTAACTTCTTTCGGTGGACCAGCAGCACATCTAAGTTATTTTCGTCAAGAATACGTAGTCAAAAGGAAATGGTTAGACGAAAAAGCTTACGCAGATCTAATTGCTCTATGCCAACTCCTTCCAGGTCCTGCGAGTAGTCAAGTAGGTATCGCAATAGGAACTATTAGAGGGGGGATTCTAGGAGGAATTATTTCTTGGCTAGGCTTCACTCTTCCGTCTGTTTTACTGTTATCTATCTTTGCGATATTAATTAGCGGAACTGGTATATTTGATAGTGGTTGGCTTCATGCTTTAAAAATTGTAGCGGTAGCAGTTATTGCTCAAGCGATTTTAGGAATGGGGAAAACGTTAACACCAGACCGAGAAAGAATCACAATTGCCATTTTGGCTTGTATTCTTACATTAATCATGCCTACTATGTCTAGTCAATTACTGATTATTTTGCTGTCAGCAATAGTTGGAATTTTGATTTTCAAAAAAGTGAATATACCAAAGGTAGAAGATATACATATTACTATTTCAAAAAAAATAGGAGTATTTTCTATCATCATTTTTGGCGTGTTGTTATTAGTACTTCCAATTTTAAGCCCGATGATAAACATGCAATTATTCTCGATATTTGATACGTTTTACCGTGTTGGGTCAATGGTTTTCGGAGGAGGTCATGTCGTTTTACCATTGTTAGAAAAAGAAGTAGTCCCTAATGGATGGATTAGCTCGGAAAGCTTTCTTGCAGGTTATGGTGCAACTCAGGCTGTTCCTGGTCCATTATTTACGTTTAGTAGCTATATTGGGGCTGCAAGTAATGGATGGCTAGGGGCTCTAGTAGCTACTGTAGGTATATTTCTACCATCGTTTTTCTTAGTTATTGCGGCATTACCATTTTGGAATGCTTTAAGAACACAGCCAAAAATACAATCAGCATTAATGGCTGTAAATGCGGCTGTAGTTGGGTTACTAGTTGCAGCATTATATAATCCCGTATGGACTAGTACAATCCATACACCGATAGATTTTATCTTTGCAATTACTATGTTCACACTTTTAGTTCATTGGAAAGTTCCACCATGGGTAGTAGTCTTGTTAGCAATTGTTTTTGGATACTTGTTTCTATAAGTTAAATGAGGCTGGGACAAAACTTAAGTATTTAACTAAAATTCCGAACAAAATGATAGCTTATATACGTAGACTCCTGCGGGATGAAAAGCAACGGCTAGACCCTGCAGTGCATAGCACGAGGAGGCTTGCCAGCTTCCCGCGGAAAGCGAAGTATATTTCAGGAGCGGAATAACTACGCCTACAATCATTGTTCGGCTTCTATTTAGGTAAACTACTTTTGTCTCAGACTCATTCCTTTTTTATTCCTCCATAAGACTTGTAATTGGCACGTCTTGTTCATTTTCAACTTGATCTTTATCAAAAATTCTAGCTAACTGATTTTTTTCATCGACATGTTGTATCTGAACTTGCTTCCCCATATATGTAACCGTTACTTCTTCTCCAGATTGTGAAATTTCTTTCGCTCTTTGCAGATTCATTTGAAAACTCCTTTTTAATAAATTCTTATTTACGCTTTTAAAATTATGCAGTATCTTCTTTACCTAACATAGAGGAGTTTGAATATATCAGTGCTCCATCTCTAATTAATGCTTCAAATTGTCTTATTGGAAATACACCTCTTGATTTGGCATCTTCCATTTCAATACAAACACTACTATGGTTAATCATTTTTATAGTTAGTGTTCTTGCTTGACAAAAGTTTGGAATGAACTTAACAGTAATGTCAAATTCCATATTTTCTTTTAATTCCACTTCTACTACCTCCACAATTCGTTAAATACAATAATAATGTCTCCATTAAAAAGGAAAAGAATACTTTAATTGGTTATGTTTCCTTTTTTTGAGTCCTTTCTATTGGCACTTTTTATAAAAAAAGCTTACTATATATTAAATCAACCATATAACTAGAGGTGAGGGATAACATTGAAACCTATAAAGATAAATGAAGTTCAAGGTAAAATAGATTCATTCATTAATCAGGAACTGTATTTACACTTAGAAACGACCAATGGTGCGTATGCCGCTCATAACAACGAGGGTAAGCTCTCTGTTGGTGCTTATATTCGGAATACGATAGTAACTTTTTCAACAGGAAAGATTACAGGAAATGGTCCTTATCGGGTTGGCTTAAAAATGGAGACTGGTTGGATCTATGCTGAAGGTCTTACAGATTGGGAAGTTGATAAAAGTGGACGATTGCTTCTTGCAGGCCATGATAGTGAAGGAAGATTGGCAGTTGCGCTTCAATTAAGTAAGACTCCTTTTTAATCAAAAAATGTTGTAATCTTTTAACTAAAATACTGAAGATTTAAAGAAGGAGGAAATGAAAGTGTTAGAACGAATTTTAGTCGTGTTTCCACACCCAGATGATGAAGCATTTGGTACATCTGGCTTTTTAATTAAACAAATACAAATGGGATCAAAAGTTACTTATGCTTGTGCAACATTAGGAGAAATGGGAAGAAATATGGGAAACCCATTCTTTGCTAACAGAGAAACTTTACCGCAAATTAGAAAGCAAGAATTAATGGATGCATGTAAAGTTATAGGAATTTCAGACGTAAGATTACTCGGAATGAGAGATAAAACATTGGAATTTGAGAACCGTTCAGAGTTAGCAGATGTAATAGAATCCATTGTAAAAGAAATAAATCCAACAATTGTCATTACGTTTTATCCTGGTCATGGTGTACACCCTGACCACGATGCATGCGGGGAAGCTACAATTGAAGCTATTTCTCGCATTCCTATGAATGAGCGACCAACCGTCTATTGTAAGGCTATTACTAGAAATAGAGTGGAAGTTCTAGGAGAATCAGATATTTCGATAGATGTTACAGATGTATTAGATAAGAAGATTGATTCAATTAGAGCTCATAAATCCCAAACAGAAGGACTCATCTCGCAAATTCAAGATAAAATGCACCAGAACCATCATGAGGTAATGGATTGGTTATTAAAAGAAACCTTTTATATCTATAAATGGTGAGTCATTATGCAAAACGCAAAGGAGTTATTACACTCATATCGTCAGTTATGGAATAACCGTTTACTTACATCAAGTGATGAGAATAGTTGGGAGATATTAGTTAATGCAATAAGTATAGATCTTAAAGATGAACTTACCCATCCTAGGGTAAGAAAGTCCATTCATAAAAAATTTAGTATGGCAATTAAACGAATAAGTGAGTCTAATTTGCCTGAGAAAGAGAAGCTGGAATTAATTCATTTGCACATTGTCATTCTTGAAGATTTGGAGGATAGCTGAAACTGTCCATAATAATAAGTTGAATGAATAGGAGATATGCTATATAATCAATAGATAATGTTTTGGCTCATAAAATATCTCATAGAGCAGTAAAAGGAGGTATTTCTATGAAGATGAATTTATATTTTGAAATTGCTATTATATTAACTCTTCTCCTTGGTTTCGTCACTATCTTTTCACTGTTTAAAGAAACTCATAAAAAAAAGATTAAAGTAGTGAGTGTTTCTTTTATAAGTGCAATTTCACTAATGATTCTTTGGAGAGCTTCTCAACTAAGTTCATACCTTTAATTTTGTCACTGATGTTTTTCAGTGTTGTTTTACAAACTCTTTTTAAAGTATATTTTAAAAGAAAATATGATGAATGAGCCATATGATGAAAGAGTGATCTTGAGAGAGATTACTCTTTTTGTTTTCTTTAAATATTAAAATCAAACCGTTGCAGAAGATTCCAATTTATGAGAATATGTAGTAGGATAATACTGAATTTTCTCTTAATAAGAGGTGGTGAAATTGAAAACCGAGCTACTTCAACCGAAGATAAGGTCAAATTTAAGAATTAAGGCAGGTAAGCTATACTATACTGTGAACCGATATAAAGAATGGTACTTTGGAAATGTGAAATTTGCTAAGAATAGATCAAATAAACTTTTGAAGAATATCGTTTTCACCCATCAAACACCATTATAAGCAAGTAAAATTATTAATATTAAAAAGAGCTTGGCATTCCAAGCTCTTTTTCCTATAGTTTCTTGCAAATTATTTTTCAGATAATAAATTGATAATTTTTCAGTAATCATCTACTCCATTATACTGTGGTAGTTGATCTAACTTTCCCACCGCATTAGATGTAGTCAAATAAACACCGAGTTCATCTTCTAGTTCTTTTAAGGTTTTTTTCTCGGTAGTTTTTTCAAATCGTTGCTTTTTTTTAGGCTTCAATATGCGCACCTCCAATTTTATTTTCCCCAATTTAACAATAATCATTTGGATATAGGCAAAAAAACAGCCAAAATAGGCTGTTTAACTTTTTTCATAAATGGATTTATACTTTCTTTGGACTTGGAATAAACGAAATGAAAGTCCAATTGCACCTGCAGCTAGGCCGGCAATTAATCCTATCCAATAACCAAAAGCCCCAAATTCTGTGAAGTTTGCTAAATAATAACCAAGTGGTAAACCAATAATCCAATAAGATACAAATGCCATCACAAACGTAGTGTTTACATCTTTAAATCCCCTAAGTGCCCCTTGAATAGGAGCTTGTAAAGCGTCAGATAATTGGAAGAATATTGCAAATATCAAAAATTGCTGTGTTAGTAACAACACTTCTTTATCATTAGTATATAGGTTTGCTACTTCTTGTCTGAAGAAGAAAACGAACAAAGCACTTATGACCGACATGAGTAAAGCAATTGATATACCGAGTATACTGTATTGTTTTGCATCATTTAATCGCTTTGCACCTACTTCAAACCCAACAACAATAGTTAATGCCAACGAAATACTAAGTGGAATCATATAGAGTAGTGAAGCGAAATTTAGAGCTGCTTGATGGGAAGCGATGGTTATCGTATTAAAGTTACTCATTAATAACGTAACCGCTGCAAAAATACTCGTTTCAAAAAAGATAGCAAATCCAATTGGTAGTCCAATAATAAATATTTCTTTCCAAGCAACTAGAGATACTCGATAGAAATTTTTCAGTATAAAGAATTGGGCAAAAGGCTGTTTCGTTCTAACAATAATAATCGCCAACATTGCTAAGAGCCAATATGTTATTGATGTCGCATAACCTGCTCCAACTCCACCTAATTTAGGGAAACCTAATTTTCCAAAAATAAGGATGTAATTTAATAGAAGATTAACGGGTAATGCAACTAGGATAATTACCATACTGATTCTTGTTTGTCCGAGAGAGTCAAAAAAAGAACGTAACACGGTTGATACAAAAACAGGAACCATTCCAATTGATAAAGCAATTAAATACTGTTTAGCAATATGATGGACATTCGAATCTAAAGACATGCTTTTTAGTATTGGTTCAATTGATAATCCACCCAAGACAATAACAATCACTGAAATGAAAGTGGCTACGTAGATACCCTGAGTTATAGTAAAAGGGACTTTTTCCTTGTCATTTGCTCCAATTAATTGCGAAATTATTGGTGTAATAGCCAGTAAGATGCCGCTTAAACCAGTAAAAACTGGGAGCCATATACTAGAGCCGATTGCAACACCAGCAAGATCATTTGCACTTACATGTCCTGACATCATCGTATCAAATAAATTCATTGCAAATAAGCCGAGTTGTGTAACGAGTATTGGAATTAAAATAAGCATAAATTGTTTGAATTTTTGTTTATATGTAAAGGTTGTTTTCATCTTTATTATCCTTTATTAAAATTATGTAACTAAAAGATTATAACATAACAAACTCTTAACAGGTTAAAAAGAATATTTCCAGGTTATCTTTTTTATTTACTTTTAAATTTCGTGTGGCGAAATATTTTGAAACTTGATATAGTTATCATGTATAGAAACTATCTGGAGAACGGAGATCCTAAACAATGTGGAAGAATAAAAATGTATGGATACTACTTAGCGGGGAATTCATTGCAGGAGTTGGCTTGTGGACAGGAATTATTGGTAACCTTGAATTTATGCAAGAGCATGTACCCTCGGATTTCTTTAAAGCTCTAATATTATTCATTGGTTTGTTAGCTGGTGTTATGGTAGGACCATTAGCTGGAAGAGTAATTGACTCTAATAAAAAGAAAACAGTATTAATTTTCTCTGGATTGGTGAGAATTTTTAGTGTTTGCTTTATGTTTATGGCACTTTATTTTGAATCAATCATCTTTATGATTCTTTTTATGATCACGATTCAATTGTCAGCTGCTTTTTATTTCCCAGCATTACAATCGTTAATTCCGATGATAGTTCGAGAAAAAGACTTGCTGCAAATGAATGGTTTGCACATGAACATAGCAACTATAGCAAGGATTTTAGGAACTGCAATAGCTGGAGCAATGCTAGTTGTTATGAGTTTATATTCACTTTATATAGCCTCTATTGTCGCATATACAATGTTATTTATCTCAACGCTACTTTTAGACGTTGATGAATCACAAATGATAAATGACAATAGTGAAAAGACAAGAAAGCAATCTGGAAGCTTCAAAGAAGTGTTGCCAGTATTAAAGGGTTTACCAATCGCTATGATGGTATTAATCTTGACAATTATTCCAATGCTATTTATCGGTGGATTTAATTTAATGGTCATAAATATTAGTGAATTACAAAGTGATTCTACGATTAAAGGATTATTGTATACGACCGAAGGAATTTGCTTTATGTTAGGAGCGTTTCTAGTTAAGCGAATCTCTGAAGGGAAAAACCAACTTAACTTAATGTTTATTTTTACATTTGGTATAGCTATTTCACTCTTATTACTATTCTTTGCCGATATAAAGGCAATGTCCTTACTTGCTTTTGGTCTTTTTGGATTATCTGTAGGTTGTTTCTTTCCGATTGCATCAACGATTTTCCAAACAAGAATACCAAAAGAATTTCATGGAAGGTTCTTTTCATTTCGCAACATGTTAGACCGTGTATTATTTCAAGTTGTATTACTTGGAACAGGTTTAATATTAGATACTATTGGTCTTAAAATGATGGGGTTAATCTTTGGAACGATTTCTCTAACAGTCATCTTTTATTTTGGAACGAAACAAATAAAATCTCCAATTCAAATCTCAGAAGAAGCTTCAAAGCAAACAATGTAAAACTTGGGTGTCTACGTGGCACACAAGTTTTTTTACTGCTAAAATAAGTAGTATGAAAAAATTGTTATTTAAGAAAATAACAAGAGAAAGGGGAATGACATATGATTAAGTTGTTTACAGATAGCGATCTAGATGGCATCGGATGCGGACTTGTTGCAAAGATTGCATTTGGTGAAAATGTAGATATTGCCTATTGCTCATATCGAAATCTTAATGAACGTGTAGACCAGTACATAGAAAATAGTGAAAATAACGACGCCAAAATTTATATTACAGACCTTTCAGTAAATGAAAGTGTGGAAAAAAAACTTAATGAACGGTTTAAATCAGGTAAGTATGTCCAAATGGTCGATCACCATAAAACGGCAATGCATTTTAATGATTATGAGTGGGGGTTTGTTCAACCAGAATACGAAAGTGGTAAAAAGACATGTGCAACCTCTTTATTTTATGAATTCTTACTCGATAAGAAATTGATAGAAAAAAATGCTTCACTCGAGGAGTTTATTGAACTAGTTCGTCAATATGATACGTGGGAATGGGAGATAAATAATAACCTTGAAGCAAAAAGGTTAAACGATCTGTTTTATATTTTAAATATTGAACGATTTGAAGAGACATTTTTCAAGAGGTTAACCAACTCAGAGTCATTCTCTTTAACTGAGAACGAAAATTTATTATTGGATATTGAGGATAAAAAAATAGAACGTTACATTTATTCAAAAAGTAGACAAACAGTACAAACCTACATAGATGATTGTTGTGTTGGAATTGTCCATGCAGAACAATACATTTCGGAATTAGGAAATGCGTTAGGAAAAATCTATCCGCATTTAGATTTAATTGCCATTTTAAATGTTGGGACGAAAAAAGTAGGCCTAAGAACAATACATGATCACATTGATGTATCACAATTTGCACAAAGGTATGGTGGAGGGGGGCATCCAAAAGCGTCAGGTTGTTTTCTTTCAAAAGATGCATTTGAAAAAATGGTCATAGATGTTTTTGAGTTATCTCCTCTTAAAAGAGATGCAGAAAACAATGAGTTAAATAATAAAAAAGTTGATCAAGCAACGGTCTTCTCAAATAAAAATGGACAATACTCAATTATTTATCAAGTTGAAGAAGGGAAATGGAATATTATCCATGATAAGAAACGCTTAGAGGTAGGCTTTAAGGATTTTCAGTTAGCAGAAACGTTTTTGAAAAGGAATTATGCATCAGGACTTTGTCCAGATAGCGAAGCAGTTAGTTTTTTTGTTAAGCATATGAAGAAAAAAGAAGAAGAAGTTATCAAGAACTATGAGACTATCGTAAAAAAATATATAAAAAAATATAACTGATCAAGATAATACCCCTGTATTAAATACAGGGGTATTACTCTCTATGAATCCTTTTGTTTTTTATTTCTTAACATTAGATAGTATGTAAAACTTAAACAAATGACACCTAAAATTGAAAAAGTATACTGAATGATTTTAATCGTTTCCATACCATACTCCTTTATTGAATTGGATTTAGTATTATTAGGTTTATCATTTAATGGAAAAAAATTCATAAATACAATGTTTATACACTATACTTTGCAGTTACACAATAAATTAGGTAGAATACTTTGGGAATGCAATACGAGAGGATGAAACGAAAATGGTATTTAGTTTTGATAAGTTACGATTACCAAAAGATATAAATGAGATGCTCGATAATAAAAATAACAGAGCGGTACAAGAGGATAAACACCTCATTGGTACGGCTGGATACACGCCGTCGGATGAGACTATCATATATGATGCAGTAATTGCCCTAAGCTTAGGAAAGAATGTATTGTTAAAAGGTCCGACGGGTTCTGGGAAAACAAAATTAGCCGAAACGTTATCACATTTATTCTCCCAGCCAATGTATAGTGTGAACTGTTCAGTAGATTTAGATGCAGAGGCTCTATTAGGTTTTAAAACATTAGGAGAGAAGGAAGGAAATACCTCGATAGAATTTGTAGCAGGACCTGTTATTAATGCTATGAAAAAGGGCTATTTTTTATACATTGATGAAATTAACATGGCTAAACCAGAGACATTGCCTATCTTAAATGGTGTTTTAGATTACCGCAAGACGATAACAAATCCATTCACGGGTGAAATCGTAAAAGCAAAGGAAGGCTTTGGTGTCATTGCTGCTATTAACGAAGGTTATGTTGGAACGGTCCCTTTAAACGAAGCTTTAAAAAATCGCTTCGTAGTAATTGATGTTCCCTACGTACAAGGTAACGAGTTAAAAGAAGTGCTTCTTCAACAATCTCGTTTAAAGGATGAAAAGTTAATAGATCAGTTCATTCATTTATCTTCAGATTTAATTACTCAAGTGAAGAATGGCTTAGTTTCAGAAGAAGCTGCTTCAATTCGAGCTTTGCTAGATACATGTGATCTTGCTGTTTACTTGCCGCCTAAGCGAGCAATTCAAAGAGGAATAATAGAAAAGCTTGAAGATGAGCGAGAAAAGGCAGCAATATTAAATATTGCTGATACTTTATTTGAATGAGGTTTAATTGATGAAGTTTATTCAATTTAATGATAAAAAAATAGACTCCTTTTTCTTTATGGAACTTGCAGATTTAGCTAAAACATTAGCAAAATCAGAAAAACTAGAAATTGAGTTCGGATATAAATCATACTTTGACCCCTTACAAGAAAAAATTATTTTAAGTCACTTTTGGGATAATCGACCAGATCAATACCGGATCAGTGGGTTAAAAACAGATGTTATTTTACGAAGTATAGGAAGTAAGCGGTATACAGACTATTCAGAAGTGTCGAGATACATCTCTTACACTAAAAATTTATCCATTCCAAGTTTTGCAAAGCAATTATTTGTTGTATTTGAGGATATCCGGTTAGAGGAACTATGCAAGAAGGAACGGCCAGGTACAAAAAGAGAGTTTCAGTTAAGAAGGAACGCATATCACGAATACTTTGAGGATCAACTAACAGTTAATATGGTGAAAAGTGTACCAACAGATGCATTATTTAATTATATCTTTCTCCTCAGTGTATCGAATTCACCAATCGATCAAGTACCAAACATCAACGAAAACATCAATCGCTTGTTTCCTTTTATTCGCCAAAATGTCTTTCACATATTTGATACAAAATCTACTAAAGACGTTGTGAAAGTGTGCATGGAAATAATGGATGTGCTTGATGAAGTAATCGAGTCAGATATGCTAAATATGTATTTTCATTTACCAGAGTTAAAATATGAACTTCTAATGAACGAAATGACATTTGATGATTTGAAAAGAAAAGATGCTTTAAAAAATAATGACAAGATTGATGATGCAAAAGAAGGTGATGAGGATTTTCATGAAGAAAAACTTCCAACTTGGCATCAAGAAACAAGTAAACCTACTAAAAGCTTTTTACAATTCGATTTAGAACAAGGTACGAAGACAGATTTATTAGGTGAAGGTGTAAGAGATAGTGAAGACGGAGACCAAGCACTAGGGATTATCCAAGGTTCTTCACAGAAAAGCAGTAAAAATGACTTTAGTAAAATGGAAGCAATTGAAGCAAATCACAGTGAAAAAGATACAGGTGGTAGCGGGTTCTATGGGAAAGAAAATAAATTCGCACAAAAAATGATACTAAAACCTATAAAACCTACTCCAGAAGATTACAACAATTATGATCAACATAAATCAATGATTCTACCTTATCAAAAGAAATTGAAGCAGTTAATAGAAAAAACGCTGGATCATAAAAAAGTGCTTCCAAGAGGAGATTTACATTTTGGTAGGCTGAGTAAGAGACTGGTAAGGTTATTAACAGACGAAAATCCTAGAATGTTTTATAAGAAAAATCAGCCTTCTCCTGAAATTGATGCCGTATTTTCTTTATTAGTTGATTGTTCTGCATCGATGTACGATAAAATGGATCAATCAAAACTAGGAATTACATTATTCCATGAAGCGCTTAAATCATTGTTTGTTCCACATGAAATTACTGGTTTCTGGGAGGATACGAGCGAAGCAAGTGAAACCTACCAACCAAATTATTTTAAAACAGTCATAGATTTTCAATCATCCATCCAAAAGACATCTGGTGTGGAAATTATGCAGCTGCAACCTGAAGAAGATAATCGAGACGGTTTTTCCATAAGAGTTGCTTCTGAAAGACTTATGTTGAGAAATGAAAAACAAAAATTTCTTATAGTATTTTCAGATGGTGAACCCGCTGCTTTCGATTATGAACAAAATGGCATAGTAGACACCCACGAAGCCGTTTTAAACGCTAGAAAAAAAGGTATAGAAGTCATTAATGTTTTCTTATCTAATGGAGAAATCGAAGAAAGTCATCAAAAAACGATTGAAAATATATATGGAAAATATAGTATTTTAGTTCCTGATATAAATGAATTACCAAATGTGATGTTTCCACTATTAAAAAAGCTATTATTAAAAAGCCTTTAATGGTTTTCTCGTGGTCTTCTAGTATTTTTTACAATCCATTCTCATATGATGAATTAAATATGAAGTGGGTAGGGGTGACGAGTGTGAATGAAGAAACGATAGCTAAATATTATGAGTTAAATGAACAGTATAAGCAACTTGACAAAGAACTAAAATCAATAAAGAAATTAATTAATGATTACTTTGATGAACTAGTTGGAAAAAGTGGTAAGGGAGAAGCAGTATTAGGCCAATACAAAGTGCAACGCCAAGTAAGAACTGTGGAGAGCTTTGACGATGAAAAAACGATTGATACCCTACAAAAGTTAAATCTTAACGATTGTATCAAAGTAATAAAAAGACCAGATTTAGAAAAAATTGAAGCCGCAATTACACTAGGACTATTGGCTAGTAAAGATATAGAAGAATGTAAAGAAACAAAAATGTCTCCAGCAATTGTTGTAAGAAAAGTGACTTAGTCCAAATTAAACGGTCTATCACTTTGATAATGAAAAAGCGCCTACGGATCTCATGTTACCTTGATCCTAGGCGCATTTTACAGCTCTTATTCCTTCAACATACCATAAACTTCTTCATCTAGTTTTTTAGCTAAGTCTTCATTGTAAGTCTTTACATATTCGGGTTCTACTGTAACCTTTCCGCCATAAAAAATTACATCTTCAACTTCTTTAATGTCTACAGTAACTACGCGATATTTCATCGTTTTCTCAATTACATCAGATATCGAAGCGTTTCCTTTAATTGAATAACAACTCCCAGCACCTGTAACACCTAAAGTAATTTTTGGATTAGCTAAAATATTATTTACACTTGTTCCTTTGTGGCCCAGTGCAAATTTAATAACTTTTCCATTTGAATGTGCGACAAGCCAAGAAACAATACTTAAATTCGGTTCTTTCGTTGTTTCATCCATTGTTATTAACGAAACAATTTTTTCCCCTTGCAGTAGTTCAATTAATTCTTTACTTAATTCAGTTGCAGCATTTTTGCTCAATTTTATTCCTCCCTATTTTTAGATCATGCGTCTTAATTATTATTGTAGTAAATAATGTCATAAATAAAAAGAAAATTGCTTTCTTCTTTTAGTATATGTAAAGTTTGCTTTTAAAAAAAGTATTTATCTATTACAATAATGTATGTTAGAACAACTCGAACAAGGAGGAAACACCATGTTACATAATGTCTGGGCAGATAAAGAATCGGTCAAATTAGTAAAATGTACACATACAAATGCCGAAAAATTCTTAGTCAACAATGTTTTGACTGAAGGTAAAACGTATGAAGTGAAAAATGAAACAGAAGAATTCTATTTCATAGTCGATAACACTGGGAAAATTGGTGGATTTTACAAGGACTACTTTGAAGAAGTTAACGAAAATAAGAAGTAGCGATAATTGCTACTTCTTATTTATTGTATTAACGTAATCGTTCAACAAGTCGATCATATACATTGCTTCTTCTTCCTTAAAGTATAGGTGCACTCTTTCTTCAGAGTCTTCTCCACCTTCTGTACTTATCGTGTTACGGAATAAAACGCCTTCTCCAGTCGTTTGGTCAATTCCCATCTTATAAAGGATGGCATGCTTAACATTATTCTCTTGCTGATTACTCTCAATATGTATATATTTTTCATTTGATATCCACTCGATGTTATCAGCTTCTTCATCAAGATAGCTTGTAACATTATATCCTTCTCCAAATTCGTCATTTTCATCTTCATACTCTAAGCCAAATTCTTCGAAATATTCATGAAAAGCAGTATGAACATAGCTTAAAATATCATCTAAATTTGTAAATAAAATTTTAGCATGATATTCAACTACTTCATCGAAGTGATAAGCATAAAATTCTTGGTTAGTAGGATCAAAATGAATAAAGCAAAACTCATCTAAATCATCGGGTGTCTCAATTGAAAAGCTAAAAGTTGGATTCTGTTCAGTCGTATCTGTATCAAACAGGATATCAAATTGATCAAAACCTTGACAAACGTCTGGAAGACTATTTCTTACTGCATTTTCCATTCGGTAAAACCATTCTAAACTCATTTTTATCACTCCAATAGTGTTTATTTTCTTTAACTATTGTTTCCATTCACTCAAATCATAAACAAGGATGACGAATAACATATTCATCATGCATATCATTTAGTTTATTTTTGTAGTCATGATAAAATGAAATCTGTTAAAAATAACAATGATGACCTAACATGTCAATAGAGGAGAATTACCTTTGCTTTCAACAATAGAACTATATAATGAAGCTAAAAAGTTCATTGAAATGTACTATACAGAATTAGGGTTATGTCCAAATGAAATGACTCTAAGAATGAATACAATCAAGGAAGAAATTAATAGTAACGGCAATTATTTTCATACAAAGCATGAATTAGAATATGGTGCGAAGGTTGCCTGGAGAAATAGCAATAAATGCATTGGGAGACTCTTTTGGAATTCTTTACACGTATTTGATGAACGTGACATTGAGACAGAGGAAGAGTTATTTCAATCGTTAGTAAATCATGTAAGTTTTGCTACGAATAACGGCAAGATCCGTCCTACAATTACAATTTTCAAACAGAAGTCATACAAAAATTCGTTTAAAATATGGAATCATCAATTACTTAGATACGCAGGGTATCAAACTGAGTTTGGAACGATAGGTGATCCACATTCCATTAAATTTACAGAAGTTTGTGAAGAGTTAGGTTGGAGAGGTGATAGAACACCTTTTGACCTATTACCGATAATAATTCAAAAGAATAATAATAAACCTAAGCTGTTTCAAATTCCTAACGATATTGTTCTAGAAGTACCAATTAGTCATCCAGAATTAGATTGGTTTAGCAGTTTGGGAATGAAGTGGTATGCAGTACCTATGATTTCAGATATGATGTTAGAAATTGGAGGAATACAATACACGGCTGCACCATTTAATGGATGGTATATGGGGACTGAAATTGGGGCAAGAAATCTTGCGGATTCAAATAGGTATAATCTTTTACCAACAGTAGCTGAGAGAATGGGGTTAAACACAGCTTCTAATTCTTCATTGTGGAAAGATAAAGCATTAATTGAGCTAAATATAGCAGTATTACATTCATTTAAAGAAGCAGGGGTAAGTATAGTTGACCACCATACTGCTGCTCAACAGTTTAAATTATTTGAAGAAAGGGAACTTAATAATGGACGACCTGTTACGGGTGATTGGACATGGCTAATACCTCCAGTTTCTCCAGCAACAACCCATGTTTTCCATCAGCAATATAAAGATGAAATTGTAAAACCAAATTACTTTTACCAAAAGGCTCCATATTGAACTTGAATCTGATATTTTGACATCCAATTTTTGTTATTGTATAGTTAGTATAAGAGTAATTTGATTTGAGGCAGTTCACATATTATAAAAGAGGGTTGTATACTTTTCATAATATGTGTTTTTTTATTATCAGTTGATGGTAGTCACCTAGCTTTTTCTTAAATATTAATTAAAAGCTATGGTGACTTATGTGTTTGACCAGATACGAATAAGTCCACTTACTGATTAAAAGCAAGATTTTCAATGAGACATTCGTCCATTTGAAAAAAGAATTTAATTGTGGAGGTAATGTTGATGGCATTTGGAAGAAGAAATGAAGAAGAAATCATATTGGAAGATACAAAGGTATGGGTTTGTTCATCTGATGAATGTAATTGTTGGATAAGAGATAACTTTAAGAGTAAAGAAACGCCTACTTGCCCAATCTGTGAAAGTCCTATGGAGCCTTCAACAAAAGAGCTACAAGTTATTCAAAACCATAGTTCAAGTTTAAAATAATGATGTAAAAAAACAGACATTCACTTACAAAATGTAGTGGATGTCTGTTTTTATGTCTTTTAGTCAACAACAATATAAGCAATCATTGGTCCGTTATTAGCAATATCTGGATGTGCTAAACAAATTAATCGATACATTCCTTCCTTTTCAAATGTATGTGTAATAATTGTTTCTTTTCCTTTTTTTACTGTACCTTTAATCTTCGTACCTTCAATGTAAAAAGGGTGCTCTTCACCATTTACACCATATATCCTTAATGTTACCTCTTTTCCCTCTGGTACAAAAATTGTTCCAGGATCCCACCGATAAGCTTCAATTTTCTTGCCTTCAGCTGTTTTTGATGAGAATTCTCCCGTAACCATATTGATTACATAGTGGGTCTCTTCTTGAGGTTTCGTACTTTCTAAGGTTGCGATAGTAGGGATTGTCCCGTCCTTAAATACAAACCAACTACAAAATGCGATGATACTACATAGTGCGATAAACACAAGTACGTTTCTTTTAATCACAACAAATCTCATCTTCATCCTCCTTAATCGCTTTATATTCATATTTATGCAACTAGTATATGAATACTTGTCTAATATTTTCTAAAAAATCTAATAATAGTGAATTTTGTGTACCAAGGCTCAATTCTTTCTGATAATATAGAGGAAAAGGTAATGATAGATAGAGGTGAAGCTATTGAAAGAGCCTGTAATTATAAAGCTATTAACATACCTAGAAACTAATTTGCCAGACTTTCTTGAATCGTGGAAGAAAAAAGTCATCGTTTCTGAGGATGATGTATATATCAGTGAGGTTCAGAATAATGGTTTGCGAATGTTTCAATTAGTAAAACTGACACTTAAAAATGAACTTTCTAAAAACGATATAGTTCTTTTAGCTAACAAGATCGCAAGAGAGAGAGTAGAAGCGAAAGTCAATATCGGAGAATTTGTATATAATGTAAATATTGGTAGAAGTGAAATTATTAAATACATGAATAGTTCGAAAATACCTGTTGAAGAATTAGAGCCATATATTGAGGATGTAAATTATGTATTTGATCAATTTTCTTATTATGCTGTTACAAAATATACTGAAATAAAAGAATGCGAACTACAGGAGAAAATTCACTTTATTGATGAGTCTCATCAAGAAAGATTAACGATTTTAGGGCAGATGTCATCAACCTTTGTTCATGAGTTTCGAAATCCTTTAACGGCTGTGATTGGATTTATTAAACTGATAGGAAATGAAAATCCCAATGTTAAATATTTAGATATAATCAGTCAAGAATTAAACCAATTAAACTATCGGATATCTCAATTTTTGCATGTATCGAAAAAAGAAATTGTAGAAAAGCAAGTCGTTCAGTTTTCAATAAGTGAATTGTTACATGAGATTCTGGAATTTTTATATGCGAGTATTCTTGATGGAGAAGTTGACGTACAGCTTGACCTTCAATCCAGTCTACAAATAAGTGCGAATGTAGAAGAAATAAGACAAGTGTTTTTAAATATTATTTTAAATTCTATTGATGCATTGAAACATGATTCAAGTCAAAACCGAAAAATCATGATTTCAAGTAAGAACGAAAATGGTGTGTTAAATCTATCTATCTCTAATAATGGCCCTGTCATACCTAGTGAGTCATTAAAATCCATATTTGAGCCATTTTACACAACCAAGGAATTTGGTACAGGTATAGGACTATTCGTGTGTAAACGGATTATTGAAAAATATAACGGGACAATAACTTGTCAATCGTCAGATGAATCTACAACCTTTAATATTTTCATACCGTTGCATAGCGAAAATACTATTGAAAGTATAGAAACCTTAGTCTAGAAGAAGAGACTAAGTTTTTTTTTAGCTAGTATATTGAAGAGCTTTTATAAGATAGGGATATGCACAGTTCATGAGTAGTGATCGATTAAGAGAAGGGTATAAATCATGGCCTTGTGATGAGGTCCGAAATGGGTATGGTGCGAAAGGAAAAAGTCCTTCATAGCGTGGATGAAAGCCCAAACAGAGTAAATCCCAAAAAAAAATCCTTCACACCCAAGGTATGAAGGACACTAATTTTTAATCTTTATAGCTGTTCTCTAGCTCGTCAATTAATGAGCCTACAAATGCAACTGCTTTTCGAATAGGGTCAGGAGAGGACATGTCAACTCCTGCATGCTTTAATAATTCGAGTGGTGACATTGTTCCACCGGCTTTTAATACTTCTAACCAACGATCGATTACTGGTTGCCCTTCTTCTTTAATCATTTGTGATACTGCAGTAGAAGCTGTTAAACCTGCTGAATAAGTATATGGATAAAGTCCCATGTAATAATGAGGTTGACGCATCCATGTTAAACTAGCTTGTTCATCTACAGTTACAGAATCTCCCCAAAAAGTTGATAGAACTTCACCTTTAATCTGGCATAAAGTCGAAGCAGTTAGCGGTTTTCCTTGTTCTGCTAATGAGTAAACACGTCTTTGATATTCGCCCTCTAATAAGTGTGTAACAAAATTGTGATAATACGTACCTAGGAATTGAAGAACAATCCAACGCTTCATCCGTTTATCGTCGGTTTGTGATAACAGATGTTGTCCTAAGATTAATTCATTCATTGTAGAAGGTGCTTCAACAAAGTATGTTGATGGGCGTGTGTTAGATATGTTTTGATATTTATTCGCTAAATAAAAATGACCAGCATGACCAAGTTCATGTGTCAAAACGAATGCCCCGCGCATTGTATCAGTCCATGTGATTAGAATGTAAGGATGGGCACCATAAGGACTTGAACAAAACGCTCCAGTTGATTTTCCGACATTATCTGCTAAGTCTACCCATCTATCTGTTAATGCCTTTTCCATGATTTCGTTATATTCAGGACCCATCACTTTTAAGGATTCTAGGATGACTTTTGATGCGTCTTCATATGTTGTCTTTGGATTAAAATCGGGATCAAGAGGTGCTTTTAAATCGCAAAACTTCATTTCGTCTAGTCCTAATACACGTTTCTTAAGACGAGCAAATCTTTGCATGTGTGGTGCTAGTTCAGTGTAAATAATATCTAATTGGTTGTTATACATTTCTTTTGTTACTTCTTGAGAATGTAATAACATATCAGTAACAGATTCGTAGCCTCTTAGTTTAGAAAGAGTCACTTGTTTTTTTACTTCAGTTGAATAAGTTGCAGCAAATGTGTTCTTATACTGCTCTAATGTGTTGTTGAAACTCTCATAAGCTTTTCTTCTTAAACTTGTATCAGGGGAGAATTCATATTTATCCTCATATAAAGCAAAAGATAAGGAATGTTCTTCTCCTTTTGAATCTATAAAAGAAGGGAATTGCATATCAGAAGATTTACTTCTTGAATAAATCATATATGGGGAGCTATGTACTTCTCCTAGCGCCGCTAATGCTTCTTCAGTTTCTGGAGATAAAGTATATTGTTTTTTAGAATGTAATAGGGTTAAGTTCCGCTTATAGATTTTTAATTCATCATTTTCATTTAAAAATGTAGTTAACAATTCTTCTGGTATTTCAAGAATTTCAGATTCTATAAAAGAAAGAGATGCGCTAACGGTTGAAATCATTGCTGAAACTCTTGAGTAGTTCGCTTGGTTGATAGGGTCCGTACCGTCACCAGAGAGTAATAAACTTGCATACGTAACTACTTTAATGACTTTTTTATTTAATTGATCTCGTTGGTTTAGACAGTTAAGTAGTGTTTGAGAATTCGACGAAAGAGCCCCTTTATAAACTTCAAAAGAAGGTAAATCAGCTATGATAGAGTCTAATTCTTTTTCCCATGCTTCAATCGTTAAGAATAAATCTTCTAAATTCCAAGTTTGTTCTAAAGGAACTTCATTTCTTTTTAAGCGTTTATGTAATATTTTTTCCATTAGATAACCTCCCATTTTATTTCGTATTCCTAAAAGATTATACACCATTTTTTCATTTTTTTATATGAATTTTCCGAATAAATGAAAGATTTTATATTTATTCCACTAGTAGGTATTTATCATTATTTATAGAAATAAGTAGATAAAGTGTTTTAGGAAAGGAATTGGAACTTATGGGAAGCGTGCAGATAATTGAACATTTTTATATTCCACAGTTAAAGAAAACTAGAAGGGTTTGGGTATATTTACCTAACTCATACGAGAAGACCAAGAGGAAATTTCCTGTTTTATATATGCATGATGGACAAAATTTGTTTTACGATGAAGAATCACATTCTGGCGCTTGGAAAGTTGATGAAGCAATTGATACTTTGTCAGCAATAGATGAAAATTACGAGGTAATTGTTGTAGGTATTGATAACGGTGGAGAAGAAAGACTTCATGAATATAATCCTTGGTATATTGATAGGCATAAATTTGGAGGAAAAGGAAATCAGTATTTAGATTTTATTGTTCATACATTGAAACCTTTTATGGATAAGAAATACCGTACAAAACCAGATCGTGAGCATACTGGAATTGCGGGTAGCTCTCTTGGTGGCTATATTTCGATATATGCTGCAGTGAAATATCAAGAAATTTTTGGGAAAGTAGCGGGTTTTTCAAATGCACTATGGCATGATGACAAACTTCTAGTAAACTATATAAAACAGCATAAGTTAGGTAAATCAGTAAAGTTTTATTTAGATACAGGAGAATGTGAATCTGATGATAATGAATTTAATCGAACTACGATAGAAGAACATAGAGAGATGTATTCAATATTAAAAGAAGCTGGAGTAGAGAGACAAGAAATAAAGCTTCTTATAGATCCAACCGGAGTACATAACGAGAAATTTTGGAAAAAAAGGTTTCCGGATGCGTTTAGATGGTTATATAAGTAATTTTAAACAGCCAGGTGAATTATGGTACACCTGGCTGTTTACTATTCTTCATAAGGTAATTTACTATAGAAATTAGTATAAGCTTCTTGTGCGGCAGCTTCTGAAGAGAATAGAGCGTCATCATCCTCTATTACATGAAAAGTTTCATGCAAGAATAATGCAACTGCATTGGGATCTTTCGGATGAGCGACGATTTCTGCTTGCTTCACATTAGATACCGTTGGTACATGTGGGTTGTTATAAATAACATACACTTCATCACCCGGTTTAACATCTTTTGGATCTATAGTATCCAGTTCACACACACCCTTTCATTTCATAATATTTCTTAGTGTGCATGAATCAAACATATTTATGAGTGTGAATGAAAGAAATGGTGAAATTATTATTTATTATGACTTTTGCGGGCATGGGCATTGGTTGCTTCAACAGCTTTTTTTAAGATTTCCTTAAAATGATGTTGGCTTAAAATATCTAATCCTGCAGCAGTTGAACCACCTGGAGTAGTCACTTGATCTTTTAATTCACTTGGTGTTCCTTCGGTTTGTAGCATTTTTGCAGAGCCAGACACCATATTAATCACTAAATTACGCGCTTGTTCTTCTTTTATTCCATATGTTTTCGATGACTCAACGAGGGCTTCAACGAATGTGTAGAGAAATGCAGGTGCGCTACCAGTAATTGCAGTCAAATCATGCACTTCTTCTTCTGAAAGCTCTTCACTTTCTCCAATAGAATTTAAAATGCAATGAATAATCTCTCGATGACTATCTGTTACATGCGCACCACAAACATATGTAGTCATGGATTTTTGTACTTTAGCTGCAGTGTTTGGCATCATCCAACATACTGGAGTGCCTTTAGGTAACCGCGCTTGTAAATATGTTGGATCTATGCCTGCTGCGATAGTAACGATAAGTTGATCAGAAATAAGAGTGGAAAGTTGTTTCAATAATTCTTCATGTACATTAGGTGGTGCAGCAATTAATATAACATCCACTTTAGAGACAATTTTATACCAATCTAATTCAGTTTGAATGTTGAATTTATCGGAAAGTTTTCTAAGCTTTTGTTTGTTACCACTATTTGTAACAATAAGTTCAAACTGATCTGATTCTCTTACTAACACTCCTTCGATAATTGCTTCAGCCATTCTACCGGCACCAATTATGAGCATGCGTTGTTTTTTCATAAAAACACTTCCTTCCATTTCAAAACCATACCAAACCTACTAGAAAATGAAAAGAATTTACTTTTATAAATACCACATAGCCTAGGGAATTCGTGTTAACCGTAGTGGAAGGACTTAGACTCTAGAAAAAGATTTGTCGGGCACCAGTTCCCACAGCAAATGCCGAGGACGCTCAAGAAGAGCCCCGCGGAAAGCGAGAGTCCTGCAACGAAGGGCAACACACCTTATATAGCGTCGTATTTTCAGGGTAGTCTGTTCAGAAAGTTTTAACAATAATTATTGTATTAATTCAAAGATATCGCTATGGTATAATTCATTAGTATGAATTAAAAGATGAATGACAACCGGGGGAAATTGCATCAATGTCAATTAAAAAGAAATTACCTTTACTTTTTTCATTAATAGTACTTGCAATTCTAATTTCAAATAATTCACTTCATTATATAAGAACAAAGCAAAAACTTGTAGATTTTAATGAGAGAGAAATGGCACTGATTACAGAAGAATTAAGCCATCAAGTTGAAAACGCTAAAGAGGGCGCATTATATGTAGAGGATATTTTAGCAAAAGAATTACGTACAGCTTCTATTGCGATTCAGAAATCTCTGCCTCCAAATTACGAGGACGTTACGAATGAACAATTAATTGCTCTATCGCAGCAATTAATGGTATCGCATATTACTCTTTTAGCTAAAACTGAGGATGATATAATTGGTGTTAGATCTTCAGACCACCACGAAATTGATATGTCAACAAAAGAGTGGGGTTATTGGTACACGGCAATGCAGGAATTATTTGAACTTCGTCCTGTTTCAGTAGATCAAGGATTGACATTAGCGCATTATTGGTCTGGTCCAATTGAGGTTGCATCGAGCAACCCAAATCATATTGATAAATGGGGTTATTATTATGATGGTTCTACAAATTATATTATAGACCCTTATTTTCGCGACGACAAAGTCCTTGAATATGAACAAAGATTTGGTCCAGGGAAAGTAATTAATCGCTTTCAAAATAATCTTGAGGGTGTATTAGAATTAAGCGTATTTAATCCTAAAAATTTCGGACAAGAAAAAGAATTAATTCATTTAAATGGAAATAGTTTTATTCGATTATCTGATAAACCTATTTGGTATGGAGATTATTATTATTCTAATGAAAATGTGGACGCTAAGCATATACAAAAAGCCATTACGACTGGTGAAAAACAACATTATATAGAAAAGATAAACGGTAAACTTGTTAGAAAAACTTTTGTGCCTGTTCTTAATACGAATGCAGAGCCATTTGTTATAGGGTTGTCATATGATTATGGCCTCTTTCAAAAACAACTGCAAAAAGAACAAACTGAACACATTATTCTTTCAATCGTTATTATGCTGATAGTTCTTGGAACTAGTTTGATTTTCTCTCATTCTATTACGAAACCAATAAGCTTAATAGTCGAACACGTAAATGAAATTGCGAGAGGTAAATTTGGCAATAGATTAACTCTAAATCGAAGAGATGAACTCGGTGTTCTCACAAATAACGTGAATGCGTTATCTCATAATTTACAAACATATATGGATGACCTTAGAAAAAGTCAAGAGGTAATTGAATATCAGGCATATCATGATCCACTTACTTCATTGCCAAATAGAAGATTTATTCAAGAGAAATTAACAGAGATGATGACCTATCCTAAAAGATTAGGTGAATTTGTAGCGGTATTATTTATTGATATTGACCGGTTTAAACATATAAATGATTCACTTGGACATATCAAAGGTGATGAATTAATTAAGCTGATTGCGAGTCGTATTCAACAAACATTACCAAAAGAAAATTCGGTCGTTGCACGCCAAGGCGGAGATGAATTTATTATTCTTTTAGATCATGTTTCAAAAGATGAGTCTCTTGAAATTGCCCGTAGAGTTGTTGCTAACTTAAGGAAAGTTTTTACAATTCAAGAATTAGAATTATATGTAGGTGCTAGCTGTGGGGTAAGTTTGTATCCAGAACATACGACCGAAATGGACTCCTTAATTGCTTGTGCAGATATGGCTATGTATGCTGCGAAAAACGAAGGTGGCAATAAAGTCTACCTTTATACAGATGCTCTTAGTATGAAAAATAAGAAAAGACCTCAAATGGAAGCACTTCTTAGGAGAGCTATAAAAAAAGAGAGTATTGAAGTTTATTATCAACCGAAAATGAATGTACACACAAAGAAGATAATTGGTGCTGAAGCACTTGTAAGATGGAATGATGAAGTTCTTGGGTTTGTCTCCCCAGCTGAATTTATTCCAATGGCAGAGGAAACAGGACTAATTCAACCACTTTGGGACTTGGTAACGAGAAAAGCCTGTCTCCAGATGAAAAATTGGAATGAAATGACGAATGAATCCTTTTCAATTGCTGTGAATTTTTCAGCTAAACAGTTCCAAGACCCTAAGAATATGGTCAAAAGAGTTAAAGAGATATTAAAGGATACAGAATTATTACCAAAGTTTTTTGAGATTGAAATAACAGAGAGTATTTTACTTTATAATACTGAGGAAACAATCAGTGCTTTAAGAGAGTTAAAAGAGTATGGGGTATATATTTCAATTGATGATTTTGGTACAGGCTACTCTTCATTAAACTATTTAAAGAGTTTTCCAATCGATTGTTTAAAAATAGATCAATCATTTATTCGAGATATTTCAAGTCGACATGAGCATACTGAAATTCCGAATGCAATTATAAACCTCGCAAAAAGCTTGAAGCTTGATGTAATTGCAGAAGGTGTAGAGGAGCCATATCAAAAAGAGTATTTATTAAACAACAATTGCTTTATGATGCAGGGATATTTATTTAGTAAACCTTTGTCTGTTAGTGACTTTACGAATTTTATAGCTAAACGATCTTAAACCATAGTAAAAATAGCTACAAACTGACATGTGGCTATTTTTACTTTTTAAAAAGAGCGGAAACGGTTACATTGTATAAAATCTTCTAGTATAATAAGACTAATATTAAATGTGATAGGAGTAATTGTATGAGTAAAAGTAAACAGCTATTGTCTGGACTATTAATTTTTTCAATGTTAGTATCTGTTTTTTTTCAACCCTTTGCGGAAACGTTTGCACAAACGAAAACGAAAGTAGTCATCCATTACAAAGAAGCGGATGAAAATAGAAAGGATTGGAACCTTTGGATTTGGCCAGAAGGTGGAGAAGGTAAAGTCTATGAATTTACTGGGGAAGATGAATTTGGAAAAGTAGCAGAAATAGAACTGGACGGAGATCTTTCATCAGTTGGTTTTATCGTAAGAACAGATGATTGGGAAAAAGATGGTGAAGCTGACCGATTTATTCCTGTTGTTGATGGAAAAGCAGAGGCATGGGTTATTTCAGGTGATGAAACAACATACGAATCATTGCCTACATCTTCTAAAGGGGAAGAGGCAATTTCTCACAAAGAGGTCAAGGTAACTGTTCACTATCATCGCTTCGATCAGAACTATGAAGGTTGGAATCTTTGGATGTGGCCAGATGGTGGTGAAGGTAAAGCCGTTGAATTTAGTGGGGAAGATGAATTTGGAAAAAGTGTTACTACAACTATTTCAAGTGAAGATATAAAAAAAGTCGGATTAATTGTTAGAAGAAGTGAGGAAGGAAACGATTGGGCTGAAAAAGAATTCGGTGATCGTTTTATTTCCAAAATAAATCCAGATGGAACAGCAGAAGTTTGGATTGTACAAGGACAAGAAAAGCTTTTTGATAACGGTAATGAAGTAGATTTAGATCCAAAAATTTTGGATGCAAGAATAGACGCATTTAATTTCTTTACGGTAGAAACAAACTCACCATTTGAACTTGAAAATACAAAGATTACTGTATCTCCAAAGGTAGATATAAAAACCATTGTTTCATATATTGAAGGTGACCTTACAAATAAAGTAAGAATTATTACAAATGATTCATTAGACTTATCGCAGGTTTATACCATTTCCGTAGAAGGCTATGGGAAAATGAAAGCTAGATTAGGTGATATTGTTCGAACTGATGAGTTTGATAAATTGTTTTTTTATGAAGGAGATGATTTAGGTAATATCTACTCCCAAAAACAAACTTCTTTCCGTGTTTGGGCACCAACTGCTACCGAAGCAAATTTAGTTACTTATCGTTCATGGGACGATTCAAAAGGTAAAGAATTGCAGATGGAAAAGGCAGAGAATGGTACGTGGAAGTTAACCTTGCCTGGAAATCAGGAAGGATTAATTTACACATACAAAGTAAAGATTGGCGATGAATGGAGAGAAGCGGTAGATCCTTATGTTCGCGCAGTTACCGTAAACGGAGATAAAGGTGTTGTAGTGGATCTTTCAACAACGAATCCAGAGAATTGGAACGGAACACAAAAACCTAAGATGGATCAACCAGAAGACGCCATTATCTACGAATTGCATGTTCGTGATCTATCAATACATCCAGAAAGTGGTATTAAGAATAAAGGAAAGTTCCTAGGTGTAATAGAAGAAAATACAACCGGGCCTAGCGGTGTAAAGACGGGCTTAAATCATATAAAAGACCTTGGTGTGACACACGTTCAATTTATTCCAATCTATGATTATCGAACGGTGGATGAAACAAAACTAAATACTCCGCAATTTAATTGGGGTTATGATCCTAAAAATTATAATGTTCCTGAAGGGTCATATTCAACAGATCCATACGAACCAACTACAAGGATTACGGAACTTAAACAAATGATTCAAACTTTACACGATCATGATTTACGAATGGTAATGGATGTTGTTTACAACCATGTATTTTCAGTAAATGAATCTAGCTTTGACAAATTAGTACCTGGATATTATTTTCGTTATACGTCAAATGGTCAATTAGCAAACGGTACAGGTGTTGGTAATGACACAGCATCTGAGAGAAAAATGATGCAAAAATTCATTGTTGATTCTGTAAAGTATTGGGCTACGGAATATAACATTGATGGTTTCCGATTTGATCTTATGGGTATACATGATACAGAAACGATGAACAAGGTTAGAAGTGCACTTGATGAAATTGATGAATCTATTATTATCATAGGAGAAGGGTGGGATTTAAATACTCCACTTGATTCTGTCAAAAAAGCAAATCAAAAGAATGCTGAAGACATGGAAGGCATTGCACACTTTAACGATCATATAAGAGATTCATTGAAGGGAAGTGTGTTCGACGCGGTCGATAATGGTTTTGTTAACGGAAAAGATGCCATGGTAGGTTCGATTCGAGAGGGAATAAAAGCGGGAATTGACCTTGATGATACTATTGCAACATATCGAGATCCAGAACAAGTAGTTACTTATGTTGAAGCACATGATAATTTAACGTTATGGGATAAGCTTTTAGCAACAAACCCTCATTCAACAAACGAAGAGTTAATACAAATGCATAAGCTCGCTTCCTCGATTGTATTAACTTCGCAAGGTTTGCCATTTATACATGCTGGTCAGGAATTCATGCGAACAAAAGGGGGAGATCATAATAGCTACAAGTCTCCGGATGCGGTGAATCAACTTGACTGGAACCGTCGTTATGAATTTAATGACGAAGTTGAATATATGAAAGGATTAATAAAATTACGAAAAACCTATTCTGGTTTTCGAATGACGACTGCAGATGATATTCGTACAAACTTATCATTTATAGATTCAAAGGGTGATTCTGTTGCGTATCATATACAGTCACATGAAAAACAGAAAGAAGAAATAGTAGTCATTCACAATGCTAATAAAGAAGCAATTTCTGTTACACTTCCATCCCAAGGAAAATGGGATTTAGTTGTAAACGGAGAGAAAGCAGGAGTAGAGCCAATTGAAGTGATTGAGGGTAATATGGTAAAAGTAAAACCTCTAAGTTCATATGTGCTCATTCAGAGAGGCAATAGTCAGATGTATATTTATTTAGTAGGACTGTTAATTGTAGTTTTTCTAAGTGGTGGTTCTTTCTTTATTAGTAGAAGACGTATGAAAACAATCTTAAATTAATAGTAAAACGTCCAGTATTTTAGCTGGACGTTTTCTTTACAAAACCATATATTCAAAAGCAAAATGGCATGCTTTTGGTTAGTTAAGTTAATGTTTCAGTCATAGTTAAAGGTAAACAAATTAGTGGATTTTATTTATCATCATCATCTAAGTCGGTAGGTTCTGTTTCACTCGTTTCTTCAGAAAAATGATCTTCGAAATCATCTTCATCTAATCGATCTTCCAAATCTAAACTATCATGACCGGATGAATAGTCTTTATTACCCCATTTCTTATTTAGGACAGATACAAATATCCATACGAAAAGAAACGCTCCTATATAAAACAAGATATCCCCCATATGTGAATACGCCCCCTATTCTTTTATAAACTACTTTATTAACAGAAATTTTTATTTATGCTAATACAATTAACACTGTGTATGAAATCCATCAAATAATGTATTAGCTTCCTTAATTGAGACAAACTAAAGTGGTGATTATATTATTAATGGAGGTTTTTATATGTTTAAAAAGCTGTTCATCACATCGTTGTTCTGTTTATTACTAGTTCCAAGCTTTGGAAATGCTCAAATTAAAATGTTCAAAGAACCGCCTTTTGAATTTTATAAGGTTTCAAAAGGTGATTCATTCTGGTTTATTGCTCAGCGTTATGGGTTAGATTACAGAAGGTTAATGGAGCTAAATCCTACAGTAGAACCACGAAATATGCATGTCGGTGAAGTTATTCGACTAAAACCGTCTGCATCTAGTCCAAGCAGTTTTGAAGAGCAGGTTGTACAACTAGTAAACTCAGAAAGAGCAAAGCAAGGATTAAGGCCACTTACACATCGCGCGGACTTAAAAAATGTTGCACATAAAAAGGCACAAGATATGATCAACTCTAATTATTTCTCACATACTAGTCCAAACTATGGTTCACCGTTTCAAATGTTGAAAACGTTCGGAATCAGTTACCGAACGGCTGGCGAGAACATAGCAAAAGGACAAACTACACCACAACAGGTGATGAATTCTTGGATGAATTCTTCTGGTCATCGTGCAAATATTCTAAAGGCAGATTATGATTCAATTGGTGTTGGCTTTTATCATGGTGCCTGGGTTCAAATGTTTATTGGAAATTAATAAAACTTTACAATTCCGATTCGGTTTTATACTGAATTGGATTTTTTTGTAGTTAAGTTAATTTATGTTGAATAAAATTTGGATATAGAACAGTTTCTACTAACAAATTTTAATAGAAAGAACTGATACTTTTGACATATGAGCAGTTAGCTAAGACTGTATCCTACAATAAGAATATTCTAAATCAATACAAAGTAGTTTCTTTTGATAAACAGTTATCGTTAATAGGGGCTGGAAAAAGTGCAACAGTATTTCGGATAAAAAAATCAAATCTTGTGATAAAGGTTTATTATCCTCCATATGAAGACTTAGCCCAAAAAGAATATTTTATCTACAGAAAATTAAAGGGCATGGATACTTTCCCTACTTGTTACAGTTATGGAAAGAATTTTCTTGTGCTTGACTACATTGAAGGTAAAACATTGTATCAGTTTTTAGCAGAAGGGCGATATATTCCAACGACTATTTTTCAACAATTGGAAGAATCGTTTCAAACCATTAAACAAAAATACAATTTATATCCTGGTGATATGCATGTAAAAAATATACTAGTAAGCGAACGAAATAAAGTGAAGGTCATTGATGTAGCTAGATTTAATCAGCAAGCTTCGGATAGAAGATGGATTCACTTAAGAAATGGTTATTATTCCTTCTATCAAAAAAACTTATGTCCAATTCGATATTCTCCATGGACGATAAATTTGTTTGCTTTTATCTATAAAGCAATCTTTAAATAATCCATCATGTAAACAGCTTCCAAATAATAGTTTGCATACTAATTTCGCACATTTCTCAAACTAATCATAAACAGTAGGGGAGAAATGTATAAATGAAGCGATTAATAAGTGGATTAACGATAGTTCTTATATGCCTCATTCCCCTAGGCTCAGTTCGTGCAATGCAAAACCACCATGTTTTCATACCTAATAGCTTTAGTATTGAGATGAAAACATGGGAGCAAGTAAATACATTTATTCCGAAAAATTCTATTTTCACCATACTTGATTTTGAAACAGGAAAATCCTTTAAAGTACAACGAAGAGCGGGAAGAAATCATGCAGATGTACAACCATTAACTACTCATGACACCAAAATTATGAAATCAATTTATGGCGGAAAATGGAGTTGGAAGAGAAGAGCTATTATTGTCATAGTTGATGATCAAATGCTTGCAGCATCTATGCACGGCATGCCTCACGGTGCAGGCGCACTTAAAAATAATTTTCCTGGACATTTTTGTGTACATTTTGCCGGTAGTATAACCCATAAAACAAAAAGCGCAGATCCTTCTCATAAAATGATGATTTTGAAATCTGCAGGTAAGTTAGAAGAATATATCAATTCTGTAGACCCTTATGAATTAATCGAAATATTTACGGTTGGAGTCAATCAAAAAGACGAAAAAATAAGAAATTTAACATTGATTCCTCAAAAAAAAATGATCAAGTTAGTTCACACAAAATTAAAAAAATATGATGGACTTGTCATAAAACATATGGCATTGTTACCTACTGAGGATTCTGATGGATTATTGGAACTTACTATTCCAGTCGAAGTAGATATTTATAAGATAGGTGAGAAGAAAAAGAAAAAAGAAATAATCTTTACTGTCATTAGGGAAGCATTGACAGATAGTTGGAAAATAGATGGTTCTTCCTTTTTGGAACAATTGGACTGAAGCTATGTTCGAAATATTCGAACATAGTCTTTTTGTGTAAACAATCAACAAATAATTATAAAACGCTATATAATAAAAGAGGATAGATTTATTTGTGTGACTGAATAGGAGAGATTAAGCTGTGAAAGGTTATCTAGATCAGAAAAAAGTAGAAATGATTTCATTTATTGAGACCCTTGTAAATATTGATAGTGGGTCTTATTTAAAAAATGGAATAGATCAAATCGGAAAAATTCTTAAAGAGAACTATGAAGAAATGGATTTTCAAGTTGAAATAATCAAGCAAGAAGAGTACGGTAACCATCTTGTAGTAAGGCATAAAGACGCTATGAAACCTACTATTATGATTGTAGCCCATATGGACACAGTCTTCCCAGAAGGAACCTCAAAAGAACGTCCATTTAAAATTGTTGGTGATCGAGCATACGGACCAGGCGTAATTGATATGAAATCAAGTCAAGTTTCTTTGATATATGCTCTTCAAGCATTGAGAGAACACGGTTCAAATGCATATAAAAATGTTGAAATTATTATAAATAGTGATGAAGAAGTTGGATCACCTACTTCAAGAGAATTAATAAAAGATCGTGCGAAGGATAAAAAGTATGCTCTTATCATGGAGCCTGCTAGAAAAGATGGTTCTGTTGTGTCCTCAAGACGTGGAAATGGACATTACACCTTAAATGTAAGGGGAAAAGCAGCTCATTCAGGAATTGAGCCAGAGAAAGGAAGAAGTGCGATTGAAGAATTGGCTCATAAAGTCATTCAATTACATGAGCTTTCTGACCATGAAAAAGGAATTAGCGTAAATGTCGGAATGATTGAAGGTGGATCTTCAGTTAATACAGTATCTGATAATGCAACGGCCCATGTTGATATCCGAATAACTGAACAAAAACAAGCTAAAGTACTAGAAGAAAAAATAGAAGAGATTTGCTCAACATCAGAAGTGGATGGGACAAAAATAGATATTGAAGGAAGTATGAATCGTCCACCAATGGAAAAAAATTCACAAACAAAATCGCTTTTAGAAATTATAAAAGAGGTGGGGAGAGATATAGGGATTGAAATCGTTGATACAGCAACAGGTGGAGGGTCAGATGCATCATTTACTGCAGCTGCTGGAGTTGCTACAATTGACGGCCTAGGACCAATTGGTGGAAATGCTCATCGTGAGGATGAATATTTAGAAATACCTTCTTTAGTTGAACGGACATTATTATTAGCAAAAACAATTGAACGGTTATCTCTGCATTCAAATGATGAATAGAGAAAAAGAAAAAAACACAATAATTGCTTGGACTCAGTAAGCAATTTTTGTGTTTTTAGTTTACATAATATAATTATTGTAATTTAAATTTTATGATAAAACCTTTTTCTTTCGGAAAAAATAGGGAAGAGGTGTTTCAATGAACAAAGTTGGAAAGTACGCATCACAGGATGAAGTAGATGAAATAGAGTTAATGAAAATGGTTTTTGACTTATCTGAAAAAGACCGGATGCTTATGTGGTCTGAAGGTTATATAGATATTGTCATCAATAGATTACCTAGTTTTGCAAAGGATATTTTAGAACACCGGAAAAGAAAATGGGAAGTAAATAAACAATGGCTTATGAAAGAAATTGATGAAGTTGTTTCGAGTAAAGAGTATCAATGGTGGTCTAAGCAGCCTAAAAAAGATTTTGCAAAGTTTATCATTGAGAAATACGCTGATACCCAATCACTATTGTTTCGGGCAGTTAAGCGACCTTTAACAGATAGAGATTATCGCAAATTTTTGTATTTTAAGCGGTTTTCATACTCAAAAAGAACATTTCTAAACCATTTGAAGTAACTCGTTAAAAAATTGAATCACATGAATTATCGCTAAATAAGGTTATTTTTAGCTTTTTTATAGCTATCAATTTTTCAATTTTTCACCATTTCCTAGATTGAAAAATAAATAATGATAGGTGATATACGGTATGTGGGAAGCGGTTATATGGGGTGCTGTTGCAGGTTCAGCAGTTTTAGCAGGTGCTATCATCGGAATTTTTGTTCCTATTAAAAAGAAGCTCATTGGCTATATTATGGCCTTTGGAACAGGTGTGTTATTAGGTGCAGCGTCATTTGAATTATTAGCGGATTCAATAAAGAATGGAGGTTTTTTTGCAACTGCAGTCGGATTTTTATTTGGTGCCGCACTTTTTACAACCATTGATCTCTTTATTGCTTACAAAGGAGGTAAAGACAGAAAACGTTCTAATAAAAATCCAAAAGGGCATTCTGGAATCGCTATCTTTATTGGTACAGTGATTGATGCGATACCAGAGTCAGTTATTATTGGAATTAGTTTGATTGATAATGGAATTAGCTGGGTTCTTGTCATTGCTATCTTTATTAGTAATTTTCCTGAAGGACTATCTAGCAGTATAGGATTAAAAAAGGATGGGTACTCAACTTCTAAAATCTTATTTCTTTGGTTTATTGTCTTTATTTTATCATCGGTAAGCTCTCTAGTTGGATACACGTTTTTAAATAATCTCGATGAATGGTTGATTGCTGGAATTAATGCATTTGCAGCAGGAGGAATTGTTGCAATGGTTTCCTCAACCATGTTGCCTGAGGCATACGAAGAAGGTGGGCCCGTTATTGGAATATTGGCATCCTTCGGGTTAATTGTAGCCGTGTATTTAACAACGTTATAAATAAAATCCTACTCAGAATCGAGAAGGGTTTTTTTGTTTTTATAAAAGGATTATTGAAAGCTGTGTCGAATGAATGGTGGAGAAAGTTCATAATGAGGAGGTAAGAAATTGATTGATACACAAAAGAAAATTGTCACACTTCCACTAGTAGAACGCGAACAGCTTACGGATAGCTGGTTAATGGAGAGACTAGAAACACTTTTACCTTCAATTATGATAGACCATAACTTTGATATGTGGATTGTTATTGGAAGAGAATACAATGAGGACCCAGTGGCAGAAAGTTTATTTCCATCAAGCGTGGATAGCTCAAGACGGTTAACAATATTTGTTTTTTCATTAAATCATGATCACACAGTAGATCGATTGGTAATAAATAACAACCCTAGTTTTGAACCTTTTTATACAAGGGTTTGGAAACCATTAATTGAAACACAATGGGAGTGTCTTTTAAAATTAATTCAGGAAAAAAATCCAAACTCAATCGCCGTTAATACATCAGATACCTTTGCTGTGAGTGACGGTTTAACTCATTCGTTTTATAAGGAATTAGAAGAACTACTTGGAGAAAAATTCTCACAAAGGATAACAAGCTCAGAACCTCTCGTCATAGATTGGTTGCAATTACGAACAAATAAGGAAATGTGCTATTACCCAACAATAGCTGAATTAGCAAGACAAATTGCACAAACTGCTTTATCTAATGCAGTGATTCATCCTGGAATAACAACAACTAAAGATGTAGTCGATTGGATTCGGCAGGAAGTACTAAATCTAGGGATCACGACGTCGTTTTATCCTACCGTCGACATTCAGCGGCAAGGCTCGAAGGAAGATAGACTGGACTCAGTTACCATTGAAAAAGGCGACATTGTTCATCTTGATTTTGGTATACATTACTTAGGGCTTGCTACGGATACTCAGCAGTTAGCTTACATTTTAAAAGAAGGGGAAACAGATGTGCCAAACGGGTTAAAAAGTGCGATGAAAACGGCCACCCACTTTGAAGACATCGTTACATCACTTTTTAAAGAAGGAGTATCCGGAAATGAAATTTTCACTGAATCTATGAACAAAGCTCTAAATGAGCAAATAAACGCGATGCTCTACTCGCATCCGATTGGTTTTACCTGTCATGGAATCGGTCCTATTATTGGTTTGTTTGATCAACAAAAGGAAATACCAATACGAGGAGAATTGACCGTTAAAAACAATACTTGTTACGCACTGGAGTTTAATATTCGTCAATATATACCAGAGTGGGGTCATGAAATTCCCATTTATTTAGAGGAACCTATCTTGTTCTCCAATGGAAAAGTATCTTATATGGCAAAAAGACAAAAAAAGTTTTATTTAATTCATTCGTAATTTTCTAGAATTTTCAACTCCAATATAGTATGTTCATAGTAGAAAACGAAACGAAAAAGGAGTATTAAAAAGTATGAAAGCAAATAGAATACGAATTTCCTATTTAGTACTAACTCTAATAATGATGACTTTTTTAACTGCTTGTGGCACAAGTGAAAAAAACAGTGATGTCTCGAAAGAAAAATCTAAATCGTATGAAGCAGGCGTGGATAAAAATCCTCTCGTTACGATTCAAATGGAAAATGATGAAGAAATTACAGTTGAGCTCTACCCTGAAATAGCACCCAATACTGTAACAAATTTTATCTCTTTAATCGAAAAAGGTTTTTATGATGGGGTAATTTTTCACCGAGTTATTCCAGGTTTTATGATTCAAGGGGGAGATCCTGAAGGAACTGGAATGGGTGGACCTGGATATAGCATTGCCGGAGAATTTACGGATAATGGTTTTGATAATCCGTTAAAGCATGAAGTGGGAGTAATTTCTATGGCTCGGACAATGGATCCTAACTCTGCTGGATCTCAATTCTTTATTATGGTAGAAAATGTAGCACAATTAGATGGACAATACGCGGCATTTGGAAAAGTTGTAACGGGTATGGAAACAGTTAAGAGTATTGTATCTGTAGAAAGGGATGCTCAAGATAAGCCATTACAAGATCAAAAAATTAAGAAGGTAACAGTAGATACGTTTGGTGTATCTTATGGTGAACCAAAAAAGGTAGAATAAAGATTATATTTTATCGTGTCCTAGAAATAGGGCACGATTTTTTTGTGCTAATCATGTTCTTTTCAATGCTAAAACATACTTAAGGTTTTTTCTCATGTACCACAAATCTAACACTATTATCCATCTGGTCATTTTTGTTGACGGTTGCTTATAGACGGTGTATAGTCTGAAAGTATTTAGAAACTCAAAATAAAGAGGTGGGATAAAATGTCCGGTGCGTCCTCATCCTTAAAAATAGATTTTGAAGAAACTCTTCAACATGAGAATAAGATAGTATTACTTTGGAGCTTTACTGTTTGGTTGGTTGTAATGAATACTACGATGTTTAACGTGGCCTTACCTAGCGTCCTTTTTGATCTGAGTCTGTCCTCTGCAACAGCATCGTGGATTGTATCAGGCTATTCCATTGTGTTTGCTATTTCTACGCTTACCTTTAGTAGATTATCAGATTATATTCCAATCAACAGGCTTTTAACGATAGGTCTAACACTTTTAGGTATTTCTTCAATTATAGGGTTATTCTCTGAGCACTTTTATGTGTTATTATCAGCAAGATTGTTTCAGGCAGCCGGGGCAGGGGCAGTGCCGGGACTTGCAATGGTATTAGCTGGAAGGTATATACCCATTTCACGTCGTGGTAAAGCTATGTCTTTTATATCTTCAGCTGCCTCACTTGGTTTTGGTTTAGGGCCAGTGATTGGTGGAGCTATCACTCAAGTATTTGGTTGGAACTATCTCTTTGCTATCACATGCTTTATCTTCATACTTATACCGTTTTTTATGAAGTTTTTACCGATGGAGGAAGTTCGAACTGTACAGTTTGATGCGGCTGGAGCATTCTTCACTGGAGCTGTCGTAACGGGTGTATTACTCTTTTTATCTACTTTTTCATATGTGATTTTAATTGGAAGTTTACTTTCATTTGCTTATCTTCGAAAGCATTTACGAGTTGTGAACAATCCATTTATACAACCTTCATTGCTGAAAAACAAGCAATATATGAAGTTATTATTTTTAGGATTTACAGCTTTTATTACACATTTTTCTGCTTTATTTTTAATGCCAATTATGCTGACGGTTTTATTTGAGAAAGATCCAGCAGAAGTTGGGTTAATTATTTTTCCGGGAGCAATCCTTTCTGCGTTTGCAGCTCAATATATCGGAAGGGTAATCGATAAATTTGGTAATGCACCAGTTGTTTTCTTTGGCCATGGTTTTCTCATTTTAGCTACGCTACTCTTTGCATTTTTAGCACCGTTTTCACCATACGCAATATTGTTCACGTACATGTTTATGAGTATAGGCTTTTCAGCTTTTACATCAAGTATATCAAATGAGGTTTCACGAATTTTACCAAAAAATGAACTCGGGAGCGGTATGGGGATGGCTCAGTTAAATCAATTTTTTGGAGGAGCATTTGGAGTAGCCTTGACAGGTATTTTATTAAGTTGGCAAAAAGAAATCTTACCAGAGCTTGCTTACAGAAATATATTTCTTGGTGTACTTGTATTACTAGTAATCTCGATGATTACTTTTATATTGTATAGTAAGAAGAATAAAGAGAATTAATATTTGACTGTAAAAAACACATTAACCGATTCTGTAGTTAGTGTGTTTTTTTATGGTCAAAAATAAAATTTCAAAATCTAGTACTTATCCCGAAATGCCATCTAATACCTATATATCTTTAGGCGTATCTCCTAATAGTCCTTAAATATAAACTTCATAGAACGTTGTCAGTAACTTGATACTTAAGGGAAGGTCTAGAAAATATAGTGAAGAATAGCTATTGAAACAGCAAATAAGAATGTATATTTTTCAAATCTATTTGCTTTTTAAGGAGGAGTCAAGATGGGGAAAAAGACGAAAATATTATCGGTAATAAGTACAGTTGCCTTAACTAGTCAATTATTATTGCCTACAAGTTTAGCAAATAAAGTTGATGGTTCAATTTCGCAAACTTCAGTTTTAGATCATCATCATGTTGAAGAAAATTTTGACATTCGTAACGTACTAAATACAGTTTTACCAACGAAAGTACAGCTTGAGTCTGCTAATGATTTGATAAAAAATGCAGGTGGAGGTGTGAAGATACAGTGGAATACTTTATTTGGAACACCTTCTAGTATTGTTAAAACTCAAGGTTATTTAACTGAAGCTTCTAATTTAAAAGCAGAAGATGTTGCTCGAAACTGGATAAAGGAAAATGCAAGTTTATTCGGAATGACAATGGAAGAAGTAGATGCTCTTACTGTCATCCGTCAATATAAAATGCCAGGAACAGAACTACAGCCTATCACCTTTCAACAAACATTTAATGGTGTTGAGTCGGTTTATGGAGGACGCTTGATTGTTGCGGTTAATAAAGAGGGAAGAATTTTATCTGTAACAGGTGACGTAAGTCGAACCAAAAGCTTTACCTCTGATTTTAAATTGAGCTCAACGGATGCTTTAAAAAAGGTGGTAGAACTTGAAGCACCAACACTCACTTTCACTCCGAAATTAAGCAATCAAGAAAAGGGTTGGGATGTCTTCGATGGTGGAAATGTTCTACCGACGAAGCAACGTGTAAAGAAAGCGGCGTTTATCACGGGAGATGAAGTACGCCCTGCATACCGTGTGCTGTTTATAGAAAAGTTAGATGAAGGCTATGAAGTCATAATTGATGCAGTAACGGGTGAAAAATTATTCAAACGTTCATTAGTTAATCATGCGTTGTTAGAACCAGAAGGTCTAGTATTTGAAAACTATCCAGGTAGTAAAGAAGGAGGATATCAAATTGTTAAATCCTTTAAAGGGGACCCGATAGCATCTCCAAATGGTTGGTTATTACCTACTACAGGGGTTGGTGTTACGACTCTAGGAAATAATGCTGATACGTATGCTAACTGGAGCAATTTTTTAGCACCTGTTGACCAAGTAGTACGACCAGTTAATCCACTTGGGAAATTTAAATTTCCTTTTAAAAATGAGTGGCAAAAAACAAAAGGTGCAATCGTACCACCTTCATATGCAGAGGATGTACACAGCGCAACAACTAATCTATTTTATCATCATAATTTGTTCCATGATTACTTTTACAAGCTAGGATGGGTTGAAGGAGCAGGTAACCTACAAGCGGTAAACTTCGGTAAAGGTGGTATGGATGGTGACCCAATCTTAGGTCTTGTCCAAGCGGGAGCTGTATCAGGTGGAGCACCAACTTATACTGGACGTGATAACGCTTATATGCTCACATTACCTGATGGGATACCAGCCTGGAGTGGAATGTTTCTTTGGGAACCGATTCCAGGTGCTTTTGATGGGGAGTATGCAGATGGTGACTATGATGCAGGAATTATTTATCATGAATATAGTCATGCGCTATCGAATCGATTTGTTGCAGGTGGAGAATCATTAGGAAGTCATCAAGCAGGTTCAATGGGAGAAGCTTGGGGTGATTGGTTTGGCATGCATTATTTAGTTAAAGAAGGATTACAACAAAAACCTGTCGTTGGGGCTTATGTAACAGGTAATAACGAGCGTGGAATTCGCGGGTGGTCATTAGATGAAAACCCTTTAAACTTTGGAGACATTGGCTATGATATTGTAGGTCCTGAAGTTCATTCAGATGGAGAGATTTGGGCAGCCATCTTATGGCATGTGAGAGAAGCGTTAATCGCTCAATACGGTAAAGAAACGGGAGAGAGAGTATCAGAACAAATCATCATGGATGCGATGCCAATTTCAGCACCAAATCCTTCAATGGTTGATATGCGTACAGCAATCGTTACCGCAGATTTTGAACGTTATGGTGGCGAACATTTCAATACGCTTTGGAAGGCATTCGCAGAAAGAGGACTCGGAGAAAGTGCTTTCTCAAATGGAGGAAATGATACCGATCCAATTCCTGCATTCAATCATCCAGATGTGGATCAAAACGGAATACTAATTGGTAAAGTCATTAATGCAGCTACAAATAAACCGATAGAGAACGCAAGAATCATCATTGGACAATATGAAGCAAGAACAAGTGCAGCTGTGCTTTCAAGTGAAGGTGGTAAATTTGGTTTACCAATGGTGAATGGAACATATGATATTACAATTCAAGCAAAAGGTTTTGGATCTACGACGATTAAAGGAGTTACTATTAACGCCGGTAAGAAAAATAAGTTAAAATTTACATTAGAACCAAATATGGCATCGTCATTTAATGGAGCTTCAGTTGTCAATGTATCTGGTGAATCTGATACAAATCCAGTTAAATTTGCAATTGATGATACAGAGGCAAGTGTATTTGCTTCAGAAACACAAAAAGGTGGATTTACTGGGGCTGAGTTTGTTGTTAAATTGGCAGGAGATAAGCCTGTAAAAGTTAGTCACATTCAAGTAAGTGCATTTAAAGACGTATCAAAAGCAAGATTTGCTACATTAAAGGACTTCACAATACAAACTTCAATAGATGGAGAGAATTGGACGACGGTAAAAGAAGATAGCTTTATTACTCCAAAACCGAGACCAGCAGCACCTGATTTGCATTACAAAGGTTTTGATTTAGAAACACCTGTTGAAGCAAGCTATGTAAAATTAATTGCAAAAAGTGCTCAGGATAATAGTAAAGGATACATTCAGGTTGCTGAATTACAAGTATTCGGCGGTGGAAAAACAAAAGTTGAACCACTAGAGCTTGAGCCAGAAGAACCATTTGTTGCAAAAGGTACTGTGAATGTGGGCAATGCAGGGACTGGAATAGGTTCATTAGCAGGTGTTGGAGCTACACTGGCGATTACGGAAAATGAATTTGTTACGACTCAAAATTCAAGCCCTCAAACGCAAGGGTTGGATGGATATGTGGTTAGTCTTCCAGCGCAATATGGAGACGGGATTCATAATTTTACGGTTGCAGGTGAGAGTGCAGCAGTTTACGATTTTGATATCTTCTTTTATAATAAGAATTTTGAGTTGATTGGTGCTGTTGCTACAGCTGGTGCTGATGAAGCAGGAGTCATTCCTGGAGGTACGCGCTACGTATACGTTGGCCTATATTCTGGTGCAAATGTTCCATTCACTTTTACGGCTACAAATCCATATTAAACGCTATGTTATTGCTTGACCTAATTCAATTTTGAATTAGGTCTTTTTTTTGCTACTACTACCCTGAAAATACAACACTAAACATGGGGTGTTAATCTGCGTTGCAGGAACCTCGCTTTCCGTGGGGCGCCACTTGAGCCTCCTCGGCTGTGCCTGTGGGGTCTCAAGTCTGTCGCATATCCCACAGGAGTCTCGGTTCCTTCCACTCCGATTAACACGCATGAATTACTAGAATTCCAACATTCTATAACCCCCAAATCAAGTTCGCATTTTCATCCTTTATGAGCAAATTCTGAATTGCATGAACGTCACCCTGAAAATACAATTCTCAATGTATTTTAAAGTATTCAAGTTTGACATTGGCTTTTAAGCAAGGGTATGTTTATATCAATTAAATGTAAAATGTGAAAAGAAATATGTAGTATATTTCATTTTTCTAGGAAAATAAGAAAGGGTGTAATGATGAACGGAACTATTGTCAAGTTGATAACAGGGGTTGCTTCGATAGCTACAATAGTATGTCTATATGGATTGTTCTTTGCCATTCAAGACCAATTTTTTTATAAAAATACATCGAAAGAAAACGCTGTGAGACAAGTGGAGGAGGGAGTAACTTCGACTTCTTCCTTAAAAATTGTTGCTTTAGGAGACTCATTGACAAGGGGTACTGGGGATGAGAGTGGGAAAGGGTATATTGGCTATATGCTAGAGGAGCTTCAAGAAAAAACGGATAGAAATATTACAATTTCTAATTTAGCGATAAAAGGACAACGCTCCAAACAGCTTGTGGAGCAAGTTCAGCAACCTGAAATACAGCGTCAGCTAAAACAGGCTGAGGTTATTGTTTTAACAATTGGAGGAAATGACTTATTTCAAAGTGGTCAAGCATTATTTCATTTTTCTACAGAACAGATTGATCGTTCAAAGGAAAGCTATCTTACTAATTTAAGCACTGTTTTTACAACGATTAGGGATATTAATAAGGAAGCTGTAGTGTACTATGTAGCGCTTTATAACCCTTTTAATGATTTAACAGATAGTCAAACCACTTCAAGCGTAGTACGTGAATGGAATTATGCTTCTTCTGAAGAGGCTGCTAAGTTTGTTCATATTATTACCGTTCCAACCTATGATCTGTTTGAATTAAATGTAAACGACTACTTATATAGTGATAAGTTTCATCCCAATTCACAAGGATATAAGTTAATTGGTGAGAGAGTTGCTAGCTTAATCACTTTTAGTGAGGAGGAAGCCACCAATGACTAAAATGACTCATGAGACTACTCTGCTTGTAAAGGATTTACGAAAAAAGATAGGAAAAAAAGAAATCATCAAAGGCATTTCCTTTGAACTAAAAGCTGGAGAGGTCTTTGGTTTTTTAGGACCGAATGGTGCTGGTAAAACAACGACGATTCGTATGTTAGTCGGGTTGATTAGACCCACTTCAGGAAGCATCTCACTTTGTGGCTATAATCTTCAAAAACAGTTCTCTCAAGCGATTAAGAATATAGGCTGTATCGTCGAAAATCCAGAGTTATATCCTTATTTATCTGGAAGAGAGAATTTAGAATATTTTGTAAGGATGGTACCGGAAATTCATGTCAATCGAATTAAAGAAGTGGTCGATCTAGTCGGACTTCAAAATCGTATTGATGATAAAGTTAGCACATACTCATTGGGGATGAGGCAACGACTCGGAATTGCGCAAGCCCTTTTGTCTAAACCGAAAGTATTAATATTAGATGAACCGACAAATGGATTAGACCCGATTGGAATTCGTGAAATGAGGGAATTCATCCGTTTTCTTGCAGAAAAAGAGGGCTTAAGTGTACTCGTGTCCTCCCATTTATTAAGTGAAATTCAATTAATGTGTGATAGAGTTGCCATTATTTCTAAAGGGAAAGTGATTAGTGTGGATTCTGTAGAGCACCTTTTAGCGGAAAAAGAACGTGTGTACTGGAACCTTGAACCTTTTGAGAAGGGGAAAGAAATTCTTTCAAAAGAAACACAAGTACTCTCAACAGATGGAGAATATATCGTTACTTCTTTTCAAGAGGAGGAAATTCCTCGTTTGAATGAAAAATTAGTCACAGAAAGAGTAAAGGTAAAAGAAATTCAAACCAAACTGCCTACGCTTGAGGATCTGTTTATCGAGCTTACTGGAGGTGAAACGATTGAATAACCTCATCTATAATGAAATGATTAAAATTATCCGAAAAAAACGGCTATATATTATTATGGCGATCATTGCTATTTTAGTTGCTTTGTTCACTTATGCGCAACTAAGAAATGTCCAAACCATCCAAGAGCAATTAGGGACAACTGATTGGCGAACACAGCTTCAGCAGCAAATTATTGATGCACAAAATCGCTTAAATTCAAGTGGGATGTCTGAGGAAAGACAAAAGTATATTCAAAGCAGGCTTACTCAACAGCAATTTTATTTAGATAATGATGTAAATCCTGCTGCACCTGGGGCACCTACTTTTATGCGATTGTTTGTGGAAAATTCAATTGATTTGTTACTTCCGTTAATGGTAATGGTAATAGCGGCAGATCTTGTTTCTTCAGAATCAAGTGGTGGTACGATTAAGCTACTTTTAACTCGACCAGTTAAGAGGTGGAGAATATTACTCAGTAAGTATCTTGCCATGATGCTGTCTGTTTCTTTCATAGTGTTGTCATTAGGAGTATTATCTTATTTCATTTCAGGAATTGTTTTTGGATACGGTGGTTGGAATTACCCTTTATTAACTGGATTTAAAATGAACGGAGAAGAATTAGATACGACAAATGTTCATTTGATCGCCCAATGGAAATATATTTTAATAGAATTTGGACTTGTGTGGTTCGTTTCAATGGTAGTTGGTACGTTAACCTTTATGCTATCCGTTCTAATAAAGAGCACTGCAGCTGTTATGGGAATAATGCTAGCCGCACTAATTTCCGGTGCGATCCTTGCTAATATGGTTTCTTCATGGGAATCTGCCAAATACTTTTTTATGGTTAATCTACGACTTACCGATTATGTTCGTGGAATGGCACCGCCAATAGATGGAATGAGTTTAGGTTTTTCAATGAGTGTTCTAACAGTATGGGCAGCTGTTGCGCTTATCATATCCTTTTTGAGCTTTACAAAGCGAGATGTATACTAAAAAGAGACGATATTTTTCGTTTCTTTTTTTATTTCTTTGAAAATTCCAGTGATTGTAAGCATAAATATACAAATGGGGGAAGTACATGTAGGGAGAGATGGGATGCTAACCTTTATTTTTATCCTTAGTTTAAGTGCCTTTATTTTAGCGTTACTTGCATTAACGAACACGATTCAAGCTCGAAGAAGAGAGATGCTTCCTAGAAATTCGATTAAATTAACGAAAGAACAATTGTTTTTATATAGGGGTTATCAAGCAAAAATTAAAGAGTCGGGAAGCTTTCGTGAACTCAATTATTGGCATAAAAAAGCATTGGACTTGATTGAAGAATCCAAAAAAGGTTCGATAGACTAGTTATCTTCCACTCATTTCCTTCATAAGATATAGGTAAAAGTTGCCTTCACTCAACAATTTAGCCTGAGTGGAAAGGGAGGATTTAAGTGGAGAAAGTACGGGTATTAAGAAGAGGGCATAAATATGATCAGTTGTTGGTGAAATCAAGGTTTAAACGTTTAGTTTATACGTTATTGCCAGTAATGGTTGCCATCAGTCTTTATTATTTCGTTCAATACGGTAGTTAATGGTAGAATGATGAAGGGGATGTGTGGTTCACACTCCTTTTTTTAATGAATAATTAAGTGGGTGATGAAGTGAGTGATAAAGTGGTTGGGTTACTAGGAGGAATGGGACCTGAAGCAACATTAGATATCTTCCAAAAAATCGTACAGGCAACAGATGCAAGAGAAGATGGAGATCATCTCAGAATTATGATCGACAACAATCCTAAAATACCCAGTAGGCAGGACGCGATATTAAGGGGTTCGAAATGTCCAATCCTAGAGTTAAAACAAACTGCTAGGAACTTAGAGAATGCTGGGGCTGATTTAATCATTATTTGTGCCAATACCGCTCATTATTACTACGATGACATTCAAGGTGCAGTCAACATTGAGGTCTTACATATTATCCAAGAGACAGTCTTTGAATTAAAGAACACAATGCCAACTATAAAAAAAGTAGGAGTACTCGCAACTTCAGGAGCGATGAAAGTACGAATTTTTCATCAACATTTTAAACATGAAGGTATTCGAGTAATTAACTTTCCTGAAGAGAAGCAGCACACTATTCAAGAGGCCATCTATTCCTATAAATACAATGGGCTGAAGAACAAAGATGTTTTCATTCTTTCTGACGCAATAAATTATCTAATCGAAAATGGTGCAGAAGCAATAATCATGGGATGTACAGAAATTCCAATGATGTTAAAAAGGACTTCTATATCCATTCCACTTATTGATCCTAACGAAGTGATAGCGAAAGTAGCTGTCCGCAAGGCAAAGGGTGCTACTTTGAATGAGTAACACCCTTAAACTTACTCCGAACAATATCGTTTAATCTCATTATTTTCTAATGAAAGGCATGTTTTTTCAGTTTGAAAACCAAATGAAGTGGTTAAATCTACCACATCAATATTTACCACTACTGGACCACTATATCCATTGATACTTGCATCCTGTAATAAATGATGAAATGAGAATTGTAAGTGATCCTTCATTTCTTCCTCGAAAATAGTAATTGCTTCTAGATATTCATCAGTTGCAATAAAATGTACATTTAATCTATAAGAAACTTGTGGTTTTTTGCTAATCTTGTAGGTTAATTGATTATGGTGAAATGATTCCATTTTAGGAGTCATCATGATTCGGTTCCTAGATACTTCGAATCCAGTTATTTTCTCTAAATAGTGATGGAGATCTGTTAATTCTAGGACGTTAGGAATCTCCTGATTTGCTTGTTGAGTCCTCAGATAGAAGGCCTCGTTTGACCATGCATCTTTTTCATCGAAGGAAGAAGTTGGACCGAACAACAAGACATAATCATCTGCAAAAATCTCCTGTGGATATCTTTCGTGCCTTTCCGTTGAATAACGCCAAAAGGCATCCCAACTAACATGTTCTGTCTCTAATCCTCTTAATTGAGCCCAAGTAGAATTTGGAAAGTGATGAGAGGGCAAATAATAATACCCAACATGATGACCATATTCATGAGATAGAGTTTCCCTCATCATTGATGGCGAGGTATATATATCGCCATGAAATAAGGTAATGGTATTTGTTAATGCATGATACTGTCCTTTTGTGCCAGAGCTACCAACTAATTCTCCACTCATAACTCTTACTTCTTGTAGTAATTTTAATTCTTCTCCATGCTGGTTGTTAAGTAGTTCTAGATAAAGATCTTTTAGCTTATCTTCATCCCATTTTTCTGTATAACTAAGAAACGCAATTCCTTCAGGTGATTGATATTTTGCATAATAGTTTGATTGGTAGGCGATAGAATCAAAACTTAATAGAAAAGGTAAAATGGCGAGAAGACTAAAAATAGGTAGAAGAATTTTCAAAGCGTTCACTCTCCTTAAGCCCCATTTTAGCACGGCACAGTAAAAAATAAATGTATCGATATTTTCCATTTCAAATAAAGAGAACAAGCTGCTCCTGAAAGAATCTTTTTATAAGGTAAACTAACATGATATACAACTAGTATACATAGAATGTACTAATGGACATGTTGTAAGAATAGCACGTGATTATCTTTCTTGATGGGAGTGTTTTTTATGAAGCCATGGGAAGACATACACTTATCCTTTAAAATCTCGAAAACAGATGTAAACTCGTTAAATGATATTATTAAACGTCACAACGTTTTTAGAGCACATGAAAAAAGAAAAAATCAATTGCTAGCAATAATGGTCGGCGTTGGTATTGCAAGTGCCTATATCTTTTACAAAAAAATTCATAACTTAATGGATCCGTTTACTTTTATTAACTTGCTTTTTACAGATCAAACGACGGTTTTTATACTATCGCTAATTATTGCCCTTGTTTTTTTTACAAAGAGGGAAGACAATAAACGAAAGAAAAAAGAAGATGAGTTCCATTCTTTAAGAAGAGAGCTTATTGCACTGAAAAATAAAGAATGGCACGAAAGATATGGTAAAGAAAACATTGATGATATTTGTATGTATTTGAAGGAGAAGCATGATATTAATCTTGATTATTATGGGAAGATGGGTTAAAAGTTCTTAGATTTAAATTAAATAGGAATTTGTTAAATTTATTAAGAAAATGATATAGTATAAATACTCAAAAATCATGCTCAATCGATATTAGATTGAGCTATTTTTATTAAGGAAGATAAAGAATGACACCAACCAAAACATACATCAACCAGTGGAAAGAAGCTCTCCAGATTGAGATTAATTTCCTGAAAAAATACGGAAGTACAAAATATCGAGTAACGAATGGAAGACTACTTTCTAGTGAAAATACATTTAACTATTACTTTGATTGCAGCACTCCTCTAAAAGTACCAAATGGGTCTTCAATAAAACTTGAGTGGGGAAACAGTAAGCATAATGGAAGAATTCTTTCTTCAGAAGGGAAAGGGATTATTCTTGCGCTTGAGCAGTCATTTGGGGATTTGATTCATGAAGCGAATTTACTGCATGATCCTTGGGAATTACTTGAGCATTTGATTGAAAGATTAGATGGAATTAAAAAGAGTAAACAAAAAAGAATTCGTATAAAAAAATTAATGGATCCATCCCATCTTGCAAAGCACCCAACAGATGCAATAAAAAGCAATGTGCACGAATTAGTGTTACGCTCAAAATATAACCCTGTAACCTTTGTATGGGGTCCTCCAGGTACTGGAAAAACCTATACTTTGGCAAGAGTTGCGGCTAATAAATATTTAAAAGAGAAATCAGTACTTATCTTATCTCATAGTAATCAAGCTGTAGATGTCTTAATGAAAGAGTTAATAAGATTCATTAGAAAGATAGATCGTTTTCGTGAGGGTGATATCCTTAGGTATGGGCATATGAACCGCAGTGAGAAGGACACACATGAAGAAGATCTTTCAACAAATAGTCTTATCGAAAAACAAGACCCAAAGTTAATTTTAGAAAAAGAGCAATTAATAGAAGAAAGAATACAGCTAAAAATCGATTTAATCCGCTCATTTAGCAAAAGAGATTCTAATCAGCTACTTGAGATCGAATCTAAGCTATCACGGCTATTGGATAAAATGAGACAAAGAGAAATGACATTACTAGAAGATGCATTTGTCATAGGAACGACATTAGCAAAAGCAGCGAGTGACCCTGCCATTTTTGAACGAGAATTTGATGTGGTAATCGTGGATGAAGCAAGTATGGCTTATGTTCCACAGGTAGGATTCGCTGCTTCCCTAGGTAAAAATATCATTATTTGCGGGGATTTTAAACAACTACCTCCAATTGCTTCTGCTAGACATAAAGCGGTAGAGGAATGGTTAAAAGAGGATATCTTTCATAAATCAGGAGTGGTTAAAAACATTAGCCACCATCAACTTCATCCACACCTATTTTTATTGCGAGAGCAACGTCGGATGCATCCTGAAATTTCAGCATTTACAAACAAACATGTGTATCAATCCTTGGTGGGAGATCACCCTAGTGTTTTCACTAAGAGAAAAAAGATTGTTCATCATGCTCCTTTTATAAATGAAGCATCGATTTTAATTGATACAAGCCATACAGGTGAACATTGTATCAATGAAAAGACATCTCATTCGAGAATGAATATTTGGAATGTGCTTCTTTCGTTTCAACTAATTCATGAGGCATATGAAAGTGGTTTAAATTCCATTGGATATGTTACACCATATCGAGCTCAAGCACTATTAATGGAAACACTTTTAGGAGATATTTATCGAGATGAATGCTTAAAAGCTGATATTATAGCAGCAACGGTTCACCGCTTCCAAGGAAGTGAACGTGATGTTATGATCTTCGATTCAGTTGATAGTTACCCACAAGAACGAGTAGGAATGCTTTTAACAGGGAAAAATAGTGAGCGTCTAATTAACGTTGCGATCACTAGAACAAAAGGAAAATTTATTCATCTTAGTGATACAGCGTTTGTGAAAGAGCAAGTGTATAAAAATAAAACCATTAGGCAGTTAGTAGAGCACCAAATGAATAACAACAAAACAGTTACAACAAATGAGATCGGTTCTTGGATTCGTAATCAGCATCCAAGTGTTCAATGGATGCATGCAAAGAAGCTAGACCGTTTGTTTATAGATATTGCCTCAGCCAAAAAAACAATTGTTCTCTCTTTGCCTAAAGAAACAAGGTTATCTTCTGATTGGATACGAACCTTAAAAAGTAGATCAACAACAGTCAAACTAACCATAATTTCTGAGTATGATTTTTCAGTGGTCAATCCTACTACTTCCATTAGGGAAAGGAATCCATTTTCTTTTGTTGCAATTGATTCACACCTTATATGGCTAGGAGTTCCATTTGAGGCAAACAATCGAACCTTACCCCCATTTGTAGCATCTAGAGTAGATTCAGAAGCCTTTGTTCAGCATGTACTTACACAATTACCGATCGAATAAACAGGATGTGAGCTTGTGAACCCGATTAAAGATCATCTAAAGAAAAATCTAGACATAGTATTTGTTGGATTTAACCCGAGTATTCGCTCAGCTGAAACAGGACATCATTTTGCAAATCCAAACAATCGTTTTTGGACAATCTTGTATCAATCTGGGCTTACACCGAAAAAATTCATCCCAAGTGAAGATTATAAGTTGCTTGATTTAGGATATGGTTTAACAAATATTGTCTCACGACCAACTAAAGCAGCTGATGAGATTAAAAAGGAAGAGTACAAAGAAGGTAGAGCTGAATTAATTCAAAAGATGATCCATTATCAGCCCAAAATGATTTGTTTTGTGGGCAAAGGTGTGTATCAAGAATTTAGTAAGAAAAAAAACATAGACTGGGGCTTGCAAGAAAAATCTATCGTTGATGGAACGATGGATTTTGTAGCACCTTCATCAAGCGGTTTAGTTAGAATGAAACTAGCTGAAATAGTTGATATTTATAAAGGATTGAGAAATGTTTTGTGATTATTAAAATCTCATTAATGAAATTTGAAATTTCTCCCCTTTTATTTCGTTAATTTCCCACCTATACTTTCTTACAATGTAGAGAAAATAAGAGAGTAAGACCTTAATGTTTAAAAAGGGGGGCTCAAACAATGATAAGAAAGCTGTCATTAAATGTTTTGCTAGTTGGGGTTTTAGCTCTAACTGCATGTAATATGGATAATGAAGCAACAGATGATGAAACGAAAAGTGGAACATACGGTGTGATTTCAAGTGATAAAACGTCAACACCAAGTAACCAATATCCACATACAAAAGCGATATTAGTACAACCAGCTAAGTATAAATACTATAAAGTGGAAATTGGTCAAAAGGGATTTACGCAAGTACCTGGAAATATACAAGCAACACCAGGTCAACTTGAACAAAAGCAATTTACACAGGTGCCCATACAGCCACAGCAAAAGGCACCTGCGCCTACGCAACAACAGCCTAAAACAACTACACCAGCACCTGCAAAACCAGAACAACAGCAACCTCAGGCTCAAGAACCAGCTAAAGCTCCTACTCAAAAGGCGACGGGACTTAGTGAATTTGAAGCCAAAGTTGTTGAGTTAACAAACGTAGAAAGAAGAAAACAAGGGCTACCAGATCTTCAAGCAGACACACCTTTAAGTAATGTTGCTCGTGAGAAATCGAATGATATGCAAGCAAAAGGATACTTTTCACATACAAGTCCTACGTATGGTTCTCCATTTGATATGATGCGTGACTTTGGAATATCGTATAATACAGCCGGTGAGAATATTGCAAAAGGACAGCAATCTGCTGAACAAGTAGTACAGTCATGGATGAACAGCGAAGGACATAGAAAGAACATTCTAAGTCGTGACTTTACTCATATAGGTGTCGGGTACAATAGTAGTGGTCATATTTGGACACAAATGTTTATCGGAAAATAAAGGGAAAAGAACCGAATTTAAGTTCGGTTCTTTTTTATGCCGTTAGTATGCTTCTTAAGCGGAATGAAAGGCAATTTTAGCTACTGCATTTGTCCAAAATTGAATGTGAAAGCATACAGGTTTGTCTTTTATTTGACGTAAAGAATATGACGTTATATAATTATCTCGAAATCAAGATAAATAAAATATGATAAATAAGGTTTTAGTTTGGAAAGCTAAAAAAAAGAAAAGGATTTGATTGAATGAACATGAAACCTTTAAAAGGTCAGCACCATGTTTCTGCTATTACTGCTAATGCGAAAGAAAACTATAGATTTTATACAAAAGTATTAGGGCTTCGACTGGTGAAAAAGACTGTTAATCAAGATGATACATCTGTCTATCATCTCTTCTATGCTGATGAGAGAGGAAATCCAGGAACAGATTTAACATTCTTTGAAATTCCACAAGCAGGGAAAACCTATCCTGGGACTAATAGTATTTCTGAGACATCATTAAGAGTTCCAAATGATCGTGCTCTTCAGTTCTGGAAGAAGCGTTTTGAGGAAATGAATGTTGAGCATGAAGAAATTTCACAAGAAACAGGTAGAGCTTCATTGTCATTTCGTGATTTTGAAGGACAACGATTGGTTCTTGTATCAGATGAACAGAACACTGGTGTAGAAGGTGGGAAACCATGGGATAAAAGTCCAGTTCCAGTTGAAAACGGAATTGTTGGACTAGGGCCGGTTACTTTAACTGTAAACCGAGTAAGCTTAACAGCAAAGATCTTACGTGATGTTTTAGGTTTTCGTGAAAAAGGAACATACAAAAATAAACAACAAAAAGAAGTACGTGTATTCGAAACAGGAGAAGGCGGAACAGGTGCAGAAGTTCACTTAATTGAGGAAAAAGACTTACCTCGAGAGCGTCCTGGTCGAGGTAGTGTTCATCACGTTGCATTTCGTGTTGAAGATGTTGAAGAATTAAATAAATGGGTTGATGTTTTAAATCAAGCAGGACTTCCTAATTCGGGTTTTGTAGAACGGTATTATTTCCGTTCACTTTATTTTCGAGAACCAAATGGCATCCTTTTTGAATTAGCGACAGATGGACCAGGTTTTGAAGGTGACGAGTCTTTTGAAAATCTAGGTGAGAAATTAGCCTTGCCGCCTTATTTTGAAAATCAACGAAGTGAAATAGAAGCACGTTTGAAGCCACTAGATACGAAGGAATAAGGAGATGATTTTTTGAAACATATTTTTATAAAAGGAAAAAATGAAATAGCTCCAACACTGCTCCTTTTACATGGTACTGGTGGAAATGAACGAGATTTATTGCCACTAGCTCAAATGATTGCTCCTGATTCCTCAGTTTTAGGTGTAAGAGGAAATGTTGAAGAGAATGGTATGCCACGTTTTTTTCGCAGACTACAAGAAGGTGTCTTCGATGAGGAAGACTTAGTATTTCGTACAAAAGAATTGAACACCTTCATTGACAAAATGTCTAAAGAATATCTGTTTGATCGAAACAATGTAGTGGCAATTGGCTATTCAAACGGTGCCAATATTGCCGCTAGCTTAATGTATCATGATAACAAGGCTTTAATGGGTGCGATTCTATTTCATGCAATGGTTCCAATAAGAGGAATAGAACTTCCGGATTTGAGTAGCGTAAAGGTGTTTATTGGAGCTGGCAAAAGAGACCCTCTCATCCCACCTCTAGAAACAAAGGAACTAGCAGATAAATTAAGAGAAGCAAAAGCTATTGTGACCGAGCATTGGGGTGAAGGTGGTCATGAATTAACTCGAGAAGAAGTTGAAAAAGCAAACGAGTGGTTTAAAGTCAATTATTCGAACTAAATGGTAATGTTCAAACCAAAATGTGATATCATATTTGATATCACATTTTTTTATGGCAAAAAATTTCAATCAACAAACTATTCAATATCTATTAAAGTAGAATAATAGTTTTAAAAAAATAATAGAGTTCTTTTAAAATAGGATGGTGAAAGCGTTGAATATATTAATTACAGGTGCAACAGGTTTCTTAGGAACCAATCTCGTGAAAAAATTAGTGCAAAATGGCCATTTAATATATGTATTAGCAAGAAGTGAAAAAAAGTTTGAAGAATTAATAAAAAAAATTGAGGTTCAACATAGAAAGCAAGTCATTCAGATACAAGGTGAATTGACTAAGAAGAATCTTGGTTTACATGAGGACTTTCTACAGTCATTAGTGGGAGAAATTGATACGATTTATCATACTGCAGCCTATCTTTCGTTTGATGAAGAAAAACGAGAAGATCTACTATCAATTAATATTGATGGAACAAAACATGTACTAGAGGTGGCAGATACATTAAAAGTAAAGAAGTTTATTCATGTTAGTACTGCATATACGTTAGGTACTCGAACAATAGGTACCGAGACACTTTATCCTACCGATTCTACATTCATTAACTCTTATGAAGAAAGTAAATGTAAAGCGGAGCATCTTGTGATGTCTTATCAAAACTCTTTTGATGTAACAATTATGAGACCCGCCATTATTATTGGTGATTCTGAAACTGGAGAAGCGGGAACTACATTTGGATTGTACGGAATTCTTCGTGCAATCGAATTATTGAAAAAGAAAACAGTCAGAAAAAAAGCAGATGTAGCATCTTACCGCTTATTAATGGATAAATACACTTTATCTAATATTGTTCCAGTTGATTATGTGGTAAACGTTTTATACTTGGGACTAATCTACGGAGAAAAAAATACGATTTATCATATAACGAACCCAACTCCTCCATCAAATGAGAAGGTATTTAATATGATAAAAGAGGTTTATGATTTTGATTTGATTTCTTTAGCTTCTTATCAAGAAAAAGCAACTTTAACTGATGAAGAGTTAAAAATTAATCAACCGTTAGAGGTGTTCAAGGATTATTTGAATCGTACGATTGTATTTGAAGATGGAAATACCGCGTCGTTACTTCGTAAGGTAAACCAGACAACACTAAATATGGATGAAGCAATGTTAAATAGAATCTTAACAGGGTATAGAGATCGAAAGAAAGTGTTGGATGCAGTAAACTGATTTCGCAATAAAAATTTTAATGTTTTTACTATTTTTAGGAACATTGTCAACACTTCTGAATATAATAGCTTTTGTGTGAGTAATATTTAGGAGGAAGATGAATGATGAGTGAAAAACAACAAGTCAACGTGACGAATACTGCTAAGGGCGCTGTTTATGACTCGAGTTTCAAGGTGATTGAAGTGAATGTTTCTGATGTGACAGAGAGCCTTTATGCTGTTGTTACACCAGTTAAAAAATAAAAATTAGTGGAAATACTTTATGAACCATAAGCTATAAAGCTATATAAAAGAAAGACCATCCTTATGTATGATTACATAAAAGGATGGTCTTTCTATTTGCTACCCTGAAAATACAACTCTGTATATGGGGTGTTAATCTACGTTACAGGAACCTCGCTTTCCGTGGGGCGCCACTTGAGCCTCCTCGGCTTCGCCTGTGGGGTCTCAAATCCGGCGCATTTCCCGTAGGAGTCTCGGTCCTTCCACTACGGTTAACACGAAAGATTTACTAATGGCCAACATTCTATAAACGTAAAAATTCAGTTCACATTTTCATCATTTCATGGTGAAAATCTTTGAGTCTTTGAAGTTATTTTTCCCCGAACTCAATTGCAATTTGTTCTTCACGTTCAATCTCCATAGCAGATACAATATATGCAAAGCCATTCATGAGCAAAATTACGACGTTTGATTGAATGCGTTCAATTTCTCCAAGGTACGTATTTAAAATGATAATGACTGAGTATATAACGATGAAGAAAATCGCAATTTTATGAAAGATTTTCAACTTATTCACTCTCCTTTAAAAGGATTCTTTCTTTATCTTATTAGTGAAAGGATTGTCCTATGAATAGAGGTTGATTTTCTTACATTCTTTATCTTATGAAGTGAATGGGTAGTAAATAGCTTGGAAATCATATAAGATAGAAGTGTGATATCAGTTTGCTAGCAGTTGCTATCACTTTGATAGTTGGTGAAAAAGGAGGAAATAACTGTGAAAGACAATCGTATACAATTAAATGTTAGAATTGATAAAGAAACAGCTTTAAAGTTAGATGAGATTGTAGAGTATTACCAGGAACATGCTAAGCTTGGTAGGATTTATAAGGGAGATGTATTAACAGATATCATAGATAAATCGTATGAGATAATGTTAAAGCAAAAGTCAGTCCATACTAAAAGCTATAAATGAGTAAAACTGATATATAGTGATAAAAAAATGAGGAGGGTTTATGAGTGAGAGATGTAACTTTATCTGATATCTTCCATCATCGAATTGCACAGAAGTATATTAATCGTTCTGGATTGGTTCATGCAATCGCTGTATCCTATCACTCATTTAACCTTGCTAAAGCAAAACCAAATGTAGATGTGGATACTGCAGCAAAGGCAGGTTTTTTACACGATATTGGTCACTATACCTGGTATAAGGATGGAAAGTGGGATTATGAAGTATATCGTAAGAATGATATTCATGCGATAAAGGGAGCAGAAAGAGCACATAAATTGCTCATTCGTTTAGGAGAAAATCCAATGAAAGCAAAGGAAATATCTTTAGCTATTCTTTTTCATACAGACTCTTTTTTGCCAGGAGGAGAAGTTGTACGAACACCTCTTCAAAGTATAGTGAAATGTGCAGATGAAAAAGATGAGGAGCCAGGTGGTGCTCACCATTATCGGACGATCGACTATGATCGAGCGTTAAAAATCATCAGGAGATTGGACCAAAAGATTGATAAATTACAACATTAAATGGTCGTTTGCTAACTAGACATTTCTTTAATAATCATACAAATCTATGGCACCAACGGAAGGTTGGGTGAAAATGATGAAAATGTTGTGTATAGACGGCGGTGGGATAAGAGGGATTTTTGCAGTTTCCATACTTCAAGAACTTGAAAATGAACTTAATATACAAATAAAAGATCATTTTGATGTGATCGCAGGGACAAGTACGGGTTCTATTATTGCGGCGTCAATCGTTTTAAATAAGAAAATGGATGTCGTTCACGATAGTTATACGGAATATGGAGAGAAGATCTTCTTTAGACAAGCTAAGGTTGGTATTATGAAGAGTGTGTATAGCGACAGATACTTACGTCATTTTATTCGAAAGGCATTCGGGGAATATACGCTAGGTGATATAACTCATCCACTTTTAATACCTACAGTTGATGTATCTAAAGGAAAACCATATGTATATCGCTCGAATTACGATGTTTCATCAAAAGAAGAACTGGATGTGAAATTGTGGGATGCGGTTTTATCATCTTGTTCTGCACCTGTCTATTTTCCTCCTAATATACTCGGTGGTAAGAAATTATCAATAGATGGTGGCTTATGGGCAAATAACCCATCTTTAGTTTGTTTAACAGAAGGCATTCACCATTTTAAAAAAGATATCTCCGAAATGAAGATATTGTCAATTGGGACAGGTGAGCAGAAGATTGACTTCTCAATTACTGAAAATAATAATTGGGGAGTGAAGGAATGGCTACCGTTTAATTTTAAAACAATGAAGGTCACACCGAAACTAATTGATTTGGCACTCCATTTATCTTCTGAATCAGTCTCTTATCATTGTAAATTATTATTAAAGGAACATTATCTTCGAATTAATAAGAATTTAGGAGAGGAAATTCCTTTCGATGAAGTTGGGTCAATGGAAGTGTTAAGTCAGTTAGGAAAACAAACCTATAGAGAAGAGAGAGAGAAAATTTTAAGTTTTATAGGGGAATAAATGGGAGTTAGGAGTTTTAATCGAATGAAATTAATATCATGGAATGTGAACGGTTTAAGAGCCTGTGTGAAAAAAGGCTTCTTAGAATATTTTAAGGAAATGAATGCAGATATTTTCTGCGTACAAGAAACAAAGCTACAGGAAGGTCAAATCAATCTAGAACTAGAGGGATATTATCAATACTGGAACTATGCACTCAAAAAGGGGTATTCCGGTACGGCAGTCTTTACAAAGGAAAAACCTCTCAAAGTATTTTATGATTTTGAAGAGGCAACATATGAACCAGAAGGTAGAATACTAACACTTGAATTTGAAAAATTTTATTTAGTTAATATGTATACGCCAAACTCTCAACGTGATCTAGCAAGGCTCGGTTTTAGATTGGAATGGGAAGAAAAAGTCCGAAAGTATTTAAATCAATTAAGTAAACAAAAACCCGTAATTTTATGTGGGGACTTAAATGTTGCTCACGAAGAGATTGATTTAAAAAATTCAAAGTCTAATAAAGGTAATTCAGGATTTACGGAAGAAGAACGAGGTATGATGTCGAAACTACTAGAGACTGGATTTGTCGATTCTTACAGACACTTGTATCCTGAAAAAGCAGAAATGTATACATGGTGGTCTTATATGAGTCAAGTAAGAGAAAGAAATATTGGCTGGAGAATCGATTATTTTATCGTGTCTAAGGATATTATATCGAACATAAAAGATGCCGAAATTCATGCTCAAGTTTATGGAAGTGATCATTGTCCAATTTACCTTGATATAGCGCTTTAACATGTAGGAGGAAAATATGATAAAAGAAAAGTTAGTAAAATACATAACAAATGAGAATGAAATCAAGTTATTTAAGGAAGAACTCGAATATGCTAATAAACACCAACTACTAGATGTCAATGTGTTGGTTCATGAACTTCCTTCACAATCTCGTTTTGCAAATGCATATATTGAGCGTTGTGATAAAGAAACCGAAAGCCTTATATGTGAAGAATCATATACATTTCTTGAGAATTCAATTCAATATTTTAAACAACACAAAAATGAATTTATTTATGTAGAATCTCAGTGGTTTGAATTAATTGGTGTTGATGCAGTGTCGTTTGAGGTTGACGATGTATTTGGCAATTATGATGTCATGTTAGGGCTAAAGCTACAAAAGAAATACCGTGACATGATTACTGCATATGTAAAAGAACATTTAAATGATGACTTCGATTTGATGTTTGATCAGAACGAAGGGCTATGGAACTTTAACTTTTCATTGAATAATTTAAATGGTTTTGATGAAGAAATGTCTATTAGCGAAGCTTACACGAGTATTTATTCTTTTCTTTTTAAGCTTGTTGATGAAGTTGAATAATCAATGTGAATATAGTTCTAGAGTATGTGTTAGATTTTAACACATGCTTTTTTGAATTTGAGATAAGCTCATCAATACATATGACAAATGTCACATAGTAACGTATGACAGCTATGACTACACAACTTTCCTTTTCTTCTATACGATTACTTAAACAAGTATGTATAATTAGCGTTGATTTAAAAGAAGTATACAACATTTTTACAGACTTTTCCTAATTTAATATGCTATGATGGTAGCATAATAGTCAAGTATCTTTACAAATGAGGTTATTCAATTGTCAAAAAAACTAACGATTTTTCAAAAAGGCTCTGGTATATCCCCGTATTCATGGATTATTTTTAGTATTCTACCTTTCTATTTTATCTTCCAATCTTCGTCGACTCCAGAAATGATTGTCGGGATTGTGTTAACCATTCTATTTTTCATTTCATATCGCTTTGCGTTTATTTCAAAAGAATGGCCAGTTTATTTATGGACATCTATTTTAATGGCGATTTCATTAACGATGACGATTATTTTCCATTATATTTATTTTGCAATCTACATTGCGTACTACAACGGAAAGATTAATAATCGTGTAGCATTTATCATTTTATATATTATTCATTTAGTGTTGACTACTGTATCTATCAATTATTTAATTGTTTTACAAGATCCAATTTTTCTTAAACAAATTCCATTTATTATTATCATTTGGATAAGCGTTATTCTCTTGCCTTTTAACTTATACAATAGAAAAAAACAAGGTCAGCTTGAAGAACAGCTTGAGGATGCAAATAAGAGAATATCTGAGCTTGTTAAACAGGAAGAACGACAACGAATTGCACGTGACCTTCATGATACACTCGGTCAGAAACTTTCGCTAATTGGGTTAAAAAGTGACTTAGCAAGAAAATTGGTTTATAAAGATCCAGAACAAGCTCGAAGTGAATTAAAGGATGTTCAACAAACAGCAAGAACTGCACTTAGTGAGGTACGCAAGATGGTATCTCAAATGCGAGGAATCCGTTTAAAAGAAGAAATTGTTCGCGTTCGTCAAATTTTAAAAGCTGCACAAATTGAATTTATGACAGAGAAGGAGTTCAACTTAACCAATGTTTCTCTTTTTATCGAAAATATTTTAAGTATGTGTTTAAAAGAAGCTGTGACAAATGTTGTTAAGCATAGTAAAGCATCAACATGTCGTGTAAGTATTGAGCAATCTTGGAATGATGTTTGTATAATCGTTCAAGATGATGGAATTGGGATGGTTGAAGAACGTGATATAGGAAAGGGAAGCGGCTTGTTAGGAATAAAAGAAAGACTTGAATTTGTCAATGGCGACTTAGAAATACTCTCAAAAAATGGAACCACCATCGTGATGAGGGTTCCGACTGTTGTCAAGCAGAACGAGAAGGAGGAATAAACATGATTTCAATCGTCATAGCAGAAGACCAACGAATGATGTTAGGTGCATTAGGCTCACTACTCAGCTTAGAAGATGATATGAAAGTGGTTGGCAAGGCATCTAATGGAGAAGAAGCACTTGCTCTTGTAAACGAGCACGCGCCTGATGTTTGTATCATGGATATAGAAATGCCAGAAAAAAGTGGACTCGAAGCTGCAGAAGAGCTGAAAGGTAAAGGGTGTAAAGTCATTATTTTAACGACATTTGCCCGTACTGGTTATTTCCAACGAGCTCTAAAGGCTGGTGTAAGTGGTTATTTATTAAAAGATAGCCCTAGTGAAGAATTAGCTAATTCCATAAGAAGCATCATGTCAGGTAGAAGAATTTATGCTCCTGAACTTATGGATGATTTTTATGGAGAAGAAAACCCGCTTACTGATCGAGAAAAAGAAGTTTTAGAACTTGTCGCTGATGGGAAGAACACAAAAGAAATTGCAGACCAGCTTAGTTTAAAAGCAGGAACTGTTAGAAATTATATTTCGACTATATTAGATAAACTTGAAGTGAAAAATCGAATTGAAGCCATTTCTCAATCGAAAGAAAAAGGCTGGTTTAAATAAAGACGGACCTCGAGCTGGTCCGTCTTCACTATTTTTATTTGGTTTGCTTCATTTTTTGCAATTCTTCTGTCACAACAAACGCTAAATCATCATTTCCAAAAAGGGATAATACACCGAGTAATGTTTCATTTGGTACATCACCAGCCTCTTCTTTATCTACCGTTAAATCAATTGCTTCCTTTAAAGCGGGATTTTCCTTTTGATCAGGGTAAGCACGTAAATATAACTCTTCTGGATTTAAATCATGATTCACACACCACTGTGCAAAAACCAAAATCATCATTTTCTCTTCACTTTGATACTGCTCAATAATTTTTTGTTCAAGTTCACTTTTTTGATTCATCATTCATCTCCTAACTAGGTTGGTTTTTTTATTATATATGAAAGTAGTAAATATAAAAATAAATACCTCCCACAATGAAATGGAGTATAATGAAGGTTAATGTATATTATGCATACAATCTATCTTTATTGGAAAAATCTATATTATTACTAGAAAAATGAGGTTACTACATGAGTAAGATAAGCTTTAATGACTATCAATTAAGTACAAATATCGTAAAGGCTCTTTCAGGGTTAGGCTATATGCAGCCTACTAAGGTGCAAGAAGAAGTCATTCCTACTGCCTTGGAAAAGAAAGATATGGTTGTGAAATCAGCTACTGGTAGTGGTAAAACAGCAGCTTTTGGAATTCCATTGTGTGAATTAGTGGTTTGGGAAGAAAATAAACCACAAGTATTAGTATTAACACCTACACGGGAGTTAGCTGCTCAAGTGAAAGAGGACATTACGAATATTGGTAGATTTAAAAGAATCAAAGCGACTGCAATATATGGTAAGCAGCCATTTGCTAGGCAAAAAGTAGAGCTCAATCAGAAAAATCACGTTGTCGTAGGTACACCTGGTAGAGTACTTGACCATATTGAAAAAGGTACGCTTTTCATTGACCAACTTAAATATCTCGTCATTGACGAGGCTGATGAAATGCTTAATATGGGATTTATTGACCAAGTTGAATCCATCATAAATACGCTACCTAAAAATCGGATGACAATGTTATTCTCTGCAACACTGCCGGAAGACGTAGAAGTCTTATGTCATAAGTATATGAGAAATCCGATTCATATTGAAGTAACATCTGTTAATAGTACAAAAGAGAATATTGAACATTTCTTTATTGAAACAAGCGACGAAGAGAAATTTAGTCTCTTAAAAACGGTAACAATTGTAGAAAATCCCGATAGCTGTATTATCTTCTGTAGAACACAAGAGCAAGTGGAACGAGTGTTCGATAAACTAGATCGGTTAAATTATAACTGTGATAAGATTCATGGTGGCATGGTTCAAGAAGATCGGTTTGCTGTTATGAATGATTTTAAGCGTGGAGAGTTTCGTTACTTAGTTGCGACAGACGTAGCTGCTCGTGGAATTGATATTGATAGCGTATCACTCGTTATTAACTATGACATACCTTTAGAAAAAGAAAAATACGTACACCGAACAGGAAGAACGGGCCGAGCTGGTAAAACAGGCCGAGCCATTACGTTTATTACTTCATATGAGCAAAATCGCCTAATCGAAATTGAAGAATATATAGGATTTAGCCTTAAAAAAATGGAAGCTCCGTCAAAGGAATTGGTTTCGAATTGTCAAAAGGCGTTTGAAGAAAAATCGAACACACGTCCTACGACCAAAAAAGATAAAAGTGCCAATTTAAATAAAGATATCATGAAGTTATATTTTAATGGTGGCAAGAAAAAGAAAATAAGGCCAGTTGATTTTGTTGGCACGATTGCAAAAATACCAGGGGTAACGGCCGATGATATTGGTATTATAACCATTCAAGATAGCGCTTCGTATGTTGACATATTAAATGGAAAAGGACCGATTGTTCTAAGTGCTATGAAGTCGACTACAATAAAGGGAAAAGTGTTAAAGGTTCATAAAGCAATTAAATAAAGTTCATGTCCAATTGTTTCTTTCTACTGTCAATATAACATCTTCATATGGTAGTATATTTTAGACTAGCATTTAAACATGAGGTGACAGTATGAAAGACATACAAGCTTTCGCTAAGCAATATCAACAAGAGATGAATTGGCAAATTGACTCAAAATCATATGAGAAAAGTAGAGCATCCTTGCTAAATAATTATATGTTATTAACAACGGAAGTAGCTGAAGTTGCTGAAGAAATGAGAAAAGCATTTAATATAACCAATTCACTTATTAAGGATGGGATGGATGAGGATGAAGCTTTTCAGCTTGCTAAGGACTCGATTAAAGCTGATTTAGGAAAGGAATTTGCTGATTGCTTAGCTTACATATCCAAAATTGCTAACTATTTTGAAATTGACTTAGAAACAAGCTTTTATGAAAAAATGGATGAAGTGAAGAACCGAAAGAATAAGGATATCCGTTTAATTCAAAGGTAAGAGGTAAGAATGAATAGTAACATCTCTGTATGAAAGGATGAAATTTGAATGAATATAACGAGACACGCATTCGAACAAATAAAAGATCCGACAGGAATTTTAGTGGGAGATCGGTATGAATTTTTCTTGTATATAGAAGTAGATGAAGATGATGAGTTGTTTACTGAAAATGGACTATATTTAAAAGCAATTTTGGCAGTGGATGAGCAGGGGAGTCGAATCGTTCAGTATCAATTTTTTGAAGAAACGTCGAATAAGCCACTTGATTTTGCCCTAGAAGATGATGAAGAAGAATTGATTCTTTCCTATTGTAAGCAGCAATTGGGAGCTACTGAATAAAATGAAAAACAAGGTGCTATAATGCACCTTGTTTTTCATTTTGATCATTTTATTTATTTTCTCTTGCTGCTCTTTTTCTCGCTTTCTTACTTTGTGTTACCTCTGCTCCAAATTCAGTATCCGACCTCTTGGCATTGTTTCCTCCACCTGTATGTGGTTGTTTTCGGTTATCATTTCGATTCGTCATTATTCTTCCTCCTTGTTATGTAATTCGTTTAATCTATTGAATAAAAGCCAAATAACATTGACTTTATGTATATAGTGCATGATAAGCATGGAAATTATTCCAAATATATTAAATTGCTATAAAAGAAAAAGAAATGAAAGTATTTCGATTATCGAATATAATAAAGGTTAAGATCATGTTATTTTGAATTTAAAGGAGTAGCAACAATGAATCAAACATACTCAGTAAAAGAGAAAATGAAGCAAATCCTCATCCTCTTAATTCCAATCTTAATAACGCAGCTAGGCATGTTTTCAATGGTTTTGTTTAATATTATGATGTCAGGAAAATACCATTCTTCTGATCTAGCTGGTGTAGCGATTGGTTCAGCGATTTGGAGTCCAGTATTTACTGGGTTAAGTGGTATTTTACTAGCTGTTTCTCCGATTGCTGCACAACGTTTCGGTGCAAAAAAAGACGGGGAGGTTGCCACTGTACTATCACACGGAATCTACCTTGCTTGTATCATTGCTTTCTTGGTAATTACTAGTGGATATTTCTTCTTAGATCCACTTTTGGAGAAGATGGATGTACCAGGTAGGGTTCAAGTTGTTGCTCATGAATATTTAGTTGGTTTAAGTATCGGTATTTTGCCTTTGTTCGTTTTCAACGTATTACGTTCATTTATTTATGCTTTAGGAAAAACAAGAATTGTTATGTTTATTCTGCTAGTTTCATTACCTATTAATTTCTTTTTGAATTATGTTTTGATATTTGGTAATTGGGGTTTTCCTGAGTTAGGTGGCGCTGGAGCAGGGTTTGCAACAGCCTTCACTTACTGGTTCATTGCAGCAATGACTGCTTTTGTCGTAAAGACACAAGCACCTTTTTCGCAATACGCAAAAGCATCATCTTTTAAAGAGTTTTCGTTTAACGAATGTAAAGAGATCTTAAAAATTGGCGTACCTATGGGACTATCAATCTTTTTTGAAACAAGTATGTTTGCTGTCATAACTATTCTTATTAGCAAGTTTAACGTAACAACTATTGCTGCTTATCAATCTGCCCTAAACATCGTTTCATTTTTATATATGATACCTATGAGTATTTCGATGGCTCTTACAGTATTAGTTGGTTTCGAGGTTGGAGCAAAACGGTATAGTGATGCGAAGGTATACAGTTGGTTAGGTATTAATCTATCCATTATTATCGCAGTAGTAACTGGCCTCCTGGTCGTTCTGTTTCGCTACAAAGTTGCAGGATTTTATTCAAACGAGACAGCGGTTATTCATCTCACAGCAACATTCTTAATCTATGCATTGTTTTTTCAGATATCAGATGCTATCCAAGCGACTGCCCAAGCTGCACTACGAGGATACAAAGATGTGAACCCTGCTTTTATCATGACCTTAGTTGCCTATTGGCTCGTCTGTTTACCTCTTGGTTATCTATTAGCACACAATACAAATTTAGGCGCGTCCGGTTATTGGATTGGCTTAACTGTAGGATTACTTGCTGCGGGTGTTTCTTTATCAATAAGATTGCTATATATTCAACGAAGAAAATATGAAGAAATCCACATTCAGAAAGCATATGGGTGATAAATGGTAAAAGCGACATTACACAATGTCGCTTTTTTTATAACCATCTTAAGAGATGCAGGAAATAGATAAAGGCAGTTAATAAGCCCGCTAAAATAATTGAAAATAAATAGTTTTGCTTAATAATCATAGATGGAGGCTGATCCATTAAGCGAGCTGCCATTAATAACATACCTGAAAATGGTGAAATTTGAGTTGCAGTTGTCCAAGCGATAAGTAAATTGAGTGCCAAATACACGGGACTAACTCCAAACATGGCCGGTGATAACGAGCTACCTATACCGATTAAGATAATGACTGGATGGATGCCAATTTGAGCGAGCAAAATTGTTAAAATGACAATCAATAAGCTTGAGAAGAATACAGATCCAAACGAAAGTTCGTATAAAGCACTAGAAAGGAAAGAACCAATTTCAGTATAAGATAAAGCCATCCCAAAGTATCCAGCACTAATAAATACTGCAAATTCGTTTTTTAGACGGATAAATGATTGCTGTACTTGTTCTGACACATCTTGTATATAAGATCTCAATATACCAGTAAAAGATGCCCATGCTAATGGTAAAACAAGTGAAAGAGAAGTCACAACTGTTAACATGTTCACTTGAAGAAGAAAATCTAAAATAAAGGATAAGGCGATTAGAACTGTACTAAAGGTGAAAAGTGGAACTAGGGACTTTCGATTAGTTGTTTCGCTTTCAAGATAATCATGCTTTACGATTGATTCATTTAAGAAATCAATTTTTCTAAACAATAGCCAGGAGATAAAAATATACAATACACCAAGGACTAATCCATATCCACCAAGGTCAAACCATGATAAATCAAACATCACAAGTAAAAGTCCAACATTTACGAAGTAAGGTGACCAAAGCATACACGAACCAAATGCTCTCATAATATTTAATGTAAGCTTTTTATCTTGGTAGGAAGAGAAGCTTTCCTCTGATATTCGCTTGACGATTGCAATAGATCCATAGTTTAAAAGAAATCCTAAAGCAGCAGTTAAAAAATAACTTAAACGATAAGGGTGTTGTTTGCCGACGCGCTCTCTTTCTTGTACTTTTTCTTTCAATGCGGTTAAATAACCTGCTGTCGACATAAATGTACCAATTAAAGGGATGAGAAGGAAAAGAGATAGTAAATTGGTATTTTCACCAAAGCCTCTAAGTGCAATTGAATAAGAAACTTCTTCTAAGTAAAAACAAATACTTCCAACTATTACAAGGATCAAGACAACGAGCCGATTTACTGTAGAGATATAAAACAATGAGGATAGTAGGAGTATAACTCCTAAAATACTATACGTTATGACAAGTAGGTTGCTAGGAAAAAAAAGGGCAATTAAATATAAGAGTGTCATGACGTAACTACATACACCTAATAATTTGAGAAAAGGATGTTCTGATGAAGTCATTATCATTACTCCTTTTACAATTACGAAAATTGCTAATTCTTTCTTCATTCATTGTAGCATAGTATGTTGCTTTAACAGTATAAAAGGCTTATATGATCATTGGGGGAATGATCATTGAATCTAATGATTAGGTCCTGTAAAATATGAGAATAGTGACAGAATAAGAACGAAAAAAGGTGTAATGTGATGAAAAAAATTATTGTTGTTGGAGCAGGAATACTAGGAGCATCCACTGCTTATCATTTGGCTAAAGCGGGTGCCGATGTAACACTAATTGATCGTGAGGACGTTGGAAAAGCAACAGATGCAGCAGCTGGAATTGTTTGTCCATGGCTGAGTCAAAGAAGAAATAAAGCATGGTACGCACTTGCTAAGGGTGGTGCCAAATACTATTCCAGCTTAATTCAGCAACTAGAAGAAGATGGTGAATTCGATACGGGTTATCAAAGAGTAGGAGCAATAAGTTTACATACTGATGACACAAAATTAGAAAAAATGGAAGAAAGAGCACAAAAGCGACTAAAAGATGCGCCCGAAATTGGTGAAATTACACGTTTATCCCCAAAAGAAACAAAGGAACTATTCCCTCCACTTTCAGAGGAGTATGGCTCTGTCCATATAAGTGGCGCAGCTAGAGTAAACGGCAAAGCACTTTGTAAAGCACTTATAGCAGGAGCAAAAAAGCATGGAGCTACTTTTATTAAAGGTGATGCGTCTCTTATTTACCCAAATCCACAAATTGTATCTGGAGTTAAAGTAAATGACCAAATCATACATGCCGAACAAGTGATCGTAACAGCGGGTGCCTGGGCACAAGAGCTGATCCTTCCTCTAGGAATTAACCTTGCAGTTTCTGCACAAAAAGCACAGATTGTCCATTTACATTTGCCTGAAACAGATACAAGGAACTGGCCAGTCGTGATGCCACCAAACAATCAATACATTCTCTCATTTGATGGGGGGCGTGTTATTGTTGGTGCAACACACGAAGATAATAAGGGGTTTGATAACCGAGTTACACCTGGTGGACTACACGAAATCTTTGATAAAGCATTAAAAATAGCTCCTGGGTTAGCTGAAAGCACGTTACTCGAAACTAGAGTAGGCTTTCGTCCATTCACTCCGGGGTTTCTTCCAGTGATAGGATCTTTACCTAACGTTGAAGGAGTTATATTGGCAAACGGACTTGGAGCTTCTGGCTTAACAGTAGGTCCATTTTTAGGTAATCAATTAGCAAAGCTTGCATTAGGAGATAAGCTTGAAATAGATATTGAGCTTTATAATGTTGAAAGTGCAATTAGTAAATAAATTATTCCATATGCAGAAGAGATAGGTATTAATACTTAGCTTTTCTGCATACACTTTTTAATGAAAAATCCACTATGTGTATACATTTCCTTTACGTTTCCCATCCCTTTCTCACCAATATCCCTCTCATGTACACGTGAAATTCCTATCTCAATTAAAAGGAGACATAATATGCAACTTTCATTGATAAAGGGAAGTGAAATATTTACGTGTGTACTTCCTGAAAAGAAAAAAGGACAATACTGGGTAACTCACGTACATCCTGATGGGCATGAAGGAAAAGTAATTGGCGTAGAAGGCTTTGAGGATCAATGGTTATTGAAGTCTAATCGAAACGCTCAAATAATTGACAGTGGTGTTACTCTAAAAGAAGTTTTCCTCGAACCAAGAACAATATATACCCTTCATCTAAAGAAGTCTAGTGAAGAAGTACTGCTCTTATCTGAACCAAATATGAATGATCGAAAGGAATATAAAAAGTTAATTGTTCCGACTAATTGTAGTTTATCAATTGGTCGAAATCCAGACTGTCATATCAGGTATTCAAATCATTATACTTCTTCCCTACATGCAGAACTTATATTCTCTTCTAAGGAGGTTTATGTTAGAGACCATCAAAGTTTTAATGGAACATTTGTTAACGGGAAAAAGATTTCATATCAAAAACTTTGTCCAGGAGATGTCGTCTATATACTAGGCTTCAAGATAATAATTGGCAAAGGTTATATTGCCATTAATAATCCGAATGGTCAAATATCTTATAAAGATTCGGTATTTATTGAATACGAGAAGCAACGTGTAATACATGCAGAGGAAGATCACGATGATGTTGACGAAGAGAATTTGAATGAAAACATTTTCTTTCGTTCACCACGCTTTAAAAGAGATATCAAAAAAGCTGAAATAAAAGTTGATCCACCACCAGCTCTAGGAAATCAGGAGCAAACCCCGATTATGTTAATGCTTGGACCATCTATTACAATGGGAATGGCCTCCTTATTCACTGGTTTATTCGCTCTTCAAAATGTATTAAAGAATAATGGAAGTATTACGTCAGCAATGCCAACTCTTGTCATGTCATTTAGCATGCTATTAGGTATGATACTGTGGCCAATTTTAACTAGAAGATATGAAGCGAAAAAGAGAAAAGAACATGAAAAACGGAGGCAAGATAAATACCGTACCTACCTTGCTGAAGTTAGAAAACAGATCAAGAGTGAATCTGATTATCAAGAGAAACTATTACATGAAAATCATTTAACCGTTCAAGATTGTAAAAATAGGATTCAAAACCGTGAAAGAAATCTTTGGGAAAGAACCCATTTACAAAATGATTTCTTAAAACTACGACTAGGATTAGGTAATTTACCACCTAATATTTCACTCAGCTATCCAGAAAAAAAATTTACTCTTGAGGAAGATCCCCTTATGTCAGAGCTATACCAACTAGTTGAGGAACCAAGGGTCTTAGAAAGCGTTCCAATTACGATCTCATTGAAAGAGGACTGGATCTGTGGAATTATTGGAAAAAGACAATCTGTCCTTACACTTGTAAAAGGACTTATCATTCAACTGACAGCTTTGCATAGTTATGATGAATTAAAGTTAGTATTTCTTTATCATCAGAAAGAGCAGAGTGAATGGGATTTCGTTAAATGGTTGCCACATGTTTGGGATACTCAAAAAGCAGTCCGTTTTGTAGGTACGAATCATAAAGAGGCGAAGGAGCTATCTGCTTTTTTTGAGAAAGAACTCTTAATACGTGAAGGAATAACGAATGAAGAGGAAAGAAAGGACATTACTCCATACTATGTCATTTTCGCTATGGATAAAAACCTTACGACAAAGGTTGAAATGCTAAACGGTATTCTCAAACAAAAAAAATACCATGGTTTCAGTGTCATTCACCTCTATGATGAACTTATGAATCTTCCAAAGGAATGTTCAATCGTAGTGGACCACGATGGTACTGAAGTAAAAATGTATGATAGAGATGATATTTCAGGAGAATATATCAAGTTCAAGGAAGATACATTTGAAAACATAAACGAGAAAGAGTTAGCCAAGTGTCTTGCTAATATTGAGCTAGATTCATCGTTAACAAAATATACGTTACCTACCATGCTAACATTTTTAGATATGTTTAATGTAGGGAAGATTGAACACTTAAACGCATTAACAAGATGGAAAGAAAATGATCCAACTCGGACTCTTGAAACACCAATCGGTGTTGATACTTCAGGTGATACGTTCCAATTAGATCTTCATGAAAAGTTCCATGGACCACATGGTCTTATCGCAGGTATGACTGGGTCAGGGAAAAGTGAAGTTATTATTACTTACATCCTTTCGTTAGCCGTGAATTATCATCCACATGAAGTGGCTTTTATACTTATTGACTACAAAGGTGGAGGGATGGCAAATGCATTTAACAACTTACCGCATTTGGCAGGAACTATCACCAATTTAGATGGGGCGTCTGTCAAACGTTCTTTAGTTTCTATACAAAGTGAACTTAGAAGAAGACAATCTATTTTTAGAGAAGCTAGTAAGGTCTTAAGCATAAGTAATATAGATATCTATAAATATCAAAAACTTTTTAGAGAAGGAAGAGTATCAGAACCACTTCAGCATTTATTTATTATTTCAGATGAGTTTGCCGAACTAAAAACGCAACAGCCTGAATTTATGGAGCAGTTAGTAAGTGCCGCCAGAATAGGTAGAAGTTTAGGAATACATCTAATTTTGGCTACTCAAAAACCTTCAGGGGTTGTCGATGATCAAATTTGGAGTAATAGTAAATTTAGAATTTGTTTAAAGGTACAAGAAAAAGCAGATAGTATGGATGTGATTAAACGACCTGATGCAGCAGAGTTATCTGTAACAGGTAGGTTTTTTGTTCAAGTTGGTTTTAATGAATTATTTGAACTTGGTCAATCAGCTTGGAGTGGGGCACCATATTATCCAACTGAACGTATTGAAAAGAAAAAAGACGAAAGTGTAGTTTTAATTGATAAATTAGGGCGCGTATTAAAGCAAGTGAAATCAAACAAACGATTGAATATGTTTAAAAATCCACCAAAACAAATAGATGAAATAAATTCATATTTAGCCGGAATTGCAAAAGAAGAAAATATTCAGGTTCGGTCTTTATGGTTAGATCCTATCCCTCCTCGTATTTATTTAAGTCAGCTTAAAGAGAAGTATACTTATTCGAGAAGAAGCACCTCATTCGAACTTAATCCAGTAATAGGAGAAATTGATGATCCAGCAAACCAACGTCAAATGATACTGACTTTTCCTTTAACTAGTGAAGGTAATGCGGTTATTTATGGTTCAGCTGCAAGTGGAAAAACAACCTTCTTGCGCACGCTCATCTATTCTTTACTAGAAGAACACACTCCGTCTGAACTAAACTTTTATATTCTAGATTTTGGCTCAGAAACATTACGTTCCTTCGCAAAAGCACCACATGTTGGTGATGTATTATTATCACATGAGTCAGAAAAGATAAATAATCTCTTTAAAATGCTTTACCAAGAGATTGACCACAGGAAAAAACTGTTCTCTGAATTCGGTGGAGATTATCATTCTTATTTAAAAACAAATCATGCCCCATTAGCATCCCTTGTCATTATTATCCATAACTTTTCTGCGTTTACTGAAATATATGAAGATAAGGAAGAAACAATTGGGTACTTGACGAGAGAAGGGCTGAAATACGGAATCTATTTTATCGTAACAGCTTCAAACACAGCTGCTGTTCGTTATCGTCTCCTTCAGAATTTCAAGCAATTATATGTTTTACAATTAAATGACCAATCTGACTATTCAAGTGTTTTAGGAAATGTTGATGGAGTTTACCCTTCAAAACTTAGTGGGAGAGGAATATTTAAAACAGACACTGCGTACGAATTTCAAATTGCCTTGATTCAAGAAAATATTGAAGAGACGAACAACTTTATTAGGAACTATTGTGCTGAATTGGCCCAAAACAGTCAAAGTTATGCTAAAAGGATTCCTATTTTACCTACAAGAGTGAATCTAGAATTTTTAACAAATGAAATAAAGAGAAGTCCTAAAGAACTTGTACCTGTTGGCGTCGAAAAAGAAAGTTTACAGATTTCTTTTATGAATTTTGAACGGTTTTACATCCAATTTGTTTTATCACAAAATAATGAGAATGCAACTTTTGTTCAAGGAGTTGCTGAAGTCGTAAAAGAACAATCAAATACTGAGGTTATTGTGTTAGATCCTCTTTCAAAATTTATACCTGATCGAAATAAAAAATATACGTATGTTGGTGAGAATCAGGATTTTAATAAAGAAATTATTGATTTATTTAACCTTCTTGTTTATAGAAATAATACGTATAAAGATTCCATCTCTTCTGGAAAAGCGGTGCCAGAATTTGAAAAACGAACATATATTATTTCATCATTCTCTGCATTGCAATCAAAAATCACTGAAGATTCAAAAGATAAGCTGAAGTTACTCTTGGAAAAAGGTGAGCGTTCATATCAAGTAACATTTATTATTTGCGAAAGCGCTTCATTTTTACCATCACTAGCTTTTGAGGCTTGGTTTAAAAAGCATGTCTCATTAAAAGATGGTATATGGATAGGGAATGGCATTTCAAACCAATACCAATTTAAGTTGAACAAAATTCAATCATATATGTACCAAGAGATAGAGGATGATTTTGGATACGTCATAGATAACGGAAAGGCGTCACTTGTAAAGCTATTAACTACATCAAATCATAGTATGGAGGCCTTAATGTAATGGGAAAGATTCTTATTGAAGTATTTGTCCCTTCTATTGAGAAAACCTTTGATGTGTTTATACCTCTTAACTTAAAGCTTCATGAAGTTGAACTTCTTATTTCGGGAGCAATTGCAGACTTATCTAATGGATATTTTATCAGGTCAGAGGATACTGTTTTATGTGACAGAGAGAAAGGTATTATTTTAGATATTAATCAATCAGCTATGGAATTAGGCTTCAAAAACGGTACCACGCTGATGTTAATATAACAACACTTAATGTGGAGGGGGAAGCGTAATGGGGAGAAAAATTGTTGTAGATCCTGCAAAACTAGAAGCTGCAGCTCAAAAAATGGATGCACAATCAGCTGATTATGAGCGCCAATTTAACAAGTTGTTTAGCGAAGTTGATGGGATGGGTGCAGCATGGCAAGGGGCAGATAACCTAGCATTTGTTAATCAAATTAAAGGGTTCACAGATGATTTTCAAGCAATGGTTACTCTTATGAAACAGTATGCTGAATTTTTAAAGCAAGCTGCAAGTGTTTACAGACAAACACAAGAAGAAACGATAAATGCAGCGAAAAAGTTAACAAATTAATTAATAAACGTTAAAGGAGGATTTAACATGGCAGCTGAAGGTATTAATATTTCCTTACCAGAGGTTTCAAAAACCGCACAATCAATAAAAGCAATAAATGAAGATTTGTCAGCACGACTTGAAGAAATCAGGAAAGAAATGAATAACCTGGCTCAATCATGGCAAAGTGATTCATCTAATACGATAAGAGAAAAATTCAATTCACTTTCCCCTAGATTTGAAGAATACAAGAATATTGTAAACTCTTATGCCGTTTTCTTAGATCAAACTGTTGAAATTTATAATCAGACAGAAACACAAATTAATAACAACGCAAGTCAATTTAAATAGAAGTTAAATGAGGGTGACAAGCACTGACTAGTTGCCCTCTTTACCATTTCTAAAAGATTACCTATGTAATTCACTACCTTTATAGTTGTAAAGTTGTAAATTAATCCAAGATAGAAATTACTTCCTAAAGAATAGAGGTTGAAAAATGGACCATCAAGCAAAGTTACAACTAGATACAATTATTACAGATATTAATACAATCATTAAAAATTTAAACAATGTATCACAAGAATTAAGTCAATTTAAAGGGATTGGAAGCGAATATTGTGCACAGAGATTAAATCGAATTGCAAGTGATTATCAAAAGCTAAAAACGAATTTAATGCAATTAAAATAATTAATCTAATGTATGCCTTCCTATTAGGAGAGTGAATGCATGAAATTTTGGATAAAGGTGGTGTTAATTTCTATGAGTGTTTTTTCTGGTTTGTTAATGGCGGCATGTGCTGACAAAGACAAAGTCACAGTAGAAAAAATAGAGAACTTTTTACAAGAAAAATACGGAGAAGAATTTGTCGTAGACCGCATCGGTGGTGGATACGGAACATTGACAACTAATACAGTAAAAGCAATCGTCTATCCGAAGGAAAGCCCTTATAAGAAATTTAATGTAGAAATCACAAAGGATACTGAAACGATTTGGGACTCTTATTTAAATATTATAAAGGGAGAAGAAGTTGATCACACATTAAATCCTGTTGCTAGAAAGATATTTGAAGGTGATCTTACTTTGAAAACATATTTACATTCACCACCTGGATTTAATAGCAATAGCGATTCTACGGAAATGCTTAACATCCCACTAGAAGATTACTTATCTACTAAGATCGATGTCAGTATATATGTGTTTGTTAAAAGTGATGGAAAAGAAGATGTTAAAAATCAAGCAGATAAGATGATCTCTTTTGCAAACAGGTGTTTATCGTTTGGAATCAAAGAAGCATATGTTCGGTTCTTTTATTTGACCCCAGCTTTATTTCAAGAGATTGAAGTACAAAAAGACACACTCTATCAACATAGAGAATCAAACATTTATTATTCAGAGAAAAGCACATCTTCTACATGGCTGCAAATTAAAGGTGGTAAAGTCCTTCAAACAACAGAAGAAATTATAAGTAATTTCAGTGAATGAAGGTGGGGAGGAAATGTCGGTAACTGTAACAGAGTTTGATCATATGATTTTGTCTTATCTCGTGTATTTTGATATTGATGGTTCTCTAATTGATAAAAAACCTCTAACAATCGGTGATCTTGCATCCTATTATTGTGACAAATTATTAGGTGAAGATAAAGAAGATGTTTTAAGACAAAAATTCCGTACAGAACAAGAGTTTGAAAGTTTTAAAAATACGATTTTAAATCTAACCGATCCTAGTTCAAAGTACTATAATTGGCAAATTGCTAATGCAGAAAATAATAATATGAGTACCGGTTTTGTTGGATATACATTTGTACCATCTCCTGGGCAGGCAGTTTTTGCTTTTAGGGGAAGTGAAGCTATGGATAACCCTCGACACCGTGACACCGATTGGTATAATAATGCAACGACTATTTTTTCTCCACTTGCTGTTCAACAAAAAGAAGCCATTGAGTATATGAACAAATACGGTCAAAAGTATAATGAAATATCTGTAACAGGTCATTCATTAGGTGGAAATATTGCTTTAGCTGGAACCGTTGGTGCGAATGAAGAAATAAGAAATAAAATTGTAGGAACGTTTACTTTTAATGCACCTGGGTTTAATCAGCAATTTATCCAAAATAATTGGGAAGTTATTCAACAAATGAAGTCGAGAATTAAAGAATTTCAAAATGAGAACGATATCGTTTCTTCTATTCTATATAACTTAACAACTCCTATTATCTTAAAATCCACTGCAACAAAAGTAGAGGGAGTTTCGTTACTTGGAGACCCCGGTAACATAGATAATCATCAATTAGCTTTTTTAAAAGCTGATAATGGAGTGCTTGTAAGATCCGATGAGGAGAGAAAAAATTTCTCTTGCTTGGTGGTACAAAATATGATTGAAACCATTGAGATACTACCTGATCCTATTCTTGAAGGAATCGTTAACGTTGCATTTGCAGCGATATCAGGACGAATTGATTTTACAGGGCTAGCTATGGCTGGAATATTTTTATCAATAGTCGCTCCAACTTTCGTTTTAGCAGCAATTGGGCTTGTTGTAGCTGCTGTCGTTGCAGTTGGAATCATTTATTTTGCCTATACCATGTTAGAGATTGTATTTGAAGAGGCACAAAAATTCATTGTGAACTTATATCATGGAGTTGTTGATGCTTTTAACCATGCTTTGGATCATATTGCGAAAGTTGGAATTGCAATTGGGGAAACATTAGCTAATTTTAGTAAAGGTATTTTTGAAAACGTATCAAACGTTTTTAAAGGAATAGCCGACTTTTTTAATAATTTAACACAAGGTCCCAATAAGGGCTATTATACAGGTCCATTAAAGGTAGATTTATATACACTCATGGAAATGACAAGAAAGTTGCAACATGTTCAAAATCAGCTTGTAGATGTCGATCATAAAATAAAAAGGTTGTACGACATGGTGGATTTGTGGAAAAAAATACAAGTGTTTATTTTAGATTTCCAAATTGGTTACAACGGGGATCTACAGAGATGTATTGAATATCTAAAGCTAGCAGATACAAATATCAAAAAATGTGAACGATCACTTTTGCAAAAAGCGAATCAATAAGGGGTTTAAGGTTATCCATGCTGAAAACAATGTCATTCGGCATGGATTAAAGTATATGAATGCATGTTTGTAATAGCTGATAGTCAAACAGTAAAATATGCTTAAGTTTTTATTGAGCATTTAAAGGTGTACAAGATATATTATATGGACGTGAACAATAAACTTCTTAATAAATGTACATGTACAAAAAGGGAGGGCGTTAATGGAAGAAGTATTTATAGCTTTAATCAGACTATTAATCTTTTTTTCATTAATATTCACCACAATTGACCTATATAGAAAAGCGAAGGAAATAAAGAAAAAAAGAATTAAATCAAGAGAAAAGTGAAACTCTTTATGAACCATACCACATAGGAAATGATCCACTATATCCTGTATTCATCTTAATCAAAGGCTAGCCTGAAAATACAATTCTTTACCCTCAACATGGGTGTTAATCTGCGTTGCAGGACTCTCGCTTTCCGCAGGGTGCCACTTGAGCCTCCTCGGCTTCGCCTGTGGGGTCTCAAGTCCGGCACATCTCCTGCAGGAGTCTCGGTCCTTCCACTCCGATTAACACTCATGAATTACTTAAAAGTCAACATTTTATATATGTAATAAACCAGTTCCCAGTTCACATTTTGATCTTCCATGGTGCAAATTCTTAATTGGATGAAATTCTCCCCTGAAAAATTCGACACTATGTTCCTCTAGGAGTCTCAGTCCTTCCTCTTCGATTAACACAGCTGATGTTCAAGAATTCAACACTCTAAAAGAGACAAGTGCACATTATTAAACATTTAAAGTCTGTTTTATGTATGTAATTTTACCTACTGGGGTGAAGAAATGAATATTAAACCTGACAATGCCCAGCATATTGGTGCTCGTTCAAAACAAGAAGATTCGTTTGGATTTTCAAATATAAATCATCTTGAGATGATAGATAAACGTGGAATCCTCGCTATTCTTGCAGACGGCATGGGAGGAATGGCTTTTGGACAGGAAGCGAGCCAATCGGCTGTTCACTCATTTCTAGAATACTATCAAGACCTAACGATTAATGTTGATTTTCCAGAAATTTTATACCAGTCACTCATTTATGCAAATAAAACTGTCTGTCAATTGGCCCTTGAAAGTGGAAATGCAAATAAAATTGGAAGCACACTTATAGCTGCTGCCATAAAACATGATTCACTTTATTGGATCTCAGTAGGTGACAGTCGAATATATCTATATAGAAACAATGAAATACATCAATTAACACAGGATCATGTATACGCCAATATACTATACGAAGAAGTTGCAAATGGGAGAATGACTAAAGATGAGGCTGATCAACATCCACAGCGTGAAGCATTAACAAGCTACCTTGGAAATGAGGTTTTAAATGAGGTTGACCGTAATATAATACCTTTTCCTCTTGAAATTGGAGATCGCATATTATTATGCAGTGACGGAATGTACGGAAATATTTCAGAAGCAGAATTGATTGAAATACTTAATCAACATTGTGATGGAGCATGCCAAAAAATAGTGAATACCGTTATAGATAAAGGAAATCATTCTCAAGATAACATTACAGTGATCCTGTTAGACCGAATTGCACCTCAATCCGAAGTGACAGTCAGAATTCTTGAGGAAAGAGAAAGACCCACTGCTACGATAGACAGCAGTTTCCATTTAAAAAAGACTCGAAATTATAGAACTCTTGTTCTCCTATCACTTTTATTCATCTTCTTCTTTATTTTTGTAACTGTAGGATTTTATATGTTTGACTTGAATGGTGGAACGATTAGTGAATTTAAAAACATAATAAATGAAAACTTTAATCTATTAAAAGGAAGTAAACAAGAAGGAGGTGGATAGGTGATAATGATGAAAAAATGTTTATCTATAATCATATGCTTTCTTGTTTTCTTAATAATCATTCCACAAAACTCTAATGCAAAAACCATAGACGAGATGCAATCTAGTACAATACTTATTACGTGTGGAGACTTAAATGGCGCATTCGGAATGGGGACTGGTTTTGTTATTGGTAATGGGCAGCACGTCGTCACCAACCATCATGTAATAGATTGTGCAGAACAAGGTGGTGCTGTTAATGTTGTGTTAGATATTGATTTAATTATTCCAGCTACTGTGATATGGTCATCACCTATTAAGGATTTAGCAGTTTTAGAAACAGCAGAACCATTAAATCGACCTGCAGTAACATTTACAATTGCAAGAGATGTAAAGGTAACTGACCAAGTCTATGTTATGGGGTTTCCTGGAGCCGCACTTGATCAACGGCTGATAGATCCATCAACCATTACAACCGTAAAAGTTGCAAAAGGCATAATTAGTGCAAAGGTTAAATCAAAAGATGGTGTTGCACTTTATCAAACAGATGCTCCCATAAATCCCGGAAATTCAGGCGGACCATTGTTTACTGAAAGTGGTGCGGTTATAGGTATAAACAGTGCTGCCTCACTTGTTGCTGGTGTAGTTTTTGGGGAAGATGGTCAACAAAAAACAGACCGCATCCGATTAGGTGATAATATTGGATGGTCAATACAAGCAGATGAATTGTTAGTTGAATTAGATCTTTTAGGGATTGAATATGAATTAGAAGAAAGAAAAGAAATAGGTAAAAATAATCAATCTAATTCTATTAATATCTTATTGTTACTCTTAGGGTTAATCGCAGTTGTATTAGCAGGTGCCGCATTTATATTATCACTTACGAGAAGGGGAAGGGTAATTGTTAAAGAAGTGAGTAGAAGAGTTACTCATTCTTATCCATCTAAAAAATCAACTGATTCCACCTTAAATGAACCAGTTAGAGAAATTAACAATCTCTCAACTCATACAACACCATATTTAGTTGCCCTAAACGGGCGACACCAAGGACAAAAGTTCCGTGTCAATCAACCTATTACAATTGGTAGAAGTCCATCTAACAGTCAATTAATTATCGATTCACCTTTAGTGAGTGGGAGTCATTGTACGGTTTCCTTTGATTCATCTCAAAACGTTTTCCACATCATGGATCTTCAATCTACAAATGGTACTTTTTTAACAAATGGTCAAAAAATATTACCTCATTTAAGAATATCTTTAAAAAATGGAGATCAATTTTATATATGTAATAAAGAAAACATGTTTGAAGTTAGATTGGAGAAATAGAAGATGGAATTGATTAGTTCATCTATATGTAAAGCAGGCGGTCGGAGATATAACGAAGATAGTTGCAGCTGTATAAGTTTACAGCATTTTCACATTTGGATAGTAGCCGATGGAATGGGTGGACATCAAGGCGGAGAATTTGCATCTAAGCTAGCTATTGACACAATATTAAATGGATTTAAACAAATAGAAACTTTAAATGAGGAGACAATCGATTCATTATTTAAAGAAGCTAATCATGCGATATTAACGATTCAAAAAGAAAAGTTACTTCTTCAAAAGATGCAAACGACGATTGTTCTATTAATTACCGATGGATTATCTACTTTTATAGCGCATGTTGGTGATTCTAGATGTTACTTCTTTCGAAATGGTCGCTTTGTTACACGTACACAAGATCACAGCGTTGTCCAAAAACTCGTTAATTTAGGTGAAATTAGTGAACAGGAGATTCGATATCATGAGGATCGAAATAAGATTTTAAAGTCACTAGGTAGTAATGAAAAAATAAAACCTACGATAAAAAAGGCAGAGGGACCAATGCAACCAGGTGATGCGTACTTATTATGTACGGATGGCTTTTGGGAATATGTAGTTGAAACTGAGATGGAAATTGACTTTTACAAATCTCATACACCAGAAGAATGGCTTAAAAGAATGGAGTTAAGACTACTTAAACGCGCTAAAACTAAACATGATAATTATTCTGCGATTGCTGTATGTATCAACTAACAAATGAATTTGTACTGTCCCATTTAATGAAAACTTCATGTAGGAGGGATTAAGTTGAGTATGATTCAATGTGCGAACGGTCATTTCTATAATCAGCAAACGCATGGAAATTGCCCGCATTGTCAAGAGCAAGGAAACAGAGGTAAAACGATTGGGTTATCACCTCATATGCCAAAGCCTAGTCCTTGGAAAAAAACAGATATAGAACAAGTAAAACCGCAGCAGATCCAACCTTCGATTCTAGATCAAATAAAAAGAGAGCAAAGCTTTAATTCATCCGATGAAGGGAAAACAGTGGGTGTTTATATGAAAAAAGAAGGTACAGAACCAGTGGTAGGTTGGCTCGTTTGTATTGCTGGAAAAGACAGAGGAAGAGATTATCGAATACATCCAGAAAAAAATACGCTTGGACGTTCTGAAACAAATGATATTCATATTGCGAATGATCAAACGATTTCTAGAGATAATCATGCTACGGTCATTTACGATCCTAAAAAAAGAAACTTTCGGTTGCTTGCAGGACAGGGCAGAGGTTTAGTATATGTGAATGACGAGGTTATCGATTTTAGCACGCCACTTAAATCAAGAGATATTATTGAGTTAGGGGAAACTAAACTCATGTTTGTACCCCTTTGTGATGAACATTTTGATTGGAACAGTTAACGACTATGATTATTCGGATGCTTTTTTCATTCTTACTATCTACTATACTATTTTTAGTTCTTTCTAGTGATTATGTGTTAGCCAATAGTGTGCCGATTTATCAGCCTCAGCCAAATGGCTCACTCATACCATTAGATGATACACCCATAATGGTTCAGGGCGAGAAATTGCAATTTATTCTATACGGTGACAATCAACCAGCCAAAGTTTTTGTCCAATATTTATTTTATAATCCCACGGCAATAGACCAAGAGACATATCTTGCATTTCCTTATACTCCTTCATCACATCAGCATATCCCAAAGATATTTATTAATGATCAAGAGTTTCCTTCTACAAATATTGAATTGTACAAAAATGAAGAATTCATCCAACAATTTTTAATAAACCTCAACTCTCATTCTATTCAATACGTTGATCCGATTTCGGGCTTGAAAAAAGATAATTGGAATGAATTTGACTTTGTTCAAGAAGCAAATGTTGTTATTTTTAAAGTTCCATTTCTTTCAAAAGAACAGGTGAAAATTGAGTTATCCTACGAACAAGATTATGGAGTGAATAAAAAGCCTTATATTCAACCAGTTCATTTCTATCAGTATTTGTTACAGCCTGCAGCAAAATGGAGTGACTTTCGAAATCTCCAAATAACGGTGGCCGTTCCAGTTAATCATTTTTATTCTTCTAATTTTCATTTTGAACCTTACAAAGGTAGTTTTGAAGATTGGATACCTCTTCCAAATGAAGTGTCTCAAAATTTAAATCAGTGGAAATATTATCAAACATCTTTTCCTTCATTACCGAATGAAAATTTTGCGTTTTCTACTATGAGCAAGGAAGGCTTATTATTTGGTTTTGTACAAAAAGGATTTTATGATGGGTTAGGTTTTTTTATATTGATCATGGTTTCAACTTTAGTAGTAGGTTGTGTGTGCTTACTAATGATTAGGTGGAAAAGATGGTGGGTGAGTTGGTTAATTGGGCCGGTCGTATCTTTTTTAATTGCTAGCTCATTTACTTTGGTTTCATATAGTCTTTATATTCTTTTTGTTCCAGTTACGATGAATGCAGAATGGCTTGGAGGTTACGGGTTAGTTCTGTCGTTCTTGTTTTTTATTCTTTACAACTTTTTTATCTACTTTCCAATTTTAATATGCATAGTTGTCGTAAAAAAATTACGTCAGAAAGTGATCAACAAAAAAAAATTCAAATTTGAACGCTAGTTACAAGGGGGTTGAAAGATGTCATACCATTCTGAGTATTGTATGGGATGTATGTTTAAAAAGGGAAATGTATCTAAATGTAATCAGTGTGGTTGGATAGAAGGCACATTGCCTGAATCTCCACAACATATGGAACCTGGCACGATTTTACATGATAAATATTTAGTTGGTAGGGTACTTGGTCAAGGTGGGTTTGGGATTACTTATTTAGGCTGGGATCTTCAATTAGATATGAAGCTAGCAATAAAAGAGTATATGCCAAGAGATTATGCAACTAGAAATACTGGTCAGCCGCAAATCACCTTTTTTACTAGTAATGTAAAGCAACACTTTGATTATGGTTTAAATAAATTTTTAGACGAAGCTAAAATTCTAGCAAAATACAACAATCATCCTGGCATTGTTTCTGTTAGAGACTTTTTTAAAGAAAATGGTACTGCATATTTAGTCATGTATTATTTAGATGGTGTAGATTTAAAAAAATACTTGGAACAAATTGGTGGTACATTATCCTTTGAACAGGCGCTTAGTATTATGACTCCAGTTATGGATGCGTTAGCAACTGTTCATAAAGATGGCATACTTCATCGAGATATTAGCCCAGACAATATTTACATTACAATGACAGGAGAAGTAAAATTGTTAGACTTCGGTGCTGCACGTCACGCCATAAATAATTCAAATAAAAGTCTATCGGTCATCTTAAAGCCAGGATACGCACCAGAAGAGCAATACAGAAGTAAGGGAAAACAAGGTCCATGGACTGATATTTATGGAACTGCAGCAACTATTTATCGTATCATAACAGGTTTTGTACCTCCCGAATCTCTTGATCGCTTAGAAGAGGATACTTTAAAACCACCTAGCCAATTAGGTGTTTCTATTCAGCCACATGTGGAATCAGCGTTATTAAAAGCTTTGTCTTTAAAAGCGCAAGATCGATACCAAACAATGGAGGAGTTTTTAGTAGCGTTACAAGGATTATCACATTCTAAAACATTACCTTATCAAATAGAAAATCAAAATGCACCCAATGATAAAACTCTTTTAGGTAGTCAGCAATCGAACATCCGAATTCCTTCCAACGAACACGTTCAAAATCGATCCCCTGACTTGAAAAAGCCCAAGAAAAGAAAAGTTGGCCTTATTATCGGAAGCATTATAGGTGGTGGACTTCTATTATTTATCCTTTTCATAGGTGTGCTTTTGTTCATACCGATAGACGAACCTACAGACTGTTGTGCTCAAGAGGATGATGATAAGCAGAAAAGAGAACCTTTAGTAGTCAATAAAAAACCTGTCATTGATGAATCCGTTCAAGTTGTCGTTCCAAGGTTGTATAACTTAACCGAAGAAGAAGCGGTCAAACAAATTCAAGCAGCTGGACTAACAGTAGGTGAGGTTATCTATCAAGAGAATTTTATCGCTAAAAAGGGGAGAGTTGTACAGCAATCCATTAATCCAGATGAAAAGAAGGGGAAAAATACGCCAATAACGATTTATATAAATAGCGGGATCGAATTGCCAGTAGACGTAAATACGATATACCAAGAAGGTATGAACCTTGTTAATCAATATTGGGATGAAGCTGCTGTTTATTATAATAATAAAGAATGGGAAACTGCTTTAAAACTTTTTATTCAAACGAGAGATATGGCTAGTGAATTATACAAATACAATGGCAATATGGAAGCACGATTTGCTGAAGCACAACTTGCAAATATTATGAGTAGTATTAAGGTGGAAATGGGGTATCCTTATTATGCACTAGAAGATAGTGGTGAAAGCGTAAGTATTTTTCAAGAGCTTAATGATAAAGGACAGTTGGCTGATGTATTTTATCTAGGAGAAGCGATGGGAAATTTGTCATGGCTTCAGTTATTAAATATATTACCCGAAGAATCGGTCAAGACATCTGAACAAGCAATAAAGCTAGATCCTACTAATATACTAGTTCATGTTAACCTAGCTCACGGATATTTATTAACAGACAATTTTAAAGAAGCTTTTAAGCTTTATAGTGCAAATAAGGACCTAGATTTTAATGGTCAGTTAGTTGCATCAATTATAGCTGAGGATTTTAACAAACTGAGAGAAGCGGGTTATACTCATCCTGATATCGATATTATTGATGAACTGATGTTAGGAAATCTAGAAGGTACCGTTACCGATGAATTAGAAATAAAACGTACCATCTATTATCAAACATACGCAGAATATGCTGAAGATCTCAATGCATATATGAGCACATTTACCTTTAAGAAAGACTCACAAGAATATGCAAATTTATCGAAAAGTTATCAAAATCTTTTTAATGCCTATGATTTTACAGAGGCACTTGTAAACAGTATTACAGTAGAAGAGGTAAACGGAAATCAAGCATCCATTGTCGTTTCTAAATCATTTAAATACCAAGATAGTGAAAAAGAACATAACGAAAGCGTAACCTATAAGTTTAAGTTAACAAAAGTGGATGGAGATGCGTTTCCTTGGAGGATACATTCTTCAGAGGTTGTTTCTCAGTAAGATTTTATCTTATTTTATTTATTCTTTTATAAAGGTTAACTATTTAGAAGAAGATGCTAAAAATCTTCTTCTTATTTTTTATAGTAGAAACTTTACTGAGGATCCAATCTTACAGTATAGACCTAACTAAATATGGTTAATTTAACAGGTAGGGATGTAAAAGGTAGGATTTTCCTTTAGTATTAAAGTCTTTCAAAAAGGTCTTACTTTTAGTACCTCAAAAATGATGAATGAATTAGGAGGATATAAAATTATGGCAAGAACCTTTAAGCAAATGGTGACAGAAGCACGTGAGAACGTACCAAGTATTAGTTCAAGTGAGGCTCGAGAAAAGATAAAAAATAATCCCAATACGTTGGTCATTGATGTACAGGACGCTGCTGATGCTGGAGCATGTGGATTGATCCCCAGCAGTGTTAATATTTCACTCGGAATGTTGCCGATTCGTGCAGATTTAGAAGTTCCTGAACGTCTAAGAGAAAAAGAGTTAACTGATCGAAATCGGCCTGTTCTCGTTACTTGCGGTGCTGGTGGTCAAGCAGCACTCGGTGCATATCTCTTAAAACAAATGGGATTTACGGATGTTGCTTTTATTGAGGGTGGCACAACAGCCTGGAAAAATGCAGGCTTTGAAGTAGAGTCAAAATAAAAAAATAAGTAATCAATTAAAACAAGTGGATGTTTAAGACATCCATTTGTTTTTTATTTTATGGTGTTGATAGTTTAAAAAGATTCACTCTACTTAGGGAAGATGAATTTATTCAGTTACTCCACCTAGCGGCTTTAACCCGCAATAATCTAATGCTTGATTTACTTCTTGGATATTATATATCTCTTTATCTAAACAAAAAAGAATGACTAAATCAAATGAATCACTTTCAGAGAGCGAGTAACCTGCAGCAGTTAACAGTTTGCTCATTTCTTTTTTTGTTAGTTCAAGCGCAAGCGCCAACGCAATTACATTGTTTTTAGATACTCGGTATTCTGGGTTTGAGCGAATTTTAGAAAAAAGTCTTCTGTCCATTCCTGCCTTTTTATACACATCAGGATCCGCTTTCTTTTTTTTATCAATGAAGTGGAACAATACTTCGGAAAAGGTTGGTTTTTTATTTGTTTTAATATAATGAGTCAATTCATCCAATTCACTATGTAAGATAGGCTGATAAGAATAATTCGCTTCTTCTAATGTTAATTCTGACGACTCTATATGTCTATTAACATACTCGAGTAATTCCTCCAATACCTTTTGATTCAACATCACTTATCCCCCTAAAAATGTCGCCTGAAAAGCGACCATATTAAACCTCAATTTAGCTATGATTATATCAGATGATATTTGAAAGGAGATATTTATATGAAGAAAAACTTAACTGAAATTATCTTTTTATTAGATCGAAGCGGTTCAATGGCTGGACTTGAAGCAGACACAATTGGTGGATTTAACTCCTTTATTGAAAGACAACGACAAAGACCAGGAGATACGATTGTTACAACAGTTTTATTTGATCATCATTATGAGGTATTGTGGAATGGAATTAATATACAAGAAGCGAACTTAACGAATGAACAATATTTTGTTAGAGGGAGTACAGCTCTCCTTGATGCCATAGGCAAGACCATTGTTGACGTTGGTTACCGTTTATCAAATACTGAGGAGAAAGAAAGACCAGATAAAGTTATTTTAGTTATAACTACCGACGGAGAAGAAAATGCAAGCAATGAATTTACTTACAACAAAATAAAAGAAATGATCCAACACCAACAGGAAGTGTATAGTTGGGAATTTATTTTTCTTGGAGCAAACATTGATGTTGAGCAGGAAGCTTTTAATTTGGGAATTGATAAAGATTGCTCTTTTAGCTTTGATGCTACGAAAGAGGGAATTGAAAGTATGTACAACATTGTTTGTGATGTTGTTTCAGATAGAAGAGGAAGGTAATACGATGCTAGTGCTATATGCCACATCCACTAAGAGTCAGAAGTAAGAGAGAGTAGTGATTAACGTAATTATTTTAAAGAGGTATAAACAACAAATTCAATTATGAGAGGTACCGATTTTTAGAGGTGTGGTATCTCTTTAAATTATCAATAGAAATTAACAGAAATATTATCTCTGTATTTTCCATATAAAAGAATGTAATAGTAAATTAATATTACTGAAAATAACTAACAATAAAAAAAGAGAAAGAATACACTGATATGGTAAAATTAAGAAATGGGGAGGACATGATCTTTGAGCACCAAGACTTCGATCTGCAGTTATAAGAGTGGGGGGACAGGATTTTGAAACAAATAATACTCAATCTGACTGGTATTATCTTATTCATATTATTAATAACTTTAGGATTTATGCATCTTCCTAATTATGGGTATTATTACCATAGTACTGAGTTTGAAAATAAAAATATAGAAATATATAGAAGTCATTGGAACGGTGAAATAGAAAAAGTATCAGATATCCCTAAATCTGATTTTCAAAATGACATTATAAAAACGATAAATATTGCAAAGATTCTATTAATCACGACATTATGGCTTTTCTCTTATTTCATCATACATTTAATTCTTAATTTTAATAATAAGCAGTCTAAGTATACCTATGGTTTTGGAATTGCTACTGTTTTATTAAGTATTATTTATTTAGTATTTATAAAATTAAATCCTTTACATTTATAAGAAGCCTTCTTTTAGGCTCTCTCATTTAGGAAGTATTTTATTTTGCCTTGCTTTTTTCTGTACCATTTATTTTTAGAGGATGGTTACACTATATGAATGAAGAAAAGTATGGTAGCTTTGTGAAGGAAACTGCTAATATCTAGAGGTTACTACTCGTACATTTAGTCGTTACTCGATAGAATGTACAAATCTATAAACCTTTTGAAGATTAAAAATTCTTCTAGTACCATCTTTATTTTGCCAAGAAAATAGGAATTAAAAATTTTTCAGCATTTTTAAGAGTGGGGACTACTAAAAAAAATATTCTTTATCAATTTAGTAAAGAAGTTTTCTTCTTGTTCTTTTTCTCGATATGAATTATGAGTTTCTTTGTTTATGAAAATTTCTTCTTTTTCAATGGCATGGTCATAGGCAAGAACAAGACCTAATTCTGAATTATATTTCTTGTTTGTAACAGTAGTAAAATGATTTTTGTTCTTGTTTGCTAGTTTTATGTAATCTGAAAGGTATGAATATGCCATATTTCCGTTAAGGTACAAGGTAGCATTAGGATTATTCATTATTAATTCTTCAACTTCATCATATGTACCTGGTTCCATGACTTGAGACTGAGTGAGAGCAACTACAACACGTTCTCTTAGTGAACCTAGGTATATATTTCTTTCTTCAGGTTTAATTTGTTTGTTACCGTAGATACCATTTTGAAGATATGTATCTACATCTGGCTTATTTTTCATCAAGTAAGCACCACCTAACATAGTAACGTCTAGAAAATAATATTCAACAAATTTGTAAGATATATACTGAAATTAACAAGAGCGTAGAAATCATAATTTTGTAAAAAAGAGATTTCAATCTAAAGGAACTTAACTAATTGTCTCAAAAGCACTACAATTAAGATAACGTAGATATTAAAGATGTTGTAAGAGGGAATAAGAGAAGAAGTTCTCTCTGTTTTATTTAACTTTTTTCTAGTTTACATAATATATATTCTCGGAACTTAGTCAAATTGAAATAATTCATGTCTCAATATCAAAGTATACTTGATAAATTGAGACAGAAAAGAAAATTTCGGTATTTGTTAATATATTCGCCGTAAAAATAGAGATTTATATTGTATAATGAGATATTGTTAAGTTTCTTTATGTAAATACTCCAATTTACTTTGTCATGACGAATTTTATGGTCTGGAGTTGTTTGGCATGCCTTATGAAAGCAAAATTAGAACCTTTAATCCTGATCGTGTTACAAAAAATACGACAATTAGTACATCGTTGCTTAACGACATTAAAACTCTTGCACATGCTATGAATATGCCCTTTAACAGCTTAATTGAAGCCGGCATTCAGCATGTATTGGTTACATATAAAAATCCCAAATCGTTCACTAAACCTCCTCAAAAACCTATTGATCGTAAACAAATGGGTACAACATTCAGTGATATTCAATACGCAGAACTTAAAGATCGAGCAAAAAAATTAAATACAAATACGAACACCCTTATTGAAATTGGTATGAAGTATATTCTTAATAAATACAAAAGTTAGTTTCTATCCTCTCTTCTTTATTTTCATTTAGTTTACATAATAATATTATGATATTCTTATTGCAGGATTGCCTGTATGTCTCTACTTAATTGATTTGTTTCCTCCTTTGATAATCTTATTGGGATTTGATCGTCAATAGTTATAATTTGATACTCTTCCTCCCTACCTTTTTGTAAGTATTGATAAATTGATCGTAATTGCTCGCTGTCTAGTGTCGTTTTCACTTCTAGCTGCTTTATTTTATTTACTTCAAAAGTTACATCACCTGTTAATACGTTTTTATTTACTAGTTCACCTTCTAATATATGATCCATTCTCTTCTATCCCTTCTCATATTTTCTATTATCTGTTAAAAACATACTTAAATATGTAATTGGTTGTTGATTATCTTTTTCAAATAAATTACGCTTAAAAAAATAGTAAGTACTTGAAAGGAACGTATATGATATGTCTAATAAGCTTTTTTATAAATATCCAATGATACATAATTGGAAAACGATTATCTTAGAAACTCTACCAAAAGATGATTTCGTACTAATAAAACTTGCTGAAACAGCTTTTTATCCAGAAGGCGGTGGTCAACCTTCTGATTACGGTACAATTGATGGACAGCTTGTTCTGGATGTAATTGAAACAGAAAATGGAGACATTTATCATAAGCTAGCATCTTCTCCAACCTTTAAACAAGTTTCTTGTGAATTAGATTGGAACAGACGTTTTGACCATATGCAGCAGCATACTGGTCAGCATTTGCTTTCTGCTGTGTGCATCGAATTATATGAAGCACATACAGTAAGTTTCCATTTAGGAAAGGAGAATGTAACGATTGACTTAAATGTACCTGAACTAACTTCAGAACAGTTGTTACAGATAGAACATAAAGCCAATCAATATATTTATGAAAATCGTACGATTCGTACCTTCTTCGTAACGAAAGATGAACTTTCTTCTCTTCCATTAAGGAAATTACCTGAGATTAGCGAGAACATTCGAATAGTAGAAATTGACGGAATCGACACGTCAGCATGCTGTGGCACACATGTTAACAAGACGGGGCAATTAGGAATGATAAAACTAATAAAAACTGAAAAACATAAAGGAAATACAAGATTGCACTTTAAATGTGGTGCAAGAGCTTTGTTGGATTATCAAGTGGCCAATTCAGTGCTTAGTGACATTACCACACACTTTAGCACAAGTCGTGAAACATTGTATGACCGACTTCTAAAGCTTGAACGTGAAAATAAAGAATTACAAAAAGAAATTGTTTCACAAAAAGAAGCGAATTTTTTGTTCTTAGCTCAGCAAATTGCTTCAGATCAGGTAGATAAAAACATTATTTATTACGAGTTTGATGATATGCCTTTTAAAGACATTTTAACCTTTTCTAAACAACTGCTTACAATTACAGAAAAACTTGTTCTATTATTTTCGAAGAGTGAATTAAAGGTATTCTTTGCTCATGCTGGATCTTTAGAAGTCCATTGTGGGAAACATATTAAAGCTCTTCTTCAAGAGTTCAATGCAAAAGGTGGCGGAGGCGCAACCTCTGCACAAGCTAGTTTTTTAAACTACGAAGAAATGATCAGTTTTGCCAACACGACAATTGAGCAATTTTCTTAGTATCTCCCCCACCTTTTAAGGTGGTTTTTTTAGCTTAGTTTCTACCTTAAAGCAAAGTTAATACATGAAATATTCTACGTTTTTACAACCAGTGCATAGCACGAGGAGGCTTGCCAGCTTGCCGCGGAAAGCGAAGTATATTTCAGGAGCGGATTAAATACACCTACAATCAAAAAAAGAACCGAGACAATTTTCTCAGTTCTTCACAGATTGGGCTCTATCTTCTTTAATCTATCTAATCGAATAAAACCTGTTTGTTTTAACACATCAAATAAAATCACCAGACCAGGTCCTAATAGAAGTCCTATAACACCTATTAATTTGAAACCTAGAAACATACTAACGAGAGCTGCTAGTGGGCTTATTCCTAAATTAGATGAAATGATTTTAGGTTCTATAATCCGTCTAATTACAGTGATTACTAAAAATAAAATAATAAGCCCTATTCCTAATTCTTTATCACCATTGATTATTGAGAAAATAGCCCAGGGTACTAAAAAAGATCCTGTACCAAGAATGGGAAGTAGATCAACAATAACGATTAAAATAGCTAGTAGAAAAGCATATGGAATATTTAAAAAGACTAAACCTATAAATGATAAGATAAATGTTACGGCACTTAAAATCACTTGAGCCTTAAAGAAACCAAATAATACTCTACTAATCTCAGAAATCAACAATTTAATCTTCTTCTTAGTTGTTTTCTTTAGAATAGAAGATAATTTAAATTTAATTGATGGCAGTTCAACTAAAAATAAAAATACAACGAGTAAATATACGATTAATTCAAACATAAAATTAGGTAAACTCGTGATAATTGTTAGAAATTGCTCTGTTAAGTTTTTTAATATATCGATTAGATTGGTTTGAAATTCGGAAAATGAATCTTCGATAGATAGAAGAAAGTCTCTTGGTAGTTTTTCAGAATAATGAGCCCACCTTGAAAGAATCTCAAATATCGTATTATTGATAATCTTTATAAATGAAGGCAGCATTTTAAAAAGTGAAAACAACTGTTTTATTACGACAGTACTTATGACATACAAACTAATGAATAGTGAAAATAAAAACAAAAAGTATATAACTATTACTGAATATAACCGTTTTTTTACCCACTTGTTAAGCTTCCTTACAAACCGTTCTAGCATTAACGCAGTAATAATCCCTAATATAAGGGGAAAAGAATATGGTAAGATAGCGAGCATGATAGTAGCTAGTATAATTATTGCCATTCCTTTTCTTGTAACAAGTGGATGATTCATCTCTGTAAGTACCTTCTCTCGACAAAATATGTTGTTTGCATTCATTTTACAGCAAAGCCTTCTTCTAATAAATAAAAATTTAATGTCTGTTGTATCTTTATATCCTTACTAAAAATAAAGAAGCTGTGAGTTAATCTCACAGCTTCTTTTTATGCATCTTTCTTCGCTACTACCCATACATCTTCCGTTTCCCCAGTATCATTAACATCTACCAGGAATGAACCATTACTATATCGATCATTTGGTCGGAGATTTGCGGCTAGTGTTGATTCAATTACACCATTTTTTGTTTTTATAAATACTTCGTCTGTATCCTTCACTAGTACCATACCAACAATTCGGTGCGGATTATTCTTTAATTCTCTAAGCATCACGACGCCACGTTTTGCTCGACTAGCTTTTTCAAATTCTTTTAATTTCATTTTTTTAACTGCTGCTCTTTGAGTAACAATCACGATATCTTTTGTATCAGTCGGGTCTATCATCTTGCCACTTACTACCTTGTCGCCGTCTTTTAAATTTATTCCTTTAACTCCAGCAGCTCGTGCTCCAACAATATTCACTTCATCTTCTGAGAATAATAAACCGTATCCATAACTAGTTACGAGCATTACGTCTTGGAAGCCATTTGTCAAATGTACATCAATTACTTCATCATCATTCTTTAAGTTAATTCCAACCAATGGTTTCGAATATCGTTGAGCTTTATATTGATGCAACTCTGTTTTTTTGACCATACCATTCTTTGTGACAAATAAAAAGAATTGGTTAGATGTAAAATCTTTAACAGGCACTGCTTCCACAATATATTCATCTCGTTCAATACTAATTATATTAGCGATATGCTGACCAAGGTCCTTCCATCTTATATCAGGTAGCTCATGAACAGGGCAATACAAATAATTTCCCTTGTTCGTAAATAATAATATGACATCAGTTGTATTAATCTCATATTGACCTAGCAGCTGGTCTGTTTCTTTCATACCAAAATCTTGACCATTAGAAGCTGCGTAAGACCGAGGACTTGTACGCTTTACATAGCCGTCCTTAGTAACTGTAACAATGACATCCTCAGAAGGAATCATAACCTCAAGATTAATTTTAATCTCTTCAATTTGATCTTCAATCTTGGATCTACGTTCATCTGCATACGTTTTCTTCAATTTCTTTAAATCTGTTTTTATGACTGAGAATAACTTAGCTTCACTATTTAAGATACTTAGTAATTCGCTAATTTTTTTATCAAGCTCATCAGCTTCTAGTTGAAGGGCAGTGATATCTGTGTTTGTTAATCGATAAAGTTGCAACGACACAATTGCTTCTGCTTGAGGTTCAGTAAACTGAAAGCTTTTAATTAAGTTATCTTTTGCATCGCGCTTGTCTTTTGAAGCACGAATTGTTGCTATCACTTCATCTAAAATAGATAACGCCTTCATTAAACCTTCCACAATATGTTGACGCTCTTTTGCTTTCTCTAATTCAAAGTTAGATCGATTTGTAATAACTTCTACTTGGTGAGAAATATAGGCATCAAGGATTTGATGTAGTCCCATTAAGATAGGTCGTTTATTGTGGATAGCTACCATATTAAAATTATATGGTACTTGTAAATCACTATTTTTATATAAATAGTTTAGGACACCTTCAGCATCAGCATCTTTTTTAAGTTCAATCACAATGCGTAATCCAGTACGGTCTGTTTCGTCACGAACTTCACTGATTCCATCAACTTTTCGATCTATGCGAAATTCATCAATTTTTTTTACTAAATTTGCTTTGTTTACTTCAAATGGTATTTCAGTAATAACGATTTGTTGTTTACCACCACGTACATCTTCAATTAAGGCTTTACCACGGATGATAATTTTTCCCTTCCCTGTTTCGTAAGCCTTTTTTATTCCATCAATTCCCTGAATGATGCCACCAGTAGGAAAGTCGGGCCCTTTAATAACAGTCATGAGATCCTCAATCGAACATGAAGGATTATCAATACGCTTAATGACCGCATCAATAACTTCACCTAAGTGATGTGGCGGAATTTCAGTAGCGTAACCCGCTGAAATTCCTGTTGACCCGTTTACTAAAAGGTTGGGGAACATTGCGGGTAAAACAACTGGCTCTTTGCTTGTATCATCAAAGTTAGGTACAAATTCAACGGTTCTCTTATCAATGTCTCGTAATAATTCCGATGCTATTGAAGAGAGTCGAGCCTCTGTATAACGCATAGCGGCTGGTGGATCACCATCAATACTTCCGTTATTACCGTGCATTTCTATTAGGTTTTTTCGAACCTTCCAATCCTGACTCATACGAACCATTGCATCATAGACAGAACTATCACCGTGTGGATGATAGTTACCGATAACATTACCAACAGTTTTGGCTGATTTACGGAAACCCTTTTCTGAGGTATTACCCTCTACGTGCATTGCATATAATATACGTCTTTGTACTGGCTTTAAACCATCTCTTGCGTCAGGCAATGCCCTCTCTTGAATGATGTATTTACTATAACGTCCAAAACGGTCACCTAGTACATCTTCAAGAGGTAGGTCTTTAAACTTTTCTACTTGTGCCATATATTAAAGCTCCTCCTCTGTGACCGATAAGTTTTCATTATCTAAAATATTTGTTTCTTCATCTAAACCAAAAGCAACATTTGATTCAATCCATTTTCTTCTTGGTTCTACTTTGTCTCCCATTAAAGTAGTCACTCTTCTTTCGGCTCTTGCAGCATCATCAATTTTCACTCGAATAAGTGTTCTAGTATCTGGGTCCATCGTAGTTTCCCAAAGCTGATCAGCATTCATTTCTCCAAGTCCTTTATAACGTTGAATCATGTATCCTTTACCAATCTTCTTAATGGCACCACTCAACTCTTCGTCAGACCAAGCATACTCAATGACTTCCTTTTTACCGGTACCTTTACTTACTTTATAAAGTGGAGGTAAAGCGATAAACACTTTTCCTGCTTCCACTAAAGGCTTCATATATCGATAAAAGAACGTTAAAAGAAGCACTTGTATATGGGCACCATCTGTATCCGCATCGGTCATGATGATAACTTTATCGTAGTTAATGTCTTCAACTGAAAAATCTGCACCAACACCACCACCGATTGCATGAATGATTGTATTAATTTCTTCGTTTTTAAATATATCAGCTAGCTTTGCCTTTTCAGTGTTAATAACTTTACCACGTAGAGGAAGTACGGCTTGAAAACGGCGATCTCGACCCTGCTTTGCAGAGCCACCGGCAGAATCACCCTCAACAAGGTATAGTTCATTTTTTTGAGGATTTTTAGATTGGGCTGGTGTTAATTTACCACTTAAAACTGCCTCTCCACGTTTACGTTTTTTTCCGCTTCGAGCGTCTTCTCTTGCTTTTCTAGCGGCTTCTCGAGCTTGAAAAGCTTTTATTGCCTTCTTCACTAAGAGTGAACTAAAATCAGGATTCTCTTCTAGAAAGTAAGAAAGATTTTCACTTACAACAGAATCGACTGCTGAGCGTGCTTCACTAGTACCTAGCTTTCCTTTTGTCTGACCTTCAAATTGAAGTAATGCCTCTGGTATTCTAACAGATACAATAGCAGTCAAACCTTCACGGATATCAGAGCCATCTAGGTTTTTATCCTTTTCTTTCAACAGTGATACTTTTCGAGCATACTCATTAAAGATTCGCGTCATAGCTGTTTTAGAACCAGCTTCATGAGTACCTCCATCTTTTGTACGAACGTTATTAACAAATGAAAGCATATTTTCTGAGTAACCATCATTGAATTGGAAGGCAAACTCTACTTCAATATTATTCATCTCACCGGAAAAAGATAGGACAGGGTGAAGTACGTCCTTTTCTTCATTCAAATACTCAACAAACGCCTCGATTCCATTTTCATAATGAAAAATGTCATGAAAATCATTTCTTTCATCAATTAATTCTATCTTTAATCCTTTTAATAAAAAGGCAGACTCTCTCAATCTTTCACTTAATGTTTCATAGTTATAGGTTGTCGTACTAAAAATCGAGCGGTCAGGTTTAAAATGGATAGTTGTACCTGTTTGATTAGTTTTCCCTATTTTTTCTAGTGTTGTAGCTGGTTTACCGCCATTTTCAAAGCGTTGTTCATAAACAAATCCATCACGCTTTATCGTTACTTTTAAGGTTTCAGATAGAGCGTTTACAACAGAAGCACCTACACCGTGTAGACCTCCACTTGTCTTGTAACCACCTTGTCCAAATTTACCTCCAGCGTGAAGAACAGTTAAGATAACTTCTGGTGTTGGCTTGCCTAATTTATGCATTCCAATAGGCATACCACGACCTTTGTCCTGAACACTGATACTATTATCTTTATGTATTTTAACGATAATGTGTTCTCCGTATCCAGCTAATGCTTCGTCAACAGAATTATCGACGATTTCATATACGAGGTGATGTAAGCCTCTGCTATCTGTACTTCCAATATACATCCCAGGTCGTTTTCTAACGGCTTCTAAGCCCTCTAGTACTTGAATAGAATCATCATTATAATCTAATTGCTGCTTAACCAAAAAACCCATACCCCTTTCGTGAACGATAAAGAAATATTTCTCTATCGCAAAGTACATCTCTAAGAGCTGCACCAATTATAAACATTGTTTCTTCTAAGAGATCTTCCCAGAAGTTTTAGGTTTAGATGCTATACATACATCATTATACTGACCCAATTTTATTAAGATAAAAAGGTATAATGAAAAAATAAGAACAATTGTTTCCGTAAAATTGAGTTGTCTATGACTTATTTTATATGTTTATTACGAATTAGCAAACACCTTCTGGCGAAAAAATTAAAAAACCCTTGTTAAAACAAGGATTTTTTATTCTAAAAACTACTTTGTTAATGCGTGTTCTACTTTAATACATCGATCCATAACAACTGTATATCCTTGGTCTTTTAAAAAATGGTAGGCTTCTTCGTTAACTAGTCCGGACTGAGCCCAATATACGTCAGCATCAATTTCTACAAACTCTTTCGCTACTTCAAACAAATGTTCTGGACGCCTAAAAACGTTAACGATATCTACATGACCTTCAATTTCTTTTAAAGATTTTACAGCTTTTATTCCTAACACCTCTTCTGCTTGAGGATTGACTGGTATTATTTCATATCCTGCATTCTGCATAGCCTTACTCACCATATATGAAGTCTTTTCTGGATTAGCAGAAAGTCCTACTACAGCAATTCTCTTACTTTTTTTTAGAATCTTACCTAGTTCTTCTCTTGTTGGAATCGTAATACTCATGAGTGTCACTCCTTTTCTTAATTTCATTCAGTTCTATTTTTAGATACATAGTTACAAATATTGTCTTTTCTTTTCAGAAAATAATTCTTCTAATATTTTCCTTTATAAATTAGTAGCTAAATACGTTGAATATGTCTATGATCTGTACCTCTTTATTCTACAATATCTCTACAATATCCTCTTTTTCCTCTACATGTTCAAGGATATTATTGGGGAAGATAAAAGGAGAATTGACAAAGGAGATAAAATATGGATATAAGACTATTTAAAGCTATCAACGGACTATCAAATAGAGTTTATTTCTTAGATAAATTAATGATCTTAATCTCTAACAAAATGCGTTATGTTTTCGCTTTTGTGCTACTTGTACTTTGGTTAAAAGGGAAGTCAAATCGAACGTGTTCGAAAAAGGCATTCATATCAGCAGCTCTATCAATTATTTTACAATTTGTCATACAATCTATTTCCTTTAGGCCAAGACCATTTATGCTGAATCACGTTGGCATTTTAATTCCTTCTAAAATGAACTCTTCATTTCCAAGTAGACACACAATATTGGTTTTTTCTATTTCAACAATTATTTTGTTTTATAAACAAACATTAGGAAGAGTTTTGCTCCTGCTATCGAGTTTAACTGCATTTTCTCGAATTTGGGTTGGTCATCATTATCCAACTGATATACTAGGCAGTGCATTTTTAGGTTGTTTTACAAGCTTATGCGTCCACCGTTTCACAAAAAAATAAGAAACTAAAGAGAGGCAATTTCCCCCTTCAGCTTCTCACTTTTTAACAACTTCAACATTTTTTAATGAATGATCAATTGTGTTCCATGCATGGTTATTACCAAATACTCTTGCCCATGTTGCCACACCAGCAAGTTGGTATTGATGAACTAATTGTGTTCTTTGTTTTAAAGAATGTTCATCTTCCAACCAAATTTTATATTTTGTATTGTTTTCTTGATCTTCATAAACAACAAAGTTTTGACCTGTAGCAGCGTCAATGGTAGGCGTTAAATTTCGCTCTTTAATCCAATTGTTGATTGTATCCATCCCATATGCCTTGGAACTAACTTCAACTGTTCCATCTTCTAATGTCTTTTCTTCCCATATTCTTGAATAGAGTGGCACTCCTAAAATGAGTTTTTCATTTGGGATAATTTCAAGAAGTTTTTCTAGGTTTCCTTTTACCCATGGAAGGCTTGCAACACTTCCTGAAACAGGTGATGATCCCCAATGTTCATCATATGCCATAACAACCATATAATCGACAATCTCACCTAGCTCTTTTCTCTCATAAAACATGGACCATGTCGGACTGTTAGAAATAAAGGTAATATCCATTGAAACGACTAATCCAGCCTGATGAAAATATGGTGTAGCCTCTCTCATAAATTGAGTAATTAGAGGACCATCAGCTACATTTACATTCTCAATGTCAATATTAATCCCATCTAATTGATACATTTGGCTATATTGAAGTAACTGGCGAATCATTTTTTTTCGGGTTGAGAAATCTTTAAAGGCTTCATGAGTTTTTTCTGTGTCAAAATCATTTGAAAAAAGACCCCACACATGATAACTCCTTGCTTTCGCCCAATTAACGTAATCAATCGAAGCTAAATTACTAATATCTCCTTCATTATTTTTTAATTTAAACCAGGTAGGAGATACAACATTTAGTCCAGGCATTTCTGGAAGTTTAGCCGTAGTTGGGTTTTTAGAATAAACAGCTTCCCATGTCAAATTGATTGGCCACTTTATATCAAATTTGGGTGTTACCTCTTTCTCAGTAACCACATTAACTGTAGAAACGTTTCCTAGTGTGATAACATCCTTTTTCACATATCCTGCTACGCCATTCTCTTTACGAACGAAGTAATAATTATTTTTTTCACTTTCGATTTTTACATCTTCACCAGGTGTAATGGACGAAACATATGGTGAAGTAAGCATAGGATCAATTCTTAAGCGTAAGAGATCTTGATTTTTTTCAGGATTGACTATACCAGTTAAATAAGTTTCCCCATGTTTATTAATTTGAACCAAACCGCTTTTATCATGATATGTTATCTTATAGGGGTAAATAGATGATAACGGCTCTAATGAAACGTAAAATTTACCAACATTTGAAACAAAAGCAGGAACTTCTAGATTAATAGATTCTTCATTTATGAAATAGGATAGAGAGTCAGAAGGAAATTGAATAACTTTTTCTTTCGTTGTTACAATGATAGAACTGGATGCCTCATCAAGTATTATTGAAGAATCAATATGTTCTTGTACGAATGAAATAGGTAAGTAAACAGTATTATTTTCAATAATAGCTTCTTCTGAAAAAATCTCACCATTATTAAAGATAATGGGATGTTGCTTTGTTGTGAAAGCCACCTTTTCATCTGACGGAAATGGATATAGCAAGAAAAATAGACTGCTAGATATTAAGAGAAAGGATAAAAATAATCCTCCAACTATAATTGTTGTTTTTGTTTTTTTCTTTTTAAGTTGTAGCTCTGACATGTATTTCCCCTCCTATCAACAATAGTACGAAAATTTATATAAAATGAAAAGAAAAAATCATATATTAGCAAATATTGCTGTAGAATAGAAATAATCGTTTTTCTGTCGTGGTGTTTTTTAAAAACCATGATACAATAAAAGAGGAAATGAGATGTTAAAGGAGTTAAAATTATGGTATTTGAAGCTGGTTTGATCATCCTTGCATATGTCATTGGATCTATTCCATTTGGTCTTATCGTTGGGAAAATTGGGTATGGTATTGATATTAGAGAGCATGGAAGCGGAAATTTAGGCGGTACAAACACATTCCGAACACTTGGTGTAAAAGCTGGGTTAATTGTAACAGTTGCAGATATTTTAAAAGGAAGTTTAGCAACTGCTCTTCCATTCGTTTTCTCAGTTGATATTCACCCATTACTTGTCGGTATGTTTGCTGTAGTTGGTCACGTATACCCACTTTTTGCTCGATTTAAAGGTGGAAAAGCTGTGGCTACTTCTGGTGGGGTCTTATTATTTTATAATCCTTTATTATTTGCAGTGATGATTGTCGTCTTTTTTACTTTTTTATACATAACAAAATTTGTTTCACTCTCTTCTATGTTAACTGCTATAAGTGCTGTTATTTATAGCATTTTCACTCAAGATATGCCACTAATAATTGTCATATCATTTTTAGCAACGTTTGTTATTTATCGACATCGTGCAAATATTAAAAGAATCGTTGAAAAAACTGAACCAAAAATTAAATGGCTATAACGACTTTAAACTCACCTTTCTGGTGAGTTTTTCTTTTTCAATGTATCTTTTTATAGATTTTTCTAAAGATAATAAAAAGCATGAAAGGTCAGGTGTATGATGAAAAGGGATAGAAACTATTTATATACGATTTCTGTTTCTAATATAGAAAGTGAGGAGGAATTTTCTATAGAGTTATTTGACTATTCATCGGATTTAAAATGTAAAGGGACACCTTGTAAAAAAATAACCTCTTTTGATGATTTGATTGCTTTTATAGATGAATTAGATGAATAGTAAGAAACTAATATGGAGTTATTTTTGCGTTAGTCTACATAATTATTTTATTGTGAACTAATAGATATTTTAATTCTTTAGATTCTGGTGTGTTACTTTAATTAATTTATAGAACTTCTAAACTAAAAAGTACTTGTTTGATCTAGGATAATAACTATTAGGAACTTAAACCTTAGTAAGGGATAGAGATTTTGGAATGTGTATGTTTGAGAATTAGAATTGAACAATAGTTATAATTGAATAAAAAAACAAGCAATTTCTTATTATGAGAAATTGCTTGCTACATACCCTATAAACTTATTGAATTCAACCTCTATTTAAAACGACTTTGTATATTGCTAAACACTCAATTGTTTCATTTGATAAATCGATCAAAGAATTCTAAAACAGTATTATAAACTCTCATTTCATTTTCTTTCTTTGAGAATCCATGACCTTCGTCATCTAATACGAGATATTCAACTGGCAATCCTTTGTCTTTTAGTGCTTTTACGATTTGATCTGATTCTGCTTTTACGACCCTAGGATCATTTGCCCCTTGTATAACAAGCATAGGTTTATTCATGTTTTCAAGATGTGTAATTGGTGAGAACTCTATTAGTTTCTCTTTATCCTTGACTGGATCTCCTACCCATTGATTCATAACAGGTTTCCAATGGTCTGGTACAGAATGAATAAATGAGAATAAATCACTAGGGCCAAATATGTCTACTACTGATTTGAAATATTCGGGATGCTTTCCATGAAGCAATAGCGCCATATAGCCACCAAAGCTCCCACCCATTAATAAAATCTTCTCTCGATCAGCATAACCATTCTTAATAATCCATTCAAGCCCTTCGATATTGTCTAATCGTGGACCATAGCCCCAATCTCCTTCTACCATTTTCATAAATTTAAGTCCATAGCCTGAAGAACCCCTAAAATTAGGTGCAAAAATACTGTATCCACGGTTTACTAGTAATTGGAACAACGCACGGAAAGATTTTCGCTCTGCTGATTGTGGACCTCCATGTGGCCATAATATAACATGTCCGTTTGTTACATCTTCTTTAGCTTTAAAAAATAATGCTTCTATTTCTAAGCCATCAAACGAAGGATACGTAATCACTTCTGGTTCTACTAGCTCTTCTGTTGATACACCAGGAACGTTCAAATTAGTACATGCGCTCCAATTAGTTAAAGCTGTCTCCGCTTTATAGATGTTAAATGGTTTTGTTGCTGATCTACCTAAAACATATAAGTTCCCCTTTTTAGAAACGACTAGCTTTTCCAGCACACTTACAGGAGTAGGTACTAATGATAGAGTTGAAGTTTCTAAGTCAAAATGATATAACACATCTTCTACTCCCTTTGTCGAGACAATAAATAATCGATTGTTTTCTTTATCGAATTTTAACGTTTGAAAATCCTCTTTATCTAAAGAATGAATTTTAGTAAATTCCTTTGTTTCAATATTAAATGATGCTAAATAAGAGAAGTCACCTTGATAATTGGTCAAGAAATAGATAGTGGTATCAGATACATAAACCACATTTGACACGGTGTGCTGTTGATTTGAATCAGGAGTAAGTTGAACCTCTTCACCATTTATGACAACGTGTGATAATGAAAATGTATTAGCATAATGTCTTCCATAGACGAATGTTTCTTCATTAGGACTAACTGCTACTAAATAAGTTGCAGCTTTTTCACCTTTATTAATGACTTCCTCTTTTTCACTTACAAGGTCATAAAGATAACTATTTAAGTAGGTTGGATTATCTTTTGTAGATGTATAATATAACCTCTTCCCATCTTTTGATAGAATCGGGTTCATATGTCGTTCTCCGTCCTGAACTCGAAGTGGCTTTAAATCTCCACCTTGAACTGGCATTGCATAAAGTTGAGTATTCTCATCACCGTCTCGATCAAAACCTGCTATGATAAATCTCCCTTCTTTGTCATAAACTAGTTCCTGACAGCTCTGGTCCATAAATGTTAGAGGATAAGGAAACTGATTTGGCATATCCATGCCCCATAAGTTATACTTCCCACTTATATTCGTGCTTAAAATTAGTTGACTTTCATCTGGACTCACTGCAAAATTCTGAATACCGTATGTACGGAAAAATTGTTCTACTTCTGGCTTTTTAAATGTTAACATGTTCATTCACTCTCCTTTATTTGCATACACTTTATAATATTCTTTACTCATTTAAATTTACCTCTATAAATATTTCGGTTTTTGAAATAACTAACAAAAAAGGTTGTATCCCCTGACAATTTTCGATAAATTCCTAACAAATTGGATGGATTTGTATTATAGTAGTAGTAGATTATAATAAGGAGTTAATTCATGTGAAAAAAGCAACGTTTAAATTAACATTTTTAGGTTTGTTCATCTGTCTCTTGCTAATTAGTGTAAGTGGATATTTTTTGTTATATCTTGATAATAAGAAACAAGAGGTATCTGCAAGTACTCAACCACTAGTAGTAAAAAATCATCTAATAAAACAATCAACTACTCAATATAAATCGTATACTTCCACGGTTACCTTTGCTGCTGTAGGTGATATTTTAATTCATAGTACTGTGTACAATGATGCAAAAACATCTGATGGCGGTTATAATTTTAAACCAATGATTGCTGGAGTTAGAGATTTAATGGTAAATGCAGATGTAACATTTGCTAATCAAGAAACAATTAATGGTGGAACAGAAATCGGCCTTTCCACTTATCCCACTTTTAATAGTCCTTTTGAGGTTGCAGATGCTCTACAAGACGCTGGAGTAGATATTGTTTCCATTGCAAACAATCATACGATAGATCGTGGTGAGCGCGCAGTTTTAAACGCTACTGATTATTATAATAAAATTGGCATGCTTTATGTTGGTGGGTATCGAAATAACGAAGATAAAGAAAAAATTAGAGTTATCAATAGTAAAGGAATTAAACTAGGATTCTTAGCTTATACATACGGGACTAATGGAATTCCAGTACCAAAAGGAAAAGACTATTTAGTGAATTTAATTGATGTAAATTTGATAAAAGCTGATGTAGAAAAAGCGAAGAAGGTATCTGATGTTGTAATCGTTAGTATGCATTGGGGAAATGAATATCAACTTTATCCTTCCGATCAACAAAAGAATCTTGCACAAGAGCTTGCTGATGCAGGAGTCGATGTTATTATTGGTCATCATCCTCATGTACTTCAACCAATGGAATGGTTAGAGAGAAGTAATGGCGGAAAAACGTTTGTTATTTATTCATTAGGCAATTTTCTTTCAGGTCAAATGTGGGATTATAAAGATATAGGTGGTGTTTTATACCTAGAGTTTACAAAAGAGATTAACAAGGATTATTCTGAAATAAGCATAGGAAACCCACATTTTACTCCAACTTATGTGACAAACACAAACCAACGTAATTTTAGGATTGTTCCTTTAAAAGATGCTGGAACTGTCGGTTTAAAGAATGCAGATAGTAAGTATATTGAGATGAACGAACATATGTATCAATGGATAAAAGGACAATAAAACCCGCTTTTTAAGCGGGTTTTTTACTAGGATTATTTTACATCTACTATTATCTCTCCATTTGTTGTTGAAAGATCTACCCGATAAGTTCCCATACCAATTTGCAAAGAACCTTCCTTTTCATAATCGTAGTCATCACTATCATTCTTTCTTTTCCACTCTACGTTTCCTCCTACCTCCCCATTACTTGTTTCCGCTTGAATTTTAATATCAGAGTTATTAGTAACGACTAACTTTACATCCCCGTTTGTAGACTCTAACTTAGAACCTCCAGAAATATTTTCAGTAATAAAAGTAATATCACCATTGATAGTTCTTGCTAAAAGGGATGCAGAGATGTTCTTACCATTAATATCACCGTTTGTTGTTTCAACTTCTAAGCTACCCATAATATCTACCAATTCTATATCTCCATTCACAGATTTTATATCTGTAGAAAGCAATACATTTTTAGTAAGGATATCCCCATTTACTGCTTTTACTTGTACATCAATTTCTTTTGGTACTTGGAAGTGCACATCAGCAGAATAAGTTAACCACGAAAAAACTGTTTTCTTTACTGGTTCTTTTACATTAAAAACTAGTTTATTTCCAACTGTTTTTATTGAAATCGATTTCTCAAAAATTTCTTTTGCCTCATTTTCATTTGCTGCACTTACTTCAAAGGATCCCGAAGCATCAAATAATTTATTATTTACTCCTTCAACCTCTATATCTCCATTAGGAATTTCAATGATGATTTCTTTAATATCATCAATATTTTCAACTCGCTCACTTATATCAAAAGTATAAGTGTTTTGACTAATTACCCCTTTAACTGCCGGGAGAATACCTGTAGATGTAATTGTATAGAATAACGCACTTACAATCCCTACGATAATTACTAAGAAGATACTAAATCCATCAAAACTAAGAGGAGAATCTCTTTTAACAAGGTGATGAAGTAACACTTCTATACCTAATACAATTAATAGAACTGGCCATGCATTCATAATGATTGTGTCAAAAGGCAGTTGCCAAAAGTTATTACCAAGCCACAAAACGCCCATTGCGATAAAGAGAATTCCTGCAGTTAATGTGCCTATTCTCCAATTTCTCATAATCACTCTCTCTCCTTCGTGTTTTCTATCGTTTCTTCCCTTCTTTTCTCTGGTAAGACGTTTTTTCCTATGACTAAACGATATCCTACATACACTAGTACAAGGCCAAGGAAAATATTCCGTATTACGTCAAATACTTCCCACCCAATAAAGTAGATTGATATTCTATCTAGAGAGTAAAAAACACCTAGGATAATCAGTCCCCAACCAATTAATTGCTTTTTATTTTTTACCTCTCCCCATTCAATGAGAGGTTGGTCAACTACAATCCCTGTGTCTTTAATGTTCCTATGTTGCTGCAATGCATCGAATAAACTAATAAACCAAATTATTGGTGTTAAAAATTCAAAGATATCAAGCGTATCAGTTATGAAAATTGTCCCCAAAAATGCAATTAAAACTTGTATCCCTCTGTTTGTTAAACCTATATACATATGCCCTAACCCCGGTAAAAATGACAGAAAAAATGTTGCAACTCTTGACTTATTCATGTTCTTCCTTCCCTTCACTAAGACTTAATTCTAGTTAATATAAGATCAATGTTAATGGCATCAAAGATGGATATTCCTTTAACACTGATTGCTGATATTTCATTGGTAGCATTGTAAACATAATCAATTGCATGCGAAGATATAATAGATATTTCTGAAAAAATACCATTATTGATTAGAAAAATAGTTGCAGCAGCAGATAGAATAAAATGAGTAATTGTTGATATTTTCTTCTTTCTTTCAACGACTATTTCTTTACGTTGAGATGATAGCTTAATGGTATAATCAATATTTTCAGCGAATTGACTAGAAATACTAACATGTTCATGATTTTCCCAAGCATCATCAAATTTTGAAAGGTGTTCATACGTTTCTTTACATTGTTGACAAACGATTATATGTGCTAAGATGACTGTTTCCCGATCTACTGAAACTTCTCCAAGAAGTAACGATATTAGTTCTTTATCTTCAATATGGCTCATCGTATACCCTCCTTGCTACAAATATCTTTTAAAAGTGCTTTTGCTCGATATAGTCTTGATTCCACTGTTTTAGTCGCAATTCCTAAACGGTCACCAATCTCTTTATACGTACATTCTTCCATGTAATAAAGCTGTACAACCGATTGATATCGTTCTGGCAACTTAGAAATCAGGTTCCTTATTGTTTCTTGCTCACCTTTTTGTAATATATACGCTTCAGGGAGCAGGGAAGAGTAGTCTTGAAGATGGTATGATTCATTGATGTTCATTTGCTTTATATTGCTTTGTTTTCTTTTAAAATCTAAAGCTTTATTCATTGTAATCCGATAAATCCAAGTGGAGAATGAAGCGCTCCCTTTAAAGTTTTCTAGTGATTTATATACCTGTATAAAGACCTCTTGAGCAATGTCCTCGGCATCTTTTTGATTAGGGGTCACCTTCAAGGCAACAGATATGACCTTGTGCTGATAGCGGGAGACAATGATTTTAAAAAGGTCTGTTTGTCCGGTTAAAATACCTTGAATAATTGATTCATCTGAACTCACTGGCTCCCTCCTATCTCGCAAATGATCTCTTAATGATTTACAATTATTTAGACGAAAGTAAAAATAAAAACCCTGCAATTTTTATAAAAAATTTTAAAAATACAATCTAACTTCATAATAATCTAACATAATTGCTATATATATGGTCTATTCTCTATAATAAAGATACACCAAGTAAATTTTCAGAGGAGTTGTATATGAATTTAACTGTTAACGAACAAGCATTTAATTGGTATGTTGAAGAACTAGCCTTACAATCTGGAGATTCTATTCGGTTTTATGTAAGATATGGAGGATTTAGTACGTTTCAACCTGGGCTTTCTCTAGGTATTTCAAAAGACACTCCAGAAAACCCAATCGCAATATATTCAAAAAAGGACATCACTTTTTTCATTGAGCATGATGACGAATGGTATTTTAAAAATCATTCTCTATCGGTGACTTTTAGTGAAAGGCTTAATGAACCTGAATTTGAATATATTAAATAGGACTGTTAATTCTATTTCCTATTTAATCCTTTTTCAAAGTAATAAAAATTAGCGTGTCTACTGAACGAGTAGACACGCTTTAGCTATTTTTGTTACTCTTTTTTTTTGAAGGAAGAGAATTCCTGTTCATACCAAAGTTGTCACTTTTTTTCCTCAATAACTGAGAAGATTTTAGCCTCTGCTCCATATTCTAACCTAATTGTTTTTCTTGCATCTATTGGCGTTCTGGCTATGACTGGCTTGATTTGCTTTTCTCCCTTTATTTCCATTTCAACAATAAAACATTTTGATCCACATCTCATTCGGTTTCCCCCTACTTTACAAGTCATTGAATGTAGAGTTAAACCTTCTTACTACATCCTAAATTTTTGGATATGCTCTTCTAACCCTTCTACTTTAAGAATGTCTTTTTGTATCTCACCAATTAAATCAAAGTGAGGGTATTTTAAACGATTATGTATCCATTCTTTTTTTAAGTTATATTTATAACCCCAAGCTATTAATTTCTCAAGGTCGGAACAACCTACTTTGGTCACAGTTTTAATATGCTCATATCTAGGGTGCTGCCAATAATGTGTAAGAAAAGCAATTTTTCCGTCATTCACTTGTTTCTTCCATGTTAAAAGTTCCTCCCTATTTATCCCAAATGCCATTTATTCCTCACCTTGTTTTTTCGCATTTTCGTATGCATTATGCCACTCTGGAAAAAGTCTATTAATTCTAATAGGTCTAAAAGTATCACCCTTCACACAAACATGTGAGGATGTGGATTTGATAGCAAGTTCACCAGTTGGTGTATAGATTTCATATCCATAAACTACTTTTATTCCGTCATAATAATCTATCCAAGTATTCACAGTAGCTACATCACCATATCTCAGTGGCCTTTTGTAGGCTATTTGCAAGTCAATTACAGGGGAAAGTACCCCTTCTTTTTCCATTTGAGCATAACTAAAACCTAAATCCTTTATTAACTGAGTTCTCCCTAACTCCATCCATACTAGATAGTTTGCGTGGTACACAACCCCCATTTGATCTGTTTCAGCATATCTTACTTCAACTTCTTTTTTTGAGATTAACATTGTCTCTCTCCCTACGCAGTCATGCTATATTTTAAAATTATAGTATCACAATTGATAGAGAATTTCGAATGTTAAAGAGTACTTTAGTAACAGAAAAAACGACTGGACACATACAATGTCACAGTCGCTTTTTTTATCTATATCCATTTTCTCTTTGATTGGCTTCATCCTTTATTTCATTTCTCATCGCTTGAATACTTTCTTCTCGACGATGATTTTTAGCCTCAATTCTCTCACGCTCTTCTTGTGAAGCAAATTGCATCGTATCTTGTGCTTCATCAATATTCTCAATCGTATTTTGGACCATATCTTGTAATTTTTCTACATTATCACTTCTATCATCTGGGTTTGGACGATTTTGATTCATTGATAGTTCCTCCTAATTTTTTATTAACACATAAATATTGTTCCAAAAATGAAATAAAATATTTAAATAAAAATAAATTAATCATTAAAGTAAAAAAGGGTGTTTTCACACCCTTTTTAAAACCAATTATTCACCTTTTGTCTGTATAACCTGTGGTTGATGCCCTGATTTATCTTGCATTTTTTTACCCTTATTTCCTCCAAACCCTCTCGATTTAGTACCTACATGGTTTGGATTAAAGTGAGATTGTCTGTCATTACTTTGATGTGTCATAGTAAATCCCTCCTCTACTACATTATGGCTATATTTTTACTGCTTCATGTATGAAAAGAGGTGGTTAAAATAACCAATAATATTACTCAACTTTATCTAATAATTTCTTTTCCAATCTATCTTCTATTCGGTTTAATGCGTCTTGATCTTTTAATAATTGTTTCTTATTTTCTAAAACTAAATCTTCAAATGACTGCTTCCTTAATTTTCTCATCTTTCATCCTCCAATTTTTTTGTAATAGTAGTAATTCCCACAATTCATTCAATTTATTACAAATTTCGGAAAATTATTTATGAGAAAGCTCTCTTTGCTTTAATTGGGGATTCAGTAACATATAAAAAGAGCCTGATAAACATAATCAGACTCTTCCTATGGTGTAATTTCAATTTCAACTTAATATACTTAATCCATCTTATCTGTATATTTCTTCATTGTTTCAAGTGTCATTGCACCGACTACCTTATGTTGAATGATACCTTTTGTATCAATGAAAAAAGATGTTGGTAATGAATATACTTGATAGGTATTATTAACTGTGCCTGTTACGTCTAATAAAATTGGGAAAGCTAGTTCTTTTTCTTTTACATAAGCAGTAACAGTATCTAATCCTTTTTCTGTGGTTGTTAAGTTAACAGCAAGGATTACAACCTCTTCCCCACTTTCTTCGTGAAACACCTGCATCTCTGGCATTTCAGCTTCACATGGACCACACCAAGAAGCCCAAAAGTTTAAAATCACCTTTTTTCCAATGAATGAAGAGAGCTTAACATTTGTTGAATCCATCTGTTGTAGAGAAAAATCAGGTGCTTGGTTTCCTATTTCTACACCAGTAGCAGCAGGTTTATTAATGATACCCTCCCACAGTGCATATCCAACCATTCCTAATAAAAAAACAACAACGATAATTTTACTGATTTTCATTTATAATCCTCCTATAAGTTAAACAAAAACAGCGTCTGAACATAATAAACAATAACAAATATGATAATGGCCTGAATAAGTACAGTGAATGACTGTTTTAAAGGCAGCTTATTACTTATTACATTAAAACTGATATATACGATACTTAAAATCACCCCTAGGAAAAAACCTTTTGTCCCTCCAGTAAAGTAGATCAGCCCTTTTGGATTTGTCATTATAATGCTTGGTCTAAATAAAACAATACTAAATTTGTATGTTAGAAGTAAAACCCAAATGCCATTTAAGAGATAAGAAAAAAGTTGATTTTTTAATTCGGGTTTTTTCATCAATCGTAATTCGATAGCTAGATAAGCAGTTATACCAGATAGAAGGAGAGCTATCCATATATACTTAATTAAAAATGGACCTAACCTTATCGCATCCATTAACACCAGTTATGTCACCAACTTTATATTTTTATATACTTATTAAAACATATTTGTTTTTAAAAAAGTATGTTTTTGATTGTAAATAAAAAAAGAACAGCTTTGTTTTTAAACAAAGCTGTTCTTAAAGTGAATATATTAGCCTTTAAGCTTATCGCGAAGTACCATTTGAAGAATTCCACCATGACGGTAGTAATCAATTTCAACTTCACTATCAAAACGAACTAGAACTTCAAACTCTTTTTTGTTACCTTCTTCATCAGTAGCCGTTACTTTCACATAATCACGAGGCTTAACAGTCTCATCGATATGAACTTCAATCGATTCTTTACCAGTTAATCCAAGAACATCTGCATTTTCACCTTGTTTAAATTGGAGTGGTAATACGCCCATTAATACAAGGTTACTACGATGAATACGCTCAAAGCTTTCAGCGATAACAGTCTTAATGCCTAAAAGGTTTGTACCTTTCGCAGCCCAGTCACGTGAGCTTCCCATTCCATAGTCATTACCAGCAAGAACAACTAGTCCTGTTTGGTCTTGTTTGTACTTCATACAAGCATCATAGATATACATAACTTCTCCAGTTGGCCAGTAAGTCGTCCAGCCACCTTCAGTTCCTGGAGCAACCTGATTACGAATACGGATGTTTGCAAACGTACCACGAGTCATTACTCTGTCATTTCCACGACGAGAACCATATGAGTTAAATTCACGTGGTGATACACCATTCTCTTGTAAGTAACGTCCTGCAGGAGTATCTTTTCCAATTGCACCTGCTGGTGAAATGTGGTCAGTTGTAACAGAATCACCAAATTTAGCAACTACACGTAGACCAGATAATGGTTTTACTTCACCAGGTTCAGCTGATAGTCCTTCAAAGAATGGAGGGTTTTGAATATAAGTAGAAGACTCATCCCACTTATAAAGAGCATCGTCAGTTGTTTCAATCGCATTCCAACGCTCATTATCATCAAATACACGCTCGTATTCTTTACGGAATAGTTCAGGAGTTACTGTTTGTTTAACAACTTCTTTCACTTCTGCCATTGAAGGCCAGATGTCGTTGAAGAATACATCATTACCATCTTTGTCTTTACCAATTGCATCTTTTTGTAAATCGATATCAACTGTTCCAGCTAATGCATATGCAACAACAAGTGGAGGAGAAGCTAAATAATTTCCTTTTACTAACGGATGAATACGTCCTTCAAAGTTTCGGTTACCAGAAAGAACTGAAGTTACTAGTAAATCATTTTCTGCAACAGCTTTTTCTACTTCATCTGCTAAAGGACCTGAATTACCGATACAAGTTGTACAACCATAACCAACAGTGTTAAATCCTAATTTCTCAAGGTAAGGTAGTAGTTTTGCTTCTTCCAAATAACCCGTAACAACTTTTGATCCAGGAGCTAAAGAAGTTTTAACATACTTTGGAACTGTTAATCCTTTTTCTACTGCCTTTTTAGCTACTAGACCAGCACCTAACATTACGTATGGGTTAGACGTATTTGTACAGCTTGTAATTGCAGCAATTGCAATTGCACCTGTCTTCATGTTTACATCTTCACCATCTTCGAATTTAACAGTAATTTCTTTGTTAACATCCGTTGGATTCAATCCAAATCCTTGGTTGCCTTGAGGAGCAGCTAATGCTTTATGGAATGAATCTTTCATCATCGAAAGCGGAATTAAATCTTGTGGACGTTTTGGTCCTGATAAGTTTGCTTCAATTTCAGAAAGGTCAATCTCAACTAAGTCAGTGAAAATTGGATCTTCTAAGTCAGGTGTATAGAATAATCCATTTGCTTTGCAGTATTCTTCTACTACTTTAATAGCTTCTTCATCACGACCAGTTAAACGCATATATTCTAACGCTTCTCCGTCAACAGGGAAGAATCCACAAGTAGCACCATATTCAGGAGCCATGTTAGAAATAGTTGCACGATCTGCAAGTGGTAATTGTGCAACACCAGGACCGAAGAACTCAACGAATTTACCTACTACTCCTTTTTGACGAAGAACTTGAGTTACCTTAAGTGCTAAGTCAGTCGCAGTTGTACCATTTGGAAGTTCACCTGTTAATTTCACACCGATTACTTCTGGTACTGGGAAATAAGAAGGTTGACCAAGCATTCCTGCTTCTGCTTCAATTCCACCTACTCCCCAACCTAAAACACCAATACCGTTAATCATTGTTGTATGAGAATCAGTTCCAACTAGTGTATCAGGGAATGTTTCAAATTCACCATTTTCACCTTCAACTGCATGTACTACATTTGCTAGGTACTCTAAGTTAACTTGGTGAACGATACCAGTAGCTGGCGGAACAGCACGGTAGTTATCAAATGATTTTTGAGCCCAGCTTAAGAATTTATATCTCTCAGCGTTACGCTCAAATTCTAAGTCCATATTAAATTGTAAAGAATCAGCTGTACCAGCTTTATCTACTTGAACAGAGTGGTCAATAACTAAATCAACTGGAATTTCTGGGTTGATTTTGTCAGGATCTCCACCGATATCTGCCATTGCTTTACGAAGTGATGCTAAGTCTACTACTGCAGGAACTCCAGTAAAGTCTTGTAGAATTACACGAGAAGGTTTGAATGGTACATCAATTTCTTGTACCTCATCAGTTCCCCATTTTGCTAAGTTTTCAACATGCTCTTTTTTAATTACTCTTCCGTCTACTTGACGTAGAACTGATTCTAATAATACCTTGATCGAATAAGGTAAACGAGAAACATTTCCTACATTAGCATCTTCAAGCGCTTTTAAATTGTAGAAGTTGTAAGTTTTTCCATTCACTTGAAAAGATGAACGTGATTGAAAAACATCTTTCTTTGTCATATGTATTACCCCCTTTTATAAAATAAGTAATCGGTTTCACAGGAAATGTCGAAACTGAATACTTTTTGTTTAAGGAATTACTTATATCGTGTTTACATACCAAAATTCCCTACGTCACTATATTAATACATCCATAATCATAAGTAAATAACAAGAAAGTTATTGTGTTTTATAAGTTTTTCTTATTACAAATACTTTAATTGTCCATATAAATTTATGTATACGAGAATTATTGTCGACAAAAACTAAATTTTGGAGGTGATTAATATGGCAAAACGTAAAGCAAATCACGTAATTCCAGGTATGAATGCAGGAAAAGCGCAGGGGGTTGGCGCTGGATATAATGAAGAATTTTCAAATGAACCCTTGACTGAAGAGCAACGTCAAAATAACAAAAAGCGTAAAACAAACCAATAATAACTGACTGACATGTAAAAACCCGCTTATAGCGGGTTTTCTTTTTATTGTTAAAGATTCATTGGTTAACTTCATCTACAATCGATTGTAAATCATTCTGAAATTGTTGTAACTGTACTTTCTGTGTTTCCGAAGCAACCTCTAGCGCATTATTTATCTGTTCATATGCTTCATTCACTTCAGATTTTAATCGTTTAAGATGAGAACCATAATCAGGATCATCTTTCACTACACCTTCGTAAACATCTTTAACTTGTTCAGTCCCCTGCTGAGCAGCTTGGAACGCTTGTTGTTTATTTTTATGATAGGGCACTTGTTGTCAACTCCTTCTGTATAAATGTACATTTCTATCATTCCATTTCAATCTAATTTTCATTCGAAAACTGTTGCTTGCATAATTTCAGCCGATTTTTTCATCCTATATATGAAGGAGGGATTAATAATGGGTGAAAAAAATACATTTAAGGATATGAGGAAGAATGCACCAAAGGGTGACAACCCAGGGCAACCTGAGCCTTTAAGTGGTTCAAAGAAGGTAAAAAACCATAATCATACAAGACAAAAACATAATAAAGGACATGATATGTAAATCTCACAAAAAAAAGCCACTCTAGTGGCTTTTTAGATTTGATTAAATGCCCTGACAATTAGTGGAATATCCTCCTCACTAATTGTTCTAAAATCTAAGATTATTTTTTCTTGTTTTATTCTACAGACAATACTAGGCGAATGATCTCTGAGTTGTTTAGCAAGTTCATGTGAACTTTTTACTGGGTGAGTGATTTCTACAACAACAGTAGGTAATTGTACATCAGGCATTGTTCCACCACCAACTTGTGAAAAATCTTCTTTTATAAAAACAGCAAGTTGAGGTGAAGCATTTTTAACCATCGAACAAAAACAATCAACCTTATTTCTAATGATATTAGTATCTTCTATAATATCTTTGACTGTAGGGATTTCCCTCACCTTTTCTTCCGTTTTTCCATAGCAATGCAACGTTGCTTCAAGTGCAGCCAATGTTATTTTATCCACTCTTAAAACCCTAGCAAGTTGATGCTTTTTTAGTTGAGAAATAAGTTCTTTTTTACCAGCAATTATACCTGCTTGAGGGCCTCCCAATAATTTATCTCCACTAAATGAAACTAAGTCAACACCTAACTTAATTACATCTCGAACTACAGGTTCATCCCCAATTCCATGTTTAGCAAAATCATACAAAACACCACTACCAAGATCTTCATAAAAAATTAGATGATCATGCTTTTGTGTTATCTTAACCAATTCTTCTGTTTCAACCGTTTTAGTAAATCCAATTGTTTTAAAATTGCTCGTATGTACTTTCATAATCATAGATGTATTCTCATTGATTGCAAGTTCATAATCGCTCATATGCGTTTTGTTTGTCGTTCCGACTTCTTTTAAAATCGCTCCACTTTCTTCCATAATAGATGAAACTCGAAATGAGCCACCTATTTCAACTAATTGTCCTCTTGATACGATTACTTCACTCCCTTTACCTAATGCATTAAGAATTAGAAAAACGGCTGCAGCATTATTATTTACTACCATTGCAGCTTCTGCACCTGTTACCCTTTTTATTAATTCTTCAATAACATCATGCCTAGATCCTCTTGTACCAGTGGTTATGTTGTATTCCAAGTTTGAATAGTTCTTAGCTACTTCTATCATCTTCTCAATTGCCGCTTCATTAAGACGAGCTCGTCCTAAATTTGTATGTAATACTGTTCCTGTCCCATTTATGACCTTCCTTAAATAAAATTCAGTCATATTCGCAGCTTCTACTTCAACCCTATTAAAAAGTGTTTCAATAAAAAAGCTTTTAGATGGTTCACTTCCTTGAAATGTACCAGATAATATCCCGGTTCTTATTTTATCCAACTCTGCTTTTACAAGCTCGATGACACTTTCTTCTGAAAGATCATATGTATGAACAATTTTAGAAAGATTTGAGTGTTTTTGTAATTCATGAATAGGCGGTAAAAATCTTACAAATTCCTTCACAATATTATCTCCTAACTATACAAATTCCTTAATTATTATAACATTTTTGTCTTTTTAGCACGAAACCACACCATTTGAATAGGATAAGTATAGCAATAATTGGAGGTCAATACGATGAATAACAAGGAAAATGCAAAACCGTTGAACTTCGAGGGAATAGAGGATTGGATGGAACAGTTTTTTGAAGACCCTTTCAAAAACTATCTTGATGAGTATCAATTTAGAGTTGATTTATTTGAAACAGGAAGTGAATATATTATTGAAGCCGAACTAACCCATTTTAATAAGGAACAACTTTCTGTTGAAGTCTCTGGTGATACTGTAATTATTAGAGCAAATGAAAATCAGAAAGACCATTTACGAACAATAAATGAAATAACTCCATATTGTTATGAGCGAATGATTACACTTCCTTTTTCCTTGCTTAAGAAAAAAGTTAAAGCAAAATTCACAAATGATATTCTTGAAATTATCGTGAGTAAAGAAGGAAAAACAAGAAGGAAATCTCGCATGATACCAATAAAATAGAGGCAATCAATGGATTGCCTCTTATATATTACAACTGTTCAATTTTCACAATCATTTCCTGCACATTAGGGAAGACACCTGATTCAAGCTTTGAATAGATCTTCTTGTTGTTAACCGTAACCTCAAATGCTCCACCTGAACTTGGGATTAATTCAAGATTTGTAATGTTATGACGGAAATGACTAAATAATTCTTCTGCGAAACTCGCAGCTTTTGGTGCGTAGTTTCACTGCATGCAAAATTCTACTGATACTTTGTAGTTCTCCATGATGAATCCTCCTAATTTTGGATTTAACAACATACTTAAGAAAAGCTGGAAAGTTTTTCTTAGTACTTACATTTATTGTAGTACAAGTCTTATTTTTTCGCAAAAAATAGAATTTTATTTTATACTTAACAAAAAGGAGGGATACGAATGTCTGAACATGAAAAAATTCGCTTAACATCATTATCAACTAAAGCTGGCTGAGGGTGCAAAATCGGTCCGGAAGACCTGTCGCACGTGCTGCGACATTTACCACCACGCACTACAGATCCTAATCTATTAGTAGGACATGAAACCTCTGATGATGCTGGAGTATATAAACTAACTGAAGATATTGCTATCGTTCAAACTGTTGATTATTTTACCCCTATTGTTGATGACCCCTATATGTTTGGTCAGATTGCTGCAGCAAACGCACTTAGTGATGTTTATGCAATGGGGGGAAAACCAAAAACTGTGCTTAATATTGTTGGTTTTCCAATAAAAAAACTTGGAAGCGCTGTATTAGCTGAAATTCTAAAAGGATCAAGTGATAAAGTTGCTGAGGCTGGGGCAATTGTTGTAGGAGGACATTCCATAGATGATCAAGAACCGAAGTTTGGTTTGTCTGTAACAGGTATTGTTCATCCCAAAACAGTATGGAGAAACGTAGGAGCAAAACCAGGTGATGTATTAGTTCTAACTAAACCACTTGGAGTAGGTATTATTACAACTGCCATTAAAAGAGAGATTGCTAGTGAGAGCCAAATTCATGAGGTAATTAAAGTAATGTCTACATTAAATAATATCGCCTCTGAATGTCTACATAGCTTTACACCACATGCAGTAACTGATATAACTGGTTTTGGATTATTAGGTCATTTAAGTGAGGTTGCGAAAGGAAGTAATGTAAGTTTTTCACTTGAATTTGTCAAGGTCCCTTTTATCGACGGTACGGAAACACTTGTGAAAAAAGGAGTTTTGCCAGGTGGGTCTAAATCAAATCATAAATGGTTAAGTGAAAGTGTCTCCTATGAAGATCACATTACTTTAGAACAACAATATATGTTATGTGACGCTATTACATCTGGAGGGTTATTAGTTAGTATGCCAGAAGAAGCAGCACATGAATACCTGACACTTGTTCATGACAAAGGATTACATACCGCTTCAATCATTGGAGAAGTGACTCCGAAACAACATCACGATATATATGTAAAATAAAGAGGCCGACACGGCCTCTTTATTCGTTAATCCAAACCCTCTTGTTTTCGACTCGTTTTGTGCATTTTTGCTGATCTAATAGTTCCAACAGTGGAACTAAATATTTACGAGATGTTTGCAGTATTTCCTTAGCTTCCTTTAAATCAAACTCTTCTTTCGTTCCCTCTTTCAGCCGCTGCGTTACTTCAATTATTGTTGTATCTAGAAGCAAGGTCTTTTCATCCAAGACATGAGCTTGTTTCGATGATAATAAGAAAAACCTTAAATCGTTTGCTTCACTTTCAGGTAATCCGGCTTTTAGTACATAGTCATTCCATGTTTTTGCTTCTAATTTATCCTCATACATGCTTTGTAATAATTGATTTATTCTTTTCTCCCATGATTTAGGAAAACTAGGTGTAAAAGTACTATGATACAGATATTGTTCCTTGGTCATGATACTTTTAGAGGAAAGGAGATCATCTACTACGTATTCTACTAACTGTTTTGAATATTGTTTTGAAAATAATTGAATGACTTCAGCTCTATTTACCCCTACTCTCAAAGGAAAGCGAACATGGAAATCTTTTATTTCATTTACAAGATGAGTTGACACCTCTTCAAAAATTTCCTTAAGAGTATAAAACTCCTTTTTAATGTTTAAAAAGTAAGGTTCTGAGAGCGTATGTAAAGTTTCAACTTCTGTTAATGATGCGTGCTTCATGATTTCTTTTACTGAGAGTACTTTCTCCCCTTTTAATGCATGAATTACTCTTTCTGTAGGGCTCCCTTTTTTCTTTGATTCTAGGTACTGAATTGTCGGTAAACCAAACTTGTATTTCTTTCCATTCGGATCAATTACCCAGCCTCCAGCAATCGTTTCAATTGGAGTTGGCCTTCTAATAACGAAACGATCATTTCTCTTAGTTACAATTGGTTCATCTAATCTAATTTGACAAAGAACTTCTTTTTCTTCATTCATTACATCGTTTCGATCAAAAAATACAATTTTGCCAATTACCTCTGATGTTCCAATATGTAATTTAACCGCACTTCTTTGTTTTAAAACGTATTTTAGATTGTTCACAAATTTAATACATACATCAATTGTAGAAGATACTACGTAAGTATTTGAAGATACGAGAACATCACCACGCGAAACTTCATGTTTAGTCACATTAGGGATGTTAATTGCCACTCTTTGTCCCGCTTTAGCTTCTAATACTTCTTGATTATGTACTTGTAGTTTCCTAGCTTTAATACTTGTTCCCGATGGGAGGATATTGATGATATCACCCTCACTAACTTTCCCTTCATAGATTGTTCCTCTAACAACAGTTCCTTGCCCTTTAACAGTAAACACTTGATCGATTGGAAGTCGAAAGCTACCGTTAAAGCTCCTAGCATCAACTTTGTTGAGTTCTTTAATAATAATCTGCTTTAAATCTTCAATGCCTTTTTTTGAAAGACTATCCACCATGATGATTGGAGAAGATTCAAATACAGTATTAATAAGCTCTTCTTTGATCTCTTCTTCAACTAACTCTATGAAGTCGTCTTCTACTTTATCCATTTTTGTAATGGCCACTATTCCATGCTGAATGCCAAGAAAAGATAAAATCTCTAAATGTTCTTTTGTCTGTGGCATAATGCCTTCATCAGCAGCTACTACAAGAATAACTAGATCTATTCCAGCAACACCGGCAATCATTTGACGGATAAATCGTTCATGACCTGGAACATCAATAATTGAAACTTGAAGTTGATCGTTTAGTGGTAACGGCGCAAATCCTAATTCTATTGAAATTTGCCTCTCTTTTTCTTCCTTGAGACGATCTGTATCTATATTCGTCAAAGCTTTCGTTAATGATGTTTTACCATGATCAATATGGCCTGCCATACCTATGGTAAAAGTTTGTTTCCCCATACCCTCACCTACTATTCATTCTATTACTATAAATGTATCGGTAATAGGAGTGAGATTCAAGTGAGACATCTTTCTTGAGAAAACTAAATTCTTGATTGCCAAAACATGTAGTTGTATAATAATAACTGTCTATGGGGCTGAATGGGGTACTGGTGTCCCTCACAGTCTTCAAAACTGATTGGGAGGCGCGTGTCGTCTTCGGTGGGTTCGATTCCCACACAGTCCCGCCAACAATATACTAGATTTTAAAAAGCCACATCTTTTAGACTGTGGCTTTTTTTTTTTGTTATTGTTTATTTAATAAGGAGTAAATATATTTTACTACTCTCATTCCTTGTCCAACTGAAGAAGAAATGCTGCTAAAGAATGGTTTGGTACATACGTCTCCAACAGCATATATTGAATCTATGCTACTTTTACCATGTGAATCTGTTTCTATGTAACCATTCTCATCAAGTTCTATATATGGTGCAACTATTTCGCTGTTTGGTTTAATCCCGATTCTAATAAAAACAGCTTCAGCTTCCATAAAGATAGGTGGTTCTTTTTTTGTTTTTACTTTTACACCTTCCACCTTACTCTTACCAACTATTTCAATTACTTCACTATTGTATATTACCTCAATATTTTCATGGTTTACTGCAGGAGTCAAAAATTCCGATCTTGCACGTAAAGAATCTGACCTATTTATAACTGTCACTTTAGCATCATTTTCAGCTAATAATAATGCACCTTCTAAAGCCCTATCTCCACCACCTACAACAATAACGTGTTTTCCTGAAAAAAGATAACTACTTTTACTTGCAGAATATACTTCTCCTCTAGCAACCATATCCATTTCCCCTGGTACACCCAATGGTCTTTGACTTGCTCCTGTCGCTAGTATTAAAAATTGATAGTTAATCTTTTCAAAATTTTCATCTTCCCTTTGTATTGAAATTTCTTTTTGGTCTACATCTATGTGGTGAACTTTTACGTTCGTTAATACAGAGCAATTCATATGATTAAAATGTTCCACTAGTTGCTTTTTTAACTCCTTACCTTGTCCAATCGTAAAACCTGGATAGTCAATGATATCATTATAAATTTGATCTAACTGGCCACCTAGCTCATCTTTTCTTTCTAGCAATAAATGATTCATTTTTAGTCGTTCACACCAAATAGCTGCTGAAATACCAGCGGGTCCGCCCCCAATTATTACAACTTCTACCTTTTTCATCCTTATAGATCCCACCAATTCTCATTTATGCCTTGTTCAAATTCAAGCCAACTTTTAACTCTAGGTACATTAATGCTTTGATTGTATGGGTAGTCCATCGCAATTGCAATTCTGCCTGTGTTTTTGAAATTTAATAGGTTATGAGGTGCATCATCAAACAATAAATCACCGCATATTTTATTCTTTCTATGAGTAAATACTATATTTTCTTTTCCTATAAAGGGAAGATTTCTTTCTACCCATTTTTCTTTTTCAGAGAAAGCTGTCGTAACACTGCTAGTTACGATTAAAATTTCATGCTTTTTTGACAAATTCCTTAGCACTTCGATAGCATCAGGTAGTGGTTTCAAATTTAAAAACAATCCAGGCTCATTTAAATAATTGTATATTTTTTCTCGACACTCTGGTTTCACATACTTTGAGGAGTCCCAGCATTTTAATCTATCGACTGACAAATTATCATTATAATCCCTGTTATACCTACCATGCCATTCAGTCATTAAATCACAGATTACTGAATCCATGTCTATTAATAAAGTTTTCATGCAGTATTTTTCCTTTCAACCAATGTACTTTTAAATAAAATTACAACTATTATCTTTGTATAATTTAAGTTAAATTATTTCCCAAACTTCATTATATCAGTATACATTCATTGTATATTTGTATTATACAGTACTATAAAAAGTTTGTTATTTCTCGTCGAACACTTTTTTTGAATTCCTTAATATTCGACAGTTTCTCCTCTTGTTAAAAAAGTGTTCGGCTAATATGATAGACATAGGACAAATTAACCACATAAATTTTATACTACGAAATGGCAAAACCGTTGAAAAGCGGTGACGCAAAGCCTCAGATCTAAGGTTCATAGGAACTATGATAGCTGGGTTACCGAATAGTTTGATTAAAGCTATTCAGTGCACCATTGAATAGCTTTTTTTCATTTAAATTAAACAATAAAATAAGTACACAAAATATAAGGAGGTTTTTAATGTGGAAAATCAACTTTTATGGAGTATTGAATATTTAAGAGAAGAAATGATACAAGTAGGATTAGAGATAGGATTTTCTCATCCGAAAACGGTAAAAATCAGTCAACTTTTAGATGATTATATTAATACATTTACGAAAACTATGGACCACTAATAGAGTAATCAGCTATATCTTTCACTAATTTAAAAAAGTGGTAGAATGATATCTGTTTCTTCTCTCCAGTACATCATGTATAATATTTCATATGTTAAGTGGTTGAGGTGAATGTAAAATGTTATCAGGATGGTTTTTGTGGTTTATTCTATTTTGGGTTGTGTTTTTAGCGACGATGATGTCTATCGGTGGGTACTTTATGTTTAGAAAATTTCTGAAAAGACTACCTAAAGAGGATGGAAAATCAGAATTAGATTGGCAAGAATATTACTTAAACGAAACAATTCATTTGTGGGATACAGATCAAAAAAAATTATTAGAGGAACTAGTTAGTCCGGTACCAGAGTTATTCCGTGATATAGCTAGACAAAAAATAGCTGGAAAAATCGGCGAATTGGCGCTTATTGAAAAGCGCGACAAAATAACCCAAGATTTAGTAGTAAGAGGTTATATAATAGCTACACCAAAAAGAGACCATAAATTTCTAATAAAGAAATTGAAAGAAAAACAAATTGATTTAAAGCCCTACCAAAGCTTATTTTAGTACAACAAATCAAAAGAAAAGAAAGAACCTCCAGTAGGAGGTTCTTTCTTTATCTTTTACACACTAGTTTCCTTAAGAGTAGACTTTACTCTTTTATATTTATTAAGCATCGCTATTCTCCACGGTACAATCATTCCAAAAGCGAGGATCCAAAACATACCACTAAGTTCTCCTATATCAATCTGAGTACTTAAAAACGATTTCAAAATAATTCGAACAATTAATAGTCCGACTAGTATAAAGACAAACGCTCTTGATCTTTTTAAATAAATTTGTTTATCTTTTATTTCAAAACTAGAAGTTTTTATTAAAAGGATAGAAAAAACAGCCCCTACACTTAAAGCTTCTATGATTTCTAATGGGGTTACTCTAAACATTGGATGTAAAAACATGAGTGCACCTGTACTCATGAAGACTGGAGGTAATATTATTTTCTTTATAGTAACTGGTTTTTTAGCAGCCTTCATCCGAATAAACATCACGATTGCGGCCATTATAATAGCAACTATTGTTGAAGCTATTATCATCAAATCAACCCTCTTTTATTATAATATCTTAGCAGTTTACACACTATTTTATTCGAGTACACGATTAATTGCATCTAATACTCGACTTTCATCAAATGGCTTTACGATAAAGTCCTTAGCACCAGCTTCAATGGCTTCAACTACCATTCTTTGTTGTCCCATTGCAGAGCACATTACTATTGTAGCTGTAGGAAACTCTTTTTTAATTTCCTTTACTGCTTCAACACCATTCATTTCTGGCATTGTAATATCCATCGTAACTAAATCCGGTTTTAATTCTTTATATAATTCTACTCCATGACGTCCATTCTCTGCTTCTCCGACAATTAAATGGTTTGCTTTCGTTAAAATATTGCCCAAAGTTAGTCTCATAAATCTAGCATCATCAACAATAAGAATTCTAGCCATAGCTTTTACTCCCTTTCATTTACAACAACAAAATCAGATTCACTCATTATATCAAAAGATGAGGGGAATTTACACTAAAATCCAGTAAAACCACCAAATAAGCTAGAGGCGTATGCTGTAATTTTTGTCATCCAATCAAAAAATAAAACGATCCCCATACCAATCATTAGGTATCCACCTATTTTTAAAATTTTCACATTATTCCTTTTAATCCATTGTAACTTTCCAATGAAAAACGAAAGAATTAGAAAAGGAATTGAAAATCCAAGAGAATAAGCTATCATGTATATCATACCTGATTCAGGATTGGTACCCGCTAAGGCAATGACAGACATTAATATCGGTCCTGTACATGGTGTCCACCCAGTTGCAAAGGCCATTCCTATTAAGATCGAGCCTAAATAACCGGTAGGTCTATTTTTAAATTCTAGCTTTCTGTCCTTCATCATAAATGTTGGGCGAAAAACACCTAAAATGACAAAACCAAAGAAAATAATCAATATTGCCCCTAGTTGTCTAATTAAATCTTGATAATTATTTAAGAAACTTCCGACTAATGATGTACCAAATCCAAGCATGATAAAAATTACAGAGAAGCCTGCTAAGAAACTTAAGGTATGAATTAGGCTTCTTTTTTGTAACATTGCATTCTCAGCTTTTAATTCTCCAACGGAGACACCTGTAATGTAAGATAAAAATGCTGGATATAAAGGTAAACAACATGGTGAAATAAAAGATAAAAACCCAGCACCAAACGCTAAAAATATATTTACATCTGCCATTTTACACACTCCAATTATTCGATTATGTCTTATTCTAGCAAAGTTCAGAATAAAAGCATACGATAACAACTTTGACAGTTTTGTGACATTTTGTAATGCTTTAAGCAATAAGATCAATGTTCCAGTTTTGCGCACCTACTAACAAACTAATTGCTAACCAAGTCTTATATTGTGAACTGAACTGTTATAAAGAACCAGCCTAGCGAATACAACACATTTCAAAATAATAAGACACAAAAGTAATTATATTAGCAATTGGATATTACCAGTAAATTTCCTTTGAATTAATTTCCATAATAAGCTATAATTACGAACATATACTTAATGAAAGGACAAGCTACCGTGTCAAAAGATGAATTACTTCAGATGATTGAGCAGAAAAGAGCCGAGTTAATAGAAATAGTCTTAAAAAACGGTTTTAGCTCGTCAATTTCTATAAAATATAGTCAAGAGTTAGATCAATTATTAAACAAATATGATATGTTAACTCACCATACTACTAGTCTCTCAAAACATTGAGAGGCTTTTTTTGATGTAGAGGAATGTTACATTGTAAACCTAGCTCGTATTAAACAGTTAACATTAAATAAAAAAGCACTCATTTGAGTGCTTGTCTACCTTATTTCATTTGACCATTCATAGCTTTTAGCATTTGATTGATTTTCTTTTGGGAAGGTTTCATACCCATTTGCATCATCATAACTTTTAACATTTGTTCGTTAATCGGTGGATTTTTCTTTAAGTAGCTCATCATGTATTTACGAGCAATGAAAAATCCTAGTGCTACTCCAGCAATAAGAGCCAGAACACCAACTAAAATCATTTCCCACATACTTTACTTCCTCCTTCATGTTGTCTACATTACAGTGTACTAAATTCATCCTTATATTACAATATTTGATTTTGTTTTTCGTTCGTTTAAATAAACTTTCTTTCTTTTATCGGATTAAGCCAACCATATCTATTTGTATGAAATTCCATTGCGATAAAACATTTATCAAATCTCCTTAAAACTTCAAAGAAAGTAGTTTCAGCTTCATAGCCTCCAACTGCCTCCAAAATAATATAAGTATCAAATATGGTTAGCTTCGCTTCACTATTATCAGTCTTACTTTTGTGCCGATATATATTATTTTCTATTAAATTATTATTAAATCGCTCTAAATTCTGATCTAAAAACTGATGTAGACGTAATGAGGGTATAGGTTTGGTAATATAGTCGATTTGTTTTCTTAAAACGTTATCATTGCTAATTTTCTTTTGATATTCGCTAAATAGTTGATATATTTTATATTCTCTACCGAAATAGTGATTGGCAATTTCTTCATCAACCAAATACAAATAATAATATCTCATCGTTACGCCCCTCCTATCAAAACTATTATCCCTATTATAAAATAGATGTATAGAATAAATTGTCTGATAGTGGTGAGAGTTTACACTATTTTTGTCGAATTAAATAATAGTAAGTGAGATATTACACTAGAATTAATATTCACTCTATTCTTCTTAATGTTTTTTTCGCTGGTCCTTCTAGTACATCTCCCTTGAACGAAAATCTAGAACCATGGCAAGGACAATCCCAAGATTTCTCGCCATTATTCCACTCAAGTTCACATCCCATATGGGTACAGGTTGTATCCACTATATGTAATCTACCTTCTTCATCCTTATATGCCCCTGCTCTTTTTCCATTTACCGAAACTACTGAACCTTCATTTATATCTAAGTCATCTGGCTTTTTAATAGCAAACTCTAATTTACCGTCTATAAAATGCTTGGCAACATCCGCGTTATTTATGAAGAATTGCTTTACACTTGGATCCGTATTAAATCTTGATGGAGTAAACAAATCTTTATAAATCGAATTCCCAGTGGTAATAAGCTCTTTAATTAATAAAGCTGCAGCAGTACCATTTGTCATTCCCCATTTCCCATAACCTGTTGCCACAAATATATTATTTGTATTACTAGTTATTTGTCCTACATATGGTACTTTATCAAGGGTAAATAAATCTTGTGCTGACCAACGATATAAAAACTCTTCCACCCTAAAAGTTTGTTCTCCAAAAGATTTAAGTGCTTCATAATGGCGAATTGTGTTTACTCCTTGACCTACCTTATGACTCTCGCCACCAATTAACACGAATTTTTGTCCATTTTCAAGTGTGGTATAACGAAGGGACCTGGTTGGGCTTTCAGCACTAATATACATTCCACCAGGAAACTCTTCTTGTATTTTTGCAGCTAATATATATGATCGTTCTGCATACATTCTTGTAAAGTAAAAACCAAACATATCTAAAAAAGGAAAATGTGAGGTGATTACAATATGCTTTGATGAGATGTTAAATCCTTTCTTTGTTTTTACAATGGGCCTTTCACCTTTTTCTATATCAACCGCTGGAGTATTTTCAAAGACTAATCCACCTAAATTCACAAATTCTTTAATTAAATGCTTTAAGTATTTAATAGGGTGAAATTGAGCTTGTTTTCTTAATACAAGTCCTGTTTTAACAGGGATATTGAGAGGTAGTTTTGATATCATCTCTCCAGGAATACCCAACTGATTATATGCAGAAGACTCATTTTCAATTTGAGTTAAGTAGTTTGTTGAATTTGTATAAATATAAGCATCTTCTTCTGTAAAATCACATTCAACCTTATTCTTTGTAATATAATCTTTTATCCATTTAAGACCCATGTTATTTGCATCAAAATATAGCTTTGCTTTTTCTTCACCCAAATTGTTCAATAACTCATTATATATTAGATTATGTTGCACAGTAACTTTTGCAGTTGTATGACCTGTAGTTCCGTTTAAAATTGAATCGGCATCGATAATGGTCACATTATAGCCTGCTTTTTTCAATAATAATCCAGTTGTGATACCAGTAATGCCAGCTCCGACAATAGCAACGTCCACCTCTAAATTACTATTAAGTTCTTTAAATTGCGGCAGTTCTGTTTTACGCCAATATGATTCTGGTAACTGAGGAAAATTCATATGTCCACTCCTAATATGTGTAATAGTTCGTTAATAGTTTTCCCCATTTCAATTAAAATAAAATCATATGTTTAATAAGCAATTTTCAAAATTGTGATAGAGTTAAAGTATACAAATGAGTTTGATTATCATGTCATTTTTTAGTGTGTTTTTTTAAAGAACTAAACTAATTTATGAAAAAATCAACACTGTTCTTTATATGGGCATAAAAAAATACTACAGCAATAACTGTAGTATTTTCACTTTATCATTTTATTAAATTTTTCACTCGAGATACAACGTTGTCAACTGAGAAACCATACTCTTCCATAATCTTTTCACCAGGTGCTGAAGCTCCAAACTGATTGATCGCTAAAATCTCACCTTCGTCTCCAGTGTATCTTTCCCATCCTAAAGGAGTAGCCATTTCAATCGCTAAACGTTTTTTCACAGTTTTTGGTAGTACGGATTCCTTGTATTCTTTAGATTGAGCTTCAAATCTGTCCCATGAAGGCATACTTACTACTGATACGTAAATATTTTCTTCTGCTAATTTCTTCTGAGCTTCGATAGCTAGATTTACTTCTGAACCAGTTGCAAGTAAGAGAGCATCCGTATTTTCTCCACTTGAAGCTGAAACAACATACGCACCCTTTTTTACCCCTTCATATGCATTTTCTGAAGTTCCTTTAATTGTTGGTAGGTTTTGTCTTGTTAATACAAGTACTGTTGGTGTATTTGTTGATTCTAATGCTAATCTCCAAGCTGCTGCAGTTTCGTTTGCATCTGCTGGTCTCATTACTGATAGATTAGGCATTGCTCTAAGGGATGGAAGTTGCTCAACAGGCTCATGAGTAGGTCCATCTTCACCTACAGCGATACTATCGTGTGTAAACACATAGGTTACTGGTAAGCCCATAAGTGCAGCAAGACGGATTGCTGGTCTTAAATAGTCAGAGAAAACAAAGAACGTTCCTCCATAAACTTTAACACCACCATGTAATGCCATTCCATTTAACGCAGCTCCCATTGCAAATTCACGAACACCAAACCAAATGTTTCTTCCACTAAAATCCATTGGTGTAAAGTCATTTCCACCTTTTATCATCGTTTTGTTAGAACCCGCTAAATCAGCTGAGCCTCCTAAAAATTGAGGAACAGCTTTTGCGATTGAATTTAAGACTTCACCACTTGAAGCTCTTGAAGCAAGACTTTTACCTTCTTCATATACCGGAAGTTGTTGTTCCCATCCTGCTGGTAGTTGGCCTTTTATTGCCCTATCTAATTGATTACCAAGTTCAGGGTAGACTTCTTTATATTTATTAAATAACTGATTCCACTTCTCTTCTTTTACTGATCCTGTTTCTTTAACAGTGTTTTGGAAGTGCTGGTAAACCTCATTTGGAACGAAGAAATCTTCTTCATATGTCCAATTGTATGCCTCTTTTGTTAGTTTTGTCTCTTCATTTCCGAGTGGAGCACCATGTACATCAGAAGTTCCAGATTTATTTGGCGAACCATAACCAATTGTTGTACGAACTTCAATCATTGTCGGGCGCTCTAAATCACCTCTAGCTTCTTCCAGTGCAGCTGAAATCTCATTGATGTCGTTACCATCTTCAACACGAAGGTATTGCCATCCGTATGATTTAAATCTTTCTTTTACACTCTCAGAAAATGATCGGTCTAGTTCACCATCTAAAGAAATATCGTTAGAATCATACATTACCACTAATCGCCCTAGCTTCAGATGACCAGCTAGTGATGCTGCTTCTGCCGAAACACCTTCCATTAAGTCTCCATCGCCACAAATGCTGTATGTAAAATGATTAATTAATTCATATTCTTCTTTATTATACGTTGAGGCTAAATGTCGTTCTGCCATAGCCATACCAACAGCCATTGCGATGCCTTGTCCTAAAGGTCCAGTTGTTGCATCTACACCGGGTGTATGGCCAAACTCAGGGTGTCCAGGAGTTTTGCTTCCCCATTGTCTAAATGACTTTAAGTCATCGATGGTTAGATCATATCCGCTAATATGTAATAAACTATATAAAAGCATTGAGCCATGTCCAGCTGAAAGAACAAATCTGTCGCGGTTAAACCAATTCGGGTTTGCTGGATTATGGTTCATATATTTTGTCCATAATGTGTAAGCCATTGGTGCTGCCCCCATTGGCATTCCTGGGTGTCCGGAATTAGCTTTTTCAATTGCATCAATCGAAAGTGTTCTAATAGCAGCAATTGATAAATTTTCAATAGTATGGTTCATAAATTTACATCCTCTCATATAAAACTATAGTAATTTCTTGTATTAATCATATAGTGATAAAATAATTATCACAACTATTCTTGAAAATTTGTAATGAAAATTTCTTATTTAAGACCATCTACCTCTTAAAATTAATGTAGCTTCTTTCTATTTTTACTTTCTTTTAATTTCTGAGGTGTAACATCGTTTCCTTTTTCATCTACTATTTTCACAGAATGTAATGTATCTTTCATAGAACCTCTAAAAGCTTTTAAGTACTCATTTCTTAATGTTTGTTGCTCCCTTTTTTCTTCTTCAGTCAAGCCCTCTTCTTTTGATTTTTTTGATAAAAAATTTATTCTTGTAATTTTTTCACTTGATAGCATGTAAAGTTTCTCCTTTGATTCTTACATTTTTAAAAATATAGACCATGTTACAAGAATATTTACAAATTGACAAGTTAAAGGGATTGATTACCTTCGTTTTCATTTAAAAATTCACGATAACGCCTATGAACAGTTGCTTTTGAAACGTCATAACCAAACCCCCTCAGAGTGGCAGCAATTTCAGAAAAGGTGAGTTTGTTTTTTCTAAGGCGAACTATCTCTTGTATAGGCACCTCGATTTTTTCTCTACCTGAACTTTGATTCCGATTAGATAGATTCTTCTCAGGTCTATATCCATTTACAATAGCTTTCTTTATTCCCCTTTTTATCTTTGCATTATGAATTTTCCTTTGAAATTCCTCAACAATACTTACTATTTCCAGTACCATAGAATCAGATTCAGATAATTGTAATTTTCCATTATGACTAATAGAAAAAATAGATGCATTATATTTATAAATGCATCTTAGTATAGCTATTTTCGCATTTCCCCTACCTAGTCTTGTTTCATCTTGGATGAGAACTGCTTTAATGTCATTTTCTTGTATGCATCGCAATAACTTAAGAATACCATCTCGTTCAATATTATAACCGCTTGCTCTTTCTTCAATTACATCTACAACTTCAAGGTTATTTTCAACTGCGAGTTTATGTAATTCTTCCTTTTGTCTTAGTAAAGAAGTCTCCTGTGCTAGTTTATCTGTACTAACTCTAGTATATATAATTGCTTTCATTAATTTCCCTCACTACTTGCATAAACCTTGATTTGTTCTAGATCTTTTTGATGGACTGGTAGAAATAGTCTTTCCCCTGGATATAATTTTGCTAAATTTGTTTGATTGTGTGCATCAACCCATTGAATAAATTGGTCGTAACTCAAATTATGTTTTTCTTTATAATCGGCAAAAAGCGCCCAGATTGAATCTCCTTCTTCAATTGTAACTTCTAAGAAAACATCACTAGTCGTCTTTTTCTCTATATTGTCTATATTTACAAAAGCAAAAGTAACGGCAGATACAAGCGATAATAATAAAAGATAAATTGATAAAGTAAATGATATATTTTTCATATAAATACCCCCTAGAGAATGTATGTTCGCAACTTATGTTTTCATTATAATACGAACAAACGTTTTAGGTCAACTAGTTTCTTCGAACTAATGTTTGTATTTTTAGGGAACACATGTTATAATTCATTTACATATTATCGGAGAAGCTGGGGTGCGAACACAATGACCAAACTATCAAAAAGGCAACAAGATATTTTAAATTTTATTAAAAGAGAAGTAGAGGACAAAGGATATCCACCATCCGTGAGAGAAATAGGTGAGGCAGTAGGATTGGCTTCAAGCTCTACCGTGCATGGTCACTTATCGAGATTAGAAAGCAAGGGATTAATTAGGCGAGATCCTACAAAACCAAGGGCGATCGAGGTATTAGACACAGATGGGTATGATCATATACCTAAGGCTAGTGTTGTAAATGTTCCTATAATAGGAAAAGTGACAGCAGGACAACCTATCACTGCTATTGAAAATATCGAGGAATATTTTCCTTTACCTGATAAATACGTTTCTCCGGATGATCAAGTGTTTATGCTAGAAATTATGGGTGATAGTATGATCGAGGCGGGTATACTTGATGGGGATTTAGTTATTGTTAAACAACAAAGCACTGCAAATAATGGAGATATCGTCGTTGCAATGACAGAGGAAGACGAAGCTACTGTAAAAAGATTCTTTAAAGAAAAGGATTATATTCGTTTACAGCCTGAAAATTCCTCATTAGAACCAATCCTATTGAGAACAGTTAGCATTTTAGGAAAAGTAATTGGGGTTTATCGTACCGTACACTAAACCAATCCTTGTGATTGGTTTTTTCTTTTGAAAACCACAAAAAAGTTTTTGTTAATACGAAAAAAGCCCTTACACTATTAGTAAGGGCTTTTCTTATTCTATTAATACATACTCATATATTGCTCGCGCTCCCAAGGATGAACTTGTGTACGGAACATATCCCACTCAATTTCTTTTGCTTCAACAAAATGCTCGAACAGGTGTTTTCCTAGAGCGTTTACTACTACTTCATCAGTTTTTAATTTATCAAGTGCGTTAGCTAAAGTTGCAGGTAAATCTAAAATACCTTCTTCTAAACGCTCTTCTTTATTCATAACATAAATATTTCGATCAACTGGCTTTGGTGGTGTTAAAGAATTTTTAATTCCATCTAAACCTGATGCAAGTAGAACAGCCATTGCTAAATATGGATTAGCAGCAGGGTCTACACTACGAACTTCAACACGTGTACTTAAGCCTCTTGAAGCAGGAATACGAATTAATGGACTTCTGTTTCGTGCAGACCAAGCAACATAACATGGCGCCTCATAACCTGGAACAAGACGTTTATAAGAGTTTACTGTTGGATTAGTTACAGCAGTAAAATTAGTAGCGTGTTTTAAGATACCTGCTATAAATTGTCTTGCAGTTTCACTTAGTTGTAATTCTGAATTAGGATCAAAAAATGCATTCTCATTTCCTTTGAATAAAGATAGATTACAGTGCATTCCAGAACCATTCACACCGAATAATGGCTTTGGCATAAATGTAGCATGTAATCCATGCTTACGAGCAATCGTTTTTACTACAAGCTTAAATGTTTGGATATCATCACAAGCTTTAATTGCTCCAGCATATTTGAAATCAATTTCATGTTGACCTGGCGCTACTTCATGGTGAGAAGCTTCGATTTCAAATCCCATTTCTTCAAGCTCTAACACGATATCTCTTCTGCAATTTTCTCCTAAGTCAGTTGGAGCAAGGTCGAAATATCCACCATTATCGTTAAGTTCTAAAGTTGGTTCTCCTTTTTCATCTAGCTTGAACAAGAAAAACTCTGGCTCAGGTCCAAGGTTGAAATCAGTAAATCCTAACTCTTCCATGTCTTTAAGAACACGTTTTAAGTTATAACGAGGGCAACCTTCAAAAGGAGTTCCATCTGGATTATAAATATCACAAATAAAACGAGCAACTTTTCCTTTGTCAGATGTCCAAGGGAAAATAACAAAAGTATCTAAATCAGGATATAAATACATATCTGATTCTTCAATACGAACAAAACCTTCAATTGACGAACCATCAAACATCATTTTGTTATCTAGAGCTTTATCTAATTGACTAACTGGAATTTCAACATTCTTAATAGTTCCAAGAATATCTGTAAATTGCAGACGAATGTATTTTACATTTTGTTCTTTTACTAAGCTAACAATATTTTCTTTTGTATACTTTGCCATGTGTAGGCCTCCTTAATAAAATCAAATTTATTTTTAGTGGAAAAATCTTGACATATCACCTTGTCTAAGTGAGGAACGATTGAAACGACCTGCTTGAATCATTTCGGATTTTAACAATCTTCTTAGTTCTTCATCTGACAAATCTTGCTTTACAGGATGAGCTTTAGTAACTTCTTCACTTTGTTGTTGCCCCTCTTTAACAACAAAGATCTTTTTAATGCCAGCCATGTTAACCCCTTGCTCAATCAAATCTTTAATTTCGAGCAATTTATCAACATCATTAAACGAAAATAACCGTCTGTTCCCTTCTGTTCTAGCTGGGAAAATTAAGCCATTCTCTTCATAATAACGGATTTGCCTAGCTGACAACTCAGTTAGTTGCATTACAATTCCTATTGGAAATAATGGCATTGAACGCCTAATGTTGTCACCCATATCTGCGCCTCCTTTTTATTTCTTTTATAATTCTATATTAATACATGTTATGTAATATGTCAACATCATGTGAGGTTTTCTCACATAAAAAAAGAAGGATAATTTTATCCTTCAACTTTTAGTAAATTTTTATTCATCAATTTGTCAATAGCGGTACATATTGCAATCTTTACATGTGTATAGGTTAATCCACCCTGAACATAAGCAACATACGGAGGTCTTAGTGGACCATCAGCTGTTAGTTCGATGCTAGCTCCTTGAATAAATGTTCCCGCTGCCATAATTACATCATCCTTATAGCCCGGCATATAATTCGGATACGGAGTTACGTGTGAGTTTATCGGCGATGCATACTGAATCGCTTGGCAGAACGAAACCATCATTTCTCGATTTTCAAATTGAACAGATTGAATTAAATCCGTACGGTACATATCCCATTTTGGATATGTATTAAAGCCGATCTTCTCGAAAAGGGCTGAAGAAAAAATCGCACCTTTCAATGCTTGACCAACAATGTGTGGCGCTAAGAAAAATCCTTGATACATTTCTTGCAAACTATAAAGTGAAGCACCCGCTTCTGCTCCAATTCCTGGTGAGGTGAGCCTGTAAGAACATGCTTCAATTAAACTTTTTTTCCCTACAATGTATCCACCAGTCTTAGCTAGACCACCGCCTGGGTTTTTAATTAGCGAACCCGCAATAAGATCTGCCCCAACATGTGGTGGTTCAAGTGGTTCAACAAATTCACCGTAGCAGTTATCAACGAACACTACTACATCAGGTTTTATTTCTTTTACGAAGTTTATCATTTCTTCAATTTCTTTTACTGTAAAAGATGGTCTTGTAGCATATCCTTTTGATCGCTGTATACCAATCATTTTCGTTTTAGAATGTATGGCATTTTTCACATTTTCAAAATCAACTTTTCCTTCATTTGTTAAATCAATAGAATTATAAGAAATATTGAAATCTTTTAATGAACCAACACCATTTCCACGTATCCCAACAATTTCTTCCAATGTATCATATGGTTTCCCTGTTATGTACAGTAATTCATCGCTTGGCCTAAGGATACCAAATAAAGCTATTGATATAGCATGTGTTCCGGATATAATTTGTGGGCGGACCAATCCAGCTTCACCACCAAAAACATCTGCATAAATTTCTTCTAATGTATCCCTTCCACTATCATCATATCCATACCCTGTAGTTGGAATAAAATGTGAATCACTTACTCTTTTGTTTTGAAAACTTTTTAAAACCCTATACTGATTGTTTTCAACGTTTCTATCAATATCTCTATGAAGATGTTCAATCTGTTTTTCAACTTCTCGCACTAACTTAGATAATACTTTACCGTTCTTTAAATCTTCAAACATCATTAATCTCCTCTATTGTTGAAAGTTTCTAAGTGTACCTAATAAGGTATGGTTTTTAAAAATGTAACCATTACACTCATAGCTATCCATTTCTTCATTAAACGTGAAACTTTTTAATATCGTTTCGGTTTTTAATTGAGACAATACTCTCCCCTTACTGCTAGGTAAAGTTACACGATATTCAACCATATTTTCTATCATCAATGCTTCAATATTTAGAAGCAATTTTGTTAAATCTGCGTTATGAAATGCACTAACCATTACCGAAGGTGTTTTAGCTGATGGAACAAAGTGAGCATTGAAAATGTCTTTCTTATTATAAACAGTTAAAATAGGTACATCTTCCACCTTTAATTCTTCTAGTAAATCGTATACCGTCTTTTCATGATTAAAATAATCAGGGTTTGAACTATCTACGACATGTAGAATCAAATCAGCCTCCTTAACTTCTTCTAAAGTTGATCTAAAGGCTGCAATAAGTGATGTAGGTAAATCCTGTATAAAGCCTACTGTATCCGTCAAAAGAGTTGAAAGACCACAAGGTAAATTCATCTTTCTTGTCATCGGATCAAGGGTTGCAAATAATAAATTTTCTTCAAAGGACTGAGCTTGTGTTAATCGGTTAAACATGGTGGATTTCCCAGCATTCGTGTATCCAACTAGGGATATTTGAAAAGTGTTATTTTTTTTCCTTCTCTCTCTGTATCGTTCTCTATGCTGTACGATCACAGAAAGCTGCTGTTTAATTTCATCTATTCTTTTATGAATATGACGTCTGTCGGTTTCAAGTTTTGTTTCACCTGGACCTCTAGTACCTATCCCACCACCTAGACGTGATAATTCGATTCCCTTACCACTTAATCTAGGAAGAGAATATTTTAGCTGAGCTAATTCTACTTGAAGTTTCCCTTCTTTTGAATTTGCTCTTGATGCGAAAATATCCAAAATAAGTTGAGTACGATCTATCACTCTTGACTTTAAAACAGCTGAGAGATTTCGTATCTGGCTGGGGGTTAACTCATCGTTAAAAATAATCACATCGGCCTCAAACTCATCTTCAAGATTGACTAGTTCTTCAACTTTTCCCTTTCCTATGTATGTGGCTGGATGTGGTCTCTCTCTTTTTTGACTCAGTGTCATCACTACAATACCATTTGCAGTTTTAGTTAGTGATTTTAATTCATCTAATGAATATTCAAATTGGGTGTCGTCTTCTTTAGAAAATTGACAGCCAACTAATATGACTTTTTCGATTTCATCATTGTATGTATTCTTCAAGCTTTTTCCTTCTTTCTAATATATATGCCTTTTGCTATCATACCAAATTTATTTTATTTTCTCTATCTCAAGTGATTGTTGAAAATAATTGTTGATAAAAAGAACGGTTGTGTATACAATCTTAAAGGAATTATGAATTTCATCAAGAAAGGGACCATCAAGATGACTTGGGAAGTACTTAGTATAATTGGAACAATTGCATTCGCAATTAGTGGTGCTATTGTTGCTATGGAAGAAGAATATGATATTCTGGGTGTTTACATATTAGGAATCGTGACAGCATTCGGTGGAGGGGCAATACGTAATTTACTTATCGGAGTACCAGTTTCGGCATTGTGGGATCAAGGGATGTTATTTCAAATTGCTTTATTATCAATGACTGTAGTTTTTCTCTTTCCCCAAGGATTGCTTAAACAATGGAGAAAATGGGGAAATTTCACAGATGCAATTGGATTATCTGCTTTCGCTATCCAAGGTGCTCTTTACGCTTCAGAAATGAACCATCCATTGAGCGCAATTGTCGTTGCGGCAGTTTTGACTGGAAGTGGTGGAGGTATTATCCGAGACCTTCTCGCCGGAAGGAAACCCCTTGTCCTTAGAGCAGAAATATACGGTGTTTGGGCTATCATAGCAGGACTTGCAATTGGAATAAAACTAGTCACATCACCAATCGAACTTTATTTATTATTTATTCTAATCGTTTGTTTACGAATGGCTTCCTATATCTATAACTGGAAATTGCCAAATAAACCTTTGACCACATCTAACAATTCATTTAACCATTAAGAAAAGCCGTCAAATTCTAGACGGCTTTTATTTATCTATATTCTTTAAAAATTAAATCCTGACTTCTAATGGTCATTAACTCTTCTTTGTCAAAAGTTTCATTAATCAAAATCCTCATCGCTTGTGAACGCATAGACTTTTCGATAATATTCCTAACGTAACGGCCGTTGCTAAAAGCTGTTTGGGTTGAAGAACTGGATTTTATAGAGAGTAAATGATCCTTTAACTTCCACTCGGCCTCTTTACTAAATTTATACTCTTTTTCAGACATCATTCGATTTGCAATATCAATTAACTGGTCAACCGTGTAATCTGGAAATTCCATAACTAAAGGAAACCGTGAATATAATCCAGGATTAAGTGACAGGAAATGATCCATTTCCTTCGAATATCCAGCTAAAATAAGTACAAATTCATGTTGTTTGTCTTCCATATGTTTAACTAATGTATCAATTGCTTCTTTTCCGAAGTCTTTTTCTCCACCTCGTGCTAAGGAATAGGCTTCATCTATAAAAAGAATCCCTCCCATAGCTCTTTTAATTAATTCTCTTGTCTTTTGAGCTGTATGACCAATATATTCTCCTACAAGGTCAGCTCTTTCTACTTCAATTAAATGACCTTTAGACAAAACATTCATTTGTAAAAATAATTTACCTAATAGTCGTGCAACTGTCGTTTTCCCAGTACCAGGATTACCTTTAAACATCATGTGCAAAGCTTGCTTGCCTGGTTTTAATCCTTGTTCTTCTCTCTTTTTATTTACATAAATCCATGCATATATTTCTTTCACCATTTTTTTCATTTCATCCATACCAACTAGAGTACTAAGTGCATCTTCTATTTCTTTCAATGCCGAATGCTTTGATTGCACCTTTACTGGTGTGATTTCTTTAGAAGACGTATTTAATACCTTCAACTTCTTTTTTTGTCCGTTTAAGACAACATTTATTTGTCCATTATTTTTCATTGTGATTGGTTGGTCCAAGAGCATTCACCCCTCATTCTATACCATTATACGCAGAAGAAAATTAACTGTGACAAATGCCTATCTATTTTGAATTAAATGGGTACGTTAATCATTAAGTTTCAACAAAAAGAGCGAAATTTCAACAACCTCTAAGCGCGTTTGTCTATTTTTGCGCTTTCCCAAGAAATAATTGGGTATAAATTGAAAGATAAAAGAAAGCAATGTATGCACTTCTAAATATACAGTTGCTTAGGATATTTTTTGATGCACCTCTCTAGAAGAAATGTTAGTTAAGTCAAAGGTAAAAAAACACTTCGTAATATTTATATTAATATTCAGTAACCTATATACACATGTTTGTGAAATAAAAAAAGACAACCCGAATTAGTAGGCTGTCAAATAACTATCAAATGCTATTCTAAATCTAATTGAATGTTTTTCTGTGGAGAAAAAGTAGAAATTGCATGTTTATATATTAATTGCTGTTTTCCTTCTGTTTCTAATAAAACAGTAAAATTATCAAAAGCTTTTACTAGACCTCTAAGTTGAAAGCCGTTTAATAAGAAGACTGTGACGAAAGAGCCATCTTTTCTTAATTGGTTTAAAAATTGGTCCTGAATGTTAATTGTTTGCTTCATTATAAGTCCTCCTCTTTTCTCTATACACATATTTATTCGCTTAATGTCTAAGGTTTCCTGCTATATATTGATAAATTTCATTGAACTTTTCTATATATAATTGCTGTTCTGTCATATCAAACCAGTTTATATCCATTTTATTTCGAAACCATGTTAATTGTCGCTTGGCATACCTTCTTGAATTTTGCTTTAACTGTTCGATTGCTTGTTCTAACGTTATGTTTTTATCAAAGTACTGATAAAGTTCTTTATATCCTATTGCTTGAATAGATTGACAATCTTTTACACCTTGATGGTACAGTTTTGATACTTCATCAAGTAGCCCTTCTTCTATCATCTTATCTACCCGTTCATTTATTCTTTTATAAAGTAATTCTCTACTCATTGTTAATCCAATCATTGTACAATGATAAAGAAGCGTATGCTCTTGTTGTTTTATGTACTCTGACATGGTGATTCCGGTTGTTTTATAAATCTCAAGAGCTCGTATTACTCTTCTTGTATTATTAGGATGAATCTTTTCTGCACTTTCTGGATCAATCCTCTTAAGCTCATCATATATCAAATCTATTCCATATTGCGAGACTCTTTTCTCTAATAATAACCTATAATCATTATCTGACACTGTTGGTGTAAATTCATAATCATATATGACTGATTGTATATATAAACCTGTCCCTCCAACAATCATCGGAACTTTTCCACGATTTTGTATTTCCTCAATTTTTTTTCTAACGATAGACTGAAATTCAGCTACCGAAAAAGATTCAGTTGGGTCTTTAATATCAATTAAATGATGAGCTATTCCACCCATTTCCTCTTTTGAAATTTTTGCTGTTCCAATGTCCATTCCTTTGTATATTTGCATAGAATCACCGCTAATAATCTCTGCATTTAATTTTTTTGCAAGATCTATACTTAGCTTGGTCTTTCCAACTGCAGTAGGGCCGATAAGAACAATTAAATCGCTTTTAGTTTCTGCCAATTAAATCACTTCTTTCAATACAACACTTTTCTATATATTAACATAAGTGTTAAGATGTATCGAACACCAAACTATTATAACCAATTCTTATGAAAAAATATCAATGTAAGAAAAAAAAAGAAAAACCATTCTCGGTTTTTCCTTACATGACTCTTTTAAACATTTTTTCCATTTCATAAGTAGAATAATGGACGATAATCGGCCTTCCGTGTGGACAGGTGAAGGGATCAACCGTTTTTCTTAACGTTTCTAAAAGAGTAAATATTTCATCGCTTCGCAAGTGATGATTAGCTTTAATAGACGCTTTACAACTCATCATGATTGCTGCTTCTTCACGTAACTCCTTAATACTGATCTTTTTATTATTAATTACTTGCTCTATTAACTCTTCAATAATAGCTTGTTCCTCACCACTTGGAAACCATTGCGGATGAGACCGAACAATATAACTGTTTGGACCAAATTCTTCAAGGAAAACCCCAACTTTTTCAAGCTCATTCAAATGTTCATTTATTATAATACACTCATTCGTAGCGAATTCTAATGTAAATGGTAATAATAACTCTTGAACTTCAGATGTCAATTGACCCACTTTTTCACGGAAGTATTCGTACTTAATACGTTCTTGCGCAGCGTGCTGATCAATAATATATAAACCAGAATCATTCTGAGCTAATATATACGTGCCATGCATTTGCCCAATCGGATATAGTGGTGGAATTCGATCGGTATTGATTGATTTTGTGTTGTACTCATTTAACGAGTTTACTTCGTCATTATAGGAATAAACATGTTCATGTTCATAAACCTCTGTCTCACCAGTATTGTTACTATTACTTTTGCGGTCACTTTCTTCCTGTTCCATTTTAGTCAATTCAGGAACTTGTTTATCTGATGTGACTCTTAAAGATAAGTCTTCATCATTATTTTTTTTGACAGCATTAGTCACAAAATCACTGTCCTCAGTGACATCATTTCGATGAAGGCTTACATTATGTTCAAAAGAGAAATGTTGTTGAAGTGAATCAATCTGTTTCTTTTTTGAAGATGGAGTAACTTCAGGTATAAGCTGCTTCTCTTTAAACACATCTTTAATGCCTTCTTCAATTAATTTATTCAACTCAGCTTCTTTACTTAATCTCACCTCAAGTTTTGCTGGATGAACATTCACATCTACTAATAAAGGATCCATATCTATATTTAAAAATACAATTGGAAACCTTCCGATTGGTAAAAGCGTATGGTACCCCTGTTGTATTGCTTTAACTAAAGGATAATTTTTAATAAAACGACCATTAATGATCGTAGATATATAGTTTCTAGAAGCACGGGTAATTTCAGGCATTGATATAAAACCATCCACACTGAAGTCAAGTGACTTCAAAGAAATGGGTACCATCTTCTTTGCTATTGAAAGACCATAGATGGATGCAATTACTTGAAGAGCATCTCCATTTCCAGTAGTCTTTAATAGCCTTTTACCATTATGGTTCAAACGAATAGACACATCGGGATTTGCAAGCGCAATTCGATTAACTACGTCTGTAATATTACCAAGTTCTGTATGAACTGTTTTTAAATATTTTAAGCGAGCAGGCGTATTAAAAAATAAATTTGATACTGTAATATCCGTGCCTTTTCGACTATTAAATTTTTCTTGCTTTACAAGTTGTCCACCTTTTAAATAAAGGTATGTTCCATTACTTTCACCGGTACTTGTTTTTAATTCAAGTTCAGAAACAGATGCAATACTTGGTAGAGCCTCACCTCTAAATCCAAGTGTTCTTATTCGAAATAAGTCATTCTCATCTTTAATTTTACTTGTTGCATGCCGATGAAAGGCTGTTAATGAGTCATCTTCTTCTATTCCATCACCATTATCAATAATCCTAATTTTAGATAATCCCGCTTCTTCTATTTCTATTTCTACAACGGTACTATTTGCATCTATGGCATTTTCAACTAATTCTTTTACAACAGATGCAGGTCGTTCTACTACTTCACCTGCTGCTATCTTGTTGGAAAGCTGATCATTTAGCTTTATTATTTTCCCCATTCAACTCACCTCTTTACTTGCAGCTACGACTTTAGATCCTTTTGAATTTGATATAACTTATTCATTGCATCTAACGGAGTCATATCTAAGAGATCAATAGCTATGATTGCTTCAATAATTTGTTTTTCTTTTTTATTTATAGGAGATTCCTCTTTATTCTTCTTGACAGGCTCTTCAAAGAAGCTCATTTGACTTGCCATTTCATTAACTTTTTCAGTTATTTTTGGAGCATTTCCTTCTTTCTCAAGCTTGTCCAATATTTCCTTTGCTCTTTTAAGTAAAGAACTTGGAAGACCAGCAAGCTCGGCTACATGAATCCCGTAACTTTGATCTGCTGCTCCCTCTTTTATTTTATGAAGAAAGACCACTTTTCCATTTTCTTCTATAGCCTCAACATGTACATTCGTTAGTTGCGGAAGTTGTTTTTCAAGTTCTGTTAACTCATGATAATGTGTAGAAAAAAGCGTTTTAGCTCCAATTTCTTCGTGTATATATTCAATTATCGCTTGTGCCAGTGCCATTCCGTCATAGGTAGAAGTCCCACGTCCAATTTCATCAAATAAGATCAAACTATTTTGAGAAGCATTCACAATTGCGTTCTTAGCTTCTAACATCTCTACCATGAAAGTACTTTGACCAGATACAAGGTCGTCTGCAGCCCCGATACGTGTAAAGACTTGATCGAAGATCGGTAACACGGCTTCTTTTGCTGGGACAAAACACCCAATCTGAGCCAGTATTGAAGTTAAAGCTATTTGTCTCATGAATGTACTTTTACCAGACATATTTGGGCCTGTTATTAATAACATTCCTCGACTTTCATCCATAGAACAATTGTTTGGCACGTATTCTTGATTACCCATTACTTTTTCCACAACAGGGTGTCTTCCATCTTTTATTGTTAGCAATTTCTCTGAAAAAACCGGCCTTGAATAGTGTCGTTCCTCACTAATCGTAGCAAAGCATTGAAGAACATCTAATTCACTAATTATTTTTGAAAGAGCTTGTAATCTAGGAATAAAACTCTTAACTTGTTCTCGAATTTCAATAAATAAAGAATACTCCAACTCAACTATTTTCTCTTCAGCTTCTAAAATCAGAGTTTCTTTTTCTTTAAGTGCAGGTGTAATGAAGCGCTCAGCATTTGTTAAAGTTTGCTTTCTTTCATACATTCCTTCTGGTAAATATTGCAGGTTGGCTTTTGTAACTTCAATATAGTAACCAAAAACACGGTTGTAACCTATCTTTAAAGATTTAATTCCTGTTTTCTCGCGTTCTTCTTTTTCCAAAGCAGCGATCCAGCTCTTACCATTTCTGCTTGCATCTCTATATTGATCAAGCATTTGGTTATAACCATCTTTAATAATGTTTCCTTCTTTAATGGATAGAGCTGGATTTTCAATGATCGCTTCTTCAAGTAACTGGGTCAAATCTTCACATGTGTCTATCCATTCACCTAATTTTTTGGCTGAACTATCTTGTAAAGATAGTACAATTTGTTTTATATTAGGCACTTGATAAAGTGAGTTTTTTAATTGGATTAAATCCTTTGCGTTTACATTGCCAAAAGCTACTCTTCCTGCAAGTCTTTCTAAGTCATAAACACCCTTTAATCGATCTCTAATTTCTTGGCGCTCGAAATAGTGGTTCATTAAACTTTCTACAGAAGCATGCCTCGCTTCAATTTCTGCTTGATTCAAAAGAGGTCGATCTATCCAACTTTTAAGTAAACGTCCACCCATCGCGGTCATTGTTTCGTCTAATAACCATAGTAACGATCCCTTTTTTCCTTTGGATCGAATAGTTTCTGTCAATTCCAAATTGCGTTTTGAAAAAAGATCAATTTTCATAAATTGATTCATTTGATAGAATTGAACAGGCTGTAAATGTTCAAGACTTCTCTTTTGAGTTTTCTGTAAATAGCTTAAAAGTCGAGAAAACACATTAATAAGTTTATGTTGATCAATTTTATCAAAGAGCTTTTGGTATCTATTGTTATCAAAATTAGTATCATCTTCGTATGAAATTGTTGCATTACAACGATCTACAATCATTTTTTTGTATTCTTCGTTTATGCTTGATTCAACCACCACTTCTTTTACATCGAATAAGTACATTTCACTTATAACATCTAAGAAGTGATTTGAAATAATCGTAACAAAATTTTCTCCTGTCGTTAGATCATTGAAAGCAAGTCCGAATGTCCCATCTGAAAAACAAGATAAAGCTGCAAGGAAATTATTTTGCTTTTCTTCTAACCCCTTGCCGTCCATAACAGTTCCTGGTGTAATTAATTGAACCACTTCTCGTTTAACTACTCCTTTTGACAACTTCGGATCTTCTACTTGCTCACATATAGCAACTTTAAAACCTCTTGAAACCAATTGTTCGATATAGTTAGGTGCTGAATGGTAAGGAATTCCACACATTGGAATTCTCTCTGTTGAGCCACCCTCGCGACTAGTTAATGTTATTTCCAGTTCTTTTGAAGCAGTAATGGCATCTTCAAAGAACATTTCATAAAAGTCTCCAAGTCTAAAAAATAAAAAGGCATCCTGATAATCTGCCTTAATAGATAGATATTGTTGTATCATAGGCGTGTATGTTGCCGTTGACATATTTAATCCCCCAAATAACTTTCTATAATTCTACTGATAGTATAACATATCTTAATAATGGAGACTTATGTACAAATTTTACTTTTTTACATATGCCAATAATATATTTTCTTAGTTTCTAACCTGAAAATACGACGCTGAACTTTGGGTGTTAACCTTCGTTGCAGCAACCTCGCTTTCCGCGGGGCGCTCCTGGAGCCTCCTCGGCTTCGACTGTGGGGTCTCCAGTCCAGCGCATCTCCCACAGGAGTCTCGGTCCTTACACTACGGTTAACACGAAAAAATTACTAAAGGCCAACATTCTATAAACGCAAAAATTCAATTCACATATTCATACTTCATGGCGCAATTTCTAAATTGCTTGGAAATCTACCCAAGTTTAAGGAAATAAAAAAACTAGGAAGTGAAACCTCCTAGTCACATATTACTCTTCCAAATCTCCAACTAAAAAGTCAGGATCTAAATCTTCAAAATCATCATCATCTACATCGCAATCCCAATCCTTATCATCTTCATAACAACCATCAGGATGTACAGCAACACAGACCTTTGTTTCTCCAATTACTTCTGCAAGGAACTCTCTTTCTACTTCTACAACAACTTTGTTTCCATTCGGTGAAATTGTACACTCTAGGCAATTAGGTTGTTGTAAAACACGAGCAATAACGTCGCAATCATCTCCAAAGAAATTATCATCTTTGTATTTTAATTTGACGACATCTGTATAGGTTAAAGTTTCTGTTACAACCTCTGTTTTAGTATTATCACTATAAGAATACCAAACGTTAATGTCATAACGACCATGAACCTCTACAGTATTATCACATTTCTTTGCATCGTATTGATGGTTGATGATCCAACACCCTAGAATACTTGTTGGTCTGTGTGATGGAGAAATGGTATGTGTAGATTGTGTAAATTTACGTCCCTTACCGACGACAGCTTTTGTAATAATCTCTCTGTATTCAGACATTCGAGCAAACCCTCCTCAATCAATCTTCATTTCATCCTATGCGGGATAAATGACTAGTGTGATACTATTTTTTTAATCAAAATCTTTTATTTTCCTCGCTCCAAATTTTCAGTTGCTAAAAAAGGTATTCAAATCACCTTTCGTAATAAGCACAAAATCAACTTGGAGTGGAAATCATTTAGTGCATAACCTTACCGTATAGTTAATTGTATGCGCATCTGCCCAGATATGTACCTTTTTTCATTATTTATTTTCAAATAGATACTCATCAACATAATAAGTGAATACTAATCACTGGTAATCATCCAATCTTACCGCGATAATAAACAACTTAAGCAACATTTCCTATAAGGAGAATTTACTTTTACATTCAAGTTTTCAGGCATAAAAAAAAGCAAAAGCGTTAGCTTTTGCTTTTAGTTACAACTAGAACCAGAACTACTATTTACTTTAGAACCAGTTTCACCTCTTAGAACATCTCCACCAGTGGATTCTATAATCTTATCCGTAACCGAGTTCGAAATTGTATGTGCGACAAGTTGCAATAAGTCATTTACTTCTGTTTGAGAATTTTTAAACTCCTGTACAACTGGAATAGAATCAAGTTCTTCATTTAACTTATCAATCTTTTCTTCAACAAGTTTAAGCGCCTCTAATTTTCCATAGTGTTGGAAATTAACAGCTTGTTTTTGAAGACTTTTAATACTAGCAACCATTTCTTTTACTTTCTTATTATCATTAATCGCTGCTTCTGCTCTTTTAAAGAAATCCACTTCTTCTGTTTCAGCTATCAATTTTGCTAATTCCCTTGCTCTTTCAACGATTTGTTCTTTTGTATACTGTGCCATTTATTTCACCTCTACCGCTTCTTCAACCATTTCTCCATCTAGAGACCAAGTTTTAGCTTGCGTTATTTTTACTTTCACTACTTTTCCAATAGCCGATTTAGGACCGGTAAAATTCACTAATTTATTTTTTGAAGTATATCCAGCTAAGATATCTGGATTCTTTTTACTCTCACCTTCAACAAGTACATCTACAACTTGATCTTGATATGCTAAATTTTTCTTTGCAGATATTTCATTAACTAGTGCATTTAGGCGTTGAAGACGCTCTTTCTTCACTTCCATCGGAATATTATCTTCCATTTTTGCCGCAGGCGTTCCTTCACGTGGTGAATAAATAAATGTATATGCGGAATCGAATTCTACCTCACGATACAAAGAAAGTGTATCTTCGAATTGCTCATCTGTTTCATTTGGGAATCCTACAATAATATCTGTAGTAAATGAAGCGTTAGGAATTCTTTCCTTCATCTTCTTAACTAAATCAAGATATTGTTCACGCGAATATTTTCTAGCCATCAATTTCAATACCTCTGTACTTCCTGATTGTACAGGAAGATGGATATGTTCCATTAAGTTGCCACCTTTAGCTAAGACTTCAATTAGGTGGTCATCAAAATCACGTGGGTGACTGGTTGTAAACCGAATTCGTGGAATGTCGATTTTACGCAATTCATCCATTAAATCACCAAGACCGTATTTCATATCTGTGAAGTCTTTGCCATAAGCATTAACATTCTGGCCTAAAAGTGTAATCTCTTGATAGCCATTTCGAGCAAGATGACGAATTTCTTCAATTATGTCCTCGGGACGACGACTTCTCTCTTTACCCCGCGTATAAGGTACGATGCAATACGTACAGAATTTATCACAACCGTACATAATGTTAACCCAGGCTTTTATTTCACCTTTACGTGCTCTTGGAAGGTTCTCAATTACATCCCCTTCTTTTGACCATACTTCAACGACCATTTCCTTACTAAACAAAGCTTCTTTAACGATATTTGGTAATCTGTGTATATTATGTGTTCCAAATATCATATCAACATGGTGATGTTTTTGGAGAATCTTATTAACAACAGACTCTTCTTGTGACATACAGCCACATACTCCAATTAATAAATTAGGGTTTCTAAGCTTTAAAGGCTTAAGATGACCAATTTCACCAAAAACCTTGTTTTCAGCATTTTCACGAATAGCACATGTATTCAAAAGGATGATATCAGCTTCTTCAGTATTATCAGTGGAAGCAAAACCCATCTCTAAAAGGATACCAGCCATTACTTCGGTATCATGCTCATTCATTTGACAACCGTATGTTCGAATTAGGAACTTTTTCCCGTTGCCAATACCTTGTAAATCTTCAGGTATTTCAAAATTGTTGAGGTAATTGACTTTTTCTTTTCCTCTTCTTTTACCTTCTGCTAAATCTGGTGCATCATTTACAGTAATTTCTCTACCACTTAATCTATAAGTAGTCTTACCGTCTTCTTGTTTAATAACTTTTGCACCGGAGAAATCAAAATATTTGCTGTAATCCTTATTGGATTTTTTGTCCAAAGAATCTACAGACTTTATTTGTTCAGTAAGCTCTTTACGTTGTTGTTCGTTCATTTATTTTCTCCTTTCACATTCTACAATAAAGAAATACGAAGTATATACACATTATCCTAGTATAAAGGGTATTTTCATTATTAACAACAAAATAACCATCCTGTCGATAATTGTACATAAAATTAAACTAAAATTCTAGAGTAAGCTTTTTACAGACTAGAAGATACTTGAAAACGAAAGAAAACCCTCTTTCGCAACTATTGTGCTTAAGAGGGTTTTAAGTTACATAAATTCAGCTACAAGTTTATTAAACTTGTCTTCACTAAGTTCTAAATCAGCTTTTGAAAGCGGCTCTTCACTATAATTATGCACTAGCTCTTGGTAAGACTTTTGATCTTTATTTTGATAAATTAAACCCGTTACTAGACCGTTACGTTCCATTAAGGTTTGCATTGCAGTCATTCTGTTATGTGGATCATAACCTTCAATGTCATCTAATTTAGTAAGGTTTTCTTTAAACCAATCATATGTGTTTACTTTATTATAAGTAACACAAGGGCTAAATACATTAATTAATGAGAATCCTTTATGTTGAATTCCAGCTTCAATTAAAGCTGTTAAGTCTTTAAGATCTGTAGAGAAACTTTGCGCAACGAAAGTAGCTCCTGCAGTTAACGCCATCTCCATTACTGATAGCGAAGATTCAATTGAACCCTTAGGCGTTGATTTAGTTTTAAATCCAAGTTCACTTCTTGGAGAAGTTTGACCTTTAGTTAAGCCATAGATTTGATTATCCATAACAATATAAGTGATATCTATGTTACGTCTAATAGCATGAATCGTATGACCCATTCCAATTGCGAAACCATCTCCATCTCCACCTGATGCTATTACAGTTAAATCACGGTTAGCCATTTTAACACCTTGTGCAATTGGAAGAGAACGTCCATGAATACCATGGAATCCGTAAGAATTAATATATCCAGATATACGACCTGAACAACCAATACCAGAAATTACTGCTAAATTGTGAGGTTCTAGTCCTACATTTGCTGCTGCACGTTGCATTGCAGCCTGTACTGAGAAGTCCCCACAGCCTGGACACCAGTTAGGTTTAACATTATTTCGAAAATCTTTAAATGTAGCCATTTAGAACAACTCCTTGCATTTTGTGTGGATCTCATGAGGTAGGAATGGATTACCATCATACTTTAAGACGCTAGTAATTTTTTCAGCATTTCCTACATTCATTTTCATAATATTAGCAAGTTGACCCGTTGCATTATTCTCAATAACGACTACCTTTTTAGCAGATTGAACTAAAGGTAATACTTCGTTTGTTGGGAAAGGATGAATTAATCGAATTTGAGCATGATTTACTTTAAGTCCATCTTGCTCTAAACGACCCATTGCTTCCTCAATTGTTCCACGAGTAGAGTTGAATCCAACGATTAATAAGTCAGCTTCCTCGTGCTTTTGGTTTTTATAAACAGGCATATTAAATTTAATATTATCCAGTTTACGTAGACGTTTGTCCATTTGTGCTTTACGATTGTTTGCATCCTCTGATGGTTTTCCTTGCTCGTTATGTTCTACACCTGTAACATGATGAATTGCATTTTTAGTTCCAGGAATAACGCGTGGTGATACTCCATCTTCAGTTACTTCAAATCGATTAAAATATTCTTTATTTTCAAGTTCAGGTAATTGGTCATCTGTATTTAATTTACCACGACGAATTTCAATCTTATCGAATTCTAGTGGTTCAACAGTTTGTTTACCAAGAGATAATTGTAAATCAGTAAGAAGGATAACTGGACATTGGTACTCTTCGGCTAAGTTAAAAGCATCTACTGAATCATAGAATGCTTCTTGAACTGTACTTGGTGCCATTACGATTTTAGGAATTTCACCATGAGTTCCATAAATCATAGCCATTAAATCAGATTGTTCTTGTTTAGTTGGAAGTCCTGTACTTGGTCCCCCACGTTGAGTGTCAACAATAACTAGAGGAACTTCTGTAATACCAGAAAGGCCAATCGCTTCCATCATTAAAGAAAGACCAGGTCCAGCAGAAGCAGTTAATGTTCTAACACCTGCATAGTTTGCACCGATTGCCATCGTACAAGCAGCAATCTCATCTTCTGTTTGAATGACTGTGCCACCAAATTCAGGTAATTTTTTAATTAAATACTCCATAATCTCTGATGCAGGAGTTATAGGATAAGCTGGCATAAAGCGAGCGCCACCTGCAAGAGCTCCTAAAGCAATTGCATCATTTCCAATCATAAACATTCGTTTCTTACCATCAGCTTTTTCAAGCTCCATTGCACCAATTTTTTCACCTAGTTGTTCCTTCATGAATTCAGCGCCAGTTTTTATAGCTTCCATGTTTTTATCAACAATTTGCTGTCCTTTGCGACCGAAAATTTCATGTACTACTTCTTTAAATACATCGATATCCAAGTCTAGAATTGCACTCGATGCACCAATGGCAACCATGTTTTTCATTAGTGAAGTTCCTAGTTCAGTAGCAATTTCTGTAAATGGAACCGCATACAATGACACTTTTGAATCATCCGGAATGGTTGGATTGAATTTTGCGTCTGCAATTACAATACCACCATCTCGTAGTTCATAAAAGTTTACGTCGATTGTTTCTTGGTCAAATGCAACTAATATATCAAGGTCATCTGAAATTGAACGAACTTGTGTTGTACTAACACGAATTTTATTATTTGTATGTCCACCTTTAATACGTGATGAAAAGTGGCGATAACCATATAAATAATAACCTAATCGATTAAGTGCAATAGAGAAAATTTCTCCTGTACTCTCGATTCCTTCCCCTTGTTGTCCGCCAACTTTCCATGAAAGTTGATTGATCATGTCTTACACCCCTTTGGAATACGTTCATTGTATCGAAGTTATCTACATTTATTAGTGTAGCACTTTTCCAACTAAATCACTAGAAATTCACATTAGACTTATATGTTTACTATGTAAGTAACGGAAAAACTGTAGTGAAACATTTATGTAGTTAATAATGTTGGATATGTACTAAACGCTTTCAATTCTAGACCTATCAAAGAAAAAAAGCAACCCTTTGTAATTAAATATTGAGGAAAATATGAATATTTTTTTGTATTAAAAAAAATCGGAATTGTTTCATGTGAAAAGGATTTCATATATGGTAGTGTTTATACACTAATGACACATCCTCGTTTTACCACATTCAGACTAAAAGTGTTAAATAGTTTAATATAGAATCCCTTTATTTCTTCAAATTAAATCTTTTTTTTCATTCATTTAAGGAAGGTGTCTTACAAAATTATCATATAGAAATCCATTTACTTGACTTTCACTATAATACTTTAATAAAGAATTAATCAGTCGATCATAACCTTTAAAGCTTTCTAATCCTATTACTGTGTTCTCAATCCCATCAAAATCCGAACCAAACCCAAGGTTATTCACTCCACCTAGACTACATATGTAGTCGGTATGACGTAAGATATCGGATATATTTGCTTTTGCATTGTCTGTAAGAAATTGTGGGACAAAAGTTATTCCAATCATTCCATTGTTTTCTATTAGGCTTAATAATTGATTATCACTTAAGTTCCTTACATGCTTACAAATATTATACACATTAGAATGAGATGCAATTGGATAATCAGCTATTTCCATGACATCCCAAAAACCTCTTTCTGATAAATGAGATACATCTGTGCTAATTTTTAATTTATTATTTTCATAAACAACCTGTTTTCCAAAATCACTTAAACCTGCACCTCTGCTTTCCAAAACTCCGTCTGCTACATAGTTAGAGTAATTCCATGTCAAACCAACAGAAGAAACACCCAAAGAAATAAGGGTTTTCAATTTTGTTAAACTTTGACCAATTGCATCACAGCCTTCTAACGTTAGCATTGCACCTATTTCTTTTTCTTTGAGTTCAATTATCTCATGTCTATTTTTTACTAATTTCATATTTGGACATTCTTCTAGAATTTTTTCATAAAAGAGTTGAACCATTTCCAATGCGACTTCAAACTTGTCTTCATTTCTGACAATCTCCGGAACATAAATTGCAAAAGCCTGAACCTTACTACCTGTTTCAACTAATTGTTTTAGAGTAATATGTAATTGCTTTGAATCTCTAAAAGATATTTTGGGATTCAACCAGAGTTTATATAGGACATCACAGTGTGCGTCAAATATCTTCAATGTATGTTCCCTCCTTTTAATCACTTAAAACATAAAAATGGAAACTATTGATATTTCTTTAGAAAGAAATAAAGAGAGCACTTTTCAGAAAGATACGCGACAAGTACTTTGATCAACAAGGATAGAAACTCTACACTATTATTATCACTAAAAAACCTGCTTGCTATAAAATAACAAACAGGTCAAAGAGATACTTAGCTATACTCTCAATTTAACGTGGCTCTACTATCAATTTAATTGCAGTTCTTTCTTCTCCGTCAATTAAAATATCTGTAAATGCAGGAATGCAAATAAGATCTACACCACTTGGAGCTACGAACCCTCTTGCAATTGCAACAGCTTTAACGGCCTGATTTAAAGCACCTGCCCCAATTGCTTGAATTTCTGCTGCACCTCTTTCCCGCAACACACCCGCAAGTGCACCAGCTACAGAGTTAGGATTAGACTTTGCTGAAACTTTTAATATTTCCATTCCTAGTTTCCTCCTTGTCCTTTACAATGAATAGTGAGTATTTATTAGAACCGTTAAGTTATAAATGATTCCACTCATACTATATTCACTAGTTTCCCTCTGTATTCCTGCTTGTCACAATCTTTTTTTCAGAAAATTAGAAATTGAATATTAATTTAACTCTTACCCCTTACTCGAAAAATGGATGGTCATCATTTATTAATACTCTTTTAATCGCTTCTGCTTTTCCTGTCTTATCATTCACATCAATTAATACTGCATTTAATTGTGTTCGTCCACTCGTCACTTCAAATCTAACTGGTAATGATGTTTTAAATCTCTTAATAACCGCCGATCTTTCAACACCTAAAATTCCATCATAAGGCCCCGTCATTCCAACATCTGTTATATAAGCAGTTCCATTAGGCAAAATGCGATTATCAGCCGTTTGAACATGTGTATGAGTTCCTACTACAGCAGTAACTCTTCCGTCTAAATACCAACCCATCGCCTGTTTTTCACTTGTTGCTTCTGCGTGAAAATCTACGAAAATGATAGAAGTTTTCTTTTTAGCTTCCATAATTAGTTCATCTACTTTATTAAACGGACAATCTATTGATGGTAAGAAAGTTCTGCCTTGGATATTAATAATTGCAACTTCTAGTCCATTATAATTACAATAAACGATTCCTTTACCAGGAGTGTCGTCAGGATAGTTTCCAGGTCGTACAAGATATTTGGCAGAATCAATGAATTCAAAGATTTCGCGGTTATCCCAAGTGTGATTTCCAAGTGTTACCGCTTGAGCACCGCTTGATAAGAAATTACGGTAAATTTTCTCAGTAATTCCTTTTCCACCTGCTGCATTTTCACCATTAATGATCGTAATATGAGGATGAAATTTACTCTTGATCTTAGGTAAATACTCACTTACCATATCTCTTCCTGGAGATCCTACAACATCACCGATAAATAAGATTTTCATGTATAAGCCCCTTCTATTCATGGTTTTTCTTAATTAGTTTTACATAATAATTGCAAAAGAGCAATCCTATTGATTTTATTAGCAATTATGTAAGTTTTTTTCAAAAAAATAAAGTGGTCATAGAATGACCACTTTATTTTGCGTATTCAACTGCTCTCGTTTCACGAATAACTGTAACTTTAATGTGACCAGGATAATCTAATTCCTCTTCAATTCGTTTTCGAATATCTCGAGCAAGTCGATGTGCTTCTAAATCATCAATTGTATCTGGTTTCACCATTATTCTTACTTCACGTCCAGCTTGAATTGCAAATGATTTTTCTACACCTTCATAAGACTCTGAAATTTCTTCAAGCTTTTCTAGGCGTCGAATATAATTTTCTAATGTTTCACTTCTTGCACCTGGTCTTGCAGCTGACAATGCATCTGCTGCTGCCACTAGGACAGCAATGATTGAAGTAGGTTCTGTATCACCATGATGAGAGGCTATACTATTAATTACAACTGGGTGTTCTTTATACTTAGTTGCTAGTTCAACCCCTATTTCAACATGACTACCTTCGACTTCATGATCAATTGCTTTACCTATATCATGTAAAAGACCAGCACGTCGAGCTAATGTCTCATCTTCACCTAACTCAGCAGCCATTAATCCAGATAAATAAGCTACCTCCATAGAGTGTTTAAGAACATTTTGCCCATAGCTCGTTCTAAATTTCAAACGACCTAAAATCTTAATTAAATCAGGATGGAGTCCATGAACACCAACCTCGAAAGTTGTTTGTTCTCCCATTTCCCGAATATATTCATCAACTTCACGTCTTGACTTTTCAACCATTTCCTCAATACGCGCTGGATGAATACGTCCGTCTTGCACAAGCTTGTCTAGCGCGATTCTAGCCGTTTCACGTCGAATAGGATCAAAGCCAGATAGAATTACAGCTTCAGGAGTATCATCAATAATTAAATCAATACCTGTTAGTGTTTCAAGCGTACGGATGTTACGTCCTTCTCTACCGATAATTCTGCCTTTCATTTCATCATTAGGAAGGTTTACAACCGAAACTGTTGTTTCTGCTACATGGTCTGCTGCACACCTTTGAATAGCAAGTGAAAGGATTTCTTTTGCTTTCTTATCTGCTTCTTCTTTAGCACGATTTTCAGCATCCTTGACCATATAGGCAACATCGGTTGTTAGTTCATTTTCAACACGCTCAATAATAATCTGCTTAGCTTCTTCACGTGTTAAACCTGAAATACGCTCCAATTCTAATTGTTGTTTGCGTACCATCTCTTCCGCTCTGCTTTCCATCTCTTCAATATGCTGTTGTTTTTCAGTAAGAGAATCTTCTTTTTTATCTAACATCGCTTCACGTTTGTCTAATGACTCGTCTTTACGATCTAGATTCTCTTCTTTTTGCATTAATCGATTTTCTTGTTTTTGTAGTTCGCTTCTTCGATCACGAATATCTCGTTCTGCCTCTGTACGAAGTCTGTGAATTTCATCTTTAGCTTCAAGGAGTGCTTCCTTTTTCAAAGAATCAGCTTCGCGATTTGCATCATCAATTATTTGTTCAGCAATACCCTTTGCACCTGCAATTTTTGCTTCGGCAATAGACTTACGAACAAAAAAGCCAACAACTGCACCGACGATTAGGCCAAGCAAAGCGGAGATGATAATTGTAATGGAGTCCATCTTTTCACCTCCTCTTGCTATGCTCTTAATACTTGCTAGATTCAAAATGTCGGCATGTACATTGTTACATTCATTTCAATATACAGCACATAGGCTTATTAAGCGTTTTAATTCTAACAAAATGTAAAATATACACTCTAATTGTAAATCTGCCAAAATTTATTGTCAAGGCCTGTCAACTTAAAGCTTTCATGAAATTGGTAAAAATGAAGTTTTTTTCTTTTTAATTATATCATTTATATATACTCCTACCTTTTCTATTTTACATGCTTGATGTCGAATACTTAGAGAATCGGTTATTTAGTATGAAATTATGTTTAGCAAACAAACGGGGACACATAAGTGCCCCCGTTTGTTGTGATAGATTCTGTTTTCCATTTTAAATGTCTAATTCCTCTTGTCCTGCATCTTCTGGTGCAGTAAATGCTTGATCAAGACCATAATGTTCACGAATCTGCTTTTGAATCTCTTTTCTCATTTCTGGATTTTCTTTTAAGAATTGCTTAGCATTTTCTCGTCCTTGTCCAAGTCTTTCTTCGTTGTAAGAATACCAAGAACCGCTTTTTTGAACAATGTCAAGCTCTGAACCTAAATCGATAATTTCTCCCTCTTTAGAAATACCTTCTCCGTACATTATATCTACTTCAGCTACTCTAAATGGTGGCGCTACTTTATTTTTTACAACTTTTATTTTCGTCTTACTTCCAACCATTTCGTTACCTTGTTTTAGTGTTTCAGCACGTCGGACTTCCAAACGAACTGAAGAATAGAACTTAAGAGCTCTACCTCCTGGAGTTGTTTCAGGATTTCCAAACATTACTCCAACTTTTTCACGAATTTGGTTAATAAAAATAGCGATTGTTTTTGATTTATTAATAGCTCCAGATAGCTTACGTAAAGCTTGAGACATAAGACGTGCTTGTAAGCCAACGTGAGAGTCACCCATTTCCCCTTCGATCTCTGCTTTAGGTACAAGGGCAGCAACTGAGTCAATTACTAATATATCGACAGCTCCACTTCGAACTAACGCTTCAGCAATTTCTAAAGCTTGTTCACCTGTATCAGGTTGAGACAGTAATAACTCATCTATGTTAACTCCAAGTTTTTGTGCATAAACTGGATCTAACGCGTGCTCTGCATCAATAAATGCTGCTTGTCCACCTTGTTGTTGAACTTCAGCTATAGCATGTAGTGCTACTGTTGTTTTACCTGAACTCTCAGGACCGTAAATTTCGATAATACGACCTCTTGGGTAGCCACCTACTCCAAGAGCTGCATCTAATGCTAGTGAACCACTAGGTACTGTAGATATTCTACGGTCAGTTTGTTCACCTAATTTCATAATTGAACCTTTACCGAATTGCTTTTCTATTTGTTTTAATGCCATTTCTAAGGCAGCTTGACGATCACTCACTTAACTTCCTCCTTTGTACTAATAACCTACTAATACTATACCTTGTTTTATTCTTTTTGCCAAGCAAAAAAACGAACATTTATTCGTTTTTTAACACAGATTTATTGGGGGAAAACCCAATTTCCTCCTAATGAAAATTCAAATTTGACATGTTAATACACTATAAAATTACATTTTTAATGGAAATTGAACATTCATTCACAAATTTAGAACATCAAAAAAAGACAGCTAAGAACATCTTAACTGCCTTTTAACATCTTTAATAAATGATAACATCCATATTTAACAGTTCTATTTCTAATTGACTCACGTGTACCTTTTAATTGATATTCATATACTTTTGTAGGTTGATTCACTATTGATATTCCGATAAACACTTTACCAACAGGGTTTCCTTCTAGTTCGCTCGGACCAGCAACACCAGTAAAACTAATACAAATATCAGTATTCAATCGTGATCTTGTTTTATCTGCTAGCTCTTTTGCACATTCTTCACTTACAGAACCAAAGAGATCAATCGTTTCTTTTTTTACACCAATAATATCTGTCTTTACCTCGTCACTATAACAAACAATTCCACCTTTTACTACAGATGAGGCACCTGGGACGCTCGTTAACTGTTCCTGAAACAGTCCACCTGTTAAGCTCTCTGCACTTGAGATAGTAAGTTTTTTGTCAGAAAGTAATTTATATAATTCGACTGATACTGAAGTTGCTCCATAACCATAAATAAATTGACCAACTCGATTAGAAATTAATTTCTCTACTTCATCAATCATTTTTTGAGCACCTTCAGATGTCGGGTGTTTAGCTGTTATTCGAAGCGTTACTTCTCCATCACCTGCTAGAGGTGCTAAAGTTGGATTCGTTTGAGAATCAATAATATCTTCAATATCTGTTTCTAATTGTGATTCACCTATACCTAAGAACCTAAGAACTCTTGATTCAATTCGATCAGTTATACCTACTTGTTTAGTGAGAAAATCAGTGCCATATTTTAAAAACATAGGCTTCATCTCTTTAGGTGGACCTGGAAGTAGCATGTAAATAATTTCATCCACTTTTAAGCCCATACCCGGAGCCATACCGTTGTCATTTTTTAACACAGCTGAGCCCTCAATTACTAGCGCTTGTTTCAAATTGTTCGTTGTCATCGTTCGCTTTGTAACAGTAAAATAGTCTTTAATAAAACTAAGAGCTTGTTCATCAGTCACTAACCTTCGATTTAAAAGACTAGAAATTGTTTCTTTTGTCAAATCGTCTTTAGTTGGACCTAATCCACCTGTGAAAATAATAATATCAGAACGAGTTTGTGCTATCTCTATCACACTTTTAAGTCTATCTGGGTTATCGCCAACTACTGTATGATAATATACATTAATCCCTAGCTCAGCTAATTGTTCAGAAATAAATTGTGCATTACTGTTGACAATTTGTCCTAACAAAAGTTCAGATCCAACTGCAATAATTTCAGCTCTCATCGTTGTTCCATCCTTTTTACTTCGATTTTGCAAACACTTCTTTATTTTTCGCAAAATAATCCCAGCCTGATATTACAGTAAATATTACAGCAATCCAGAGGGCAATTTCATCAAAAGGAAATGAAATAAACTCAAAGGGAAAATTATGTAATAATAATGCGGATATTGCAACTACTTGTGCCCACATTTTAATCTTACCTAAGATTTTTGCTGCTGATACTTCTCCCGCTTCTGCTAAAATTAAACGTAAACCGGTAACTGCAAACTCTCTTGTAATAATCACAATAACCATCCATGCCGGAGCGAGACCTAATTCGACAAGTGTAATTAATGCTGCAGAAACTAATAATTTATCTGCTAAAGGATCTAAAAATTTACCTAGGTTCGTTACTTGATTATTCCGCCTTGCTAAATAGCCATCAACCCAGTCTGTTGACGATGCAAAAATAAAGATTAAAGCACCAATGAAATGATTAATTGGCAAAGACATATCACCAATTGTATATACTCCCCACAAATTAGTATCGGTTAGCATGACAATTAAAAATAAAGGTATTAACAAAATTCTTGCAACTGTTATCTTATTTGGTAAGTTCACTTATACTACCTCCGCTTATACACAAATCTTAAACTTATACATTAGTGATAATACACTTAAAAGAGTGAAAAAGCCATCAAAATGATGGCTATCCGTAGATTATTCGACTAATTTTACAAATTTAATCGTGATAATTTGTTGAACTTTATCTGTTGGGGGGGAAGGGAATTCAAATGGTATACCATTAATCAACAGTTCCGTATCAATTGTGTTTCCGATGTTAAATGTAATTGATTGTTCCTCTGTTAGATCAAATTGTCTTTTTGCACCATCGGTTAATAACTCCGAAAGAAAGTTTTTACCTTTCCCATTTTTTATTCCTACCCATGTCTGTTTATCAGGCTTAGCTGATATTTCAACTAAGAACGTATCTGTATTTGATAGCTCAACCGTAGCAGCAATTCCACTTTTTTCAGTGATAGTAAACTGTTGTTGTGGCACACTTTCTTCTTCTGTGTCATTTTCTTCAGTTTGCTCATTTTCTGATGAATTGGATACACTATTTTCTTCACTTGTTTCATTCGGATCATTTATTGGTGAATTCTCTGATTCTTCAACTTCAGTTTGCTCTTTTGAATTTTCATCATTTAATTCAGTCCCGACGTTCTTACCTTGGAAGAAAAACCATAGCGCAATAAGTGTTCCTAAAATAACAATGATAATTAAAATCATAGGAATCATTTCTAATAATTTTGAACCCTTAGCTGAAATTTGCTTTCGAGATGTTACACGAGATAATTGATTAGGTATATCTTCGTTTATTGTGTTGGGTAACTCGTGTTTATATTCATGAAAAATCTCATCCGGATCTAGCCCTACTGCTTCTGCATATTGTTTAACAAAAGCTCGAACATAAAACTTACCGGGCATAATTTGATAATTACCTTCTTCTATCCCAATTAAATAACGCTTTTGAATCTTTGTAATCTGCTGAAGATCATCTAAACTTATTTGTTTAGATTCTCTAGTCTCTTTTAACTTATTGCCTAATTCAGTCAATGAAAACACCTACCAATAATTAAAAATCAAATGATGAGAAATCCGATGTGTTGAATTGTTGTTCCTCCACTAAATCATAAGTAATTTCTTCATCAGGGTCATTTCGTAATTCAATGATATAATCAAAATCATCTAGGGTATATTCGGAATTTCTCACAAGAATATCAGGATGCTCCACAACTTTTACAGCCGGAAGTCTCATAATTTCGCGGACAAGTTGCCAATGTCTTTCCGACGCTCTTCTAGTAGAAACAATTCCATCTATAATAAAAAGATTGTCTTCATTGTATTCATCTTCAATCAATTGGCTTCTCACAGTTTGTTTTAGTAGTGTAGAAGAAACAAATAACCATCTTTTATTTGCACAAACACTAGAAGCAACGACGGATTCAGTTTTACCAACACGTGGCATGCCACGAATTCCGATTAACTTATGCCCTTCTTGCTTAAATAATTCTGCCATAAAATCTACTAAAAGTCCCAATTCATCTCTAACAAAACGAAAGGTTTTCTTATCATCTGCATCTCGTTGAATATAACGTCCATGTCTTACAGCTAACCGATCTCTTAATTTTGGTTCGCGTAACTTAGTAACTGTTATATTGTCCATCGTATGCAGAATTGATTCTAGCCTCTCGATTTGCTCATTGTTATCACACAATAAAAGTAATCCACGTCTACGGTCATCAACACCATTAATTGTTACAATATTTATAGATAACATTCCAAGAAGTGAAGAGATATCGCCAAGCAGCCCTGGACGATTCTTGTGAATTTCATATTCTAAATACCATTCTCTCTTTTCCATTTAATATCATCCCCTTAAAAGGTTGGGAAAAAGATTTTTACATTATTTTACCTATTATCTATAATAAAGTATTTTAAATCATTAGGAAAGGGGAATTCAAAATCTATCGATAAAACTCATATTTTGTTGTGATTTTCTACAAGTTCAATTTTATGTATAAAAAAAAAGAGAGGTTATTCCCTCTCCTTACTGCATTGTTCCGTCATCTTTAACTAGTTTAACCATCATATTCGCAATAGCATGTTGCTCTTCTGTAGAAGCAACACTCCATAAATCTGCAAGCACCTTTTCTTGTGCATTTTTTGGTTCTACTTGTTTTGCTAGATAATCACCTAATTGGTATGCTAAATCAGAAATTACCCCTTGATTCATACCTTGATCTTGAGCTTGGTGTAGACGATCACCTAAAAAATCTTTCCATGTTTCAAAATTATCTAAGACAGACATTAATAGCCCCTCCTTTTATAATAGTACAAGATATAGTTTGTCTAAAAAAAAGGGATTTATACTTTTATTTTATGAAGGAATTTTGAGTTAACAATGCCATCCACCATTTACAGATATTACTTGTCCTGTAATATACGTTGATTGTTTGGATAGTAAAAAGGTAACAGTATCAGCAATCTCCGATGGTTCTCCAATTCTCCCCATTGGAATATCCACTGCTATTTCATCTCTATCCTCCTCTGTAAATACAGAAAGCATTTGAGTATTTATTGCACCGGGTGATACAGCATTTACACGGATTCCACTTGGAGCAACTTCTTTCGCTAATGCCTTTACAAAAGAGTTTTGTCCCCCTTTCACCATTGAATAAAGCACTTCACAGGATGCACCAATTTCTCCCCAAATGGAGGAAACCATAATAATATTGCCTGTTTTCTTCTCAATCATTGAAGGTAATATACTTTTTATTAATGTAAAAGGACTCTTTATATGTAGTTGGATCATGTCATCTATTGTTTGTTCTTCCATATCAGTAACAAGCCCGAAGTAGCTAGACCCTGCACAATAAACGACCCCATAAATAGGATCATCGATTAAGTTCAAAAGCGTTTCTATCCCTAATGACGATGATAAATCTGCACCAACAATTTTTACATCCACATTCTCTGATTTTAATTTGCTGGCTAACTTACTTATCGCCTCTTCATTGTGATTATAATGCAAATATAATCCGTAACCTTCTTCAGCAAGTTTTAATGCAATTGCACGGCCAATTCCACCACTTGCCCCTGTAATTAATACATACTTCACCATCATTCATCCACCTTTTTAACATATCTTAAGACTTAAAAATGCATCCCTCAATTTGAAGGATGCATCACATCAAGCTTTAGGTACAACATGACATTCAGTAAAACATTCCTCACAGAAAAATTCTTTTGCAGCTTCTTTAATATCTTCCTCAGTCAATGCTTCCATTGTTGAGACAACATCAAATAAATTCATTTCATTAAAAGCGTATCTCGTAAATTGGTTGGCTATATATTCAGGAGAGTTTAAAGAGCGTAAAAAACCACCAATTTTCTTTTTCTTTACTCTTTCTAACTCTTGGGAACTAACTTTGAAATCAGACGAATTAAGCATTATTTCATGTAATTTCTTTGCTAATCCTTCAGGATCACTAGTGTCTCCACCAACAATCGCAAAACCAAACCCTTGTTCCTCTGTGTAATCGTATGAAAATGTCTCATCTATTAGCCCTTCATTATATAATGCTTCATAATAGTTTGAGCTTTTACCAAATAATAAATCAAGAATAAGATTGATACTAAGCTCGTGCTTTAGCATATCATTTCCAGTCCTACTTGTACCCTTAGCTTTAACTCCGACCAATACTTTTGATGATTGAACATTCATCGGTAAAACTTGTTTCTTTTGAGCTACACCTATAGGTTCTACATCAAAGTAACGAGTAATCTCTGGCATGTCTTTATACTCTTTTTTTAATTGATTGCTTCTTATTTGGTTCATCATACTTTTTGGGTCCACAGGTCCTACTATAAATAACAACATGTTACTTGGATGATAAAAGGTTTCATAGCATTCATATAACATATCTTTCGTAATTTTTGAAATTGAATCGATTGTACCTGCTATATCAATTTTTACTGGATGTTCTTTAAACATATTTTGAATAACACCAAAATATAGTCTCCAGTCCGGATTATCATCATACATTGTTATTTCTTGTCCAATAATCCCTTTCTCTTTTTCAACAGTTTTTTCCGTAAAATAAGGACTTTGAACAAAATCAATTAAGGTTTCTAGGTTGTTCTCTACGTTTGAAGTGGAAGAGAATAAATATGCTGTTCTTGTAAAAGACGTAAAGGCATTTGCTGATGCACCTTGCTTACTAAATGTTTGAAAAACATCTCCGTCTTCTTTTTCAAAGAGCTTATGCTCAAGAAAATGAGCAATTCCATCGGGAACAGACACGACATCTTTTTTACCTAGAGGAACAAATTTATTATCAACGGATCCATACTTTGTTGTAAAAGTCGCATATGTTTTATTAAAACCTAGCTTTGGCAAAATGTATACATCTAAGCCATTCTCCATTTTCTCATGAAACAGTTCCTCCTGCAGTTGGTCAAACGTAATTTTCTCCATTAGTTTGTAGCCTCCAATCCTTTGAGGAAGTAAATCGTATCTAATTCAATTTTATTTGCCACATCAATGATTTCAGGTTTAGTGACTTTATCAATACCCTCTAACCATTCTTCAAACTGGCGCTCTTCAGTAGAAACAACATTATGATAAAAAATTTCTACTAGACCTCTTGCTGTATCAACTGTTTCTAAAAGCTGATTTTTTATAACAGCTTTCGTTTGTGCAATTTCTTCATCTGAGAAGTCACCGTTTTTCATCGCTTGCATCTGTTCTTTGATGATAGAAACCGCTTTTTCATAATTTTTGTTTTCTATTCCTGACATTACCATTAATAAACCTTTATGACTCTCAACACGAGATGCTGCGTAATATGCTAAACTTTCTTTTTCCCGAACATTAATAAATAGTTTAGAGTGCGAGAACCCTCCAAACACACCGTTAAACAATTGAAGTGCATAATAATCATTGTCTGCATAAGTAGAATTTGTACGATATCCAATATTTAATTTACCTTGTTTTACATCCTGCTCTTCTATTACTTCATGTTCATTTTCAACAGATTTTTTTTCATTAAGAGTACTTCTTACCTTTTCTCTACTTTTAAATATGAAAAGATCCTTTACAGTTGATTCAACATTTTGAGTATCAATGTTACCAACAACATACAAGTCAATCTCATCATTTTGCAGAACATGGTTGTAATAACGATAAAGAGAACTTGGTGTAATTGAATCGATGTCTTCAATTCGCCCATTCACATGAAGAGAATAAGGCTCATTTTTACACATTTCTTGAACTAGTCGAAGATTTGAATACCTCATCTTATCATCATAAACTGCTTGAATTCGTTGCTTTAAGCTCCTTTTTTCCTTTTCTACTGTAGATTCTTTAAATCCATTGTTTTCTATTACTGGTGAATTAATTATATCAGCTAAAAGTTCTAATCCCTTTACTAACAAAGGTGTTTGATCAGATAGGAAACTCTCGTTTGCAATGTCCATTCTGAAAGTAATGATTTGATATTCACCTTTTTTCATCAAATCAACATTTAATGTGGCGCCATATAAATCATCTAAATAAGTTCTTAAGAGTGTTGAAGAAGGGAAACGGCTCGTTTCACTCTGCAACACATAAGGAAGTAATGCTCTTTGGGTCACGTTTTTTTCTTCTAAAGGTGCTTTTAATTTTAAAACTAATGTATTCGTTTTATATTTTTCAGTAGATATTGTATGAAGAGTTAATCCATTTAAGGTAGTTTTGTTTTCAGCAACAATTTTCATGTCGGATTCCTCCTTTTCATAATACTAGCATATTAGTATACATATTATTTTTAGACTAAATGAGCCGAATTAACCTTAAAAACAATATAACCTTTGCTTAGTATTAATAGCAAGTTTTGGTATTTTTTAATTAGACCTTATATATCAACTATAATGAGATATAAGATACCTTTTCTATGTTACTCAATTAATTAAAATATGGCGTCCCGTTGACATTTTCTCATTTCTAGAATGGATTCTAATTCGTTCATCAGTCAAAGTTAACAAAAAGATTTATAATAAAAAAAAGAACCTTGCTTATCGCAAAGTTCTAGTTTACATAACAATATTATCGTTTTCCTTTTTCGTAAGGTGTACCTAGTGCTTTCGGTGCCTCTGCACGTCCAACAAATCCTGTTAAAGCCAGGATCGTTAGTACATAAGGGGCAATTGTTAAATATACAGAAGGGATATCCTGTAGAACTGGGATTTGTGCTCCTGTTAAACTTAATGATTGTGCTAATCCAAAGAATAACGCCGCACCCATTGCTCCCATTGGGTGCCATTTACCGAAAATCATAGCAGCAAGTGCTAAGAAACCTTGGCCTGAAATGGTACCTCCAGCAAAGTTACCAGAAATAGATGTTGCGTAAACTGCACCACCAATTCCTGCTAAAACACCAGAAATCATAACCCCTGTATATCTCATTCTAGTTACATTAATCCCCATCGTATCAGCGGCCATAGGATGTTCTCCAACTGAGCGAAGCCTTAAGCCGAAAGGTGTTTTATAGATGATATACCATACTACAATCGCTAATAAAATGGCAATATATGAAGTCCACGGAATCCTTGAAAAGAAAATATCTCCGATAACAGGGATTTCAGATAAGTATGGTACATCTATTTTATTAATACGGAAATCAATGAAATCTGTTTGTCCTTTATTAAAAATCTTTTTTATCAAAAATAATGATAGCCCTGCTGCTAAAAAGTTAAGCGCCACACCACTTACTACTTGGTCCGCTCTAAACGTTATACTTGCGACAGCATGAAGTAAAGAAAAAATACCTCCAGCTACTGCTGCTACAAGAATCGCAATCCAAGGAGCAGCTGGGCCAACTGTATCTTGAATAAGCAAAGTCGTTAATATTCCTGAAAATGCACCAAAGAGCATTAATCCTTCTAATCCGATATTTACTACACCAGAACGTTCACTGAAGACGCCACCTAACGCTGTAAAAACTAGAGGGGCAGCTGAATAAAGAGCAGCTGGGATAATGATTGCTAAAATTTCAACAAAGCTCATAGTTATTTCCCCTCCTTGCTAAAACGTGCTAATAACAAGCGAATTAAGTAGCTAGATGCTACAAAGAAGATAATTAACGCAATAATAATTTCAACTAACTCAGAAGGAACGTTAGCGACAAAGTTCATCTGTGGAGCTGCAGTTTTAAGACCACCAAACAATGCAGCAGCCAAAACAATACCAATAGCTGAGTTTGCTCCTAATAAGGCTACTGCGATTCCATCAAATCCTGTTCCTGTAAAGGAAGATAGAACTGTCATATTTTGAAATGTTCCTAATCCTTCCATTGCTCCTGCAACACCTGCGAAAGCCCCAGAGATTGACATAGAGAGCACAATGTTTCTTGACACGTTCATACCGGCATAATATGATGCATGTTGATTGATTCCAACTGAACGTAATTCATATCCCTTAGATGTCTTCTCTAATAAGAACCACATAATGAATGCTGCGATCAATGCAACAATTATTCCATAGTGTAAACGTGAATTCTCAGTTAATGAAGAAAGAAAAGGTGAAGCTAATGATGCAGTTTCTTTAATTTTGTAAGACTTTTCATTACCTGCATATAAAAATTCTTTTATTAAATCTGCAGTAACGTATAAGGCAACATAGTTCATCATAATGGTTACAATTACTTCATGCACTTTAAACCTTGCTTTTAAATATCCTGGGACAAGTCCCCATAATCCCCCAGCAAGAGCTGCCACAGCTATTGCTAATGGAACATGGATTATCATTGGTAAATCAAATGCATATCCAACCCAAACAGCTGCTAACCAGCCAACTAATAATTGACCCTCAACACCGATATTAAATAATCCCGTTTTAAAAGCAAAAGCAACGGAAATACCTGCTAGGATAAGAGGCGTCATTGCACGAATGGTTTCACCAACTGCCTTAGGTCTTCCAATCATTCCATCTAATAAGGCTGCAAAACCAGTTATTGGATTATAATTACCAAATAGCATTATAATTGCACCAGCAAGTAAACCTAAAACAGCTGCCAGTACTGGAATTAAAAAGTTAATAAATTTTTCATTTTTTAAAAGCTTTCGCATTATGAAACACCTTCACTTTCACGCTTACCACCAGCCATAAGTAGACCTAACTCTTGTTCAGTTGTTTCTTTTGGGTCAACGATATCTACAATTTCCCCCTCATAAATAACTGCAATTCGATCACTTACGTTCATAACTTCATCAAGTTCAAGTGATATTAAGAGAACTGCTTTTCCCTTATCTCTCTCTTCTATTAGCTTAGAGTGTATAAACTCAATCGCTCCAACATCTAGTCCTCTAGTGGGTTGGGCAGCTATTAAAACATTAGGACTACGATCTACCTCACGAGCAATAATTGCCTTTTGTTGATTACCACCAGATAATGCCCTTGCTGGTGTAAACTCTGAAGGTGTTCTCACATCGTATTCACTAATTAAACTCTTCGCTTTTTCATAAATCTTTGTATAATTAAGTATTCCCGACTTAGAATACGGCTCTTTATAGTACGTTTGTAAAACGATATTTTCTCCAATAGTAAAATCAAGTACAAGTCCATGTTTATGTCTATCTTGTGGAATATGACCAACACCAGCTTCTGTTCTTTTTCTAGTTGGCATATTTGTAATATCTTGTCCATCTAGTTTAACACTACCAGATTTTGCTTTTCTTAATCCCGTAATTGCCTCAATTAATTCAGTTTGACCGTTTCCATCGACTCCAGCAATTCCTAAAATCTCACCAGCATGAACTGACAAATTTAATCCTTTAACACTAGGTAAATCTCTTGCATCATGAACAACTAAATCTGAAATTTCTAATACAGCATCTTTTGGAATAGCCTTACTTTTTTCAACTTTAAAGTGTACCTCTCTACCAACCATTAGAGCTGCTAACTCGTCTGGGTTAGATTCTGATACAGTTACAGTACCGATTCCTTTTCCTTTACGAATGACTGTACAGCGATCACAAACTTCCATAATTTCTTTAAGCTTATGAGTAATCAAAATAATTGATTTACCCTCATTAATTAACTTCTTCATTATCTGAATGAGTTCTTTAATCTCTTGTGGTGTTAAAGCTGCAGTTGGCTCATCAAAAATTAAAATTTCTGCACCACGGTAAAGCGTTTTTAATATTTCAACACGTTGTTGCATTCCAACTGAAATATCCTCAATCTTTGCATGCGGGTCTACAGCTAAACCATAACGCTTAGATAGTTCTTCAATTTCGTTAGCTGCTTTTTCAATATTGATTTTTCCACTTTTAGTAGGTTCGCTACCTAAAATAATATTTTCAGTTATCGTGAAATTCTGAACTAACATGAAATGTTGATGAACCATCCCAATACCTAAACGATTAGCGACATTTGGGTCTGTAATTTTAACAGTTTGTCCTTTTACTTTTATCTCCCCTTGTTCAGGTTGATATAAACCAAAAAGGACATTCATTAATGTAGATTTACCGGCACCATTTTCACCAAGTAGTGCGTGTATTTCACCTTTTTTCACTTGTAATGTAATATTATCGTTGGCAACGATACCTGGAAACTCTTTTCTAATGTTATTCATTTCAATAACATATTCCACGTTGTATCACTCCTAATAAGGCAAAGGGTTAAAAGCTATGTAAGAAAATCTTTGAGGTTGTTTTTTAAGAAATGAAGGCTAGTAGTAGGTTACCACTAGCCCTCAAAATTATTACGTATTGAGATTATTTAAACATTGCAGCGAATTCTTCATCCGTCATTGGAACTTCTAATTCACCACTTAAGATTTTTTGCTTGTATTCTTCAACTAGATCTAACGCTTCTTTACTTACGTTTTCAGTAGTTGGAGCAATACCTACACCATTTTCTTCAAGACCAAATACAGTTTCTTTTCCACCAGGGAAGTTACCTTCCATAGCCAGTTTTGATACTTCATATACAGCAATATCTACACGTTTGATCATAGAAGTTAAAGTAACGTTTTCAGGTAAACCTTCTTCGTGTTGGTCACGGTCTACACCGATAACCCAAACATCTTCACCTTTAGCTTTACGGTTTTTAGCTTCAGTGAACACACCATTTCCTGTACCACCAGCAGCGTGATAAATAATATCAGCTCCTTGTTGGTACATAGTAGCAGAAATTGAAGCGCCTTTTTCAGGAGCGTTGAAATCACCAGCATATTGAGAAATAATTTCGATGCTAGGGTCTACTGATTTAACACCTGCTTTGAAACCATTTTCGAACTTCTTAATTAATGGAGAATCAACTCCACCAATGAAACCAACTTTTCCAGTTTTAGAATGTTTCGCAGCTACAACACCTACAAGGAAAGATCCTTGGTGCTCTTTAAAAGTAATGTTAGCAACGTTATCTAACCATACAGGATTCCAATTTTCATCCATTAATAGGCTATCTACAAGTGCAAAATTTGAATCTGGATTTTGCTCAGCAATTTTTTGAACAGGATCTTCTAGTAAGAAACCGATTCCGTAAGTTAAGTCAAATCCAGCATCAGCAAATTTCGTTAAGTTTGGCTCATAATCTGCTTGTTGTGCTGATTGTAAGTATTTGTACCCTTCACCTTCTGCTAGTCCAAATTCAGCACCGAATTTTTGCATACCTTCCCATGCAGATTGGTTGAATGATTTATCATCTACTCCACCAGTATCAGTAACCATACCTACTTTAAAATTCTTTGCAGCATCGTCACCAGTTTTTCCATCATCTTTTGCATCATCTGTTCCACAAGCTCCTAGTATAGTTCCAGCAGCAAGAACGAATGATAATGCCATACCAAATTTTCTCTTCTTCATTATTTTTACCCCCTAAAAAATTAGTTAAACAAATGTCTTACAATGGTTAATATTTTTACATATTCACCTCCTTAAATTGCTCAATATCAGAAAAAAATATTATATTCGCTTTCTAACAACATGAAAGTCGAACTTATCGGCTTTAAAATAATTTAAGGAAAACAAAACTGGATGGTCATTTTCATCATAGTGCATTTGCTTTAATACTAATAGTGCAGTTTCAGGATCACATTCTAAAATAGGTGATATTTTCTCATGGTACCCTATTGGTTCAATATGGGTAACAGCGTAAGAAATATTTCTTCCAGTCTTAGTTGTTATGAATTCAAACAAAGACTCATTTTCTAATGAAAAATTACTTGGTATGATTTTACTAGGAATTTTGTCAATACAATAAACAACAGGATCTCCATTTGCTGTTCTAACACGCTCAATCAAGACAATGTCCAAACTTTCCACGAATGAAAACCTTTTCATTTCTTCTTCGGTGGAAGATTCAACCGATGAGGATAAAAAAATAGTACCCGGTTTCATACCGGCCTGTTGAATCATATCCGTTACACTACATAACTGTTCAATTCCTGATGTGAAAACAGGTTTTGAATTGACAAACGTTCCTACTCCGTGTCGTCTGATGATAACGTTCTCTTCTTCAAGTATTCGTAGTGCTTCTCTAAGTGTCGCTCTACTTACACCTAATTGCTTAGATAGATGAAATTCAGAAGGAAGCCTTTCTTTCTCCTTGTATTTACCGACATCTATCTCCTTTTTAATCTGTTCAATAACCTGTAAGTATAAGTGTCGATTGTCTAACTTAATGGACATTTTTGTTCCTCCATTATATGTATTAAAGACATCAGACCTCTGATGTTAGACAATTACCTCTAATCGTGATTAATATACCACTTTTTCATTTATAAATAAATATAAATATAAAATTTTGTCGAAAAAAATACACATTTCAAAAAAAATCACTGTAATATTGATAGACTACCCTTTAATAATTAATAGTTACACTTAAACTGTTTAGTAAAATATTAAAGGGATAGTCTCTAAAAAATATAAATTAAGAACCAACATCTTCGTTTCTAGAACTTACTAACACCGTACGTGGTTTACTACCCTCGTAAGGTCCTACAATACCTCTTTGTTCCATAGCATCAATTAATCTCGCTGCCCTTGTGTATCCTATTCTGAATCTTCTTTGCAGCATTGATACTGAAGCAGTTTGCATTTCCATTATTAATTGAACTGCATCATCAAATAACTCATCGTCAATGTCTTCTTGGACATCAGGAGTGTCTTGTGGAATCATTTCCGCTTGGTATTGAGCTTTTTGTTGAGTGATAACATAGTCAACAATTTCTTCCACTTCATTATCAGAGAGAAACGCACCTTGTACTCTTATTGGCTTTGAAGCTCCAACTGGAAGGAATAACATATCTCCTCTTCCAAGTAGCTTCTCTGCTCCTCCCATATCCAATATTGTTCTCGAATCAGTTTGTGAAGACACACTAAAAGCTATTCTTGAAGGGATATTTGCTTTGATAACACCTGTAATAACGTCTACAGATGGCCTCTGTGTTGCTATAATTAAGTGTATGCCTGCTGCTCTTGCCATTTGTGCAAGTCTTGTAATAGAATCTTCAACATCTGAAGATGCAACCATCATCAAGTCAGCAAGCTCGTCTACAATTACAACAATATATGGAAGACTAGGTTGATGGACATCATCATCTTCATTATGACGTTTGATATATTCATTGTACCCCTCAATATTTCTAGTCCCTGTGTGAGAAAAGAGCTCATATCGCCTCTCCATTTCATTCACAACTTTTTTTAGTGCCTGTGATGCCTTTTTAGGATCTGTAACTACAGGTGCTAATAAATGAGGAATGCCATTATATACATTTAATTCCACCATTTTAGGATCAATCATCATCATTTTAACTTCATGCGGTTTAGCTCTCATTAAAATACTAGTTATTATTCCATTAATACAGACACTTTTTCCGCTTCCCGTAGCACCAGCGACAAGTAGATGTGGCATTTTGTTTAGTTCTGCTAAGACGGCATCTCCGGAAATATCGCGCCCTAAACCTATTAATAGTTTAGAATTAGGACGGTCATTTTCTTTAGCCTCAAGTACTTCCCTTAATGAAACAGTTGCTACTTCCGCATTAGGAACTTCTATACCAACAGCAGATTTCCCTGGGATTGGTGCCTCAATTCTAATATCTTTCGCTGCTAAAGCAAGTGCTAAATCATCACTTAGGTTAACAATTTTACTTACTTTCACCCCAACATCTGGATATACTTCGTATTTGGTAACTGCAGGACCTAGATGTACTTTAGTTACCTTAGCTTTAACACCAAAGCTAAGGAACGTCTTTTCCAGTTTTCTTGCGTTGGCATATATGTTTTCATGTTCTGTCGTTTGTTTTGTTTGCTTAGGAGCATCTAATAGTTGTATAGGTGGTAATTCATATTCAATATTTTCTACTTCTGTAAAAGTAATCGGAGGAATTTTCTCTTCCTTATCCTCTTCCATTTTCGGTTGTTTATCTCTTGAATTTACAACTTCTACTTTATCGGAAGCTTTGTTATCTGCAAAATTAGAAATAATAGGTTGTACCTCATCGGGCTGGTCTTCATCATCCATTAACGAAATTACTTTTTCCTGTTCCTCTACTTCTACTCTTATTTCTGCTTTTTTATCTTTTCTGTTTTGACGAGATTGTTTTATTTTTTCAAAGAAATTCTTTTTCCAATCGTACAAGTCATCTAAAAAAGCATTCCATTGCTTCTTTATAAAAGCTCCTACAGGTACTAACACTTTCATTAATGTTTCGTTAAGTGATTTTCCAGTTAGGAGAATTGTGCCAATAATAATTAAGAACACCGCCATAATCTTAGTACCGGGTTCATCAAATAGGAAGTACGAGGTAGCAAAAATGATGGCGCCTATCATACCTCCACCTAAATCTTTCGTACTTATATCCCCTTTTATTTCGAGCCAGAATAGTTCCCATGTGTTTTTTATTACACTTGGATCAGTAAACGATCCCTCATTTGATAAGAGTTTAAAAAGTGTAACATGGCTTAGTAATAATATCGCACTTGTAATGAGATATGTACCTATTAACGGTCTAACAAAGAATGATGGCCAAGTCCGTTTAATAATTATATATACAGAAAGGATAAGCTGTGCAAGTAGCCCTAACATATACCATTCTCCAAAGAAGAACCTAAAAAGCATAACGAATGCATGGCCAACTATTCCAAGGTCGGCAATACTAATACATGTTATTGCTAATAACGTAAGACCAATAAGCTCAAATTGAAAAGTTTTTTTCCAATCGGTTTTCTTCTTTCTTTGTTTCTTTTTCTCTTTCGCCAAAAAACCACCCCAATATATGTAAAAATGTTAGATGTTCTTTTTTAATAACCCATTAAGAGAGCAAAAATATAATGAAGAAAGCAGCCTTTATATCAAGGCTGCCATCATCAAATGTTAATAAAATTATATCATATAAAATCAAATAAAAGATAGAATCTAAATAAACGTCTGGTCAAATTGTAAAGATTGACCTGGTGTGTATCTTGAATCTAAAAAATGTTGTGGATCACTACTTAATATTCGGACAACTTGATACTCAAAAGTAGAAAGCTCGTTAACAAGAAGCGACACTCCATTATGATTAATGATTTTCTGTTTAGCAAATTCACTTTCTGGTGTTGGAAATACAGCCTCTTGAGGCATGATTGTATATAAGATCATTGCAACATCTTCTCACTTTCATCTCCGGACTTTTGTTCAGAAATTAGTGTGTTTAACTTCTTAATCGCTTGTCCTACCCCACCAACCTCATCAATCAGACCATACTTTACAGCATCAGAGCCAACTACATTCGTACCGATATCTCTTGTTAAATTTCCTTTTGAGAACATTAGCTCTTTAAACTTTTCTTCTGTGATATTGGAATGCTTTGTTACAAAGTTTACTACTCTGTCTTGCATTTTATCTAAATACTCAAATGTTTGTGGCACACCTATGACCAATCCAGTCAATCGTACAGGGTGAATTGTCATTGTTGCAGTTTCAGCTATATATGAATAATCACAAGAAACTGAGATAGGTACTCCTATTGAGTGTCCTCCTCCTAATACAATCGAAACAGTCGGCTTTGATAATGATGCGAGCATTTCTGAAATAGCAAGACCCGCTTCAACATCACCTCCAACTGTATTTAAAATGACTAAAACACCTTCTATATTTGGATTCTGTTCAATTGCAACAATTTGAGGGATAACATGTTCATATTTCGTTGTTTTATTTTGAGGTGGTAACTGAACATGCCCTTCAATTTGCCCAACTATTGTTAAACAGTGAATTTTAGAATCGGCAGACATTTGAGGTACATTTGTTTGTCCTAATTGTTGAATTTTTTCAACAAGAGAGCTTTTCGCATCATTCCCTTTATCTCCCTCTGGTGTTTGCTCTTGATCTACGCTTATGTATTTATTGTTAGACATATAATCAAATCTCCCTTTCAAAATCTATTTACCCTTTATTATTCTCTACTATATGGTTTTCATTCTGTTAAAAGATAATCTGATTGAGAAAGGTAGATTTTTTTGATCAAAAAAGAGGTTGGGACAAAAGTAGTTTACCTAAATAGAAACCGAACAATGATTGTAGGTGTAGTGAATCCGCTCCTGAAATATACTTCGCTTTCCGTGGGAAGCTGGCAAGCCTCCTCGTGCTACACACTGCGGGGTCTAGCCGTTGCTTTTCATCCCGCAGGAGTCTTCGTATATTTCATCCGCTAAGCTATCATTTTGTTCGGAACTTTAGATAAATACTTAAGTTATGTCCCAGCCTCTTATATTTAGATAAATTAATTTATTTCTGATAAAACATTAACTAAGGCCGCTCTTTCATTCTCAGAAAGTGGCACTAAAGGTAATCGTACAGAACCAACGTCTAATCCATTAATTTGAAGTGCTGTCTTCACTGGAGTTGGGCTAGGAGCTGCAAACAGGCCCTTCATAATCGGTAAAAGTTGTTGATGTTTTTTAGCTGCTGCTTGGATATCACCAGCTTCAAATGTAGAAATCATTTCTTGCATTTGGTTACCGATAATGTGAGAGGCCACTGAAACAATCCCTTTTCCACCGATTGATAAAACAGGAATAGTCAATCCATCATCCCCACTATATAGATCGAAACTATCTTCTGTTTGTGCAATAATATCCGTCATTTGATCTAAATTTCCACTTGCTTCCTTAACTGCAACAACGTTTGGTAACTTAGATAATTTTACAATTGTATCAACTGCCATATTAACAACTGACCTACCTGGAATATTATACAACATGACAGGTAGAGTTGTGCTCTCAGCTATTGTTTTGAAGTGTTGATACAAGCCCTCTTGGTTAGGTTTATTGTAATAAGGTGCAACTATCATAATAGCATCTACACCCGCTTCTTGTGCTTTTTTTGTAAGCTCAATAGAAGCATACGTATTATTACTTCCTGTACCAGCAATGACAGGGATTCTACCATCCACAACTTGAACAACATGTCGGAATAATGCTACCTTTTCTTCAGAAGATAGAGTCGGAGATTCACCAGTCGTACCTGCAATAACAAGCGAATCTGTTCCATTATTAATTAAATGATTTACTAACTGTGTAGTTTTACCAAAATCGATATTTCCCTTATTATCAAATGGGGTAACCATTGCTGTAGACACTTTACCAAAGTCAATCATTTTTTCACTCCTTAATACTTAAAGATCCTTACTTTCTACTTCTAACGGTTCATCCGCTAGCTGGAAGGCTTTATGCAATGCATTAACAGCCTTAATCATATCTGATTCCTTCACTAATACCCATATTGTAGTATGACTGTCAGCAGACTGTAAAATTTGAATTCCTTGTTCAGAAAGAGCTGTAACAATCTTTGCAGTTACTCCTGGTACTCCATTCATACCCGCTCCAACTGAAGACACTTTCGCACAATTTCTTGTTACTTGTGGTTCATAACCTAAACGATTTAAGATATCCACTGCTTTTTTCGTCACTTCTCCAGAAACAGTATAGATGACTCCATTAGGCGTTATATTAAAGAAATCAACGCTTATTCTTTCATTTGCCATTGCTTTAAAGACTTCCGTTTGGACATCATATTGACCCTTTTTGGCAAGAACTTTAATTTGAGTTACATTGGCAACATGTGCAATTCCAGTAATAACTCTTTCTCTAACATCGCTACCCTTTTTTCCTTTTTCTAATGATGTAATTAAAGTACCAGGTGTGTCAGAATAGGTAGATCGAATCCTTAGAGGAATATTTGCCTGCATTGCTATCTCAACTGCTCTTGGATGGATTACTTTTGCACCTTGATAAGCCATATTACAAATTTCGTTATAAGTAACTACTGATAAAGGACGAGCATCATCTACAATCCGAGGATCAGCTGTCATGACGCCTTCAACATCTGTAAAGATATCAACTAAGCTAGCATTTAAAGCAACTCCTAGAGCTGCCGCAGATGTATCACTGCCACCACGCCCTATAGTCGTAACATTTCCCTCTTTAGAAACTCCTTGAAAACCTGCTACAACAACAACGTCATGCACTTCTAATTCTTTAATTAATTTCTCACACTTCATTTCAATAATTTTTGCATTAGTATGGTCATTATTTGTTCTAAAACCTGCTTGAGCACCAGTAAACGATGTTGCTTTTATCCCCTTAGAAACGAGCATATTGGTAAATACAATACTAGATATGACCTCCCCACAAGAAAGAAGCAAGTCTATTTCACGTTTACTGACAAGTGTTTCACTACCATTAATTAGGCTTAATAAGGTATCTGTTGCATAAGGGTCACCTTTTCTTCCCATTGCAGAGACAACAACTACAACTTTAAATCCATCTTGTATCGCTTTTTGGATATGGTTACTCGCTAACGTTCTAGTATTGTCATCACGTACAGAAGTTCCGCCAAATTTTTGGACTATTATTTTCATGTAAACACCCCATGTTAGATGTCTTGGTTGGTCAGAATAAAAATCGTACGAACTAACCAAATAATACTTTTATTACACTAATCCTAGCTTTATTAAACTTTCAGCAATCTGAACAGAATTCCAAGCTGCACCTTTTAACAGATTGTCTGAAACAACCCACATATGGAAACCTAGTTCATTATCTAGATCTTTTCGAATTCTTCCTACGAATACATCATTTTTCCCAACACAATTAGCTGGCATTGGATAAAGTTGCTCTGCAGGATTATCCTCTAGTACTACTCCTGGTGAGGATTTTAATATTTCCTTCAATTCAGCTACAGAGAGACTTCCTTGTTCAATCTCAAAATATACAGATTCGGAATGACCTGTTTCAATTGGAAGTCTTACACAAGTCGCAGCTACTTGTAACTGTGGCATATCCATAATCTTTTTTGTTTCATTGATCATTTTCATCTCTTCAAATGTAAATCCGTTTTCTTCAAATTTATCTATTTGAGGAACTGCATTAAAAGCAATTTGATAATGCTTTTTATCACCTTTTACAGGTAGAATGTTTGCTTTGAATTCATTACCATCTAAAATTGCCTTCGTTTGCTCTTTCATTTCGTTTATAGCTGCTGCACCAGCACCAGAAACAGCTTGATAAGTTGATACAATTACTTTGTTTAAACCATAAAGCTTTCTAATTGGTTCGAGAGCAACGACCATTTGTATCGTAGAACAGTTTGGGTTTGCAATAATTCCATTATGTTCCCTTAAGGCTTCTTCATTTACTTCAGGCACGACTAAAGGTACATTTTCATCCATTCTAAAGGCACTCGTATTGTCTACAACAATTGCACCTCGTTTAACCGCTTCTGGAGCCAATTCTTTTGAAATACTACCACCAGCACTAAATAATGCTATATTTACACCTTCAAACATCTCAGGTTTAGCTACTTGAACTTCTATTTCTTCACCGTTAAACAGAATCTTTTTACCTGCAGACCTTTCTGAAGATAAAAGTGTTAATTTTGAAATTGGAAAGTTGCGCTCTTCTAAAGTTTTTAACATTTGTTGGCCAACTGCACCAGTTGCACCTACGACTGCAATGTGTAATCCGTTATTTTTCACCATCAATTTTACCCCTTCCAAAAAATCGACCATTCTGAGTAGAAAAATCTATTCATCATGAAGCATCTTGTGTTTATTTTATGAATAAAATATATTTTATCATATTCACGTATTAAAGAAGAGAAGATTTTAATTATCTTCTCTTCCTATTTTATCAGCAAGTTATATTATTCGCCATCACGAAATTTCTCTACAATTACTGGCTGAATTTGTGTACCTTCCATTGCAGCTAAAACAGTATCCTGTAACATCTCCATTCTAGCAACCATTGAATTGGGTTTTTTCAAGGGTGCATCCTGACCAAATGGAATTAGATAAATATCCTTTGTTGCCATAAGTCTCATTAGATTTACACCATTTAAACCTAGTGCATCATTTGTTGAAATTCCTAAGACAACTGGACGGTGATTTCTTAATGTAGCTTTTGCTGCCATTAGTACTGGAGAATCCGTCATTGCATTAGCAAATTTACTCATTGAATTACCAGTTAGAGGTGCTATAACCATACAATCTAGTGGAATCTTAGGTCCTAGTGGTTCAGCTTTTACGATAGAATCAATCACTTTATTACCTGTTACTTCTTCTATTTTCTTTATCCAATCCTCACCTTCACCGAACCTTGTATTAGTGGATTTCACTGTATGCGAGACAACTGGTAGCACCTCTGCACCTTGATCTACTAATTTTTTTATCTCTGGTAAAACCGCGTCGTACGTACAGTGTGACCCCGTTAATCCAAAGCCAATTCTTTTCCCTTTAAATAGCATATCTTAATCTCCTCCCGTTTCATCCATTAATTCTAATAGGAGCTGCGAAAGTACATTTGCCACTATTTGCCCAGCTGTTTTTGGGGCCACAATCCCTGGTAATCCTGGTGCTAATATTGCTTTAATACCGCGCTTTTCTGCATATCTAAAATCTGTTCCACCTGGTTTTGAGGCTAAATCAATAATTAATGTATGTGCCGGCATTTTAGAAAGAACGCTCGCTGTAACGATAGGATGTGGAATTGTATTAATACAAACATCGATATCTTTTGCTACATCTTCTAATTCTGAAAGATGAAATGGTGTTAAGCCCATTTCAGAAATTCTTGCAATGTGCTCTGATTTCCTAGCTCCTACTTTCACATGTGCACCTAATGCCCGAAATGCACGGGCAACGCTCATCCCTACTCTTCCTAGACCGAGAACAAGGACATTAGAGTTATGAATAGTAGTATCCGTGTGTTGTATGACCATCATAATTGTTCCTTCAACAGTTGGAATGGAATTATAGATTGCCACGTCATCTCGATCAAATAACTTTATCAGTTTCCGACCTGTTATTTTGATTAAATTATCTAAATACGAATTACTAATCCCTGAAAAAATTGTACAATGTTTCGGGGTGTTTCTTAATATTTCCTCAGTCAATACAACCTGTTCATTTGAAAATATTGTTTCAACATGCCCCTCTCCATTTGTTCCTGGGATAGGAAGTACAATTGCATCTATTTCAGAAAAATCAACTTCATCAATTTGTACTTTAGATGCTCCTGTAAACCCGTGGTCTAATTGATCAAAGCCGATTAAGGATATTTTTGCATCAAGTTCGGTAAGCTTTCGGATGACTTCAAGTTGCCTTGCATCCCCGCCTATCACAGCGATATGCATACCCGTCAACATAATACTTTCACCTTCTTTTTATTTAAGTAAACCAAATTCAATTCATTTACTTCAACATATTATGAAAGTCACCTACAATAGGTGAATACAACATGAGGTAATCTTAGATAAACAAGTAATTTTTGCTGTTATCACACTTTAAAAAGATCAATCAATGTAAGCAGCAACTGGGGGACTAACACCTTTCTTACAAAATAGCTAAGTAATAAAGTTTAATATCTTCCCAAAATAAAAAGAGCCGACCCTGAATGTTATAGGTCAACTCTTATGGCAATATACTTATATACTTTTATTCTTCTGAATCACTAATTTGATACTCATCTGGTATATCAATGATTATCATGTCCGTACCGATTTTTTTTATATGTTGCCACGGTACTCTTACTTCATTACCTTGCTTTCTTAAACCAAACCATTTTAATGATGGGATAATTAATGCGCTAATTTGCCCAGTTTGTTCATTGATTTCAAGGTCTGTTTGCCCGAGAACTCCTAAGCGTTCAGCTCGCTTTACATCAACTATTTCTTTCCCACTTAACTCGCTTAGTCTCATTTGAACTCACTCCTTCGAATACCATTACTATATTGTATAGAAGCAGTCCAATATTTAGAAGTTAAGATAGAATTCTTTTTGGTAATTGATCATTAGGACTAATTAATGCAATAGAATAATCATTCGTAAAAATACGGTTAGAAAGATGGTTCACACTATCTTCATTTACTGCATTTATTTTTTCAATAATTTGATCTAGCGAACGGTGCTCTTTTAAAATTAATTCATTTTTACCATTTCGACTCATTCGACTATTTGTACTCTCAAGACTAAGCATTAAATTACCTTTCATTTGCTCTTTACTGTTTTTCAGTTCTTTTGAGGTTATTCCTTCGCTTTTCAGTTTCTCTAGAGTATCCTGAATCGTTTCAAACAAAATATCAAGCTGATTACTAGCCGTTCCAGCGTAAATAGTTAACATACCATTGTCACGATAAGATGAATGGTATGAAAACACAGAGTAAGCTAATCCTCTTTGTTCACGTACATCTTGGAATAAACGACTACTCATACTTCCACCTAGAATGTTATTTAAAACAATTAAACTGTAGATGTCTTTATCACCAACTTGTAATCCATTAAAGCCAAGGCATAAATGTGCTTGTTCGGTCTCTTTCTTACGCGACACTTTGTTTGAATGGAAAGATGGGCTGACATAGTCACCTTTAGAATAATTCGTTTCAAATGAACCAAAGTAATTCTCAATATCTTTAATAAATGTATCTTGTATGTTTCCCGCTACTGAAATAACGACATTTTCAGGAATATAATTTTCTTTCATATATTGTCTTAATTTATCTCCATTAAAACCATCTAATGTCTTTTCTGTTCCTAAGATTGGATATCCTAATGGATGATTTTCGTAGCTAGCCTTACTTAATAAATCATGGACGATATCATCTGGTGTATCTTCATACATTTTAATTTCTTCTAACACAACATTTTTTTCCTTTTTCAACTCATCTTCATCGAAGGTGGAGTTAAAAAACATATCAGCTAAAATTTCAAGAGCAATACTTGCGTGTTCATCAAGTACCTTCGCATAGTAACATGTATATTCTTTTGAAGTAAATGCATTTACTTGACCACCTATGCTATCGAATGATTCAGCAATTTCCCTTGCGGATCTTGTAGTGGTACCTTTAAAAAACATATGTTCTAAAAAGTGAGAAATGCCATTATTCTCAGCATTTTCATTTCTTGAACCAGTTCCAATCCAAACTCCAATAGCTACTGAACGAACTGTAGGAATGTTTTCAAGTACTATTCTAACACCATTTTGACATGTATATCTATTTACCATTTTTCTTCCTCCTGTTCTACGTTGAAAAGCTTACTTTATATGGAAGAATATTATTTAATTCTCTCTTCACTTAATAAAGTTGTTACATCATCTATGTGGTACTCTTTTTGTTTAATTGAAAGAATGAGAGTTTCTAGTGACTTAGCAGTTGAAGAAGTCGGATGCATTAAAATCATTGCTCCAGGATGAACCTTACTCATTACACGTTCAACAAGCACATGAGGTTCTGGCCGTTGCCAGTCAATTGTGTCCACGCTCCACATGATTGTTCTCATCCCATACTCATGTGCAATTTTAACTACTTCATCTCGGTAATTACCACTAGGTGGCGCAAAAAGATCTGGTTTTTTACCAGTAGTAGCTTCAATTACATCATTTGTTTTCATCAGTTGATTACGCACCTCAGAAGAAGACATTGTTTTTAGATTCGGATGTGTGTACGAATGGTTCCCCACTTCATGTCCTGCATCAACGATCATCTTTGCAAATTCAGGATTCTCTTTTACCCAACGTCCTTCTAAAAAAAATGTAGCATTTACTTTATGCTTTTTTAATGTTTCAAGCATTTCTGGTAAATATTCGTTGCCCCATGCAACATTTATTAAAAAAGATACCATTGGCTTGTCGGGATGACCTCGATAAATTGCTTCAGGTGGCAAATCTTCTAAATGCACTTTGGGAGAAGTTTGTTTAAATACAATATTTTTTTCGTTAAAGGTACCTGACTTTTTCATTTTTTCATAAGATGCTTCTACATCAACAGTAAGACCGTTGTACCCAGGAGTCGCTTTCCAAATTTTATCTATAACAGCATCTTTAGGCGGTATTTCATATTCAATCGCTCTTTTTTCAATTTCTATGTATAAATCATTCTTATGTTTTGCAACGGTTATCGTTGCATCTGCAATTTCACCAACAACATCGTTGGTATATGGATTATTCAAAGTCTCCTTAGACATAACCAATAACAATAGAAATGTCAAAAGCTGTATATAAATTTTTTTCACTTATTTGTCCCCCTTATATTCACAATAAGTTACATGAGTTGTCTTTCTTCGTATTTTACCCATTCTAGCTGAAAACATGTTTTTACAGCCTTCTTAGATAAAATATAGAAAAATCTATAACATTATTAGAAAATATGAATAAAAGGGACAAGGTAGAACAGTTGATTCTTTGTAAGTGAGTATTGGGTAATATATCATTACTCTTTTATAAGAGAAAAAGAAGCCAGGAATAACCAGGCTCCGAAAAAATTTATGATTGTTGTTCTTTTTGCTCTTTTTGCTCGCGTAAGACAACTTTTCTTGATAAGTTAACACGACCTTGCTTATCAATCTCCATTACTTTAACTAAAATTTCATCACCGATTGAAACAACGTCTTCTACTTTACCAATTCGCTCTTCAGCTAGTTCGGAAATATGAACTAAGCCATCTTTACCACTAAATAGTTCTACAAATGCACCGAATTTTTCAATTCTTTTCACTTTACCTAAATACATTTGTCCAACTTCAACTTCTCTAACAAGATCTTCAATGATTTTTTTAGCTTTTTTGTTCATTTCCTCATCAACAGATGAAATAAAGACTGTTCCGTCTTGTTCGATGTCAATTTTAACACCAGTTTCATCAATAATCTTGTTAATTTGTTTTCCACTAGGTCCAATAACATCTCTAATTTTGTCAGGGTTAATTGACATCATTAAAATTTTAGGCGCATATTGAGATAACTCTCCACGAGGGTTGTTTATTGTACTTAACATAGATTCGAGAATCTGCATTCTCCCTTTTTGAGCTTGCATTAATGCTTCTTCTAAAATTTCTCTTGATAATCCATCAATTTTTATATCCATTTGAAGTGCAGTAACACCTTTTTCAGTTCCTGCAACCTTAAAGTCCATATCACCAAGATGATCTTCCATGCCTTGAATATCTGTAAGTACAGAATAATGGTCACCCGATTTAATTAGTCCCATTGCAATCCCAGCAACTGGCGCTTTTATAGGTACCCCTGCGTCCATCATTGCTAATGTACTTGCACAAATACTTGCTTGAGAGGTAGATCCATTTGATTCAAGCACTTCAGAAACAAGTCTAATCGTATAAGGGAAATCTTTTTCAGAAGGAATGATAGGCTCAAGAGCTCTTTCACCAAGTGCACCATGACCAATTTCTCTTCTCCCAGGTCCTCTCATAGGTCCTGTTTCACCAACACTGAATTGAGGGAAGTTATAGTGGTGCATGAAACGCTTAGATTCTTCAATCCCAAGTCCATCAAGAATTTGCACATCACCAAGCGCACCTAATGTACAAATGCTAAGTGCTTGGGTTTGTCCACGTGTAAATAGGCCAGAACCATGTGTTCTTGGTAATAGTCCAACTTCAGAAGAAAGTGGTCTTATTTCATCATTCTTTCTTCCATCAGGACGAATTTTTTCAACTGTTATCAGTCTTCTTACTTCTTCTTTTACTAATTTATATAGTATTTCATTCACTTGTTTAAGCGTAGCATCGTCTGCTTCCTGTTCTTCATAGCTTGAAATTACTCTTTGTTTTACTTCTTTAATTGCAGCTTCACGTGCATGCTTTTCTTGTACTTGTACAGCTTTGTTAATATCGTTTTCCGCCATTTCGCGAATTTGTTTTTCGATATCCTTATCCAGTTCGTAAAGAGTTACTTCCATCTTTTCTTTACCAACAGCCGCTTGTATTTCCTCTTGGAAAGAAATTAGCTTTTTAATTTCTTCATGTCCATACATAATAGCTTGAAGCATTACTTCTTCAGGTACCTCATCTGCACCCGCTTCAACCATGTTAATAGCATCTTTTGTACCTGCAACAACTAAGTGTATGTCACTTTTTTCAAGTTGTTCTACTGAAGGATTAATAACAAATTCATCGTTTATTCTTCCTACAATTACACCAGCAATTGGACCTTCGAATGGTATATTAGATACTGTTAATGCTAACGAAGAACCAAACATTGCTGCCATCTCTGACGAACAGTTTTGGTCGACACTCATTACCATACTAATAACTTGTACTTCATTACGGAAACCGTCAGCGAATAGTGGACGTATTGGTCGATCAATTAACCTACTAGCCAAAATTGCCTTTTCACTTGGTCTTCCTTCACGTTTAATAAATCCTCCAGGAATTTTTCCTACAGCATATAAACGCTCTTCGTAATTTACAGTTAGTGGAAAAAAGTCAACGTTTTTAGGTTCTTTAGATGCTGTTGCGGTGCTTAATACAACTGTTTCTCCATATCGAATAAGTACAGATCCATTTGCTTGCTTTGCCAATTGACCAACTTCGACAGTTAGCTTTCGACCAGCCCAATCAATGGAAAAGACTTGTTTATCTTGCTCCATTTACTAATACCCCTCTCTATATGTATCATTTAATAAATATATGTAATCCTAGTATGAACTATTTTATTTGAACATATCAATGCTAGTTAAATATGTAAAGGAAAAGTTATTTTTATTCCTAATAAAAAAGCGGGAAATATCCCGCTTTCTGTAGATTATCGACGTAAACCAAGCTTGTTGATTAATTCACGGTAACGTGTAACGTCATTATTACGAAGATAGTTAAGTAAATTACGACGTTTACCAACCATCTTTAATAGACCACGACGTGAATGATGATCTTTCTTGTGTGTACGTAAATGTTGATTCAAGTTATTAATCTGTTCAGTTAGGACAGCGATTTGAACCTCTGGTGATCCAGTATCATTATCATGAGTTTTATACTCACCAATAATTTGGTTTTTACGCTCTTGTGTGATTGCCATCCTTTTCACCTCCTATACAATTATCCCCATTTACCTAGCAAACGTTGGTGATTCGTATTGCCAAGCAAAGGTTCTTATGTGATACGTTAACTAGAATACATGTTTTTATGACAAAAAGCAAGTCTCTTCATTGATATTTTCAAAATAAGCAAGGGCAAACTCTTTATCTTTCGTGATTTGAGAGACTAATTGCTCGATGCTTGCAAACTTTTTTTCTGCCCTTATACGTTGATGCCATTCTACTTCAACAAGTTCACCATAAATGGAATCATTAAATTCAAAGATATGAACCTCGACGCTAGTTTCGTTTTGATTTTCATGAAATGTAGGTTTATATCCTATATTACATACTCCATTGTACCATTTTGATCTTACTTTGATTCTAACTGTATATACACCAGTTGGTGGTAAAATATATTCATCATTGACTCTAATGTTTGCAGTTGGAAAGCCAATCTTGCTTCCTCGATTCTCACCATTAACAACTACACCTGAAACAGAATAAAAACGTCCTAAAAGGTTTGTTAACTGATCAACATCTCCACTTCGAATTAAACCTCTTATTAAGGTTGAGCTTATTTTTTGTTCATTTTGTGTAAGTTTTTCAACAGTTGTTGATGTAAATTCCCCTCTAGAATGGAAAGGCATCGTTTCCATCTTTCCTTTTCCTAGTCGTCCATAAGTGAAATCAAAGCCAGCTACAACATGCTTTACATTTAAATCAATAATATAAGAATCAACAAATTGTTGCGGTAATAAATTAGCGAACTCATGATTAAATTCAACTACATATAACACGTCAATTCCTAATTTTGATATAATTTCTGCTTTATCTTTTAATGGTGTAATATATTGCACTTCCTGAGTATCTCTTCCTAGGACAACAGAAGGGTGAGGATCAAAGGACATAACCGCACTCAAATATCCTTTTTCTATTGCATATTGTTTCGCTGTGTTTATTACTTTTTGATGGCCTTTATGTACACCATCGAAATAACCTATCGCTAAAACAGTATAGGCTAACTCATTTTTAATAAATGTATGTGGATGTGAAATTCTAATGATTTTCAACTTAATTCACCTTTTTTCTTAGCAGATGAAGCGGTTAAGTTAATTCTTGATTATTGACGAGAATTTTTTCAGGCTTCATTAAATGTAGTTTTTCCGGATGCCTTTTATAGATAGCAAGACATGTTCCTTCAGAATCAAAAACGGTAAATGGTTGGTTATACTCAATACCAATCATTGTATCTGGTAGTGGTAATACAGCCCCATTTTTTACTTTCTCTGCTACTGTATCATTAATTGTAATATTCGGCAAATAAGAAATAGCACTTTCGATGGGTAAGAGCTTGTTTAATAAAGTGTTATTTAAGACCATTTCTTCTATTTCTTCAAAAGAATAGCATTCGTCAATATGATAGTTACCTGATGCAACTCTTTTTAAATCAGACATATGTGCAGGATAACCTAGTTTTTCACCAATCGTGACTGCAAGCGTTCGTATGTAAGTACCTTTACTACAAGTAACTCTAAACCGAAACGAAATTGTTTCTCCATCAAAAATTTCTCGATTATCTAAGAGGACGATTTCTTTAATGGTAACTAACCTACTCGGTCTTTCTATCTCAATTCCTTGTCTTGCGTACTCATATAACCTTTTACCTTTTACCTTGACAGCGGAATACATCGGAGGGGTTTGTGTAATTTCCCCAGTTAGAGATTGGAGAATTGAAAGAACTTCCTTCCGATTAATATCCCTGTTAACAATCTTTTTTTCAATTATGTCACCAGAAGCATCCTCTGTACTTGTAGAGAATCCAATGGTTACTTCTCCTTCATAAGTTTTTTCGGCACCAGTTATGTATTCTACTACCTTGGTCGCCCTACCTATACATAATGGTAGTACACCCGTTACATCTGGATCTAGAGTACCTGTATGACCTATTTTTTTAATTTTTAATAACTTTCGTACTTTAAATACACAATCATGTGACGTTAGCCCTTTAGGTTTATTAAGTAATAATATTCCTTCCAATCTAAACAACTCCTTAAGGAATACAGGATGTCCATTAAAAATGGCTAATATTTATTTCAGTAACATTGAATAAAGGATAGACTTAAAAGTCTATCCTTTATTATTAATCTTCTGATGATTCCTTATTAATTTGATGTAATAAAGTTTCAATTCGATTTCCATAATCGACAGATTCATCAAATTCGAATAGAATTTCTGGCGTTTTTCTTAAACGAATTCTCTGTCCAATTTCAGAACGGATAAATCCTTTTGCCTTAGCTAATCCTTTTAAAGTGTTCTGTCTTTGTTCTTCATCACCAAGTACAGAAATGTAAACCTTCGCTTGTTGTAAATCTCCAGTTACTTGGACATCTGTTACAGTAACAAAACCAATTCTAGGATCTTTTAGTTTACGGCCCAGGATGTCACCTAATTCTTTCTTCATTTGTTCCCCAACTCGATTAGATCGTAAGCTCATAATTAACACCTCATCTTAAAGCCACTCAAATTCAGTTACCGTACGTTCAATTTCAGGAAATGAATCGATCATCTTTAAGGCATGGTTTAATTCAATTTCAGTGCTTTTTCGGTTTGAGGAAACTGCAACAATCGCAATTTTTGTCCGTTGCCACACGTCTTGATGATCAACTTCAGAAACTGAAACATTATACTTTTGTTTTAGTCTTGTGAGTATTCGCTGCAAAACAGCTCTTTTATCTTTTAATGATGCTGCATCATAGATAATACATTCACATTCAACATAACCGATCATTTACGATCAATTTCTTCCATAATAAATGCTTCGATTATGTCTCCTTCTTTAATATCATTAAATTTAGCAATTGTTATACCACACTCGTAGTTTTGAGCAACTTCTTTTACATCATCTTTGAATCGTTTTAACGTATCAATTTCTCCTTCAAAGATCACTACTCCGTTACGAATTAAACGAATTCCACTATCCCTAGTAATTTTCCCATCAGTTACGTAACTTCCAGCAATTGTACCAATTTTTGATACTTTAAACGTCGTACGAACTTCTGCTTGACCAATTACTTTTTCTTGGTATTCAGGGTCTAACATACCTTGCATTGCTGACTCAATTTCTTCAATTACTTTATAAATAATGCGGTGTAAACGAACATCAACTTCTTCTGCCTCAGCCGTACGTTTTGCATTTACATCTGGTCGAACGTTAAATCCTATCACGATAGCGTTAGAAGCAGAAGCTAAGATGATATCTGATTCAGTAATTGCACCTACACCTGTGTGGATAATTTTAACTTTGACACCTTCAACGTCAATTTTCTGTAGTGATGCAGCTAGGGCTTCTACAGAACCTTGAACGTCAGCTTTCACAATTAAGTTAATTTCTTTCATTTCACCTTGTTTAATATGTTCAAATAGATCATCAAGGCTTACTCTTGTTTTTTCACCACGTTGTTCAACAAGTTGTTTTTGAGCACGGGCTTCCCCTACTTGACGTGCAGTTTTCTCATCTGCAAACACCATGAATTGGTCTCCAGCAAGAGGAACATCATTCAATCCCGTGATTTCAACAGGAGTAGAAGGACCAGCTTCTTTCACTCTACGTCCTAAATCATTTACCATTGCACGTACACGTCCAAACGTATTTCCAACAACGATAGGGTCACCTACACGAAGTGTACCATTTTGAACTAATAGAGTCGCAACAGAACCCCTTCCTTTATCAAGTTGAGCTTCAATTACGGTACCATTAGCTTTTCTATTAGGGTTTGCTTTATATTCTTCCACTTCACCGACTAACAAAATCATTTCAAGTAACGTATCGATGCCCTCACCTGTTTTAGCAGATAGTGGAACAAAGATTGTATCTCCACCCCATGCTTCAGGAACAAGTCCATGTTCAGTAAGCTCTTGCATTACTCTATCTGGGTTTGCTGATGGTTTATCCATTTTATTAACTGCAACAATAATTGGTACTTCTGCAGCTTTCGCATGATTAATCGCTTCCACAGTCTGAGGCATAACACCATCATCTGCAGCAACAACTAAGATTGTAATATCTGTTACTTGAGCTCCTCTAGCACGCATTGTAGTAAATGCAGCATGGCCAGGAGTATCAAGGAAGGTAATCTTTTTATCTCCCTCTGTTACTTGATAAGCACCAATATGCTGAGTAATTCCCCCAGCTTCGCCCTCAGTAACTTTTGTATTACGAATAGAATCAAGCAATGTTGTTTTACCGTGGTCAACGTGACCCATAATTGTTACAACAGATGGTCTTTCAACTAAATCTTCCGGTTGATCTTCAGTGTCATAACCTTCAAACTCAGTTACTTCAAATACGATTTCCTCTTCCACTTCAACACCATATTCACCTGCGATTAATTCTATTGCATCCTTATCAAGTTCCTGATTAATCGTAGCCATAACACCTAATAATAATAATTTTTTAATAATCTCTGAAGGTTCTTTCCCTAGCTTTTTAGCTAGTTCACTTACTGTAAGAGATCCAATAAATGTAATTTTTTCTGGTAACTTCTTTTCAGCCTGTTTTGGAGCTGATTGAAATTGATGATTATTAGCAGGTTTAGAGTGTTGCTTATTTTTCTTCTTGTTATTTGAGAAAACTTTCTTCTCCTTTTGTTGGCTCTCAACCTCTTGTTTTTTGCCTTCTTTTACTTTATTTGAAGATTTTTTCTTAACTTCTTTCGTTTCTAACTCTTCTTCACTTTCTTTTACCGCTCTAGGAACTACCTTTGCTTTTGAAGCAGGATTAGTTTCCTCTTTTTTTGTATATTTTGTATCTAACTTTTCTACAATCTCGTCGTCAATAGTTGCCATATGATTTGTTACCTCTACGTCCATTTCTTTTAGCTTTGAAATGACTTCTTTACTTGAAATTTTTTGTTTCTTAGCATATTCATATACTCTCATTTTACTCATACGTTCACCCCCAAATAAATTAATCGAGCAAAGACTTCAATTTATTTGCAAATCCACTATCAGTAATTGCAATCACTACCCTAGCATCTTTTCCAATTGCATGACCGAGAGTGTACCGATCACAAACCGATTTAAGTGGTATTTTATAATAAGTGCTTTTATCATTAATTTTTTTTGCAGTGTTCATTGAAGCGTCATTGGAAAGAAGAACTAATTTTGCTTGACCACTTCTAATTTCTTTAACTACTAATTCTTCTCCAGATGTAACTTTTCCTGCTCGATTTGCAAGACCTAACAATGAAACCCAATTACTTTTTGTCATTTGTTGAATGGTTCTCCTTCTCAATCATCTCTAATAGCTCATCATATAAAGTAGAATCTATAGATGTTTTAAGATGATTTGATAGAATATTCTTCTTTTTCGCTTGTAGGATACATTCTTTAGATAAGGTTAGATATGCACCTCTTCCTGATTTTTTACCAGTAAGGTCGATTGATACTTCACCTTCTTTAGAACGTACAATCCGTACTAACTCTTTTTTTGGTTTCATTTCTCCAGTTGCAACGCATTTACGCAGTGGAACTTTTTTAGGACTAGCCATCTGTCTTCACCTCTTACTCGACTTCTTCAGTATCAAAATCGAATGTAAAGTCATCATTTTCATCCTCTAGTAAGACAGGTGCATTTTCTCTAGGATAAATACCTGATTTTTCAGCTTCTGATTCACTCTTAATATCAATTTTCCATCCAGTTAGTTTTGCAGCGAGTCGTGCATTTTGTCCACGTTTACCAATTGCAAGTGATAACTGGTAATCTGGTACAACGACAGTTGTTGCTTTGTCATCCTCGTTTACAATTACATCAAGTACCTTTGAAGGACTTAAAGCATTCGCAACAAAAACAACAGGATCGTCTGACCATTTAACGATATCAATTTTTTCACCTTTTAATTCATTTACGATTGCCTGTACACGTTGTCCTTTAGGACCTACACATGAGCCGACTGGATCAACCTCTTGATTATCAGAATGAACAGAAATTTTGGAGCGATCTCCCGCTTCTCTTGCAACAGATCTTATTTCAACAGTGCCGTCATATATTTCAGGTACTTCAATCTCAAATAACCTTTTCAGTAGACCTGGGTGAGTTCTTGATACGAAGATTTGAGGACCTTTTGTTGTTTTTTCTACTTTCGTAATGTAGACTTTTATGCGGTCATGTGGTTTGTATCTTTCATTTGGCATTTGTTCATTTGCCGGTAACAAAGCTTCAATTTTCCCAAGGCTAACATAGATAAACTTTGAATCAAGCCTTTGAACAATACCTGTCATTATATCTTCTTCTCTATCAATAAACTCTGAATAGATTACTCCTCTTTCAGCTTCTCTAACACGTTGTGTAACAACTTGTTTAGCAGTTTGAGCAGCTATTCTACCAAAATCCTTAGGAGTTACTTCTATTTCTAATACATCGTTAACTTGATAGTTTGGATTAATGGATCTTGCTTCATCAATTGAAATTTCTAATCTTGAATCATAAACTTCCTCAACGACATCTTTTCTTGCAAATACTCGCATTGAACCATTAGCAAGGTTTAGATCAACCCTTACATTTTGTGCTTGGTTAAAATTGCGTTTATATGCAGAAATTAAAGCCGCTTCGATAGCTTCAATTAAAATATCCTTACTAATTCCCTTTTCTTTTTCAAGAATTGTTAGGGCATCTAATAATTCACTACTCATAGGTACTATATCCCCCTTTATCCATTATACACTTGTTAATTAAACATTACTGCTAGTCTTGCACTTGCAATCTTTTCATAAGGAATTTCAAAAACTTTTTTTCGAGTTTTAATCATAACAGTAAGTGTTACTTTCTCACCGTCAAAAGCAGTCAATTCACCCTCAAACACTTTTTCTCCATCAATCGGTTCATAGGTTTTCACATATACTTGCTTTCCAATTGATTTAGTGAAATCAGCATCTTTTTTCAATGGTCGCTCTGCACCTGGTGATGAGACTTCTAAAAAATAGTTATATGGAATTGGGTCAATTTCGTCTAGTTTTTCACTTAACTTTTCACTAACTGTACCACACTCTTCAATATCTATTCCTTTTTCAGAATCAATATAGATACGTAAGAACCAATTCTTACCTTCTTTCACATATTCGATGTCTACTAATTCCAATTGTAGATCATCTAAAATAGGTATCACTAATTCCTCAACTATTTGTGTTACCTTTTTACTCATGGCTTTCCTCCCTAAATTTGACAAGGATTCAATTTTTCATTGACATGATGAACAATTGTTTCTTTTTTAAAACACCCTGCTAATATTAGCAGGGAAATAAAAATGTTGAATAAACTTCTAATAAATTACTATGAATGACAACAATTGCTTAAAAGATTATGTAAGGTTTAGAAATATTCACCATACCAATAGGAAAGAGTGGGTTTCCCCACTCTTTTACATTTACTATTTATAGCATTTCCATAAAAACTATATCATAACCACCATTTTTATGCAAACGAAAAGAAAAGACATCCTTTTCAACTCTCATTAAAACAACGACAATTGATTCTTCTCTGGTAAGGATTGTAAACATCCATGGTTGTCTAAGTATTCAATAATCGTTTTAGATACTTTACCTCTTTGTTGTAAGTCCTCTTTTGAGAGAAACTCCCCTTCTGCTCTTGCTTTAACAATATTATAAGCAGCATTTGTTCCTAAACCAGGGATTGAGTTAAAAGGTGGAATTAATGTTTTACCATCAATAATAAACTCACTTGCACTCGAACGATATAAATCGACCTTTTGAAAGCTAAAACCTCTCTCACACATTTCTAATGACAGTTCAAGAACGGTTAAGAGGTTCTTTTCTTTAGTCGAAGCCTCTAACCCTTTCGCGTTAATTTCTTCGATTTTAGCTTTAATTGAACTTGATCCTCTGACCATCGCATCAATATCAAAATCATCTGCTCTGACTGTAAAATAGGCTGCATAGTAGAGAAGAGCATGATGAACTTTAAAATAAGCAATTCTAACAGCCATTAACACATAAGCTGCAGCGTGTGCTTTAGGAAACATGTATTTGATTTTCAAGCAAGAGTCAATATACCAGTTTGGAACATCATTCTTTTTCATCTCTTCAATAAATTCATCTGATAATCCTTTTCCTTTTCGAACGGATTCCATAATTTTAAATGCTAGTGAAGGTTCAAGTCCTTTGTAGATAAGATATACCATTATATCATCACGACAACCTATTACTTCACTTAATGTACACGTCTTATTGTGAATAAGCTCTTGTGCATTACCTAACCATACATCCGTTCCGTGTGATAGTCCTGAGATTTGTACTAATTCTGAGAAGGTTGTAGGCTTCGTATCCTCAAGCATTTGACGAACAAATCTAGTACCAAACTCTGGAATACCTAGAGTACCAGTTTTACACATAATTTGTTCTTCAGTAACTCCTAATGATTCAGTTCCACTGAAGATTTTCATCACTTCTGGGTCGTCTGTCGGTATTGTCTTAGGATCTATTCCACTTAAATCTTGTAACATCCTGATTACAGTTGGATCATCATGTCCTAGAATATCAAGTTTTAATAAATTATCATGAATAGAATGGAAATCAAAGTGAGTTGTTTTCCATTCTGAAGTCGAATCATCTGCCGGGTATTGAATTGGTGAGAAATCATAGATTTCCATATAGTCTGGGACAACAATTATTCCACCTGGATGTTGTCCTGTTGTTCTTTTCACACCTGTACAGCCAGAAACTAGCCGATCAACTTCAGCTCCGCGTAAAACTAAGTTGTTGTCTCCCGCATATCCTTTTACATATCCATATGCCGTTTTTTCCGCAACTGTCCCGATTGTTCCTGCTCGATAGACATACTCTTCGCCAAATAGCACCTTAGTATAGTTGTGTGCTCTAGGTTGATATTCTCCAGAAAAGTTAAGGTCGATATCTGGCACTTTATCACCTTTAAATCCTAAAAAAGTTTCGAATGGTATATCATGACCATCTTTCGTATATTTCGCTCCGCAATTCGAGCAGTTTTTATCTGGCAGGTCAAAACCAGAGCCCACACTTCCATCGTTAAAGAACTCGGAATGTTTACAATCTGGACAAACATAGTGCGGTGGTAATGGGTTTACTTCAGTTATTTCCGTCATTGTTGCAACAAAAGAAGACCCGACAGATCCACGTGATCCAACTAGGTATCCATCATCCAGAGATTTTTTAACAAGTTTATGGGAGATTAAATAAATAACTGCAAAACCATGTCCAATAATACTTTTTAACTCTTTTTCTATCCGTTTTTCAACAAGCTCTGGCAACTCTTCACCATAAATACTCCGAGCCCTGTTGTAACTCATTTCACGTACTTCGTCATCTGCTCCCTCAATCTTTGGTGTATAAAGGTCGTCCTTTATTGCTTTCACATTTTCAGCCATATCAGCAATTTTTTGAGTATTCGTTACGACAATCTCATTTGCTTTTTCTTTACTTAAGAAAGAAAAACATTCTAACATTTCATCCGTCGTTCGGAAATGAACTTCTGGTAAAGTGTGACGATTAAGGGGATTAGCACCACTTTGAGAACGAATTAATATTTTCCTGTAAATATGATCCTCTGGATTTAAGTAATGAACATTTCCTGTGGCTACAACAGGTATGTTGTGCTTTTCTCCTACGTTCACAATTTTTGTAAGAATCTCTTTTAAATCTACTTGATTTCTTACTAGTTCCAGTTCGATTAAGTGATTGTAATTTGCCGGTGGCTGGACTTCTAAATAATCGTAAAAATTCACAATCTCTTCAACTTCTTCAATTCCCTTTTGCATCATTCTTTCAAAGATTTCGCCCTTATCACAAGCAGACCCGACAATAATTCCTTCTCGATGCTTTTGTAAAATCGAGCGCGGGATTCTAGGTACTCGATAAAAGTAGTTTAAATGTGAAATCGACACTAATTTAAATAAGTTCTTTAACCCAACTTCATTGGTTGCTAATAACGTAATATGGTATGGTCTTGAACGCTGATATGCTTTACCTTGCCCCATGTTATCATTAAGCTGATCGTGGTATTCAATGCCTTTTTCAAGAGAATCTTTTAACATTTTTAATAGCAGGTAACCAGTTGCTTCAGCATCATATATGGCTCTATGATGTTGCGTTAACTCTATATCAAATTTCTTACATAATGTGTTTAAACGGTGATTTTTTAGTTCAGGGAAAAGAAAACGCCCCAATTCAAGCGTATCAATGACAGGGTTTTCTACCTTAGGTAAACCCGCTTTTTTATTTCCTGCATTAATAAATCCAATATCAAATGTCGCGTTATGTGCCACTAAAATATCGTTACCAATCCACTCGTGAAAATCACGAAGTACATCATCAATTTCAGGAGCATTATTAACCATGTCATCTGTAATTCCAGTTAAATCGATTGTAGTTGCTGATAATGGATGATGAGGATTAGCAAATGATTCAAATCGGTCAACAATTTGACCGTCTTTTATTTTCACTGCAGCAAGCTCAATAATTGTATCGTATACGGCAGATAAACCTGTTGTTTCAACGTCAAATACAATAAATGTTTCTTCTGCTAACAATCTGTGCTGTTCATTATAAGCAATAGGTACGCCATCATCTACTAAGTTTGCTTCAAGACCGTAAATGACTTTTACTCCATTTTTCTTACCTGCGGAATATGCTTCAGGAAATGATTGAGCAACAGCATGGTCTGTGACAGCAATAGCTTTATGTCCCCATTTCTTAGCTTGTCCTATTAATGAACTAATAGATGTTACAGCATCCATTTGACTCATCGGTGTGTGTAAATGTAACTCAACTCGCTTGTTATCTTCACTAGCTGTATCTTGTCTTTCAGTTGCCTTAATCTCATTGATGTCATTTGCAATCATTACTAGGTCTCGAACAAATGTATCGTTTTGGATACTACCTCTTGCTTTAACCCACATACCTTTTTTTATAGCTTGTAGCAAGTGAACGTCTTCTTTATCCCTTGAAAACATTTTTACTAGAAGTGAGTTTGTATAATCAGTAATTTTAAAGGTTAATAGCGTTCTCCCACTCCTGAGCTCCTTAGTTTCTGCGTCAAAGATATAACCTTGTATAGCAATTCGTCGTTCTTCATCATGAATAGAATCTAAACTTCGAATTTCTTCGTCATCTTTAATGGTATAACCAATCGTAACTGGTCCACTGTGCTCAACTTCTGATTCTTTTTCACTCTTCTGCATTTCTGTCATAGCCATCAATGCTTTTTGTTGGTCCTCTTGCTGTTTTTGTAGAAGGAATTTTTCATACTCTTCATTATTATTATTTACTTCAGTTTCAAGTGTAAAATTAGGGAATCCAAAGTCTTGATAAATTTCACCAATAAGTGCAGAGTACTTTTTCTTAATCGCAATAGATTCTGTTTCATTTCTAGTTTTCACTAGTAATTTCAGTCCTTGTTGCGTTGGTAATTGGTCATTTAATAGTGATAGCAATGGTGGAGATATACCTTCTATCTGTTGAAGACAAGTAGACCAATATTCTTGAATATCTTTCTCAGAATAAGATTGCTTTGATGCTTTTATTGAGAAGGATACAGAAGCGATATGTGAAAACTTTCTAATGAGCTGAGTTGAAAATACACGGTACATTTCAAATGGTAAAATAGAATCTATTATAAAGAAGAAGTGCCATGCTTTTCGTTCTTTATCAATCACTAATTTTTCAATTCGTCCTTGTCCTAGATAAGAGACGTACTGGTCATCTGTTAAGCCAATTTGTTGTAATAAGAGATGAAATCTTTCTGATTGCTCTCTCGTAACTGCTTCCATATAATTCACCTCGCTTCAAAATATAAGGTACCTCCTAAGGAGGTACCTTATTCTTTCTTACTATTTTACTATATATTGCTCTAAAGTTTCGATGAGATTTTCAGTATTAATTTCCATTGATTCACCAGTTTTACGAATTTTCACTTCAACTATACTTTCTTCAGCTCTTTTTCCAACTGTAATTCTCAGTGGTAAACCTATTAAGTCAGAGTCTGCAAACTTAACACCAGGACGCTCTGCGCGATCATCATATAACACATCAAAACCCTGCTGTTTAAGTGTCAAGTAAAGTTGTTCTGACAATTTCTTTTGGTGTTCATTTTTATTATTAACTGCAATTAGATGTACATCATAAGGAGAAAGCGCGGTAGGCCAAACTAATCCCTTATCATCATTATATTGTTCTGCCACAGCAGCTAATAAACGAGACACTCCAATTCCATAACACCCCATAATCATTGGCTGAGATCTACCATTGTCATCTAAAAATGTGGCGTTCATCGCTTCACTATATCTAGTACCAAGTTTAAAGACATGTCCTGCTTCTATGCCTTTTGCAAAAACAATTTTCCCTTCACCATCAGGAGACAGATCTCCTTCTTGAATAAAACGAATATCAGCGAATTGTTGTATAGTAAAATCACGCTCTAGATTAACACCCGTGTAATGATAGCCATCTTCGTTAGCTCCACAAATAGCATTAACCATAAATTTCACTGCATGATCCGCAACAACTTCTACACCTTCATTAACATCAATTGGTCCTAAAGAGCCTATTTTACAATTAAGTACAGTAGCAGTTTCTTCCGGGGAAGCTAGTTCAACGTTGGTAGCTTCAAGTAAATTTTTAATCTTAATATCGTTAACTTCATGGTCACCTCGAACAAGGACTAATACATACTTTTCATCTACTTTAAACAATAATGTTTTTATACATTTTTCAGTAGAAACCTCTAAATAAGAGGCAACTTCTTCAATCGTTCTCTTTCCACTTGTTTCTACTTTTGTTAAAGGTAACAAATCTTCATCACTCTTCACGTAATTAGAAACAACAGGAGCCATTTCAATATTTGCAGCATAATTTGAGCTGTCTGAATAGGCAATAGTATCTTCGCCAATGTCCGATAAAATCATAAATTCATGCGTATCTTTACCACCCATAGCTCCTGAATCAGCAATTACTGCTCTAAAGTTTAATCCACATCTTGTAAAAACATTCGAATAAGCAGTGAACATTTTTTCATAAACATCATCTAAGCTCTCATGTGTAGCATGGAAAGAATATGCATCTTTCATAATAAATTCTCTACCTCTTAATAAACCAAACCTCGGACGTTTCTCATCCCTAAACTTTGTCTGAATTTGATAAAGAGTAAGAGGCAGTCGTTTGTAAGATTTTACTTCGTCTCTTACTAAACTTGTAATGACTTCTTCATGCGTAGCTCCTAAAGCAAAATCACGATCATGTCTGTCTTTTAACCTCATTAATTCAGGACCATATGAATACCATCTTCCTGATTCCTGCCATAATTCAGCTTGTTGTAGTGCAGGCATAAACAATTCTACTGCACCAGCTGCATCCATCTCTTCACGAACGATTGTTTCAATTTTGTGTAAAACTTTTTTTGCTAATGGTAAATAACTGTAGATTCCACTAGCGTTTTGTCTAACAAATCCTGCTCTTAACAATAATTGATGACTTTTGACATCTGCATCTGCTGGTACTTCACGTAAGGTAGGAATTAGTGTCATACTTTGTTTCATCTATTAGCACCTCATTTAAAATCTTATCAATTATAAAAAGAATTTTTGTATATCATTCCATGTTACAACTAGCATTAATAGCATAAGTAAAGCAAAACCTATAAAATGAACCATTCCTTCTTTTTGGCGGTCCATTGGTTTTCCACGTACAGCTTCAACAGCAAAGAATACTAATCTGCCACCATCTAGAGCTGGAATAGGAAGTAGATTTACTATACCTAAATTAATACTTAGTATCGCAGCCCATTTCATAAGATAATATATTCCCGATTGAGCAACTGTATCTGTTGACACATAAATTCCTACAGGACCAGATAGCATATCAATAGAAAATTTACCTGTAATTAGCTTGCCTAAACCAACAATAATTTCTTTTGTCCACATATATGTTTCAATGAAACCATATTTCAAAGATGAAATGACAGATTTTTCAACAGGTCCATAAACACCTATTAACCCAATTTTTTCGTCTCCATACTCTTGAACCTTTGGAGTAACCAGTAACTGTATCTCTTCTCCTGATCGATTAATAAGAAATGTCAATTCTTTTTCAGGGCTTTGTCGTATGATAGAAACGATTTCCTTCCAAGAAGACACATTCGTATCGTCAATTGCTTGAATAACGTCACCTTGTTTTAATCCTGATTGTATAGCAGCACCATCTTCGGTAAGTTTCCCTAATATAGGTTCATTAATTGGAGTACCTTGAAGTAAGCCAATTATAATAAAAACAAAAAAGGCAAGAACAAAATTCATAAATGGACCAGCAGCGATTGTTGCGGTTCTTTGTCCTAATGTTTTAGAAGCAAACTGTCTATTAAAAGGAGCAATTTGTGTTTCTTGTTGATCTACTACAAAAAATGAATTCTTACTAATCTCAAATTTTTGTAGTTTACTTTCGTTAATATCTTCATAACCAGAGATGTAAAGTTTGTGTTCTAGGTCAGCTTCTTCAACTTCTATAATTTTTGCGTCAGGATACTTATCCTTGTGATTAAGAATGATTTTTTCGACTTTTCCATCATGATCAAACAATAAGCCGACATTATGCCCTGGCTTTACTTCAATCATTTCTGGGTCTTCTCCAGCCATTCTAACAAATCCACCTATAGGAAGTAACCTAATTGTGTATATAGTTTCATTCTTTTTAAAAGAAAATACCTTTGGTCCAAATCCAATCGCAAATTCACGACAAAGTATACCAGCTCTTTTTGCAACAACTAAATGTCCAAGTTCATGAAAAAAAACAAGTGCACCGAAAATAATGATGAAGGCTAACACTGTTTCCAATTATCTAACCACCTTTTATAGTAAATTATTTCCTCATATATGAGGAAAGACTGTCTTTATTACTTAGCAAGTTTCTTTTGAATTGTATGACGCGTCTCCAAATCTACTGTGCGAATTTCTTCAAGTGTTGGATTCATTATTACTTCGTGCTTGTTCAACGCATCCTCTATCAAGTCTTCGATCTTTAAAAAAGAGATCTTTCCACTTAAGAATGCAGCAACTGCTTCTTCGTTAGCAGCATTTAAAACTGTAGGTAACGTGCCACCTATTTTTCCTGCCTCGTAAGCTAAGTTAAGACATCGGTAACGTCCAAAGTCAGCTTTTTGAAAATGTAATTTACCGATTTCCCAGAGGTTAAGCCTATTAGCATTAGCAAAATGAATTCTCTCAGGGTAAGTTAGGGCATATTGAATCGGCACTCTCATATCTGGTGTGCCTAGCTGCGCTATGACACTACTATCATTAAATTCAACCATAGAATGGATAATGCTTTCTTTATGTAATAATACTTCAATATTTTCATATGGTATTTGAAATAACCAATGTGCCTCTATAACTTCCAAACCTTTATTCATCATTGTCGCTGAATCAATTGTAATTTTTGCACCCATTGACCAATTTGGGTGATTAAGTGCATCTTTAACGGTTACAGTCTCTAACTCAGCCCTCGTACGATCTCTAAAGCTGCCTCCTGATGCTGTAAGTATTAATTTCTCAATATTTTTTCTATTTTCTCCTTGAAGACACTGGAAAATAGCTGAATGTTCACTATCAACTGGTAATATGTCAACTCCACTTTTCTTCGCAGCTTCCATAACTAGGTGACCTGCAGTAACAAGTGTTTCTTTATTTGCAAGAGCAATTTGTTTCCTTGCTTCAATTGCTTTTAGAGTGGGTATTAAACCAACACTTCCAACTACGGCATTTACAACGACATCTGCAGAGTGAAAAGTAGAGACCTCGATTAATCCCTCTTCTCCAAATATTATTTTTGTTTGCCCAGAAGAATCAGAAACTAATCTATCATATGCTTCTTTACTTTTAACTGACATTAAACTCGGTGAGAATTCCTTCATAATTTGCTTTCCTAAATCTATGTTATCTCCAATAGAAAAGGCGACTAGTTTAAATTGGTCAGGATTTGACTTTATTATATCAAGAGTTTGTTGACCTATAGATCCTGTTGCGCCAAGTAAGCTTATTTTCTTCAAGTCTTCACCTCCCATTAATAATAAAAGTCCATTCCATTAAATAAGTAATAAAAAATGAAGAATTGGTAAGACAAACAGCAGACTATCGAATCTATCCAAAATTCCTCCATGACCAGGTAAAATGTTACCTGAATCTTTAACTTGAAAGTGCCTCTTTAGTGCAGACTCCACTAAGTCACCAATTTGTCCAAAAATTGAAATGAATATCGTAATAAAGACAAGCGCTAAAAGCGATTGTTGCAAGTCGACAATTGAGTAAAAAACAATTGCAATAATCAACGCTATGACAATACCGCCAACAGACCCTTCAATTGTTTTATTAGGGCTGATTTCAGGCCAAAGTTTTCTTTTACCTAACGCACGCCCCACGAAATAAGCTCCTGAATCCGTCGCCCAAATTACAAATAATGCTAAGAAAATATAAACAAGTCCTGTTTGTCTAATTTCAATGAAGTAATAAAATCCTATCCCAACATATAATGCAGCAAGAATTACAAAAGCTACGTCATCAAATGTAAATTTATTCTTTGTAAGAACCGTATATGATAAAAACAATAATACAGCTAGTAAAGCAATTTCTACTTTTGTGATGTTTAATTGAAGTAAAAAGTATTGGTAGTTTTTTGGCAATAAAAACACCCAAAGAAGAAGTAAAGAAATGACTCCAGGAACTGATAAAAGTTTAATGTGTTTCATTTTCAGGAGTTCATAAAGACCTACAGATGCTAGTACGTAAGTTAAAATTGTAAATGGCAATCCACCAATTATAACAATCGGTAAAAATAATGCCGCTGCTATGATACCTGTAATAATTCGTTGCTTCATAACCTGTTCATCACCTTTTATATACCTCCGTACCTACGACCACGCCTTTGAAATTCACTTATCGCTTTCAGCAAGTGTTCATCACTAAAATCTGGCCAAAGCACGTCACTAAACCAAAATTCAGTATATGCTAATTGCCATAGCATAAAATTACTTAAGCGCTGTTCACCACTTGTTCTAATAAGTAAGTCTGGGTCCTCTAATTCATTACTCATTAAATAAGATTCAAATTGTTCCTCGGTAATTTCATCGGAGGTACTGTTATTTTTTACATCGTGCAACAAACGATTTACTGCTTGAATTAATTCAGCCCTACTTCCATAGTTTAGAGCAAAATTTAATATCATTCCATTATTATCGCGTGTTTCACTCACAGCTTTTTCTATTGCTTTTTTAGTATGTTGTGGTAAAGCTTCTTTATTCCCCATGATTCGAACTTGTACATTTTCTTTAATAAGTTCTGGCAAGAAAGTATCTAAAAATTCCTCTGGAAGCTTCATTAAATAATCAACTTCTAATTTTGGTCTCTTCCAATTTTCTGTCGAAAAAGCATAAACGGTTAAGGCTTTTACACCTAAATTATTCGCTAGTTTTGTTACCTTCCTAACTACTTTCATTCCTTCATGATGACCCGCAGATCTTGGTAAGGCACGTTTTTTTGCCCACCTGCCGTTTCCATCCATAATAATCGCAATATGGTTAGGAATGTCACCTTTTTTAACTTTTTCCGCAGAAAGTGTAGAGATGTCCTTATCTTTCCAAAACTTCAATTTTCCTAACATATGAAAAGTCCTCCATCACCCATAAAATCAAACAAAATAATGTGTTTATATCATAATTAGAAATAGAAGGTACTTCAGCTATTTATAGAAATAAACACATTTGTCTACCGATGTCGAACTGTTTGTTACAATTACAGATTTGGTAGTAGACAGTATTAACAAAAAAACCCCCTGTAAACATTAGAGGGTCTTTTTACAATATATTGTACCTTGAATTGAATTAGACTTCCATGATTTCTTTTTCTTTTTCTTTTGCAATTTGATCAGTCTTACTGATATACTCATCTGTTAGTTTTTGCACATCATCTGAATAGCTTCTTAACTCATCTTCAGTAATGTCACCATTTTTCTCAAGTTTCTTAAGGTCATCATTTCCATCACGACGAATGTTACGAATGGCAACCTTTGCTTCTTCTGCGTATTTTTTTACAACTTTCGTTAATTCTTTTCTTCTTTCTTCTGTTAATGCAGGTATTGTTAATCGAATAATCGTACCATCATTTGTTGGTGTTAATCCTAAATCAGACTTAAGAATCGCCTTTTCAATATCTCCTAATACTGTTTTATCATAAGGTTGAATAACTAGCATTCTTGCCTCAGGCACATTAATAGAACCTAGCTGATTTAAAGGTGTTGGCGCCCCATAATAATCCACCGTTAATTTATCAAGAATTGACGGATTAGCTCTTCCTGCACGAATTGAAGCAAGTTCTCGTGAAAAAGCTTGAGTCGATTTTTCCATTTTTTCTTTCACTTGGTTTAATGTATTCTTTGCCATTTTTATTTCCCCCTTACTATAGTTCCGATATTTTCACCAGTAACCGCACGTTTAATATTTCCTTCTTCCATTATTGAGAAAACAATCAATGGGATGTCGTTATCCATACATAAAGAAGATGCAGTAGAATCCATAACTTGCAATCCTTCTTTTAAAACATCTAAATATGTTAAAGTATCATATTTTTTAGCATTTATATCTTTTGATGGATCTGCATTATAAACTCCATCTACATTATTCTTAGCCATTAAGATAACATCAGCTTCAATTTCAGCTGCTCTTAAGGCTGCAGTAGTATCCGTTGAGAAATAGGGATTTCCAGTACCAGCAGCAAATATGACTACACGCTTCTTTTCTAAATGACGAATAGCTTTTCTTCTTATGTATGGTTCGGCTACTTGACGCATTTCTATTGATGTCTGTACACGTGTTTGGATTCCTTGATTCTCTAGGCTGTCTTGTAGGGCTAAAGAATTCATTACCGTCGCCAACATGCCCATATAATCAGCAGTAGCACGGTCCATACCCATTTCACTACCAATCTTCCCTCTCCAAATGTTTCCTCCACCAACAACTACAGCTACCTCTACACCCATTTCAGCTATTTCTTTTACTTGTTTTGCAACAGACTGAATAACAGAAGGATTAATTCCAAAACCGTTTTCTCCACCCATCGCTTCTCCACTTAACTTTAATACAACACGTTTGTATTTAGCGCTACTCATAAATACCTCCATTACTTTTAAAAATAGGGAACACTCTCTGTGTTCCCTATTTTTTCAGAATCCATTAAAATTCTGCTCATATTCTAAAAAGATGTTAGACTTTGTCTATCTTTTAAGGACACGAATACAGGAATTCCTCTATTTAAAATAATATTTATTTTTTTACTTGGTTCATTACTTCTTCAGCAAAGTTATCTTGGCGTTTCTCAATACCTTCTCCTACTTCATAACGAACAAAGCTTTTAACAGTAGCACCGTTTGATTGAACAAATTGTCTAACTTTTAGATCTGGATTTTTTACAAATGTTTGGTCTAATAAACAAACATCCTCAAAATATTTTCCTAAACGACCTTCAACCATTTTCGCAACGATATTTTCTGGTTTACCTTCGTTTAAAGCTTGTTGAGTTAGAACTTCACGCTCACGCTCAACTTCTTCTTGAGAAACTTCGTCACGAGTAACATACTTAGGATTAACTGCAGCGATGTGCATTGCTACATCTTTAGCAACAGACTCATCTGTTGTACCTTCAAGAACAGCTAAAACACCAATACGTCCGCCCATGTGAAGATAAGAACCGAAGCTATCAGCATCTGTTTTTGTTGCAACAGTGAAACGACGAAGAGTAAGTTTTTCTCCAATTTTAGCAATTGCAGAATTAATAAACTCTTGTACAGTAGAACCATTGTCCATTTTTTGATCTAAAGCTTCTTCAGCTGTAGCCGGTTTGTGAGCAAGTAAGTGAGAAGCTAATTCTTTAGTTAGCACTTGGAAGCCTTCGTTTTTAGCAACGAAATCTGTTTCTGAGTTAACTTCAAGAATAACTGCTTCGTTACCAGAAACTTCGATAAATGTAGTTCCTTCAGCAGCGATACGATCAGCTTTTTTTGCAGCTTTAGCAATTCCTTTTTCACGTAAATAATCGATTGCTTTTTCCATATCACCGGCAGTTTCTGTAAGAGCTTTTTTACAATCCATCATTCCTGCGCCTGTTTTTTCACGTAATTCTTTTACCATTTGAGCTGTAATAGCCATATTCTTTTTCCTCCTTAGACTGGTTAACATATGTACATATTAAACATTTTTAAAGTTAATGGTCTTTAACTATTATGACATAATAGTTAATAAAATATATCAGCACTGTTATAAAATAGTCTGAAAAAAAGGTGATAAAAGGCTATTCCCTCTTATCACCTTTCGCTCATTAAGCAGATGTTTCTTCACCTTGTTTAGCTTCAAGAATTGCATCAGCAATTTTAGCTGTAAGAAGTTTAACAGCACGAATTGCGTCATCGTTAGCAGGGATTACATAATCAATTTCATCCGGATCACAGTTCGTATCAACGATACCTACGATAGGAATATTTAATTTGTGAGCCTCTGCAACTGCAATGCGCTCTTTGCGTGGGTCAATAATGAACAACGCATCTGGTAATACTTTCATATCTTTAATTCCACCTAGGAATTTTTCTAAGCGCTCTAATTCTTTTTTAAGTTGTACAACTTCTTTCTTAGGTAAAACGTCAAAAGTACCATCTTCTTGCATTCTTTCAATATCTTTTAAACGTTTAATACGCTTTTGAATTGTTTCAAAGTTTGTTAACGTACCACCTAACCAACGTTGGTTAACATAGTACATTCCAGAACGTTCTGCTTCTTCTTTAACTGAATCTTGAGCTTGCTTCTTTGTTCCAACAAATAGAACATTTCCACCAGTAGCTGCTAATTCTTTAACAAAGTTATAAGCTTCTTCAACCTTTTTAACTGTTTTTTGAAGGTCGATGATGTAGATTCCGTTACGCTCTGTAAAGATGTAACGTTTCATTTTTGGGTTCCAACGGCGTGTTTGGTGACCGAAGTGAACACCAGCTTCAAGTAATTGTTTCATTGAGATTACTGACATGTTTGTTTCCTCCTAATGGTTTTGTATCCTCCGCTCATATCATCTTTAAGTATAAACTGTATTTACAGCACCAAATACTTAAATCTATGAACGTGTGTATTAACACCATGAAATAATATACCATAATAATTTTTATCTAGCAAGGGTAAAAACTACATTCGACGAAATTTCATCAACAATTCAATTTCTGTCTTCCCTTTTTTTAATTTCTTTGCAATCTCTTCAATTGTATCTCCTTGCTTTTGAAGTAATTGGATTTGTGCTGATAAAGATTGCATATACAAATCATCTTTTTGAGAAATGTTTATTTTAGAACTTGTATGAATCGGTTTTGAATTCGTAATTGGCACTTCTTTGTCCTGTTCTCTATCATACTTAGGTAACATAGAGCGAAAATCATCTGAAGAATTAGTCTCAACAATATCAATCTTCTTCATTTGATAAGTTTCTTGATTATCGTTCTTTACTTCCATATCTTTGTCGTGATGAATTTGGCGATCTTTTTTTGTTTTTATAGTTTCTTTATTCATTTCATTAACAATAGATACTAGACGTTCATTTTCTTCTTTCATTTCTAAAACATAACTGGTAAACAAATTTTCTATTTCATTTACTATATTTGTTTGCTTTTTTTCAATTTCTCGGAGTCTCGAAAACTTTAGAAATAATATGATTATAAGAAGAAGTGCTATTAAGTTTAATGTAATACTTAGAAAAGTGAAAACTGTATTCATATTATCCCTCTATCCAACGATATCCACAGCATTTCCTTTGTAAGGGTGAATGTTAGGTGTATTTATTTCTTTTTCTTTATTTTCAAGGTTGAACTGCGATTGATTTTTAGATGGATTATTGTGTTTAAGCATCATTTTTTCACTAGAATTTTGACGATTCACTTGTTTTCTTTGCATTTTATCAACTTCTTTTGCCTCTTGAGTTTGCTTTTGTTGTATTTGTTGTCCTCTATGTTGTAGTTGGTCGTATATCTTTCCAGCATCCTGAGACCGTGGAAGTGCTACTTGTAACTCGATTAATTTTAAACTCACAGTAATTCACCTCACTACAGTAATTATAAAGGGACTTCACATATTTCTTTATTTAATAATCCAATTTTAACATTTTCACTCACATACTGTGTCGTTTTTTTGTATTTGCCAAAAGTAAATTGAACATTCGGATAGACAAAGCGATTCACAATACAACTTGCATCTCCGTTCTTTTTACAATGCAATTCTTCAAGTTCTAAAGATAGTGTTTTCAACTCTTCATTCAGAGTTGTTTCGGTGATTTTTTGTCGTTTTAGCAGCGTCAATTCTTCTTCCGAAAGTTTTCCATTACTTTTATATTTTATAGCTAAAGCTTGAACAATTGTTTGAAGTTTTGATAGATCCTGATTAATTATTGAAATATTTGATTCAATATGATTCATTTTCGTCATTAGTTCTTCATTTTCATTAAAAATAATTTCTGTTTTTGTATGTGATTGATTGCCAATTTCATTTGCCCTTAAACTACTATTAACATTTAATATACCACCAATAATAGTACCATTACAAACGATAGAATTTGCATGACAATAGCTTTGTAATATATATGATTCAACCTCAATATTACCTGTTGCTTTTACGGTTCCGTTATTGATATAAGTAACTTTTATGTCTTCAAAAGCAAGTAATTTACCATTCCTTGATGCGACAAAACCTCCAGAAATATAAATAGACCCTCCTGCTTCTAGGTGAGAGTCTTCAACAAGTCCATATACTTTTATGTCTCCACCTGCTTTAATGCTATATCCAGAAGGAATATTACCATGTATTACAACATTCCCAATAAAATCAATATTTCCAACTTTTAAATCCAAATCTCCATGTACCTCATATACCGGGAAAACACTTATTTTAGAATCTATTATACTAACCTGCCCGTCAATTGTAGAATAAATATGACTCTCTTTTAAAACTGTGTTCTTACCGATCCTCACTCTGCACGATTTTCCATCTTTTGCAGGAACACTTTCATTGAGTATATTCCTTCCTGGGATTCCAGTAGTAGGTGGAACAACCTTTGCAAGTAACTGGCCTTTCTTTACTGAAGGTATTTTTATGATATCACGAAAATTCACAATTACTTGCTTTTGTGGCATCATTTTACTTAAATTAGTTGATTCGTCAATTAAATATCCATCTTTCCCATTAACTGGATGAACGCCCTCTGCAATCTTAATTTTTTTAGGCTGTTTTTCTTGCTCCGCACCGATATCAATGGAAGAAAGTACGTCTGGTAAAATACCAAAACTAATATTTTTCTCAACGAGAATTTTCCTAATTTCAGCAAGGAGATTGATGTCATTATCAAGCGAAAATGAATGTATAGTTAGATAAGCCTTCATTTTGTCTTTTGTAATTGTTATCTCTATAGATGATGTCATATCTCTATTCCCCTTTTACAATCCATATCTTTTTTAATCTATCGTTTTCTGGAGAATCTGTCTTAATTTAAATAGTGCTTTTGAGTGTATTTGAGAAATCCTAGAGGTAGATAATTCCATAATTTGACCTATTTCTGTTAATGTTAATTCTTCTTTATAGAATAAACTTACAACTAACTGTTCTTTTTCACTTAATAGTTCTATTACAGAAGCTAATTGATTGATGAGCTCTTCTCTAACGATATGTTCTTCTGGTGTCAAGGTCTTTTCGTCCTTAATGGAAAATGCAGTATGGTCTGTCCCATCATCTTCTTTTATGTATTCATCAATTGAAAGTAGATTTGCAAAAAAACCTTCATGAACCGAATTCAAGATTTCTTCTTCTGAAAGACCTAATTCGTCAGCAATCTCTTTAGGGGTAACATTCCTCATAAATCTTTGTTCTAGTTTAGCAGCAGCTGCTTCAATCTTTTTATGTTTTTCACGTGAACTTCTTGGAAGCCAGTCTTCTTTCCTAAGACCATCAATGATAGCTCCGCGGATTCTGAATGAAGCATATGTATCAAATTTCAAATCGCGAGATGGATCAAACTTTTCTAATGCATCAAAAAGCCCAAGCATACCATAACTTTTAATGTCATCTTTATTAGCACTCTTAGGTAAGCCTGTTGATATTCTTTGTACGTGATAAGTAACTAGAGGCATGTATTTTTGAACTAAAACATCACCAGCATGAGAGTCACGTGATTCAATCCATTTTTGCCAGTACTTGTGATCATCAGTTGTAGACGTTTGTGACATTTTACTCCTCCTATAGACTTACCTATCGATTGTATTTCGTTTGGTTTTTTATTTATAAAGATATACAAACGGTAAATGATTTGATAACTATAAAGTGCCAATATTATATCTGAGTTATTCCCATATTGACTTTTCTAACCGTTAATAGACGTGTGGTTGGGTCAAATTCAATAGTTCTACCACTATTACCTCCAACGTCGGATGAAACGATTTCAATATTACATTTATTTAATGCTGCTTTAACAGCCTCTATATTTCTAGGTCCGATTCTCATAATGTCATTACCAGATGAAAATTGAAACATTTGAGCACCACCGGCAATTTTGGCTCTTAGACTACTAGATTTAGCGCCGAGGTTTACGACCTCTTTAATTAATTGAGGAATAGCTGTGTCTGCAAATTTAGCAATATTCAAGGTACCATTCTTTGTTAATGAAGAGTCTGGCAACATAACATGAGCTAAACCAGCAATCTCTTTATATTGGTCATAAATAATGACACCTACACAGGAACCAAGGCCGGAAGTACGAATAAGAAAAGGTGATTTAATTACATTTAGATCAGCAATTCCTACTTTTACAACATTTCCTTGGTCAATCATTATTCGTTACCCCTAAGGATTGGAATATTCTTTGAAATGAATCTGGGTCAGGCAACAGAAAAAAGTGACCTTTCACGTATTCATCCTCACCTACTTCATCCTCGTTAATTGCAGCATCGATGACGATGGCATAATCGCTTACTTGTGATAATTCAATTAGACCATAGCCAAGAATTGCTCCAACCATATCAATTGATAAAGCAGGAACGGAAGGGTATAACCTTAAGTGAGTAAAATCCGAAAGGGATGATAAATAAGAACCAGATAAGATATTCCCTAATTCCTGTAACGCAGAAATTGCAATCTCTGCGTATGGAGGATTATCAAAAGAAAATGAGTTATCACCAGTAAGTTGTTGAATAAAACGTGATGCTTGTGCAAGCGAGAGTACGAAGAACATGCTACCTGGTGCATCACCTTCAATTCTTAAAAATACACTAGCAACAATGTTTTCAGGTCCTCCAGCAAGATCCATTACTTCGTCGAACGTAACTATTTTTACATCAGGTACTTTCATGTCAATCTTTTTATTTAAAAGTTTAGAAAGAGCAGTTGCCGAATGACCTGCTCCAATATTTCCGATTTCTTTTAAAACATCAATTTGAGTATTATTTATTTTATCAAGAAAAGCCATATTTCACCTTCTTAATCCGTTTTATAAAGACTCTTTAACTAGTATTTTATCTAAATTTAATAACACTAGTAACCGTTTATTAATGTTAATTACACCACTTATATATTCTACCTCAACAGAACCTACGACATCTGGGGCAGGCTCTATTGAAGAAACGGGTATGTCAATAACATCATTAGCAGCATCAACAATTATCCCAACTTCCATGTCATCTAAAACTACTATAATCATTCTTGTACTATCAGTATAAGAGGCTTGTTCTACTCCAAATCGATCCCTAAGATCAATGATTGGGGTAACTACTCCCCTTAGATTTATAACACCCTTAACAAAACTTGCTGTTCTTGGAACCCGAGTGATGTGTTGTACTCTTTCAATTGAACGAACATGTTCTACTGGTATCGCATATTCTTCTTGATCTAATTGAAATACGATAATCTTTTTCGTTAATGTTTCAATAGCAGCCATATTTCCTCCCTCTTCCCCAAAAAAACTACGGTAAATACCTTATTTTATAAGAGCATTACAATCTATAATTAGTGCGACTTGTCCATCACCTAAAATAGTAGCTCCAGAAATAGCAAAGACTGAATTTAAGTAATTCCCAAGTGCCTTTAGCACGACTTCTTGCTGACCAATAAAAGAATCAACAACTAAGCCAGCAGTTTTAACACCTTTTTTAACGATTATTACTGAGTAATATTCATCTTGTTCCACAGCTTTAGGAACATCGAATACATCTTTTAAGAAAACTAATGGTACAACTTTTCCCCTAAAATCTATTACTTTTTGATTATGTGCATTTAAAATGTCTTCTTTTTTGATAATAGCCGTTTCAATAATAGATGAAAGAGGAACAGCAAACTTTTCTTTTTGGACCTCGACAAGCATTACTGAAATAATAGACAAAGTTAATGGTAATTGAATAGAAAAAGTTGACCCTTTTCCCTCAATTGAATCTATCGAGATTGAACCGCCTAAAGATTCAATCGTATTTTTCACTACATCTAGTCCTACACCTCTGCCTGAAATATCGGATATTTTATCAGCAGTAGAGAATCCTGAAGCAAAAATTAATTCAAAAATTTGTTTATCAGTCAATGTACTAGCATGTTGCTCAGTAAGGATACCTTTGTTTATTGCTTTGTTTAGTACCTTATCTTTACTAATACCTGCACCATCATCCTCAATTTCAATAAATACATGGTTACCACTATGGTAAGCTTTTAGAACTAAGGTTCCTTGTTCATGTTTACCTTTACTTTTTCTTACGTCTGGTGTTTCAATTCCATGGTCAAGAGCATTTCTTAATAAATGTACTAGTGGATCGCCAATTTCATCAATTACTGTTCGATCTAGTTCTGTTTCCGCACCAATAATTTGTAAATCAATTTTCTTGTTTAAATCTTTGGCTAATTGTCTAACCATTCTTGGAAAACGGTTAAACACAGTTTCAATCGGTACCATTCTCATATTTAGAATAATATTTTGAAGGTCACCAGATATACGAGACATATGCTCTACTGTATCATTTAACTCAGAATGATTTAAATCTTTTGAAATCTGCTCAAGACGGCCACGATCAATTACAAGTTCTTCAAATAAATTCATTAAAATATCTAAGCGCTCAATATTAACACGTATTGTCTTGTTGCTCCCCGCTTTTGCTGAGGATGTTTGAGTTATGTTTTCTTGGATTTCGACATGGGTGTCAACTATGTTTGTTTCATCTTTATTATCATTTCTATTTTCAACGACTTCAATTGTTGCAGCAGATTCATTTACAGTTAACTCTTCTAAAGAAGAAAAACTATTAGACATTGAGTCTAGTGAAAGTGTAGTAACATTGACCTCTTCAACCTCAGATACTTTTAATATTCTCTTTTCTAAACTTTCTTTTGATTCTTTTGAAACGACAGTTACAGTAAATTCGGCATCAAACTTTTCTTCTTCAAGCAACTCCACTTTAGGGTTAGATTTAATAATTTCTCCAACCTGTTCTAGTACTTCAAAAACCATGAATACTCTTGCAGCCTTTAATAAACAATCTTTACGAAGTCTAACTTTAGTGTCATAGCATTCAAAACCTTGTTCTCTTGATTGTTGCATAACAGTCAATTCGAACTCATCAAATCGTGAAGAAATATGCTTTTCCGTAGAAAGAGGATTCGGATGTTCATTGGATTCCTTTGAATCAACATTTTCCCCTTTTTCGATCTTTTTCAAGAGTTCAACAACTTTCGTTACATCTTTCTTTCCATCGCCACCTTGTGATATCGATTGAACCATTTCTTCTAAATTATCTACAGCTTCAAATACTACATCTAAAAGGGATGGTGTAACTTTTATTTGATGGTTTCTAATCCCATCAAGGACATTTTCCATTTGATGAGTTAGATTAGCTAAGTCTTCGTATCCCATTGTTGCCGACATACCTTTTAATGTGTGAGCAGAACGAAAAATTTCATTAACTATCTTAAGGTCGTTTGGACTTTTTTCAAGAGCCAAAAGCTGCTCATTACAAGCTTGAAGATGTTCATTACTTTCATCGATAAAAACCTCTAAGTATTGGTTCAATTCCATAGCACTGCACCTCTTTTTTACTATATATATTTCATTATTCCATTAGCAATCTCATCAAGTTTAAGAACTTGATCAACTAAGTTTGTGTCGATAACAGATTTCGGCATACCATAAACGATTGATGTATCTTTGGATTCGGCTATACAAATTGTCTGTCCAGACTTTTTAAGGGATTTGACCCCAACAGTACCATCAGATCCCATACCGGTCATAATGACTGCCACTTTTTCAAATTCTTTCAGCAAACTCACCGATTCAAATAGTGTATCAACTGAAGGTCGATGACCATTTCTAACTATTGAATCCTCAATGCATAATGTTAATGTTCCTAAACCAACTTTTTTTACTTTTAAATGAAAACCCCCAGGAGCAATATAAGCTACACCATTTTGTATAATTTCTCCATTTATAGCTTCTTTCACAGTAATCTCACACATACTATCCAACCTCATTGCAAGCGATTTAGTGAAACCAGGAGGCATATGTTGGACAATTACAATTGGCGCATTAATACTAGCAGGGATTCTAGTTAAGACTTGTTGCAGTGCACGAGGCCCTCCCGTAGAAGTGCCGATACATATTATCTTATTTTTCGACTTTCTACTTGGACCTAACACCATTTTACTACATTTTTCATCATGAATTATAGGATTTTTAAATATAGTTTGACTATTTTTAATAGCGTGTATATTAGCTTTGCTTGCGTTATAAATTTTGTTAATTAAATCATCCTTAATTTTATACAAATCTAGTGAAATTGCTCCGGATGGTTTTGTAATGAAATCAATAGCACCCAATTGCATCGCATGAATCGTATTTTCTGAACCTATTTTCGTAGTACTCGATAACATAACGACAGGAACTGGACTATCATTCATAATTATTTCTAATGCTTCAATCCCATTCATAACGGGCATTTCTACATCTAAAGTTACGACATCAGGATGTAATTCCTTTACTTTTAGGATACCTTCCTGACCATTTCTAGCTGTACTAACTACTTCCATTCTTGGGTCTTGTTCTATAAAATCCGTAATTAATTTTCTCATAAAGGCAGAATCATCAATAACTAAAACTTTGATCTTTTTCAAGCTACAAAACCTCCTCTACTTCAAAACAAAAAGCTTTCTCAATTTTGTAATGAAAGATCCCGTATTTAATGATTCCATATTTCTTTCGGTAACGTATCTATTTGTCATCTCATCAAGTGATTTACTTACCATGGACTTTGGTGCATATAGTATAAATGGAGTTTGGTGATTTACTGCACTTGAAACATTCTTATCATCTGCTAGCATACCAAGTTGAATTGAATCTAGATGCAAAAACTGTCTAACTGCATGCTGTAAGCGGTTTATAGTGGCTATTCCTTCTTTCTCACTTTTTACGCGATTTATGATTAAATAAAATGGAATACTCTTTTCTGTGGAGCTTATATATTTCATAGCTGAATACGCATCTGTAATAGATGTTGGCTCAGGTGTTGTTACAACGAAAATTTCATCTACGGTTAATAAAAACTGTAGACTTTCTTCAGATATTCCTGCCCCCATATCAAAAATGATAAAGTCATAACTATGCATGATTGATTTAAGTTGCTCAACAAAATATTTAGACTTTTCCTCATCTAATCGGAACAAATGCGATAACCCTGTCCCACCTGCAATATACGAGAGGTTTTCGGGACCTTTTTTTATTAAATCAATTATTGAAGTATCAGGGTCAAATAAGTCTACAATGGTCTTATTTGAAGATGCCCCTAATAAAATATCTATATTTCCCATTCCTATATCCATATCAAAAAGTAAAACTTTATGTCCTCGTTTTGATAAGGCAATTGAAAAATTAAGTGAGATATTTGATTTCCCTACCCCACCCTTACCACTAATGACGGCTATTGTCTTCGCTTCTTTTTCTCCATTTTTTTTAGATTCTAATAAGTTCCTTAAGTTCTCTGCTTGATCTATCATGGCTGTTCTTCTCCAATTATAGTTTCAACAATTTTATTTGCACTAGCAGGTTGTATATCATCTGGTACGTTTTGACCATTGGTCAAGTAGGCGACACCTTTTCCATACTTTGTAACAAGATTAATAATTGCTCCATAATTTGATGTTTCATCCTTTTTTGTAAAGATGAATTTATCAATGTTAATTGTAGAAAATTGTTCATAGATAGAAATCATATCGGTATACTTTGAAGTGAGTGAAAGAACTAATAATGTCTCTAATTCAGAATTAAAATCAATGATTTCCTTTAAGTCCTCAACGTATCGTTTGTTTCTAAAATTTCTTCCTGCTGTATCTATAAGGACCAGATCAAAATCCGAAAATTTTTCTTTGGCTTGCTTAAAGTCCTCCAAATTATAAGTTACCTCAATTGGAACACCTAAAATTTTTGCATAAGTCTTCAATTGATCAATTGCGGCAATACGATAGGTATCAGTTGTAATAAATGCTACTTTCTTTCCTTTTTTTAAGATACATTCCGCTGCAATTTTAGCAAGTGTCGTTGTTTTACCTACACCTGTTGGACCTACAACATTTATGTATTTCTTTTGAAAGGAAATCCCACCAAATTGATAACTTGAAATTTCCTGAACTAAATTGTCCTGGAGCCATTTCATCACAGTACTTTTAGGTATATTTCCACCATTGAGATACCACTTCTCTAAAAGTTGTGACAAAACATTGCGCCTTAGAATATCATTGATTTCTTGTTTTATTAACAATTCATTAATTTCTTTTAAAGGTCCTGGATAATGTTCAAAATTAGAATTTACGTCAGAAGATAATTCCTGCATAAGAACTTTTAGTTGTTTGATTTCATCTAACAAACCAGAATCTGAACTAGTATTTATTTTCTTTTCACTATTTTGGTTTTGGTCATGCCTTTGATTTATTATTTTATGAGAAGTAGTCTCACTAATTACTTTTTCCTTCTTAAGCATCTTTTGTTCAGCAGGTTTCGAATCAATGGCTGCAATTACTTCAATGTTTTTCTTTTTAAACAAGCCTAAAAAACCATTAATATAAACGACCTTTGAATTAAGAATAACTGCCTCACTTCCTAATTCCGCCCTTATCATTTTCATTGCTTCTGGCATAGAAGGAGCTACATACTTTTTTACCTTCATTCAATATTCACCGTCCCTACGCTTTGAACCTCTATGCTGGCTTCTAATTCATTGTATGAAAGAACCGGTATATGAGGAAAATACCTTTCAATTAACTGCCTAACGTACATTCTAACTGCAGGTGAACATAACAGAATTGGTGTTTGCTCCTGCATAGATACCTGTTCAATCTGATTAGCTATGGATTCTAGTATATTTTGTGAAATAGTTGGATCTATTGATAGATAGTTCCCATGGTCCGTTTGTTGAATACCATCTGCAACAGCTTTTTCAACTTTACCTGATAAAGTAATGACTTTTATTGGTTCTGATCCAACTATATAACTATTTGTAATTTGTTTCGCTAAAGCTTGTCGTACATACTCTGTTAAAATTTCAGTATCAGTAGTTAGCTTCCCGAAGTCTGCTAATGTCTCAAAAATAATAGGTAAGTTTCTAATTGATACCTTTTCTTTTAAAAGTTTAGAAAGGACTTTTTGTATGTCACCAACAGCCAATGGGTTAGGTGTTACTTCCTCTACTAAGATTGGATATGACTCTTTCAAATGATCTATTAATTGTTTTGTTTCTTGTCTACCTATTAAATCATGTGCATTTGCCTTAATTACTTCAGTAATATGAGTAGAGACGACAGACGGTGGATCTACAACTGTGTATCCAAATAAATCAGCCTGGTCTTTCATATCCTCAGATATCCACTTTGCGGGTAACCCGAAGGATGGTTCTACCGTATCGATCCCTTCAATCGAATCTTCATCAACTCCAGGACTCATTGCTAAGTAGTGATCTAGTAATAATTCTCCTCGAGCTACTTCATTCCCCTTAATACGTAATCGGTACTCATTTGGTTGAAGTTGTATATTATCCCTTATTCTAACGACAGGAATCACTAAACCTAATTCTAGTGCTAATTGTCTTCGTATCATCACAACACGATCTAGCAGATCACCACCTTGATTTGTATCTGCTAATGGAATTAATCCATAACCAAATTCAAATTCAATTGGATCAACATTTAATAAGTTAACAACACTTTCTGGACTTTTCATTTCTTCCGGTTCTATTTCTTCCCCAATATCATCCACTTCAATATTCTCTTTAGCTTTCGCAACTGAGATACTATATCCTCCTAAAACTAGTAATACAGCAATTGGAGTAGTAAGCATTAGATGAATAGGAGTTACAACTCCTAGTAAGAATATTGTACCTGCTGTTACATATAACATTTTTGGATATGCAAATAGTTGAGATGTAATGTCTGATCCCAAATTCCCATCTGAAGCTGCCCTAGTAACAACTATACCTGTTGCAGTTGAAATTAAAAGTGCTGGTATCTGACTTACGATACCGTCTCCAACAGTAAGTAATGTATATTTTGAAATCGCATCCGTAAACCCTAGTCCTTGTTGTGTCATACCAATAATAAAACCAAAAATTAAATTAATAAGTACGATGATAATACCAGCAATTGCATCTCCCTTAACAAATTTACTTGCACCATCCATCGCTCCATAGAAATCTGCTTCTTTACCGATTTTTTCTCTTCTTTGACGTGCATCCGCCTCAGAAATCATACCAGCGTTTAAATCAGCATCTATACTCATTTGCTTACCTGGCATTGCATCTAATGTGAAACGTGCAGCTACTTCAGACACACGTTCTGACCCTTTGGTAATAACAACGAATTGAATAATTATTAAGATTAAAAATACAACAAAACCAACGACTACATTACCGCCTACTACGAATGTACCAAATGTCTCTACTACTCCACCAGCTTCACCTTTACTTAAAATTGATCTTGTAGTAGAGACATTTAACCCTAACCTAAATAGTGTTAATAATAATAATAATGATGGGAATATAGAAAATTGAAGGGGTTCTTGCATATTCATTGATGTTAGTAAAACTAATAACGCAAGGGAAATGTTGATGATGATTAATACACTAAGTAACCAAGATGGAAAAGGAATAATTAGCATTGCTACTATTAAAACTACACTTAATAAAACTGAAAGATCTCTTGCTGACATAATATTCTCTCCCTTAGTTACTAACATCTTTAAGAGGTTTTATAATTTTTGTTTGAGGCGATATACATATGCTAAGATTTCTGCAACCGCTTTAAAGAACTCTTCTGGAATGATATCACCAATCTCTGTATGGCTATAAAGAGCCCTTGCGAGTGGCTTATTCTCTATTGTAACAATGTCATTTTCGTGTGCTATTTGCTTTATTTTTTGAGCGACGAAATCTACTCCCTTTGCTACAACGAACGGTGCATCAGACTTAGATTCATCATATTTAAGGGCAATTGCATAATGGGTTGGGTTCGTAATAATTACATCCGCTTTAGGAACCTCTTGCATCATTCGCTGCATTGCCATTTCTCTTTGCTTTTGCTTTATTTTTGATTTGATCAAAGGGTCTCCTTCAGTTTTCTTGTATTCATCTTTGATATCTTGTTTAGACATTCGAATATTTTTTTCGAAATCATATTTTTGATAAAGATAATCTAGTATAGATAAAAATAAAAGTGCACCAGCAGAAAATAGCCCCATCTGAACAGTTAATTTCGCTAAAAAGATTAATGCTAATCCTAAACTAACTTGTGAAAGCCTTAGAATTCCATCGAGATTATACCAAATAACTGAAAAAGCAACTGATCCAACAAGTGCAATTTTTAAGATGGATTTTAACATCTCAACAATAGCTCTCAGAGAATAAATACGTTTAAACCCTTGAATAGGATCAATTTTATTTAATTTCATTTGAATTGCTTCTGTTGAAAAAAGGAAACCTATTTGTACTAAATTTGCCGCTATTGCAGCAACGAATGCTATTAACATGATTGGTCCAACTATGATTAAGGATTGATAACTCATTTCTAAAAACACCTTTGAAACTGTATACTCTGTTAAATCAAGCAATAAATATTCTTGAAAAGAATGTCTGAAAATCCCAAGTATTTTTTCTCTAATGAAGTCTCCCAAAAATAAAAGAAGTAAAAATATGCCAAGTAGAAGTATTGCCGTATTAACATCCGCACTTTTTGCCACTTGTCCTTTTTTTCTAGACTCTTGACGTTTCTTAGGAGTTGCCTTCTCAGTTTTTTCACCTGCAAAGAATTGTAAGTCTAATCTAAGAAGTTCCAACTATATTCCCCCTAATAATTGCATCAGTCCTCTCATTGTCACAATCATTCTTTCAAAGAGATTTCCTACTAACATATACAAGACTGACATTACTAAAATTAGCGTAATAAAACTTACAGCAATTTTTAATGGAAGTCCTACAACGAAAACGTTTAACTGAGGTACGGTTTTAGCAACTATCCCTAATGCTAAATCAACTAGAAATAAACATCCCACAACTGGAATAGACATTTGGAAGGCTATAATAAACATAGAGTTAAATGCCTTTAGAAAAAATTCCAATGTATTCTCATCATTGATCGCAATCCATAATCGGTCCATTGGAATATATTCGTAACTATAATAAACTCCATCAAGTAACATGTGATGAGCATTAACAGAGAGCAGTAATAATAGAGCAAATGTATATAAATATTGCCCAACTAAAGGGCTTTGGGTCCCTGTTTGAGGGTCTATTACATTTGCGATGGCAAATCCCATTTGAAAATCAATAAATCCTCCTGCAATTTGAATCGCCGCAAGAATCATATATGCCACTAAACCAATAAATAATCCCACCATTGCCTCTTTAATAATGAGCATATAATAGAAACCGTCTATTGTAATAGTTGGTGGATTCATAGACAGAAACATAATCCATGCTATAAAAAAGGCAAAACCTATTTTGTGAGTCTGTGGAATGGTACGATATGAAAACATAGGTAAAGTTACAAAAAAAGATGCTACCCTAACAAGCACTAATAAAAAGGCTGGAAATTCTAAGAAAATGGTTGTCATAACTTATCCAACAAATCTCGTTAAATTATTGAATATATCAAAAGTATAACTTACCATCTTACTCAACATCCAAGGGCCAAAAAAAACTAACCCAAGTAAAACCGCGACTATTTTTGGTATAAAAGCAAGAGTTTGTTCTTGAATTTGGGTTGTGGCTTGGAACACTGAGACTATTAAACCTACTACTAGTGCTAACAATAATAATGGCCCACAAATGACTAATATTGTGTATATTCCTTGCTTTGCTAATGCAATTACAAATTCAGGACTCATCGTATCCACCTACTTTAAAAGCTTTGCAATAAGGATTTTACTATCAAGTACCATCCATCAACTAATACAAAAAGTAAAATTTTAAAAGGTAATGAAATCATAACAGGAGGAAGCATCATCATACCCATAGACATTAGAACGCTCGCAACGATCATATCAATAATTAAGAAAGGAATAAAAATCATAAATCCAATTTGAAACGCGGTCTTTAATTCACTTATAGCATATGCCGGTACAAGTGCTGTTAAAGGGATGTCCTCAATTGAAGTAGGAGCATCACTTTCAGAATACGCTAAAAACAATTCAAGATCCTTTTGCCTCGTATGTTTACTCATGAATTCCTTGAATGGAATAGATGCTCGCTCATAAGCTTCTTCTAAGTTAATTTCATCATTAAATAATGGTGTTAAAGCATTTTCATTCACTTCACTCATCACTGGAGTCATGATAAAAAAGGTTAAAAATAGAGCAAGTCCAACAAGCACTTGATTTGGAGGCATTTGTTGAGTTGCAAGTGAAGTCCGAACAAAAGAAAGCACAATAATAATTCGTGTAAAAGAAGTCATCAATATTAAAATACTAGGTGCTATGGACAAGACCGTTAGTAAAAGGAGTAATTTGACAGATGTTGAGACATTCTCGGGTGAACTATTATTAAAAAACTCCATAAATTCATTCATTCACGATCTGTTCCCTTCTGTTCTATCCTATTTACTAAATCTTTTCTACCTTTGGCTAATTCAGAAAGCTGAGAACGAAACATTATAGAAAAATCATTCGAATTTTTGTCTGTTCCCTTTCTTCTTTCAATAAAGCGGTTTACTATATCTCGAGGCTGGATAAGTTGTTCCAACCTACTATTATGATCATCGAGAATTTGATTCATTTCATCCTCATTGTCAATTTCCTTTAACAATTGAATGTTTTCTCCCACTCCAACAACTAAAATTCTATCTCCAACTTTTATCATCTGAATAGATCGATTTGTCCCTAAACTTGTTCCACCTAAGTTTTCCAAATGTTTGTACTGAGTAAATAGTCTATTTTTTTTATTTATGAATTTTAAGAAAAAGTAAATAAGACCTATAACAAAGATTGTTGCAAAGATCATTTTAAGAAAGTCCCAAAATGTTAATTCAGTAGTCGTTATATCAACTGGCGGTTCATCAGTTAGTGTATTTTTTTCTTTTTCGCTATCAATTTCTTCGTTAGGCGGTTGCTTATAAAAATCGTTAACCGTCTTATTCACAGTATTTGCATTGACCGGCTGTGTCATATTCACTAAAATCAGAAAGAAAATACAGATGAAGAAGATGAATTTATGCCTTTGTAGCAAAATAGTGCCACCTCTCTAACTGCAATATGATTTCTACGGTAGTACCGTAGAAATCATATAGTTCCTATTTAGTATTAAGAATTAAGTGTTTTTCCAATCGCTTCTAGTACACGATCTGCCTGGAATGGCTTTACAATAAAGTCCTTAGCTCCTGCTTGGATAGCATCTATTACCATAGCTTGTTGTCCCATTGCAGAACACATAATTACTTTAGCTGCAGGATTTATTTTCTTTATCTCTTTTAATGCTGTAATGCCATCCATTTCTGGCATTGTAATATCCATCGTTACTAAATCAGGTTGGTGTTCCTTATATTTATCCACAGCTTGACTTCCATCAGCAGCCTCTGCGACTACATCATATCCATTTTTAGTTAAAATGTCCTTTATCATCATTCTCATAAAAGCTGCATCATCAACGATTAATATTTTTTGTCCCATAATGGATCCCCCTATTATTTACTGTAAATTTTTTATTCTATCTGTTTGGCTAATAATATCTGTAATTCTTACACCAAAGTTTTCATCAATAACTACGACTTCCCCTTTGGCAATTAACTTATTATTTACAAGTACATCAACTGGCTCACCAGCTAATTTATCTAGTTCAATAATTGATCCTGGAGAAAGTTCTAAAATTTCCTTTATAGACCTTTTCGTTCTCCCTAGTTCAACAGTTACTTGAAGTGGGATATCTAATAACATCCCTAAATTCTTTTGTTCAGTTTGCTGCAACGAGACTTGTTCAAATGGTGCAAAAGCTGCAGGCTGAATATTAACATTTTGATAATTACTACCGCTGTTTGATCCTAGGTGACGAGGAGCATTCTGCTGATATGGTTGTTGATAATGATTATTTGATTGATACTCCTGCTGTTGTTGAATATTAGTCGATGGTTGATTCAATTGGTTCTCATTGCTATACCCTTGATTTACAGCTTCCCTAGAATGAACAGGTTGTTCAACTGGTCTTTCAATCTCCATTGTAGGTGCAACTTCAATTTCAGCAGGTGGATTCATCAACTCATTAACTAATTCTTTTGCAAACTCAACTGGAACAAGCTGCATAATATTGGAATCAATTAAATCTCCTATTTTTAAACGGAAAGAGATTTTAACTAATATATCTTGTGAAGGAAGACTTTCAGTGCCTTCTCCCTCTTTAATATCTAAAATATCAATACTCGGAGGAGAAATGTCGATCTTTTTACTAAATACGGTAGACATAGAAGTAGCGGCAGAACCCATCATTTGGTTCATTGCTTCTTGCACAGCACTTAACTGTATTTCCCCTAATAGTTCAGGGGGATTGTATCCGGTTCCCCCTAGCATTAAATCAGCAATAATTGCAGCATCACTTTGTTTAATAACAAGTAGATTTGCTCCTGAAAACCCTTCAGTATAACTTACATGAACAGCAACATACGGCTGTGGAAATTCATCTGAAAGACTATCCCTATGCACTAATAAAACATTTGGGGTAGTGATCTCAACCTTTTGATTTAACAGCGTTGACAATGCTGTTGCGGAACTTCCAAAAGAGATATTCCCTATTTCTCCGAGAGCATCTCTTTCTAATGGAGAAAGGTAGTCATCGATTGGGGGAGAGTTTCTTGTATCCTCATCTACTTGGTCTAAATCTGCTGATCCCCTCAAAAGAGCATCTATTTCATCCTGTGATAATAAGTTGTCATTACTCATTGGCGCCGCTCCCCCCTTCATACTCTGATAATACTTGTACAGCTAACTTCTTATTAAGCTTCCCAGCTTGTCCATAATATTTAGATGAACCCTCTACTTTAATGTTTAGAGGAGCATCAATTGTCTGATCTAGTTGGATGACATCTCCTATATTAAGTAATAAAAATTCCTGTATAGAAATTTCAGAAGTACCAAGTTCTGCAGTAATAGGCAATATAGCATTTTTAATACGCTCTTCAATAGCTGTTGCTTCAAGTTTATTTCGTTCTTTTTTTGATGTTTGCATCCAATAATGGACCGATAACCTAGGAATTATTGGCTCAAGTACTACATGTGGTATACAGATATTGATCATTCCACTCGTTTCACCAATTTGAGTATTAAGAGATATGACTATTACAGTTTCGTTTGGTGAAACCATTTGCAAAAATTGAGGATTCACTTCAAAATCTGTTAAAAAAGGATCAATCTCTGTTACAGAACTCCATGCATCTCTTAAATTTTCAAATGCACGTTCGAACATAGTCGACATAATTCTTGTTTCAATTTCAGTTAAGCTATCTACCTTGTTTACACTTATTCCTCTACCACCTAATAACCTATCCATCATTGAATAAGCAATATTAGGATTTACTTCCATGACTATGCGACCTTCGAGAGGTGGAACCTCATAGACATTAAGAATGGTCATTTTAGGAATAGATCGAATAAATTCTTCATAAGGAATTTGATCAACAGATGCAACTGAGATTTGAACATATGTCCTAAGTTGAGCAGAAAAATATGTCGTTAAAAGTCTAGCGAAATTCTCATGTATACGCGTTAAACTTCTAATTTGATCTTTTGAAAACCTTAAGGCTCGTTTAAAATCATATACCCTAACTTTCTTTTCTGCTTCTTCTTTTTTTAAATCATCAGCATTCATTTCTCCAGTAGAAAGCGCAGATAAAAGAGCATCGATTTCATTTTGAGACAATACTTCTCCTGACAAAGACATCACCCCCATAGGTTTACATCATTGATTTATTAGTTATTGAGGGAGAAAAGAAGTTGCATACACATTAACGATTTTTCCTTCATGCATGAGTAAATTAATTCGGTCTTTAAGTCTTGTCTCTAAAGCGATAATTCCTTTTTCACCCTTAAATTCTTCGCCGTTCATTTCTGATAATTCTTTTATTATTAAGTTTTTAACTTGAAAGCTTCGTTTTTCTAACTCTTCTTTTGCGTCTTTACTATCTGTTTGTATATTAAAGGAAATCTTTATATATTCATTACTTGCAAGTTTTGTTGTGATTTCAGGTATCTCAACAGTAGACTCAACGATTTCATCAATTGTAGCTACTTTTTCTTCTTCATTACCATTAAATTTTAGAAGTACTACAAAAGCTGTTGTACCAATTAATGTAATTGCAGAAATCATGATCAATGTAATAGTAAGCAGTTTGTTTTTCACAATTACTTAATCCTCCACGTTTTTTAAAAGCCCAAGAATGTTAATGTTCTTATAAAAATTCTCTACTTTGAGCATAACATCAACTTCGGACTCTTTCACGACAAATTTTTTACCATTTGTTAATGTGATAGTTGTATCTGGAAAAGATTCTACCTGCTCTATGTAAATTGCATTTAAAGTAAAGTTTTTTCCATTTAATCGAGTAAGTTTAATCAAGATATATTGGGGCTAAAAGCTATCTTTTAGCCCCTTCCTCCTTCACTTATCGTTTTAGATTAACTAATTCTTGAAGAATTTCGTCAGAGGTTGTGATGATTTTTGTATTAGATTGGAATCCACGTTGTGCAACTATCATTTCTGTGAATTCCTCTGATAAGTCAACATTGGACATTTCTAGTGTACCCGATAAAATAGCACCTGTTCCTTCACTTCCTGGAGTAAATAGCTCGTCGATTTGAATACCGTTGTTATCGCGATCCAAAGAGCCGGAATTACTAGTTGCTCTGAATAAGTTACCTCCAACCTTCTCTAATCCACCAGAATTAGCAAAATTAGCTACTTTCACTTGACCAGCAAGCTTAAGTTCACCCTTTTCGTTTACAAATGAAACTTTTCCATCTGGGCTAATTGAGAAACTTTTTGCTGTTAAAGGAATTTGTATAAGTCCACCTTGTCCTGATAAGTCTTCAGTCCAATCAGGTTCTGTAAGTGCTTCTGCAGAATCTTCAAATCCAATAACCGATTGCCCAATTTTGTTCATGTCTAGCTTATAACCATTAAGCGTATTCACTAAGCTATTTAATACAGTTATTTCATTAGAAAGTGGACTTCCTGATGCAACTGCATTATTAGGGTAATCTGTACCACTAGCTAATGTGTTAAGTGAAGTAGTTATTTGTTTAACAATATCAGTAATAGGTTTTACAGTATTATAGTCACTTATTGCTTTATTTAATGTATTAGCCGTCGAAGTGTTTCCAATTGCATTGTTAAAAGTAGAAAACTTTTGATTAAACCCTGACGCTGGATCCGTTACAAAGGTATCGTAATCGGCAACTAATTGGCTTAATGCATTTTGAACCGTATCCATGTCATCTTTTTCTGGACCTGATGCTGGTTGTCCAGCTTGAAGCCAAATATTATATTTTTCTTCGTAATCTTGGTATGAAGAAATGAGTCGATCCGTTTTCCCTAGTAATGATTTTAAAGAATCATCCATATCCTTAAAAGGACTTTGGAATGATTTAATGGCTGTTAGTGCATCATTAGCTTTAGACACAGCAGCTGCTGTAGGGATATTTTTCGTTCCTGCTTCCCCGATTAAGTATAATCCTTCAGCGTTTACTAAATATCCTTTTTCATCTAAATAGAAGTTACCAGCTCGTGTATAGTTTACTTCCATAGCGCCATCAATTGCACCTAGAATTTTGTTGTTACCGAGTGTTGTTGGAGAATCCATATTAATTTTTGAGATGTCTTTAATAGAACCTACTGCAAAGAATCCATCACCTGATAGAGCTAAATCAAGTAATCGAGATGTAGTTTGTGTTGATCCTGTAGTATGAATGGTATCAATTGAAGCTAATGTAGCGCCAAGACCTACCTGTTTAGAGTTTATTCCGCCTCTAGAACCTGTAGCAGCGTTTGAGCCTTCAAGTTGCTGGCTAATTAAATCCTTAAAAGTTGTTCTACCTTTCTTAAATCCATAAGTATTTACATTAGCAATATTATTTCCGATAACATCTAACTTGATTTGAAAGTTTTTCATACCACTAATTCCAGAATACATCGATCTTAACATTTATCATTTCTCCTTTTCTAATTTGTTGCATCAATCATTCAGCAACAATGGGCTTCCGTTAGGTCCAGCCCTTAATCTAATAATATTGTCCCGTTAATATTAGTGAAAATTTGTGAATTAGCTTCTTCACGATTTAAAGCAGTAATAACAGTATTACTTTGGGTATTTACAATTAATGCTGCATCCCCAGTAACAACTAGAGAATCTCTTATTCCTTTTTTTCTTGCTTCAACTATTAATTGTTCAATTTGGTTCCATTTTAAAGGTGATATCGTTATATCACGGTCATTGAGACGTTGTTTAGCATGTTTGCTAATTTTCAATGGACTGTTTTGTACTTGGTGTAAAATATCTCCAAAATTTTTAGTTGGTGAAGCAACTTTATTTTTATTTATCGGATGAGAACCTAGTGTTAAAGGATTTGTTTGAAATGAATGAATTTTATGATTCATACAGAAACCCTTCTTTTTTCTTTATTTATCAGGCACGCTAATTTTTGATATTACCTTGCTAGAAATAACATCTCCATTGTCTAATTCTACAAGTGTTTCATTTCCTCTTTGTGAAACAGACTTGACAATACCCTGTCCTGTAGTCATAACTTCTCTTATTCCATCTTTAGCCTCCACATAGGAAACATCTGACCATTCTATTTTCTTTCCTATTAATTCACTGAACCGGAAAATAGAATCACTACCTTGTGATGAGATAAACTTTTCAAGCATTTTAGACATGTTTGTCATTTGTTCAAGTGATGAAAAACTTGCCATTTGAGAAATAAATTCCTTATCTTCCATTGGGTTTAATGGGTCTTGGTGCTGCAATTGTGTCATAAGGATTTTAAGGAAATCATCTTTCCCTAAAGTTTGTTGACCTGTATTTCTTTGAGTTATTTTATTTGATAAATATAGACTTGAATCAATTTTATTTACCATGTCATTCCCCTAGATACTTTGATTAAAGATTTCATCTTGAAGCGTTTTAGAAAATACCATTTCCTCTTCAGCTAAATCTTTTTCTACTTCCTGTTTTTTACCTTCATTTCTATTCCTGTCTTGTGACTGATTCTGTTCTTGGTGCTTTTTCATTTCTTCGAATTGATTTTCTGAAAAAACATCGATTTTATCTATCGAGATATTTTGAGAAACTAACAATTGTCGAAGTTGGTGAATACCGGAATCTAGTAATTCTTTTGCAACTGAATTAGAAGTAACGATACTTGCTGTTAATTCCCCATTTAAATGTGTCAATTTAACCATGATAGAGCCTAAATTATCTGGATTTAAACGGATTACCATGTTAGTCTGTCCATTACGTAATGCAGTAACTTTACCTTCCTTCATTGCAGAAAAGAATTGATTAACAAATTGCTGACGCACCTGTTCTTTTTCATTAAGTCCTTGTGACAAATGTATAGAAAATTGCTGTAAAGGGTGCATTGTTGTTTGTTTTGACTCAGTAGTTATGGTTTTCGAAAGTTCATTAGAATCAAAATCTAAGCTTTCTGTTACCTTACTAAGAATATCAACGATCTTTTCTTCCTTTAAGAATTGAGAAGCTTTTTGATCGGTAGTAAATGATTGTTGGCTAAAAGCACTAATAAATACATTCATTTTACTAACTGAAGTTGTTTGGTGAAGCATTGTCTTCTCAATACTTTTCATTACTTCCGTTGACAACTTCATTTTATCAACTTCGGATTTTACCATTGAGCCTAATTTAGAAAATATAGACTGTAATTCATGATTGGAGTTACTTACTTTCTCAATTGCACGTAACGTTTGAACAATTCTATCAACTAATACATCCTTATCATCTGTATTTGACAAATTCCGCATCAACTTATTAACTATATTCTCTATAGCAGCTTGAGCGTTAATTAGATCACTATTAGTTCTTGTTTCTGGATTAATAGCTTTGTCTACTATCAAACTTTCCATGTTAATCTGGCCTGTTTTTTCACTTTTTATAGAAAGTTGTTCTATCAATTGATTAGTTAATGTATCTATAGATTCATATTTTTTCCCGCTTGGTAATTGATATTCTCCAGTTAGAATTTTTTGAATCTTTTCTATTAAGTTCTTATTTAATCCAAAATCCCCTTTACCTTGGGCATGTTCTAAATGTAACAAACTTACTAGAGGTATCATCACACCTTCGCTCGGTTTTAATTTTTCAGCTTGGGAATTTAGTGTAAATAACTCCTCTACTTTATTCGCTGTTTTTATCTTCTTACGAATTGACTCCCCAACCGAAACTGGTAGTTTATCAATAAGCTCAAACACATGAACATTTGACTTCAATCCATTTAACAAAACTTCCTCTGGTATTTCTTTAGTAATAGAGAGTATTTCATTTTGGATCTCTTTCAAAAGAACATCTTTTTCAATATCTTCAAGAGCTTGTCGATTATTAGGTGTAGATGATTGTATTTGAGAAAGATAGTCTTTTAGTTTCGAAGAATTAAAAATCATATCATTTGTACTAAATTCTTCTAGAAGTAAATCACTATCATCTACAACTTCACTACTAGTCACTACTTTATTTCCTTCAAGCTTAGAAACACCATCAATAGGTTTTGTAGGCAATACTTCTTTTACTAAAGAACCAAATAGATTTTCAAAATTACTATTATTCGTTTTTGATGCTTTTTGAACAGCATTGGTCGTTTGATGGCCATTTACTGATGCAAATAAAGACTTAAATCCAATCTCACTCACTTTTTTCACCCCCTTTCAAATAATTCACCTTATTCAGTTAATAATTTTGTATAAAGAGCTGCTTCTTCCGGCTCCATTTTCTCTAAAATAGAGACTAATTTATCCGCATTTAGGTTACTGAGTATTTTAACAGCGTCATTATTTTCTAACTTTGGAATAATAATAGCGGCATTTTTAGGCGACATTTTTTCGTATATTTTTGCTATTTCTTGTACAGACTTTTTTTCTGCCAATTGCTCGTTTTGTAAGCTTGCAATTTCATTAGACAGCCTCTCAATTTCGGCGGACAAAGATTTTACTTCTTTTTCTTTGGCGCTAAAATCATCAGTTAATTTTTTTATACTTAATTCTTTTTCATCAAGCAATGCTTGCAATTCTTCTATTTTTTTCGACTGGTTTTTAATTGAAACGTCTTCTTTTTTTTCATTCTCTTGCTTAAAAACACTTGATACAAATGGAACCTTATCGATATGTTCTTTAGTAAATGCAACAACATCTACTCCAGCAAATGTAAGTAACACAAGAGCTAACGTAATCGTAAAAAGCAAAGGAATAATAATTACAAAAATTAGCCATTGAAGCATACTATATGTTTTTTCTTCTCTTTCCAATGTTTCCATTAAATCACCTAATTCGTTCTTTTCATGTATTGTTGGATGGAGACTTCATTCATAACATTCGCTTCATTTGCTTGAACTAATTGTTTAAATGCGTTTAAGTCCCGTTCATTCATTTTCTCGTATTTTTTCACTTCAATATTTTTCTCTATCAACTTTTCTTGAAGCATATACATTTTATTTCTAGCCTGTATGACAAGCTTTTGATGATGCATAATCGTCTTCTCAAGACTTGTTATAAATTTTTGGTGATGACGAATATCATTAATAGAAAGCCCATGACTCAATTTTGACTTTTGAACATCCTCTAAATCCTCTTTTTTCTTTAATGATGAATACAGCTTCTCAGCAACCAATTCAAATTCTTTAACAGCCTCATTATAATCTGCAAGAACTTGATTTTTTTCATTTTCTCTAATGGTCAAAAGCTTTGTAAATTTAGGTTGGTAGGACATCCATTAATCAACTCTTTCTAGTAAACGTCTCAGTTCATCTACACTATCAGGCAATGTTATTTTCTCTGATGTATTTTGCTTTAAAAACGAGATAATCTTTGGATAATATTGGATAGACTCATCAATATCTCTAGATGAACCTCTTTTATATGCTCCTATGTTAATTAAGTCCTCAGAATTAATATAGGTAGCTAGTAAATCCCGAAATTTTTCAGCTAGTACACGATGTTCGTTAGATACAATATTGTTCATAACCCTACTTATACTTTTTAGTACATTTATTGCTGGGAACTGACCTTTATTGGCTAAATTGCGATCTAATACAAAATGGCCATCTAATATTCCACGCACAGTATCTGCAATAGGTTCATTCATGTCGTCACCATCAACTAAAACCGTATAAAATGCAGTTATAGTTCCTAAGTGGTTGGTCCCTGTTCTTTCTAATAATTTTGGTAGGATAGCAAACACACTAGGTGTATACCCTTTTGTTGTTGGAGGTTCACCAATTGCTAAACCAACTTCTCTTTGTGCCATGGCTACCCTAGTGACAGAATCCATCATAAACATAACGTTTAGTCCTTTGTCACGAAAATACTCTGCGATTGAGGTAGCTGTATAGGCTGCCTTAATTCTCATCAAAGCAGGTTGGTCGGAGGTAGCAACTACGACAATTGATCTTTTCATACCTTCTTCTCCAAGATCATTTTCGATGAACTCTCTTACCTCTCTACCTCTTTCTCCAATTAAGGCTATTACATTTATATCTGCAGAAGTATTTCTAGCAATCATACCCATTAATGTACTTTTACCAACACCACTTCCTGCAAATATTCCAACTCTTTGACCCTTACCAACTGTAAGTAAACTATCAATTGCCCTAACTCCTACTTCAATTGGTTCACAAATCGGTGGTCTTAGCATCGGGTTAGGTGGTGATTGGTCAGTTGCAACACTAGATAGGTCTCTCGGTAAAGAATGACCATCCAAACGATTACCTAACGAATCGATAATCTGACCTAATAATGAGTGACCAGCTTTTACTTCCAAGGGTTTTCCTGTCGCCTCGACCATACTTCCTGGTGCTATGTCTTGTACACTAGTAAATGGCATTAAAATAACGTTTTCATCCTTAAACCCTACAACTTCTGCTTTGATTTGTCGTTTCAACCTTGAACCAACATAGATATAACATAAATCTCCAATTGAACACTCTGGTCCTTTTGATTCAATCATCAATCCAACAACCCTACATACTCTTCCATATCTTTTATAAGAATCAACTGAATCTACTTTATCTATTAGCTCATTAATTTTCACCGTCTTACTCCTCCAACAGCATTTTTAAAAGCTTTTCTTTAATCTCTGTTAGTTGAGTATCAACGCTTGCATCAATTCTACCAAAGGATGATTCTATAAAACAGTCACTTTCATTTAAATCATCATTTGGGAATATATATATGTCTGAGTCTATAGTTAGTAGGTTATTTAATTCTTCCTTTTGATTTAATAAGAGCTGATATTGTTTAGGGTGAATGTGAATTTGAATGTCGGAATATTCTCGCGCTTGCTTTACAGCATCTTTAACTAAAGTTAGAAAAAATGATTGATCTTCATCTAATTTTAATCCAATGATTTTTTTTGCAATGCTCACACCCAGTTTTAGAATAACTTCTTCCGATGAGTTAATACGATTCTCATAATCAGATTTTGATAATTGAATGATTTCTTTCGCTTGTTTAATATGGGATTTCCAATCGTTTACGCCGTCTTGTTGACCTTGTTGAAAGCCAATGGAATATCCTTCTTGTTTGGCATTTTCTATATATTGAAGTTTTGTATTCTCCCATTCATTCTTTGACACTTCAATTTCATTCATTATAGCTTGTGATTGAATTTTTGCTTCTTCAATTATTTTTTCTGCTTCTTTTCTAGCTGAGTGAAGAATGTCTTCAGCTTCACCGTTATTAAGAGATTCACCTTCAATTTCATTTTTCGATTTTTCAGTGTGAAATGGTTTTATTTTTAATGTAACGATTTTTCGTTCTACTTCTTCAAAGTGTGAGGATGTAGACTTTATTACATTAGACAATAATATCATCTCCTCCACCACGAGAAATGACAATCTCTCCTGCATCTTCTAGCCTTCTAATTGTAGACACAATTCTCGATTGTGCTTCTTCAACATCCTTCAATCTAACAGGACCCATGTATTCCATTTCTTCTTTAAAGGTGTCACTCATGCGTTTTGACATATTACTGAAGACAATCTCTTTAACTTCCTCACTCGCTACTTTTAATGAGAGCATGAGATCTGCACTTTCTACATCACGAATAATCCGCTGAATAGCTCGATTATCAAGGGTAACAATATCCTCAAATACAAACATTCTCTTTTTAATTTCTTCAGCTAAGTCAGGATCTTGGATTTCCAATGCATCTAGAATGGTCCTCTCAGTACTTCTATCAACACCATTTAGAACTTCAACAACCGCTTCAATCCCACCTGTTTGAGTGTAATCGTGGGTTACAGCAGTTGTTGAAAGTTTTTTTTCAAGAATTTGTTCCACCTCATTAATAATCTCTGGAGAAGTACTGTCCATTGTTGCAATTCTTCTAGCTACATCTGCTTGCATGTCCTGAGGTAGTTCTGATAATATCTGGCCAGCTTTCTCTGGATCTAGATATGATAAGATTAACGCTATTGTCTGTGGATGTTCACTTTGTATAAAGTTTAAAATTTGTGCAGAATCAGCTTTTCTAGCAAAATCAAACGGTTTTACTTGTAAAGAAGAAGTAAGTCTTGAAATAATCGTTGCTGCCTGTTCGGAACCAAGTGCCTTTTCTAGCACAGTTTTAGCGTAAGCAATACCACCTTGAGTAATATAGTCTTGCGCAATCGCAATTTGATGAAACTCTTCTAGTACCTCTTCCTTTGCATTAAATTCCACTCTTCTTACACCAGAGATTTCTAACGTCAATTTTTCTATTTCCTCTTCTGATAAATGCTTATAAACAGAAGCTGAAACGTCTGGTCCCAATGCAATTAGGAGTATAGCAGCTTTCTGTTTTCCATTTAAAACACCACTCGTATCTCTTCTAGCCACCAAAACACCTCCTAATCTTCAGCTAACCAGGTTCTTAACAACTTCGCAAATTCCTCTGGTTTATCTTTTGCCATCTTCTCTAGTTGCTTTCTTCTTACAGTTGTTTCAGAATCACTTTCGATATTTAAATCTGGTAATTCTTGTGCTGAATCTTGTTCAAATTGTTCTTCAAATTCCTCATTTTCATTTGTTTTTCTTTTCTTTAAGAATAAAATTAATAGAATAATAATGAGAAAGACTAGCACTCCACCAACTATATACACCCATAAAGGAATATTTGTTTGTAGACTTTCACCTTGAGTATCAAAATCAACTTTTCCATTAAACTGTTGAACAGATACAACTACCTTATCTTTTAATTCTTCTTCAGTTAATTGTGTTGCTGCGTCCTTGTGGACTGTTGTACGAACAATAGTACTTAAAATCTTCGTAATATCCTCTACACTTTCTTCAGAAAGTGTAGCAGGGTTCTCTGGATCGGGAGGTTCAACCATTACTTGAATACCTAGGTCTCTAATTTTATATGGACTTTCTACTATCTCTTTTCGAATACGATTAACATCTTTGTTAACACGCTCTTCTATTCTTTCATAATCTCCATTACCCGAATTAGTGTCTGTTCCTGGATAATTTGTAACTTCACCATCGCCACTACCTGTAACTCCACCCGCTCCATTAGGATTGTTCCCTGTATATGATTCAGTAATTCTTTCAACACTTATTTCAATTCCATCCATATTTTCTTGGTCAACAGGTGCTACAATATTCTCTTCTCTATTTTCTTGTGTGAAATCTAAATCAGCGGTAACAGATACAACTACTTTATCTTGCCCCATCATTGTTCCTAACATTTGTTGCACTTGACGTTGTATATCTCTTTCTATTTCTCTTTTAAGTTCAAGTTGACTAGTAATATTTCCAACGATCGGAGAATTATTTTCATTTTTTAAATCAAAATACTCAAACATTTGATTCATAATGACGATATTATCTGTGGGAAGGTTTGGAACACTTTTTGAAACTAAATGATATAAAGATTTAATTTGTTCTTGACTAAATTTATAGCCTAATTTTGTGTTAAGAACGATAGAGGCTGACGCCATGTTTTGATCATCGTTCACAAATATACTTGGCTCTGGTAAGGTAATCATTACTTTTGCGTCATTGACACCATCTATGCTTTTTACCAAGTTGGCTAACTCCGTTTGCATAGCTTCAACTTTTAGGACGTTAAATTCATTATCTGTCATTCCGAACCCAGCATTTTGACCGAAGAAAGTGTAGTCAATATTCCCACTATTCGGAATACCTTCTGCAGCTAGTTCAACCTTTAATGTATTCACAACTTCTTTCGGGACTTTTATTGTAGTTCCATTTTCCGCAACTTCCGAAAGAATACCTCTTGAATCTAACGTTTCTTTAATTTGTCCTGTCTCTTGAGGAGAAAGATTACTATATAATGGTTCAAACTCTTTGTTAGCTGAAACAAAAGTAACGATTGAAGAAATGAGTACAACAAGTACTAATGCTCCAACCATCACATTCTTTTGAGTTTTAGAACGATTTTCCCAAAATGTCACTATTGTATTTTTTATTCGAATTAAATTCTCGTTCATAACATGCCCCCGGTTATTATGAAGTATGACTTTTATGATGTAGTTAATAACCGCTCCTCAACATAAAGTATCATATAGATTGCGAATTTATTAAACTTGCATCCTCATTACTTCTTGGTAAGCCTCTATTACTTTATTTCTAATTTCAAGTGTTGATTGCAATGTAATTGAAGCCTTCTCAGCTGCAATCATTACATTATGCAACTCAACTTTTTCACCTTTTATTAGTTTATCTGTCATTGTATCAGAAACATTCTGTGTATGGTTAACATGGTTTATCGCATCTTGTAACATTGTAGAAAATGGACTTTTTACATTAGATTGGTTTAAAGGTTTCGATATTTGTCCAGCTTGTATTGTTAAAGGTTTCACTGATGATAATCTATCAATCATTTTTTCTCACTCCTATTTCCCGATTTCTAATGCTTTCATAAGCATTCCTTTAGACGCATTGAAAACAGTGACGTTTGCTTCATATGAACGAGTAGCACTTATTAAGTCAACCATTTCTTTAAGTGGATCTACATTCGGCATTTCAACATAGCCTTCTTCATTAGCATCTGGATGTTCAGGGTTATAAACCATTTTAAAAGGAGTTTGATCTTCCACAATTTTAGATATTTTAACTCCATTCCCTACATTGTTTGAGTTCATTGCTTTACTAAGCATGGAAGAAAATTGACCTTCGTTAGCCTGGACTGATACCATTTTTCGTCGATATGGCTCCCATTTTCCGTCTACAAATTTCCCTCTAGTAGTGTCAACGTTTGCCATATTAGAAGAAACGATATCCATTCGTAATCGTTGTGCAGTAAGTGCTGATGCACTCGTATTTAGTCCGTGAAAAATCGTCATTATTACTTCCCTCCTCTAATCACTGACTTCAATGAATTAAACTTACCACTCAATCGGTCAGCTACCGCATTATAATAAATTTGATTTTCAGCTAATGAAGACATTTCTTTGTCAATATCTACATTATTATTGTTATGGTTAAAAGCTGTGGCTCTGTTAGTCACAATCTTAAAGTTTGAGTGATTAGAACCACCCTCACTATACTTAAAGTCTAAATGTCTAACATCTGTTTTAATAGCTAGCATTGTGTTTTCTCTAGCTGCATTAAAATGAGCTTTGAAAGAAACATCCTTAGCTTTGTAATTAGGAGTGTCCACATTCGCAATATTATTTGCAATTACTTTCTGTTTTAATGAGGCATATGTTAAACCATTTTCAAGGTTATTAATCGTATTGGAAAAAAGTTTCATTTTTAGTCCCCTCACAAAAAAACTACTAGTCTCGAATAATATGTCGTATCGTGTTAGATATATTTATTGTAATGAATTCTCAACACATTGTCTATGAATGATAGATAAATTATCCGAAATTTCGACAAGATGGTTCTTTTTTCTCATTCATCCTTGTCTTATTATAGATTACACTGTTGCAACTTTCATTTGTTTTTTGCAATTTTACTTTTAAAACATTTTCCAATGTACATTTCTTTATATTCATGTTAACTAAAACAGTTTATCCGAATCACCTCATTTATATTTTCAGCATGGATGGAGAAAAGAAAACAATTCCGTCACACTACTATGTGAACTCTTTATCCGTGGGAATGCGTTTCATCCTCCTCATGCTACCTTCAAAAATAATCAAACGAATAAAATGTAAACTGTTACTTTGTAAACGCAATCACCCAATATTACCTTAATCCCCTCTGTCGCTTAGTAACATATTTCATGAACATTAAACGCAGATATCGTTTTCAGCACAAAAAAAGAAGAGTGGCAAATGCCTCTCTTCTTTTTTTATTAATTCGTCTTAAGTTTCTCTAATTCTACAAGGAATTTATCGTTAAGTACTTTAATAAACGTACCCTTCATTCCTAGAGACCTAGATTCTATTACTCCAGCACTTTCGAGTTTACGTAAAGCATTTACAATTACAGATCTTGTAATTCCCACTCTGTCTGCAATTTTACTTGCAACAAGAAGTCCCTCATTACCATTTAACTCCTCAAAGATGTGCTCAATTGCTTCTAATTCACTGTAAGATAAAGAACTAATCGCCATTTGAACAACTGCTTTACTACGAGCTTCTACTTCAATTTCTTCAGCTTTTTCTCGAAGAATTTCCATACCTACCACAGTAGCTCCATACTCCGCAAGAATTAAGTCATCGTTTTCAAAATTGGCTTGTAAACGAGATAAGATAAGTGTACCTAGTCGCTCTCCACCACCAATAATTGGAACAATAGTTGTCAATCCACTTTTGAAAAGATCTCTATTTTCAACTGGGAAAGCAGTGTATTCACTCTCTACAGAGAGATTTGAAGATGTTTCATTGATATTAAATAAGCTTTTTGTATATTCTTCTGGAAATTGACGATCTTCTAACATTTTCTTCATACGCTCGTTTTCAATTTGTTGATTTATTGCAAAACCTAACAATTTCCCACGGCGACTTACAACGAATACATTTGCTTCGATTACGTCTCTTAGTGTTTCTGACATTTCTTTAAAATTAACTGGTTTTCCAGCAGCTTTCTGTAACATTGCATTGATTTTTCTTGTTTTTTGTAATAAAGGCATTTCCTTTTTCCTCCTGTAAACTTATAAAATAAACTGACTCAAATCTTTATTTTTTGCAACAGTACTTAATTTCTCATCAACATACTGTGAAGTAATTGTGACTTTTTCTAAGGTTATATCTGAAGCTTCAAATGACAAGTCTTCTAACAAGCGTTCTAATATTGTATGTAACCTTCTTGCACCTATATTATCGGTTTCTTGGTTAACATGATACGCCATTTCTGCTATCTTACGAATAGCATCGTCAGAAAATTCAAGATGTATACCTTCTGTTTCTAATAATGCAGAATATTGTTTCAATAATGCATTGTCCGGCTCAACTAATATGCGAACAAAATCATCAATCGTGAGTTTTGTAAGTTCAACACGAATTGGAAACCTTCCTTGTAATTCGGGAATTAAATCAGATGGTTTTGCCATATGAAAAGCACCTGCCGCAATAAAAAGAATAAAGTCTGTTTTAACAGAACCATATTTCGTAATGACGGTGGATCCCTCAACAATAGGTAATATATCTCTTTGGACACCTTCTCTAGAAACGTCAGCCGAGGAGCTCTGGCTCTTACCAGCCACCTTATCAATCTCATCAATAAATATGATACCTGATTGTTCTGCACGATTGATCGCTTCTTGAGATACCTCATCCATGTCAATTAACTTAGAGGCTTCTTCATTTATTAAGACTTTTCTTGCTTCTTTAACTGTTAATTTGCGTTTTTTGCGTTTTTTCGGCATTAGATTACTAAATGCATCTTGCATATTCATGCCCATTTGTTCCATTCCAGAACCTTGTAAAAGATCAAACATTGAAGGTTGCTGTTCGTCTACTTCGACAGTGACAAGATGATCTTCTAATTCGCCAAGAGCTAACTTATGAGCCATCTTTTTTCTTTTTTCATGAATGTTATCATCTTCATTATTATCTTGCGTATCGCTCACATTTTGTGTACCACCGAATAACATTTCTAGTGGGTTTTTATATGAACTTTGCTTTTGCTTTGAAGGTACTAATAAATCCACAAGACGGCTATTTGCATTTATTTCAGCTTTTTCTTTCACACTAACCATTTTTTCTTCTTTTACTAGTCGAATGGATGTCTCCACTAAGTCCCTGACCATTGATTCAACGTCTCGGCCTACATATCCAACTTCAGTAAATTTGGTAGCTTCAACTTTAACAAAAGGTGCACCGACAAGCTTTGCAAGCCTCCTTGCAATCTCCGTTTTCCCTACACCCGTAGGACCAATCATAAGAATATTTTTCGGTACAATTTCATCTTTTAATTTTTCATTTAATAAATTACGACGATAACGATTTCTAAGCGCTACTGCTACGGCTTTTTTTGCAGCATTTTGACCAACAATATATTGATCAAGCTTCTCTACTATTTGCCGTGGAGTTAGATTATTTTTATTCATCTGTCTTCCTCCTCTACAGTTCTTCTACAATAATGTTATCATTTGTATAGACGCAAATTTCACTTGCAACCTCTAATGAGGCTTTCGCGATTTCTGTTGCAGTTAAGTGTTCACCGGCATTTTTCATTAAAGCACGGCCAGCTGATAAAGCATAATTACCACCAGAACCAATTGCTAAAATACCGTCATCAGGTTCAATTACTTCACCTGTACCAGAAACAAGTAATAAATGTTGCTCATCCATTACAATTAACATTGCTTCTAATTTTCGGAGGACCTTATCACTTCTCCATTGTTTCGCAACTTCAACTGCTGCTCTTTGTAAATTTCCGTTGTATTCTTCTAGTCTTCCCTCAAACATTTCAAACAGAGTAAATGCATCCGCAACTGAACCAGCAAATCCTGCGATCACCTTGCCACGAAACAGTCTTCTTACTTTTTTCGCAGTATGTTTCATTACTACTGCATTACCAAAAGTAACCTGACCATCTCCAGCCATAGCTCCTTGACCTTTATGCTTTATTGCAAATATCGTTGTTGCATGAAAAGTTGACATAGTTGGTGAACCTCCTTTTAGGAATCACTTTACGCACGTGGATGTGAAGACAAATATATTTTCTTTAAATGATCTTTTGTGACATGAGTATAAATTTGAGTAGAGGATAAATGTGCATGTCCTAACAACTCTTGAACTGTTCTCATATCTGCTCCTTCATTTAAAAGATGGGTTGCAAAGGTATGCCTCAAAACGTGAGGACTAATATGTATCGTAGAAGAAACATTGTCGATTAATTTATTAAGTATTAACCTAACTCCTCTAGAACTTAAAGGTCCACCTCGAAAATTAAGGAAAAGCGTTTTTGAATTTTGTGAAGATTTACTCAAAAGCTCTCTTCTTCCATCATTCAAATACGTCTCAATTGCTTGTTGTGCAAAGCTTCCGAAAGGAACAAAACGTTGTTTATTACCCTTACCATGAACTAATACTGTACCATGAGATAAATCAATATCATTAATTTCAATTTTGCAGCACTCACTTACTCGAATCCCTGTAGCATACAAAAGTTCAAGTAACGCTTGATCTCTTTGACCTAGAGCTGTATTTGTATCTGTCACCTGGAACAACTTCTCAAGTTCTTCAGCATAAAGAAATTGAGGTAATTTGTGTTCTTTTTTAGGCAATGAAACAAGGGTAAACGGATTGTCCTTTATCAATTGTTCTCTAAGTAAAAACTTAAAAAAACTACGTAGGCTTGAAATTTTCCTAGCAACTGAGCGTCTAGCATATTGTTTTTGATACAGACCTGTTAAAAACAAACGAACATCTGAATAAGAAACTTCAGAAAAGTGCTCAATACCTTCTTGTTTCATGAACGTCATAAATAATTCAATATCACGCTCATAATACACAATAGTATATTGTGAATAGTTCTTTTCTATTTGTAAATATTCTATGAACAAATTTAATAAATTCTTAACATTTATCACTACATCACCTCACAAGGGCTACTAAATATTATCACAATTTAGTAGCCCTTGCAAACAATTTATCCTATAATTTTATAAAATTCTGAATTGTTTCTAACGCCCTATTTGCGTATCTTTCATAGCGATCTTTTTTATTTTTTATTTTTTCATCTAGCTCTGCAAAGATTCCAAAGTTTGCATTCATTGGCTGAAAGTTCTTTTGATTAGCCGTTGTAATATACCTAGCCATACTCCCAATTGCTGTTTCATGTGGGAAAACCACTAGATCTTTTTCTAAAACGTAGTTTGCTGCATTTATTCCTGCTACTAATCCAGAAGCAGCAGATTCAACATAACCTTCAACCCCTGTCATCTGTCCAGCAAAAAACAAGTCTTCTCTTTCCTTATATTGGTATGTTGGGTTTAATAATTTCGGTGAATTAATAAACGTATTCCTATGCATGACGCCGTATCGAATAATCTCACAGTTCTCTAGGCCAGGAATTAAGCGGACAACTTCTTTCTGAGGCCCCCATTTTAAATGAGTTTGAAAGCCTACAATATTATATAAAGTACCCGCTGCATCATCTTGTCTAAGTTGAACTACAGCATAGGGCCTTTTACCTGTTTTAGGGTCTTCTAATCCTACCGGTTTAAGTGGACCAAAAAGCATTGTCTTTTTGCCACGTTTAGCCATTACCTCAATTGGCATACAACCTTCGAAAAATATCTCTTTTTCGAATTCTTTAAGAGGCACAGTCTCAGCAGCTATTAACGCCTCATAGAAACGATTAAACTCTTCTTCATTCATTGGACAATTTAAATATGCCGCTTCGCCTTTATCATATCTTGATTTAAGATAAACTTTATCCATGTCGATACTATCTTTTTCAATAATTGGAGCTGCTGCGTCATAAAAATATAAATACTCTTCACCTGATAATTTTTTTAATTCATCTGATAATAATTTAGAAGTTAACGGTCCTGTTGCAATAATAGTTGGACCTGCTGGAATTGATTTAATTTCTTCATTATATACCGTTACATTTGGATGACCTTTCACTCTATCCGTAACTAGGGCCGCAAATTCATGTCGATCAACCGCCAATGCCCCACCAGCTGGTACAGAGCAATCATCTGCGGATTTGATAATAACGGAATTAAGCATCCTCATCTCTTCTTTTAAAACCCCTACAGCATTTGTTAAACTATTTCCTCTTAAGGAATTACTACACACTAATTCAGCAAACTTATCAGTGTGATGCGCTGGAGTTTGAACGACAGGCCTCATTTCATATAAATTTACTTTTACACCACGTTCAGCGATTTGCCAGGCTGCCTCACTTCCAGCTAAACCAGCACCTATTACATTTATTGCATCATACTTCATTATTTTTTTGCCTCCAATAGTCATATATTATCTTTCAATGAGTTCACTTTAGTAGTCTTATTATGTAATAACATAAGCTTGTTATTCTTACAACTAATTTGATAAGTTTTATTGTTTATCCTATCACTTATAACACTGTTACTGATAAGAAAACCAATAAAACAGACTAAATCTAATATTGGATTAATCACTTTCCCACAAGAGTCTAATTCTAAAAAAGAAAAGTGGTGAGCATTTAGCTCACCAACTCTTTACTTCTGTGGTTCTTCTTTATAATCACAGCCTGTACACTGAACCTGAATACCTTTTTTCAGTTTCTTTTCTACGAGCATTTCTTCACACTTAGGACATTTTCTAGCAATTGGCTTATCCCAAGATAAAAATTCACACTCAGGATATCGATCACAGCCATAAAAAATCCGACGTTTTTTACTTTTTCTTTCAATGATATTTCCTTTTTCGCATTTCGGGCAGGGCACTCCAATTTCTTTTACAATCGGTTTTGTATTTCTACATTCCGGAAAATTAGAACATGCCATGAATTTACCGTATCTACCCATTTTAAAAACTAAAGGGTGTCCACAAAGGTCACAATCAATACCTGCAGGCTCATCCTTTATTTCTACTTCCTGCATCTCAACTTCTGCTTTTGACAACCTTTTCTCAAAATCCACATAGAAATGTTCAATAATATTAACCCATTCTTCTTTTCCATCTTCAATTTCATCTAAGTCACTTTCCATCTTAGCCGTAAACTCAATATCAAGTATCTCTGGAAAGAATTCAAGGATAAGTTCTATGACAATTTCACCAAGTTCTGTTGGAACGAAGCGTTTATTATCTAATGACACATAACCTCTTTTTTGAATCGTATCTAATGTGGGAGCATATGTAGATGGTCTACCGATACCTTTTTCCTCCAAAACTTTAACTAACCTAGCTTCTGTATAACGTGGAGGTGGTTGGGTATAGTGTTGCTTAGGTTCAATGTCTTTTGAAACAACTTTCTCTCCTTCAAGCAGTTCAGGGAGCATTTTGTCCTTTTCTTCAATGTTATCATCATTTCCTTCAACATAAAGCTTCATAAAGCCAGGAAACTTAATAGCTGAACCAGTTGCTCTAAAGGTTACACCCTCATTACTGAGGTCAACACTCATCGTATCCATTACAGCTTGGGCCATTTGACTAGCAAGGAACCTTTCCCAAATTAATTTATACAAGCGCATTTGGTCTCTAGATAAATATTCCTTTAAAAGACTAGGTTCACGAAGAGTAGATGTTGGTCTTATTGCTTCATGAGCATCTTGGGTTTTATTATTACTTTTTTGTTTTTTCTTCTCTTCGGATACGTATTCCTTTCCGAAGTACTTTTCTATATAATCAATTGCTTCTAGTTGAGCAGTCTCTGATATTCTTGTTGAGTCAGTTCTCATATAAGTTATAAGACCTACTGTGCCATCTTTTCCTAAATCAATACCTTCGTATAATTGTTGCGCTAGCATCATTGTCTTTTTAGCTCGGAAATTTAACTTACGCGCAGCTTCTTGTTGTAGTGAAGAAGTAATGAATGGAGGTGCTGGACTTCTTCTACGCTCTTTCTTCGTCACAGATTGTATAACAAAACTATTTCCTTTAAGTTTTCCCAACACTTCTTTTACTTCTTGTTCATTTGAAAGCTCCTGTTTCTTACCATCTATCCCATAGAATTGAGCTTCAAATTGGCTTCTACCTTTTAAGAAATCACCTTTAATTGTCCAATACTCTTCAGGTGTAAATTCTTTAATTTCTTTCTCTCGTTCAATAATGAGTCTTACTGCAACAGACTGAACTCTCCCTGCACTAAGTCCCTTTTTCACTTTTTTCCAAAGAAGTGGACTAATATTGTAGCCTACTAATCTGTCTAGTATTCTTCTTGCTTGCTGAGCATCAACAAGGTCCATGTTTATTGCTCTAGGATGTTTAAATGATTCTTTAATAGCATCTTTCGTAATTTCATTAAAAACTACTCTACAATCTGAAGAAACGTCTATATCTAAGCTATGAGCTAAATGCCAGGCAATAGCTTCACCCTCTCTGTCAGGGTCAGCTGCCAGAAATATTTTCTTTGCTTTTTTAGCAGCTGTTTTTAATTCTTTTAGGACTGGACCCTTTCCTCTTATGGTTATGTATTTCGGTTCAAAATGTTGTTTAACGTCCACTCCCATTTGACTTTTAGGCAAATCTCTTACGTGTCCCATAGAAGCTTTAACTTTATATTTTTTACCTAAGTATTTTTCAATTGTCTTTGCTTTAGCAGGTGATTCAACAATGACTAAATAGTCCGACATAAAAAGTTTCCTCCTTAAGAGGTTATATTATAAAATCTTGTCTATTATTAAATATTCATATACAGTTTGTCAAACAGTTATTAACTTTTATCAGTATGTTTTATTTTTCTATTTCCTCTTTATTCAATTAAGTGATCCCTTTATTACTTCCAAAATGAAATACTCTACAACCATCTCTCTTAAACAGATAGAGTTGAATTAGCAAATTGATTCACGTTACGAAAATCCTGAAGCCAACTTAAGTAGGCTCTCCATGTTTTTAAAAAACACATGTGGATAGTCATAAGTGCTAAAAGGATTATTGAGGAGTTCAACAACAATCAATAAGATAGAGTGTACAACAATGTTAAGAAAAGATCGTATTTTTAATTTTATAGTATAGCACTCTATTGGTAATTATAAACTCAAAACAAAATTTTAAGTGTTTCAGTCATCACTGATAAACTTAATAACCTTAAGAAAGTAGATAAGGATATTCTACCAATATATCATTACTATTTAGCACTAACTTTGCACCTTGTTGAATCAATTTATTTGTACCTTGACTTAGTTCAGTAAGTATTGAACCAGGGATTGCAAATACATCTCTACCTTCTTGTAGTGCGATTTCAGCCGTAATAAGTGATCCACTTTTTTCTTTAGCTTCAACAACGAGAGTACCAAGAGATAACCCACTAATAATACGATTTCTAAGGGGGAAGTGCCACCTTTCAGGTTGAGTTCCAGGAGGATGTTCAGACACTAATAAGTGATCACGCATAATTACATCTGCTAATTTAGTATTACTTTTAGGATAGATATTGTCAATACCTCCGGCGATTACCGCAATCGTAGAACCACCATTATTAAGCGCTAAAATGTGTGCTTTAGTATCAATTCCAGATGCTAAACCACTTACAATTAACCAACCATCTTTTATTAAAGGTGTTAAAACTGTATTCATTACATTAAAGCCATAATTACTAGGTGTTCTAGTTCCTACAACACTTAAAATGGTTCTCTGTTTAAATAAGTTTGCATTCCCCTTTACATAAAGAAGTAACGGTGGGTTATATATATTTTTTAATAGGCTTGGATATTCTTGTTCAAATATAGAAAGAATTTGAATGTTTTTTTTATTATATTGATTAAGAATACTTTGAATTGGAATAGAATGCAAATCCTTTACTAATAATTCAGCTTTTTGAATAGGAATTGAGAGAAGTTCACAAAGTTGAAGAGAGGAAAGTGTATAGATAGAAGATAATGAAGGGTCAATTTGAAGTAACTTATAAATCAATTTCCAAGTCATTCCTTTACAATGGTGGAGATGAACCATTCTTTGTTTAGTATTCATTCTAGCCTCCTATTACGAAATTCATTTAAAATAAAGTGAAATAGCCCATCTAAGGACTATTTCACTATGTCTTCTATTTTAAGTTCTTACAAGCTTCAAAAAGATTATTTTCTTTAAGAGCTTCAATTAAAGTTTCTCCCATAACAGAAGGAGTATCTGCAACTTTTATTCCACAGTCATTCATAACACGGATTTTTTCATCAGCTGTACCTTTACCACCTGAAATAATCGCACCTGCGTGACCCATTCGTTTCCCTGGAGGAGCCGTACGACCACCGATAAAGCCAACTACAGGCTTTGTCATGTTTTCTTTTACCCAAAGTGCAGCTTCTTCTTCAGCTGTACCACCGATTTCTCCAATCATGATTACCGCATAAGTATCTGGATCTTCATTAAACGCTTTTAATACGTCAATAAAGTCTGTTCCATTTACAGGGTCTCCACCAATACCTACAGCTGTTGATTGACCAATACCAGCTTGAGTTAACTGATGTACAGCTTCATAAGTTAATGTTCCAGAACGAGAAACAACACCTACATGACCTTTGCGGTGAATGTAACCTGGCATGATACCAATTTTACATTCCTCTGGTGTAATAACACCAGGACAGTTAGGACCAACTAAACGAGTCTTCTTTCCTTCCATATAACGCTTAACCTTTACCATATCAAGTACCGGGATATGTTCAGTTATACATATTGCTAAGTCTAATTCAGCATCTACAGCTTCCATAATTGCATCTGCAGCAAAAGGAGCTGGAACATAAATAACTGAAGCATTTGCACCAGTTTTTGCTACTGCTTCACTAACAGTGTTAAAAACAGGTACTCCTTCAACTTCTGTTCCGCCTTTTCCTGGAGTAACACCACCAACGATATTTGTTCCGTATTCTAACATTTGTTTCGTATGAAACAAAGCAGTAGAACCAGTTATTCCTTGAACAATAACTTTAGTATCTTTATTAATAAACACGCTCATTCTCGTCCCCTGCCTTTCTATTTTACTAGTGATACGATTTTTTGTGCGCCATCTGCCATAGATTCTGCGGCAGTTATATTTAATCCAGACTCTTGAAGAATTTGTTTTCCTAGGTCTACGTTTGTACCTTCTAAACGAACTACTAACGGAATTTCTAATCCCACTTGTTTTGTTGCTGCAACTACACCTTCAGCAATAACATCACACTTCATAATTCCACCAAAAATGTTTACGAAAATACCTTTTACATTTTTATCTGACAGAATAATCTTAAATGCTTCTGTTACCTTTTCAGCTGTTGCACCGCCCCCAACATCAAGGAAGTTTGCAGGGTCTCCACCATAATGTTTAATGATATCCATTGTAGCCATAGCTAGTCCTGCACCATTAACCATACATCCGATGTTACCATCTAAAGAAATATAACTTAAATCATATTTAGATGCTTCAATTTCTTTTGCATCCTCTTCATCTAAATCTCTATATGCTAAAATGTCTTTTTGACGATATAGAGCATTAGAGTCAAAATTCAGCTTTGCATCTAATGCCATAACTTTACCGTCTCCAGTAACTACTAATGGGTTTATTTCAGCAATAGAGCAATCTTTTTCTACGAATGCAGTATATAAGCCCATCATAAACTTAACAGCTTGTCCAACTAATTCCTTTGGAATGTTGATGTTAAAAGCAATTCGTCTTGCTTGGAAGCCTTGAAGTCCAACAACTGGATCGATATACTCTTTAAAGATTTTCTCCGGTGTCTTTTCTGCTACTTCTTCAATCTCTGTACCGCCTTCTTCAGAAGCCATTAGAACGACACGAGATGAATCACGATCTAAAACTAGACCAATATAATATTCTTTTTTAATGTCACAGCCTTCTTCAATCAGTAAGCGCTTTACTTCTTTTCCTTCTGGGCCAGTTTGATGTGTAACAAGTGTTTTACCTAAAATTTCATTTGAATACTCTCTTACTTCATCTAAATTTTTGGCAACTTTTACTCCACCAGCTTTACCTCGTCCACCTGCGTGAATTTGTGCTTTTACTACACATACACTCGTTCCTAGTTCTTTAGCAGCATTAACGGCTTCTTCTACTGAAAATGCTACTTTACCATTCGGAACAGATACCCCGTATTTTCTGAGGATTTCTTTCCCTTGATACTCATGGATATTCATTTCCCATCCTCCTATCATATGTAAAAAAAAGTTGTAGTAAATATTGAATATCTAACATTCAATAAAAACTACACACATTAGAATTTCATCAAAAAATTCTAACAAAAAATAGACTGCGCTTTCATTTTATATAATGATTTGTTCATTGTCTACCATTCCATGAAAAATAGCGAAGAAAAGTTTCAAAATCTAAAATTCAAACTGAGATTGTTGTATACCCAGTATAAAAAAGGTTTATTTATTAGAAAATTTAGATTTTTTATTATTCTTATATATCAAATCCCTATAACTTTTCGCATATGCCTTCCTACATTTTTTGATCTAATTGATAGATAAAGGCAAAAATTTCAGCTACTGCAGTATAAAGTTCATCGGGAATGGTTTCATTCACATTTAAATTACCTAATAACTCTAACAAACTCGGATCCTCTTGAATTGGAATATTATTTTCTTTCCCAATTCTTAGAATGGCTTCAGCTATTGCACCATTACCTTTTGCTGAAACGATTGGAGCATGGTGTTTATTTTGATCGTAAGTAAGTGATACAGCCTTTTGTATGTGTTTCTTTGTCATATTAATAAATCAACCCCAGATGTCCGTTTTTGCGCTTTAGGTAAGTTTTTGATCTTTTCAATATTGAGTGATTGATTATGCTTTACTGAAGAGAGTTTATAATTAATCTTTTTTAAATTTGCTTCTAATAAAGGTTTTAAGCTTTTTATTTGCTCACTTAAGTCTGAAACCTCATTAGTAATTGTGATATTTATGATCCGGTTTTGAATTTTCACATCAATAATTGTATCTGCTAACTTAGATAAATGAACATAACAAAGGATATGACAGAAATTAGGATCAATTTTTCCATTTCGTTTTTTTTGCCCATAATATTGAATGAACCAGTCTTTATACTTATCTTCACTTTTGAAGGGTATATCCATCCAAAAATGGTGACTATCAATCATATCTACATTTAACAACTGTTGACCAGTTATTCTATTAATTAAGTGTTCAATTGTTCGTTTTAACTGCGGGTATTCGTTTTCTATATTTAACTGAAGGAGTAATCTCTTTATTGAGTGAGTCATACCCTCTATCTCACCATTTAGTAAAAGCCCCTCATGATTTAATCCAATAATGGAAATTACTCTTTTAAAATATTCTACCACTTTTGATGCTTCAAAATTATTGTCATGAACTCTTGAAATCACTTTAAGTAATTGGTCATTTTTATCTATCAGTTCACGAACAGTATCATTTTTATTTTGAGTATTTTTAAGTATAGAATTGAAGTTTTCTAGTTCAGAATATAAGTTTTTTTCATCTAGCATAGCGTATAACGCATCGAAAGTTGTTTTCCCTATAGGCAATCTATTCTCATTTAAAAAATGAAGAGCTGTAATTCCACGATCGATATCATCTACATAATTAAGTAATTTTATACTTTCTGATAATAGTTTATTTGAAAGTGGTAGTTGACTCCTTAATAACCTCTCTATTATGTGATGATTTCTTTGTGGATACATACTCTTTATTTCAGATTCCATCTTAGTATCTATCCCACTTTTTACATCGCTGGTCTTATTGGAATTATAAGGTTCAACAACTTTTACACGAAGATGTTCTTCTACTGAATCAACTCGAAATAAATACACATTGCCTTTTGTCAATTTTAAATCTGTTTGAGCAAGGATGGTCGACGAACCTAATTGTATGAAACTATGATTATTTGTTACATTCTTTATTACTCGTCCATAAAAATGTTGGTTTTTTTTCAAACTTGTTTGGTTTGACCCATCAACAAATCCTTTTAAGCTAGATTGAAAAAGGTTAATGTTCAAAGTAATCTCCCCTCTATTTCTCAATCATTTCTTTTATGGGTGAGAATGTTAAACGATGTTCTTCAGTTATCCCAAACTCGTGCAAGGCTTCCATATGATATGAAGTACCATAGCCCATATGGTTTTCAAATCCATAGTTAGGATACTCTATTGCCAACTCCTTCATCAAACGATCTCTTGTAACTTTAGCAATAATTGAGCTTGCTGCTATCGATACGCTTTTAGCATCTCCTTTAATAATGGAAGTCTGAGGTATGTTTAAATCTAAATCCATAGCATCTATTAATAAGTGGTCTGGCTGAACTGATAAGTTATTGATCGCTTTTTTCATGGCTAACTTTGTTGCTTGATAAATATTTATCTCATCTATTTGCTTTGCTGTTACTATCCCAATCCCAATAGATAGAGCACTATCTGTAATTTCTTTAAACAATTCCTCTCTTTTAGTATCTGAAAGTTTTTTGGAATCATTAATTCCTGGTAAGAAAAAGTCTTTTGGAAGGATTACCGAGCTAGCAACAACCGGGCCAGCTAATGGGCCTCTTCCAACCTCGTCGACACCAGCAATAAAATTTACACCCCTATTATATAACCCATCTTCATACATCATCATTTCTTTAAATAGTTGAGCTGATTTCTTTTCTTGTTCTTTCTTTTTAAACCACCTATTTAAAAGGATTTGAACACCTTTTCTTTTATCATTTTCAAATGTTTTTAAAATAGGGTCATTTGAGTCTACTATTCGTTCTAAGACTTGCTCAATTTCTTTTATTGTTTGTTGGACAATTGCCATAATATTAAACACTCTTTCTAGCTTATTTTATCTTTATATCGTCATGTTTCTAAAAAAATAAAGACTCGCTTCAAAAAAGCGAGTTTAGTTTGTATCATATTGATCCGGACTCTCAAAGGTTATTTTTCCGAGTTTAACAGTACGAATATCTCTAATTATTAATTCTGAAGTCTTATCATAATCGATATATCCACCAGACATTATACAACCTCTACGCTTCGCAATTTCATCAAAAAGAGGAACAATTTCATCAGGAATTGAATCTAGGTTATATCGTTGTTTTAATTGCTGTGGGTAATTTTCGATAAAGAAGTTAAGAGCAAAGACTGCGATGTCTTGTAAATTAAGAATTGTATCCTTAATAGCTCCTGTAGTTGCTAATTTAAGACCCACTTGTTGATCTTCAAATTTCGGCCAGAGAATTCCTGGAGTGTCAAGCAATTCAAGTTCTTTCTCTACTTTAATCCATTGCTGAGATTTCGTAACACCCGGTCGATCTCCAGTCTGTGCTATGTTTTTCTTAGCAAGTCGATTAATAAGCGTAGATTTACCAACATTCGGTATACCGACAATTAGGGCACGAATTGCTCGAGGTTTAACTCCCTTTGCCGCTAAGCGGTCAAATTTCTCTTTAAGAATATCCTTGGATTTATTGAGAATATCTTTCATCCCTTTTCCAGAATGTGAATCAATCGCGATTGCCGGGATTCCACGTTCCTTATAATAAGCTAACCACTTTTTTGTAATGGCTGGATCTGCCATATCAGCTTTATTTAACAGCAGTAATCTAGGCTTATTTGCCACAATTTCATCAATCATTGGATTTCGAGAAGAAGAAGGAATCCTAGCATCAACAAGTTCAAATACGATGTCTATTAATTTTAATTTTTCTGTAACTTGCCTTCTTGCTTTTGCCATATGCCCTGGAAACCATTGAATTGTCATGTACTCACCAACTTGCTTCTATTTTTGTATAAATTAATCAACGACCCGTACGTCAGACAAAGGCCAATAAACCATATTCGTTTTCCCTAGTACCTTTTCAATTGGCACTGGACCTATATGTCTACTATCTTTACTATATCTGCGATTATCACCCATAACAAAAACATGACCCTCTGGAACAGTTTCTACAACAAATGGGTCTGTAAGAGGGCCATCTATTAATTCTGCCTTATAAGGATCTAAGTATGGTTCCTCGAATTTCATGCCATTTATATATAAGACATCCTCGATATATTCAACTCGGTCGCCTGGCAAACCTATAACACGTTTAATGTAGTCTTTTTCCTCTGTTGCGTGAAAGACTACAATATCAAATCTTTTTGCGTCTCCAATCATGTAACCAATTTTGTTAACAATCATTCTGTCTTTATCATGTAATGTTGGCATCATTGAAGTACCATCTACAACTATGGGAGCAAAGAAAAAATATCGAATAACAGCAGCTAGAATAACTGCAATTGCAAGAGCTTTAACCCATTCCCATAGTTCGTTTTTTGTTCGAGTCATATACGCTCCTCCACCTAGTATATTATGTACCAATATTTTCTATTGTCATTTATATACTTCCATTATAGATGAATTTTTGTAAATTTAAAAGGAGCTTGTTTAACAACTAACAAGCTCCTTACTTTTTGATTATCGAATTTCTTTGATACGTGCAGCTTTTCCACGAAGTTCACGTAAGTAGTATAACTTCGCACGGCGTACTTTACCACGACGAACTACTTCTAACTTCGCGATTTTTGGCGTATGCACAGGGAATGTACGCTCAACACCTACTCCGTAAGAAACCTTACGTACAGTGAATGTTTCACTAATTCCACCACCACGACGCTTAATCACAACACCTTCAAAAACCTGAACACGTTCACGAGTTCCCTCGATAACTTTAACGTGTACACGTACTGTGTCACCTGGTTTGAATACAGGTAGATCAGATCTTAATTGTTCTTTTGTGATATCTTCAATTAGTTTTTGCATCGTTTTCAACTCCTTCCAACAGATGCTCATATCAATGCTTTGTTATCATCCCAGCGGAACATCTTAATCAGACAATAGACAAACTAATTGCCTAAGTCACAAAAAGTATCATAACATACTTGATAAAGCCTTGCAATAGAATATCAGTCTTCTTTCGAAATATCCTTAAGCCATTCTCTTTGTTTCTCTGTGAGGGTATCTTCATTAAGTAAGTCAGGACGTCTTTTTACTGTTCTTTTAAATGATTCTAACTCTCGCCATTCCTCAATTTTCTTATGGTTACCTGATAGTAATACGTCCGGAACCTTCATCCCTCTAAAGTCAGCTGGTCTTGTATAATGTGGATGCTCCAGATAACCAGATGAATAAGAGTCCTTAATAGGAGATTCTTCATTTCCAAGTACACCTGGCAAAAGTCTAACAACACTATCTACAATAACCATTGACGCTAACTCACCACCAGTTAATACGAAATCTCCAATTGAAATTTCATCTGTTACTACATGTTCTCTTATTCGTTCATCATAACCCTCGTAGTGACCACAAATAAAAATTAAATGTTCTTCTTTTGATAATTCTTCAGCCTTTTTTTGAGAGAACCTCTCTCCTTGTGGACATAAAAGAATAATTCTAGGTTTTGATGTCTCATCATTCTTAATTTTGTCCACTGCATCAAAAATTGGTTGTGGCATTAGCACCATTCCGGCACCACCACCGTATGGATAGTCATCTACATTTTGGTGCTTATTCTCTGCGTATTCTCTAAAATTAGTAACAGTGTAAGAAACCGCTCCTTTTTCCGCAGCTTTTTTTAAAATAGATTCACCAAATACACCTGTAAACATGTTTGGAAAAAGAGTGAGAATATCTATTTTCATCATGTTATAAAAGCCCTTCCATTACATGAATTTTAACCTGCTTTTCTTTAACATTAATTTCTTGTACTATATCCTCGATGTATGGTATTAATAACTCTTTTCCATCTTTCGTTTTTACAACCCAAACATCATTTGCTCCTGGTGTTAATATTTCTTTTATTGCGCCTAATTCATTATCATTTTCGTCGTAAACGACACAACCGATAATTTCATGAAAGTAATATTCTCCCTCATCCAAATCACCTAGTTGATGTTCTGGTACTTTAAGTAATGCCCCTTTAAATTTTTCTACATCATTTACATTATTCATTCCTTCAAAGGTTAATAAATCAAAGTTTTTATGAACGCGATGACTTTTGACAGAAACTTCAGTAGGTTCTTTTTCATCCGGAAGGAAAATATACAATTTATTTCCAATTTCGTATCGTTCTTCAGCAAAATCTGTTCTTGAAATAACACGAACCTCTCCCCTTATTCCATGGGTGTTAACAATTTTCCCTACATTAAACCACTTTTCCAAATTTATTCACCTCTATCTTATATCCTCTATGATGCCTTCTTTAATAATAATTGTTTTGGAGTCAACAGCATTTTCCCATCTATCTCCAACGTTAACCTCTACAATACCTTGTACTTCTTTTTCTTTAATTTCACTACCTAGTGGTAGCATATGTATTTGTTCAAGTTGAAAATCAATTATCTTTATCTTTTCCAAACGTGCGTCAATTTCTTTATTATAATACAGCTGAAGTTTTGGAGATTGAAACTTTTTACTTTTCTCATTTTTCTTCAATTCAAACAATAGCTGATCACATTCGTTTTGCAATAGATTCTTCTTTTCAGTGAGAGAACTAATAAGTGATCCTTTACTATTTTCAGTTAAAATCTGTTTAACTATTATGTTTTGAAGTATTTTCATGATACCTCACCAACTTATTATAAATTTAGACATGCACCATAACGAACGAAATTTGATAACACTTATGTTAGTAGAGCGTTAAACCCTCCTATTCATACGTATTAATCGTAGTGAAAGGGCTGAAACTCCTGCAAGAGATGTTTCGGTCCCCGGCCCCCACAGGCGCAGCCGAGGAGGCTCAAGAAGCGACCCGCGGAAAGCAAGAGTCCTGCAACTAAGGTTAACACCCCACATACAGAGTTGTATTTTCAGGGTAGACTACCATGCAATTTGAAAATTGCACCATGTTGAATGAAAAGTTTTTTGTTATTAGAATGTTGTATCCAAGTATTTAAGCGTGTTAACTGGAGTGGAAGGACCGAGACTCCAGCGGGAGATGCGCTGGACTGGAGACCCCACAGGCGAAGCCGAGGAGGCTCCAGGAGCGCCCCGCGGAAAGCGAGGTTCCTGCAACGAAGGTTAACACCCTACATACAGCGTCGTATTTTCAGGGTAGTCTTAATTTAAGCGACCGGTAGTACAATTTTTAATATACAAAAAAAGGGGAGGTTTCCCTCTCCCTTACTCTTGAATCTCTAGATGAATTCGTTTATTGCTACTATTTCCAGCTGCATATACTACAGTTCGAATGGCTTTTACTACTCGACCTTGCTTTCCTATGACTTTTCCCATATCATCTTTGTTTACTGTAAGATGATATGTTATGGAGCGATCATCTGATGTTTCATTAACTTGTACATCATTAGGACTATCTACAAGAGCTTTCACAACCGTTTCAATTAACTCTTTCATCTTCATCTCATTCATTACTTGCTGTTTTTAGCGTTGTGGAATTTTTCCATAATGCCTTGTTTTGAGAACAAGTTACGAACTGTATCAGATGGTTTTGCACCGTTTTGTAACCATTGTAATGCTAACTCTTCATTGATTTTCACTTCAGCTGGTTGAGCTACAGGGTTGTAAGTTCCAACTGTTTCAATGAAGCGACCATCACGTGGTGAACGAGAATCTGCTACAACAATACGATAGAAAGGAGATTTAGTTGCTCCCATACGTTTTAAACGAATTTTTACTGCCATTTTTAAAGCACCTCCGAAAATATTTAAAATCATTATACTCGGTATCCTAAAAGAATCCGTAGTTTTATTATGGAAATAGAAGTTTTTTAACTTCTAATCATACAAGATATTATATTAACAACTTCAACTTAGTTTGTAAAGTGTTTTTTCTTAACAGTTAAATCCAAACTACTTTACATTACATAAATGGGAATTTAAATCCTTTTTTCTTCCCTTTTGACATATTCGTCATTTGTTTCATCATTTTTTTCATATCTTCGAACTGTTTTAATAGACGGTTAACTTCTTGAACTGTTCTTCCGCTACCTTTTGCAATTCGTTTTTTTCTACTTGCATTAATTATCTCTGGATTAACCTTCTCGTTTTTAGTCATAGAGCGAATAATGGCTTCAACATGCCCAAGTTGTTTATCATCAACTTGAACATTTTTTAACCCTTTCATTTTGTTAGCACCTGGTAACATTCCTAACAATTCATCGAGTGGTCCCATTTTACGCACTTGATCTAATTGATCAAGAAAATCCTCAAAGGTAAACGACATTGTTTTCATTTTTTGCTCAAGTTCTTTTGCTTTTTCTTCATCCACATTAGCTTGAGCTTTTTCAATTAATGACAATACGTCACCCATACCTAGAATGCGAGAAGCCATTCTTTCAGGATGGAAAGGCTCAATAGCATCTAGCTTTTCACCAAGTCCTACAAATTTTATTGGTGTATTTGTTACAGCTTTAACAGATAACGCTGCACCACCTCTAGTATCACCATCTAACTTTGTAAGAACAACTCCGGTTAGACCTAATAGCTCATTAAAGCTCTCTGCTACATTTACTGCATCTTGCCCAGTCATCGCATCTACTACTAAAAATATTTCATCAGGATTAGATACTTCTTTTACCTGCTTTAACTCGTCCATAAGTTTTTCGTCAATATGGAGTCTTCCGGCTGTATCAATAAGTACATAATCATGATGTTCTTCTTTTGCTTTTGCAATTGCTTGTTTAGCAATTTCCACTGGACTCACTTGATCACCGAGTGAAAAAACTGGCATACTAAGTTGTTTACCTAATGTCTCTAATTGCTTAATCGCTGCTGGACGATAAATATCAGCTGCAACAAGTAGAGGATTTCTATTATGTTTTTTTCTCAATAAATTTGCAAGTTTTCCAGTTGTAGTTGTTTTACCTGCACCTTGTAACCCAACCATCATAATAACCGTTGGCGGTTTTTTTGCAACAGCAATTTTACTTTGCTCGCCACCCATAAGAGCAGTTAATTCCTCTTGGACAACTTTAATTACTTGCTGTCCAGGGGTTAAACTCTTCATTACTTCTTGGCCGACAGAACGTTCACTAACACGTTTAACGAAGTCCTTTACAACTTTAAAATTGACATCCGCTTCAAGTAAAGCAAGTCTAACTTCACGCATCATTTCTTTTACGTCAGTTTCAGTTACTTTTCCTTTACCACGAATTTTCTGTATGGTGTTTTGCAGTCGGTCGGCTAATCCTTCAAATGCCATTTTTGCCGCCCCCTAATCTAATTTCTCGAGATTTTCTATAATCTTCATCATTTGCTGAGGGTTCTCAGTTTCAGATACAAGATTTTTCAACTGATTCAATAGATTCTGTCTCTCTTGAAATTTTTGAAATAATAGCAGTTTACTTTCATACTCTTCAAGCATAGCTTCTGTACGTTTTATGTTGTCATAAACCGCTTGACGACTTACATTGTATTCTTCAGCAATTTCACCGAGTGAGTAGTCATCAAGATAATAAAATGACATATAACTATTTTGTTTGGGAGTAAGTAATGACTGATAAAAATCAAATAAATAGTTTATTCTTGTCGTCTTTTCAAGCATTACGGCTCCCCCTTTTGTTAAGTGAATTGCCTTTACATGTTTCAATTCTACAATCATACATATTGAGTGTCAAGTTTTTTTCTTAACACCTGTTAGGTTCACATAATAATATGATTGCTTATTATGAATAAGTTTAGTTTTAGATCAATTTACTAAGGGCATTATGAATTCTCTTGCGTCTCATCTGCACTTTCAATAATATCAGCGAACAAGCCGTATACATATTGCTCAGCGTCAAACTCCTGTAAGTCATCTACCTTTTCTCCTAGACCAACAAACTTAACAGGAATGCTTAATTCATTTCGAATTGCTAAAACAATCCCACCCTTTGCCGTTCCATCTAACTTAGTTAGGACTATACCTGTTACGTCAGTTGCTTCTGCAAATGTTTTTGCTTGCGTCATCGCATTCTGACCAGTAGTAGCGTCTAATACTAATAGTACTTCATGTGGAGCTCCAGGAAGTTCTCTTTCAATGACTTTTTTTACTTTTTCTAGTTCTTTCATGAGGTTTACTTTATTTTGTAATCTACCTGCTGTGTCACAAAGTAAAACATCAACTTTCCTAGATTTAGCCGCCTGGACTGCGTCATACATCACAGCTGCAGGATCTGAGCCTGCTGATTGTTTAATTACATCGACTCCTACTCTTTCTCCCCATACTTCTAACTGTTCAATTGCACCAGCTCTGAAAGTATCACCAGCTGCTAATAAAACTGATTTACCTTCATTTTTAAACTTATTTGCTAATTTACCTAACGTTGTTGTTTTTCCTACCCCATTAACCCCAACCATTAGGATGACAGTTAAGCTATCTTCTTGCATATTAATGTCAACTGATTGTTTTGAATCACCTTGATAGATTTCAACTAATTTTTCTGAGATAACAGATTGGACTGCTTTTGTATCTTTTATATTTCTTTTTTTTACTTCCATTTTTAACTCATCAATTAGGTCCATGACAGTTGAAACACCGACGTCAGCACCAATTAGTATTTCTTCTAGTTCTTCAAAGAAATCTTCGTCAACTGTTCTATAGCGTGCAACGAGGTCATTTACTTTTTCTGAAAAGGAGTTTCTCGTTTTAGTTAATCCTTCTTTAAATTTTTCTGAGACTGTATCTGTTTGTTTTGTGATTTTTTCTTTTAGTTTTTTGAAAAAACTCATTCTTTCCATCCCTTCTTAACTGTTATTTACCATATTTTTTGTACATTAGAGCTACCCTGAAAATACCACTCTGTATATGGGGTGTTAACCTTCGTTGCAGGACTCTCGCTTTCCGCGGGGCGCTCCTGGAGCCTCCTCGGCTTCGCCTGTGGGGTCTCCAGTCCAGCGCATTTCCCGCAGGAGTCTCGGTCCTTCCTCTTCGGTTATCACGCATAAATTACTTAAAGTCCAACATTCTATAAACCCCAAAATCAAGTTCGTATTTTCATAAGCCTTGTTGAATGATGAATTTATTTCACTAATTCTTTCGATTCTTCAAGTCTAACTGATACTAGTTTTGAGACACCAGATTCCTGCATTGTGACACCATATAGGACGTCCGCTTCTTCCATCGTGCCTTTTCGGTGAGTGATGACGATAAATTGTGTTTCATGACTAAAGTTCTTTAAGTATTGTGCAAAACGGAAAACGTTAGCTTCGTCTAGTGCTGCTTCTACTTCATCTAGTATACAGAATGGTACAGGCCTCACTTTAAGAATTGAGAAAAGTAGAGCTATTGCAGTTAATGCTCGTTCTCCTCCTGATAATAACCCAAGGTTTTGGAGTTTTTTTCCTGGAGGTTGGGCGACTATATCAACACCTGTATTCAATAGATCATCAGGGTTGGTTAACTTAAGTTCTGCTCGTCCCCCTCCGAACAGTGCTTGGAACACGCTTTCAAAATGTGATCGTATTGCATTAAAGGTCGTTTCAAAACGTTTCTTCATTTCATCGTCCATTTCCCCGATTACTTTATATAACGTTTCTTTTGCTTCTTGCAAATCATCTTTCTGTTCATTTAAGAAATGAAACCTTTCAGAAACTCTTTCATATTCTTCAATAGCACCAAGATTAACTGTACCTAATTCTTCAATTGCTAACTTAATCAGTTTTACTTTTTTCTTTGCTTCACTTATTTCCATCTGCAACGGATATTTTTCCTTCGCTGCTTCAAAAGACATAAAATATTCTTCTCGTAAATGATTTAGCCTATTTTCTAATTCCACATCTAATCTGTTAATTTTAACTTCTTCATCTTTAAGGATATCAACAAGTTGTTTATAGTTTCTTTTTTCTTCTTTCAGTTCTCGTTCAAGGTCATCAACTTTTTGTTGTAGAGATAAACGTTGTTCTCTTCTGTTGCTAATAAGACTAATTGTTTCATTTTTATCTTGTAGCTTTTTCTTTGCAGCTGCTTCAATTTCTTGCTCCCCTGATGAGCTTGTGGTCATTTCATTTGATAATAATAATAAGTCTTCTTTAGCTTCTTTTAGTTTTAATGAAATTTCATGATAATCGCTCGTTAGTCTATTAACTTTTTCGAGTTGATTTTGTAGGTTTTGTTGTTGCCTAGCTAGGATGACTTTTAAATCTGTAATTTCAGATTGAACAGTTTCTTTTGAAGATTGTTGGCTATTCTTCCTCAAAGTTAAATCATTGATTTGCTCATCTAGCTTTTCAATTTGATTACCAATACTTTCAAGAATATTATTTAAATCTATACTTCGCGATTCTAGTGTGGCTATATCTGTTTCAAAGAGAGATTTTTCTTGATCATACATTACCAAATGTTCATTAACATTTTTCTCTTGAATTTCCAACTCTCTCAATTCACTTTTAATAGACTGTTGTTTTAAACGGATATTCTCTCCAAGCAACCTAACATTTTCCAGTTCTTTTTCTTGGTTTTCAATTGTACGCTTTAGGGACTTTACATTTTCTTCTAGTTGAGTCGTTTTCTCGTTCATTTCATTATATTTAGCTGTAATTGCCTCTATTTCACGACCTCTACTTAAAAGAGAATTCGAATTTTTTTGGTTCTTTACTCCTCCACCAGTCATCGAACCTCCAGGATTTACAACATCTCCATCTAAAGTAACTAATCGGTATCTGTAGTTGAGTAACCTCGCTAATTCATTGGCTGCTTTTAAATCTTTTGTAACAATTACAGTACCAAGAAGGTTATTAATTACTGAATTGAACTTTCTATCAAACGTAATTAAATCAGAACCCACACCAATAAAACCTTGGTGATCACTTATCATAGATATCTGATGACTTGAAAGAACTCTTTCTTTAATGACACTCATTGGAAGAAATGTTGCTCTTCCATACGAATTCTTCTTTAAATATTGGATAGCTGTTCGAGCATTTTGTTCATTATCTACAACAATATGCTGTGATGCACCACCTAAAGCAATTTCAATAGCTACCTCATATTCTTTAGGTACTTTTATTAATTCAGCAATAGCTCCTTCAATGCCATTAAGTGTGTCTTCTCTCGCTTTTAGAACTTCTTTTACACCTTGAAAAAATCCAGAATAATCATCCTGCAATTCTTCAAGCATTTCTTTCCGGGACTTTGTCTGTTGTAAATATTGATAGGCTTGATAAAGAGTAGATTCCTTCTTTTCATAATTTTTCTTTGCACTTTCTAATTTACTTTGTTCATCTCGGTATGCTTTAAATTGCTTATTGATTTCTTCTTCAACGACAGAAAGTTTTGTCTGAAGTTTTATTTTTTCTTGTTCGATATAGGATCTTTCTTTTAAGTATTTTTCATTGGAACTATCTAATCTACTTTGTTTTCCTTTTTGTTGCTCTAATTGTTCTTTTATATATCTAATTTCATTTCGCTTAGATGCTTGGTTATTCAAGTGTTCGAAATATTCACTTTTAAGGTTTTCTAATGTTCCGTCAATGTTTTGATCATAGCCTTTTAAGGTAAATTCTTTTTCCTTTAGATTTTGTTGAAGAATCTCCACTTCACTTTTAAGCTCATCGAGTTTTTCATTCTCTATGACCTTCATTTTTTCTAATTCTTCAATTTTGTGACCATATTCATCAATTAAAGACTGTAATTGATCTTTATTTTGGAAAGCATTCTTTTTTCTTTCTTTTAAAACATCTTTTCGTCCTTCTAGCTTCTCCAATTCTTCACTTGCTATTAGTAGTACCTGTTGTAAATCATTTATTGATTCATCTAGAGCTGTTACTTGATCTCGACTTTTTTCAATTTCTGCTTCCTTTGCTTGGAGCGAAGTCGCTAATTCGAGTTCCTGGTCTTTATGAATCTCTAATTCTTTCTTTAATGATTCCCATTTATTATGAAGTTCCTCTATTTCATAAACAGTTACTCCAACTTCAACTTGCTCGAGCTCATCTTTCTTCTCTAAATAATCTGTTGCAATTGATGCCTGTATTTTTAGTGGCTCTACTTGCCCTTCCAGCTCATATAAAATGTCTTGCACTCGATTAAGATTTTCTTGTGTCTCAGCCAACTTGTATTCTGCCTTTTTTTTCCGCGTTTTGTACTTTAAAACACCGGCTGCTTCCTCGAAAATACTTCTACGTTCTTCTGATTTGCTACTAAGGATCTCCTCCACTTTCCCTTGAGAGATTATAGAAAATGCTTCCCGACCTAACCCAGAGTCCATAAATAGATCGACAATATCTTTTAAGCGACATGACTGCTTATTTATATAAAAGTCACTTTCACCTGAACGGTATACTCTTCTTGTCACACTTACCTCATTAAAATCTATCGGCAAAAATTGATCAGAATTATCTAATGTTAGTGTTACCTCTGCGACATTTAAAGCCTTTCTTGTGTCACTACCAGCAAAAATAATGTCCTCCATCTTTGCGCCGCGTAAGGATTTTGCAGATTGTTCTCCAAGCACCCATCTAATGGCGTCAGTAATATTACTCTTTCCACTTCCGTTTGGTCCAACTACTGCGGTTACTCCTGGAACAAAATCTACACCTATTCTTTCCGCAAATGACTTAAACCCTACGATATCTAACCTTTTGAGAAACATACGTTTCCCCCTCACTACAAAAAAATTTTTTCTATTTTTAATAACTATATTATTTTATCAAAAAAATCTCTTTACATAAATCCTATATTGTATGACTGAGTCTTAAGGATAGTTTATTGATACAATATCATTTTCATTTTACTATTTCGTTTTAAAAATCACTTCTAAATCTTATACTTGCGTTTACATACCTTGTTAATTTACTTTTTAATTCATATGAAACCTATTCTTAAACAACGCTCACCAAAAAAATGAATCCCCCTATAATTAGGGGGACTTGAAAAGTTAGTCATTTTTTTGATTTTTTAACTTTATCAATGCAGCTTTTGCAGCCTGTTGCTCTGCTTCTTTTTTTGTTCTACCATTACCTTCACCAAGCACTTGCCCATCGTAGAAGACTTGAGTAACGAACTCACGGCTGTGAGCCGGTCCCTTCTCAAGTAATATTTTATATTCTAAAGCTTCATTACTTTCTCGTTGAACAAGTTCTTGTAATTGACTTTTGAAATCCATTTCATGAGAGAAAGATCCGTTATTTATTTTTGGATATACAACCTTTTCTAAAAATAAGTTAACAGCATCCAAACCTTGGTCTAAATAAAGCGCACCAATAAAAGATTCAAAGACATCTGCAAGTAGTGCAGGTCTTTTTCTGCCACCTGTTATCTCTTCTCCTTTACCTAGTAAAATTAATGGGCCAAATGAAAGCTCATTCGAAAGAGAGGATAAAGATGGTTCACACACAATAGCTGCCCTTAGCTTAGTTAAATCTCCTTCACTCATAACGGGGTATTTTTTATATAAGTATTGAGAAATCATTAATTCTAATACTGCGTCCCCTAAATATTCTAACCGCTCATTGTCCTCATAAGGCTTCTTACGATGTTCATTCACATATGAGGAATGGGTAAATGCTTGGTAAAGTAATTTTTCATTTTTAAAGTCTATTCCAATTTTCTCTTGGAACTGAGCAAACAACTCAGCTCTCTTGCCATTTTTCTCTCTTTTATTTATACGTTTTATCATTTTATCCTCCGTCTATTTGAAAAAGAGAATAACATTATAAGTTAGACTTTTCCAATTTACTATTAGGTATTTCGTTTCTAATAGCATTATATGTATAGCTTTATTCTACCAAATTTGTTATTTCACACACAAACTTCTTTCAAATAGTTTTTTATAATTCGAAATAATAAATTCGATATTAATCATTAGAAAAGTCCCGTAACAACGGGACTCTACAAGTTAAAATTATAGTTGGCTACTTATGTAGTTTACTGCATCACCAACAGTTGAAATCTTTTCAGCTTCATCATCAGAAATCTCCATGTCAAACTCGTCTTCTAATTCCATTACAAGCTCAACTACATCTAGGGAATCAGCACCTAAATCATCTTTAAAAGAAGATTCTAGTTTAACTTCTGATTCATCAACACCTAGGCGGTCTACGATGATCTTTGTTACGCGCTCTAATACTTCTGCCATCGTTAATTCACCTCCCCTCAAGTAATTATAGAAGATTTTCTGTGAAAAAGGAAGTTAAATCCTCTATTTCCATTGCGAAATCTACTGATTACATTACCATTCCACCATCAACATGCAGTGTTTGTCCAGTCATATATCCACTATGGTTAGATGCTAAGAATATGACGACTGAACTTATATCTTTAGGTTCTCCAAAACGAGCTAACGGAATTTGCTTAAGCATTTCATTTTTAACTTCTTCAGTTAATTTTTCCGTCATATCCGTCGTAATAAATCCAGGTGCAATAGCGTTAACCGTAATATTTCTTGATGCTAGTTCCTTAGCAGTCGTTTTAGTTAAACCAATAACACCTGCTTTTGCTGCAACGTAATTAGCTTGCCCTGGATTTCCACTAACCCCAACTATTGAAGCTATGTTGATGATTCTTCCATTCCTTTGCTTCATCATTTGTCTAGTAACTGCCTTCGTACAGTTAAATACACCTTTGAGATTTATATTAATGACATCATCCCATTCATCTTCTTTCATTCTCATTAATAAGTTATCCCTTGTAATTCCTGCATTATTAACCAGGATATCAAGACTACCAAATGTTGTAATAACTTCTTTTACCATATTGGTTACAGATTCTGAGTTAGAAACATCCGCTTGAATAGCAATCGCTTCTCTACCTAATGCTTTAATTTCATCAACCACTGCATTTGCCTTTGCTTCACTACCAGAATAATTGACAGCAACGTTTGCACCTTGTCTTGCTAATTCTAGGGCAATTTCCCGTCCTATTCCTCTTGATGCACCAGTCACAAGTGCTGTTTTTCCATTTACCATCATTGTACATCTCCCTTCAACAACTGAATGGTACTTGATAGTGTTTCCTCATCACTAATTGAATAAGTTTTAACTCTTCTATTAATCTTTTTCACTAATCCTGATAAAACTTTACCAGGTCCAATTTCAATAAATGTATCTACACCAAGCTCTAGCATATTTTCAATCGAATTTCCCCATAAAACAGGTGAATACAGTTGTTCTATTAATTTTTCTTTAATATCATTCGCTTCCGTCATTGGAGCTGCAGTCACATTGGCTATAACAGGAATGACTGCTTCATTTATTGATATTTGATTTAATGTTTCTCTTAACTTTTCAGCTGCTGGCTTCATCAGACTAGAGTGGAAAGGACCACTCACTTCTAGAGGAATTACTCTTTTTGCACCTTCTGCTTTTGCCAGTTCTGATGCACGAACTACTCCTTCAGTTGAACCAGAAATAACAATTTGACCAGGACAATTTAAATTTGCTAATTGAACTGGGTAACCATCTTCCGTTACTCTTTGTGTTAAGGCTGCTAATTTTTCACTCTCCATACCGAGAACAGCAGCCATCGTACCGTTACCAGCTGGAACAGCCTCTTCCATATATTCCCCACGTCTCCTAACGACGTACACCGCATCCTCAAAGCTCATTGCACCAGCAGCCACTAGTGCTGTATACTCTCCTAAACTATGACCAGCAACAAAGTCAGGTGTGATGCCACTCTCTTTAAATTTGTTTAAAATAGCAATTGAAGTAGTTAATAATGCTGGTTGTGCGTTTGTTGTTAAGGTGAGTACATCCTGTGGCCCATCAAAGATGATGGATGATAAAGAACATTCTAACCTTTTATCTGCTCTACTATAAATTTCTGCTACATTGTCATAAGCATCTGCTAACTGTTTCCCCATTCCAACAATTTGAGATCCTTGACCAGGAAAAATGAAAGCTATTTTTGACAATAAATTCTCCCCCTATACTTCTATTTATCTATGTTTAGAGTTGCAACAGTGTTTGAAATCGTTTCAGCGACATTCTTTTCAACCATTTCTCTAGCTTGTCTTACAGCATTAAAAACTGCATTGGCATCACTAGAACCATGCGCTTTTATAACAGGTGCTTTAAGACCGAATAAACATGCACCACCATATTCCGAATAATCCATTTTTTGCTTTAGACCTATTAGCTGGGGCTTTAATATAGAAGCAGCTATTTTACTTTTTACATTGCTCGTTAAGACCGTTTTTAACATTGAAAAAATCGACAAAGCTGATCCTTCAATAGTTTTTAATGTTACGTTCCCTGTAAAACCATCCGTTACAACAACATCTGCAACACCTTCTAAAAGATCTCTTGATTCTACATTTCCAATGAAATTTAGTTCAGCGTTCTTTAGCAAGTCAAATGCTTGTTTTGTTAACTCATTACCCTTTTTTTCTTCTGTTCCAACATTTAATAAACCTACTCTAGGATTTTCAATTCCTCTTACTTGTTTCGCATAAATAGAACCCATAATTCCGTATTGAAGTAAGTGCTCTGGCTTTGCATCCACATTTGCACCTACATCGAGAAATAAGAAGCCTTGACTATCAATAGTCGGTAAAGTTGGAGATAGAGCCGGGCGATCTATTCCGTCTATTCTTCCTACTACAAATAATCCAGCAGCCATAAGTGCACCAGTATTTCCTGCAGATATACATGCTTCTGCTCTTCCTTCACTTACCTCTTTAGCCATTAATACCATAGAGGCATTTTTCTTTCTACGAACTGCCCTAACTGGTTCATCGGTAGACTCAATGATTTCATCTGTATGTATGATTGAAATTTTTGATTCATTTGTTAAATAAGATTTAATTTGTTTCTCATCACCAATTAACGTTATATGTAAATCGGAATAGTGATTTACAGCCTTCATAGCCCCTTCTACAATTACTTTGGGAGCGTGATCTCCACCCATGGCATCTATCGCTATTTTCATATAAAAAAACCATCCTTTATCTTTTGTTAGAACGGAACATTTCAAATTCTCCAGAAAACACTAATTCATTACCCACATAACTATTAACTTCTACACGTGTTCTTCCTTTTCCTTGTTCCAGTTTTGTCACCTTTGCTTTTGCAATTACACGTTCATTTTCCTTTACTTGCCTTGTAAAGGTGATGTTGGCTTTAGCAGTAAGTGCCAATTCATCATCAATAACAGCAACAGCTAATGAATTTGCTTGCGCAAATAGATGATGACCACGAGCGATTTTATTTCTTTTAAAAACATGTTCGCTTGTGACATCAAATATTGAAATGGCACTGTTATCTAAATCTACATCTATAATTTCACCAATAATCTCATCAATTGGTAATGATCGAACTTCTTCGTCTAGACTTTTTTCAGCTACATGCTTTATTCTTTCCCTAAGTTCAGGAATTGATAGCTCTAATCGATCTAGTCTTATCGTTTGAACACTGACTGAGAATTTCTCAGCCAAGTCTTCATCTGTAATAAATGGATTTTCAGCAATCGTTTCTAAAAGTAAATTTTGTCGTTCCTTTTTATTTCTTCTCATAACAAACACCGTCCGAACTATTATGACTAGGTACTAATAGTAGTATATAGTCAAAAAAAACAGATTGCAAGGATTTTCATCTTCCCGCAACCTGTTATCAATGTTAATCTAGTTTTTCGCCACTTAGTACACCTGATGTCTTTAAATGGTTTCTTAAAGGTAAAAACTCTGGATAAGTCCAAAACTCCTTTGATTGTATAAGTTTGGTAGCATCATCTCTTGCAACTTCTAAAGCCCGATAATCATGAACCATATCTGCTATCTTAAATTCAGGCATTCCACTTTGCTTTTTACCAAAGAAGTCTCCTGGTCCCCTTAGTTCTAAGTCTCTTTCAGAAAGTTCGAATCCGTCGGTTGTTTCGGTCATGATTTTCATTCTCTCTTTGCCGACTTCAGACTTGGGATCGGCTAATAAAATGCAGTATGATTGTTCCCTACCTCTTCCTACTCGCCCTCTTAATTGATGTAGTTGAGATAGGCCAAATCTCTCGGCATCATAAATTACCATCACTGTTGCATTAGGGACATTTACCCCCACTTCAACGACTGTCGTAGATACAAGTATTTGCACTTCGTTGATACTAAAGAGTTTCATAACTTGATCTTTTTCATGAGAAGAAAGACGGCCATGCATTAACCCTACCTGCCATTGTTCTTTAAAGTGATGGGTAAGAATACTGTGAACATCAATTGCATTTTGTACATCTAATTTATCAGACTCTTCAATCAGAGGACAAATAACGTACGCTTGCCTCCCAGCTTTAAGTTCTTTTTCAATGAAACCTAATACTCGGTCCAATAAATCGTGCTTAACCCAATAGGTCTCAATCTGTTTTCTACCTGCAGGCATTTCATCAATAATTGAAACGTCCATTTCACCAAACACAGTAATAGCTAAAGTACGAGGTATAGGAGTTGCTGTCATAAACAACACATCAGGACTCTCACCTTTTTCTCGTAGAACTCTTCTTTGCTCTACACCAAAACGGTGTTGTTCATCCGTTATTACAATACCTAACTTTTTAAAATGTACTTCATCCTGAATTAAAGCATGTGTACCAACGATAATATGTATAACACCGTCAGCTAACTTTTCTAAGGTTTCTCTTCTCTTTTTCCCTTTAATTGAACTAGTAAGAAGTTCAACGTTTATTTCATATGGTGCAAAAAGTTCTTTCAAAGAAGCCACATGTTGTTCGGCTAAAATCTCGGTAGGAACCATAAGTGCACCTTGATACCCTGCTAAAATGCTAGCATACAACGCAATAGCAGCTACCACTGTTTTTCCGGAGCCTACATCACCTTGAAGGAGTCGGTTCATACGAAAAGGCGATTTTAAATCATTTAATATTTCATTAACTACTCTATTTTGTGCATTTGTTAACGGAAAAGGTAATTCATTAATAAACCTGTCTAATCTAACTGAATCAATATCCTGAGCTATACCACCTGATTGTTCTCTTTCCACTTTACGCAAGGCCTGCATCTTTAGTTGAAACAATAAGAACTCTTCATAAACGAACCTTCTACGTGCATGCTTTAACGAATCGTGGCTATGAGGATTATGAATCGTTTCTATAGCTTCTCTTATTGAAAGAAGCTTATATTTTTTTAAGAACATTGATGGAAGAGTTTCTTCTAAATCTTCACTATATTGTTGAAGAGCTAGTGCAATAAATCGTCTCATCCCTTTTACGTTAATTTTCCCTTTTGTTGAATAAACAGGTTCGACATCATTTGTTTTAGAATAGGGACTAAATGAAATCTCACTTACTGTTATAGTTTGTCGATGTTGGTCCCATTTCCCTGTTAGCGTAATTGGTTGTTGAAGAGTTAGTTTATTTTTATGGTAAGGCTGATTGAAACAAACGACTTTTATTAAATAACGACCTACAAGTACTCTAAACGTCAACCGTGAACGCTTTTTCCCAAAATATGATAGAGAAGGTTCACTATGAACCTTCCCCTCAACAGTAACTCGTTCTTCGTGTTTAACATCAGCTAAATCTCTTAATCGATAATCCTCATACCGATAAGGGAAATATAAAAGGAGGTCCTCAATTGTGAATATATTCATTTCTTGTAGTTGTTGGCCAATTTCTTCTCCAATACCCTTTATAGCGGTTACTGATTGTTTTAAGTTACTCACTTTTATTTAGCGGAATCCCGAAAATTTTCGCCTCTAATTCACGACCTGTTGGGGTTGCCGCTAAACCTCCTTGAGCAGTTTCTTTTAACGCAGTAGGCATAGATTGACCAATTTTGTACATAGCATCAATCACTTCATCACAAGGAATTCTGCTTTTAATTCCAGCTAACGCCATGTCAGCAGCTACCATCGCATTAGCAGCTCCCATTGCGTTTCTTTTTACACAAGGAACCTCAACTAAACCAGCTACAGGATCACACACTAGACCTAACATATTTTTGAGAGTAATTGCCATTGCTTCTGCAGATTGAGAAGGTGTACCACCAGCCATTTCAACAATAGCTGCCGCAGCCATTCCTGCAGCTGAACCAACTTCCGCCTGACAGCCACCTGCAGCACCTGAAATTGAGGCATTGTTAGCGACAACAAAGCCAAAAGCTCCTGCAGTAAAAAGAAATTGAACCATTTCTTCTCTAGTAGGATTTAGTTTTTTCTGCACTGCAAATAAAGTCCCAGGAACAACACCTGCTGATCCTGCCGTTGGGGTTGCACAAATAGTACCCATAGCAGCATTAACCTCATTTGTTGCAACCGCTTTGCTAACTGCATCAAGAATGGTCTCACCTGAAAGGAAATTACCCTTTTCAATATATTGTTGCATTAAAACCGCATCTCCGCCTGTCAATCCTGATACCGATTTTACTCCTTTAATACCTTTTTCAACTGCTTGTTCCATTACCTTTAAGTTTGTATCCATCTGCAAAATAATTTCTTCACGACTTTTCCCGGTTACTTCTGATTCTTGATTAATCATAATTTCAGATATTTTCATATTTTTACTTTCAGCTAGTTCGATTAATTCTGCTACATTACGAAACATTTTTTTCCCTCCTAAAGCCAAACATTAAATGGAAGCGTTTCCAAAAGGTGAATTTAATCAACAATTTTTGTTACCTTTATGATGTTCGGTAATTTCTCAAGTTCTTCCATAATCAAGTAATCTATGTTTTGGTCCACTTCAATTGTCATTAATGCTTCTTTTCCCTTTTCTTTACGAGCAACCTCCATATGGCCAATATTAATCTCATATTTTGCCAATACATTTGCTACACCTGCAATTGCTCCGTACCTATCATTATGAACAACTAATATAGCGGGATGATTACCAGAAAGCTTTAATTGAAATCCATTAAGTTCAGTAATTTCAATTTTTCCTCCACCAATTGAAATACCTACTAACTCAAGTTCAGCTTTTTCATCACCTATTCGAACACGAGCAGTATTAGGGTGATCAGTTAATGCATCTTCTTCATGAAATTGAACGCTCAACCCAGATTTATTTGCTAATTCTAAGGAGGTTTTTATTCTTTCATCGAATGTATCAAAATCCAAAAGTCCACCTACAATTGCGACATCAGTTCCATGCCCTTTGTAGGTTTTGGCAAATGATCCATAAAAAGAAATTTTTGCCCATTTAGGCTCACGACCAAATAAACTTCTTGCAACTCTTCCTATACGAGCAGCACCAGCCGTATGTGAACTAGAAGGTCCAATCATTACAGGTCCAATAATATCAAAAACACTTCTATATTTCATGATACCCCTCCCAAATCTATCTCTACAATCGTCATTAATTTTCTTTTCACATTGAAATAGAAGGGGAAAAATCCCCTTCTATTTCATCATACATTATTCAACTGAAAAGATAAATGAGTATAATGGTTGTTTTCCATTATGAATTTCTACTTCTATCTCTTCAAACTTTTCTTCAACAAACGATACTAGTTCATTTACGTCCTCTTCAGATGCATCTTCACCATAAATAATGGTTAAAATTTCATCCTCATCTGTTAGTAAGTCTCTTAATAGTCCTTTAGCTGTTTCCACCTTATTCTTATTTGTTAAGGTGATTTTCCCCTCAGCGATACCCATGTAATCATCTTTAGAAATATCTAGACCATCAATGTTAGTATCTCTAACAGCATAAGTTACTTGTCCAGTCTTTACATTTCCTAGTGCTTCAATCATAAGTTCTTTATTTTGATCAAGTTCAACACTTGGATTAAATGAAAGTAACGCAGCCATTCCCTGTGGGACTGTTTTAGAAGGAACAACGACTACATTTCCTTCAACTACAGATGCAGCTTGTTCTGCAGCCATAATAATGTTTTTATTATTTGGAAGGATGATCACGTTTTCAGCATGTACATCCTCGATAGCTTTTACAATATCCTCTGTACTAGGATTCATTGTTTGTCCGCCCTCAATTACTGAGTGCGCTCCGATACTTTTGAATAAATCTGATATACCAGAACCCATTGCCACACTTACGATGCCATATTTGCTTTTTTCTTTAGGTGCACTTTTCTTTGGCTGTTCTATGCTAGATTCTTCTTCAAAAAGGCTAGAATGCTGTTCACGCATATTTTCAATTTTCATGTTAATTAAGCTACCGTACCTTTGCCCATATGACAAGCAATCTCCAGGATGCTCTGCATGAATATGTACCTTTACAATGTTTTCATCTGAAATTACTAGAAGAGAATCACCATGTTTGCTTAAATCTTGTCTAAATTGGTCTTCAGAGAATGGGTTTTTCTTTAATTTATCCTCTTCAAACTTAACCATAAATTCGGTACAATATCCAAATTCAATATCTTCCGTATTAATATAAGCATGGACGCCTTTATGGTGCTCAGCGTTTACTAGATCTGTCATTGAAGGTGCTGAAATTGGCATATCTGATAATTTTTCACCTTTTAGAACTGCTAGAAAACCTTCGTAAACAAGTACTAGACCTTGCCCGCCACTATCAACTACACCAACCTCTTTTAGTACTGGTAAAAGATCAGGCGTACGGTTTAAAGAGGCTTTTGCTTCTTTTAGAACTTCTTCCATTAGTTTAATAATATCTTCTTCAGACTTAGCAATAACAACAGCGTGTTTAGCTGCATCCTTCGCAACAGTTAAAATAGTCCCTTCTACAGGCTTCATAACTGCTTTATATGCAGTCTGCACACCAGCATCTAAAGCGTTAGCAAAATCAATAGATGTAATTACTTCCTTACTCTCAATTGCTTTAGAAAATCCTCTAAAGAGTTGAGAAAGAATAACACCTGAATTACCCCTTGCTCCCATTAATAGACCCTTAGCAAGAGCACTTCCAACTTTGCCAATATGACTTTGTACATTATTCTTCACTTCTTTTGCACCAGATGTCATTGAAAGGTTCATATTTGTACCAGTATCGCCATCTGGAACTGGGAAAACGTTTAGTGCATCTACCATTTTTGCATTGTTTGATAAATGGCTGGCTCCTTGAATCACCATTTCAGCAAAACGTTTTCCATCAAGACTATTGATTGACACAGACTTTTTCCTCCTCTTTACGGGTTCGTTACACGAACACCTTGCACAAAAATATTAACTGAATCAACTACTAGTCCAACTGTTTGGTCTAGAGTATATTTCACTTTTGTTTGAACATTGTGGGCAACTTCAGAAATCTTTGTGCCGTAGCTTACAATTATATACATGTCGATATGTACTTCATCATTTTCTTGACGGACAATAATTCCTCGAGTAAAGTTCTCTTTTCTCAGGATTTCTGTAATTCCATCTTTAATTTGGTTTTTTGATGCCATTCCAACAATTCCGTAACAATCTATTGCAGCACCACCAGCAACAGTTGCTACTACATCATTAGATATATCAATTTGCCCGTATTTTGTTTTTAGTTCGATGGACATGTAAGTTCCCCCTTTTGAAATTGTTCAGTTTAACTATAGTCATTTTACTATAAGAGAAACTTTTTTAAAAGTAAATCCTTAATAGTTGAATATGTACTATTAGTATTGTACAGTATTTCAAAAATTATATGTCAAGGGATATTTCTTGAAAGGTTTAATAAGAAGTATTGCAATATTATTTTAGGTGTGATAAATTAAATAAGTATTTTCACATACTATAAACATTTGAAATGGTTAGTTTTTCGTAAGTTAGGAGGGAAATAGTATGGCACGTAAATGTGTAATTACTGGTAAAAAAAGTCGTTCTGGTAATGCTCGTTCTCATGCGATGAACGCTACAAAACGTACATGGGGTGCAAACCTTCAAAAAGTACGTATTTTAGTAAATGGTAAACCTAAACGCGTATACGTTTCTGCAAGAGCACTTAAATCTGGAAAAGTAGAGCGTGTATAATAAACGTAATTGAAATCTTAGGATAAATTATTTTATTGTCCGCAAAAAAAAAGCACCCATAAACGGTGCTTTTTTCTTATCCCTTTTTAAAAGACCCTAACATTGCGCGTACAATTCCCCCGAGAAACTTTGGTAATTTAATCGTATAAAATTTCATAATTTCCCTCCTCAACACGGATTACACGTTCTTTGTGTTTTTTACCCAACTTTTTCATTATAAGTATATTCAAAAAAGAAGAAAGAGTACCTAGCAAGTAATGATGTTCTAAAAAGCATCACTACTTCTTATCATCATTAATATGCCATCCTTGAATGAAAAAGTACCTATATTATTGATAAGTTCGTTACTTATACATAGTGTTGATCCGAAAGAAATATTACTGTTTTTTAATTTGTATTTAAAATCAATTAGTGTTAAATCCTTTATCTCTTGCTTGAAAGGGAGAAAAGAAACGTATGGATAATTCGTGTTTTTTTCTATATTATAAGTACCTGGTTTTTTTAATGTTAAAACGTTTTGTTTATCGATTAATTCACAATCAATATTTTTGTTAAGGGGTTGTGAAAGCAATTGAACGTTGGCTAAAAAATGATCCAATCTACCTCCAGTAGCACCAAAGATTTTAATTTGACATGGGTTTTGTTGAATTGCCCAATCTAGTGCAAGTTCTAGGTCTGTTTTATCTTTTTCAGCTGGGTAAATATTCAGGTTTGTGTTAGTTTGCAAGAAATGTCTTTCTTCTTCCGTTACTGAATCGAAATCGCCAAAGGATTCTACTGGTGTGATTCCTTCATTAATTAAGTATAGGACACCTTTATCAACTCCTACCCAAGTTTCATTGGCGTATGGGTTTAAATCTGGGACAAACTCTTTAGGACCACCTGCTAGTATATGTATATTCACGACAATCACCTAACTTTAAATTTTTTTATGTAGTAGCTGCTTTAATTTTTATAGAGCTTTGCACCATGAAGGATGAAAATGTGAACTTGAATTTTCTTGTATAGAATGTTGACTTTTAAGTAATTCATGCGTGTTAACCGAAGTGGAAGGACCGAGACTCCTGCGGGAGATAGCGCTAGTCTTGAGACCCCACAGGCAAAGCCGAGGAGGCTCAAGAAGCGCCCCGCGGAAAGCGAGGTTCCTGCAACGAAGGTTAACACCCCATGTTCAGTGTCGTATTTTCAGGGGATGCACAATTGCATTTAAGTCTACCCTGAATTTATGAATCTGAACATGGGTGTTAATCTTGGTTGTATCGTATAAATTAAAAAAAGCACTACCCATTGGATAGTACTATTATATAGAAAAATCGTCATAATCGTAACGAAAACCGTCTTTTTGTGCTTCATTTTCATATTTGTTATTCTTTAATCTTTTTAAAGTGTTTTCTAATTGTTCAATTACTTCATAGTCTGTGCTGTTATTTAAAGTTTCTTTTAAAGCAAACTCTATTATAGCTTGATCATCTTTAGATATATCCACTTAGTATCCCTCCATTTCTTCACTTCTTATTTTGTTCAAAGGTCATAAAATCATGAAGGTTTTTTTATTGCTTTTTTAACTTTTAATTATCTTAAACATTTTGATACTTGAAAAGTAAAAAACATAAAAAAAAAACATGACCTTTTATGGCCATGTCTTTATTAATTATTTCCACGAATTAGTGAAATTGCGTGTTGACGATTTTGTTCATTGTAAATAGCTGAACCCGCCACAAGAACATTCGCACCAGCTTCCACACAGAGCTTTGCAGTTTCTTTATTGACTCCACCATCAACTTCAATTTCAACACTTAAGTTATTTTCATTTACTAAGTTAGCTACTTGCTTAATTTTTGGAAGTACATTTTCAATGAATTTTTGCCCCCCAAAGCCAGGGTTTACCGTCATAAGTAAAACTAGATCCACATCCTCTAAAATATGCTGTATAGAATGTACTGGAGTTGCAGGATTAAGAACTACTCCAGCCTTTACTCCAAACGATTTTATAAGTTGGATAGTTCTATGTAAATGCGTACAAGCTTCCACATGAACTGAGATAATATCGGCACCTGCTTTTGCGAATGTCTCAATATATTGATCTGGTTTTTCAATCATCAAATGTACATCCAATGGTAGGTTAGTAATCGGCCTAATCGCTTCAACGATTAAAGGACCAATCGTTATGTTCGGAACAAAATGACCATCCATGACATCTACATGAATATAATCGGCTCCACCTTTTTCTACATCTTTAATTTCATCCGCGAGCTTTGAAAAGTCTGCTGATAAAATCGATGGTGCTATTTTAAGCATGTATTAGTACCTCGGCTTTCTGTCTTTAATTTCTTCCAAAAAACTAACGTAATGTTCATAGCGATAAGTGGAAATTTCTTTTACTTCTAGAGCAGCTTTTACTGCACATTTCGGTTCAGATGTATGAGTACAGCCACGAAACTTGCATTCAGAGCTTCGTTCTCTAAATTCCGGAAAGCAAGAAGATAATTCATTAACCTCTATCTCAGAAAATTCTAATGAGCTGAATCCTGGTGTATCTGCAACTAGTCCATTCCCAACTGCAATTAGTTCAACATGTCTTGTTGTATGCTTTCCCCTACCAAGATGAGATGAGATATCATCTGTTTTAAGCTCTAGTTCAGGTCTAAGTAAATTTAACAAGGAAGATTTTCCAACACCTGATTGTCCAGCGAATACTGAAATATGATCTTCTATAAATGGAAGTAGCTCGTCAACGCCTATTTCTTCAATCGTGGATGTTAATATGACCTTATAACCGATGTTTTCATAATCTTTTGCAAATTTATCAATTTCAGAACGGGTCGAATCATTTACCAAATCTGTTTTACTTATACAGATGATAGGTGATATATCTTTTGACTCAATTAAGACTAGGAATCTATCCAATAATAGTGTGCTAAATTCTGGTTCAACAGCTGAAAAAACAAGAATAGCCTGGTCAACATTGGCAATAGGTGGTCGAATTAATTCATTCTTTCGGTTAAGTACCTCCATAATGTATCCTTCCGTTTCGTTCTCTGCTTGAAAAACTACTTGGTCACCTACTAATGGAGTGATCTTGTTCTTTCTAAAGACCCCTCTTCCTCTACATTGAGTCACTTGTCCCGATTCTTCTAAAACATAATAAAAACCACTTAAAGCTTTTATGATTTTTCCTTCAGGCATAGTTCCACTCCTTGTTATTGCCCATCAACTGGATAATCAATTTCATCTTTTTTAAATAATTTATCATCAATAAATATTAAATACTTTGCTTTTTCTCCATACTTAATGACAAATGTTATTTTTTTTATAGTTGTTTCATACATTGTGAAGCCATCATAAAGATTTGTGATAGAATTATTAGCGTCTTGGATAAATATTTGTACCTTTTGACCTTGGCCTTCTTCACTACCTGAATAAGTAATTTCAATCTGTCTTTCAACAGTTTTATTTTCCTTCGGTTCTTTTCCCTTTGAAATAACCACTTTTACTATTTGATCTTTATCAATTTCAGTCCCTGCAGCAGGATTTTGTGAAATGACTAATCCCTTTTCAACCGTTTCGTCATACTTTTCTTCTGTGTAATCGATAATAATACCCACTTCAGAAGCATAGTCATCTAGAGCTCTAGAATTGTATCTCGATAAATCCCTTAATTTAATCTTTTTTGGACCTTTACTGACTACAAATTCAATGTCTGTTTCTTCTGGAACAACTAATTTTCCTTCTTTAATAGATTGGTCAATAATGGTTCCAAAAGGACTTTCGTCATAAATTGTTTTTTCTATGACAGAATTAAAGTCTTTTAGCTTTCTTCTTACATCTTCAATATCTTGACCTACATAGTTTTCAAACTCTATTTTCTTTTTCCCACTACTTTGATAGATCGTAATTTTTGTACCTTCTTTTACAACTTCATTTGCTTTAGGATTCGTTCGAATGATGTATCCTTCAGGTATGGTTTCATCGTCTATTTTGATTGGATCTTCTACATCAAACCCCATAGATAAAAGCCTTTTCACAGCATCTTCGTATTCCATATTTGAAACATCAGGTACTGTAACGTCTTCAGGAAGTAATAATGATGGAATAATTGTTACAGCAGATACAGCTGCAGCGATAAGTAAGAGAAAAATTGTCCCTAGTATAATCGGTAGCTTGTTTCTTTTTTTCTTTTTCTGATGATTAGAGTCTATACCATCGGCATTCTTTTTCTCAGGTGTTCTTACAATTGTGTCATCCCTTTTATGATGATTGTGCAGTTCTGTAATAATAGGTATTGCCTTGGTTATTTCTTCGTCATCATGTGGAATTGAAAATTTTTCCTCATTTATTCGATCTGGGTCCAATGCTGTATGTATATCCTCTTCAATTTCTTCGACAGAATCATAACGGTGGAAAGGATCTTTTGCAGTTGCTTTTAATATAATATTTTCAACACTTTGTGGTATTGTCGGATTCCACCTCTTTGGTGAAGGTGTATCAGACTGCAAATGTTTTAAAGCAATAGAAACTGCTGATTCACCAGAAAATGGTACTCTTCCTGTAATTAATTCAAACAAAACGATTCCTAATGAATAGATATCTGACTTTCTTGTAGCCATTCCACCTCGCGCTTGTTCTGGAGATAAATAATGGACAGAACCTAGTACAGAATTTGTTTGCGTAATTGTTGTTGAACTCAAGGCAACTGCTATTCCAAAATCTGTTATTTTCACTGTGCCGCCATGATCAATTAATATATTTTGTGGTTTTATATCTCTATGAATGATTTGATGCTGATGAGCATGTGAAATAGCAGAAGCTAATTGCTCCATAATGTTCAATGCTTCTCTTGGATGAAGAGGTGCATGTTGTTGAATATATTGCTTTAGAGTAGTTCCTGCAACATATTCCATGACAATATAATAGATATCCCCTTCTTCACCAACATCGTATATACTAACAATATTAGGGTGGGCAAGGCTTGTAGCAGAATGGGCTTCCCGACGAAATCTCTTAATAAACTCTTCATCATTTGAAAAATCTAGTCGGAGTATTTTTATGGCTACTTCACGTTCAAGGATCATATCTTTTGCAAGATAGACATTAGCCATTCCACCTCCGCCGATCCCCTCGAGAATTTTGTAACGCCCATTTAATCGTCTACCAATAAGCATATTCATCACCTTCCTTCTCGTTGAGAAGAGAATTTAATGATTAATAAGGTGATGTTGTCTTCGCCACCATTGTCATTAGCTTGCTGGACAAGATTTTTTGCTTGCTCTTGAAGACTTACATTTGATTTTAGTTCCTCATGTATTAATTGATCGTCAACTTTATTTGATAGACCATCAGAACATAACACAATCATGTCATCATCTTCTAATATGATTGTATTTATATCTACCTCAATCCCCTCACTGCCTAGAGCTCGAAGAATAACATTTTTACGAGGATGATACTCTGCATCTTCTTTTGAAATGTGACCTGACTTGACGAGTTCATTAACAAGTGTATGATCGTCAGTAATTTGTTTAAATCCAATTGAATTTAATAAATAGATTCTGCTATCTCCGATATGTGCCGTCGTTGTAAAAGTTGGTGTTACGATTGCACATACTAAAGTGGTTCCCATTCCATTACAGTCTGGATTTTCTTGAGAGTGCTTTAAAAGTTTTTCATTCACCTTTTTTATATGTTCTTGAAGCCATTTCTCTCCGATTTCTGGAGAATTAATAGAAGATGATTGAACCCAATATGATTGGAGGGTTTCTACGGTCATTTGACTTGCGACATCCCCAGCTTTGTGACCACCCATTCCATCTGCAACGATAGCTAACATGTCTCCATCATGATTATAATAAACACCACAGCTATCTTCATTGTGTTTTCTTACTTTTCCCCTATCTGATAAAAAATAACTCTCCATGCTAATCACCTCGTCTCCTCTTGACGCTCCTTCGCACGAAGTTGACCACAAGCAGCGTCTATATCATGTCCATGTTCTCTACGAATTGTCACATTGATTCCGTGTTTTTTTAATGTTTTTTCGAATTCAAAGATTTGGTCTTTTGGTGTTCTTACATAGTCGCGTTCTGGAACGTAATTAACAGGAATTAAATTTACATGGCATTTCACATCTTTAATGAGTTTTGCTAATTCTTCTGCATGTTCAACTTGATCATTTACACTTCCAAAAAGTCCATATTCAAAGCTAATTCTTCTACCTGTTTTTTCAATATAATATCTAACTGCCTTCATAAGTTCTGGTAATTTATATGCCCGATTAATTGGCATTAACCTACTTCTAATTTCAGTATTTGGAGCGTGAAGAGAAATAGCGAAATTGATTTGCATACCTTCATCAGCAAATTGATAAATTTTTGGAATGATGCCACTTGTTGATACAGTTATGTGTCGAGCGCCAATGTTCAGACCTTTGTCATGATTAATAATTTTTAAGAAAGATAGCATCTCCTCATAATTATCAAAAGGCTCTCCAATTCCCATAATAACAACATGACTTACTCGTTCTTCTAATTCATCTAGGGCCTGTTGTACTTTTACCACTTGAGCAACAATTTCTCCCGCTTCCAAGTTCCTTTTTAAACCACCAAGAGTAGAGGCACAAAATGTACATCCTATTCTACAGCCAACCTGAGTTGTGACACATACTGAATTACCATAGTTATGTCTCATTAGAACGGTTTCAATTGAATACCCGTCATGGAGTTCGAATAAGAACTTCATTGTACCATCCGTAGAAGTCTGTTGAATGATTGTTTTTAATGTAGTAATCGTAAAATGTTCTTCGAGTTTTTCACGAAGGTTTTTCGATAGATTTGACATTTCGTCGAATGAGGTAATTCTTTTTGTATATAACCATTCAAAAATTTGGGTTGCACGAAATGACTTTTCTCCATTTTGAGTTAACCACTCTTGTAAATCCTCTAACTTAAGAGAATAAATTGATCTTTTACTCTCCTGTTCCTTCTTAATCATGTCTTTGCTTGTTGTATTGGTTGTTTCTTCCATTAACATTACACCTGCTTTCGAAAACTTGCAATATAAAATCCGTCTGTATTAAATAAATGTGGAAATAATTGAATTTGACCATTTTTTACGATTTCTGAGATTGGTTGTGGCATACGAGATGCCAATGTATTGTCGTATGAAAAATCTCTATTTTGTTGTAAGAAACTTTTTGTCACATCAGTGTTCTCTTGTTGATCAATCGTACATGTACTATAAACAAGCGTGCCTCCTTTTTTTAATAAAGGAACAACTGCATTTAGTATTGAGAGTTGAATTGTAGCTAATCTTGTTATATCTTCTTCTGTTTTAGAATATTTCACATCAGGTTTTCTTCTAATTACTCCAAGACCTGAACAAGGGGCATCAACTAATATCTTATCAAATGACTCTTTTTCAAAGAAATCTACCACTTTTCTACTATCAAGTGCCATTGTTTCAACGTTTGATAATTCGAGCCTCTCTAACTGATCATTAATTAGTTTAATTTTGTGTTCATGGAGATCGAGAGACACCACTTGACCCGAGTTTCTTAACAGTTCTGCAATATGAGTAGTTTTTCCTCCAGGTGCTGCGCAGCTATCAAGTACCCTATCTCCTTCATTTACACCAAGAGCATGAGCTACCAACATTGAACTTTCATCTTGAATTGTTAAAAGCCCAGTTCTAAAAGAATTGGTGAATGCAACATTACCTTTCTCAATAACAATTGAATTAGGTGCTAATTCACCGTTTTTCGCCTGAATACCTTCTTCTTTTAGATTGTGTAATAATTCATCTACTGAAATTTTGTTTAGATTTACACGTGCAGTTTGCATTGGAGGGACATTATTAGTCTCACACATTTTTTTAGTTTCTTCGTATCCGATTTGATCTACCCATCTATTTACCATCCATAGGGGGTGGCTTGTTTCAATTGCTAATCTCTCATTTGGATCTGTTAACTCATTTAATGATGGTAGACCTTGGCGTTGAATATTGCGTAATACTCCATTTACTAGAGAAGAAATTCCTTTATGTCCACGCTTTTTGGCAATTTCTACAGCTTCATGAATAATGGCACGATCAGGAACTCTGTCTAAATATGTCATTTGATACAAAGATAAACGAAGTAAAATTAATACCCATTGATCAGTCTTTTTCTTTGCATTTAAGAAAGGGGTTAAAAAGTAATTCAATGTCTCACGTCTTTGGATTGTCCCGTAAACAATCTCTGTTAATAACCCAACGTCTTTTCCATTCACCTTATTTTTTTGGATCATTTTATTTAGTAGTAGGTTACTGTATGCTTGGTTTTTTTCAATAGCTAGTAAGATATCAAGAGCTGTTTCTCTAACATTACTCATTTTCTTCTCCTAGCTTTTCACCAATCTCTACAGCAGAACCTCTTAAAAACTGCTCGGTTAACATTCTTTTTTTCCCTGAAGGTTGTAAGTCCGTAATTTTTATAGAGACATTATTTCCTGTACTTACAATAAAACCATCATCCTCAATGGCTATAATTTTTCCAGGCTCAACATTATTATTAGTTATTACCTTTTCTCCCCACCAAACTTTTACTACATCACCACGGAATGTAGTATATGCAACTGGCCAAGGATGCAAGCCACGAATGTGGTTATAAATTTCTTCACCAGTTTTTGACCAATTAATCTTTTCCTGTTCTCTTTTAATATTGTAAGCAAATGTAACTTTTTCTTCATCTTGTTTAATGGGGGTTATCTTATTATTAAAAACAAGTGGTAATGTTTCAGATAAAAGCTTTGCTCCCGCTTTACTAAGTTTGTCATGTAAAGACCCCACATGATCTAGTTCTGTAATTGGAACTTCAACCTTGGTTAAGATGTCCCCTGCATCTAATTTTTCTACCATATACATAATTGTAACTCCTGTTTTCTCTTTTCCTTGAATGATGGAATAGTGAATTGGAGCCCCACCTCTTAATTCAGGTAATAAAGAAGCATGAACATTGATACAGCCATATTCTGGCGCTTCTAACAATTCTTTAGGCAAGATTTGTCCAAATGCTGCAGTGACAATTAAGTCCGGTTTCATATCTAAAACCCTTTGCAATTCTTCTTTTTCTCTTATTTTGTTCGGTTGAAACACTGGAATTTCATGCTTTAATGCTTCAACTTTAACAGGTGGTGGTGTCAATACTTTCTTTCTCCCAACAGGACGGTCTGGTTGAGTAACTACACCAATTACGTCAAATCCATCGTCAATTATTTGACGTAATACAGGAACAGAAAAATCCGGTGTTCCCATAAAAACTATTTTTTTCATTCAAACTCCCTACCCTTCTATTTCTCCTTCTTCATAATATCTAGTCACTTTAGAAGTAAATAAAGTCCCATGCAAGTGATCGATCTCGTGCTGTATTGCTCTAGATAAAAAATCATCTGCCTCAATTATGTAGGTTTTACCGTTTCTATTTTGCGCTCTAACTTTAATATAGTCAGCTCTACTAACTTCACCAAAAAGTCCCGGAAAACTTAGGCAGCCTTCGGGACCAACTTGTTCACCACGTTTTTCAATAATTACAGGGTTAATTAGCTCTATTGTTCCACTTTGATCACCAATGTCAACAATAGCAATTTGTTTACTGATTCCAATTTGAGGTGCTGCTAACCCAACACCATCAGCAGAAATCATTGTATCATACATATTATTCAGTAACTTGATTAAAGATCGATCAAAACTTGTAACTTTCTCGCACTGTTGTTCCAAAATGCTATTAGGATATTCTACAATGTTTAATACTGCCAAAATAGTTCCTCCATTATATTTTCATCTAGTGTCTACTATTTCTCCAATGTTTATAACATTGAAAAGAAAGTCTTCAATCTATCTGGTCATTTACATCATCATGTATGGATTTAAGTCAATTGTTAATGTCAATTGATTCTTTCCTATTTCTTTTTGATAATGACCAATAATGGCTTTTAACGTTTCCGTTAGATTAGGTTCATTCTTGTATTTTATCATGCATTGATAACGATATCTATTATTGATCCTTGAGATTGGTGAAGCAACAGGACCTAATATTATCGTTTTTGGAGATAGTTTTGACCTAAGATTTTCAGTAATTTTACTTGCGATATCTACTACTTTTGTTATTTCTGTGTGTGTAACTGTTATTAAACAAATAAAATAGAATGGTGGATAAGAGTGCAATTTTCTTAACTGCATTTCTTGTTGATAAAAAGAAAGAAAATCATGTTTACTTGCAAGAGTAACACTATAATGTTCTGGAGTATAGGTTTGAATAACAACTTCTCCTGGTAAATCATGCCTCCCTGCCCTTCCACTTACTTGAGTCAATAATTGGAAGGTCTTTTCAGATGCTCTAAAATCAGGTAAATGTAGCATCGTATCTGCCGTTAAAACACCTACGAGTGTGACCTTAGGAAAATCTAAACCTTTAGCAATCATTTGTGTTCCAAGTAAGATGTCTGCCTTCCCTTCTCCAAAAGCAGTTAAAAGCTTTTCGTGCGCTCCCTTTCTACTAGTTGTATCAACATCCATTCTAATGACTCTCGCTTCAGGTAAAACCTTTAATAGTTCTTCTTCTACCTTCTGGGTCCCTGTTCCAAAAAACCTTATATGGTCACTCTCACATTCACCGCAAGTTCTTGGCATACTTGTTTCATACCCACAATAATGACACTTCAACTGATTATTTGCCCTATGGTAAGTCAGTGAAATTTCACAGTGGGGGCAATTCATTACATAACCACAATCTCTACACATCACAAAAGAAGAATGGCCTCTTCGATTTAAAAATAGTACGGATTGCTCGCCTCTATCTAATCGATCGACTATTTTTTCGTAAAGGCTAGAAGAAAACATAGAGCGATTACCATTTCTTAATTCTTCCCTCATATCTACAATTTCTACTTGAGGAAGTGCCTGTTCATTTACTCGTTCTGCTAGAGTTAACAACGTATAAACTTTCTTCGAAGCTCTCGCATACGATTCAAGTGTAGGCGTTGCACTTCCAAGAACAACAGGACATTGATGATATTCCCCACGATAAATTGCAACATCTCTAGCATGATATCTAGGATTATCCTCTTGCTTATAGCTTGACTCGTGTTCTTCATCTATAATAATAATCCCAAGATTCTCAAATGGGGCAAATACTGCCGACCTTGCTCCCACAACAAGCTTCACTTCTTTTCGATGTATCTTTCTCCACTCGTCATATTTTTCACCTGTACTAAGACCACTATGTAGGACCGCAACTTGTGAACCAAATCTACCTTTAAATCTCAGGACCATTTGCGGCGTTAACGAGATTTCAGGAACTAAAACAATAGCTTCTTTCCCTTTTTTTAAGGCTGCATCAATGGCTTGCATATAGACTTCAGTTTTACCACTTCCAGTTACACCGTACATTAAAAATGTTTCATGAGTACCTTCTTCAATTGATTGTAAGATTGGAGATATAGCTTTTGTTTGTTCTCTAGTTAAAGGAAAGGGAAATGTTTGTTTAAACGTCTTATCCTCAAAAGGATCTCTATATATCTCAACATTTTTTTCAAGTAATATTCCTTTGTCAATTAATGATCGTATAGAGGAAGAGGTACTTCCAATGGCACTTGCTAGCTCTTTTACAGGTACGGAAAGATCATTTATAAGAAAATACTCTAAAATATCTCTTTGTTTATTTGCTTGTGGAGGAAGATCTTCAATTATTTTCATTAGCTCTTCTTTTGATATGGATAATGAGACCTGACGAATTGTTTTCTTTTTAGCACGATTTTTAACCTTATAAACTACCTCTAAAATCCCATTTTGAATATCTCGTTGAAAAAGGTTAAATGCACCTTGTCTTTCGATCAACTCCCAATCTATTTCATCTCTACCTTTAAACCAACCTTGAATCTGCTCTTGCAAATCATCTACAGTAAATGGAGAAACAAGACATATTTTTTTCTCATATTTTGCTCTCATTGCAGATGGAAGCATGGCTTGTAGAGCAGAAATCGTAAAGCATAAAGTTTTTTCTGTTAGCCAATTACCAATTGTTAACAATTCCTTATTCAATACAGGTGTTATATCAAGAATGGAATATATTGGTTTCAATTTATCAATATCTGTTTTATTTTCAAGGCCGATTACAAATCCTTGAACTTTCCTAGGACCAAAGGGAACAACAACCCTAATTCCAGGCTTAATTAGGTTTATCCATTTTTCTGGAATTAAATAATCAAACTGGCGGTCGGTTTGCATTACTGGTACATCGACTATTACCTTTGCAACATTCATTTTTTAACTCCACTAATCATTAAATGAATTTCAGTGAGAATCTCTTGTGCTACTTCTTTTTTTGATAAGAGAGGTAATGATTTCTTGCTTAAATCCTTTTTAAAAATCGTAACGATATTTGTATCCGTCCCAAATCCAGCTCCGTCTTGTGTAACGTTATTTGCGACAATCATATCAAGATTTTTGCTTTTAAGTTTTTTTAGAGCATAGCTTTCTACATCTTGAGTTTCGGCCGCAAAACCAACCAAAAATTGATTATCTTTCTTCGAACCGAGTGTTTTTAATATATCTACTGTTCTTTCTAGTTCAATGAGAAGGTCTCCATCTTTTTTCTTCATCTTTTCATCAAAGACATGTTTTGGACGGTAGTCTGCTACGGCAGCAGTTTTTATTACGATGTCGTTATTTGGAAAGTTATTTAGAGTATAGTCGAGCATCTCTCTTGCTGATTCAACTCTAATGGTCTTCACTCTTGGAGGACTAGGTATGTTAGTTGGTCCTGTAATTAATGTTACTTCAGCACCTAGCTTCGATGCTTCTTCAGCTAGTGCATATCCCATCTTGCCAGAAGAGTGATTAGAAAAAAAGCGAACTGGATCAATTTTTTCCCTAGTTGGACCTGCAGTTATAAGAATCCTTTTACCAACAAAAAGTTTTTTGTAAGAAAAGTGGTTTTGAATGAGTTCTACGATTTTTTCAGGCTCCTCTAGCCTCCCTTTTCCAACATAACCACAAGCTAAATGTCCTTCAGAAGGCTCAATAAATTTATATCCGAAGTTCGCAAGTGCATTTAAACTTTTTTTGACTGCAGGATGGTCATACATATGTACATTCATAGCAGGTGCAAACCAAACCTCTGCTTTTGTTGCTAATAAGGTGGTTGTTAGCATATTATCAGCAATACCGTTTGCTATTTTCCCAATAATATTAGCAGTGGCAGGCGCAATTAACACAAGGTCTGCCCAATCAGCTAAATCTATGTGTGCTATGACAGAAGAATCTTTTTCATCAAACGTATCTGTAAAAACATCATTCCTTGATAGGGCTTGAAATGTGAGAGGTGTAACAAATTCACATGCAGATTCTGTCATTATGACTTTAACGTTAGCACCTGACTGTGTTAATTTGCTTGTTAATGCTGCTGCTTTATAAACTGCAATACCACCACTCACACATAAAAGTATATTTTTATTTAAAAGCACCACCGATTCCCCCAATCCAAAATGGTATTTATTATAGATATTTAAAAAAATAACAACCAAATAGGTTGTTATTTTTCTACTCTGCTAAAGCGTGATATTAATCATTTAAACAAAGTTCATTTCCGATCTAAATAATTGATCAAAATTCTTAATGTTCCTCGATTAATTCTGTTTCGTTTCTTTCAATATAAGATTTCGTCGTATAATGTAAAATCCCTGCGTTAATTTCTTCAAGAGCCTTACCAACACTTTTATGTGACTTAGGCTTTTCAATTCTTGCATCATTGTTTTGTTGCATAACACGTGCCCTTTTAGATGCTACCGTTACAAGAGTATACTTTGAATCCAATTTGTTCATTAAAGAATCAATAGAAGGATATAACATTTTAAAAACCAACCTCCATCATTTTTTTATATCGTTTTGATACACGGTCTTTTCGACAATGTTCAGCAGTGACGATTGCTTTTATTCGCTCGCAAGCTAGTTCTACGTGATCATTTTCTACTACATAATCGTACGCATCCATCATTTCGATTTCTTCTTTAGCAACTTTCATACGATTATTAATTAAGTCTTCTGTTTCTGTTCCTCTTGTTACAATTCTATTTTTAAGCTCTCCTAAACTTGGAGGCATTAAAAAAATGAATAACCCTTCTGGAAATGTATTTCTAACTTGAATAGCACCTTGTACTTCAATTTCTAAGAAAACATCTTTCCCTTCTTGAAGCGTTTTTTCCACATAATCAATGGGCGTTCCATAGTAATTCCCTACATATTCTGCCCATTCAATAAATTTGTTTTGCTTAATTAACTCTTGAAATTCTTCTCTCGATTTAAAAAAGTAATCCACTCCATCAACTTCACCTTCACGTGGTTTTCGAGTAGTCATTGAAATAGAGTATTCAAACTTTGTATCTGGTTGTGAGAAAATTTCCTTTCTTACAGTACCCTTTCCTACGCCAGATGGTCCAGAAAGTACAATTAATAAGCCACGTTCATTCATAATCTTAATTTAAACCTACCCTTCATCAGATAAATCATCTTTATTCGCTAGTCGTTGAGCCACAGTCTCTGGCTGAACAGCTGATAAAATGACATGATCACTGTCCATAATAATGACAGCCCTTGTTCTTCTACCATAAGTCGCATCAATTAACATACCTCTGTCACGAGCATCTTGAATAATTCTTTTTATTGGTGCAGATTCTGGGCTAACAATAGAGATAATTCGATTTGCGGAAACAATATTCCCAAAACCAATATTGATTAACTTTATAGCCATCACTGTTCCTCCTACTATTACTTATCTATTTTTACCTTGGACTTTCATTTGTAATCATGTTTCTTATTGAATGTTCTGAACTTGTTCTTTTATCTTTTCGAGTAGGCTTTTTACTTCTACCACATGACCAGCGATGGAGCTATCATTTGCCTTCGATCCGATTGTGTTTATTTCTCGATTGAGTTCTTGAACAATAAAATCCAGCTTTCGCCCAACTGTTTGTTCATTACTACTTAAAGTGTCATTAAATTGGTTAATATGACTATTCATCCTAGTAATTTCTTCACTTATATCGGCTTTTTCTGAAAAAATAGCTACTTCAGCTAATATTCTATCTTCTTCAACGGAACTTTCAACAAATTCGCTTACTTTTTTCATTAATCTTTCACGATATTGTTTTACAACAATTGGCGAGCGTTTTGAAATTCCCTCAATATGAACAACAATTTGACTTATGTATGTAATAATATCTTGAATTAGTTGAGTTCCTTCTCTTACTCTCATTTCACTCAATTCTGTTAACGCAGCTTGAAGAGCTTCAAAAATATTCTCTTCTAATTCTCCAATATCAGTTTCTTCTTCATTTACTGAAATAACATTCTCCTGCTGGAGAATTGTGTCTACCAGTAGATGACTATCAAGCGATAGACGTTTTTTAGCTTCGGAGAAGATTTCATAATAGTCATCCACTAATTTCCAATCAACACGGATAGACTTTTTAATAAATCCTTCTCCTTCAATCGTAAGAAATACTTCAACTCTTCCTCGTTTAATCACATTATTAATGGCTTTCTTCATTTTATCTTCTAAAACTAATAATTGTCTAGGCATACGTATATTAATTTCACAAAAGCGATGATTAACTGACTTAATTTCAACAGTCACCTTACATGTGTTCGTTTGATATATTCCTCGACCAAAACCAGTCATACTTTCTATCATATCATCACGTCCGTTCTAATCTACAAGAAATTAATCTTTTTATGTAAATATAAAAAAGGCTGTTAATGGGTCTTGTCACATATCCAATCAAAACAACTCCAAAAGAATAAAACAGAAAAAAGGTAATAGAGATGTGTCCTCTAATACCTTTTGCATTATAACATAGTTTATCTTGATTTTCTTGTTAAAAATGCACCCGCTAGGAAAAAAGTTGGAACGGCAGATAATCCAACAATTAATAACCAATCTGTAGGTATAATAGCTTGAGTATGAAAAATTGGTTGTAAAGGTGGATAATAGATCACTACAAGCACCAATAATAGTGAAGAAAGGACAGCCCAAACTAAATACATATTGCCAAATGGGTTACGATCAAAAACAGATCGTTCACTTCTACAATCAAATACGTGGATAAGTTGAGCCATAACTAATGTTGCAAAAGCAACAGTTTGTGCGTATCCAAGATTTGTAGAGTCTCGGTAATAAACAACCATAAACGCTGCTAATGTAACAAGTCCAATTAAAAATCCACGACTTATCACTTTCCATCCTAAACCTCTCGCAAACACACCTTCTTTTGGATTCCTCGGTCTCCTTTTCATAACATTGTCTTCTGGCTTATCTAACCCTAGAGCCATTGCAGGTAGCCCATCTGTAACAAGATTTACCCAAAGGATTTGAATCGGTACTAAAGGTAGAGGAAGGGCAAGGAGCATTGCAAATAACATAACGAGTATTTCACCTACATTAGAAGCCAACAAATAACGAATGAATTTTCGAATGTTTTCGTAAATATTTCTACCTTCTTTAATTGCAGCTTTTATCGTTGCAAAGTTGTCATCTAATAAAACAAGTGATGAGGCTTCTTTTGCCACATCTGTTCCAGTAATCCCCATTGAAATCCCTATATCTGAGGCTTTGATGGCTGGAGCATCATTTACTCCATCACCTGTCATTGCGACTATATGACCTTTCTTTTGAAAGGCTTTTACAATTTTTAATTTATGTTCAGGAGAGACTCTTGCAAAAACGTATACATCTTCAACCACATCTTCTAAATCCTCGACTGACATTTTGGACAAGTCATTTCCTTCTAACACTTTTCCATTTGATGGTAAAATCCCTAGTTTCCGTGCAATAGCTTTGGCAGTGATAACATGATCTCCAGTTATCATCACAGTTTTTATACCAGCGTCCCTACATTCCTTAACAGCATCTTTCACCTCAGGCCTAGGTGGATCAATCATCCCTTGTAACCCAATAAAGGTTAATCCTCTTTCAGCTTGAGATTCATTTAAAACGTTCTCATTTTCTTTAAGCGGTCTATAGGCAACTGCAATGGTTCTTAGTGCTTGTGATGCTAAGCCATCAATCGCTGATTTGATTTCATTTTCTATCTCTCTCGATAGTAGCTGATGTTTTTGCTTCCATAGAATGGATTCACTTACGTTTATTAATACATCGGGTGCTCCCTTCGTAACAATAAAACGTTTACCCATTCCATCTTTTATGATTACACTCATCATTTTTCTCGTAGAGTCAAATGGAAATTCATGTACCACTTGGAACTGGTTCATTAATTCGTCCTTACTTAGCCCTGCTTTCATCCCAGCAACTAATAATGCTCCATCGGTTGGGTCACCATCAACTACATATTCTTCTTTTTTCTTTTTCAATTGGGCATTATTACATAATAATCCGAATGTAAGCAATTGTTGAAGGGACTTTTCTCCTTGAAGACGAATCTCGTTTTCTCCTAGATAAAATTTCCCGGTTGGATCATACCCAGTTCCACTCACAGTCCATTCTTTTCCCTCTGCCCATAAATGAGTGACTGTCATTTTATTTTGTGTCATTGTACCTGTTTTATCTGAACAAATAACAGATGCACAACCTAATGTTTCTACAGCAGGCAGTTTTCGAACAATCGATTTTTTCTTAATCATTCTTTGAACACCTAGGGATAATGCGACTGTGACGATAGCTGGTAATCCTTCTGGTATTGCTGCTACAGCTAAAGAAACCCCTGCTAAAAACATATTATATAAATCATGTCCTTGAATAACCCCAATTACGACTACAAGTAAGGTTAAGAGTAGGGCAACTGAAATTAAAATCTTTCCTAATTGTTCTAATTTACGTTGAAGGGGGGTAATCATCGTTTCAGCTGACTGAATTAAATCAGCAATTTGACCCATGGCAGTTGACATACCAGTTGCTACGACCACACCAACTCCACTGCCTCGTGTTACCATCGTCCCCATAAATGCCATATTTTCTTGATCACCAAGTGTAATATTTTCTCCTTGTATCGGCTTTTCGTATTTCATAACTGGTAGTGATTCACCAGTTAAAGCAGATTCCTCTATTTCTAAGCTTTTCGTTTCTATTATTCTTGTATCTGCACCTATACGGTCACCCGCTGAAAATTGGATGATGTCACCAACAACTATTTCTTTAGAAGGGATTTTCAACCAAGTTTTATCACGAAAAACTTGAACTTGTGGAGCTGATAGCTCCTTTAATGCATGTAGGGATTTTTCAGCCTTTCTTTCTTGAAAGAAGCCTAAAAAACCATTAATAAGTACAATTGCAATAATTGCAATTGCATCAATATACTCGCCTAATAATCCTGAAATTAATGTTGCAGCGAGTAAGACGAGTACCATAAAATCTTTAAACTGTTCTAAAAATACTAATATTGCAGAAGGACGTTCTGCCTCTTTTAATTCATTGTAACCATATTGTTTCTGTCTCAATTTTACATCTTTTTCAGTTAACCCATCCCTAAAGTTGGTGTTTACCGTTTTTTCGACATCCTCTTTTCTCATTTCGTGCCAATTCATTCGAACACCACACACCCCTCAATCAAAAAATCAAGTTTTAGTTCTCCTATCTCTAAGAAAGCTTATTCAGCCTCGTCCAAAAAAATGCTATACTTTTTAGACAAGGGATAAACTATTCCTTAATTGATACTTATATAAAGGGGTCTAATACTATGTCCTTTGATGGGATTTTTACATATGCTATGACGCATGAATTAAATGCAAAAATTAAGAATGGTCGAATCTCCAAAATTTATCAACCTTATAAGAACGAACTACTTTTTCAAATCCGAGCTAATGGGGTAAATCATAAATTACTTCTTTCTGCACATCCGAGTTATGCTAGAGTTCACTTAACAAGAGAAAATTATGACAATCCGACAGAACCACCTATGTTTTGTATGTTATTAAGAAAGCATCTAGAAGGAAGTATTATTGAAGATATCATCCAACAAGATATAGACAGAATTATTATCTTTAAGCTTAAGAGTAGAAATGAAATTGGAGATATTTCTTATAAAGATCTAATTGTTGAAATTATGGGCAGGCATAGTAATATCATTTTAATTGATTCTGAGAAAAACATGATTCTTGACAGTATTAAGCATATTTCACCCGCCGTAAATAGGCATCGGACAATTTTCCCTGGATATACATACGTATCTCCACCTAAGCAAGATAAAATCAATCCTTTACATGTTGATAGAGAAACGATTATGAAAAAAATTGATTTTAATGCTGGGAAATTAGATAAACAACTGGTGGAAACATTTGCTGGTATCTCCCCATCTTTTGCAAAAGAAGCTGTGTACTTAGCAGGATTAGCAAATCGCAATTCTCTACCTACATCGTTTTTGTCATTAATAGAACTTGTTATTCATAATCAATTTCATCCTCAGATCATAACGAATGAACAAAAAGAATTCTTTTATATCCTTCCGCTAGCTCATTTAAATGGGGAAATTAAACAATATTCCTCTATAAGTGAAATGCTTGACCGTTACTATTATGGAAAAGCAGAGCGTGACAGGGTTAAACAACAAGGAAGTGATTTAGAGAAGTTTATCTATAATGAGAGAAACAAAAATGAAAAAAAAATAGAGAAACTAAAAAAAGCTTTAACAGACGCAGGTAAAGCTGAAAAGTTTCGTTTATTCGGAGAACTTTTAACTGCTAATCTCCACCTTTTAAAACGAGGTAGTAAAGAAATTGAAGTGACTAACTATTATTCAGAAAACTATGAAGCTATATCTATTCCACTTCAACCACATAAATCTCCTTCTGAAAATGCTCAATTCTATTTTCAGAAATACCAAAAGGCAAGAAATTCGATTTCATTTGTAAAAGAACAAATTGAAATTGCAAAAAGAGAACTGGATTATTTCAATTCATTAATACAACAGATGGAATCTGCTTCTCCAAAAGATATTCAAGAAATTCGAGAAGAACTAATGGAAGAGGGCTATATTAAGAAGCGTCAAATGAAAGGTCAAAAGAAAAATAAACCTCATAAGCCTGTGCTTGAATATTATGTCAGCTCTGATGGCACAGAGATAATAGTAGGAAAGAATAACAAACAAAATGATTATTTAACAAATAAAGTCGCTTCTAGAGATGAATTATGGTTTCATACGAAAGATATTCCAGGTTCTCATGTAGTTATTAGAAGTAAAGAGCCTTCAGAAAAAACCATTCAAGAGGCTGCGGTATTAGCCGCGTATTTTAGCAAGGCCAAAAACTCATCTTCTGTTCCAGTTGACTATACATTCGTTAAGCATGTAAAGAAACCGAGTGGAGCAAAACCGGGCTTTGTTATTTACGACCATCAAAAAACCGTTTATGTTACACCAAATGAAGATTTGGTTCTTAGCTTAAAGAAATAGTAAAAATGGCCAGCATTATTACAAATGCTGGCCATTTTCGGTTTAATTAATCTCCCATTCAGCAGGGTTTTCTTTCCACCTATTTAATTTTTCAAGGTCTTCGGGTTGAATTTTCCCTAATTCTAAGGCTACATCAATTAAAGACTGATAGTCACACAGCGAGAATGCCTCTATATCATTTGATCCTAAATGATCACGTGCAACGGGAAGGCCATATGTAAAGATTGATACAATCCCTAATACTTTACATCCCTCTTCTCTTAAAGCATTTACTGCTTGTATTGCGCTCCCACCAGTTGATAGTAAATCCTCGACAACAACTACCTTTTGTCCACGGTCTACTTTTCCTTCAATTTGATTTCCTTTTCCATGTTCTTTAGCTTTACTTCGAACATAGCACATTGGTAAATTCATTTGATCACTAACCCATGCAGCATGAGGAATACCTGCTGTTGCTGTTCCAGCAATGACTTCAGCATCCTTAAAGTGTTCTTTAATTAATTCAGATAATCCAGTGGCAACTTCTTTTCGAACGTGTGGATAAGAGAGTGTTAGCCGATTATCACAATAAATTGGAGATTTCATCCCAGAAGACCATGTAAACGGTTGATTAGGCTGTAAAAATACTGCACCAATTTCTAATAAATGTTCTGCTATTCTTTTCTTCATATTTTTACACCTTCCCAAGCATTTTTCATTAATCTATATGTTTCCATAGGATTTTCAGATGTAGTTATGCTCCTACCAACTACAATGGAAGATGATCCAAGTTTTTTTGCATCTTCAGGAGTTACTACTCTTGTTTGATCATTCAGTTGATCTGAGGTTAATCTTATTCCAGGGGTTACAGTGATAAATTCTTCTCCTAATCTTTCATGAATTGAAGTAGCTTCCAGTGCAGAACAAACGACCCCATCTAATCCACTTGCTTTTGCTAAGGTAGCATAATGAAGTACGGTGTCATTAAGATTTCTACTTATCCATAATTCTTCTTGCATTACTATTTCAGATGTACTTGTAAGCTGTGTAACAGCAATACATCCCGGGCGTTTTCTACCTAACTTAGTTCCAATGTCTAACCCTTCTATGGCAGCTTCCATCATTGCTTTACCACCAGATGCATGTACGTTAACTAAGTCAACATCTAATCTAGCTAGACCTTTCATCGCAGATTTAACTGTATTAGGGATATCATGAAGCTTTAAGTCTAAAAAGATAGAATGTCCTCTTTCTTTTAAATAGGCGATCACCGCTGGACCTTCTTGAAAATAAAGTTCCATTCCAACTTTTAAAAAAAGTGGTTCTTTTTCACTTTCAAATGCATCTAGGAATCTTCTAACTTCTGTCATATTAGGGAAGTCTAATGCTACAATTAATTTACCTCGCATAGTTTTTTCCAGCTCCTTCCTATACAATCCGAAATATGATTGATTCCATATTGGTCCAAAAGCGCTGGTAAATCTTCAATAATAGTTGGACATACATAAGGATCTACAAAGTTAGCTGTACCAACAGCAACTGCACTTGCACCTGCGTACAAAAATTCTAAAACATCTTCTGCACTTTGGACACCTCCCATACCAATAATCGGTATAGAAACAGCTTGACTTACTTCATAAATCATTCTTATTGCTACAGGTTTAATGGCAGGACCTGAAAGTCCACCTGTCTTATTTGATAAAATGGGTTCTCCAGTTTTTAGGTCCAATCTCATACCGATTAAAGTGTTTATCATGGTTAATCCATCGGCGCCAGCTTGCTCTATGGCTTTAGCCATTTCAACGATATTACTTACATTAGGAGATAATTTTACGTATACAGGAACATCAGACACTGCCTTCACCAATGAGGTTAACTGTGCTGCGACTTCTGGAATAGTTCCAAAAGCAATTCCACCTGTTTTTACATTCGGACAAGATATATTTAACTCTAAAGCACTCACATTTGGAGCCTTAGAAATTCTTTCGGCGACTTTTATATAATCTTCAATTTGTGATCCCGCGACGTTTGCAATAATTGGGACATCAAACTTTTCTAACCAAGGAAGTTCCTCAGAACATACTTTATCTAGTCCTGGATTTTGTAAGCCTATCGCATTGAGCATTCCCGCTGAGGTCTCAGCTACTCGAGGAGTTGGATTACCAAACCTTGGGTCCAACGTGGTAGCTTTTATCATAATTGCGCCCAAATCACTCAAATCATAAAATTTTGCATACTCTTTTCCAAATCCAAAACAACCAGACGCTGGCATAATCGGATTTTTAAGATTTAAACCTGGTAAGCTAATGTTTAAACGACTCATAATACCACCTCACCAACTTTAAATACTGGACCATCACTACAAACTTTTTTATATGCATAGCCAGTAGGATCATTTTGGACATGACACACACATGCAAAGCAAGCACCAATTCCGCATCCCATTCTCTCTTCAAGTGAGAGAAAGACTTTATTATTTTTGTACATACTCTCTATCGCCTTAAGCATTGGGGTCGGACCACAAGAATAAAGGGTGTCGAACGGAATATTTTTCTCAGAGATGACCGTCGTCACAAAACCTTTAACACCAAGTGACCCATCAACAGTTGCAATGTATGTTTCTCCTAGACTATCAAACTCATCTTTATAAAATGCTACATCTTGAGACTGAAATCCTAAAATATGAATTACCTTGCACCCTTTATTTTTTAATTGCTTTGAGAGTTCATATAAAGGTGGTACTCCAATTCCACCACCAATTAATAACGCAGTACCTCCTGGCTCTGTTTCATCTATAGAAAACCCATTCCCTAAAGGACCTAACACATCAACAAAATCGTCTTGCTTCTTTTCAGAAAGAACTCTTGTACCGAGTCCCTCTTTTCTATATATCATCTTAAACTGTTTTTTATCCTTTAATATTGTTGATATACTAATGGGTCTTCTAAGAATTGGGTCGAGATGGCTCGATACCTTAATGTGAACGAACTGTCCTGGTTTCTCCATCTCATCTACTAAATCACCCTGCAATGTTAGTTCATAAATATTTTCTGCAATATGCTTCTGACTAACTACCTTCATTAATTCCTTTTTCATTAGGAAAAAGTCACCTCTCTTGACACAGTGTTTGAAGCCATGGCATCACTTGAGAAATTCATAGATTCTAAAACTCTTAAAATAGCCTTTGCTGTGTCAAGACTAGTCAAACACGCTACTCCATTTTCAACTGATTCTCTTCTGATTCTGAATCCATCACGTGCCGGCTGCTTCCCTTTTGTTAAAGTATTAATGACGAATTGTGCTTCACCTTGACGAATGACATCTATGAGGTTCGGTTTATCAGATCCTATTTTATTCACTACAGTTGTTGGAACTCCAGCATCATTTAAGTATAGAGATGTTCCACTTGTCGCTAATATTCTGTAGCCAATTCTATGGAATCTTTTAGCAATATCTAATGCTTCTTCTTTATCCTTATCTGCAACTGTTAGTAGGACTGAACCATACATAGGAATTTTAATCCCCGAAGCTACCAATCCTTTATATAATGCTTTTTCAAGAGTTGTATCCTTTCCCATTACCTCTCCTGTCGATTTCATCTCAGGACCTAGTGTAATATCAACTCTGCGTAATTTTGCAAATGAGAACACTGGAACTTTTACATACACTCCGGTACTTTCAGGTTGCAATCCAGTTTCATACCCTAATTGCTGTAATGACTGACCGAGAATCACTTTTGTGGCAACATTAGCCATAGGCACACCTGTTATTTTACTTAAAAACGGAACTGTTCTGCTTGATCTTGGGTTTACTTCTAATACAAACACATCATTTTTATAAACGACAAATTGAATATTTAGTAAACCTTTTATATTTAAACCTCTTGCAATCCTAATCGTATAATCAATGATTTTATCTTTTATTTCTTTTAATATACTTTGTGGTGGATACACTGCTATAGAATCGCCTGAATGAACACCCGCTCTTTCTATATGCTCCATTATTCCTGGGATAAAAACAGTCTCACCATCCGAAATGGCATCTACTTCGATTTCTTTCCCAATTAAATATCTATCAACTAAAACTGGGTGCTGTGGATTTACCTTTACAGCGTGCGTCATATAATGAAGAAGCTCTTCAGTTTGGTAAACGATTTCCATTGCACGGCCACCTAACACATAGGAAGGGCGAACTAACACTGGATATCCAATACTTTCTGCTATTGTCACTGCTTCCTCCACTGACGTGGCAGTTTTTCCTGTTGGTTGAGGGATTGATAATTGATTCATCGTTTGTTCAAATTTATCACGGTCTTCAGCTCGATCTAGATCTTCTAGAGATGTTCCAATAATTGTTACCCCCCTAGCCGATAACTCATTTGCGAGATTAATCGCTGTTTGGCCACCAAACTGAACAACTACCCCAATTGGTTTTTCAAGTTCAACGATGTGCATCACATCTTCAATCGTTAACGGTTCGAAGTACAATTTATCAGAAATACTAAAGTCTGTAGAGACTGTTTCTGGGTTATTATTAACAATGATGGCTTCGTATCCAGCCTCTTTTATTGCCCAAACTGAATGAACTGTCGCATAATCAAACTCGACTCCTTGCCCAATTCTAATTGGTCCAGACCCAAGAACTACAACACTATTTCTCTCAGTTACAATTGATTCATTTTCTTCCTCATATGTCCCATAATAATATGGAGTTGTTGATTCAAATTCTGCTGCGCATGTATCAACCATTTTATACACTGGCTTGATGTTAGCTGCAGTTCTAACTTCATAAAGTTCTCTTTCAGAATAATTCCATAGTTTAGCGATAGCACTATCTGAAAAACCAATCTTTTTTGCTTCCTCAAGTATTTCTAGATTACCTATATTATCTTGCAGCTTTCTTTCAAACAAGATAATATTCTTAAATTTCTGTAAAAAGAAAAGATCTATTTTACACCATTCGTGAATTTCTTTAATGTTAATTTCTCTACGAATTGCTTCTGCCACATAGAAAAGTCTTTCATCTCCTGCTTTTCGAATCCGTTTTTCAATTAGGTCGTTACTTATAAGCTCGCTATCTTTCAAATCTAGATGATATACGTCAGCTTCTAAAGAGCGCACAGCTTTTAAGATTGACTCTTCAAAGTTTCTACCAATCGCCATCACTTCACCGGTTGCCTTCATTTGCGTACCTAATCGTCGATTTGCTGATTCAAATTTATCGAATGGCCACCTTGGAATCTTTGTCACGATATAATCTAAAGCTGGCTCAAAACATGCGTATGACTTTCCTGTTACTGGATTTATCATTTCATCTAAAGTAAGACCGACTGCGATTTTCGCGGCAAGTTTAGCTATTGGATACCCAGTTGCTTTTGAAGCAAGTGCAGATGAACGACTTACTCGTGGATTTACTTCAATAATGTAATAGTTAAAGCTATTTGGGTCTAAGGCAAGTTGAACGTTACAACCACCTTCAATTTTTAAAGCACGGATGATTTTTAACGACGTGTTTCTTAGCATTTGATATTCACGGTCACTTAAGGTTTGACTTGGAGCAACTACAATTGAATCACCTGTATGGATTCCTACTGGATCAACGTTTTCCATATTACATACAACAATTGCATTATCATTAGAATCACGCATAACCTCATATTCAATTTCCTTAAAGCCCGCAATACTCTTTTCAATTAAGCATTGTGTAACTGGACTATTTTTCAAACCACTCTTTACAATTTCAATAAATTCTTCTTCATCTTCACAGATTCCTCCACCAGTACCACCGAGAGTGTAAGCGGGACGAACAATAACTGGATAACCTACTGCCTTAACAAACTCCATTGCTTCCCCTAATGAGTGCACAATTTCACTTTCAGGTACAGGCTCACCCAATTCGTTCATTAATGTTCTGAATAAATCTCTGTCTTCTGCCTGTTCTATTGCAGAGAGCTTTGTACCTAGTACCTCCACTCCACATTCCGAGAGCACACCTGATTTCGCTAATTCAATCGCCATATTTAATCCTGTTTGGCCACCTAAAGTTGGTAAAATAGCATCTGGTCTCTCTTTACGAATAATTCGACTAACAAATTCAAGAGTAAGTGGTTCGATATATACACTGTCTGCAATCTCTGTATCCGTCATGATTGTAGCTGGGTTAGAATTGACTAATATAACTTTATAGCCTTCTTCTTTTAACGCTAAGCATGCTTGAGTCCCTGCATAATCAAACTCTGCAGCCTGACCGATGATAATAGGACCTGATCCAATTACTAGAATACTATTGATATCTACACGTTTTGGCATGTTTTTACCCCTTCTTTCTTAGAGCTTTCAATCATTGATAGAAATTGATCAAACAGGTAGTTTGCATCTTCTGGCCCAGGAGAAGCTTCCGGGTGATATTGAACCGTAAACGCTGGAAACTTTTTATGCTTTAAACCTTCTACTGTTCCATCATTAAGTGCTATATGAGTAACTTCAAGTTCTGTATTTTCTATTGAATTTTCATTTACTGTATATCCATGGTTTTGAGACGTAATCGCAACTTTTCCCGTTTCTAAGTGCTTAACAGGATGATTTGATCCACGGTGTCCGAATTTCATTTTTTCCGTTTCAGCCCCGCATGCTAGGGCAAACAACTGGTGACCAAGGCAGATTCCAAACATTGGAACTTTCCCTAAAATTCCATTTATCATTGCAATTGCTTCTGGAACATCCTTTGGATCTCCAGGCCCATTACTTAACATAATTCCGTCAGGGCTATGACTTATGATTTCTTCAGCTGTCACATTATATGGGACTACGATTACATCACAATTACGATTATTTAGTTCGCGTAATATCCCATGCTTCATCCCATAATCTACAAGGACTACTCTATGACCTCTCCCAGGACTTGGATAAGCACTTTTCGTTGAAACTGTTTTAACTTGATTCCTTGGAAGCTCATTATCTCTTAGTCTCGCTAACACTTCATCGACGTTTACATTCATGGAACATATCGCACCTTTTAATGTGCCATGTTGTCGTATAATTCTTGTTAATTTCCTAGTATCAACTCCAGAAATTCCAGGAATATTCTTTGCCTTAAAAAACTCATCTAAACTATGTTCATTTCTGAAATTAGAAGGGTATTCACATATTTCTTTTACAATAAATCCTTGAATGGCTGGATTAATAGATTCAAAGTCATCTCTGTTTATGCCATAGTTCCCTATTAATGGATATGTTAATGTAACAATCTGGCCGCAATATGATGGATCTGATAAAATTTCTTGATAACCAGTCATACCAGTGTTAAATACAACTTCTCCAACAGTTTCTTCATCGCTGCCAAATGCTTTTCCTACAAGTACTGTTCCTTCTTCAAGAATTAATTGTCTCTTCATACAAGTACCGTCTCCTTTTGCCATCTTAATTTTCCATCTACAAATGTCATTACTGGCCAACCTTTGCACTTCCAACCATTGAAAGGAGTATTTCTACCTTTTGACACAAACGTTCTTGAGTCTATCGTTTGTTCTAATTCTAAATCAATAATAGTTAAATCTGCTTGAGCACCAACCTCTATCTTACCTACCGATAAATTAAATAGTTCAGCGGGCTTCTTTGCTAAAAAGTTAATGAGTTGTGCCAGAGTCAGTTTATTTGTTTCTACTAGGTTTGTATAAAGAAGCGGAAATGCTGTTTCTAACCCTACTATTCCAAATGGAGAAAGTTGCATCCCTTCTGCCTTCTCTTCCTCAGTATGTGGGGCATGATCTGTAGCGATAAAGTCAATTGTTCCATCTAATAAGCCTTCTAATAATGCCTCTTGATCTTCTTTTCCTCTTAAAGGTGGATTCATTTTATAATTTGTGTCCAAACCAGGGATGTCTTCTTCACAAAGTAGAAGATGGTGTGGCGTAACCTCTGCTGTCACCTTAATTCCAGCTTTCTTTGCATCTCTAACAACCCTAACGGATTCTTTTGTGCTAATATGACAAACGTGATAATGACAATTAGCAGCTTCAGCTAATAATACATCTCTAGCGATATGTACAGATTCGCATACTGATGGGATACCATTCAAACCATGTTGCTTAGAGAAATTCCCTTCATGAACTGCTCCCTTATTGATTAATGTGTTATCCTCACAGTGAGCAACGATTGGCATATTGATATGTGCAGCTCGTTTCATTGCTTCTAGCATCACTCCTGCAGATTGAACTCCCACACCATCATCTGTAAAAGCAAAAGCTCCAACGGCTTTTAGTTCTTCCATGTTTGTAATCTCTATTCCGAGCTCTCTAATTGTTATTGACGCATAAGGAAGCACTTTAACATGAGCTGTTTCTTTTATTCTGTTTTGCAACCATGTCAATTGCTCTTTCGTATCAGGAACTGGTCTAGTGTTTGGCATAGCTGCAATTGTTGTAAAACCACCCTTTGCTGCTGCCAATGTACCTGTTTCAATCGTTTCTTTATGCTCTCCACCTGGTTCTCTTAAGTGGACATGTAAATCAACAAGTCCAGGTGCGATTAAATGACCTAAAAGATCGATTTCTCTAGAACCTGTACACTCTAACTTTTCTTCAATTTGAACGATGATTCTGTCCTCAATTTTCAAATCTACTTGTACTAGTTCTCCATGATTATTGATCAATTTTCCATTTTTTAAAACGAATGACATTGCAATTCCCCCTTTTATCTATTCAAAGATCGTTTTAGCACGGCCATTCTTACATAGACTCCATTTTCCATTTGCTTAAAAATTCTTGACCGATCACACTCTACTACTTCACTTGCTATTTCCACGTCTCTGTTGAAAGGTGCTGGATGCATGATGATTGAATGTTTTTTAAGCGCCCTTTCACGTTCAACAGTAAGACCATAAAGGTGATGATAATCATGTTTTGTCATCCCCATCATTTGCTCATGTCTTTCATGCTGAATTCTTAATAACATCACTACATCAGATTGACTAACTGCTTCATCAATAGTGACATAATGACCATTCACATTTGTTAAGTCCTTCCACTCTTTTGGGCTACTGAACAAGACACGAGCTCCTAATCGAGTTAGTATCTCTGCATTCGATCTAGCTACGCGACTGTGACGTATATCACCAATAATTGAAACTGTTAAGTCTTTAAAGGTTCCAAATTCTTGTTTCATTGTCAAAAGGTCTAATAAAGATTGTGTTGGATGATGTCCACAACCATCCCCTGCATTTATAATAGATAGAGCCACTTTGTTTTGAATCTTCAAGAAATATTGATCTTCAGGATGCCTAATGACCACTGCATTTGTGCCAAGTGATTGAAGCGTTTTAATAGTGTCATACAAGCTTTCCCCTTTTTGGACACTAGAGTTCGCGACTTCAAAGTTAAGTACATGTAAGCCTAATTTTTTTTGAGCCACTTCGAAACTAAATCGTGTTCTTGTACTTGATTCAAAGAAAAGGTTTGCTACAAAAGATTGTTCATTTGGCCTCCATGTTTCACCTTTTGAAAACCTCATCGCTTCTTCAAGCAGTAATTCTACCTCTTCAATCGATAATTCATTCATCGTTAGTAAATGCTTCACAACTTTCCCCCCACTTAGTGCTGATTTAAAATTTTTTTGCTATAAAAAAACACCCAAACTTTTAGAAAGTAGGGTGTTTTAACAGATTGTGAGTATGGGAAAGGAAGAGTACATCGTACTCTTCTTTTTCCTTCTGCTAATAATACCCTTCTAAGCCTCTCTGGACTTTTTTAAAAGGTGATTATGCCGCGTTATGATCTTGTTCGTAAATATTTTCTTCTACTTTTGGTCTTCCTGGTAAAACGATATTTAATACGATTCCAAGGATTGCTGCTAAAGCAAGACCATGCATTTCAAATTTATCAGAAACTTTAATGATTGCCCCTCCAATTCCTACAACAAGGATTACTGAAGATATAATCAAGTTTCGTTTGTCACCAAAATCAATTTTGCTGTCAACTAACATTCTTAGTCCAGATGATGCAATAATACCGAATAATAGGATTGAAACACCACCCATTACTGGAGTTGGAATAGAGCTAATAAGTGCTGTAACTTTTCCAATAAACCCAAACCCTATTGCAATAATTGCTGCTCCTGCTATTACGAATACACTGTATACTCTTGTGATTGCCAATACACCAATATTTTCTCCATAAGTTGTATTAGGTGGTCCACCTAACGTGGCTGCAATCATTGTAGCTACTCCGTCACCTAAAATTGATCTGTGAAGACCTGGTTTTTCAATTAAGTCTTTTTCTACTACTTTACTTAGTACCATTTGATGTCCAATGTGTTCAGATAAGGTTACGATAGCAACTGGTACCATCAGAAGAATGATATCCCACGAGATACTTGGTGTGTAATTTACAAAAGGTATTACAAACTCTGGCATTTCAAAAATCTTTGCTGCTTTTACACCAGTAAAATCTACTAACCCCATGATGTTTGCATATACATATCCACCAGTAATACCAATTAATACTGGAATTAAGCTAAAGAAGCCTTTAAAAAAGATTGAACTAATAATTGTAATTGCTAATGTTACAATTGCTACTGAAAAATAGGTTAAGTTATAATTCCCTTCTGGATTGTTCATTGCCATGCTTACTGCTACATTTGCAAGGCTTAAACCAATAACGATAATTACCGGGCCTACTACAACTGGTGGTAACATTCTAACAATCCATTTGTGCCCTGAAGTTTTAATTAATAATGCCACAATCCCATAAACCAACCCTGCTAAGAAACTTCCGACCATTGCTGCTCCTGGTCCACCAGCAGCTTTTGCTGCAATAATCGGGGCGATGAAAGCAAAAGAGGATCCTAAGTAGGCTGGCACTTGGCCTTTCGTGATTAAAAGAAATGCTAGTGTTCCTAAACCACTTGAGATGAGTGCTACAGCTGGACTTAGTCCTACTAAGAAGGGAACAAGTATTGTTGCACCAAACATTGCAAATAAATGTTGTAAGCTTAAAATTAGAAATTTGTGTGGTGGTGGTGTATCGTTTATTCCATAGATAATTTTTTCATTTTGGTTTTTCATGATGTTATTCCTCCTAATATTTTTATCTTTCCCAAAAAAAAAATCTTTGTGCATTCACACAAAGAGGTAAACCTGCCAATATATCACTGGAGGAAATTCTACCCCTTTGCTGGTCTCACTGTACCACTTTAAAGGGAATATTTAGTTTTCATGAATGCTTACTTGTTCAATTTTGTCTATTTCATCAAGCTCTACAACAATCTTTTCAGAACTTGCTGTCGGAATATTTTTACCTACATAATCTGCTCTAATAGGTAGTTCTCTATGACCTCTATCTACTAACACTGCTAATTGAATTGTTGATGGCCTTCCAATATCAACTAAAGCATCAAGTGCAGCTCTTACTGTTCTTCCTGTAAATAGGACATCATCAACTAGAATGATTTTCTTATTTGAAATATCGACAGGAATATCTGATCCTTTTACTAAAGGTTGTTCGTCTTCAGTTTTTTTTGTGAGGTCATCCCGATACAGAGTGATATCTAGTTCTCCAACTGGAACTTGCTTACCTTCAATTTGTTCAACTCTCTCAGCAATACGTTTAGCGAGGTAGATTCCTCTTGTCTTAATTCCCACAATGACAAGATTCTCAACACCTTTGTTCTTTTCAATAATTTCATGAGCAATTCGAGTTAGAGCTCTTTTGATTGCTTGGTTGTCTAAAATGAGTGCTTTTTGAACCATATTATTATCACCTCGATTAAGTTCGTTTTCCCTAGAAACGGTATAAAAAAATCCTCTCACCACATGGCGAGAGGATTTAGACATACTTCAATTAGGCATACTTATCCTAATTAGGTCCGTTTCCTTCTCAGCCTCTCGGGACTGTTTTAAAGGGTCAATGTTTAACTAAAGTAAATATTACGGGATACATCGAATTTTGTCAACGACTTTTTTCTAAGAGCTGAAGCAAGCTTAAAAACTCTTCTGGTAATGGTGCTTCAAATTCGATATATTCATTTGTTCTTGGGTGATTAAACCCAAGTAGACCAGCATGAAGAGCTTGTCCTTCAATCGGTAAAGATTTCTTAGGACCATATTTTGGATCGCCTGCAAGAGGGTATCCAATGTACTTCATATGGACACGAATTTGATGTGTACGTCCGGTTTCCAACTGACATTCAATGTAAGAATAATCTTTATACCTATCTAGAACATTAAAGTGTGTAACTGCTTCTTTACTATTTTCATGCGTTACCGCCATACTTTGTCGATCTTTTTTATCCCTACCTATAGGAGCTTCTATAGTACCGTGATCATGTGGAATAACTCCATGAACGATTGCCTTGTATTTTCGGGTTACTGTTTTGGCAACTAATTGATTAACTAATGATTCATGAGCTAAATCGTTTTTAGCCACCATTAATAACCCAGACGTATCCTTATCAATTCGATGAACAATCCCTGGACGCATGACACCGTTAATTCCTGATAGGTCTTTACAATGAGCCATTAGACCGTTTACAAGGGTACCACTAACATGTCCAGGCGCTGGATGAACAACCATGCCTCTTGGTTTATTAACTACGATCACATCATTATCCTCGTAATAGATATCTAAGTTCATCTCTTCTGGTTTAACATCTAATTGTTCAGGCTCTGGAATCATTATTTCTACTAAGTCCCCGTCATTACATTTATAATTTGGTTTTACAACTTTTCCGTTTACCGTTACATGGCCATCTTTTATCCAAAGCTGTACTTGTGATCTTGACCATTCATTATTTGATTCTGAAACAATTTTATCGATTCTTGCAGTTACCTCTGAACCGACTGTAAGCTGAATTTTTTCCATTACTTGCTCTCCTTAGTTTCTTTACCTTCCATTATCGTAAGTAAAAGGATTAAGCTTACTCCAATTACTAATGCAGAGTCTGCAATGTTGAATATTGGAAAGTCATATGAAAAGATGTATGTATTTATAAAGTCTACAACTTCTTTACGGAAAATACGGTCTATAAAATTACCGATGGCTCCACCTAACATTAGACCAAGGGCAATTCCAAAAATTTGTTGACCTTTCTGAAGTTTTTGGATGTATGCTACGAGAATCCCGATTACAATAACAGTTATGATATAGAAAAACCACATTTGACCTTGTAAAATACCCCAAGCAGCACCACGGTTTCGGTGAGAAGTAATATATAAAAATTGATCAATTACGACAATGCTGTCACCTAACTTCATGTACTGAACAATTATCCATTTTGTTGCTTGATCAAGAACTATAATAATTAATGCTAATAAATAATAATACACCCCACTACCCCCATATCTTCAAACTACATACGTTTTTAAATTTTAGCATAATGCTTGGCATAGTACAATGAAATAAAAAACAGAAGTGAAAAGGAACACTCCTGTCTTTTATTACCTTAAATTTAATAAATGTAAGAGGGATATATTTGGGGTACTGTTTTTCGTTCAAATAAATCATTAAAAGAAAAATCATAAATCGATCTAGCAGTAGGAAGAATTTTGAGTTTTTCAATGGGGATTTGTAGTCCTGTATCTTCACAAATCCCAAAAACTCCATATTCCATTTTTAGTAAAGCAATCTCGACATCTCTTAGGTCCTCTTGAACATTATGCAATAACATTCTCTCTTTTTTGTCCGCATCATACGTACTCATCATATACGAATGTCCCTCAGTAAAAGATGTCGATAAAAAAATTCTTGATTTTAGCTCATTTTTTGTTAACTCTAACTCTGCTTTAATCTCTGCATATTGATCGTCCATCCGAACGCCTCCTTAGAATGCTTTTGATTAATGCTTATTAGCGTTGTAAAAATAGTGTAACCGTAACTTGCTCTCTTTAAGCCATCAAGATTTTTCCTACTCACATCATATTAACAAAGATATCTATGTGTTATTAAATCAGAACATTTCTAGAACATTACATATTAAAAAAACTGATCCTAAAACGGATCAGTTTTTTGTTTCATATTTCTCTTTATAGTAAGAGCTATGCAGTATAGTGCGTTTTTACAACATCGGCACATCTAGTACAAAGGGTTGGGTGGTCACTGTCTTTTCCAATTGTAGTTGAAACAACCCAGCAACGTTCACATGTTTCTCCTTCTGCAACACCTACAACAATTTTAACTTGATTAAAATTCTGTGCATTTTCAGGGGCTTCATCAAATGAACCTCCGATATTAAATTCAGAAACAATAAATAGTTGCTTTAAATTTTCTTCAACAGAATGTAGTAGCTCTTTTGTTTTTTCATTAGGATAGAGCGTTAAACTTGCGTTAAGTGACTTACCAATCACTTTATTATTCCTAGCATTCTCTAGCGCTTTCAATACATCATCTCTTAAGGACATAAATTGATCCCACTTGGATTCTAATGATTGACCATTTTCAATTTTTCTAGAGCTTGGCATATCGACTAATTGCACACTTTCTTCAGTCACTGAATCAATATGAGACCACACTTCTTCAGATGTATGAGGAAGAATTGGAGCAACTAATTTTGTTAATGTTAATAATGTTTCATATAAAACGGTTTGAATTGCACGTCGCTCTTTATTATCTGGAGACTCGATATATAGAACATCTTTAGCAAAGTCTAAATAGAACGAACTTAATTCGATTGTACAGAAATTGTGAACTGCATGGTAAATAGCAGCAAACTCGTACGTTTCATATGAGTGTTTTACCTTATCAATTAACTTATTCAACTTAACCAGCATATAGCGATCGACCTCTCGAAGCTGTAATTCTTCGACAGAATCAGTTGTTGGGTTGAAATCACTTAAGTTACCAAGTAAGAATCTAAATGTATTTCGAATCTTACGATAGACTTCAGCAACTTGTTTTAGAATATTATCTGATACCCTAACATCAGATTGATAATCAACCGACGCTACCCAAAGTCGTAAAATATCTGCACCTAATTGATTCATTACCTTCGACGGAAGAACGACGTTTCCAAGAGATTTACTCATTTTACGACCTTCTCCATCAAGTGCAAAGCCGTGGCTCAAAATTCCTTTGTACGGAGCTTTTCCTGTTACTGCTACAGCTGTTGATAAAGATGAGTTAAACCATCCACGATACTGATCAGAGCCCTCTAAATATAAGTCAGCAGGTCTCTGTAAATCATCACGTTCTTCTAAAACAGATTGATGAGAAGAACCAGAATCAAACCATACATCCATAATATCATTTTCTTTTGTAAACAAACCGTTTGGACTTGCTTCATGAGTAAATCCTTCTGGTAAAAGTTCTTTTGCTTCACGTTCAAACCAAATATTTGAACCATGTTCTCTAAATAATTTGGAAACATGATCAATCGTTTCATCCGTAATAATTGGTTCTCCGTTTTCTGCATAGAAAACAGGAATTGGAACACCCCACGCTCTTTGTCTGGAAATACACCAATCTCCACGGTCACGAACCATGTTGAATAATCGTGTTTCTCCCCATGCAGGAACCCATTTTGTTTCCTTTACCGCTTCCATAAGTTCGTTTCTAAAATCCTTTATCGAAGCAAACCATTGAGCAGTTGCCCTAAAAATTGTTGGCTTTTTCGTACGCCAGTCATGTGGATAAGAGTGAGTAATAAATGACAATTTGAGTAAAGCACCATGCTCTTGAAGTTTTTCTGTAATCACTTTATTAGCTTCATCATAAAATAGTCCTTCAAAACCTTCTGCTTCAGAAGTCATATATCCTTTTTCATCAACAGGACAAAGAACATCTAATCCATATTTTTGTCCAACGATAAAGTCGTCTTCACCATGCCCCGGAGCAGTATGAACACAACCTGTTCCAGCATCAGTCGTGACATGTTCTCCACACATAACAAGTGAGTCTCTTTCGTATAGTGGATGTTTTGCTACAACATGCTCTAGTTCCGAGCCCTTTAGGGTTTTATTTACTGATACATTTTCCCACTCGAGCTGCTTTGTTACTTCTTCAAGTAATTGAGAGGCAACAACAAATGTATCACCTTGAACTGTGACAACACTATATTCTAACTCAGGATGAACAGTAATTCCTAAATTTGCTGGAATTGTCCACGGAGTTGTCGTCCAAATGATGATTTTTTCTTTACCATTTAAAACGTTTTTACCATCTTTCACTTCAAATGCTACATAGATAGATGGAGAACGCTTATCTTGATACTCTATTTCTGCTTCAGCAAGAGCCGATTCACTTGAAGGTGACCAATATACAGGCTTTAAGCCTTTGTAGATATAACCTTTTTTAGCCATATCTCCGAACACTTTAATTTGCTGAGCTTCATACTCAGGTTTTAGCGTAATATATGGATTCTCCCAATCTCCACGCACACCAAGTCGTTTAAATTGTTCACGTTGATTGTCTATTTGTTCGTAAGCATATTCTTCACAAAGCTTTCTAAATTCAGCAACACTTAATTCTTTACGTTTTACTTTTTTATTTTTTGTTAACGCTGTTTCTATTGGAAGTCCATGTGTATCCCAACCTGGTACGTACGGAGCACAATATCCCGACATTGATTTGAAACGCACAATAAAGTCCTTTAATACTTTGTTTAGTGCATGCCCCATATGGATATCTCCATTTGCATACGGTGGCCCATCATGCAGAATAAATAAAGGACGACCCTTTGTATGATCTTGCACCTTTTTATAGATGTCTACACTTTCCCACTTTTCTTGAACTTGCGGTTCGCGATTAGGAAGATTTCCTCTCATAGGAAATTCAGTTTTAGGCATTAATAAGGTATCTTTGTATTCCATTATACTTTCCTCCAATTTTTCTCTTTAAAAGCTTCTCCACTTTTTTTGCATTTCAAACGAAATTAATCCTATCTTCTAGGTCTCAATAGATACCAAAAATAACAATAAAAACAAAAAGAAACCTCCTCTATCCCCAAAGGGACGAGAAGGTTTCCCGCGGTACCACCCTAATAGACTACGATGAATTATATGAATTAGATACGTAAGTCCTCTTATTAATTCGTAACGTGAATGAAACGCTATTACTTACAGAACTTTCAGTAATAGAACTCGAGGGTGATTTTCATTTATTACACTTATATCGAGCTTACACCATCCTCGACTCGCTTACATAAGAAGTTAATAAACTACTGTCCCTGTCTTCGTTTAATATACTTTTTTGTGGAATGTTTATTTTTAAAATTATAAATTAGGAAATAAATTCAGTCAAGGTAGATTTTACTTATTTTTCATCAACTTCAGCAAACGCTGGCTCAACATTGTATTCCATTAAGTGCTCCCAATCATCATTTGTAAGCATATCTAATTGAGCCTCGATTAACATTTTGAAACGATTTCTAAATACTTTCGATTGCTTTTTCAATTCTTCAATTTCAATTGCAATCTTTCTTGACTTAGCTAAAGATTCATTAATAATTCGATCAGCATTTTTTTCAGCTTCTTTAATAATTAACTTTGCTTCTTTTTGTGCGTTTCTCTTTACATCCTCAGCGGTTTCTTGGGCAATTAATATTGATTTGTTTAATGTTTCTTCGATATTAGTAAAGTGACTAAGTTTTTCATTCATTTCAGCGATTTTAGATTCGAGTTCTTTTTTATCACGAATGACCATTTCATAATCTTTAATAACCTGGTCTAAGAACTCATTTACTTCATCCTCATCATATCCCCTAAACCCTTTATTAAATTCCTTGTTGTGAATATCTAATGGCGTTAAAGGCACCATAACCACCTCCAAATTTAGTACTATCGTTAAAATTTATTGTTATTCGACATATTCTACATAAAAACGCTAAATTCCTGCAAGATATTTTTATTTTTGTAATCCAACAAGAATTTTTATTTTTTCTTTTTTTGTTACACCTTCAAAAGTAAGTAATTTACATCTACCATATCCTCTTAATGAAAGTACATCTCCCTCTTTACAATCGAAGGAAGCATTTTCAATCATCTTCCAATTTACTTTAACTAAATTAGCATTTATCATTGTTTGAACTTTTTGACGAGAAATATTATGTATAGATGCGAGGATGACGTCCAATCTAGTCGAACTTACGGTAATATGTTTGTCGATCCACTCATTCTCAATTGTTAAACACTCCGAAATTTCCATTTCTTTTAAAGAGATGTTCACTTTACCAATCGATTCAAAATTAAGTCCAATATAATCACTTACTTCTTTAGCAGCAACGAGCTGGATGACATCGTCTTTTATCAAAATGTCTCCGTATTTACCCCGTTTTAAACCTATTGACATTAGAGCACCCAATACTTGACGATGTTCAATTGTAGTAAATTTGCTTGGGTAAGTGATTTGATAAAGTACAACACCAAAATCATCTTGTTCAGGTTGAAAAAAATATGGATAAAGTAACGCTCTTTTTCTTTCAGTAGTTTCGTTTCCCCCAAAGAAAGATACTTTCACATCGGAATTGTTACCAACCACTACTCTTACAAGTTCTTGTTCCCTTGGGTCTAAAAAGTCGGTTAATTTTGTCGAATATTGTGATTCAACTGATTCTTTCCAGCTAATAATTAAATCTATAAATGCATGTTCTTCTTTACGAAAATGTTGATATATATTCATATCATTACACTCCAATATCATTCCAAAAAGAAAACTTGGCATATGCCAAGCTCTTTAGTATTAATCTCTCTAAATAAACATTCCAAAAAGAGTAGTTAAACCAATCTTTGCAAAATTTAATACCATAATTGCAACAATTGGAGAGATATCAATCATACCAAGCGGAGGTATAATACGACGGAATGGCTCTAGATACGGTTCACAAATACTAGAAAAAAATTGTCCTATTGTTGATTCTCTAGCATTCGGAAACCAAGACAATAGTATATAAATAATTAAAGCATATGAATAATACGTTATTAATTTTAATAGCACAACTAGTAGTAATGACATGTTGGCTTACCACCTCTTTTCAGAAAAGTCTTCCTCATTAACTAGTTCAGAAATATTCCCTGACACATCAACATTATCTGGAGTACACAGGAATATATTCGAACCAATTCTTTGAATATCTCCACCAATGGCGTATACAGTGCCACTTAGGAAATCAATAATTCGCTTTGCTTGATCATGTTGTATTCTTTGTAAATTGACAACAACAGCTCTTCTATTTTTTAAATGATCTGCAATTTCTTGTGCTTCCGCATAAACTCTAGGTTCAAATAAGATAACTTTTGAAGATTTTTGTACACTTTGTAAGCTAACCACGTTTTGTTTTGATTGTGAATTACCCTTAGTAGGCTTAATCGGTTCATATTGATCGTCTTCTTGTTCCATATATTCTTCTTCATTGTATTCATATTCATCATCTAATGCAAAAAAACTTTTAAATTTCGTCTTTAGGCTCATTAAAAAGCACCTCCTTAAAATTCTTTACCTACTAATGAAGTCCCTATTCGTATAAATGTAGACCCTTCTTCAATAGCTATTGTATAATCATTTGACATTCCCATAGATAGTTCGGTACAAGGTGCATATGAATAATTTAAGGCTTGTACCTCTTCTTTAAGCTTTCTTAATGAACTAAAACATTTCCTTATGACCGACTCATCATCAGTAAAGGGGGCCATTGTCATTAAGCCTACAACCAATATACTTTTGTATTGTTCTATATCTTGAATAAAAGATAACACTTGATTAGGTTGTAAACCGTGCTTTGAATCTTCACCAGAAACATTCACTTGCACAAAGCACTTAATTGTCTTTTCTGCTCTTTTTTCTATTTCTTTAGCAAGTGAAGTTCTATCCAGAGAATGAAGATAATCAATCTTATTGATAATTCCTTTTACTTTTCTTGTTTGTAATGATCCAATGAAGTGGAACTGAGCCTGGTTTGAGAAAGACTCCCATTTTTTTTGAAATCCGTCTTCTCGATTCTCGGCAATATGCTGGATACCTTCTGTTATAGCTTCTTTCGTTCGGTCTAGACCAACATTTTTCGTAACGGCAATAATTTTCACTTCAGATGAATCTCTGTTTACCATTTTGCAACGATGTTCAACCTGTGATCGTATTTCTTGTAGATTTTCTCTTACAAACAAAGTGTTGTCAATCCTCCTTAAACCCAATAAAACTCATCATTCTACCGGTATGACCCTTATCGCGCCTATGGGAAAAGAACAATTCATCTTCACAACTAGTGCAATAATGGCTAATAAGAATATTCTCTTTTGGAATCCCTGATTGTAATAATAGCTTTTCATTAAGTTGATTTAAATTTAATGAATATTGTCCTATATCCACTTCTTTATATGTACTTTCGGGATGATCAACAAGAACTTTATTCACATTTTCTATCACTCGATCATCTACAATATAGCAACAAGAGCCAATCGATGGACCAATTGCTGTAAATATTTCTGAGTGTGGTATTTTTTCATTACGAGTCCACAAACGAATCATCTCACCCGCAATATCTTTTACTGTTCCCTTCCACCCTGCATGAGCAACCCCTATGGCATGATACGATGGAGAAAAAAAATATACAGGTACACAGTCTGCAAAACATAATGTAAGTAGAATGTTAGAATCAAATGTATATAAACCATCCGAATCTTCTATGCTATTCTCTAGAGAATATACACCTTTTCCCATATCATTTAAACTTACTTTTGTAATTTTATTATCATGTACTTGGTTTGAACAAACCCAATTCGAGGTGTTAAACCCAACTATGTTAGAGAGAGTATGTCTATTTGATAGAACATCCTCTATTTTATCGTCTACATGAAGACCTAAGTTCAAAGAAGTATAAGGAGCGCAACTATGCCCACCTCTTTTAGTTGAGAAACCCGCAATTACATGTTTCGAAAATTCATTCCATTTATTAATTTTTAGCACATTTCCGTCTAATACAAATGGGTCCTTTTGCAACATGAAATAACCTCTTTTTTCTCATAATTCCTTCTTTTACTATTTTATCATATATTGTCTATTAAAGTTAGCTTGATACCAAGAATTTTGTCATTTCTCATCAAAATTTACTACTGAATGACCTGTTGAATTCTAACGAGTACCACATCTTCTCCAACCTTAACAATGTTTTTCCACGGAATTACAACTTCATCTTCTTTCCCGAAAAAACCTAATACTTTTCCGGGTCCTGAAATAATGATTGCTTCAATCTTACCGTTCATTAAATTAATATCAATATCACCAATATTCCCTAACTTTCTACCATCAGAAACATTTATTACATCTTTTGTTTGAAAATCAGAAATTTTCACCACCGTAATTCCCCCTCTAATTATCTTGTTACATTAATATATGTTTAAGGGTTATATATTCATGAAACAATTTTTGATATATCTGCTTGAAGGAATATTATCCATTGAACAAAAAAAGACTGCTTACATTCAGCAGTCTAAAGCTTCTTATTAATTTTGGATGTTTTTATTCATTTGTTTTATAGCTGCTTTTTCGAGTCGAGAAACTTGAGCCTGTGATATTCCAATTTCCTCAGCAACTTCCATTTGAGTTTTACCTTGAAAGAAACGTTTTCGTAATATTAGTTTTTCTCTGTCATTTAGTCTTCTCATACCCTCTTTTAATGCAATTTCTTCAATCCAATGTGAATCACGATTTTTCTCATCACTTAGTTGATCCATTACATAGATAGGGTCTCCACCATCATTATATATGGGTTCGAAAAGGGAAACGGGATCCTGTATTGCGTCAAGTGCAAAAACAATCTCCTCATGTGGTACTTCAAGTACCTTTGAAATTTCTTCAGCAGTTGGTTCTCTTGACGTTTCACTCATCAGTCTTTCTCTTACTTGTAAGGCTTTATAAGCGATATCCCTAAGAGAACGCGATACCCGAATCGGATTATTGTCACGTAAGTAGCGTCGAATTTCTCCGATAATCATAGGTACAGCATATGTTGAGAACTTTACATTTTGCCCTAGATCAAAATTATCAATTGACTTCATAAGACCAATACAGCCAACTTGAAATAGATCGTCAACATACTCTCCTCTGTTGTTAAAACGCTGAATAACGCTTAGCACTAGTCGTAAATTACCATTAACTAGCTTTTCACGAGCAGATAATTCACCACTTTGCATTTGTCTAAAAAGTTGTCGCATTTCTTCATTTTTTAGTACTGGGAGTTTTGAAGTATCTACACCACAAATTTCAACTTTATTTCGTGTCAAATCTTTCCCTCCTAACAGGAGTTGCTGTACAAAGTTAAGTATCTCCTTAAGAGGGAAAAATATGCATATGTCGACACGTTCCTACACCTTATTACCAAGAATATGTTAAAAAAATGTTGATTTTTCAAACGTAAAGCTACTTTTTTTATTTTTCTTTTTTTTATTTTTACACCATTTTATTGAATTCTTTTCTTAACCTTTTAATAATTCTCTTTTCCAAACGTGAAATATAGGATTGAGAAATTCCTAACATATCTGCAACATCTTTTTGAGTCTTCTCTTCCCCACCAATAAGTCCAAACCTAAGTTCCATAATTTGCTTTTCTCTTTCATTCAATTGATGTAGTGCCTTAATTAATAACTTTCGATCTACATTTGCCTCTAAATCCTTTGTAATGATGTCCTCCTCAGTTCCTAACACATCCGACAAGAGTAACTCATTTCCATCCCAATCTATGTTAAGAGGTTCATCAAAGGACACTTCTGATCTTATCTTGTTATTTCTTCGTAAATACATCAAAATTTCATTCTCTATACACCTTGACGCGTATGTTGCCAATTTAATTTTCTTTTCTGGATTAAATGTATTTACAGCCTTAATCAGTCCAATTGTACCTATACTTATTAAGTCTTCAATGTTAATACCTGTATTTTCAAATTTTCTAGCGATATATACGACTAAGCGTAGATTTCTTTCTATTAATATGGAACGAGCTGCCTTGTCTCCACTGGGAAGTTTTTGAAGTAAGTGTTCCTCTTCATCTTTAGACAGAGGAGGGGGAAGGGCTTCACTTCCTCCAATATAATAAACTTCATCCGTTTTTATACCTAATTTAATTAACAGCTTATACCACCAATATGTAACCTTTAACTTTATTTTGTGCACGTAAAGATCCCCCTTCTATTTTGCGTGTTTATGAGTATGATAGTAATAATAATTACGAAGCTGATCGAGTTGTAGTCGAAGAAAGTAGCATCTTGGGATGAATAATACACTCGTATTCATCATCAGAAGAAAGTTGGGTAGTGTTTAATGCAATCAACACCTTCTTCACAACTATTTTCTCATCACTGTGATCAATCACTACTTGGTCAGGTTTTATCGCTAACAAAAATTGATGGTCTTGTCCAACTGCCCTATAAGGAACAATCCTAATTCTACTTTCCCATGGATGTGCATCACCAACTAATTCATTACTAAGATTATTAATATCTTTTGCTTGTTCGATCATGGATTCAGGAAAGAAGTTGCACACCTTATTTAGATCTAGAATCATGACGGGATTTTTTGATATTGGGTCATATAGTTGATTACCACTGTCAATTAAACCATTCAGGTATAAAAGTCTCCCATCAATTTGGATTGTAACCTTTACAATCTGATCATAATGGATTTTTTTCATCTCAATCTCTTCTATTTGATTTCTTGAAAAAATCCAAATAATAGGAAAACCTAAAAAAACAAACAACCAACTAACTGGATGCCCAAATCCAGATGGTGTTGATAGTAAAGTTCCATTGGCAAACTCAATCTCATATTGCAAGAAATAGTGGACGCCAACCATCCCACCCCCGAGTGCAAACGTAACAAAATAAAACGTTAATACTCCTTGCATAAAATAACGGAAGCGTTTATAACCAAATGCTGTTCCAACTATCAAAAATGAATAAGCTACCTTCACTAAAGGATTTGAAATGATCAGTGCCATTGGAGACATCATTAATAACACAATAGAAGAGCCAATAAACGCACCGAGCACCAAACGCCACATTTCATATTCCCTTTTTAAAATCTTTGCTGTCAACACTAATAAAAGTCCATCAAACAATAAATTTAACAACCAAATTACATCTAAATAAATAGTCAAACGCTTACTCCTTTCCATCAAGAAAGTGCGTACATTTCGATTTACTAGGTTGTTAAAAATTAGTATATAGTACTTTCAATAAGAAAGTCTGTCATTTCTTGCCGATTACCCATCAGAAATTTTAAGAGATTATTTGGTATTTTGTCACACCAAGTATTAACGGAACAAAAGGTAGAATCTATTTAAAAATAGAGCACAAAACAAAAAGACACATATCCATAAATGGATATGTGTCTCGATATTACTTTACATTATCTTCTTCTGTTACGATTTCTTAAAAATGTTGGAATATCTAGAGCTTCTTCATTTTGACTTTGACCGTAACGTGCATTTTGATCTTGAGCAGGAGATTCTTCTCGCTTTACTTCTCTCTTATTTCCAACAGATGGTTTTACTGAGTTGATTGAAGGACGAGCTGGCTTTGAAGCACTCAAATCTACTTCGTTAAATCCTGTTGCAATAACAGTTACAATAATTTCATCTTTTAAATTTTCATTGATTACAGAACCAAATATCATATTTACTTCTTGGTCTGATGCAGAAGCGACAATATCAGCAGCTTCTTGAACTTCATATAAACTTAAGTTCGTTCCACCTGTAATATTCATTAAAACGCCTTGAGCACCATCAATTGAAGTTTCAAGTAACGGACTTGAAATAGCTTTCTTAGCTGCTTCAGCAGCACGATTTTCACCAGTAGCTACCCCAATTCCCATTAATGCAGAACCCTTATTCGACATAATTGTTTTTACATCTGCAAAGTCTAAGTTAATTAGACCTGGAACAGCGATTAAGTCTGAAATCCCTTGAACACCTTGTCGTAAAACATTATCAGCTTCACGGAAAGCTTCAAGCATTGGTGTATTTTTATCAACAATTTCTAGTAGTCGATCATTTGGAATGACAATTAGTGTATCTACAGCTTCCTTCATAGAAGCGATTCCACCTGCTGCTTGAGTTGCTCTCTTTCTTCCTTCAAATGTAAAAGGTCTTGTAACTACACCTACTGTTAAAGCACCTAAGTCTCTTGCAATTTGAGCGATTACTGGAGCAGCACCAGTACCAGTTCCTCCACCCATTCCAGCAGTAACAAAGACCATATCAGCACCTCTAAGTGCTTCTTCTAATTGTTCTTTACTTTCTTCAGCAGCTTTTTTACCCACTTCTGGATTAGCACCTGCTCCTAAACCTCTTGTAAGCTTACCACCAATTTGCATTTTCACTTCAGCTTTAGATAGATTTAATGCCTGTGCATCAGTATTAACAGCAATAAATTCAACGCCTTGAACACCATGCTCAATCATACGATTTACCGCATTGTTACCACCGCCGCCAACACCGATAACTTTAATAGTAGCTAATTGATCTAAATTCGTATCAAACTCCAACATCTTAAGGTCCTCCTATTTCATCCTAATACTTCGCTCGTGACTTCCTATTCAAAGAAGTAACCAAAGAATTTCTTTACTTTTTTTCCAATTTTTTGATCTTCATTTGCGTTTGATTTATGTTTCGTTTGAGGTTGTTTAACTGTCCTTCTTTCTCCACTATCTGCAGGAACAGTTTCAGCTATCGTTCTACCTTGTATTTTCGCAGTTTCATAGGCAAACTGGATTAAGCCAACACCAGTAGAAAATTGCGGTTCTCTTACACCAATATAATCTGGTTTTGTTATTCGAACATTATTGTTTAAGACGAGTTGAGATAATTCCAATACACCTGGAAGATTTGCTACTCCCCCGGTCAAAACATAGCCACCTGGTAAATCCTTTACACCCATTTTTCTAATCTCGTTTTGAACAAGATCTAAAATTTCTTCTAGACGTGCTTCTATAATATCAGAAATTTCTAATTGGTTAAACTGCTGATGCTGGTCACTACCGATTATAGGAACGCTAAAGATTTCTTCTTCCGAGGCGTGATCATAAAAAGCATGTCCATGTTTAATTTTTACTTTTTCAGCATCTTCGGTTGAAGATCTTAATCCAATTGATAGATCCTTCGTAATATGGTCTCCACCTATCGGTAACACAGAAGTAGATTTTAGGAATCCATCTTTAAAAAATGCAATGGAAGTGGATCCACCACCAATATCAACCAAAGCTACACCAAGATTTTTTTCATCTTCAGATAGAGTAATAGAACCTGCAGCAAGTGGTTGTAAGCAGATTGCTGCAATCTCTAAACCAGCCTTTTCTACACAACGTAAAAGATTATGTAAGATCGTTCGAGACGTTGTGATTATTGTACCTTCCATCTCTAATCTTACCCCGAGCATTCCTCTAGGATCACTTATTTCATCATAGCCATCTACAATAAACTGCTTAGGTATGACATCAATAATTTCTCTTTCCGGTGGAATTGATACGAATTGAGCTGCTTCAATTACTCTTTTCACATCTTCATTACTAATTTCACGGTTTTGACGATTCTCACTTGAAACGGCAACAACCCCATGGCAATCCTGTAATTGAACATGGTTAGCAGGAACGCTAACGATTACCTGCTTTAACGGTATCCCTACCATTCTTTCTGCTTGTTCAATCGCCTTTTTAATAGAATGAACGGTTTCATCTATATCAACAATTGTGCCTTTTTTTAATCCTTCAGACTTTACATTCCCCACACCAATAATGTTTAAAGCATCATTTACCATTTCGCCAATGATGACTTTAACACTGGATGTACCGATGTCAAGACTTACACAAATTTCATTGCTGTTCATTCTTTGGCACCTCCTTTTACAAGTAAAACACAAACTTTTTTAAAAGAACAACAAATTTTTCAGTATTTTTCAAAAAACTTAATCTTTTTAACCAACAATTATGTTTCAATATGTTTTCTATATGGTATCGAAACAACTTGATCGTAACTGTATAAGGAAATATTCAACAAATGCAGTCATTTCCCCTTTTAAATTTTTTAATTTTTTTCAACTTTATCACGGGATAAACTCCATTTTGAAATTAATATCCTTCTAATAACAGCGATATTTTGGAAAAGCCTAACTCCAAAAGCAAACACTGCTACTAAATACAAGTCTACACCAAGATGCACACCTAGAAAAGCTAAACTTGCTGCTAATAAAATATTGAAGAAAAAACCTGAAACAAAGACCGCTTGATCATAAATATTTTGTAAATGAGCTCTTATACCTCCAAATAATGTATCCAGTGCGGCAAGTACCGCAATTGACAAATAATTTGAATATTCATCTGGTATTTTAAACTCTGACAGTAGGCCTAAAAGTATTCCTACAAATAAGCCAAAGACTGGAAGCCACATTTTAACTTCCCCCTTTATCGCCCTTTAAAGGTTTCATATGTTTAACACGTATTGGTTCCTCATAGGCTGGAATCGTAATTTGATTAATTGGTGTTGAAACCGTTAAGATTAGGTTATCTGTAAAAAAGTCTCTAATTGAATTAGATACCTTCATTCTGTTATATAACTTTTCTGCATCTTCTGCAATTACCTTGATTTCAATTGGTAATGACCTGATAGGGTACACATCAATCTTAGTCATCTGTTGAATTTCACGAATGACAGTTGTATTTATCACCCTGTGACCGTCAATTGATATTTCTTCTGCATGATAAGAATTTAATTCATTTATTAATCTTCTCAAGAGCTCTGGAGGTACATTGCTCGTTGGCATCCCATCTCTGTTAAATGCAGGTTCAATGGTTAGAATAATACCTGGTCCCTTTACTTCAGTTAAACCTGCTTCAACCTTCAACTCTTCAACCGTTTCTCTTAAAACAGATTCTTTACTATCTTGTCTTTCAGATTCATATTTCACAATCTTCTCTTCATATTTATAGATCTCTTTTAAAAGTTCAGAATGAAGCTCTTGTGCCTTTGTTAAATCTGCTCTTAGTTCCCACATATCACGTGTATCACGAACTACAGGCTCTTTTATGGTTTGGAATTGGACCGCAATCATAAAACCAATCACGATTGTAATTATAGTAAATCCAAAGATTTTTTTGTCCAAAAAAACCACCTATCCTTTTTTTCCTGTTACATTTCAAGCGTTATCAATCTTTTGCTTGTAATATTGGATCCATTACAATCTCTACTTTTTTCTCAATTTTTACTTCTATATTATCCTGTACTAATTGATCATTTACCCCATTCTTTATATATAATGCAGGCATTAGTACATCAGGATCACCTATCGCTTCAATGACAAATGGAGCAGGGTATTGATCCCCATCTATTGTAACGACAGGACCATTACAAAATAGATAGGAATTATGAGTAAGTCTTTTCCCGTTAACAGAAACTGCTTGTGCACCAGAAATGTAAAGCTCGGTGATTACTTTAAAAAGGTGACTTTCATGTACGATATAGTTATTTGCATCTGCTACATCAGTTGGTACATAGGAAGCATCTTGTAGGGTGACTGCTACTCCTGGCCCTTTTACTTTTATCTCACCTATAAACATACGGTATTTTTCCACATCTTCAACAAGGTTAAAGTATATCTGTTCCTGTTCTTTATTTGCCAAATCTTCTTCTATTTTTTGTACTTTTTCTTGTTTTGCAAGAAGTTCTTGTTGTAATTCTCTATTTTTTTCATTTTGTTTAATTAATTGATTTCTAATGTCAAACTCTTTTTTCCATTGTCTATCAGTTACTTTCCCTTGAGCAGCCTCTTCTTTTGTGAACTGATAAGAAAAGGTCACAATGAAGCCTAAAACTAAACAAACTAAGGAAAGTAGAACATGTTTACCCTTCACTTTCACTTGTATCATCTCCCTCTTGCTCATAGGCTTTAAAGTATGGGACAACCTCTAGATGTATGACTCCTTTTAGAGATGGATCAAGTTCATTTATAATAGAAGGATATGCAGACATTTTTTTTGCAAAATTTCTTACAGTTGCACTAACTTCGTATCCATCATTCATATACAACGTGATATGAAGTGGGTCAGTCTCCTCAGGCGTTAGATGAATTTCAGAAATTGAATGTAAGATTCCTACAGGCAGCTTCTTCAATTGAACTGCCATTTCCTCTATGTCTTGCGCATTTATCCAATTAAACAGTAGAGGTGCGCCGACAGGAATACTGCCTCTTTTAATATTTTTTAGTGATTGACCATTTTCTAGGATTGGGTAATAGAGTGAATCTTTAACGATATATGCAACTCTTGTATATTCTTCAATTTCTATTGATATATAGTTTGGAAACTGTTTCTTAACAATTACTTTATCCACTTCTTTATGTCCCTGAATTTTCCTCACTAATTCTTGCTTGTCCAACATCCAGAAACTAGTTTTATTTTTCTTTATTCCGCTTAATGATTCTATAGTAGATGTTTCGACATTCACATTGCCTGAAATTTTTATTTGAGACACTTTACTTAATGGAGATTGTATGTAAACGACCATTGAAATCATAAGGAAGAAAAACGAAAGATAAAAGATTAATCGTTTATTTGCCTTTTGACGGCGCTTTTGTTTTATTTGAGGTATGCGATCTTCTAAATCTAAAACTTTTCCTTTTCCCAATTTATCCACCCCACACTAGACACAATGGATTGCGACTAGAGTTGCATTTCGTATCATCTTATAAAGTGAAACAAACGGCATATATAGATGCCGTTTAAACTATCTTTCAACTTAAGAATAAAAGAAAACTTTCTAGTTAAGTTAAGCATTTGTATTATAACATAAATGACATTATTTAGGGTGTATTGTTTTAAGATTATTTTCTACCAACGATCTCTACTTCTGTTTCCAAATCTATATTGTGTTTTTCTTTTATCTTTTCTTTAACAAACTCAATTAAATTTAAAACATCTTGAGCTGTTGCATTGCCTGCATTCACAATGAAATTTGCATGTTGATCTGAAATCTTCGCACCACCGATTTGATATCCCTTCAACCCTGAACTTTCAATTAATTGACCTGCGAAATTTGGAAGAGGGTTTCGAAAAATACTTCCTGCACAAGGATAATTCCAAGGCTGCGTTTCTCTTCTGTAATCTTTATTCTTTTGTAATTGACGAACAATGTCATCTCTTACCCCGGTTTTAAGAACTAACTCAGCCTCAAGGCAAATACCCGGTCGCTTCGACTGCAATATAGAAGTTCTATATGAGAATTCCATTTCTTCATTAGATAGCCATTCCATTGTTCCATCTTCAAAAAGAATAAATGCTCTATTTAAAATCTTTGAAATGTCCGCTCCGTGAGCACCTGCATTCATGTATACAGCCCCGCCAATAGAACCAGGAATACCACCAGCAAACTCTAGTCCTGAAAGCCCTTTTTTACTTAGGATCGTTGTAAGCTTAATTAATGAATAGCCTCCACCAACAGTAATGGTATTTTCCTCGATCGTTAAATGATCCATACCATCTCCTAGTTTGATAACGACACCCTCTATCCCTTTATCAGACACAAGTAAGTTCGATCCTCTACCAATGGCTCTCCACTTTAAATTATTCCTTTTAATAATTTCTAAAGCTTTTTTTAGACTAGTAATATTTTTTGGCTCTATAAGTATGTCTGCTGGACCACCTATCTTCATCGTTGTATGGTTTGCTAACGGTTCGTTGCTTAGTACCTTTCCTATCTCAGCGTCATGAAACTCTTGAATAATACTTTCCATAACGATACCTCCTACTTTACAAATATCTTTATCTTTATTGATGTCGTTCCTAGTTATCTCATTTTATAATATGCATAATGTTTATTTAAAGGTACACGTGATTAGATTAGATCATCTATTACCTTATATAACCTGTTTGCTGCATCTGGTATCCCAATTTTTTTTGAAGCTGATTTCATTTTAAGTAATTGCTCTGTATCAATCAGGATAGAATCAATATCGTCGAGTAATTGCTTTCCACTCATATCTTGCTCTTTCCTTAATATCGCAGCACCTTTGTCGCTTAAAGAGCGAGCATTTTTTTCTTGATGGTTATTTGTTACATATGGACTCGGAATTAAAATACTCGGTAAGCCAAGAGCTGTAATTTCTGCCAGAGTGGTTGCTCCTGCTCTAGCGACAATTAAATCTACACCTGATAGTACCTCTGGCATATTATGAATAAACGGTTTTATAACGACGTTCGAGGGATTTCCTACATCCTTTACTCGTTCTAAGACATTTTGAAAATGAACGTCTCCTGTAACATAAAGAAACTGATATGGCTTATTATCAATTTCTCCTAGCACTTGTAAAAAGGCTTCATTGATTGGTCGAGCTCCCCTACTCCCGCCTACAATAAGTACCGTTCTCTTCGATGACTTTAACCCAAGTTCATCTAGTTGCTTCCGACCGTCTTTTCCTACTACTTCAGAAGCTCTCGGATTGCCAGTTAAAACAACTTTCTCATGTGGGAAGAACATTCTAGCCTCTTCAAAGCAAATCGCAATTTTATTAACATATCGACTTAAAAATTTATTGGTTAATCCAGGTACACTGTTTTGCTCATGAATAATCGTTGGTATCTTTAGCTTAGATGCTGCATAAACTACAGGGCCACAAACGTAACCCCCTGTACCAATGACTACATCTGGTTTAAAATTCTTCAAATACCTTTTACATTCTAAAACACCTTTAATAAATCTATAAATCGTTTTCACATTATCACTAGATAATTTCCTTTTAAAGCCAGTAATATCAATTGATTTAAATGGAATATCTTCTCTCGTTACAATTTGACTTTCCAGTCCTTTTTCAGTTCCTATGTATAAAAATTGAGCAGAAGGGTTAATTTTCTTAATTTCTTTTATTAAGGCTAAGGCAGGATATATATGTCCACCAGTCCCACCACCACTAACTACAATTCTCATTGTAATACCTCCCGAATCGTATGCTTAAACATGATAAAAAACGACAAACCCTGTTAATTTAACAGGGTTTTAAATAATACAATTATACCATGAAACCAGCAAACATTATGATAAAAAAATCAATATCTTGCATACCTACTAATATTTAATAAGACTCCCACGGCCATAAGCATTAGTGTGAGAGATGACCCTCCATAGCTTAAAAAAGGAAGTGTAATCCCTGTTACTGGCATTAATCCCGTTACAACCCCTATATTGATACATACTTGGATAGCAATCATTCCAATAATACCGATTCCTAGGAAACTACCGTAAAGATCTGGAGCACCCAATGCAATTCGAACTCCACGCCACAAAAGTAAGCTAAAAAGGAGAATGACTAATGATCCACCTATAAAACCTAATTCTTCCGCTAAGATGGCAAAAATAAAATCAGTCTGAGGCTCTGGTAAATAGAAGAACTTTTGCCTACTTTGACCTAATCCAAGCCCGAATAATCCGCCTGGACCGATAGCATAAAGCGATTGAATAATTTGGAACCCACTCCCTAAAGGATCTTCCCAAGGGTTTAAAAATGATGTAATGCGTTTTATTCGGTAAGGTGCAGATAGGATCAGTCCAACAAAACCCGCTACTCCTAATAACCCCAGCCAAGCAAAATGGCTTATTCGCGCACCAGCAACATAAATCATGACAATACAAGTTCCTACCATTACAGTACCAGTTCCTAAGTCAGGCTGAAGCATGATAATTCCAAAAGCAATAAATACGATTGAAAGCGAAGGGAAAAGCCCTTGCTTAAATGATGTAATTTTCTTTTGGTTTTCAGATAGATATTTTGCAAGAAACGTAATCATAGCAAATTTCATAAATTCAGATGGTTGAACGGAAAAAGCTCCAACACCAATCCAACTCCTTGAACCGTTACGAACCATACCTACACCAGGGATTAACACAAGCACTAAAAGAACGAAACATATAATAATGATTACTTTTGCCCATGTTCTCCATGTCCAATAATCAACATTCATAATAAAGAACATTGCCAATACACCGACACCTGCAAATAGTAATTGACGCTTTGCGAAAAAGAATGAATCATCAAATTTGTAATTCGCCCAGACTGCACTTGCGCTATATACCATAATAAGACCGATAGCTAATAGAGAAAGTGTAATAATAATTAATACGATATCTGGTGTAGATTTTTTGGTCGACAAAGGAAAACACCTCAACATGTTATATTAAGGGCATCTAGATGAAAAAGCTCTGATTCAAAACTATGAAGACAGGCCCTTATTTAAGCTTATGCACTGCGTCAATAAAAATGTCTCCTCTTTCTTCAAATGTTTTATATTGATCCCAGCTAGCACACGCAGGTGATAGCAATATAATATCTCCATTATTAGAAATTTCAAAAGCCACTTTAACCGCTTGTTCCACATTATCGACATGTTTAATTGTTTCTATTCCAACCGACTTTCCAGCGTCCATCAATTTATTCGCCGTTTGTCCAAAGCAAACAAGAGATTGAACATTTTTTAATTGAGGCAATAATGCATCAAAACTATTTCCTCGATCTAGTCCACCTGCTAACAAAATAACCGGTTGTTCGAATGCGGTAATTGCTTTTTGAGTAGCTAAAATATTTGTTGCTTTCGAATCATTATAAAATTTTCGTCCGTTAATTGTAGTGACATATTGAAGTCTATGCTTTACACCTGTGAATGTCTTAAGTACATGACATATTGCATCATTTGAGCTTCCAATAAGTTTAGCAACTGCAACTGCCGCGAGAATATTTTCTAAGTTATGAACCCCTGGAAGAGCTACTTCGTTCAAAGGCATTATCTTTTCCTCGTTAAAATAGATATGTCCGTCAGATACATATGCACCTTCCTTTAAAGGTGATGCAGAAGAAAAGAGTACCTTTTGTGCCTTTGTAGATTGAGCAGCAGCTAAAACGACGGAATCATTTGCGTTTAATACAACGGAATCCTCATTTGTCTGATTCTCAAATATTCTAGACTTTGCACTTATATAATGTTCTTTCGTTCCATGATAATCTAGGTGGGCATCAAAAATATTTAGCAACACAGAAACTTTAGGTTTAAAATCCTGAATACCCATTAATTGAAATGAAGATAATTCAGTCACTATAACATTTTCCTTTTGTGCTTTCTCTGCTACTTCACAAGCTACCGTTCCAATATTACCTGCTATTAAAGGATGTTTGTTTGAAACTTGTAGCATTTCATAAATAAGTGTAGTTGTCGTTGTCTTTCCATTTGAACCAGTAATTCCGATAAATTCAGCATCTGTTAAGTAATATGCTAATTCAATTTCCGTAATAATAGGAATGTTTAATTCAACAGCTTTCACTAATAAAGGATTGGTATAAGGTATACCAGGATTTTTCACAATAAAGTCAAAATGATCATCCAAAATAGATATTGGATGACCTCCACAAATAACTTTAATTCCTTGTTTTTGTAGGTTTTGAGCAGACTCATTTTCATCAATTGGCTTTTGGTCATTAACTGTAACTATTGCACCCACTCGGTTTAAAACCATTGCAGAAGCTAGGCCACTTTTTGCTAAGCCTAAAACTAATACTTTTTTATTATGAAATCGTTCGATATTTTTCAATTAGATCCACACCTCAATATAAATTCCTAACATAGCACATAACAACCCAACAGTCCAAAAGGTAACAACGACTCTCCACTCAGACCAACCAACGAGTTCATAATGGTGATGTAAAGGGCTCATTTTAAATACACGTTTACCAGTTGTCTTAAACGAAATAACTTGAATAATGACTGAAAGCGTCTCAATGACAAACACTCCACCGACAATAATAAGCAAGATTTCTAACTTTGTTAGAATAGCAACTGTAGCAATCGCTCCCCCTAATGCTAGTGATCCTGTATCACCCATAAAGACTTTCGCAGGGTGTGCATTAAATACTAAAAATCCAAGTACTGCACCAACAACAGCTACGGAAAAGATTGCAACCTCATACTGTGACTGGTTCCAAGCAAGCACCGCAAATGCGCCAAAGGCAATAGCAGCAGTTCCAGACACTAAACCGTCTAAACCATCCGTTAAGTTTACAGCGTTCGAAAAACCAACTAACCAGAATACAATGAAAACAATATATAAATTTTCTAAATCAAAGGCATATCCAAGGCCAGGTATTTCAACTACTGTAGATAAATCGTTTTGTTTATATATCAGATAAAAGATAATGGAAATGATAATTTGGCCTAAAAGTTTTTGTTTAGATGTAAGACCTAAATTTCGTTTCATTACTACTTTAATAAAATCATCTAGAAACCCTAATAGTCCAAATCCAACTGTAACTAGCAATAATAAGTAAGTGCTAACTGAAAGGTCAGTAAATTTCGTAGTCATCACAATTGTAGTGACAATGATTGATAATAAAATAACTAGACCTCCCATCGTTGGAGTCCCTGATTTTTTCTGATGGGATTTAGGACCTTCATCGCGAATACTTTGTCCAAATTTCAATCTACGTAAGAAGGGAATAAAGATTGGTGAAAAAATTGCACTGATTAAGAACCCCATAATGATTGTGAATAATATTACTTGCTCTAGCATATGTTACTCCCTCCCTCCTGCATTCGATACAAGAGATAATTCAATTTCTATTTTTCTCATTTTTTCTAAAAAAGTGCTGTCTAAACACATGTTTTCTCCAATAATATTAGGGAGATTTACCTTAACAATAGAATGAGCTTCCTTTCTTTCGTTTTCCAATAAGTCAATGTAGTTTTTCATGATTAAAAAAGTCGATTTTTTTAAATCATCTACAAAAAATATCGGAAAATGATTTGGGACATATCTAGGTATTGGAATTTCAATCTCCCATAAAGCCGCAATAGCACCATTATTGATCGCTTCTTTTAAGGAATTATCGGTTATACTTTCTAAAGGTATATATAATCCCTTTTCAGTAGTTGTGTTAGACGTAAAAAATAAAGACTTAAACTCTATATGATCAAGCGAGATTCCACGACTGTTTACGAACCACTGCTTTAAGTCTTTATAAAAGAGCATTTTATAAACGCCCCTTAATTGCTCGGGATGCCACAACTCGATCGTCAAAGTCTAAAACCTTGTCACCTATAATTTGGTACGTCTCATGCCCTTTTCCCGCAATTATGATGATATCATCTTTACTTGCATAATTCACAGCAAACTTAATAGCCTCTTCTCTATCCACGATTGAATAATAATCCTTTCCTTGCACACCAGTTTCCATATCCTTCAAAATTTGAACAGGATCTTCTGATCTTGGATTATCTGAAGTAAAGATTGAGACATCAGCATGTTCTACAGCTATTTTAGCCATAATAGGCCTTTTTGAACGATCCCTGTCGCCACCACATCCTACCACTACAACGGTACGTCCTTTACAGAATTGCTTAGCAGTTTGCAAAACATTCTCTAGACTGTCTGGAGTATGTGCATAATCAACAATTACCGTATAGTTTTGTCCCTCATCAACAACTTCAAATCTCCCTGAAATTCCACTTAAAGTTTGAATCGACTCGACAACTACTTCTAAAGGTAAATTTGAAACCAAACTTGCTGCTACAGCAGCTAACACATTATAAACACTGAACAGTCCAATTAATTTCATTTCAACTGTTACTGTTTTTGTTGGTGTAACAAGATCAAATTTTGTTCCACTGGATGTTAATTCAATATTTTTAGCCATGATATCAGCATTATTGGTTATTCCATAAGTTGTAATAAAGGCAGCAGTACTTTTTTTATATTGAATTGATGCCTGGTCATCAATATTTAATACAGCATATTTAGGTCTTTGGTGATTAAAATTGTTGCCTAAACTTGAAAAAAGTAGTCCTTTTGCCTGTTGATATTCATCCATAGTCGAGTGATAGTCTAAGTGATCCTGTGATAAGTTTGTAAAAACTGCAACATCAAAGTCACACCCATGAACTCTACCTAAATCTAACGCATGTGAAGAAACTTCCATAACAGCTGTATCCACATGTAATTTAACCATTTTTGCAAAAGTTTTTTGAAGTGTCAATGATTCTGGTGTCGTGTTTTTCACTTCAATGATTTCATCTCTAATTTTCATGTACATCGTTCCAATCATTCCGGTTTTTTTTCCTGCATGACGGAAAATATGATCGATGATATGCGTTGTGGATGTTTTACCATTAGTCCCAGTAACTCCAATGAGATGGAGGCCATGTGTAGGTTGACCGTAAAATGCATCTGCTAAAATTGCCATTGATCTTTTAGTATCGGTTACGACAATAACAGGAATATTAGCAGTTACTTCTTTTTCAGCTAGGATTGCTACGGCCCCTCTTTCCTCCGCCTGTTGAACAAAGTTATGTCCATCTACAGTGTAACCTTCTATACATACGAATAAGCTACCTTCCTTTACCTCACGTGAGTCCATTTCAATAGAAGTTATAATAGGATTATCATGATCTTTGTGTGTGAAATCATGTAAATAAGCTAATAGTGTTTGTAAATGCATTTCTACCATACCCTCTCAAAAATTGTAAGCCTAATAAATTACTCATAAAACTAATACATTTAAAGATACATCTTACGATAATATAATAAATTTTGTCTAGTTACTTCTTATATATGGCACATTCAATGATAAGTAAAAGCTAGGAATCTGACAACCCTTATTTTCTCTTAAATAAATGAACAGTCAAAAAATCCTTTCATATTTAATGCTTATACATTTTAAGGTTGTACCATGATAGAAAAAGAAGCCATCAGGAATTATCCTACTGGCTCATACTTCATAGTTGCTTCTTTCTTTTTATTATTCTTCGTTTCTCCTAAAAAGATTCGGAGAGGTGTACCTTCTTTCACCTTCGTTCCAGCTGCGGGCGCTTGTTCTATTACAACATCACCCTCACCACTTATATCAAGTTTCATATTCATTAATTGTTGTGTTAGTTCCTGCTTTGTTAAGCCAATTACATCTGGAACAGTTACTAATTTAGGATCAAGCCATGTTGTTTCCTTTTCGATTTGATTATTACGCGGCTTAACTCCCATTGCCCTTAAACTATCTTCCATTATATTACCGACTATAGGAGCAGCTACTACTCCACCAAACTGAACTGTCCCTTTAGGGTTATCAACCGCTAAATAAACTACAATTTGAGGATCGTCAGCAGGAGCAAATCCGATAAATGATACGATATGATTATTCTCTAAATATCTCCCACCTTGTGCTTTCTGTGCTGTACCAGTTTTCCCTCCAACCCGGTAACCTTCAACAAATGCACCTTTACCTGTACCTTGAGCTACAACACTTTCTAGTGCGTGCCTTACTTCTTCTGATGTTTCTTCTGATATTACTCTCCCTTTTGGTTGGGGATTTGTACGACTTACTATTTCACCAGTAACAGGGTCTATCCATTCTTTAGCGATAAAAGGTGTGTATAATATCCCACCATTTACTGCCGCAGCAACAGCTGCAACTTGTTGTATGGGAGTTACTGATACACCTTGACCAAAAGCAGTTGTTGCTTGCTCTACTGGTCCAACTCTATCAAGATTGAATAATATACCTTTACCTTCTCCTTGAAGGTCTATCCCTGTCTTCTGACCAAAACCAAAGTCTTTGATATATTTGAAAAGTAAGTCCTTACCCAGTCGATCACCTAATTCTACAAAACCAGGGTTACACGAGTTTTGTACCACTTCAAGGAAACTCTGAGCACCATGCCCACCTCTTTTCCAACACTTAAGCCTCGCGTTGGCTACTTTCACGTATCCCGGATCATGAAAGTGATCATCACTAAGGTCTACTTTCCCCTCCTCAAGAGCAGCAGCTAGAGTAATAATTTTAAAGGTTGATCCAGGTTCATATGTACTCCACACAGGTAAATTTCGATTATATATTTCTGGTGGTACACTTTGAAATTCAGCTGGGTCAAAATCAGGTCGTGATGACATCGCTAAAATTTCTCCGTTTTTAGGATTCATTGCGATGGCAACAATCCCATCGGGGTTATAGGTAGCCTCAGCTATATCTAACTCTCTTTCTATAATTGTTTGTACTCTACTATCAATTGTTAACTTTAGATTCAAACCATCCTTTGGAGGAGTGTAGTCATCTGCGATATCAGGCATACGCCTTCCTTTCGCATCGGAGTAAAACTTCACACTACCTTCTTCACCCTTCAACTTATCTTCATAGTAGAGTTCTAATCCCATTAAACCTTGGTTATCAATACCAGCAAAACCTAGAACATGAGATAAATAACTTCCAAAAGGATAATGTCGCTTTGAATCTTCAGCTATATATACACCTTTTAAGCTAAGAGCTCTAATTTCTTTCGCTTTTTCATGACTGATTTTCCTGCCCTCAGGGTGAATACGTACGATTGATGTTTTCTTAGTGACATACTCGTATGCCTTTTCTTTCTTCATATTAAGTGCAGCTGCTAACTTTTCAGCCGTATATGCTGGATCTTCCACTTGTCTGGGCACTACCAATACGGAAGGTGCGCTCATATTTGTAGCCAATTGAACACCATTTCGGTCAAGGATCTCACCACGTTCTGGCTCAAAAGGAATATTCCTACTCCATGAATCCTTTGCTAATGCTGTTAGTTTGTTACCGACATAAAATTGAACATACCCTAATCGTACATCGATGACTGCAAAAATTAATAACCCAATTAATAATACAATTGTTAAACGTTTTCTTACTGTTACATTTGAGACCCGCATATTGATAAGAACCTCCTTTTGACTAGGCTCGTTCAAATATATGCTTGTACCTCCTTTGATAGAACAAATACATATCTCTTATTTCAACATCAAAAAAACAGGAATGGTGTTTTCCATTCCTGTAAACGTTACTCATCATTCGTATCTATATTTTCAATTTCTTCTTGTTTTTTAGTGTTTGGCGGATTGAGTTCAACTTTTAGGTGGTCTGACTCTTTGACCTTTGTACCTGGAGCAATATTTTGTGAATACACAAAACCATTGCCAATTGGTGAAAGAGATAATTTTAGCAAATGTGATAATTTCATTACATCTCGCAGTGACCAACCAATAAGATCAGGTATCTTGACTTCACCGTCTGTTAACAAAATTACTCGTTCACCAGAAATCACCTTCTCACCACTCAACGGTATTTGAGCAATTACCTTTGTTCCATCTCCAATAATTGATGGTACTAGTTTTTTCGCCTGTAACATATTCTTGACACTTTCTACTGAGCCACCTGTATATGAACCTATCTTTATCCCCTGTTTTATTGATAGTTTTTTTGATGCCGCTTTTTCTGTAGGCTCGATGTGTAAATATTGTAAACTATTCTTCATAACCGGGTTAAAAATTGCAGATACAGGCTCTGAACCTAATTCGAATTCCTTTAATTTTGGTTGTTTTACTGCAATATAAACAATTAATCTAGGATTATCCTTAGGAGCCATACCTAAAAATGAAAAGATATTATTACCGTGCCCTTCTAAATAACCACCTTCAGGATCTGGAATTTGAGCAGTCCCTGTCTTACCTGCTACTTGATAACCATTAATATTGTATAGTTTTCCAGTTCCATTTTCAGAACTCACGACAGTTTCTAACAAGTCCAATACTTTGGATGCAGTTTCTTGAGAAATAGGACTCCCTACTTCAGTTGGTTGATTGTCAATTTCAACTTTTTTAGTATCTGGATCAATTATTTTATCGACAATATATGGCTTCATCATTTTTCCACCATTTGCAATAGCTGTTGCTGCTTGTATTTGTTGAATTGGGGTAATCGCAGACCCTTGACCAAAAGCAGTAGAAATTTTATCTAATTCGTATTTATAGTTGATAATGCTATTTACTTCTCCATCAAGATTGATCCCAGTAAGCCTATCAAAACCAAATCTACTAATATATTGCATCAGTTTATCAGTTCCCAATTTTTCTTTGGCCAAAATGGCAAATGCAACGTTAGAAGATCGCTGAACTCCTTCATTAAACGTAATAAGCCCCCAGCCTCGTTTATTATGGTCACGTATACGGTCTCTTCCTATATGGTATTCACCTGATTGATACAGTTCATCTCCACTATAAACTCCCTCTTCGATTGCTGCAGCAAGAGTGAAAATTTTCATGGTTGAACCAGGCTCATAACGATATGAAATTGCGTCATTTAGATAATTTGAAATATCTCTTATATTAGGATTAAAGCTTGGTCTAGTACCCATTGCTAATATTTCCCCTGTTTTAGGATCAGCTACAATACCAATAATTTTTTCAGGTTCATATTCGAGTACTACTTTATTCATAGCATCTTCTAAAAATGTTTGAATCTTTTGATCGATAGTTAAGTAAATATCATTACCATTGTCAGGGGGGACAATTTGCTCTTTCGCATCAGGTAATCGCAATCCTGTCGTATCACTTTGATACTGAACAAAACCATCTTTTTCTTTCATATAATCATTTAAGCTTTTTTCAATTCCTAACATACCTACAGTTTGATTGTCATCTTCTAACTTTTGAGCATACCCTACAACATGTGAAGCAAATGTGCCATTTGGATAGTACCTTGCTGTGTCTCGAATAAATGCAATACCGGGAAGTCCTAATGATTCAATTTTTTGTTTTAGAGAAAAGCTAATATTTCGACCATTTGGCCCAAATTCAACTTGTTTTCTATCTTTTGATAAAATTGCTAAAACTTCACCTTCACTCATTTTTATTAAGGGAGCTAATTGTTTAGAGGTTTCGTGAATATCGACTACATGTCTTGGCTTTTTAGGGTTCGTTGTTAAACTATCATCTAAAATCGCGACCACTGTATATGCAGCAACATCTTGAGCTATTGCTTGTCCTCTTCTGTCTAAGATGGATCCGCGATTAGCTTCGATATTTCGCTGTCTAGTATATTTATCTTCTGCCAATGCTGCTAATACTTGACCATCTACTTCTCCTGTTACTTGAATATGCACAAAGCGTAGAAACAATACAAAAAAGAGCAATGCAAATAATATACTTACTATTGCTGCTCCTCTGTTAATATTTTTATTTTTCGTTTTCATGATTAATCATGTACAACCTTTACATTATTTTGGTTTAAAAACAGTCCAAGTTCTAAAGCCTTACCCCATATTCTCTCGTATGTACTTAGTTCTTGTACTTGTACTTGGAGGTCACCGTTCACTTTAGCTTGACTTTGAATATCAGTTTCTAAATGTTGGATTTCAATATTTGTACTGTAAATGGCTACTTGATTCGAAATGATTTCAATCGAACAAAATAACAATGCAGCTGCAAATAATAAACCTAACATCTTCTCACCAAGAGTAATAGACGCTCGCCTTTGTACATATATCTTTTTCTTTACCTGCTGCTGTTGTTGCTCCTGGTAATCACGATTCACTTTATAAGCTAAATTACTCATTTGATGCCCCCCTTTTTATTGTAAAAGATTTATAGCTTTTCCGCTATCCTAAGTTTTGCTGAACGAGCACGGTTATTATGTTCAAGCTCTTCTGTTGACGGCAAGATAGGTTTTCTTGTGATAAGCTTCATTTTCGGTTTATATTCGTCAGGAATAATTGGTAAACCTGGAGGTAGTTGCGGTCCTTCACTAGCCTTCTTAAATGCCACCTTACAAATTCGATCTTCAAGCGAATGGAAAGTAATTACGCTGATTCTCCCACCTGTATTTAAAATATCCATGGATGAGTTAAGCGCATCTTCAAAAGCCTTCAGTTCATCATTCACAGCAATACGAATTGCTTGAAAGACTCTTTTAGCAGGGTGTCCACCAGTCCTTCTCGCAGGAGCTGGAATTCCCTCCTTTATTAATTCCACTAGTTCACCTGTCGTTTCTATCGGTTTAGTTTCTCGTGCCGCCTCAATTTTTCTAACAATTTGTTTCGAAAACTTTTCTTCACCGTATTGGAAAAAGATTCGAACAAGTTGTTCATAACTCCAGTTGTTCACAATATCATATGCAGATAATGAAGCATCTCTGTCCATTCGCATATCTAGCGGAGCATCATGATGGTAGCTGAATCCTCTTTCTGGTGTATCTAATTGTGGAGAAGATACACCTAGGTCATACAAAATACCGTCTACCTTTTCAATTCCTAATTCTAAGAGCTTTTCTTTAATATATCTAAAATTACTTTTAACTAATGTTACTTTATCTTTATAAGGAGTGAGAATTTCCTCCGCATTTTTTAACGCTATATCGTCTTGGTCAAATGCAATCAACCGACCATTTGTTGAGAGCTTTGATGCAATATATGAGCTATGTCCTGCTCCACCAAGTGTGCAATCTACATATATTCCATCTGGTTTTATTTGCAATCCATCTGCTGCTTCTTCTAGTAATACTGTTGTATGTTGAAACATAGTAGCACCTCATACCTAACTTTATTTAATTTGATAGTAATAGCTTGTACATAGAAGTTTTATTATATATCAAAACCAATCATATTTTCAGCAATTTCCGAGAAAGAATCCTCAGAGTTAGCGAAATATTCTTCCCAATTCGTTTTGCTCCAAATTTCAATTCGATTTGACACTCCTATGACAACGCACTCTTTTTCTAGTTTCGCATACGACAGCAGAGGTGATGCAATGTTAATTCTTCCTTGTTTATCAAGTTCACAATCTATTGCCCCCGAAAAGAAAAACCTTGTAAAGGCACGAGCATCTTTTTTGGTAAGTGGAAGAGTTTTTAGTTTATCTTCTAGTAGTTTCCATTCTTCAAGTGGGTAACCAAATAAACATTGGTCCAAGCCTCTTGTTAAAACAAACGAATCTCCAAGAGCCTCCCTAAATTTCGCCGGGATAATCATTCGACCTTTTGTATCAATGTTATGATGATATTCTCCCATGAACATACCCGACGTCCCCACTTTCTGTCTTTATTCTACCACAATCCTCCACTTTCCTCCACCAATAATTATAATATTCTTCCAAATAAAAAAAAAACCTGCAAAAACAGGTTTTTTTATATTTTAATTACTTTATGACGTCCATTTAACTGTAGTGGTAGTTGCGATAATTTTTCAACAAAATTAAATCCATACTTATTAATGTAGTAATAAATATTCCATACTCTTTCTTGCGGAGCATTATTAGGTGTTATACTTTGGGCAATACGACGAAATTTATTTATCTCAACTTCATATTTTTCGTTTATTCTTTTATTTACGGTTCTTTCAACAAAATCAAACTGTTTCAAAACCATCCATTTATTTTTTTCAAGTAACGGTTCCATACTAGGATCAATCTGTAAGGCTGCATCCTTTAACTTACAATGTAAGGAATCAATTTCTCTCTTTACACTTTCAACAATTTCTGAAATATCGTTTTTTTCACGTTGCTGGATCCATCTTGTCTTAATTTGTTCTACTCCATTTACCATGATTTCTTCTATTGTAGAATTGATTTCACTTATATCAGTTTCTACCGATGACTCCAATAAGGTAATGTTCAAACGTGGAACAATTGGTGGCATTTTATAACCTACTATTGAGAACGCTTCTTTTAACTCAGACCAATATGCAATCTCTCCTGGTCCAGATATAAATGCTAAGGTTGGAAATAAATATTCTTGCATTAACGGTCTCGTTACTACGTTATTACTCACAAATTGAGGCTTGTCATCTATTATTGCTAATAGCTCTTCCTTGGTGAATTTACATTCATTATTCTTTCCTTTAAACGTGTTCGTTTCCTTACAATATTCAAGTAGGATACGCTCACCGTTATCATGATAAAAGATATTTGCTGATTGTTCATGAACTTCGATACTATGTTTTATACCATACTTTTTTAGTTTTTCTTGTTGATTGATAACAGCATTGGTAATATCCGACCTTCTATGTACTAGATCTTGAAATAAATTACTTTCTAACTGACGTAAACCCGAAGATGCCGAGTTAATTAAAATTAACCCACTATCTTTGAACATTCCATTAATCACGTAAATAAAGAAGTCCACAAACGTTTCTGATTTGCTTAAAGCGTCCTCTAACATTTCAAGCAATTGATTTGTTTGCTCTGTTTCTCCAAAAGACTCCACAATTTCCTCTATCCATTTTAAACAGACCTCTTTATCAATCGGAATATCAGATACCATATTCTTTTTTATCTGATATTGTGGCAAACTTTTCTTTTGTATTTTTTCGTTTGTTTGGATATATAAGTGATTGATTTCCGCAAAATCATGATCTTCTCCAGCGATCCAAAAAACAGGTAGAACTGGCGCTTGAAGTTTTTCTTCCTGTTGCTTCGCTAATTGTAAAATTGAGATAATTTTATGTATCGTATATAGAGGACCTGTTAACAAGCCTGCTTGCTGACCACCAATAACGACTGAACTTTTAGGATCTCTAAGTTTTCTTATATTCTGAATCGTACCCTCACTACAGTTGTATTTGTGATTAAAATCCAATAAATAAGAAACTAAACTCTCCCTATTAAATTTTCTTGAGGAAAGATCTTTTAATCGATCTTCATATACAGATGTTGAATGAATATTATAATCAAAGAACTCAGACACTGGAATCACATCTGATAAATAATCATTGACAAACTTATTAGAAGAAGGGATCGATAATTCCTGAACCTCCATGATGGTTAAACTTCCTTTCTAAAACTCCAATTATGATATCTTGATGTAGAGTATAGCATTATTTTGTATGAATTAGAAAAAACATGCTTACAAAGTTTAAGCTGTCATTGTAATAATTCGATTCGTTAATCCCACAATAAATAAGATAAGATAGGTAAACAGGAACAATAAAAAAGTAAAGCGCCAAAACCCTTTGAAAACCTTCTTGAGAACGATCTCTTTCTGATATTTCAAATGCAAAAATAGAAAACCTAAAAATATACTTATAAGTGCCATAATAATAAGCCATAAATATTGTTTACCTGTTAAAGAAACAATTAGAAAATGTACAGAAAGAACCAAAAGTAATGTCGACAAGTCAACAGAATATAAAAAGCTTTTTCGATCGTTTTTCATGACCCATTTAAATATAATATAAAATAGTAAAAATCCAATAACAGGCAATGTAATGATTGTCGCCATTATACCTGCGAAAATTCCACTCATGATTACCCTCCTTTATACTCCATTCCTTTTATTGAATGATATAAAAACCTTATTACAGGTATATCAATTCTTTTTTTGTCAGCTTCATGAATAATAAACCCCAAAATGGCATCTATTTCAGTTTGTCTGTTCTCTTCTATGTCACGAAGCATAGAAGAACGGTTACTTGAAGTCTTTCTACACACAGATAGAATCTGATTCCAAGTTTGAAAGGAATCCAACCCTTGTAATACAAGCATTGCTTCCGTAAAAACCTGAAACATACTTTTCTCTAAATATTTGTTTTCAATTAATTCTCCGTTTCTCACTTTATATATTGCTGTTAATGGATTAATTACCGTGTTAATAATTAATTTATTTGATAGCATTTCATACCAATTTCTTTTAATTTCATAACTAAAGCTTGAATTTTGCACCTCGTTAAATACAGAGGAAACAGTTTCTTCATTACCTCTCCACGGACTAATTTTAGTTGTCCCAACTCCACTATGGATCACGTGGGTATCTGATATTTTTAATGCACCATGCTCTACTACCCCTAATATAATATTTTCGTTTTTTAAGTTAGAAAGAAGTGGTAGATGTCCCATTCCATTTTGCAAAAATAACAAAGTGGGTGTTTGCGGTAATTTGTATATCTGTTCTAAAATCTTTTGTAGGTTGTATTGCTTTACGGTAAAGATAAACAGGTCTTGAGTATGTATTTGAGGATTGAAAACTTCAGCAATAACATAATGACGGCTCAACTCCTCACCTCTTTGAAGTGTTATCCCTTCTTTATTGAGTGAGTTTGCTTGTGAAATCGTTCGAGTAAAAACTGTAACTTGATGGTCAGTTGACAAATAGGAAGAATACAATAGTCCTAATGCCCCACCACCTATTACGCCTATTTTCATATTTTTTTACCACTTTCTATCTTTTTAATCTAGTTTAACATGAGAAAAGATTGAAAAAAAAGCTCATATACTGTATTTCTATAGGATTTATTCTTTTATCATGGATTTTCGTCAACTATGCATAAGCATCATTAGTCAAAAAGCCAATAACGAGTATCGTTATTGGCTTTAAAGTATTTTCTATTAAACAGGATAAACTGGGTGTTTTCTATAACCGAACTCTAGTGATTTTGTTTCATATAGTTTATAACGATCAATTAATACGTCTCTAAGATCTGAAGCTGCCACGATATCATCAACAATTAACTCAGATGCTAGCTTATATATATCAATTGATTCCTTGTATTCTTGATGTTTTTGTTGAACAAATGCAATCTTCTCTTTCGGATCTTGAATTTCATTGATTTTATTTGAGTAAACCGCATTAACTGCAGCCTCAGGTCCCATAACTGCAATTTGAGCGGTAGGTAGTGCAACACAATAATCTGGCTCAAATGCCGGGCCAGCCATCGCATACAACCCAGCTCCATATGCCTTACGTACAATAACAGAAATTTTTGGAACTGTTGCAGAACTCATTGCAGCTATTAACTTCGCTCCATGGCGAATAATACCAGCACGCTCAACTTTCGTACCAATCATAAAGCCTGGTACATCCGCTAGGAACAATAAAGGAATATGGAAAGCATCACAAAGTGTAATAAATTTCGCTGCTTTATCGGCTGAATCTACAAATAGCACTCCACCCTTAACTTTTGGTTGATTTGCTATTATCCCTACAGGACGACCATCTATACGAGCAAGACCAGTAATAATTTCTGAAGCAAATAATTTCTTTATTTCAAAGAAACTATCTTTATCGATTAATGAATCAATACATTCGTACATATCAAATGGGGCATTTTGATTTTCTGGAATAATTTCTGATAGACTTCTTCCTTCTTTTGGAGAAATCCCATCTATAATTTCAGGACGCTTTTCAAAATTTTGTGGGAAATATGTTAAATAGCGACGCGCTTCTGAAATTGCCTCTTCTTCATTACTAGCTAATACATCACCACAACCACTGACTGAGCAATGCATTCTTGCTCCACCCATTTCTTCAAGGGTCACTTTTTCTCCAATAACCTTTTCAGCCATACGAGGCGAGCCTAAGTACATCGAAGCATTTTTATCCACCATGATCACAATGTCACAAAACGCAGGAATATACGCTCCTCCTGCTGCAGAAGGTCCAAATAAAATACAGATTTGAGGAATCATTCCAGAAAATTTCACTTGATTATAAAATATTTTCCCTGCACCTCTTCTATTTGGAAACATATCTAATTGATCAGTAATACGAGCTCCTGCTGAATCTACTAAGTAAAGTAATGGAACTCGAAGCTTTTCAGCCGTTTCCTGAATCCTAATAATTTTCTCAACAGTTCTTGCACCCCAGGAACCAGCCTTAACTGTAGAGTCATTAGCCATTACACAAACGGTTTGTCCATTCACTTTCCCTATAGCCGTTACTACACCATCTGCAGGTAAATCACCTGCCATATTGTTAGCAAATTTTCCATCTTCTTTGTATTCCCCATTATCAAACAGAAGATTTAAACGGTCACGAACAAATAATTTGTTTTGTTCTTTAAGTTTTTGGTGATATTTTTCATGACCACCAGCATCAATCTCATTGATCTTATCTATAAGCTTTTGCTCTAAATCATTCGTTTTAATCATGTTGCTCCCCCTTAATTTATCTGTTTCTCATCTATTCAACAACTACTAACACGTCACCCTCGTTAACAAAGTCCCCAATGTTCACTTTCACTTCAACAATTTTCCCAACAAAAGTACTTTCTACTGGGATTTCCATCTTCATAGATTCAAGCATTAATACTTCTTGTCCTTCTGTAACTTCGTCTCCTGCTGATAAAAACACATTCAGTACTGTTCCTGCCATAGATGCTGTAATTTCTTTCATAATTGTTTCCTCCTGATTTATATAATATTAATTCACTTCATTATTTTTTGACTTATTTCTTTATTATTACTTTATAAGAAATAATTTTAATGTATGTTTTGTAAAGTTTTTGTTAAATATGCTGTTGTATATTTACCCTCTTTAAAAGATTCCTCACTTAAAATCGAGAGAAATAATGGAACGTTAGACTTTATTCCCTCAATCTTCATAGAAGAGAAAAAGGCTTTTGATCGTTTTATCGCTTCTTCACGATCCTCTCCAAAAATAATGACCTTACCAATCATTGGATCATAAAAAGGAGAAACGACATTTTTTTCTTCAAATCCTAAATCTAGACGTACACCTTCATTTTGATTGTATGTAAAGACCTCTAGCTTACCAGGGGAAGGCATAAAAGTTTTTGGGTCTTCAGCATAGAGCCTAAACTCTATAGCATGACCATTACCCGTTATCTCTACTTGGGACAACGGAAGGTTTTCCCCTCTACTCACTAAGATTTGCCACTTCACTAAATCCAAATTTGTAATCATCTCTGTGATAGGATGTTCTACTTGGAGCCTAGTGTTCATTTCTAAGAAGTAAAAATTTTCATTCTCATCTACAATAAATTCAATTGTTCCTGCATTTGTATATTGGACATGCTTAGCCGCTCTTACCGCAGTTTCACAAATATCTTGACGAGTTTTCTTAGATATAAACGGTGAAGGAGTTTCTTCAATTACTTTTTGATTTCTCCTTTGAATGGAACAATCACGTTCGAATAAGTGAACAATATTCCCGCTTTCATCACCGAAAATTTGCACTTCAATATGCCTAGCCTCTGAAATAAATTTTTCAATAAAAACTTCATCATTTCCAAAATAAGCTTTAGCACGACCTTTTGTAGATTGATATGCTTTAATTAGCGCCTCTTCATTGTCGCAGCGTTGCATACCAATTCCACCACCACCGCCACTCGCTTTCAACATAACAGGATATCCCATGTCCTTAGCAAGTTCACAAGCTTCTTCAATCGAATCCACACCTTGATCACTACCAGGGACAACCGGTACACCCGCTTCAATCATTGTATTTCGAGCAATGACCTTATCGCCCATTAGAGAAATTACATCTGACCTAGGACCAATAAATTTAATTCCTTTTTCGTTTGCAGCTTTAGCAAAAGCCGTGTTCTCCGATAAAAATCCGTAGCCCGGATGTATCGCATCCACTTTCTCATCAACTGCAATCTCTAATATTTTATCTAATTGCAAGTAGGACTTCACTACTGGAGGTTCTCCAACCCTATATGCTTTTGTAGCCTGTTTGACATACGGTAAGTCTTTATCCGCATCTGAATAAATTGCAACTGTTTCTATGTTCATTTCGTTACATGTCTTAATAATTCTAGATGCAATTTCTCCCCTGTTAGCAATTAAGATTTTTTTCAAATGATGAACCCCTTTCTCATTGAAAATGAATATTTAGGCACATGATCTAACACTCGTTTAGTATACTTATACCTAACATACTATAATTTCTACAATATTTCTAAAATTCCTCCTACAATTGTAACCGCTTTCTATTTTTTTCTACAGAATTTTTTGTTTTTTTGTTATATAATAATAGTAATATTAGAAAAGGGATTTTTTTCATACTAAATTTTTCTTATCTATAAACTTGATTTGAGGAGGAATTTCTTTGTACACTGCAAAGGTTGAAAGACTGCTATTGAATTATAAAACGTTAGAAGAGTTCAAGAAATTTAAAGAATATGGACTTCAGGAATTATCAATGCTTGAAGACTTACAAGCCAACATTATAGAAAACGATAGTGAATCACCTTTTTATGGTATTTATTTTGGAGATAAATTAGTTGCTAGAATGAGCTTATATCGTTTTGATAAAAAGTATGATAAATATTTCGAGCCTGCTCAAGATTATTTAGAACTTTGGAAGCTAGAAGTTCTTTCTCCGTTTCAAAGAAAAGGATTTGGAAAAGCGTTAGTTGATTTCGCTAAAAGCTTTGGACTTCCAATAAAAACTAATCCAAGAGTTAAATCTGCTGAATTCTGGACTAAACAAGGATTTCAATCAGTGACATATGATATGGAAAGGGATTTAGGCGAAAACCCTTTAGTTTGGTATCCTAATGGAGTTCACGAACAAAATAGATAAGTAAAAGTACTTTATAATATAACAAATAAAAACAAACACTGACTTAATCGCCAGTGTTTGTTTTATTTAATGATTTATTTTTCTACTCTTTCTAAATTACCGTTTCTATCCATTTGGAATTTTACCTTTCTACTTCTTTCATCCTCCTGTAATACAACCATTTTACGCGCACGATCCATAATTTCAATTAACGCTTTATAATCTTCCTCAATAACTTGAAGGCTATTTTTTAATGAGAGCTTTTCTTCTAATAATTTTTTATTTGTTTGTTCAAATTGTTTTAACTGACTTCTTAAATATTCGTTTTCTCTTTTGACCTCTTGGTAATTTGCATGATGTGATTCATAATTCTCTAAATACTTAATAATAGAATGTATATTTAAAGTTTCATTCTTATTCTCACTTGATAAGCCTTGATCCTTGGAGCTAGTTTCCTGAGTTGCAATTGTTTGATTATTTTTTGAATTTTTTCTTTGTTTTTTTGCATGCTCTATTCCTGTCTTATATTGTTTTCTAACATAAGAATTCCATCTAAATCCACAAGCTGCCGAAGTACGAGATAACTTTCGACCAACCTCTTCGAATGCGGCTAACTGTGTTCCACCTTCACGAATATGTCTTAATACCACCTCGGCTAATAGTAAATCCTCATCCTGTGTCCAGGCATCTTGACGTGTAGCTGACATAATCTCCCTCCTAGTCTTCTTTTTTTCTATACATATGCATGTAATAGAAAAGATAGACTATTCAGGACCCTATCAAAGAATATTTTAAGGATTAATACATCAAATGATGAGAAAGCCTTCTTTTTACAACAATTGGCATGAAAGATTATTATTTAACTAGAACAAATGGACAAACTACTAGATTTAAGATCTTTTTTTACTAAGAAACTTCTCTACTGCTTGATGATGCGCTTCGGTTTCCCACAATTTCGAGCAACTCTTTACTTCTTGTACCATCCTACTATATGTATCATTAGCTTCAAATTTATGAATTGCTACTTCTTTATATGCTTTTAATACTTCTCCTTGTGATAATACAAAAGATAAGACAAACTCTTCACACTTATCTCTTATATCTAAATTGGGTATTATTTTATGAATAAACCCCATTTCCAAAGCTTCATCGGCCGTTATTATTTTAGCAGATAAAAGTAATTTCATCGCCTTATCATAAACCAACTTTTCAAATAACATTGTTGCCCCGCCCCATCCAGTTGTGATACCTAAATTACCTTGAACAAAACCTACCTTACTATTTGAGGACGCTATTCTAAAGTCACATGCTGTAGCAATTTCACAACCTCCTCCAATAGCTATTCCGTTGATATTTGCAATTGTAGGTTTTGGTAATGTAAAAAGATCATATAGAATTTTTGCCATTCGTGACAACATACTATAAGCTTGACTTTCTGTCTTTAATTGATGAAATACACTGAGATCTCCACCTGAGCAAAAGGATTTTTCTCCTGCTCCACTTATGACTAAAGCTTTATATTTATTATTGTTTCGAGTTTCTTGTAGAACCTCTTCCAAACCTTTCATTATTTCATAATTAATTGCATTTCTTCTGTCTTCACGGTTAATCGTGAACCACACGATTCCATTTTGATCTATATCAATAATATAATCACTCATTGTCAAATTACCTCTTTTCCTAGTACTACTTATAACTATTTACCAAACATCTCAAATCTCCTGCTAGAGAGATGTAGCTTTTTATTTTTACGTCCATTAATGGTATTGACTACCCTGAAAATACAAATCTGAATATGGGGTGTTAACCTTCGTTGCAGGAGTCTCGGTTCTTCCACTCCGATTAACACGTATAAATTACCTAAAAGCCAACATTCGATAAACACTAAAATTCAGTTCACATTTCATCCTCCATGGTCATGGTGCAATTCTCAAATCACATGAACGTCTACCCTGAAAATACAACACTGAACTGTGGGTGTTAACCTTCGTTGCAGGAACTTCAATTAATACGGCATAAGAGCCAACATCTTAAAAAAGTAAAATACACAAGATAAATGAACATTCGATATGAGTGTTATAAAAACAGAAAAAAACCTGACATAAGTTAAATGTCAGGTTTTGCTTCTCAACTAAGTAGATTAGTCGTTTGCTACAACTACTTCTTTTCCTTTGTAAGTTCCACAAGCTTTACATACACGGTGAGCAAGTTTCATGTCACCACAGTTTGGGCATTCCACCATACCTGGAACTTGTAATTTGAAATGCGTACGACGCTTTCTTTTAGCAGTTTTGGATGTTCTTCTGAAAGGTACAGCCATTATTCCCACCTCCTTAAAAGATGTTTAAGATGGATATGAAGGCCGGATAATGCCGGTTCTTCGCTCTCTTAGTCTTTTTTGTCTTCGAATAGTTTTGCTAGTCCTGCTAATCTAGGATCGATTTGGTTCCTCTTATCCTCTTCGGTAATAACAACCCAATCTTTCCCTTCTTGAGGAGCAGCTCCTTCAACATGTTGGTCATTACTGAAGACTTGCATAGGTATTTCAAGAAGTATGTTTTCCTTAATAATAGGAAGTAAATCAACAACATCTCCTTGAACGAGATGAATTTCTTCTTCATCCGCTTCATAATCTAATGTTTGTCTTAGTAAAAATGTTTCAGTTGTCTTAAGATTAAACGGATAGTTTACATCTACTAAAGTGCGTGAGCAAGGTAAAGTCATTGAGCCAGAAATTGTAAGATGAAACGTTGCTTTTGCAGAGCTTAAATCAGCTCTTCCTGTCACATGTACAGGGTCAATTCCTCTAATCGTTGAATCAATATCCTTTATATCACTTACATCAACATACTCATCAATAGATAAACCTTTATGCTGCAACTGATTTAGTTGACTAATTGACCATTTCATTAAAATCACCTCAAGGCAACAAAGGTAATTATAGCTTTGTAGAATTAATTTGTCAATATTTTTTCTTTACACTATAATATAGACAAGATAAACATAGTTTAACATGACAATGAAACAAAAGCTATCCTATACTTATTTTTTTAAAGCTTATAAACCTTCATAAAATTATTATTGAACATTCTATACCTAATTTCCAATTAACTTGGTATGAATGAGCCGTATCTTTAACTTTATTAACAAATATAATGAGAAAATAGACTAGAAAAAAAGTAGGTGATTCTTTTTTGAAAGCGGTTGGTGTAATTGTTGAATATAATCCATTTCACAATGGGCATTTTTACCATTTAACAGAAGCCTTAAAACTTTCTGAAGCTGATTGTGCTATCGCTGTAATGAGTGGCAATTTTCTACAAAGAGGGGAGCCAGCTCTTGTTTCTAAATGGACTAGAACTAAAATGGCACTTGAAGCTGGTATTGATATTGTCATTGAACTTCCCTACCTCTTTGCAACACAAAAAGCAGAAACTTTTGCGAATGGTGCTATTTCAATATTAGACGCTATGAATTGTGACGAGGTTTGCTTTGGAAGTGAGCATGGTTCTATATCTGATTTTAAAGAAACCGTCCATTTTATGGGCGAGCATTCTAATGAATTCGACCGATCCGTGCAAACATTTATTAAAAAGGGCTACAGCTTTCCAAAAGCTTCATCTCTGGCATATTATCAACTAAACGACAATAATACATACTTAGATTTGTCAAAACCAAATAATATTTTAGGGTATCATTATGTAAAAGCGATTAATGATCAACAAAGCCAGTTGAAACCCTCCACCATTATCCGTACTGGTTCAAACTATCATGATGAAGAATTTACATCTACACATATTGCAAGTGCAACAAGTATAAGAAAGCATTTATTCAACAACGCTTCTGAGTTGGAGGATATTGTTCAATATGTACCATCTTCTACTGCAAGACATCTCATTTCCTATAAAAGCAAATATGGATTATTCCATGAATGGGAAAACTATTTCGTATGGTTGAAATACAAAATTCTCACAAGTTCCCTTTCTGAACTAAAGGAGATATATGAAGTAGAAGAAGGTTTGGAAAACAGATTGAAGTCGGTAATTCGTTCAGCCAATTGCTTTCAAGACTTTATGCACCTTTTAAAAACAAAGCGTTACACTTGGACACGCCTTCAAAGAATGTGTACTCACATCCTAACAAATACAACTAAAGAACAAATGCAAACTGAAAAGGAACAAGCAAGCTACATTCGCTTGCTAGGCATGTCCAATAAGGGGCAAAACTATTTAAGCACAACTAAGAAGCAAGTTGACCTTCCGATAATTTCTAGGCTTGGATCAAAACACGATGACATACTTAATTTAGACATTAAGGCTTCAAACACATATGCAATGGCAATTCAAGAGCCACTAAGAAACCAATTCATACAAGCTGAATACTCAACACCACCCATTCGATACAACGAACTAACACAAACCTTTTCACACTAATTGAAAAGATGAAAATGTGAAATTGACTTATGGAATCGAATGTTGGTTTTTAAGTAATTTCTGCGTGTTTAAGGACCGAGACTCCTGTAGGAGATGTGCCGGACCCCACAGGCGCAGCCGAGGAGGCTCAAGTGGCGCCCCACGGAAAGCGAGGTTCCTGCAACGCAGATTAACACCCAAAGTTCAGTGTTGTATTTTCAGGGTAGCCAAAATCTACTATAAAAACTCCAATTGTTCCGTCTAAACGAACAATTGGAGTCCATTGAATTAATTACTTTTCTTATGAGGAAGTTTTCGCAAATAATCCAAAGCATCCTCAAATGTATCCACAGGCACAATCTTCATAGCTGAGCCAATTTCTTTAACCGTTTCTAACGCCTCTTGATAGTTAGAGCCTTCAGCTCCTTTTTCATTTGGAGCAAAGAAGATTTCAACTCCAGACTTATCCGCAGCTACAATTTTTTGAGAAATTCCACCTATTCTTCCGACAATACCATCTTCATTGATTGAGCCAGTACCAGCTATTTGATATCCCCTCGTCATATCCTCTTCTGTTAATTGGTTATAAATCTCCAAAGAAAACATTAACCCTGCAGAAGGTCCACCAATTTTTTCAGTATTTATGTAAATAGGAGGTGTTGGAAGAACTTCCTTATCAGTAACCAGTGCTATTCCAATCCCCTTTTTATCTGGCTGATCAGGAAACTCTACTATTGGTAATTCAACTGTCTGTTCATTTCCGTTTCGTTCAAAAGTTAAGGTTATTTCTTCATTTACTTGTTTCTTACTTACATATTCAATAAATTCCTCGGCTGTTTCAAAAGAAAGATTATCAATTTGATGAATTCTATCACCTACTTGAAGTTTCTCAAATGCTGGCATATCTTCTAAAACGCCCATTACAAATACCCCATGGTATTTAAATGAAACAGGCTTCTCCGCATAATGATATGCTACTGTAATAGCATCTTCCTTTGAATCTTCCATTAAATAAAGCTGCCTGTAATTGTACTCTTCATCTGACTCACCTTCACGTCTTATATCCTCTACTGGGTAAAGATGATAGTATTTATTAAAATTAGACCATATATATGTAAAAACATTGGCCTTTCCCATCCTTACTGTCGTTAACATGAAATTACCTTCTTCTTCAAATCCTCCTTCAACCTCGACAAGAGGATCTAACTCTTGAGCCATTCCTGGTTTAGTAACATAATAAGGTAACTGGATAAATGTTAGTATAACTGATACGACTACTCCTATTATTAAAGAGTTTATGATTAATTTACGTTTCATCTATTTGTAACTCCTCCCAAACGGCGATAACAGATTTAATCTTACTTATTTGACTTCGAGCTTCATCCTCACCTATTCGAATAATTTCTTCGATATTAGTAAATGCCTTTGAGCTATATTGCTCCACCCTCGGTCTTATCATAATATCTGAAGCAATCTCGCGATGTCTAACGAGTTCCACCTGCATTATATCAATACTCTGCATAATCACATCAAAAATTGTAGTAATTTCCTCATTAATCTTCACCCTTGATACATCTACAGCAATTACAATATCTGAGCCCATTTCTTTTACAACCGAAACAGGTACACGATCTGCAACGCCTCCATCTACTAATAGTTTGCCATTTATTTTTTCAGGTACAAAAATCCCTGGGATCGAGATACTAGCACGTACCGCATCTGCAATTGATCCTTCCTTAAAGACAACCTTTTCTCCAGTAGTGATATCTGTTGCAACAACAGCTAATGGAACTTTAAGTTCTTCGATATTTTTACCATGTGTAAATAGTCGAATTAATTCCTTTACTCTATTTCCCGCAATAAATCCCATCTTAGGAACTGTAAAGTCAAGATAATATTTTCTCTTAAAGGCAATCGCCAACTTATATAGTCTATCAATGTCAAGGCCCGTAGAGTAAAAAGCACCAACTAATGCTCCCATACTGCTACCTGCTATAAAGTCAATTGGAATGTTCTCTTCTTTAAGTACTTTTATCACTCCTAAGTGAGCAAATCCTCTGGCCCCCCCAGAGCCAAGTGCAAGACCGATTTTTGGCTTTGACAACCTTTTCACCGCCATCTCTTTAATTAAATGAAAAAAGTACGCATTTAAGATACTTTCAACGACTCATTCAAAAATTAACTACCTTGTACAATCTTATGGTCTAATTCAATGACCTATACACGTATATTTGTATTAATGCAAATGTACAACCATCCAAAAAATTCATTATGTAAATATTCTACCATTCGTTTCCACATATCGAAAAGAGAATGTTTCTAGGAGGACAAAGCATTGACACTTTCTAAGATTAAAACACTCGTTCTTGCACTAAGTGTAACATTATTAGCAATTGGTCTCATAACATTTCCTCAAGATGCACTCCAAGCATCAATTAGGGGTTTAAATATGTGGTGGGAAGTAGTATTTCCGTCATTACTACCATTTTTTATCGTATCTGAAATGCTGATTGGCTTTGGCGTCGTTCGCTTTATTGGTGTATTATTAGAACCTTTGATGAGACCTCTTTTTAAAGTTCCAGGCGTCGGTGGTTTCGTATGGGCAATGGGGATGGCCTCTGGCTATCCTGCCGGAGCAAAGCTCACAGCAAGGTTAAGACAAGAAGAACAATTAACTACATTAGAAGCAGAGAGACTTGTTTCGTTTACTAATTCTTCGAATCCACTTTTTATCTTTGGCGCAATTGCTGTAGGTTTCTTTGGCAACCCTAAACTTGGTGTTATTCTTGCGGTTTCACACTATTTAGGAAATTTCTTTGTAGGTCTTATCATGAGGTTTCATGGCAATGAACAAGTGCAGAAGGTTGATGAGGAAAGGAAAAAACTTTCTATTGTTGATGCTTTTCGAGCATTACACCGAACACGTCTACAGGAAAAAAGACCGCTAGGAAAATTACTTGGGGATGCAGTCATTTCTTCCATTCAAACTCTTCTTATGATCGGTGGTTTCATTATCCTTTTTTCTGTGTTTAATACACTCCTGTCTCTCGTTCACGTGACGGAGCTTATAGGATTTGTCTTTACATATATCCTACATTTCTTTCAACTTTCAAGTGAGTTAAGCATTCCGTTAATTTCTGGATTGTTCGAGATTACACTGGGCAGTAAATTAACTAGTCAAACACCAGATACGCAATTATTACATCAATTAATCATTACTAGCTTCATACTTGCATTTAGTGGTTTTTCAGTTCAAGCACAAGTAGCAAGTATTCTAGCAGAAACTGATATACGCTTTAAACCTTTCTTCACAGCGAGAATCATTCATGGTTTTTTCGCAGCTTTTTTTTCATTAATTTTATGGAACCCTCTATATTTGAATTTACAAGAAACAGCTGGAAAAACAGGGCAAGTCATACAAGTATTCTTACCAATAGATCATTCCCCTTGGTTGGGTTTATGGCATGCTGTGACTGAATTGGGTCCGATTATCACGATATGCTCACTAATCTTGTATACCATTCTTTATACAAAAAGACTATATAACCCCCGTAATTACTAACGGGGGCTGAATTTTTTCATTAATGATTCTTCCACTACTTTTGGGACTAATTCCGAAATATTCCCATGATATTTGGCAACTTCTTTCACAATACTTGAGCTTAAGAATGAATACTGATTATTTGTCATAATAAAGAATGTTTCAATTTTATCATCTAGCACACGGTTCATAGAAGTAATTTGCATTTCATATTCAAAATCAGAAACGGCGCGTAGCCCACGTAAAATGGCATTTGCTTTTTTAGACCGAGCATAATCCATTAAAAGACCTCGAAATGAATCGACTTCAACATTTTTTAGATCCTTTGTTACCTCTCTAATTAATTGACATCTCTCTTCGACAGTAAATAGAGGTTGCTTAGATGAATTATTCAAAACCACGACGTATATCTTGTCGAAAACTTTAGCGCCTCTTTTAATAATATCCAAATGACCGAAAGTGATAGGATCGAAACTTCCTGGACAAACAGCAATACTCCCCATTTCTTTTCCTCCTCTTTTTCAACGACTATAAGAATAAATTGTAATTGCTGTTAAACCATATACTTCATGTTTAGTTCTTTGAAGTTTACCAATTTCTGCTGGTAACGTTACATCAGAACCATGTTCAGTAACAATATAGCCGTCTTCTGTTAACAACATATTCTTTTCAATTTCTTCGATAAGTGTTTTCAATTGTTGTTGTTTATATGGAGGATCTAAAAAAATTAGGTGAAATTTTAAATCCCTTTTAATGATTGCCTTTAATGCTCTATCAGCTACATTTCTATAAACCTCAACTTGGTGAGAGAATTGACACAACTCTAAATTTGTTTTAATTGTTTGTATTGCTTTTTGTTCTCTATCAACAAATATTACTTTTTCTATTCCTCTACTTAGGGCCTCAATACCAAGACCACCACTACCAGCAAACAAATCTAAACCAATACCTCCATTAAAATAAGGACCTATCATATTAAATATTGATTCCTTTACTTTATCTGTAGTTGGACGAGTAGATGTTCCTGGGACTGATTTCAATGGTCTGCCTTTACAACTTCCAGATACGACTCTCATATTATTCACCACTCATTTTTAGAAAAATTTCTTATATAATGACATTTTTATCCTATCATAAAAAGATTGTCGAATCTAGAATTCACACTATTTGTTTTAAATCTTCTTAACTAAGTTTTTTTGTATTGTGATGTATATTTGCATAGTAGGGAGCTCTTACGTGAAATATATGTACCTAATAAAGACCATCTTCCGCTTTAGCCGCTTTACTTAGAATATGAAACTTATTTTAAAGGGATTTTTACTGGTCAGATGACTTCTACCTAGTACAGAAAAGCACCTTGTATGAAAACAAGAAAAAATATAGAAAAGGATGTATACTCAGTTTTGAAATGGTCATAATTAGTAATGACAACATCATTCGAAGATGTTGTTGCCAACCGCGGAGAAGGCTTACGTTTCCCCATAAGTTCTTCCTCCGGTTTCTCCTCTCCCTTTGCCTTCTACCATCAGAGTACTTAACCGTATTCTTAAATGGAATAGAAGGACCCTACAGTTATCTGTGGGGTTTTTTTTAGTTAACATCACTGAATTAACATAAAAAACATTCGAATTATTTGTTGATTTTAAAAGACCTAAACATTTTCAAGTCTTCTAAAATTATGCTTATCATGTTAAAGTTATGGAATGAAAGCAAGCAATAGGAGGCACAAGGATGATACAACGTTTTATTGAACTAGGCGAAGGATATTCTGATATCTATGAACTAATTGAATTAACGAAAGCAAATAAACATAGAGTTTCTCATCTATTTGCACTACATACTACCAAAGATGATAAGGAAGTAACTTCTCTTATTGTCGCACTTCAGCCAACCAGACCTGGAGATTTCCAAGCACTTTATATCTGCAGAGAAGGTATACCGAACCCCACCTTTAAAAAAAATAAAAGATTTGATTTATTCCAAGAAGTAGCATCAGAGCTTGGTAAAGTCATTATACAATTCGATGTTCAACCATCAAACACTTTTGCTGAAAAAGAACTTTACTATCAGTATTTAATTGGCATACTTAGACTAAATCATTATATACCACAAATGAAATAGATAAGAAAGACGTTCTTGTTTATTGTCTCTGTAAAAATACAAAGAGGATTTCTCTCATTTTATTTTGAGAAAAATCCTCTTTACTGGTATATGACGTTATATTACGCACAAACTTTTATTAAAATTTATAATCCTAATTTATAATCGTATTCCTTCGCTTTATCAGGTCTTGAATTTTCGTATTCCATTTTGATAAAAGGTTTATATGACGGCTCAACCTTTTTCACATACGAAAGGGCACTTAACTTATCTGTCGTATGTGGTATTGTCTCCATATCTACATATAAAACCACATATTTCAAACGTTTGGAAACATAATGAATGTTACCATATCTTCGTAATATTTTTGCATGTTTTAACGAATGTAGCCAAACAATGACCCCTTGCCTTTTTCCAAACATTCTATTTTTCTCCTTTTTTAAAACTTATGAATAGTCTAGCAACTTTTTTAATTTTTTTCAACTAAACGTTATGAAAAATCATAGTATTAAGTAAAACGGTTTATTCCGAAAGTCGGAAAGAAAGTAGTGATTCTTATGAACTTAGCTACCATATGGGATGTTTTTCTTACAGTATTAAATAAGAATTGTGCCATTTCTCAATGCCACAAAAAAGATGTTGCAGGAATCCCCTTTCTATATGTAACGTCAAGAAGCACAGAAGGTCAGCATGAGTTTGTGAATCATCTGATCAAACTAGCGTCAGCAGAAGCAATGAAAGGAAAAAGACTAACGAGCGAAACCATATTTGTAAGGAAAGAACACAATGTCTTTGTATATCGCCATCGATTTTATGTACCGCAGGAAAAAATGTTTTGCTGTGGGAATATTTGCGTTGATTGTATTCGATTTCGAGAAAGATAGTTACCTCTTTATTTAAAAAACGAGACGATTATATCGCCTCGTAAAGACTAACTACACCCACAACTTCCACCCGATCCACAGCCACCGCCACAACTTGACATTGAGTCAAAGAATGGATTTCCAGTTGGCACCTTTATGTTTTCTGATACCGCTCTACCAACCAAAACACTTATTTCATCTAATAAAGCTTGTACATTTTTTTCGGCTAGCTTGAATGCCGCAATATATTCATTTAAATCTAATTCCCTTTTTATTTCCCTAATTTCTTTTGTTACCTTTTTGTAGTCAGGATGGTACTTACCAAACCTTTGTACTTCCTCATAATTGTCTTTCATCTTTACAAAATGATGAATAAGCTGTTGTGCTTCCTTACTTCGTCTTAATCTATATAAACTGGAATGATATTCCTCTACTATATCTGACTGGAGAATCATGTTTGCTAATTCTTCTGATTGAATTTGTAGTTCGATTCTTTCCATTGTTGCAATCATTACATACACCTCCACAATCATAATACCACGAATGATTAAGAATAGCGACTTTACAAATCTATTGAAAATCGAACAGTTGAAACAAAATATCAAGCAGCAATACTTAGATTTCACAATTAAAAAATCGTTGACGAAAATGAGGTTAAAATCTATAATTTTCTAGATTGCTAGTGTAGTACCATTTCTTTATTAAAGGAGAAAGATGAAAGATAATGAAGCTTGTCACATTTAATCCATTTCGAACCATCGGAATGCCTAATGTTAAATATATTAAACCAGAGCATATGTTTAAGGAAATCAATGCTATTCGTGAGGCGGATTTTGTTTTATATCCAGAAAATTGGCAAGTTACTTCTTTAGTCTATGGACTACAAAAAGAAATCTTCCCTAGTATCCAGTCAATCCAGCTTGGATATAGCAAAATTGAAATGACAAGAGCTTTATGGACCGTGTGCCCAGAAAATGTACCTTATACAGAAATTATGGCAAACACTGCTGAAAACAGAGAAAAGATCTTAACTACTTTCCCTTTTCCTTTCGTTGCTAAAGAAAGTAGAAATTCAATGGGGAAAGGCGTATTTTTAATAAAGAATGAAGAGGACTTCTTAACTTATTCAAATCAAATTGACATCTTATATATACAAGAGTTTCTTGAAAATGATCATAGAGATCTTCGAGTAGTTGTTGTAGGTGATGAAATCATTGGTTCATATTGGAGAATAGGCGTAGAGGGAGAATTTCATAACAATGTAGCTAAAGGTGGACAAATCAGCTATGATTTTATCCCACAAGATGCATGTGATCTTGTTTTAAAGATAGCAAAGACATTAAATATTAACCACGCAGGTTTTGATATTATGTTTAGTCATGGGAGACCTTATATTTTAGAGTTTAATACACTTTTTGGTAATCAAGGGCTTGTAAATCACGGTATATCGATAGAGCGTAAAGTATACGAATATTTATTAAACCAATTTCAACCAACTTTCCCTACTACTCCGTTAACTCCTGTAGGTGGAAAAGCTATATCTTAAGAAGACGCTACCCTGAAATAGCTACAACTCTATATTTAATACGAAATAAGTATGAGGGTAACATCCTCATACTTATTTTATATTTACCGTAAACTCTTTAGCTAGTTGATAACTTGAAGAATCATTGTGAACAAGTTCGACTTTTATTTTATTTATTCCACTTGATAATCCTTTAATGACAAAGGCAGCGGTAGAGATTTTATCATGCTTCTTCCCGTTAATGTAGAGTACTATATGCCCCTCTCCTTCTTTCTTTTTCTTCTTTTCTTCAACGAAACGAAATTGATTCACGTAGCATTCGATATACACATTGCCCCCTTTTAAATGATGCTGCACTTGTAGCTTTCTTTTTTCTAGTTGGGAAGCAACCTCAATCGAATTATTCGTTCGATGATCAATTATAGCCATCGGGGAAATAGATATGGACCGTGTTTCAGGATGCGGTTTATCGTTTGTACAACCTGTAAAAACTATTACTGTTAATATGAGGGATAGTATTCTCAACTTCAAATTGTTCACCCTTCCTTTAACAGTATTGTTCACCTTTTTTGTTATATTATTTGCTTTTAAACAGAATAAAAAAGAAGACAGTCTAATTTTTTTACTGCCTTCCCTTTTAATCCCCCTGTTGCATAGCTTGATACATTTGGAACATCATTGAAGCAAGCTCCAAGGAGTAATTTATTTTTTCAATTTTATGTGGAATAGTTTGCTGATAAAATTCTTTAGATGCTAAATCTAATGCTTGTTTATCAATTGGGGATCTAGTCAATTTCCTATACCAGGTTGGATTTTTTCTTACAAATTGCAATAGCTTTTCATCATTTTTAAGATATTCTAAAACATCTTTTCTCAATTTCTTCACCTACACTTTACAATCCCTTAATCTTTTCTAAAAGAGAATGGATGTGGTCTCTGATTTGTTTCGTTACTGTTTTGATGACTGCTCCCTTGAAATTGCTGTATTACACTTTGAATAGTAGAAATAGCACTGCCAACATTGGAAATTTGCTGTTGAACTTCATTTATATCTACATTCTTTATAGTTGTGAAAATTTTTGACATAAAATCGCCCTTTGAAGAAATTGAAGAATCCTCACTTTGCGCCTGCTCACTTTTATCAATTTCTTTATACTGATCCCAAACGTCATCAGTCTCACCTAATAAATACCAATCTTCATAAAATTCCTGCCAAGTTTTTCGACCAGCCCTAACCTCTTTTGTCAATTTAGGATGCCTTTTTACAAAATGTTTAAATTTTTGAATAGAAGGATGTTGATTTTGACTGCTCATCATTTTCACCTCTTTTTGATACAATTGCCTAGTAACATTTTATTGAATGAAATAAAAATGGTTCGCCCATATTCCAAAATTTTCATATAAAAAAACTTCTTTCGATTGCAAAACTAGAAATATTGTTGATAAAATGGAGTATTGAAGAAGGTAAATACTGAGTATAGGAAGGACAACGGAATGAAAGACAACAGAATTGATACAATTCAATCTTATTTAAAGAATGCTACTACCGAGGAAAAAAATGTACTTGATTTATTAATTGAAGGATTAGTAAAAAAGCAAACGAACCAAAATGGTTCATTTCTAGGTGGAATCTTACATGCAACTAGTCGATTGACTGACGAAGGAACATTTGAAATGAAGATTCCAAATACAGAAATTATACAAAACTCACTGAATATCGTTCACGGTGGTATTACAGCTACCCTTCTTGATTCTGCAATGGGCACACTTGTTCATCATGTAATTCCTTCCAATAAGGCTGCTGTAACTTCTGAAATGAAAATTAATTATTTATCTGCTGGAAAAGGTAAGGAATTAACTTGCGTTGCTTCAGTTATTCATCAAGGTTCAAAAATAGTTGTAACTGAAGGAAAGGTTTTCAGGGATGATGGAAAGCTAATTGCTCATAGTACTGGCAGCTTTTTTATCATAGATAGAAGGTAAATAAGTTATACAAAACTTATTGATATAGGGGGTATTAGATTGGTCGCAGCAATAGTCATTCCCCTTCTTTTACTTTATTTTTATATCGTTACGAAAAGAGAGTATGACAATCATCATAAAAAGTGGATTAATTTAGATAAAGTATGCGAAGATTCTTTAATTACAGGGAAAGTCATTCGCATTTCACAAACAAAGAAGAGATTTTATTATAATAAATACACACAAGAAACCGAAATCATATTAAAGAGCAATTCTACAAATATAGTTGTAAAGAAAATTATGCCTTTAACGATCTCAATGAACAGTCTAGACATTCGTGTAGGTGATCATATTGTTTGTTACGGTCAATGGCAAAAAGATTTTTTCCAGATGTCAAGATACATAAAACAGGTTAATTAATTTAGTCAAGAAGAAGCAAATCGCGCTTCTTCTTTTTATTAACGATTTAATCGACAGATTGAAATTTTCGAATAAAGTTTTGTGTATAGTATTTTTCATAAACTCCGACCCCTAAGTGGGTAAATTCTCCATTCAGCAGTGTTTCACGGTGACCTTTACTATTTAACCATCCCTCAACCGCTGCTATCCCATCCACATATTGTGCTGCAATATTTTCTCCTGCTAATTGATAGATAATATTCTCAGAAGCCAAGCGTTCTTTTAAGCCACCATACTTTGGTGATGTATGGGAAAAGTAGTTCTCTTCGAACATATCTTTGCTATGACGATATGCGACAAGAGCTGTTAGACTATCCCATTCTACTAAGTTTAGTTCATGTCTCAAACGGATTGCATTTGTTATATCAATGATTTGAGCTGAATTAGCTTCTTCAATTTCTTGCCATTGATCTGGTGTTGGTTCTTTTGCTGATATCAAATCACCTCGATATACAAGTTCATATGGTCTGAGTTTAATTAAGGTATCACCGTCCATATACCTAACACTTGATAATTTTTCTGTAAAACTATCAAAATAAAGTTGTATAAACACCTCACCAACAGCTAAGAGTGGTCTAGTATTTCGTTCTTCTTCTTTTAGCTCAAAACGGTAGCTGTTAGACTGTGCTTGTAATGACACTTTTGATGCAAATGGAGAAATACTTTCAATTTCAGCTTTTGGTTGGCCAATGTAAAATGGATTTATGTTAGAGTTTTTACCGACTGCATAAATAGTAACAATTTTAGAGTTTAGGACACCTATTTGAAGATAATTATGTAAGTCACGATTATAAATCCACCACTCATAATCATACGAAGATTGATCAATCCTTTCAGGCTCCCCATACATTTCCAATACAACTCTTGAACTCTTACCTATAAGAGTATATAGTCCCTCGTCAGGCAATGTAAATGTATCAACATCATTTAGTTGATTATTTTTCTCCTCTTTTTGATTAGAAACCTGTTGTTCTTTATTTATCCAAGTTGATAATATTGATTCACCTTTCAAACCAAGTAAAGTAATACTGCTTAGTATGACGAATGTCCAAACAATGCTCCACCTCAGTCTCATAGAAGCCCTCTCCTTCTATCATCCTTTTCTATCTATTGTATTATAATTTACTAGATTTATGTTCAGAAAATAAAATCTTTTCTACCAAATAAGCTATTAAAATGAAATTACGAAGTAAGGATACATATTATGTCTTCCCCCTCCCCTACACTCCTAAAAAAAAGACACCAAAAATTGGCGCCTAATTACTAAAAGCTGTTTAATGATGTAAATGATCGTTCTCAGAAATTTCACTAAGAGCAACGCCAGCTTGTTCATCTGTCATATTATTCGTTGCTAAATCACCTAAAGAAACAATGCCTACAAGTTTTCCATTATCTACCACAGGTAAACGCCTAATTTGATGTTGTGCCATAATATTGGATGCCTCAGACACTGGCGTATCTGATGATACTGTAATTAATTGTTCACTCATCACATTTGTTACTTGATTAGAACCTGATCTTTTTTCAGCTATTCCTCTAACCACTAAATCTCTGTCTGTAATCATACCTAGAAGTTGATCATTTTCAACAATAGGGATGGCACCAACGTCTAGATCCTTCATTTTCACTGCTACCTCAAAAACATTGTCTAAAGGTGTACAAAATTCTACATTTGTTGTCATTACATCTCTAACTGTTTGCATTTAATTTCCTCCTTTATTATTTTCCAATAAACATCTGTGTCCAATAATGTCCGTATGAACCACCTTGTGAATAACCAACACCAATATGTGTGATGTCTTTCTTTAGTATGTTCGCACGATGTCCTGGACTATTCATCCATGAGTTTACAACTTCCTGAGGAGTTCTTTGACCAGCTGCGATGTTTTCGGCTGCAGTACGATAAGAGATTCCAAAATTTTTCATCATAGTAAAAGGTGAGCCGTATGTTGGTGATGTATGAGAAAAATAATTTTTATCCCTCATGTCGTTTGACTTGTACCTCGCTACACGTGAGAGCTGCCAGTCAGCCTTTAAAGTAGGTAGTCCATTTTTAGCTCTTTCTTGATTTGTTAGTTGAATAACTTGATTTTCAATGCTTTTAATATTATCGATAATCGGAATTGTAACTTTTTGTCCTGGATAAATCAGATTTGGATTAGGAAACTGTGGGTTAGCAGATATAATTTCGCTTAATCCAATTTGATATCGTAGTGATATTTTCCATAAAGAGTCACCTGGCTGAACTGTATATGTAGTTGTACCTTGTCCGTGGACGCTGTGCGGCAAAAGTAGCGTGAGAAAAATTAAACCTGTTATTACAAATTTCATAATTGTTTTCAATGTTTTCCCTCCTTCCTGATTATTTTTACCAAAAAAATAAAAAAACCACATAAAAAGACCAATTAAAATAAAAAATGTTATTATTGACTTTTAAGAACAATACATTGCATCTTAATAGATTTCATACTATTATATACAGAGAGCAATATTATTTGGGTTTATGTATTAGGAGGGATTTCTTGTGAAATTTGAAAATACTGGTTTAGAAAATCATACAGTTGACTTAACGAGATTAAATGAAGTAATGGAAGAATTAGGTTTTGTTCTAGCTGGACAATGGGATTATGAGCGTGTTACATACGATCGTAAAATAGAAACAAAGAATGAAACATTTTACCTACGTGTTCAAGGATTTGCAGTAGAAGGTGATGTAGGTGGACGTCATGCAGTTATTAAAATTCTTACTCCATTATTAGGTAAACATTACTACCCTCACGGAGTTGAATATGGCGAGGGAGAAAACTTCCCTAAGGCTATTGTTGACCAATGTTCGACACTACTAAGTAAAGTAAAAGAAAATATTGAGAAAATTGCCGGTTAATTTTCTTAGTCAATAATAAAAAAGGACACTTTGGTGTCCTTTTTTATTATTGCTTTATACAATCTTGACTTGGTCAACAATTACATGAACATGCTCTACGTTAAATCCTGTCATTTCAGAGACCTCTTCTGAAATAAACTCCTGTAATTTGTAACATTTCTCTGGGATATTACAACCTGCTTCAATTGATACTCTAATCTTAATTGATAGTTTGCCATCGTTGTTATCGATCATAATTCCCTTTTTATAATACTTTTGTTGGATGACATTTTTCATTTTGTCTTTTATACCAAAAGAGGAATTCGTTACTCCATCCATCTCTAAAATACATAACTGTGTGATTACCGCTATTACTTCATCGGCAATATTAAGCGATCCATACGGTAGAACTGTTTGTAACATACATACCCACTCCTTCCTACCATGTCTTTGTTATTAGTGTATGGTAAATTATTAAGAATGGGCACTTGTCACATAACAAAATATAAAAATATTTAATCGAATAATATCACAAAAGAATATCTTTATTTTTCATTGGTAATTACACTCGTTCTAAACTATAATTTAATATATCTACCCTAAAAATACGACACTGAACATGGAGTGTTAATCTGCGTTGCAGAACTCTCGCTTTCCGCGGGGCGCTTCTTGAGCCTCCTCGGCTTCGCCTGTGGGGTCTCAAGCCTAGCGCAATTCCCGCAGGAGTCTCGGTTCTTCCACTCCGATTAACACGGAAAAAATACTAATGTCCAACATTCTAAGATACAAGAAAAATCGCGTATTTTCATGTGCCATGGTGCAATTCACAAATTGCATGTAAGTCTACCCTGAAAATACAACACTGAACTGTGGGTGTTAATCTACGTTGCAGGAACCTCGATTAACACGCATGTATGACTTAAAATTCAACATTCTATAAACGTTAACTTCAAGAACACATTTTCATCCTTCATGGTGCAAATTCTTATTTGCATGGGAGTATAACTTAAATTCAATTGCTTATTGCGTTCAAAATAGAAAGGAGCACCCTCTTGTCCCAGCTATTCACTAAAAAAACGATCATTTTAATCATTTTAATACTCGTTATTTCATTAATTGGTTTCTGGATATTGCCTGTATCTTTACCTTTAATTCTTGCTTTTGTTACTGCCATTTTTTTGGAACCAATTGTTAAATGGCTTCAGAAACAATTTAATTTTAGGCGTTATCTAGCTGTATTAAGTGTCTTTATTCTGTTTTTATTACTTGTTACTGCAAGTTCTTATTTCATTACAACAAAAGTTATTACTGAAGCAATAAAAATTGTTGAAAATGCTCCATCACATATAAATGAAATCAATAATGTGTTACTTGAATTCGAACAAACAATGTATGCTAAATCACAGGATTTACCTCCCGAGTTTGTAGCAGCTATTAGTAGACAAGCTGAAGATTTTTTAACGACATTCCAAAATGATTTAGCTTCTTCATTAAATATTGATAATTTAAAATCAATACTAACGAATATACCTAATTACTTAGTGAGCTTTCTCGTTTATTTAATTGCATTGTTTCTATTCATGATTGATATTCCTAATCTTAGGAACAGAATTAACTCGCATTTAACTGCACGTACAGCAGATAAAGTGAATTTCATGACCTCAAGGCTATCATACGTCATTTTTGGCTTTATCAAGGCTCAATTTTTAGTTAGTATCATTATTTTTATTACTTCACTTGTAGGACTATTAATAATAGCACCTGAAGTAGCCTTGTTAATGGCTTTTGTCATTTGGATTATTGATGTCATACCAATTATTGGATCAATTATTATTATGGGGCCATGGGCAATTTTTCACCTTATTACTGGTGACATTGTATTAGGAACGAAATTAGCGATTTTAGGTGCAATTTTGTTAATTATCCGTAGGACGATTGAACCTAAAGTAATGGGAAGACATATAGGCTTGTCTCCACTCTCAACACTTATTGCTATGTATCTTGGCTTGAAATTACTAGGAATGCTAGGTTTTATTATAGGACCACTTATTTTAATTGCATTTAACTCTGCTAGAGAAGCAGGTATCATTAAATTTAATTTTAAAATCTAGCTGAATTTGTGTAGATATTTCCTTTGGAACACATTTCCTTAAATCTGTTGCCAAAGAGAAAAAAACAGTCTAATTTTTAAAAGGGAGGACAGTGACCTCCCTTTTAAAATTCCTTCTGTTACCTCTCATCACATTGCCTTTCTTAATTCCCAAAGTAAAAACCGTCCTTCTTTCTTCGTACATCTCATACCAAGTTTTTCAAAGAGCTTAATTGACTGGGTATTACTATCGCTACATTCTGTGTTTACTTTTTTAACATCCGTTTGTGTAGTTAACCACTCAATCAGAGCATCAATAGCTTCGTATGTTATACTTGTATCCTTTAATCCCTGTATCATATTAAAACTTATACTTATGTTTCCATGTTTATCTGGCTTATCATGTAAATATATATCCCCTATTATTTTTTTCTCTGGGTAATCAATCACAAGCCATAGGCCCCAGCCATATTCAGATTTATCTCTTTCTAATTTTTCAATGTAAAAAGGTAGCAACCCTTTAACGTGAGCTGATGGCCATCCATTTGGAATAATAATTGGAGATCGCTTCTCTAATTCTATACGATGAAAAATAAGTGACTTGGCAATATCTAAAGAACAAGGAATAATTAATAACCTCTCTGTAAATATCTCAATCAATAACATCACTCCTCTATTTTTGAAGGTTTACTAAAATTCTACTGTCATCAAGCAAGAGTATGATGTAAAACTAAATTTTCTCAAGAAAGTAATTAATTTGTAGTAGGATGAATATTACTGCGTCTGCTCACTCACCATAGGTGTTCTTACCTCTGTTCAATTTTCAGATTGAGTTTTTCAACTGTAAAACCCAAATGAATTCCAATAAAAAAAGGTGTTATAGAATGATTATATTCTATAACACCTTATACAATTACTTCTTACACCGTTTAGAAACCTAAAATTGCTTTTATTACAGAGGTTGTTTCTCCACCTTTGTAAAATACATATAAAAGCAAATAGACTAGCACACCTGTTGTTGCTGTAAAAAACCAGATAATACTTGTGATAGGTCCTATTTTTTTATGTTTTACTATTCTATTATTAAATGCATGAAGTAAAGTTACAATTCCAAATACTGCACCAGTTGTAGCAAGAATGATATGGAAAATTAAAAATATCGTATAGTATATTTTTATATTGTCGGGTCCACCAAACTCTGTATTACCAATAAAAATCGTTCTAGATAAATAAATAATGAAAAACGTTAATGCTGCTAGTGCAGCAAGAAACATCGTTTTCTTATGTGCCTCAACATTTCCTTTTGCTACTAAGTACCAGCCAATTGCTACTAAAATTGCACTTAATACAATAAAGCTTGTACTTAAAGTTGGTAAAAGTGGTAGTGTAGAATCCATAATTATTTTTCCTCACTTTATTAAATCTCTTAAATCTAATTCTAGTAGAAGGCTAGTCAAAACACAACAATAAATGTGTTAATTGAGCCCCACATCTCATGTTGGGAATCAATCATTCTATAGGCTGTGGATCCATTATGCTCGTTTCATTTTCTCTTTCTCTCTCTCTACGTGCCCATGCAAAGAAGATATATCCCAGTATAGAGCCATATACTATTTCTTGAATTATTTTCATAATTACTCCACCTAACTGCTGATCTTCAACAAGTGGAAGTGAATTAAACATTTGCGGTCCAACTAAATCAATCGTTGAGAGAGTAGTAGCAGGAACACATAGTTCAAGCGCATTTGCCCATGCCTGTGGGTCGGTATATGTTGAATACATTGGTGTTGTTGAAAAAATAATTAAAGCACACGCAGGTGTTAAGAGCACTCCATCAGCAAATATATAGCCTACTTTTTTTATACCAGATAATGTCTGCCATTCAGGTAATGGATTAACAAGTGGAAACCACATCATAAACGCAGTAAAGAATAATACACCAGTGGTTACCGCATGAAGTGTAACACTCGTCTTCACCTCATCAAATACCAATGGTATGTGATAAATTGAAAACAAACCGTTAAATAGAATTAACGCAACTAATGGATAAGAAAAGAATTTCAATAATGGCTTTACTACTTTAATATCGACAATTCGTTGTAAAAGCCAAGTAGGAGTACCTAATATAAGTAAAGGAGGAACTGCTAAATATAACAAAGCCATTTGAGTCATATGGGCACTAAACATTAAGTGACCTAATAAATCTAAGGGACTCCCCTTACAAATATATAACAAAATAAGTCCTGATCCAAAAAAGAACTTTTGCTTAAAAGATACTGGCTCGCTATTTTCAAATCGACTTCTGTAAGGTCCGATGATTAAAAAATAGAGAATACCAATTGATAAAACAATTAAGAAGAATAAGGGACTCCACATTGCTCGAAATCCAAATATATCTAACGACATTACGAATCACCTCTCAAATTACAATTATGTGACAGTACTATTATACAATAGTTCTGAAACAAGCCGCAATTGAACGTTTATGGTAAACATGTGTCCATTTTATGAACGTTAACAGTAAAAACTTAGATTTAACTCTTGATAAAATAAGAAAATCGGCTATAAAAGCCGATTTTCAAGTAAATTACCACCAAACGATAGTAAGAAAAGCTAAAACTGTAAGCAATGCTACTGAAACACCAGAATATAAGAATAGTGCAGGAATCTCATGTCCTTTATGACTCATATGCATGAAGTAATACAATTGAAACAACAGTTGAATTACTGCAAGCAAAATAATAAATGGAACAATGAACCAAGCAGAGAAACCTTCATATCCTACAGCTAAAAATGCTACAAGTGTTAAGAAAATCATAAGTGCGAAAGATATTACTTGAAATTTCATATCTTCTGCATTTTTCTTTCTTCTATATGCTAAATCAATTTTCGGGTTACCTGAATTTGATTGATTTGTCGCCATCAGTTTATCCCACCATTCCCATTAAATAAACTACAGTGAAAATGAACAACCAAACTACGTCAATAAAATGCCAGTAAAGACTTGCAACGTAATATTTGGGAGCATTGTATAAATCTAAACCACGTCTTGCATTTCGAACCATTAAAGTTGTAATCCATAATAATCCGAAGGCAACGTGTGCACCGTGTGTACCAACAAGAGTATAAAAGGCCGAGCCAAAAGCACTACTTGTAATCGTATGACCTTCATGTACATATTCATAGAACTCATAAATTTCTAGCCCTAAAAACGCAGCACCAAGTAATACAGTAATACCTAACCATAATTGCATCTTTTTAAAATCGAAGTTCTTCATATGATACATTGCGTATACGCTTGTTAAAGAACTTGTTAAAAGTAACATTGTTGCAAGGAATACGATAGGCATTTTAAAGAGTTCTTCAGTCCCAGGACCACCATTTGTAGAATCTTTAAGCGCTAAATAAGTCGCGAAAAGCGATCCGAAAAGAACTGTTTCTCCACCTAAGAATAGCCAAAATCCTACAAATTTATTTTTCCCCTCAAGGGTTGCTTTTTCAGGCGATGCTGGGAAGGTTTCAGCTGTTAATTTTTCTTCAACATGCATTATGCCTTACCTCCCTTATCTTCATCATCTAGTAACTCTTCTTTGTGAATGTGGTATCCATGATCGTCAATTACAGAACGTAAGAACATAGATCCTAAAGTTATTCCCATTCCAATAAGAATTACAGGTAGTGCCCAAGATTCTTCTAAACGATACATGAAACCAAATGCAGCAATGAATAATCCTAAAGACATTGTAAATGGAAGAATAGAAGCGTTTGGCATATGAATATCTCCAAGTGGTTCTGCTGGAGTTAAGCCTTTTTTTCCTTCCATCTTTTCAACCCAAAGAGCATCTAATCCACGAACTAGTGGAGTTTGTTTAAAGTTGTATTCAGGTGCTGGTGATGAAACTGCCCACTCAAGTGTACGGCCGTCTCCCCAAGCATCTGCTTCAGCAATAGGTCCGTTAATAGACGTTTTAATTACGTTAATAATTAACACAATTGTTGCTACACCCATGAACATTGCACCAACTGAGCTAATAAAGTTACCAAATTCTAAGCCTTGTCCTGGTAAGAATGTGAAAATACGACGAGGCATACCCATTAATCCAAGGAAATGTTGGATAAAGAAAGTTAAGTGGAATCCGATTAAGAATAACCAGAAAGTAATCTTTCCTAAAGTTTCATTTAACATTCTACCAAACATTTTTGGCCACCAGTAATGTGTACCACCTAGTAACGCATACACAACCCCACCAACAATTACGTAATGGAAGTGAGCTACTACGAAATAACTATCGTGGTATTGATAGTCTGCAGCAGCAACTGCTAACATAACACCAGTTACCCCACCAATAACGAAAGAAGGAATAAATGCTACTGCGTATAGCATTGGTGTTGTAAAACGAATAGAACCGCCCCACATTGTAAATAACCAGTTAAAGATTTTAATACCTGTAGGTACTCCAATTGCCATTGTTGCAACAGCAAATATCGCATTAGCAATTGGTCCTAAACCAGTTGTAAACATATGGTGAGCCCATACCATGAATCCTAAGAAACCAATTAAAACAGTCGCAAATACCATTGATGAGTATCCAAATAATCTCTTTCTTGAGAAAGTAGAGAAAATGTCTGAGAATACACCAAACGCTGGTAAGATTAAGATATAAACTTCAGGATGTCCAAATATCCAGAATAAATGTTCCCAAATAATTGTATTACCACCTAAATCTGGACGGAAGAAACCAGTTCCAAAAAGACGGTCAAACATCATTAATGCTAAACCAACAGTGAATGCTGGGAAAGCAAATAAGATTAAAGCAGAAGCTACGAATGTTGACCATGTAAATAGTGGCATACGCATGTAAGTCATACCTGGTGCACGCATGTTAATAATTGTAACTAAGAAATTAATACCACCGATTAATGTACCAATACCGGCAATCTGTAATCCTAGTACGTAAAAATCAATACCGTGCCCCGGTGATTCTAAGGATAATGATGCGTATGAAGTCCAACCTGCATCAGGTGCTCCACCTAAGAACCAGCTTAGATTTAAGAAAATTCCACCAAAAAGGAATAACCAGAAACCTAGTGCATTCACAAATGGGAATGCTACGTCACGAGCACCAATTTGAATTGGAACAACAGCATTCATCAATGCAAACAATAATGGCATTGCAGCAAGGAATATCATTGTTGTACCGTGCATCGTTAATAATTCATTATATAATCCTGCACTAACAAAATCGTTGTTAGGTATAGCTAACTGGATACGAATAAAGAGAGCTTCTAATCCCCCAACAAGGAAGAAGAAACCGCCTGCAATTAAGTAGAGAATGGCTATTTTTTTATGGTCTACTGTTGTCAAATAGTCCCAAATTGTAGCGCCAATCCCATTTTTATGAGTTAACGTACTCACAATGTTACCTCCTTTGTTTCTAATTCCCTAATTATTTATTTTCCAGTGAAAGACCCATTAAGTATTCAGCAAGTGCATCAAGCTCAGCCTCTGTTAACTCACCATAAGTACCAGTCATTTTATTGCCTGGCTTATATGTTTCTGGATCTTTTAACCAGTCTATTAAGTTGTCTTTATCATGCTCTAAAATACCTGCAATTCTAGAACGGTCACCAAAGTTTGTTAAGTTTGGTGCAGTTGGTCTCTTTTCTGTACCATTTATAGCATGACAAGCAATACAGTTTCTTTCATTAAATAACTGTTCACCTTGTTTTGCTAGGTCTGTTGTTGCAACATGCTCAACAGTTTTCATTTCTTCAATCCACTGATCAAAATCTTCTCTTGAAACTGGTTTTACTTTAAAATCCATTAATCCATGTGATGGACCACAAAGCTCAGCACATTTACCATAGAACAATCCACCAGCTTCAGCTGTAGCTTTTGAATCAAATTCTAACCAGAATTTATTTGTGTTTTCAGTGTTAGTGTCCATTTTTCCACCAACAGCAGGAATCCAGAATGAGTGCTTTACATCTGCAGCTTTAATGTTGAAATACACTCTCTCATCAGTAGGAACTACAAGATCTTGTCCTGTTACAACTCCTAGGTCTGGGTATTCAAATTCCCACCAATATAGGTTTGCTGTAACATTTACAATTAGAGCATTCTCATCACGAGTTTCCTCTTCCATTGCTTTAATATCTGCTAATTTAAATGTAGCTGATACTGTTGGAACTGCTAAGATGATTAAAAGTAAAATAGGAATAACAGTCCAGATAATTTCTAATTTGTGACTTCCTTCTACTTGCTTAGGAATGAAATTCTCATCCCCTTTGCGACGACGGAAGCGAACTACTACGTACACAAAGATAATTGTTACGACAACAATAACAACTACCATCATAAGTGTACTCAATAACATTAATGAGTACTGCATATCCGCTACTTCACCAGCTGGTTGAAGAGTGGATAAAAATGGTTTACCACAACCTGCTAACAGTAGCGCCATTAAGCTAAATAATGAAATGAAGCGCATATTTGGTAGCCATCTTTTCATAGCTTAATCAAACCCCTCTTTCAAAGATAGTAATATGATACCTTTTAAAAATAAAAAGATATAAATTCCTTCTATGTTAATTTTCCTAGAGAAAGAATTACCAAAGGTAATAAAGTAAATCAATTAATTGTAACAATAACCATTGCTACAAACATAATGGTCAAATAGTTTAGTGAGTATACAAACATATACTTTGACCATTTAATGTCATCTTTCATTTTAAACCCTAGTAAAGCTATTGCAAGCCAACCAATGTTTAAAAGTGTTGCTAATATTAAAAACGGGATTCCAAGAGAAAACAAATAAAGTGGTAAAGGCAACAAACATGCGACCCAAACAATCATTTGTCTTTTTGTAATTCCAAATCCATGTACAACTGGTAACATCGGAATTCCAGCTGCACGATATTCTTCACATCTTTTCATCGCAATTGCTAAGAAATGAGGTGGTTGCCATATAAACATTAATAGGAACAGAATCCAAGCAACCATGTGAAGATTTCCATCGACTGCTGCCCAACCAATTAAAGGTGGGACTGCCCCTGGAATACTTCCTATTACTGTATTAATCGTATAGCGACGCTTTGACCACATCGTATATAGAACTACATAAAAAAATACGCCAATCAGGCCAATTACAGTAGCTGTTATTGTTGTTTGTAACAACATAACTGTCCCGATAAGTGTTAATGCAAGTCCTAACCATAATACATATTTAGGCTCAATTCTACCTGTTACAGTTGGCCTTTCCTTCGTTCTTTCCATTAAATGATCGATATCACGGTCAATATAATTATTTAAACTACATGAACCAGCAATAATGAGAGAAGAACCAATAAGAGTGAACATTACAATATCTAGATTAGCAACAAAGCTTTGTCCAGTAAAATGAAATGCTAGCCATAAACCTGTAAAGGTTGTAATTAAATTCGAATTGACAATACCTATTTTTATTAAAGCAAGGAAGTCTTTCCAAGCCGATGTTTGATAAGTTGTCTGAGGACTTTGTTCTTGAATAGGAGCTGCATCACTATGGAGCGTCCTCGTATTTGCCATCTAAACTCCTCCTTTTTTAACTCTTACACATACTGCACACCAATAATACATAGCTGAAATAAATATAAGTCATGAATGCGGTTGCAGTTCAACAGGATCTTAGACAATATTCAACATATTCATTATACGAATATTACAAACTGAGTAAAAAAAGTTTAACTCTTAATAAAGTCTACTCTGTATATTAAATCATATTTTACGTCATTTTTGTGAAAAATTTTAGAATAAAATTTGTCTAAATTGTGTCGCCCGCATTACATTGTCCTATTTTTCAACCGGTACTATCATATATTAAAATACTCAATTATTCATGTGTAAAGTTATGGATAGTACCTCTTAACCAATCATTCTTAAACATTAAATTAGCGTCGGCGTTATGTAGAAAAAATAAAAGGAAGAACTTCCAACAAATACCCCCTATATATTTCTAGCAAACTCCTTCCCATTATTCAACCTTTTTTACTATAATAATTATATTATCTTTCGTAAAGATATGTTGTAATAGTCTTAAGGGTTGTGTACTATCTTATAGGTGTTGTAATATTCAATACTTCCATTTTATCCATACTTCTAGTATGATTACTTTTGAGGTTTTCAGTCATTATACTACAAATACATCAAAATAAATAAATTTCTCGATAGAAGGTGACATAATTTGCAACGTGCACTTAAATGGTTAGCCGTTATTACTACAATAGGTATGCTCTTTGTATTAATAGGTGGTGCTTTAGTAACAAAAACAGAATCTGGCATGGGGTGTGGAGATAGCTGGCCACTGTGTCACGGTGAACTTATACCAAGTAATATTACTTTTGAATTGGTCGTAGAGTTAAGTCATCGTGTTGTATCTGGTCTTGTTGGCTTTTTAGTTTTATTTTTATCTATATTTGCCTGGAAAACTATAGGACATGTTCGTGAAACAAAGTTTTTGGCCATTGTATCTGTATTTTTTCTAGTTCTCCAAGCTCTTATTGGTGCAGCAGCTGTTGTCTGGGGACAAAACGATGCAGTTCTTGCATTACACTTTGGAATCTCACTTATTTCATTTGCTTCTGTTCTACTCCTTACATTACTTATCTTTGAAGTCGATAAGAAATTCGATGCTGAAAAATTAGTTATTGAAAAGGATATGAGATGGCATATTTATGGCATTACTCTATACAGTTACCTTGTTGTTTACTCTGGAGCACTAGTACGTCATAAAGGTGCTAGCTTAGCTTGTCCAGACTGGCCAGTTTGCAATTATAACCAATTGGGCTTACCTACACAGCTCCACGAGTGGATTCAAATGGGACATCGTTTCGCTGCCGGCTTAATATTCATTTGGATTATTATCGCTGCTAGAAGAGCGATAAAATTACACAAACATCAAAAAGTTATATATTGGGGCTGGGTTATCGCAGCAATACTAGTAACATTACAAGTTATTTCCGGAGCAGTCATTGTGTTTACAAACTTAAACTTATTTGTAGCTCTAGCACACGCTCTTTTTATTGCTTGTTTGTTTGGAGTATTTAGTTATCTAGTATTATTAGCTACACGTAGTCAGAAGGATAACGATGTCAAAGATAATGCAAATGATTTGTCAAAAGAAACGACATCAAATAAATCTGCTATACAATAATGGAAACAAAAAACGAGGGGCATTGCCCCTCGTTTTTTGTTTCAGTAGCCTTTTCATTTCAAAATTTATTGTAGTTCTAGAAGTAGGTCACCCGTTTGAATTGCTTCACCATTAGATACATGAATATCCTTTATCGTTCCTGAAAAAGGAGCTTGAACAGTTGTTTCCATTTTCATTGCTTCTGTGATCATGAGATGATCACCTTTATTGACTTTTTCACCTTTTTCTACGAGGACTTTAATTACTGTACCTGGCATTGTCGCTCCAATATGAGTTTGATTCGTTTTATCTGCTTTCATTTTTTTTATAACTGTTGATTTCACATTAGCATCTTTAACAACTACTTCACGAGGTTGACCATTTAATTCAAAGTAAACGACTCTCGTCCCATCTGCTTGAGCTTCACTTATTGACACTAATTTCACAATTAGGGTTTTACCTTGTTCAATTTCAACCTCTATTTCTTCTCCTAATCTCATACCGTAAAGAAAAGTTGGTGTATCTAGAACGGAAACATCCCCATATTCTTCAACTGTTTTTTGGTAATCCATAAATACTTTCGGATATAAAGCCTTTGAAATTAACTCAAAGCTAGTCACTTGACGATTCAGAGAATGATAAAGATCTTCTCTCATTTTTGAAAAATCGACCGGCTCAAGCAATTCCCCAGGCCTAACTTCAATCGCTTCCCTTCCTTTCAATATAATTCGTTGTAACTCTTTAGGAAATCCGCCATGTGGTTGTCCTAAATACCCTTCAAAAAGTTCAACTACTGAATCTGGGAAGTCGAGTGTTTCGCCTCTTTCAAAAATATCTTCTTCAATTAAGTTATTTTGAACCATATATAAAGCCATATCACCAACAACTTTTGATGAAGGTGTTACTTTAACAACATCTCCAAACATCTGGTTCACACGACTATACATCTCCTTTACTTCATCCCAACGATCTGCTAGTCCAACTCCTTTAGCTTGTTGCTGAAGGTTACTATATTGTCCTCCTGGCATTTCATGTTGGTAAACCTCAGTGTGTGGAGCGTTCATACCACTTTCAAAGTCTTTATAATATTTTCTAACATCTTCCCAATAATGAGAGAGCTGTTCTAATGCTTTTATTTGAACTTTAGGCATTCTTTCTGTACCTTCAAGCGCGTAGTAAAGTGTATTTGCACTAGGTTGTGATGTTAATCCTGCCATTGAGCTAATTGCGACATCGACTATATCCACACCAGCTTCTATAGCACGTGCATACGTATATATTCCATTCCCACTAGTATCGTGTGTGTGTAAATGAATAGGTATTTGAACAGATTCTTTAAGAGTAGAAACTAGTTCATAAGCTGACTGAGGTTTTAAAAGACCAGCCATATCTTTAATTGCAAGGATATGAGCACCAGATGCTTCTAATTCTTTAGCCATGTTTGTATAATATTCGAGATTATATTTAGTACGCATTGGGTCTGAAATATCACCCGTATAGCAAATAGCCGCTTCTGCAACTTTATTGTTTTGACGAACAGAGTCAATTGCAAGTGTCATTCCTTTTACCCAGTTTAGACTATCAAATATACGGAACACATCAATACCAGCATGTGCAGATTTTTCTACAAATTCTTTGATAACATTATCTGGGTAATTCTTATATCCAACAGCGTTAGAAGAACGTAAAAGCATTTGAAAGAGTATATTAGGCGCTTTTTCTCTTAAAGTTAATAATCTCTCCCACGGATCTTCTTTTAGGAAACGGTATGCAACGTCAAAAGTTGCTCCTCCCCACATCTCTAAACTAAATAGGTCTGGTAATAATCTTGCAGTTGGCTCTGCTATTTGCTTTAAATCATGTGTCCTAAAACGAGTTGCCAATAGAGATTGGTGAGCATCCCTAAATGTCGTATCAGTTAATAAGACTTCTTTCTGATTATTTATCCATTTCACAAGACCATCTGGTCCTTCTTTATCAAGGATTTGTTTTGTACCACTTGGAATTGGTTCTTTTTGATTTAAAATTGGGATTCTAGGCTTTGAGAACGCAGGTTTTTTTTGTTTTTCAACACCTGGAAACCCATTTACACAGACAGTCCCGATATAAGAAAGCATCTTTGTACCTCGATCCTTCCTTTTAGGAAAGATAAATAATTCCGGGGAAGAATCAATAAAAGAAGTATCGTATTCTCCATTTAAAAATTGTTTATGACGAATAACATTCTCTAAGAATGGGATATTTGTTTTAATACCCCTTATTCTAAATTCTTTCAAATTTCTGACCATTTTAGATGCAGCCTGTTCAAACGTTAGGGCCCATGTTGAAAGTTTTACTAATAATGAATCATAGTAAGGAGTAATGACAGCACCTTGAAATCCATTCCCTGCATCTAGTCTAACACCAAAGCCTCCTCCAGTTCTGTATGCCATAATCTTTCCTGTATCAGGCATGAAGTTGTTAAGGGGATCCTCAGTTGTTACACGTGATTGAATTGCATAACCATGTGTTTTTATATCTTCTTGTAACGGAATGCTAACGATATTACTATGTAAATTATGTCCTTCAGCCACTCTGATTTGGGTTTGAACGATATCTATACCTGTAATCATTTCTGTAATTGTATGTTCAACCTGCACTCTTGGATTAACCTCAATAAAATAAAACTGATTATTTGCTACTAAAAATTCTACAGTCCCAGCATTTAAATAATCCACGTTTTTCATCAACTTTACAGCTGCATCGCAAATGTCCTGACGAAGTTTTTCAGTTAAAGAGACACTAGGTGCTACTTCAACAACCTTTTGATGTCTTCGTTGAACGGAACAATCCCTTTCATAAAGGTGGACAATGTTTCCATCCTTATCTCCAATTATTTGTACCTCTATATGTTTAGGATTTTCCACAAATTTCTCAACGTACACTTCGTCATTACCAAATGCAGCCTTGGCTTCTGACTTTGCACGTTCATAGGATTCCTTAACACCAGCACGGCTTCGAACAATTCTCATGCCTCGACCACCGCCACCTAGTGAAGCCTTAATGATTATTGGGTATCCATGGTCTTCCCCAAATTTCACTACCTCTTCCAAGTTACTGACTGGCCCATCACTTCCGGGAATAACAGGAATGTTAGCAAGTTGTGCTTGATGCCTAGCTTTTACTTTATCCCCAAACATGTCTAAATGCGTGGAAGTAGGTCCAATAAAGATTATCCCTTCCTCTTCACAACGTCTAGCAAACTGGATATTTTCTGATAGAAAGCCATATCCCGGGTGAATTGCGTCCACATCGTTCATTTTTGCAATTGATAGAATGCCTTCGATATCCAAATATGCATCAATTGGTTTTTTACCTTCACCAACTAGGTATGCTTCATCCGCTTTGTAACGGTGATAAGAACCAGCATCTTCTTTCGAATAAATAGCTACTGTACGAATATCAAGCTCTGTACACGCTCTAAATACTCGGATTGCTATCTCACCGCGATTTGCAACTAATATTTTATTTATTTTTTTCATTTTGTTCCTCCTCTAAAATGAATCACTATTCATTTTTCCTATTTTCTAAATAGTATATCAAATTAATATAAAAGGTGTAAAAGATATTATCAAAGTTAATATGTTGCATTTCTTTGAAAGTTAACACTTGAAACTTTTTGAACGGCTAAATTATTTTTTTTATCAGCATGGTAATTTACAAACATTGATATGTTCACTAAAATCCCTACAGAGGTAAGTAATAAGATAAGTGAAGATCCACCATAACTAATAAACGGTAGTGTTACCCCAGTAATCGGAATCAGTCCTGTTAGCCCCCCTACATTAATAAAGGTTTGAATAGCAATCATAGAAGATATTCCAATGGCCATTAAACTTCCGAAGGCATCTTCACATTTACGTGCAATATGAAACCCTTTTAATACGATAAAGGATAAAAGAAGTAATACAAAGCAAACACCTAGTAATCCAAGCTCCTCAGCAATAACTGCCAAGATAAAATCTGTATGGGCTTCAGGAAGATACCCGAATTTTTGAATACTTTGTCCAAGACCTAAGCCTTTTACCCCTCCTGAGCCTATTGCAATAAACGAATTTACCAACTGAAAGCCTGCATCTGGTTGGTTGAATGGATCAATAAATCCAGAAAACCTGGAAAGGCGTTCCTCTGTAAAGATATTATTCTTGTACAAGAGTAAAATAGGTGAAGCAAATATACCTAATCCGGTACCTAACATACAAAGCTTTACAATGTTTTTCATTCCCATTCCAGAACATATAATGACACTTAGCGATATGAGTGAGATGATAAAAGCAGTTCCTAAGTCAGGTTGAATAATGACAAATAAACAAATAAGCACAGTAAATACAATGGGTGGTAAAACTGCTTTGTTGAACTGATTAATGTATGCTTGTTTCTTAGAGTAAACGGCCGAAAGATAAATGATGACACTTAATTTTGCGAATTCAGATGGTTGAATCCCTCGATTTCCAAACTTTAACCAACTCTGAGCATTACCAGCCGTATGTCCAAATAAAAAAACTAAAAATAACATTGCAACCGAACCTAAAACAATCGTTAATAAAATTTTAGGGCTCGAATAAGCTTTGTATGGAAAAATCATTGTAACGAAAAAACCGAACAGCCCTATCGCCAATGAAAACAATTGCTTATTAAAAAAGAAATCACTTGGTAGCGAGTACCTAGTAACAGCAACAACCATGCTTGCACTGTAGACCATAATCAAACCGAAGATACAAAGCATTAAGATTGAAATGATTAACGAATAATCATAGGATTTTATTATTCTTTTTAACATTAGACATCTTCCTCTAACTCTTGAATATGTAGGTGATTGTTAAATACTTTATTTATTACTTTCTTCTGTATGTTGTTTGTAAAATCCTGCAATATTAAAAAAGTACGATTGCTAAATGGAACATAGTAGTAAGATGATAGATACACTGTCTATAAAAAAACTCAAACTACCTTTATATAAAGTGTAGTTTGAGTGCAAAAGGGTAACTTCATTTTTAAAGTTTATTTTTTTTGAGAAGCTTCATGTAATGCGGATAGTTGTTGTTCAAGAGATTCTAGCAACTTTTTTCCCTCTTTATCTTCAACTAATCCTAAACGAACTGCAAAATCTATTTCTCTAGATAACCCAAACATTTGTGTATCAAGTACTTCCTCATATAAAGGACATTGTGGCATTGTTAGATTATCCATTTGAACCTTTATTAATTTTAATATTTTATCCGCATCTGCCTTTAATAGCGCATATGCTTTTTCTTGATGATTAACCGCTAATTCTGACCCCAAGTAAAACCCCTCCGTTCACGAGCGATTACCTAATCCTATCTATAAATTTTAACTTGAAAAGATGAATTATGCAAGAGAATTCATTTCTCAACCTTTCTAGCGGTTCTGCATTTAGCAAGCAATTAAAACATACTTAAGTTATATCGTTTAGATAAAAGTTCTAGAAGTTTTATTCCAGCAATACTATTCCCCTTTGAATCTAGAGCAGGTCCATAAATCCCAATTCCATATTTACCAGGAACCGTACAAAGAATAGCACCTGAAACACCACTCTTTGCAGGTATGCCTATTTTTATCGCAAATTCTCCCGAGGCATTATACATTCCACAAGTAACCATAAACGTTTTACAGATTCTCGCAATATGCGGAGGGATAATCTGTCTTTTACTAGCTGGATCCATACCATTGAAAGCAAACACAGCCCCGATTCTCGCTAAGTCTAAACAATTCATTTCTATGGCACATTGCTTTGTATATACCTGCATTAATTCTTCTACATCTCCACTTATTATGCCATGTTGTTTCATAAAGTAACAAAGTGAACGATTCAAATTTGATGTTTGGAATTCTGATTCAGCAACTTCTACAGAGTAAGTTATATAGGGGTTGGAGGTTAAATCGTGAACAAATTGCAATAGTCTTACTAGTTTGTCGGATTGATGACTTCCTTTTATCATATTTGTAACAGCAAGTGCACCAGCGTTAATCATTGGATTCAATGGTTTTGACGGAACACTTGATTCAAGTTTAGCAATTGAATTAAACGGGTCACCTGTAGGTTCCATCCCTACTTTGGAAAACACATACTCTTCACCATGGTCCAACAAGGCAACTGCAAGACTAATAATTTTTGAAACACTTTGTAATGTGAATTTTGTTTCAATATCACCAGCTGAAACGCACTCTTCATTCTGATAATGAATGGCTATAGAAAGTTCATTCCGATTTGCTTTTCCTAATGCAGGAATATAATCTGCAACTTTCCCTTTCTCTGTATAACGCCTCGCGCTTTGTAACAACTCATTTAATTCACCACTCGATTTACAAGCCATAAAACCACCTCTATCTATATATTTCCCTATCATCCGTTATCAAAAACCCATGAACAAAAATAAGGATATGTGACAAAAGGTCAAAAACAAATTATACTTGATAATTGAAAGGTGGATGTCAATGATAGAATCAATCGTAACAATTGAAGGAAATGTACAATTTACAATTACACTTGACCCTGGTGTGTGGATATTTGATGATCGTAAAGTAGATCTAACTACATATTTTGATGAACTAAAAACAAAAGAAGATGAATTATCTGAATATACAAAAGAAATTTCAGCACATTGGGATAGGGAAATTCGTGAGGGTGCAGTTTATCCTCCAACATTAAAAACTGAAAGAAAATTTCAAAAAGAGAAGATTTTAACGGGATCATTTGGGATACCTCTCCTGGACTTCGTACAAAACGCTAAACCAAATAACGATGTAAAAACACTTATCATCCAAACAAAGGATGAACAGCACTCTTTTCCATTTAATGTTGCAAATACCGCAATATTAGGTTTTTCCTCCAACGGAAAACCTCTTAATGAAGATGGACCTGTACACTTTTATTTAGGTGACGGCAGTAATAAAGATGCACCTATTAAAAATGTCAAAAAAATTATCATTGAATAAGGACAGTAATTTCGCTTGTTAACCGAAGTGAAAGGAACCAAGACTCCTGTGTGGGATATGCGACGGACCCAGGACCCCACAGGCACAGCCGAGGAGGCTTAAGTAGCGCCCCACGGAAAGTAAGGTTCCTGCAACGCAGATTAACAACCTTGTACAGTGTAGTATTTTCAGGGTAGCCTTCCATGCAATTTAAAAATTGCACCATGAAGGATGAAAATGTGAACTGAAACTTTACGTTTATAGAATGTTGGCCATTAGTAATTCTTTCGTGTTAACCGGAGTGGAAGGACCGAGACTCCTACGGGAAATGCGCCGGGCTTGAGACCCCACAGGCTAAAGGCCGAGGAGGCTCAAGTGGCGCCCCGTGGAAAGCGAGAGTCCTGTAACGTAGGTTAACACCCCATATTCAGATTTGTATTTTCAGGGTAGCTCATTTTATTATATAGAAGGCAAATAACTAACATAACATCGTTATTTGCACCGTAGTAACTCTATAAAAACACAATAAAAAGAAGTAAAACGAAACTGCCATTACAATAAGGACAATTTCATTTTACTTCTCTTTTTTTATGTATGTATTGGCCGCTTCTGAGGGGGACCAAGATAGCAAATGTATTCTTGGTCCCTCCTACTTTATAAAAGGTCGGCTGCTAACTGAGCTAAGCCTGATCGCTCACCTTTCACTAAACGAATATGTCCAGCAACTTTTTGCTCTTTAAACTTTTCAACAACATAAGTTAAACCATTATTGTATTCATCCAAATATGGATGGTCTATTTGATCTGGGTCTCCCATTAAAACAATTTTACTTTTTTCCCCTACACGGGTCAAAATTGTTTTCACTTCATGTTTTGTTAAATTCTGCGCTTCGTCAATAATAATAAACTGTTCTGGGATACTTCTTCCTCTAATATAAGTAAGTGCTTCTACTTCAATCGATCCCATACCCGCTAAAATAGCATCTATTTCACCTGGTTTTTTGGTATTAAAAAGATACTCTAAATTGTCATATATCGGCTGCATCCATGGTCGTAATTTCTCTTGTTTTTCTCCAGGAAGGAAACCAAGGTCTTTGCCTACAGGGACTATCGGTCTAGCTACAAGTAATTTTTTATACATTCCTAAGTCTTCTGTTTGCATTAATCCTGCAGCAAGTGCTAACAAGGTTTTTCCAGTACCAGCTTTTCCTATTAACGTTACTAACGGTATATCAGTTCGAAGTAACAATTCAAAAGCCATCGTTTGTTGAACGTTCCTTGGCTTTATCCCCCAAATATGATCCTGATTAAAAATTAACTTTTTCACCTTTTTACCTGTTTGATCTACTACTCCTATTGCCGAACCAGAACTAGCAAGAGCATCCTTAATGATAACAAATTGATTTGGATAAAAAGGATGATTTGTTAGTTCAGAAATACTTAATTCACCTTTTTCATAAAAGCGGTTCAATAATTCTTTATTTAAATAAAGTTCTAAAAGCCCTGTATAAATATGGTCTATCTCAACAACACGGTCACTTAAAAAATCCTCCGCTTGTAATCCAAGCGCATCTGCTTTAACCCTCACTAAAGCGTCCTTACTTACTAAAATAACAGGTCTGCCATTTTCTTTCGTTTCTTCTTCAAGTGATAAGTTTTTTGCAACCGCTAAAATTCGATTATCATTTGTTTTTTCCACAAAAATCTCTTGTAATTGATGAAATGAACGATGGTTTAGTTCTATTCGTAGAACTCCACCACTTTCGAGGGGAATCTTCTCATGAAGCTTACCCGTTTGTCTTAGCCCATCAATTAATTTAGAAACCTGTCTTGCATTTCTACCTATCTCATCCATGTATCGCTTTTTTGAATCCACTTCCTCCAACACTACAGCTGGAATAACAACCTCGTTATCTTCAAATGAATAAATCGATCGCGGATCCTGCAATAATACATTCGTATCTAATACATAAATTTTACTCAATCTTCCGCCTCCTACTCCGATGTTTTTTCTATAGTTTAAGGAGTGAAACAAGGCATCCACCCTCGTCTAGCTGTAAAAGATGAAAATGATCAAGCGTAGTAGAAATGTTTCTTATTCACTTTTACAATTGACTGACATTTTATTAGTAAAACTTTCAATTAGACTATAAGGGACGGACCGTTGATTAAAATATATGAGAAGATGAATAAAGATAGAAGAATAAATAAACAATAAAATTAGAAAAACTTGGCGTCACGAATCATGATTAACACTATCTCTACACTCTTCACCCATGATATTTCAACAAAAGGAGGCCTTTATCTATGTTAAACATAAGATATTTAACTTTTCCCTTCGCTTTCTTCTTGCTACTTGGAGCGATTACTGGATGTGGAGGAGATCAAAAAGCAATAGATGAGAAAAAACAAGAGTTAATTCATGTAAAGAATACAACCGAAGAAAAAATACAAAATAAATCCGGTCAGGAAATCGCTAAACATTTAGTAGATCTTGCAACTAGTATTAAAAATGTAAATGACGCCACCGCAGTTGTAGTTGGAAAATACGCTGTAGTCGGAATTGATGTGAACGCTAAACTCGATCGATCTAGAGTTGAAACAATTAAATATTCTGTTGCTGAGAGCTTACAACACGACCCCTTTGGTGCGAATGCAGTGGTAGTTGCAGACCCAGACACCGTTGAGCGTCTAAGACAGATGGGAAAAGAAATCCAAGATGGAAGACCAATTACCGGAATCTTAGATGAGCTTGCTCAGATTGTTGGAAGAGTGATGCCTGATGTACCTTCGGATATCATTCAAAATGATAATATCGAACCAACTGAGCAAAATAAGAGTCAACTAAATGAAAATGAGGAACAAAATTTAGAAAACAAACAAGATGAGCAATCGAACCATCATAAGGATAATTAAACTGTATAGGAACAAAAAATAAGCCTTTGAAGGAAATCTTCAAAGGTTTTTGCTTTTCTAGCTATTTTTTAATACGTCCATTACTTGTCTATCAAGTTTTGCTGCTGCCTGTAAATCATATGTTTTTTCATACTTTGGCTCATTAACCATCTTAGATCCATAAAACATGACATCTCGAACTTCTTTGATTTGAATATCAATCAACGCAAGCTTTAGAGGTACGCTCTCAATTTTCTCGAGCTTAACAGAAGCTGTACCGTAAATGGAGTACGTCGATTCGTTTGCAATAAGATTGACCACGACTTGTGGATTGAACTGGATATTTTTAATGAAACGTGATCGGTTATCAATTGCAAACACAATTCTATTTTCCTCAGGCGCAAACACCCATGATATCGCACTAACATTAGGACCACTTGTTTCATGATCAATTGAACAAACCGTTACAAACCTCTCTCTTTGTAAATACTCATATAATGGTTGAATAAGCATAGGTTCAACCTGATTAGCCATAACACCCCTCCTCAACAACTATTTATTTCTTATCATACATTTTTAACAGAAAAGATAAAACAAAAACATGTCATTTTTATTAGACTCGTTCTCCTTTATGCTATACTATACGTAATTATATACTTTTCAAAATTCTACATATAAAAAAAGAAGGTGAGCTCTTGAGAGTTAAATGTGTACTTTGTGATAAAATTGAACAAATAAATGATGAAACAAGCATTGCAAAAAGACTTCGGAACAGACCGATACATACATATATGTGTAATGAGTGTAATAATAGAATTGAAAAAAGAACAAATGAACGTATAGAAACTGGAAATTTTAAATTATATAGAAAGAAAAAGAAGCAAGATGATTGGTAAAACTTTTCGATGCGGTTTACTCATAGGTTTCATAAGTGGTATAGTACTTGCTGTTTTCTTGAAATCTGTAGAGATAATTTTTTCAATTAAAGTATATACTTTATTACTAAACGTAGATTTCATTCCTATAATAGGTAGTATTAAATGGTCAGAACTAGTAGAATTGACGTTCCATTTATTCATTTCAATTCTTATCGGTATTATCTATTGCTTAATAGTGACCGGATCACGTTTTGCACGTTTTAAATGGAAAAAGAGGATTAGCTACTACTTTGTGGCACTGCTATTAACCTTCCCTACCATATTTCTTTATTTCCCACTTACAATTCTAGCTTATAAAGAAACACCCGAAATTAATGATTGGGTTGCATTTAGTTGGTGGACAATTGGACATATTCTTTATTCACTTTCATTATCTTATTTTTACATACGCTACAAGAAATAACATAACAAAAAAAACCGAGCTTTATCGCTCGGTTTTTTCTGATGGATAATTTTGAAACTTCTCCGGTTCCTGCTCCATTTGATCATGCATGACATCAATGAGTTCAATTGGAAATCTCGCTTTTTTAGTTTCGTTATCCTTTTCATATGAAACATAATACATAACATCATCTTTTGAAACATTCACTTCTTTTATAGTATGTTCTTCCGTTAAAATTTCAGTAAATAGTTCATATGTTTCTTGAGCTGCTTGGTCATCCGGCCTTGCCTCTGCAACAACTTTAATCGTTAACCAATTGTAGAGAGCATCTTGTAAGGATTGCATTTTTCCACTCTCCTATTCAGGTTTTACTTTTGACTGATAAAGTCGGATTTTATAAATAATAAGAATTAAAGCAGCTACGACCAAACCTTCTGCTACGGGTAAAAACACTCCTAAAAATGTTAATACTGTACATCCAAGAGCTAAAAAAAGATAGATCATAACGGATTTAAGAATTGGCAATTTCTTTGCAAAACCAAGTTTATAAACCACTACGGATAAAAGAAAAATCACTACATATAGCAACCACATTCCTTGAGTAGGGTTTGTATCAACATTGAATAGGGCAGCAAAGAACGATAAACGTTCACTTACATCCATTTTCTCTTCCCCCTATTACGTATTTTTCACAGCAAATTATTGTCCCATTTCAGCATATTTCTTTTTCTTTGCTGCTCTCTCACGTTCATTTTTATCTAAAAGCTTTTTACGTAAACGTATTGATTCAGGAGTAATTTCACAATACTCATCATCATTTAAGTACTCAAGAGATTGCTCAAGAGACATGATACGTGGTTTTTTCATCCCAACCGTTTGTTCTTTATTTGCTGAACGAATATTTGTAGCTTGTTTCATTTTACATACATTTACAACTAAATCGTTATCACGATTATGTTCCCCTACAATCATTCCTTCATAGACATCTGTCCCTGGCTCAATAAAGATTACTCCACGGTCCTCAATTCCCATAATACCATATGAAGAAGCTTTACCGTTTTCCATAGAAACAAGAACACCTTGACGACGGCCGCCAACTTGACCTGGTTGCATTGGTTGGTAGCTATCAAAAGAATGGTTAATGATTCCGTAACCACGAGTTAGTGATAAAAATTCAGTTGAGTAACCAATTAATCCACGAGCTGGTACCATAAAGATTAAACGAACTTGACCATTTCCATTATTGATCATATCGACCATTTCACCTTTACGAGCTCCCATTGATTCCATGATAGAACCTGTATATTCTTCTGGAACATCAATTTGTACGCGTTCAACTGGTTCAGACCTTACACCATCAACATCTCTAACGATTACTTCAGGTTTAGATACTTGAAGTTCATAACCTTCTCTACGCATGTTTTCAATTAGAATAGAAAGATGTAGTTCTCCTCTACCAGAAACAATCCATGCATCCGGAGAATCAGTGTTTTCAACTCGTAAACTTACATCAGTCTCTAATTGCGCACGTAGTCTTTCTTCAATTTTTCTTGAAGTAACATATTTACCTTCACGCCCTGCAAATGGACTGTTGTTTACTAAGAAAGTCATTTGAAGTGTTGGTTCATCTATACGAAGTACCGGTAGTGCTTCTTGATGCTCAATTGGACATACCGTTTCTCCAACGTTAATATCTTCCATTCCAGAAACGGCTACTAAATCTCCAGCTTTAGCTTCTTGAATTTCGATGCGTTTAAGACCAATAAATCCAAATAATTTAGTAACACGGAATTGTTTAACAGAACCGTCAAGCTTCATTAGTGCAACTTGTTGACCAACTTTCATTGTCCCTCGGAAAATACGCCCTACCCCGATACGTCCAACATAGTCGTTGTAATCAAGTAATGCTACTTGGAACTGTAGATGTTCATGACTATTATCAATTGGTGCTGGAATATTTTCAATTACTGAATCAAATAATGCTTCCATGTTCTCATCTTGTTGAGTTGGATCAGTACTAGCTGTACCATTGATTGCAGATGCATAAACGACAGGGAAGTCTAATTGCTCTTCTGTCGCATCTAATTCAATAAATAAATCAATCACTTCATCTACAACTTCTTCTGGTCTAGCAAAATCACGGTCAATCTTATTTACTACAACAATAGGTGTTAATTTTTGTTCTAATGCTTTCTTTAATACGAAACGTGTTTGTGGCATACAGCCTTCATAAGCATCAACTACTAATAGAACGCCATCAACCATTTTCATGATACGCTCTACTTCTCCACCAAAGTCTGCGTGACCAGGTGTATCCATAATATTAATACGTGTACCTTTATAGTTAATCGCAGTATTTTTTGCTAAAATAGTAATTCCACGTTCTCTTTCAAGATCGTTTGAGTCCATCGCACGTTCTTCAACCTGTTCATTCGTACGGAATGTTCCAGATTGATGAAGTAGTTTATCTACTAATGTCGTTTTACCATGGTCAACGTGGGCAATTATCGCGATATTTCTTATATCATTGCGAATATTCAAGTTTGTCATCTCCTAATTGTTCAATTAACTAAGCTATTATACCACAAAGTTGTGGAAATAAAGAATGTTTGACTGTAAAATAAAATTATTATTCGGTTTGGGAGGAATTTTGTTGAAATCTGTCAATTTACCTATGCTTGGTTTTGCTATCGCCACTGCATTTTTTATGATGTTAATTGGTGTCGCTATTTCTTATAAAAGCTTACTTGGAATTATTTTATCCATTATTGCCGTAATCATTATTATGGGATTAGGTTTTACAACGAAGAAAAAAATGCGTGAAAAAGGCAGAATTTAATTCTGTCTCTTTTCACACATTCTCTTTAACCAAAATTAAATATTGATGTTCTCCTTCTTGTTCTATCTTTAATTGCTCAAAACCACATTTCCCCAAAAATAAAGACCAATTAAGACTTTCTATTGGTATTCCACAAAATAGTGCCTTTTTTTCTTTAGCCTTCAATTGAGCACTCAATTCAGTAATTATCGTTTTTGCTATCCCCTTATTTCGAAAATCATTATGAACTAATATTGTTCCTAGCCATGGTTTTTGATTTGATGGCGCGATTTCTACATGATAAGTAATTGCCACTTTGATATCATTTTTATACCAAACAAGCCATTTCCCATTGTATCTTTCATACTTCATAAAAAACATTGGGATAGATAGATCACCAAGTTCCCTTTCCTTCCATTCATAGCTAGAATGAACAATTTGCTCAAAGAAGTTAAAATCCATTTCAAGGTCAAGAGCTCTCACGTTAAGCTTCATTTTTCATCTTTAATATATAATTTTGTAATATGTCTTGATGTAGACTTGAATTAGAAACTAAAATGCTGTTCTCCCCTAGTAAGTTTAATTGCTTACCTTCTAAAGTCGATACCTTTCCTCCAACTTCTTCAATAAGAATAGCCCCAGCAGCAAAGTCCCATGGCGAAAGTCTCATCGTAATGTAAGTATCTACTCTACCGGTGACGACATAAGCAAATTCTATAGCTGCCGATCCATAAGACCTAGTACCCCTCACTGCCTTGACAAGGGGTCTTAATCTATTTGCATCAATTCTCCTGTTCTCAGTTACCCATGTGGCATTGATGGCTAAAATAGATTGATTTACAGGCACATTTTCTAATTGAGGGATTTTTATTTCATTCAAGTACGCTCCTTCACCTTTAAACGCATGATACAGTTCATCATGCACAACATCATAAATCATCCCTATTTTTCCAACCCCATTTTCGTAAACCGCGAGCGAGATTGCAAAGTTACGTTGCTGGTGAATGAAATTCATGGTTCCATCAATAGGGTCTATTATCCAAATAACTCCATCCAGCGTATCAATTTTATTCCCATAGCCTTCTTCACCTAGAATTTTATGTGACGGGTATGTTTCATTGATCTTCTTTATGAAGTACTTCTCTGTCTCTTTATCAATATTTGTTACGAGATCATCTGGATTTGATTTTGTTCCAATCGACAATTTTGTTTGGAAAGACTGTTTAATTTTTTGTCCCGCCTCTTTCACCCAAGCTTTTGCATTTCCATCAATTTCACGCCAATCAATCACGATATTACCCCCAAAACAAATAAAGTCATTATTTTCCTTTAGCTTACTAATGTAGCATACGAAAAGCAAGTAATTAGAGTTTGCTTAAGACATTGAATCAATCTCTTCTCTAATTTCATTCTCCAGAAGGATCAAGTTGCGAGGCTCAAGTGGCACCCCGCGGAAAGTGACGTTCCTGCAACGAAGGTTAACACCCCATTTACAGAGTTGTATTTTCAGGATAGACTACCATGCAATTTGAGAATTGCACCATGGTGAATGAAAATGTTTTTTGTTATTAGAATGTTGTATCCAAGTACTCATGAGTGTTAACCGAAGTGGAAGGACCGAGACTCCTCGAAAATGCTAACGCATTTCCTTCGTGCGGTGAGAATTCGTGGAAGCTTATACAAGTCCTACGGGAAATGCGCCGGGCTTGAGACCCCACAGGCTAAAGGCCGAGGAGGCTCAAGTGGCGCCCCGTGGAAAGCGAGAGTCCTGCAACGAAGGTTAACACCCCATGTTGATTGTAACGAATTGTATTTTCAGGATAGACTTCCATGCAATTGAGCATTTGCACCATGAAGGATGAAATTGTGACCTTGATTTTTGCCTGTATAGAATGTTGGCTTTTAAGTAATTCGTGCGTGTTAACCGTAGTGGAAGGACCGAGACTCCTGCGGGAGATGCGCTGGACTGGAGACCCCACAGGCAAAGCCGAGGAGGCTCCAGGAGCGCCCCGCGGAAAGCGAGGTTCCTGCAACGAAGGTTAACACCCCAAGTTGAGGGTCGTATTTTCAGTGTAGATAAAAAAAATGAAAAAAGTGATAATTTCAAACTAAATTTCCATCTCTTATCGTAAGATTTTCAAATCTCCTGAACCTATGTATTTATAGAAAACATAAAGAAACGAACCAAAATGGTTCGTTTAAAGATTATAGTTCAAGTCGAATCATTTCTTGTCGTAGTTTTTCTAACTTATTTTTACAATCATTCTTCAGCTTTTCATCATTTTCTTTCATTGCATCGTAAAGGGTGGCCAATTCATAGTCAACTTCTAAACGTAAAACTGCAATACGTTTTTCTCCATCAGTTCTTTTTAAGATATTCATTACTTGTTTCAAGATTCGCACCCCTTTCTCAGTTACTAAAAATAAAGGTTTTTAAATTATCTGATATTTATTTAATACATATTATGTCGGGAGACTAGACTATGCAACAAATATGTGTGTTTACCTAGCTAATTTTTCTTTAGACATTAGAAAAAATAACTAAGGCAATTAAATATATGAAAATGTCGAATTGTGATAAGATAAAAGTAGAAATTAAGTTCAAGGAGGTATTTATGAACAAATATAAATTTTCCAAAGAAGACTTTGATGTATTTTTAATAGATGGTCTAGAGGAAAGAATGGCTGAACTTATTAGAACAATTCGCCCGAAGTTAGAAGCTCTAGGGGAATATTTCGCCCCAACCTTATCTAACATATCCGGTGATGAGATGTTTGTCCATGTCGCAAAGCATGCACGTAGGACAATTAATCCACCAAAGGATACTTGGGTTGCGTTTGCTAATAATAAAAGAGGCTATAAGATGCTCCCGCATTTCCAAATCGGTTTATGGGAGAGTCATGTATTTGTTTGGTTTGCTATTATTTATGAAGCACCCATCAAAGCAGAGTACGGAAAGAAATTAACTCAACACTTCGCTAATATTAAAGCAGAAATTCCTGACCATTTTGTATGGTCTATAGATCATATGAAACCAGAAGCAACACCTCAACATCATTTAACAGATGAAGAGCTTCTCTCAATGTTTAATAGACTACAAACAGTCAAAAAATCCGAAATTCTATGCGGTGTTCATTTAAGTAAAGAAGATGTAGTAAAAATGAGTGAAGAAGAGTTTTTGTCTATTATAGAAAGTACTTTCAAGGCTGTATTACCTCTATACCATCTTTCTAGAGAGACTATCACCACATAATATCATTCAAATATTTACATTATACGTTTTTTTGTTAGTTGATATTGTAGTAAACATCGTGGTTTAGATTGCAGAAAACAAAAAAGTACATGTCATCACGACTTGTACTTTTTCTTAATATTTATCCTTTAATTAGTTTGTCCTCTTCCGTTTCTCTAGCTTTTTTCACAATTTTATAAGCTGAGTACCCACTCATTTCTTCAAATTCATTAAACATCTGTTTTTCCTCTGATTTACTTGGAACTATTTCCTTTAATCGACGATAGGCCACAAGTAAAGAGTCTTTGCTTATTCCTTTTTCATACGCCTGTTCTACATATTCAAAAAATTTTATTACATCTATGACCTCGTCCGTTGACCAGTCATATGATATGGGGTATTGATATTCCATATCGTGTCACCTCTTTCAATTCTATACGACTAGTTTCCCCAAGTAGTTCTGATTTTTTCACCTTCGTTGATGATTCTAGTCATTAATTCTTGCACGGAGGGAATATCACGTATCAATCCCATTACTTGTCCTGCCCATGCAAATCCATCATTCATATTACCATTATAAATATAATTTTTGTTAGCCATACCACTTATGTATTCTTTTAATTCTTCATATCCAGCATGTTCACGCTCTTTTTCTAAAATTTTTTCGGTCCATTGATTTGCTATCGCTCTTGCTGGAGCACCAAGGGTCCTTTTAATAACAACCGTGTCATTTTCAGTTCCTTTAACTAACGCTTCTTTATAAACTTGGTTTGCATGAACACACTCTTTTGTCGCGATAAATCTAGTACCCATTTCTATCCCTTCAGCTCCAAGACTTAAAGCAGCCATTAAACCTCGACCATCGCCAATGCCACCTGAGGCGATAACTGGGATTGAAACAGAATCAACCACTTGAGGAATAAGCACAAAGGTTCCTGTGTCATTTTTCCCTAAATGTCCTCCACCCTCTTGTCCAACAACCATTACAGCGTCAGCACCTAGTTCTTCAGCTTTTTCAGCTTGTCTTCTTGCAGCAACTAGAACAAGCTTTTTGCAATTCACACCTTTTAGTTGTTCAAAAATTGGTGCTGGATTACCACCAGTCATAGATATAACAGGGACATTTTCTTCAATCGCAACATCTAACATATGTGAAAATGGCCTTCCATGCTGTCCAATTGCAAAATTAACTCCAAACGGATTAGAAGTTAACTCTCTTACTTTTTTAATTTCATTCCGTAAATCCTTTGGAGAATCTAATGACATTGCCGTAATCTGACCAAGTCCACCTGCATTGGAAACGGCAGCAGCAAGCTCAGCATAGGCCAAATAAGCTAGTCCACCTTGTATAATTGGATATTTAATATTTAGAAGTTTAGTGACACGTGTATCCCAATTCAACATACTATTTCCCTCCTTCAGCTTTCTATTTACTACATTCTAGCTTTTTTTATGAAATCCTTTTTCTAAAAGGACAACAATATGTTGATTCGAAAAAAATGTTTAGTATCTTTCACAATGTGATAACTTAAGAAAGATATAAATTTTCTATGCAAACGGAAAGATAAGTGCTATAATTCACTTGTTTTATGTAAAAAATCTATCGATTGCGATTTACATGCTATTACTTCATTTAGCTTTTTACATTTAGCAATCAAATAAAATAATTATTCAAAAGAGGTGTGGTACTAAGTTGTCACAATATGAAACACCATTATTTACTGGCTTATTAGAACATGCAAAAAAAAATCCAATTCAATTTCACATTCCTGGCCACAAAAAGGGCACTGGAATTGATCCTGAATTTAGAGAATTCATCGGCGACAACGCCCTATCTATAGACTTAATAAATATCGGACCACTAGATGATCTCCATCAACCAAAAGGAATGATTAAGAGAGCCCAAGATTTAGCTGCTGAAGCATTTGGCGCCGATCATACTTTTTTCTCTGTGCAAGGTACTAGCGGAGCTATTATGACTATGGTTATGACCGTTTGTGGGCCTGGAGATAAAATTATCGTTCCTAGAAACGTTCATAAATCTGTTATGTCTGCAATAGTTTTCTCTGGAGCAACACCAGTCTTTATTCATCCAGACATTGATAAGGATTTAGGTATTTCTCATGGAATTACAACTGATTCTGTTGAGAGAGCATTAAAGCAACATCCAGATGCTAAAGGTGTGCTTGTTATTAATCCTACCTATTTTGGAATTTCAGCGAATTTAAGTAAAATCGTTGAAATCGCACATTCATATGGCGTTCCTGTTTTAGTTGATGAAGCACATGGGGTTCATATTCACTTTCATGATAAACTTCCCCTTTCAGCTATGCAAGCAGGTGCTGATATGGCCGCTACGAGCGTTCATAAACTCGGAGGATCCATGACTCAAAGCTCTGTATTAAATATAAAAGAAGGTCTTGTCTCACCCAAAAGAGTTCAATCTATTTTAAGTATGTTAACGACTACGTCGACCTCATATCTTCTTTTGGCCTCACTAGATGTTGCCAGAAGAAGATTGGCTACAGAGGGCTATGACTTAATAGAAAAAGCTATTCAATTAGCTGAAAATACTCGTAAAGAGATAAATCAAATAGAAAGATTATATTGTGTTGGAGAAGAAATATTAGGTACAAAAGCTACATTTGATTATGACCCAACAAAATTAATTATTTCTGTAAAAGAGCTCGGAATTACTGGCTATGATGTTGAAAAGTGGTTACGTGAGCAATATACAATAGAAGTTGAGCTATCAGATCTATATAATATTCTTTGCATAATTACTCCTGGAGACACTGAACAAGAGACATCTGCACTTGTTCATGCTTTAAAGGAAATTGCTTCTGAATGTAGAAATCAAGGTGAATTAAAGGTAGCACCCGAAGTATTATTACCAGATATTCCAGTACTATCTGTTACACCAAGAGATGCATTTTATTCTGAAACTGAAGTAGTACCTTTTGATCAATCAGAAGGAAGAATCATTGCTGAGTTTGTCATGGTTTATCCCCCTGGTATTCCTATTTTCATTCCAGGTGAAATTATTACAAAAGAAAACCTAACATATATTAAGAAAAATATTGAAGTGGGTTTACCAGTACAAGGTCCTGAAGACTATGACTTAAGCTATTTACGCGTTATTAAAGAACACAGAGCTATCAAATAATTAATGTTCTAGACAGTTTTAAACATACAAAGAAGGTATGCATCAAATAGATGCATACCTTTACTTATATAGTTAACTTATTTTATTTTTTATCTTTGTTACAATTACAGTCTTTGCTCTTTGCGTATAGAGTTGTAACTTTTTCATCCTCAAAATGACCTAAAGTTGTATTACAAGTTTGACAAATAATTGTTCCCATCCTTCAATCTCCTCTCAAACATTAGTAGTTTCCTGTATTTTCCAGGTGATTAGATATGCTTACACAAGGACGTTTTGAAAGCGTTTTAATATATCTTATTTATATAATAATATGTCACAATTATGTAGTCAACACTAAATTGTATAACACTTTAAAAATAGTTTAATTTATTAGTTTTTAAACTCAAAAAATAAGTAAAGTAGGCTATGTATCATACGCCTACTTTACGGTTTACTTATTCATATTGTGTTTCAAGCGATGTCCATGGTAGTGCTTCTTTAAAGAATTCAGCTAGGTCGGATGCTTCATCTAAGGAGTTAATACGGAATACTTGACGAAGATGGTCTAGATCCTCAATATCTTTAGGATCAAGGAGAGTTGAGCGGCCAGTTTGCATACACACAACGAGAGGCTTACCAAAAAACATATTCGTATAGATGATTCCAAAGTCATAGCGAACACGTTCTGTCGTAAAACCTACAAATCGTACATTCACCTTTTCATTTTCTTCATACATTTTTTCAAATAGATGCATAGGTAACCTCCTTTAATATTGATTATTCAGAATATTATTATAAGTTATATATATGTTATTGACAAGTTAATTTATGACTTTTGCTCGTAAATAAGTTGTCATCCGTATTTATTCAATGCTAGAATAAATACGGATATAGAAAGCTATACGATAGGGAGTGAAACAATTTGGCAAGCGCATACATTAAGCTAGTACCTGAATCAACACAAACAACGGTAACCTTAGATGATGTAAAAAATCTATTTAATTACTATAAAGAAATTACAAATAAAACTGGAGAACAGCTAAGTTGGGAATATCGTGAAGCTGCGTTTCCTTATGATTTAAAAGAACCAAATCAAGGAGATGCTAATTGGTTTTATTTAAAGTCAAATGATTCAAGATATAACACTATTCTACTTGGTGTTGGAAAAGAGTCAGCGAACGAACAGGATACATACTATATTCAACTAACTCTACCTGAATATGCCACCCACGGTGACAAGGGGAAGGCAAATGAATTTGCTAAATTTTTAGCGAAGAAATTATCCGGTGAACTTCACCTCTTTAATGCTCGAATTATGTATTTTTACAAAAGAAAATAAAGATAGTGAAACACACGATAAAAATCGTGTGTTTTATTATTTCTACTACTTTATTCGTAAGGATTTTGAATTAAATCCGGATCTACTATGTCAAACCCCTTTTCTTTTAAGCCAACCACTATCCCCTCTAATGCTTCATTCGTCCATTTTCTATCATGCATAAGTAGATTCGCACCATTTTTTAAATAAGGTGTGTTAATCATAATGTCAGTCAACGTTTCTTTCGTTCTATATTCTTTTTCCCAATCATACCCGTATGTCCAATTCATATTTACCATTTTTTCAGATGCAACAATTTCTCTACTAATATCAGTATTTATTCCAAATGGCGCCCTAAAAAATCTAGGTCTTTCTCCAGTAATATCCGCCACTACATTACTTAGTTCAACTATTTCTTCTTTTTGTTTTTCAGGAGAAAGTTGACTTAATTTTGAATGTGTCATTGTATGATTACCGATTGGAAATCCCATTTCATAGATTTCTTTCAATACTTGCTTTTCTTCTTCAGTATCTAAAAAATGCCCATTTACAAAAAAAATCGCTTTTACGTTTAACCTCTTTAAAGTATGAGCCATTTCAAGTGCATATGTGTCCGGTGCATCATCAATTGTTAATAGGACAACTTCTTTTTTTGCATCCCCTATAGGATCTAATCCAGAGTGAACTTCATTTACAACATATTGTTCTTCCACAAATGTATCTTCTGAACCATTCTCTTTTTCAGAATTTGTTGTTTCTTTTACTTTTCTAGGTGCTTGTTTAGTATAGCCTTCTTTTTTATTTTCTTCATGCAAAGTCATTTCTTGAACATTCTTCTCTGTATCACTCATACAACCAGCCACTAATAGCACGAACACAAATAAACTCAAATATTTTTTCATGTTGTTCCCCCTAAGACTTATGTTTTTACATTTAGTACCTTTATATTTATAATTGTACATTGTTCGGTTTCAAAAGGTTGTCCTTAGCAGATACGCATATTTATAACCATTATATCGAATACTTAAGAGCAGAGAAACAATTAAGAAATTAGAAAAAGGTGGGCGATAAGATGAAAAAGCTTACTCCTGTATTTATTATTTCAGTTGTAGTAGCATTTTTATTTATTTTATGGGGGGTAATACCAAAATCATTTCTACCAAACGCAAATTTAGAGAATGTAACAACAATTGTTCAAAGTTTTATCATTCAAAAATTTGGCTGGTTTTACTTATTATCAGCAACCGCATTTTTAGCATTTGCCTTAATGCTCATATTCACAAAATATGGACATATAAAGCTAGGACATGATACAGATGAACCCGAATACAATTACATAACTTGGTTTGCGATGCTATTTAGTGCAGGAATGGGGATTGGACTTGTATTCTGGGGTGTCGCTGAACCAATGTACCATTATTACACGCCACCAACAGGTGAAGGTCAGACTGCCGATGCGGCGAGAACAGCATTACGATACGCTTTTTTTCACTGGGGGCTTCATCCTTGGGCCATTTATGCAGTCATAGCTCTAGCACTAGCTTATTTTAAATTTAGAAAAGGGGCACCTGGTGTGATAAGCCAAGTATTAAGGCCTTTACTTGGGGATCGTGTAGATGGAAAAACGGGTACTCTTATAAATTTTATCGCCGTTTTTGCGACGATATTTGGAGTTGCTACTTCATTAGGATTAGGGGCCATTCAAATTAGCGGTGGAATATCTAGTTTAGCTCCTGGTATTAAAAACAACGTTACAACTCAGTTAATTATTATCCTTATTGTTACTGTATTATTTATGCTTTCTGCACAAACAGGTTTAAACAAAGGGATTAAATATTTAAGTAACTTAAATGTTATTCTTGCACTATCATTAATGTTATTTTTGCTATTTGCGGGACCAACCAATTTTATTATGGACTTATTTACAACAACAATTGGGTCATATCTTCAAAATCTCCCTTCTATGAGTTTTAAATTAAGTCCTTTTTTACAAAATACATGGGTTCAAGATTGGACTATTTTCTACTGGGCATGGTGGATTGCCTGGGCACCATTTGTAGGCACATTCATAGCAAGAATTTCAAAAGGTAGAACCATTAGAGAATTTGTGATAGGTGTTCTTGCAGTACCTACTATCTTCGGTGCATTATGGTTCTCTACTTTCGGTGGATCTGCCATCTATTTAGAATTTTTTGAAGGCAAACAGATAATGACAGTTATGAACGAAAAAGGGATTGAGTTAGCATTATTTACAGTCTTGGAAAATTTTCCTTTTGGAACGTTCATGTCTGGAATTGCAATATTTTTAATTACTACTTTCTTTGTCACTTCTGCAGATTCGGCTACATTTGTGCTTGGTATGCAGACTACAAATGGAAGTTTAAATCCACCAAATTCAGTTAAGTTTGTGTGGGGAATCATCCAATCCGCAGCAGCAGCTATTTTACTTTGGACTGGTGGATTAGGAGCATTACAAACAGCCTCCATTATTGCAGCTTTTCCATTTACAATTGTAATGTTAATGATGGTTCTGTCCCTTATGAAGGCTTTTAAAGAAGAAAAGTTATTGATGGTGAAACCTCTAAATCCCCCAAAAAAATAGCTAATAGAAGAAACCACAACTTTCCGTTAAGTTGTGGTTTCCTTACTATTTTTGTTCTTTAAGTAATAAAGCCCCATACTACTTTTTGAAGGGCAAAGAAAGACAGCATTGTAGTAACCGTCGTAACAAGTGCATACTTCTTTGGTAAGCCAATAGAATTAGCCATTAAGAAAGCAAGGTAAATGAACACAATGAGCAAGATCCCTTTTGACTTTACTCCATCGTATTTCGCAAACCATTCGATAAAAGAATACAAACTCCATAATAATAATTGCAATAGAACAATTAAATAGACTCTCATTATACATACTCCTTACATATCTCTTTGTAATATTTATGCATTAGAATGAAGAACTATTTTTCATTTCTGTAACAAATACATGACAAGCGACAGAATTTTTTGAATACATGGTAAAATAGGTATGGAATTTCTTAGAACGTTCACTATTTAGGTATATAGGCTGAAAATTTCTCTTGAAAGAAGTGAGTATTTTGTGAGGGTAATTGCGTTGGTGTTTATAATACTATTATGTGGTACAACTCTTTCCTCTTGTCAAGCAGAAAAAAAAGCAAATTATCAAATTTTATTGAATTCGTCAGCACAAGATAAACAGATTTTGTTTTTTTCTGATGAAAGAAATTTAAAAGAAGAAGTAAATTACTATGATGCACTTATTGAACTGAAAGAAATGTTTCCTAAAGAAGTGGCAAATATGAGAGTCATAAGCCAGAAGGAGACGATTGCCGGTCTTAATATTACTACATACCCTACTTTAATTGTCATCCATGATAATCAAATTTTAAAAAGAATACAAGGATATTTAAGCAAGGAAGAAATAATCGCACCTATCGAGGAAGCACTTTCACATAATTAATACACATAAAAACACCGCACACTTTTCTAAATCAAGTGTGCGGTGCTTTTTTATTTTACAATGTGGATAGGGCTACCTATTGCTACTTCCGCAGCTTCCATTGTAATCTCACCTAATGTTGGATGTGCATGAATTGTCATCGCAATGTCCTCTGCAGTCATTCCTGCCTCAATCGCTAGACCTAATTCAGCGATCATGTCAGATGCGCTTGGTCCAGCTATTTGTGCACCAATTACAAGTCCATCTTCTTTACGGGTAATAAGCTTTAAGAAGCCATCAGCATTATTTAGAGCTAATGCACGACCGTTTGCACCAAATGGGAACTTAGATGCGACAATCTCAATTCCTTCGTCCTTTGCTTCTTTTTCAGTGTATCCAACAGAAGCTAACTCTGGGTCTGAGAATACAACAGCTGGAATACCATGGTAATCAATTTCAGCTGGGTGTCCACCGATAACTTCAGCAGCAATTTTCCCTTCATAAGAAGCTTTATGTGCCAGTGGTGGACCTTCTACGATATCGCCAATGGCAAAGATATTATTTACACTCGAGCGACATTGTTTGTCAATCTTAATTAAGCCTCGGTCTGTTACTTCTATTCCGACCTGCTCAAGGCCTAATTCATCCGTATTTGGACGTCTACCAACTGTAACAAGTACGTAATCAGCATCAATTGATTTGACTTCACCTTTTGCTTCAAATGTAACAGTCACACCATTCTCTGATTCTTCTACACCTTTAGCAAGTGCATTTGTATAAATTTCTACACCTTTTTTCTTTAACTTACGTTTAACCAAAGAACTCATTTGCTTTTCGAAGCCAGATAAAATTTCATCTGCTCCTTCTAAAATAACAACTTCAGTACCAAAATTCGCATAAGCCGTACCTAGTTCAGTTCCAATGTAACCTCCACCGATAACAATCATTCTTTTAGGAATTTCAGTTAGGTTTAGAGCTCCAGTTGAATCTAGGACACGTTTTGTATACTTAAACGTAGGTAACTCAATCGGACGTGAGCCAGTAGCAATGATTGCGTGCTTAAATTTATATGTTTGCGCTGAGTTTTCATCCATTACACGAACTGTATTGGAATCCACGAAATACGCTTCCCCATTGACAATGTCAACTTTGTTTCCTTTTAATAAACCTTCAACGCCACCAGTTAATTTTTTTACTACTCCAGATTTCCATTCTTGAACTTTGGAGAAATCAACTGTTACGTTTTCGGCTTTAATTCCCATGTCCTCTGAATGAAGGGCATGTTCATAACGGTGGCCGGCAGAAATAAGAGCTTTTGAAGGGATACATCCTACGTTTAAGCAAACTCCACCCATATTTCCTTTTTCAACGATGGTTACTTTTTGTCCAAGCTGTGCAGCGCGAATTGCTGCAACATATCCACCAGGGCCAGCACCGATGACAAGTGTATCTGTTTCAATCGGAAAATCTCCTACTACCATTGATTTACGCCTCCATTAACAGTAATTGTGGGTCGTTTAATAAACGTTTAATGTGATTTAGAGCATTTTGAGCAGTAGCTCCATCAATTATTCTGTGATCAAAACTTAATGATAGTGCTAATACTGGTGCTACAACGATCTCACCATTACGTACTACAGGCTTCTCAGCAATGCGACCAATACCAAGTATCGCCACTTCAGGATGGTTAATTACTGGTGTAAACCACTGTCCTCCAGCTGAACCGATATTAGTAATCGTACAAGAAGCACCTTTCATTTCATCTGATGCAAGTCTTCCTTCGCGAGCTTTAGAAGCAAGTTCATTAATTTCATTAGAGATTGTAAAAATAGACTTACGATCAGCATCTTTCACAACAGGAACAAGCAATCCTTTTTCCGTGTCAGCTGCGATTCCAATATTGTAATAATGCTTATGAATGATTTCATCTGTTGCATCATCAATAGATGTATTTAATGTTGGATACTCGCGTAATGCGCTTGTTAATGCTTTTACTACGTAAGGTAAAAATGTTAATTTAATACCTTTGTCAGCAGCAACCGCCTTAAACTTTTTACGATGTGCCACTAATTCAGTTACATCGATTTCGTCCATTAATGTAACGTGTGGAGCAGTCTGTTTAGAATTGACCATTGCTTTAGCGATAGCTTTACGGATTCCACTCATTTTTTCACGTGTTTCAGGATATTGTCCTGCCGGAATTGGTTGTTTAGCTGGAGCTTTTTCTTCCACTTTTACTTCTGCTTGCTTAGCTGTTTCTTCAACTTTTGCCTCAGGAGCCGATTCCGTTACTGAAGTACCACCTGCAAGGAATGAGTCTATATCACCCTTTAAAACTCGTCCATTTTTACCTGACCCTTGAACTTTACGAATATCTACGCCTTTTTCGCGAGAATATTTACGAACCGATGGCATTGCAATCACTCTACGGTTTTCATCAACTTCAACTTGTGGTTGATCTTCTGTCGATTGAGGAGCTTCATTTTTTTCAGCTTTCTTTTCTTCTTTTGGAGCTTTGTCCTCATCGTCACCTTTAAATTTTAGGTCTTCATAGCCTGGTGCATCAAACTTAATTAAAGTGTCACCTACAACAGCCACAGTACCTTCATCAACAAGAAGTTCTAACACTTTCCCTTTTACAGGAGATGGAATTTCAACAACCGCTTTATCATTTTGCACTTCACAAAGTACATCATCTTCATTAATTTCATCGCCCGGTTTTACAAACCACTTTACTATTTCGCCTTCATGAATACCTTCACCAATATCAGGCAATTTAAATTCAAATGCCAAGGTAGTCGCCTCCCTAAATTAAATTGCAATTTTCTTATTAAACGATAGCTTTAATTAAATGTTTAAAAGAAATCAGTACATATGACTGATTTCTTCATTAAAATTGTTAGAAGCTAAGAACCTTTTTAGCTGTTTCAAGCACATCTTTATAGTTTGGTAACCAAACTGTCTCTGCAGCAGAGAAAGGATAAACTGTATCAGGTGCAGCAACACGTAACACAGGTGCTTCTAAGCTTAATATTGCACGGTCATTGATTTCAGCAACCACGTTAGCTGCAATACCTGCTTGTTTTTGAGCCTCTTGAACTACTATTGCACGACCTGTTTTTTCAACAGATGCAATAATCGTAGGAATATCTAATGGACTTACTGTACGTAAATCCACTACCTCAGCAGATACACCTTCTTTTTCTAGTTCTTCTGCAGCTTTTAAACACTCATGTACCATAGCACCATAAGTAATCATAGAAATGTCTTTACCTTCACGCTTAACATCTGCTTTTCCGATTTCAATTGTATATTCCTCTTCAGGAACTTCTCCACGGAATGAACGATAAAGTTTCATATGCTCTAAGAAGATTACTGGGTCATTGTCTCTAATTGCAGATATTAATAAACCTTTTGCATCATATGGAGTTGAAGGAATAACAACTTTAAGACCAGGTTGTTGTGCCATTAATCCTTCTAAACTATCTGCATGTAGTTCTGGAGTATGTACCCCACCTCCAAATGGAGAACGGATTGTGACAGGAGCATTATATCGCCCACCAGAACGATAGCGCATACGTGCCATTTGTCCACTAATTGAATCAATTACCTCATAAACGAAGCCAAAAAATTGAATTTCAGGAACCGGACGATAGCCTTGTAATGAAAGACCAACGGCAAGACCACCAATACCAGACTCAGCTAATGGAGTATCAAATACACGTTCTTCTCCAAATTCAGCTTGAAGTCCTTCTGTCGCACGGAATACTCCGCCATTTAAACCAACATCTTCTCCAAATACTAAGACATTGGGATCTTTTTTAAGTTCTGTGCGTAACGCATCAGTGATTGCTTGAATCATTGTCATTTGCGCCATGGCTTACTTCGACTCCTTCTCTGTATAAATTTCCATTTGTTCTTGTAAGTTAAATGGTAATGTTTCATGCATAATTGACATTAAGTCAGTTACTTTTTGTTTTGGTGCTTCATCAGCTTTCTTAATCGCATTCTTAATATCTTCTTTTGCCTCTTCAATTACTTTCGCTTCTTCTTCCTCCGACCATAATCCTTTGCCTTCTAAGAATTTACGGAAGCGAACAAGAGGATCTTTCTTTTCCCACTCTTCATCTAGTTCAGATGAACGGTAACGAGTCGGATCATCTCCAGCCATTGTGTGAGGTCCATAACGGTATGTTAATGTTTCAATTAATGTTGGACCTTCCCCATTGATTGCACGGTCACGCGCATCACGAACAGCTAAGTAAACAGCTAAAGGATCCATTCCATCAACTTGAATACCAGGGATACCTGCAGCTACAGCTTTTTGTGCAATAGTTTGTGCAGCAGATTGCTTTTCAACAGGAGTTGAAATCGCAAAGCGGTTGTTTTGAACAACGAAGATAGCTGGCGCTTTAAATGCTCCCGCAAAGTTAATACCTTCATAGAAGTCACCTTGAGATGCTCCACCATCACCTGTATACGTAATTGCAACAGCTTGTTTTCCACGTTTTTTCAAACCGAGTGCTACTCCAGCGCATTGTATGTATTGTGCACCAATAATAATTTGTGGAGATAATACATTTACCCCTTCAGGAGCTTGGTTACCTTGGAAATGTCCACGAGAAAATAGGAAAGCTTGGTATAGTGGTAGACCATGCCAAACAATTTGTGGAACATCACGATATCCAGGTAAAATAAAGTCCTCTTTTTCTAAAGCAAATTGTGAAGCAAGTTGAGAAGCTTCTTGTCCTGCAGTTGGTGCATAGAAACCTAAACGACCTTGTCGATTTAATGAAATCGAACGTTGGTCTAAAATCCGAGTATATACCATTCGACGCATAAGTTCTTTTAATTGATCATCACTTAATTCCGGCATTGCTGCTTCATTTACAACTTTACCTTCTTCATTAAGTATTTGGAACATTGGAAACTGCTCTGCAACTTTTTCAAGTTGTTTTTGGCTGTCAAAAGTTGCTTTTTTTGTTTTTGATGCCATAATAAGTCACCTCTTCCTTTCTTTTCACCTTTCATTTTTACCGCAATCTTATAATTTACATACAGCAATAGGATACCCAAAAAACTCATTAAAAAGACATTTACAGAACATTCCATTTTAATATAAGTAGAATGTTGTTGTATTTAATCTTTTTTATATGAACTTATTTTAAAGTGTGAATCTGTATTAATCATTTTAACTGAATAAGTAGTACAATTTAAAGTTCACAAGACTTAGTGTACAATAAACCTTTTTCATTCGTCAATCTGTTTGCACAACGTTTTTCATCTTCAAAGACACTTTTATCTATCCGAACTAAAACAACACCAAATCCACCCTGTACTAATACAACAATATAACCTGTACTATAAAAAGATGTGATTTTTCTTCACAACACCCGAGGCTCAAGTGACGTCCAGCGGAAAGCGAGAGTCCTGCAACGAAGGTTAACACTCCATGTATAGTGTTTTAGATCCTTATTTTCGGGGGTGGACTTCCATGCAATTTGAGAATTGCACCATGAAGGATGAAAATGTGAACTTGATTTTTGCGTTTATAGAATGTTGGCCATTAGGAATTATTGCGTGTTAACCGAAGTGGAAGGAACCGAGACTCCTGTGGGAAATAGCGCTAGACTTGAGACCCCACAGGCAAAAGCCGAGGCTCAAGAAGCGCCCCGCGGAAAGAGAGGTTCCTGCAACGTAGGTTAACACCCTAAGTTCAGTGACGTATTTTCAGGGTAGACTTTCATGCAAAGTAATTTGCACCATGGTGAATGAAAATTAGTAAGAGCTTTAGAACGTTGAATCCAAGTATTTATTCGTGTTAATCGGAGTGGAAGGAACCGAGACTCCTGTGGGAGATGCGACAGACTTGAGACCCCACAGGCGCAGCCGAGGAGGCTCAAGTGGCGCCCCACGGAAAGCGAGGTTCCTGCAACGCAGATTAACACCCCTAGTACAGTGTTCTATTTTCAGGGTAGACAAAATAAAAAAGACTACTTTTACGTAGTCTTTTACTTCATTATTATTTTGATTCACTTTCTTCTTTATACTCAACTTCAAGTCCAGCATTTTTATAAAAAGCCATTTTTGCTTTGTTGTAATTCTCTGTCAGTTTATTGAAAGTATCATTTTCTGTCATAACGTTCGTGTAACTTTCGTTTATCTTATTAATTTGTTCCTCTAATTCATCAATTGAAAGATCCTCTTTTTGAAACATTTGATACAACTGTTTATCTAACGCAATTGCTTCCGTATATAAAGTATATAACTTTTCATAACTTTCATATCTGCTATTCATTAAAGAAACAAGGTCATTAGCTTCTTTCTTTAAAGTATCGTTCTCTAGTTTTTCAACACTTGCATGCACGTTATCAAATTCTTTTTTTGAAGCCTGAATGCTTTCATTTTCTAACTTAACAAGTGCTTCTCGCTCTTCAACAAGTGATATTGCTTGTTTTGATAGTGTGACAATTTGATCAAACTCTTTCATGCCTAGAGTGATTATTTGGTCATATATCTCTTTTTCTTGTTGTTCTAGTTGAACAAGAGGATCTTGTTGAGCTTCAAATTGCTCTTCTTTCGTTACTACATTTTCAAGAGTGTTATAAATCTCATCTTGAGGAGTAGGACCATTGTTACAAGCTGTTAAAAGTGCGATTAGTAATAATAACATAAATATATTTCTTGTTTTAAATAAATTCACTTAATAATCCCCCTAACTAATTAACAACTATTACTATAAAGTTTTCTTTCTTTTTTGACAACACGTATTGAATTGAAAAATTTATTATTTATTACATATGATATTATGACTTATATCATGATTAATATGATTAGTGAGGATTTTTTAAATGGCTATTACTCATTTTTAGTATTAATCAATCTTTATAAGAGTACTAATACACATACGCATTAATCCTTTTTTTCAATAAAGTATTTTATTTTATTTAATATTATGTACTTGTCCAATCCAATATGCCATTTCAAATTTTACAATTCTTTAAATCCATGAAGGATCCATGAAGGAAGTTTACTTTCTTTTTTAAGCTTTACTTATAGAGTGAAAAATTATATGTATTTGTTTTCTTTTCATAAATCCTTTGATAGACTATGTCTAGAATGCTTCATGTATAAAAATACCGATTGATTGTTTCCAAATAGGAGTTGATTATGATGATAACAATGGAAGATATCATTAGAGAGGGACATCCAACTTTAAGGGACGTGGCGAAAGAAGTAACAATACCCCCATCAAATGAGGACATTGCAATCCTTCAAAGCATGTTTGACTATGTAATAAACAGTCAAGACCCTGAACTTTCTCAAAAATATGGACTTAGACCTGGTATTGGTTTAGCTGCACCTCAAATAAATGTAGCGAAGCGTATGATTGCAATACATGTCACGGATGAGAATGGAGAATTGTATAGTTACGCTCTATTTAATCCAAAAATCATCAGTCATTCCATCGAAAAAAGCTACTTGACTACTGGTGAAGGGTGCCTATCTGTAGATCGTGATGTTCCTGGTATTGTACCTAGGTATGCACGAATTAAGATCAAAGCAGTAAATATTGACGGTGAAGATATCACAATACGTTTAAAAGGACTTCCTGCTATTGTTTTCCAGCATGAAATTGATCATTTAAATGGCGTGATGTTTTATGATCATATTAATAGTGAAGATCCCTTCGCTGTTCCGCAAAATGCTATTGCAATTGGTCGATAAAAAATAGGACTCCTATAGGAGTCCTATTTTTTCCAAACCATGGATTATTCCATGGTCATCGACATTTTTTGTAACAACATTCGCAACGTTCTTTATTTCTTCTTTTGCATTCCCCATTGCAACACCTGTTCCTACAAATTCAATCATCTCAATATCATTTAATCCATCACCGAAAGCAACCACATTATCTACATGAATATTTAACTTCTGTATCATTTGCTTTATTCCTTCAGCTTTTGAACCACCTTTTGGTAGTATATCAATTGAGACATCATGCCAGCGGATAAAGTGAAGGTCATCATAAGCTTGTAAGTATTCATGTTCTTCTTCACTTGTACAAAAAAGTAAAGCTTGATAAATTTCATTATTGAGAAAATATGTTGGGTCTACTTCAGGATGCGAAAATTTTAAACTCCCTAAACTCTCATGTATATAATGGTGATTATCTTCACTAGCTCTCATTGTATTATGATCTAAATACACGAGTGGATGTTTCTTGTCTTTTGAGAAGTTTAATATATGCTCTAATCTATTTTTAGAAAGTGGATTTTTATAGATAACCTCATTATTTAGGACGACATACTGCCCATTAAAACTAACATATGAGGAAATTCCCAATTCTTCTCTTAGCTCTTTGTACATAAATGGTGCTCGACCTGTTGCAATTGCGACGTGAACACCAGTTTGTTTCAATTGATGAATTGCTTCCTTTGTACTTCTAGGTAAGTTTTTTTGATGATCTAAAAGTGTACCATCTATATCAAAAAAAACAATTTTGTTAGAATTCATTAATATTTCTCCTACTTTTATGTTGCTATTACTTTTTTCTGTTCTTGTAGACTTTTGTTTTTTCGCTTATAAGATGATAAATATACACCAACGAAAATAAAGAACAGTCCTCCTACCATATTTGAGGAAATCGCTTCTTGCAACCAAATTTTGCCCCATAACATAGCTGTAATTGGAACTAAGTAAGTGACAAATGCCGCAAATTCTGGACTCCCTTCTTTAACCATGTAGTAAAATAGAAGGTATGCAATACCCGACCCAAAAACACCTAATCCTATTAGAGAAACGAAGGTTTGAAATGAATAAATCGGCAAATATAGTTGTTTTTGCTTGGTTACCATAAAGATATAACTAATGATTGTTGACACAACTAAGGTACTTGCAGATATTTGAATAATACTCAATGACTTTAAATATTTTTTTGAAAGCTGAGTCCCAATACCATAGCACATAGCTGCCCCAATCATTGTTCCCATCCCTAAAAGGCTTTCTTCAAACAATTTTGTAGGGTTTAGGTTTAAAAGAAGTAAAATTCCAAAAAAACCAATCACTACCCCAATCCATTGCTTTAGTTTTAATCGATTAGAAAACATAAAAAAACCAATTAAAATTGTCCACAGAGGTGTTGTTGCGTTAATTACAGAAGCCATGCTACTAGAGATTTTTGTCTCACTGATTGAAATAAGCGTCCAAGGAATTGCGTTATTTAATAGTCCAACTAAAATGATGGAAAGGTAAGGTAACGTCTTCCATGAAATTTTTTCTTTACGAATAATTAATATTGTAATTAATGTGATTACTCCAAACAAACAACGACCAAAAACGACACCCCAAGCACCAATATCATCTAGTAAAATTTTGATAAATAAAAAGGAGGTTCCCCATATTAAACTTAATGTAATAAGTGAAGCATAAAGCTTAGCCAACTATTCACCTCCAAATACATGATTAAAGGCTGTTTACCCATAATAAACATACCCTACTTGATGATGTTATGAATGTCAATTATAACAAATGCTCAAAAAAATATTCCATGAATAACCATGAAATTTAACATTAAATGTTCATATACTAATAATACTAGTAGAACACCTTCTAATACCTATATCCCCGCCAGTACCTTCTAGTTTGATTTTTCTTATTGTGTGATTGGACAAGGATCATTTTATACCTCACTAAAAAGGAGTTGAATCATTATGTTTCAAAAATTGAGAAAGAAACTTATCAAACAGTGGAATGACATGCTAAAAAAGAAGACCATTGCTTAAGAAAAGTGAGTCCTGTTAAAATAGGACTCATTGTTTATATTTTTATTTTTTTATAATATATTTTCCTATTTTGGAATTATGGTTTAAAATAGATAACAAGGATAATTTTACAAAAAATAAATCACTTTATGGTTATTATCGGATGGTTTGGAAGAAAAAACATGAAAAACATGTTATTTTTTTATATAATAGAAAAAGCGAATCTAACATTCGGAAGTTAAGGAGAGATTTTGTAATGGTTTTTAAAGTGTACTATCAAGAGTTTGCTAACGAGGTTCCGGTAAGAGAAAAGACAAAAACTGTTTATGTTGAAGCGGAATCTGAGCGCGAAGTTAGAGAGAAACTAATTGAGCGTGATATTAATATTGAATTTATTCAAAAGGTAACAGGATCGCATTTAGAATACGAACAACAAAATGAAGACTATAAAGTATTGGAGATATGATAATTTATGAAATTTGTTAAAAACGACCAAACGGCTGTATTCGCCCTAGGAGGACTAGGTGAAATTGGTAAAAACACATATGGTGTTCAATTCCAAGACGAAATTATATTAATTGATGCGGGAATAAAGTTTCCTGAAGATGAATTATTAGGAATTGATTATGTTATTCCTGATTATAGCTACCTAACTAAGAACGTTGATAAAATTAAAGGTCTTTTTATCACTCATGGACATGAAGACCACATCGGTGGTATACCTTACCTTTTAAGAGAAATCAATATACCTATTTATGGTGGGAAATTAGCGCTAGGGCTTATTCGTAACAAACTTGAGGAGCACGGTTTACTTCGCCAAGCCAAATTAATTGAGATTAAAGAAGAAGATATAATTAAGTTCAGAAAAACATCAGTTACTTTCTTTAGAACTACACATAGTATTCCTGATTCATACGGAATTGTTGTTAAAACACCACCTGGACAAGTTGTACATACAGGTGATTTCAAGTTTGATTTTACTCCTGTAGGAGAGCCAGCAAACTTAACAAAGATGGCTGAAATAGGTAAGGATGGTGTGCTTTGCCTTCTTTCAGATAGTACGAATAGTGAGATTCCTCATTTTACAATGTCAGAGCGACGTGTTGGTGAGAGTATCCACGATATTTTCCGTAAAGTTGATGGAAGAATTATTTTTGCTACATTTGCATCTAATATCCATCGTTTGCAGCAAGTGGTTGAAGCTGCAGTCCTAAACGACCGTAAAGTAGCAGTATTTGGTAGAAGTATGGAAGCAGCTATTAATATAGGCCATGACCTTGGATATATTAGTTGTCCAAAAGATACGTTTATTGACGCATCTCAAATTAATCGCATGCCAGCTGATAAAGTCGTTATTTTATGTACTGGTAGTCAAGGTGAACCGATGGCAGCACTTTCTCGTATTGCAAATGGAACACACCGTCAAATTCAAATTATCCCTGGTGATACAGTTGTATTTTCTTCTTCACCAATTCCAGGTAACACGATTAGTGTTAGCCGTACGATTAATATGCTATATCGTGCAGGTGCTGAAGTTATCCATGGTTCACTTAGTGATATTCACACATCTGGTCACGGAGGACAAGAAGAGCAAAAACTTATGCTACGTCTAATGAAACCTAAATACTTTATGCCAATTCACGGTGAGTATCGTATGCAGAAGATGCATGCAAAGCTTGCAGTTGATTGTGGTGTACTTGAAGAAAACTGTTTTATTATGGATAACGGAGAAGTTCTTGCACTCGGTGAGAACGAAACTTCTGTCGCTGGTAAAATCCCTTCTGGAAATGTATACATCGATGGAAGTGGTATCGGAGATATTGGAAATATTGTTCTTAGAGATCGCCGAATCCTTTCCGAAGAAGGACTTGTTATTGTTGTCGTAAGCATTAATATGAAGGACTTTAAGATTTCTGCAGGTCCTGACCTAATTTCTCGTGGATTTGTTTATATGAGAGAATCTGGAGACTTAATTAATGATGCTCAAAGTTTAATTTCTAAACATCTCAACAAAGTAATGGAGCGCAAAACTACACAATGGTCTGAAATTAAGAATGAAATTACAGATACATTAGCTCCTTTCTTATATGAAAAAACAAAGCGTCGACCAATGATTTTACCAATCATTATGGAAGTTTAATTCATATTTAGAGAGAATATCTTTAGTGATATTCTCTCTTTTTCTTTTTTAAAAACAAAAAAAGCACATATATACAAGTATCTATACGTGCTCTTCTTTCTATTTATTCTTCTACTAAATTCTTTTCGAATCGATTGATATCTGTATCTGCACCAATAACGATAAGGATGTCACCCTTCTTAATAATTTCCATAGCAAGAGGTGAAACAATAATATCTTTTCCTCTTTTTATCGCAACGATGTTGATTCCGTACTTCGCACGAATATCTAATTCAATTAAAGAATTCCCATCCATTCTACCACTCGCGACTATTTCGACAATACTATGTTCATCTGATAACTCTAAATAATCCAAGACGTTATTAGAGATGATGTTGTGAGCAATACGTTTTCCCATATCTCGTTCAGGGTGAACAATTTGGTCTGCTCCTATTTTACTTAGTACTTTTTCATGGTAGTCATTTTGTGCTTTAACTGTAATATGTTTTACACCTAATTCTTTTAAAATTAGTGTAGTTAAGATACTTGCTTGGATATTATCACCTATCGCAACAATAACATGATCAAAGTTACGTATTCCGATACTTTTTAGCACCATTTCATCTGTTGAATCTCCAACGACTGCATGTGAGGCAATTGTTGAGAATTGGTTGACCTTATCCTCATCAAGGTCCATTGCCATTACTTCCATACCGTCTTCACTGAGTGCGCGACAAATACTGCCCCCAAATCGTCCAAGACCAATTACAGCAAATTCTTTTTTCACTAGGAATACCCCCAATTTACCTTCATAAAACGTTCAGTTCGATTTTACCATAAAAAAGCGAAATTTAAATCTTTCTTTTTATAATTGGGCTACCCTGAAAATACGACGCTGTATGTGGGGTGTTAACCTTCGTTGCAGGAACCTCGCTTTCCGCGGGGCGCTCCTGGAGCCTCCTCGGCTTCGCCTGTGGGGTCTCCAGTCCAGCGCATCTCCCGCAGGAGTCTCGGTCCTTCCACTTCGGTTAACACGCATGAATATTTGGATACAACATTCTAATAACAAAAAAACATTTTCATTCACCATGGTGCAATTCTCACATTGCATGGAAGTCTACACTGAAAATACGACACTGTATATGGGATGTTAACCTCCGTTGCAGGAACCTCGCTTTCCGCGGGGCGCTCCTGGAGCCTCCTCGGCTTCGCCTGTGGGGTCTCCAGTCCAGCGCATCTCCCGCAGGAGTCTCGGTCCTTCCACTACGGTTAACACATATAATATAGTAGAGTTCACCATTTTATAATGTAACAAAAGATTGATCTCGTGGTAGATTGCAATTATTTATTTCCTTTTACGTAATCTGCATCGAATAGGAATAGTCTTAATAGTAAAATCATTGAAGGAATTAATAAGAATAAGCCTGCAATGAATACAACCACTAATGTAATTCCCATTGTTTCATTTGTATAACCAGAATAGATTGTAATGTAAGGGTCTAAAATGTATGGAAGGTGTGACGCTCCATAGCCAAAGAAAGCGAAGAAAAATTGGAGCATGACTAGGATAAACGCCGATCCATAATATCTCTTAGAATAGATAAACCAAGATGCTAGTATAAAGCATAGCAAGGATAGGCCAAACATCCACCATATATCTACCATATTATTAAAGTGTCTTACATTATGCTCTCGTAATGAAATAAAAACAAGTAAACTTGCCATTATTGTAGGCGGGCTCCAAAAAAGTGCAAATTTCCGTAATAACGCTAACGCATTTTGATCATTTGCACGATGTGCATAATAAGTAAGAAAAGATGCACTAATAAATAACACCGACACAATAGCTAAGATGACTACACTCCAAGAGTAAGGGTTCGTGAATAGCTCTTTTGCTAAGAATACGACAGTGCCATTACGTTCTTCAATAAATCCACCCTCTGAGATTGTTAACGCTGTTGAAAGCGATGCAGGGATTAATAGTCCTGTTGCTCCATATAGAAATGTGTAAAAGCGATTCTCCTTGGAACCATAGTTACCAAATGCGTAAAATGATCCTCGTATGACCAATAAGATTAGTGCGACACTTCCTGGAATAAGCAATGCTGTTCCATAATAATAGGCAGTGTCAGGAAAGAACCCAATTAATCCGACAAAGAAGAAAACGAAAAAAACGTTTGTTACTTCCCATACTGGAGATAAGTACCGACTAATAATTTTGTTAATGATATGCTCCCTGTTCGTAATCTTTCCGTAGTAGGCAAAAAATCCTGCTCCAAAATCAATTGATGCTACAATTAGATACCCGTATAAAAACAACCAAAGAACAGTTATTCCGATAATTTGAATTTCCATAAAAACCTCTCCTTATTATTTTTGTACTCGGTACATTAATTCATCTTCCGGTGAATTATTTTTAAACATTTTTATTAACACCGATGTACTTATCCAAGCCAAAAATAGATAAAGAATTGAAAATATCACGAACATTAGTCCGACATAATCAGAAGTTGTAGCCCCTTCAGATACTTTCATATACCCTCTTAATATCCAAGGTTGTCTACCAACTTCAGCAAATATCCATCCAAATTCAATAGCAAGCATTGATAATGGACCACCTGCTACGACTGCCCAAAGTAAGAATCTATTCGATGTGGCAGATTTTTTCCACCTGTTTAAAACGAGATAAATAAATGAAATAACCGTTGTATATATCCCAATTGTAACCATTAAATCAAATAAATAGTGAATCCACAGCGGTGGTTGTTCATCCTTTGGAATTTCATTCAATCCCGTCACCTTTGCATTAAAATCACTATACGCTAAGAAGCTAAGTGCTTTCGGTATTCGGATTTCATACTTAATATTTTTTTCGTCATCTAGTATACCAAAGAGAATTAAGTCCGCTCCTTCTTCTGTTTCAAAATGCCATTCTGCAGCAGCAAGTTTTTCAGGTTGATATTCTGCTAAAAACTTTGCCGAAAAGTCCCCTATTAGGGCTGTTGCAATTGAGAAAATGAAGCTAGCTGTCAACGTTAATGTTAGTGCTTTTTTATAATATTCACTTCGTTTACCTTTTAAAATAAAGAAAGCAGTAAGTGATGCTAACACAAAGGCTGAAGTTAAGTAAGCTGATGACAATACGTGTAAAACTTTTGTTGGCGTAGCAGGGTTAAACATCGCAACTAACGGCTGTATATTTGTAATTACACCATTTTCTAAAGTAAATCCCTGTGGTGTATTCATAAAAGCATTGACAGTTGTAATAAAGAAAGCTGACGCTGAAGAACCTATCATAATTGGAATTGTTAACAACCAATGGTAGATTGGTTTTTTAAATCGATCCCATGTGTAAAGGTAAATTCCTAGAAAAATAGCTTCAAAGAAAAACGCAAATGTTTCCATAAATAAAGGTAAACTAATCACTTGCCCTGCAATTTGCATAAAACTTGGCCATAACAACGATAATTGTAATCCTATACAGGTGCCTGTTACGACTCCTACTGCTACAGTGATTACAAAGCCACGTGTCCACCTTCTTGCAAGTAGTAGATAGTGCGGATCATTTCGTTTTATTCCTATAAATTCAGCAATTGATATCATAACAGGAACACCTACACCAATTGTTGCAAAAATAATATGAAACGCAAGCGTCAATGACGTGAGCATTCTACTGAGTACGACTGCATCCATTTCCATTCCTTAAACAACTCCTTAAAAAGATGGTGTGTATTTATCTTTATATTTACATTCTAAACCGAACCGTTATGTTTGTGATGTATTGAACATGAACATTTTGTGACATTTTTCACAAAACAATTCATAGATAGTGATAATTAGGTGTTATCAAAGATTTAGGGAAAATAAAAAGGTAAAGCCATATGGCCTTACCTTGTGATTTACCCTACTTCTAGCATCTTAAACTGTGCTTTTACTAGCCTGTAGTATTCCCCTTGTGATTTCATTAGTTGATCATGATTTCCTTGTTCCATAATGTTTCCATGGTCTAGGACAAAGATATTATCCGCTTCACGTATGGTCGATAATCGATGTGCAATAATTATTGCAGTGCGCCCTTTTAATAATTTTTTAAGGGCTGTTTGAATTTTCACTTCAGTTTCAGTGTCAATACTTGCTGTTGCTTCGTCTAAAATTAAAATTCTAGGATCCGCTAACAGCGCTCTAGCAAATGATAGAAGCTGTCTTTCACCAACTGATAATACATTTCCTCTTTCTTCTACTTCCGTCTCGTATCCGTTGGAAAGCTTCTCAATGAAGTGATGTGCACCTACTGCTTTCGCTGCTTCTATCACCTCTTCATCAGATGCATCTGGACGTCCAAAACGTATATTATCTTTTATCGTACCTGAGAAGATAAATGTATCTTGAAGGACTACACTTATTTGTGATCTAACACTTTGCAATGTTACATCCTTAATGTTTACTCCGTCAATTTTCACTTCACCACTTGTCGCATCATAAAAACGACTAATTAAGTTAGCAATTGTTGTTTTTCCAGAGCCTGTATGACCCACAAGTGCTACTGTTTGACCTGCTTCCATTTTAAGTGATATACCTTTTAATGCTTTTCGTTTGTCATCGTATGAAAATTCAACTTGATCAAACTCAATTTCACCTTTTATTTCAGACAGTTCTACAGCATTCTCTTTTTCATCAACAATTGGCTTTTCGTCTAAAAATTCAAAGATTCTTTCTGATGAGGCCATGCCCATTAACAATTGATTGTATACTTGACCAAGCCTTGAAATTGGCTCCCAAAACATCCCTAAATAGAAGGCAAATGAGACAAAGATACCGATCGAGACATTTGCATCAGGTGATTGAATTAAGTAGGCTCCAAACCAGATTAAGATAGCTGTTCCAATGGCGTTCGACATTTCTACGAAAGGACGGAACATAGCATTCTTTTTAGTTGCATCTCTCCAGCTCTCGAAGTTCTCAGTATTAACGCCATCGAAGAAATTCATATTTTCTTTTTCTTGTGTAAAAGACTGTGTAACACGAATTCCTTGGATACTTTCATTTAAATGCGAATTTAGCTTTGCTTGCTTAATACGCACCGTTTGCCATGAGCGTCGAATATTTTTACGTAAACTTGTCGAGATAAAAAACATGATTGGTAAAATGACCATGATGGCCAATGTCAATTCTGGACTTAAAATAAACAAGATGACTACAATACCTATTAATAATAGGAAATCCATTAATAAGTTAATGACACCACTTGTAAATAATTCTTGCAAGGAATTGATATCATTCATGATTCTTACGAGAATTGACCCTGCTGAACGTTGGTCAAAGAATCGATGTGAAAGCCCCTGAACATGTGTAAATAAATGTTTTCTTAAATCGTAAATGACATTTTGACCTAGCATATTCATCCAGCGGATTCTTAATGCATTCGCAACATAGGATATTGTATATAGTCCTGCAATGATGAGAACTAGAGTAACTAATAGATTCGTATCTTTATTTGCAATTGCATGGTCAAGCGTATAAACACCAATTAGTATTGGAACGATTAGTCTAACTGCCGTCGCTATGATTACACTTAGGACTGCTAAAGGTAATAGATTTTTAGAATAAGGCTTCATATAACTAAATAATCGAAACATCTGCTGCCAATTAAACGGCTTTTCAATGGCTTGATCAGTTGAATAATGAAACCTGTTATTTGTCTTATTTTTTCTTGCTGTTTCCCCCACTAATTTCACCTACCTATCCGATTTGAGATTGAAGGACTGTCTTTTGGTCTTTATATTGAATGTCATAAATTCGTTGATATGGTCCGTTATTCTTCACTAAATCTTCATGAGTACCTCTCTCCACAACATTCCCATCATCAAGAACAATGATTTCATCTGCATGCTTTAACGATGAAATTCGGTGTGCAATGATAAACGTAGTTCGACCTCTCATGACCTCTTTTAGTGCCGCTTGGATCTTAAATTCTGTTTCCATATCTACTGCACTTGTTGCATCATCTAAAATCAAAATACTAGGATTTATACAGATAGCACGCGCTATAGCAATTCGTTGTTTTTGCCCACCTGATAGCCCCATTCCTCTTTCACCAAGCATTGTATCGTAACCATCAGGTAACTCCATGATAAAATCATGTGCTTGCGCTCTTTTCGCAGCGTCAATGATTTCTTCCATTGTCGCTTCTGGTCTACCGTAAGCAATATTCGCTTTAATTGTAGAAGAAAATAAGAAAGACTCCTGTAATACAAAACCAATATTGTTTCTAAGGGTATGAAGTGAGTATTCTTTCACATCTATTCCATCAATTAAAATTTTACCTGAAATAGGTTCATAAAATCTTGTGATTAATTGTGTAATACTTGTTTTACCTGAGCCTGTTGATCCAATTAACCCAATCATCTTCCCTGGACTAGCGTCGAAGGAAATGGAAGTAAGCGCTTCTTCGTCTTCACTCGCATATTTTAGCGTTACATCTTTAAATTCCACATGTCCTATTAAACTATCCTTCTTGATGGGGTTAACCACTTCCTTAATTTCATTGTCAGCATCAAGAATTTCAAGTAACCGTTCACCTGAAGCTTTCGATTGTGAAAATAAATTGATGACAAAGCCAAGGTTCATAATTGGCCACATAATGTACCAAACTAAACTAAAAAAGGCTACTAATTCACCAGGTGCAACCTGCCCATTTATGACAAGGTAACCCCCGTATGATAACAGCGCAACAACTGAAAGGTTTCCAATGAACTCCATAAGTGGGAAGTATTTTGCCCAAATATTAGATGTAGTAAGATAATTATCTTTGTAATCTGAGTTTGATGTATTAAATTTTGTAATTTGATGTGATTCTCTCGATAATGATTTTACCGTGTTAATACCCGAAATATTTTCTTGCACGTTCGTGTTCAATTTACCAAATGATTTACGTATCCCCCTAAATGCAGGGTGTACATTTTTATCAAACTTATAAACAACTACTGCTAAAAAAGGCATGGCAGCAATCGTAACGAGTGTTAAAGGTACAGAGTAATAGAACATAACAACTAAACTGATACCGATTAATAATACGAATCGAATAAGCTCAGCAAATCCGAAAGATAAGAAGAAACGAAAACCTTCAACATCTGCCGTTAATCTCGACATTAAGTCTCCTGTTTTTGCATTATCATAATATCGAAACGGTAGAAACTGAAGTTTTTCGTATAAAGAATTTCTTAGTTTATATACGGATTTTATCCCGAACAAGTCTCCTAGGTATTGATGGAAGTAAGTTGTAATTCCCTTTAAAATCATAATTCCAATAAATCCAAGAGCAATATATGGCACAACCTCATATTTACCACCTAGAACAACTTCATCGATCGTATATTGTAAAACAATCGGATATACGACCGTAATCCCTGTAACGACTAATAAAAATAACATAGACCATAAAAAATATCCTTTAAATGGCCAATAAAACTCTTTAAGCTTTTTAAACGTATCCATGTCTAACCCCCTCTTAATGATGTAAATAAAAAATGAAAAACTAACACGTATTATTAAATATATCGAGTTTCGAAATAAATTTCCAGTAAATAGTTTAAATTTGTTGAATTTTTTATTTTATTTAAATTAATTGTATATAACGGATTGGTCAATTACATCTGTTAAAAGACTGAAAAAACCTACAACTTTAGTTGTAGGTTTAGTTTGTTTTTTTAGAATTAATTAAATTACTCAGCACTTTCCATTTCGTCTAGTACTCTATTTACGCGTTTTGTTAACATTTTCATTCCACTACCACCTGCTTGAAAGTGTCTTAATTTACCTTCCGCATCAAATACATAATAGGCAGGAACATATTGGTTTTCAAACGCATCTGTTAATTTATGGTCACTATCAATAAAAATCGGTTGAGAAATGTCATGCTCTGCTGCTACAGCCTTGATCTCTTCTAAATCCAAATCCTTTTCTGAACGTGGCATGTGAACTGCAACGACATTTAGCTTTTCACTGTATTGATCTCTAAACTCATTAATTTGTGGCATAGCTTCTTTACATAGTCCACAACTAATTGACCAAAAATGGATGAGAGTTGGTTTTTCCCCAACCAGTTGAGCTTTTGTTCGTTCACCATTTAACCAAGCTGTTGCACCTTCAAGTTCAGGCATTTGATCACGTAATTTCATCGATTATCCTCCTAACAAACGTCATTTATCGTTTTAAAAAGGTCTAACATCACTGTTAGACCTTCTATTACTTACTTGCTGAATTATAAAGTCTTTTGTCCTGGCTTCCAGTTTGCTGGGCAAAGTCCACCAGTTTGTAATGCTTGAAGAACACGTAATGTTTCGTCAACATCACGGCCAATGTTGTTATGGTTAACAACAGAGTACATTAATTCACCTTCTGGGCTGATAATGAATAGTCCACGAAGTGCGATTCCCTCTTCTTCAATAAGAACACCGTATTCTCTAGAAACAGCATGATTCGTATCTGCAGCTAGTGGATATTTTAATTCACCTAGTCCATTGTCACTACGGTCTGTATTAATCCATGCTAAGTGAGTATGGATTGTATCAGTAGATACCCCAATTACTTCAGCATCTAAGTCTTCAAATTCATCGTAGCGATCAGATAGTGCTGTAATTTCTGTTGGACAAACGAAAGTGAAGTCCATTGGATAGAAGAAAAGTACAGTCCATTTATCGTTTTTCATGTTCTCTTCTAAGCTAACTTTACCAAATTCTTTATTAGCTAGTACTGCGTCCATTTCAAAGCGAGGAGCTTGTTTACCTACCATACGTTCTGCCATTATGTATACCTCCAAAAATTTTATTTAAGAATAGAAATCTATTCTTGTCCATTAATTTTTTACCACTGATATTATAAGCGATTGCTTATTTTTAGTCAATATCAATTAAGAATTAATGTAATAAGGAACTGTTGAATTCTCTCCCATAGTTGTTATACCCATTGTTTTTCTAATCTAATCTTCAACTGCTTATGAAAGTTAAAAAGTCTTATCTTTTGAAAAAAAAATGGACTATGTTACAATTTTTATATTGCAGAAAAACAATAATCGTTCACCTATAAAAATAGTTTAACATTCTTTGTAAAGGGAATAAAATAAATAGTTAATTTTTGTAGGTATATTTTTAGAAAGGATGAAAATATTTATGTCATTTAATTTTGAAGAGATTGATTGGGCCTCATTATTAACCAGTGGAGGTATTATATTAGCAAAGCTCTTAGGGATATTAATCGCATTTTTAATTATTAAAGCTATTGGTGGAAGAATAATATCTAGAACGTTTGACAAAATTGTAAAAAGAGACGATATTTCGTTAGGTCGCGCCAAAACGCTAGAGAGTTTATCTCAAAATCTCTTTTCATATGTATTAATTTTTATTTTTGTCGTTATGGTTTTTGAAGTGTTCAATTACGATGCAACAGCACTCTTAGCTGGAGCGGGTGTCATTGGACTTGCAATTGGCTTTGGAGCCCAAGGATTGGTAAGTGATGTTGTTACAGGATTTTTCTTGTTGTTAGAAAAGCAGATTGATGTTGACGATTATGTGACGCTGGCAGGATTTTCAGGAATTGTAGAGTCTGTTGGATTACGCACAACTCAAATTAGAGGTTTTGATGGTACATTACATTATGTTCCGAATAGACAAATTTCTAGTTTATCCAATCACTCTAGAGGTAATATGAGAGCCCTTGTCGATATTGGAATTTCATATGATGACGATATTGATAAAGCGATAACTGTACTACAGGCAGCATGTGATGAAATAGCTGCACAAGATGAAAGTATTAAAGAAGGGCCGAACGTCATAGGTGTTCAATCACTAGGAGCATCTGACGTTGTCATTCGAATTATTGCTAAAACTGATAATATGGCACAATGGGCTGTAGAAAGAAAACTTCGTAAAGCGATGAAAGAAGCATTAGACAATAATGGTATTGAAATCCCATTCCCTCATCAAGTTTTTATTGAGAAAAAAGAGTAACGAATTGAACAAACTGATTTCATATAGAAAAAAAGACTAGGTCATTGTTACCTAGTCTTTTTTTGCATGTATTAACGATTCACTTTACTCTCAACTGCTTGACAGACTTCATCAGCAGATAGACCGCTAGCTTCAATTACTGCTCCAGCAGTTGCAGTATCAGCCATCCCCATGAAATTTGAATCTAAACCAGTAACAACACAACAATCACAACCTTGAGCATCACTTTCTTGACGAAGTTGTACAACCTCATGTCCTTTTTCTTGTAGGGCTTGTTGTACATCCGTAAGTGATCCCTCTACTCCGATTTTTGCCATTACTCATCCACCTCCTCACATATGTAATTTGTCTCAATTACCTGATGATTATTCTTATATATGTGTGGATTGGTTTTTTACTTTGAACCTCTTTTAAAACAGTCTCCCATTGCACAGAAACTATACTGCAACTAGGAACGTCACGCTTTATCCTTAGCTTCAACCAACTTAATGAGAGCTTAACGGTTGCCTAAATGCGAGATATATGAGGTTATTACCTTCATGGCTACTGCAATCGCTTCTTCATTGGGCTGGAGTTTAGAGTTATGCAATCCAAATGGTGAATCAACGCCTAACCAAAACATAAAACCTGGAATTTCTTTTGTCATATAACCAAAATCTTCTCCTGTCATTGCTTCTCTGCATGTAACAATTTGAACGTCTGTTTCTTTAGAAACATGTTCCATAAAGTCATTGGTCAGTTTTTCATCGTTGTAAACTTGATGGTACATGGCTCCATAATCAATCTTTGTTTCACATTGATACCCAATCGAGTGCCCTTGGACAATTGCTTCGATACGCTCCTTCACCTTTGCCATTGATTCTGCTGATAAAGTACGGATTGTACCTTCTAATCTAGCATTTTCAGCAATGACATTTTGAACGGTCCCACCTGTAATTTTTCCAATCGTAATGACGGCACTGTCAAGAGGATCGACATTTCTAGAAATAATAGTTTGTAATTGAGAAACTAATGAACAAGCTGCAATGACCATATCATTAGTATGATGCGGGAAAGCTGCGTGACCACCTTTACCTTTAAGGTCTATAAATAACTCAGAAGTGTTCGCAAACAATAACCCTGGTTTGGTTGCGATTGTTCCAACTGGAAATTCAGGTGCAATGTGTAATCCTAAAATGATATCCGGCTTCCATTGCTTCATGATTTCACTTTGTAGCATTGGAAGTGCACCACCTGGACCTTCTTCGGCTGGTTGAAAGATAAATAATAAGTCATCTTGTACTGAATGATTAACAGCATGAGTAAGAACTCCAAGTGCTATACTCATATGAAAGTCATGTCCACATGCATGCATAGTACCTTCGTGAAGAGAATGAAAAGGTAAGCCTGTCTCTTCCTTAATTGGAAGACCGTCTATATCGGCACGGTATCCGATAAGCTTTGACGAATTGGTACCCTTTACTTTCACTAAAATACCTGTTTTCCATGTTTTAACTTCTAACCGTTCTTGTGGCAAAGAGTGGATATAATTTAACAAAAACGCTTGTGTTTTTACTTCTTTAAAACCAAGCTCAGGAATTTGGTGCAATTCCCTTCTAATTTTAATAAAAGGATTTGCTTCAACCATATGTAAGTTCCTCCTATATAAATGGCGCGGATATAACATCCACGCCAATTTCTTTCTCTATTTTGTTTCGAATGATAATTCTCTATTAATCACAAAGCAGAAACCTTGTAAAGGAACATGTGATTTATCATTCCACCGTTATCCCTCACCTAAGTTTTTGCAAGATGCTAGCAATTTTAATTTTTATTCCTCATTTAATTGACGTAGCTCTTGTTTGATTTCTGTTTTTGATTTTGTTTTCTCATCTATTTGTTTGATTACTCGAGCAGGAGTTCCAGCAACAACAGTGAACGGAGGAACATCGTCAATAACAATCGCACCTGCAGCAACTACTGAACCTTTTCCAACTGTTACACCTTCTAATACAACAGCATTCGCACCAATTACTACGTCATCCTCTACGATAACAGGTTTTGCGCTTGGTGGTTCAATTACTCCAGCTAAAACAGTTCCAGCACCAATGTGGCAATTTTTCCCTACTGTAGCTCGTCCACCAAGTACAACATTCATGTCAATCATCGTGCCTTCTCCAACAACAGCACCGATGTTAATTGAAGCACCCATCATAATAACTGCGTTGTCACCAATTTCAACTTGGTCTCTTATGATAGCACCTGGCTCGATTCGCGCCTTAATATTTTTCATGTCAAGAAGTGGAATCGCAGAGTTACGTCGATCATTTTCGACCACATAGTCTTCAATGCTCGATTCATTTGATTCAATCGCCGCTTTAATATCTTTCCACTCACCAAAAACAACCCCTGTGTTTCCAGTAATAAATGTTTTTGAGTTTGCACCAAAATCTAATCCTTCTAAATTTCCTTTTACATATACTTTAACAGGTGTAGATTTCACGCTGTTTTGAATAAAAGAAATAATTTCATTTGCATCCATCATTTTCATAGTATGTAGTTCCTCCTAGTTTCAGTTGCTCAGTCTTTACTGTATTAATGTATCAAACATAAAGTTTTCTGACAAGAAAAATACTCTAATGTGAGGGTGGAACATTCAGGCTATCTTTAATGATTTTAACGAACGCTTGAACTTGCTTCAATTCAAAAGCTGATTCATAACCAACTAACCAAGTGTCCCTCTTTATCGGCTTATTGTTCTCATCAAGAAGAGGTATTTTATAAATATTTGTTTCAGATTGGTTTAATGTTACAGAAGGTAATATTGCATATCCAATACCATTCAACGTCATTTGCTTACATGTTTCAATTTGATCAACGACGATCGTCCTCTTTGGTGCAGTTTGAAACGTTCTATGCCACCATTCTTGAATTTCCTGATAATAAGTTGAATCACTTTTAAACTGTATGAAAGGTCGTTCCGTTTCTAGCACTTGTTCAATTTTTTGAATCTCTGTGTCGACTAAGTATAATGTGTCTGTTAGTAAATGCTGCTTAACACCTTTCCAATCTGGATTTCCTCTAATGATTCCTAAGTGTACAGAGTCCTCATATAGATTTTTTAAGATTTCACTACTCCACCCTGTTATTAACGAAATCTTCGCATGTGGGTACGTAGTCACAAAGTTCTTTAGAATTTGAGGCAACCAATTTTGGCCAATGATTGAAGCACAAGCTAGTTTTAGGGTGCCGTGTACTTCAGCATCTAATTCATGAATTTGCTCTTTTATTTTTTCTTCTCTTTCCACAACATCCCTTGCAAACTCAATTATCTTTTCACCTGCTGGTGTTGCAGTTAAACCTTTTTGAGATCTTACAAATATTTTCGTATCCCACGCTTTTTCGATCGTTTGCAGTCGTTGCGACAGTGCTGGTTGAGATACAAAAAGCCTTTCAGCTGCTTTTCTCATATTCATTTCAGTTGCTAAAACAACAAGTAGTCGAAATTCGGAAAATTGCATTTTCCCACTCTACTTTCTTCATAAGTTTTACTTATAGTATATCTTAATTATTTTATCATTTCATTATGTTATTTTATACGTTATGATATTTTCAGTTGGAAGAAAGTGGTGATATCATTGAATGAATTATCGCTGTTCATTATTGGGTTTTTCGCGACTTTTATCGGTACATTAGCTGGTGGAGGTGGCTTAATAAGCTTACCTGCCATGCTTCTTATTGGAGTTCCAATCCATTCCGCAATTGCTGCAAATAAATTTTCTAACACCTTTAGCTCTTTTTCTAGCTTTTTTGTGTTGTTAAAGCAAAAAAAAATTAAACTGAAAGCAGCACTTATAATAGCCCCCTTTAGTATAGTCGGTGGAATTACTGGTGGGTATGTGGCTTCTTCTCTTTCAGATAGAATCATGATGGTTATTGCCATACTGCTTCTGTGTATTGCGCTTTTACTTAGCTTTCTTAAAAAAACGGAACCTACCTCTGAAGCTGAAACAACTGTAAAAAAGCAGATGTTTCCCTACCTATATGGGATAGGGGTATATGATGGAATGTTTGGGCCTGGTCAAGGTACACTTCTTATGTACACATTTCTTCATCACGGTTTTTCCTATTTAGCTGCAGTAGCTTTTACGAGATTTCAAACATTTCTTAGCTGTCTCGGTGCTTTCACAATGTTTTATGTTTCTGGTCACTTCAATTGGCAAATCGCGATATTTTTAGCATTAGGATCTCTTGTAGGTGCCCAAGCATCATTGGTCGTTGCAAACAAAATTTCAACTGCTCATTTAAAACTGTTACTCCGTGTTGTAACGCTCCTATTAATAGTAGAGCTAACATTTAAATTATTTAATTAAAGGATGCAGGTGGATAAAGAATGAAGATTGAGATTAAGCGTTTAGATCATGTTCAAATTTGTATACCAATTGGGCAAGAGGCTAACGCTAGAGAATTTTACTCCGGAATATTAGGGTTAACTGAAATGGAGAAACCAGAAAGTTTAAAAGCTAATGGGGGCATGTGGTATAGGGTTGGAGATATTGAGCTTCATATTGGTGTTGAACAGATGGACGATGTAAAGAGTAAGCGTCATCCAGCGTTTGTTGTTTCAAGCTTAAGAGAAGTACGCGTTTTCTTAGAAAGCAAGGGAGTTACGATTCAAGATGAAAAGCCTATTCCAAATGTAAATCGTTTTAGCTTCTTTGACCCATTTGGAAATCGGATTGAGTTTTTAGAAAGACTTTAGTCTGTTGGTTGATGTGGAATGTTTTAAAGTCTACCCTAAAAATACAACGCTGTATGTGGGGTGTTAATCTTCGTTGCAGGAACCTCGCTTTCCGTGGGGCGCCACTTGAGCCTCCTCGGCTACTACGCCTGTGGGGTCTCAAGTCTGTCGCATTTCCCACAGGACTTGAATAAGCTTCATTGAATCCTCACCGCACGAAGGAAATGCGTCAGCATTTTCGAGGAGTCTCGGTTCCTTCCACTCCGATTAACACGCATGGACTACTTAAAATCCAACATTCTAAGTTACAAAAAATTAATTGAAATTTTCATCCTCCATGGTGCAAATTCTTATTTGCATAAAAGTTGAAACGGAAAATACCACTCAATTTCACTTAACTTGGAGTTTGAATTCTCTTGGCAAATGTATTTAATAGTATTTTTTGCCTCTTTTTATAGGAAATTCTATTTTCATTACCCTTTTTAAAGTCGGAGGTATTAATAATGAGGCAAAGTTTAGTTGGGTCAATCTGTTTGTCTTTAGCCGCAAGTATGTGGGGCGGTATGTATGTTGTGAGTAAATACGTTTTGGATTATATTCCACCATTAACGTTAGTATGGATGAGGTATGCAATTGCTTTTGTTTTTTTGTTTGTTGTATTGAAATTCATAGATAAAAAAAGAGGTAATGTCTCAGTAATTAAGAGAAATGATTGGTTATTAATTGCATGGATTGGTTTTATTGGATACTTTGTCTCTATCGCTTTCCAATTTATTGGAACGAAATTATCTGATGCGCACACAGGTGCTTTAATTACATCAGCTACACCAGCTTTTGTTGTCATTTTTGCTAGATTCATTTTGAAGGAAAAGCTGACCATTAAAAAGATAACGTCTGTTCTATTAGCTTCATTAGGAGTTGCATTTGTTATTGGCTGGGATACACAGGTTGGAAACTACCTAGTAGGCAGTATTATTCTAGTGGCTGCCGCCATTACTTGGGCGTTACTATCCGTCTATGTAAAGGTTGCTTCTAAACGGTTGGCATCTTTAACCATTACGACTTATGCTGTTTTATTTGCTTTTGTTTTTACAACCCCTGCAATGGTTTGGGAACTTCAGTCTAATGATTTGCACGTTCAAAACATTTTGATCATTTTAGGGGTTTTTTATCTTGGGGTTGTTTCAACTGCTGGAGCATTTTTTCTTTGGAATAAAGGTATGGAACTAATGGATGCTGGAATAGGTTCATTATTTTTCTTCTTTCAGCCACTTGTAGGTTCTTTTTTAGGATGGCTTTTGTTAAAAGAAAAGTTAGATGTAAACTTTTTTATAGGTGGATTCTTCATACTGACAGGTGTTGTTATCGCAACTTCCTTTCAAAAAAAACCTCTTGTTAAAATATCAACAAGTCAAAAATCGATTTACAAAACGCTGTTGAAATAAAAATCAACAGCGTTTTTTTGTGTGTTTATTTTATGAACTTTTCTCTTCTCCTTTCGGCAAGAAGAAAATACATATTACACTAAAGACGGCAAACGCGAAAACAGCCCAGTAAACTGTGTGTAAGGACAAAGTAAGTCCATCCTGTAGTACTGATTTGACTGCAAAGGATAATTGATTTCGTTCGTCTTCATTTAATAAGACATTCGCGGTGTCAACTGTTACCTCATTCGTTAAATCTTTCGATTCAATATAGGACTGTAATTTACTATTTAATATACCACCTAATAAAGCAGCTCCTACAGTACCACCTAATGTTCTCATAAACATGTTAGCAGCAGTAGCTATTCCTCTCATCTGCCAGGTGACAGTACTTTGAATAGAAACAATAAATGAAGTTGTTGTAAAGCCCATACCGACTCCAATCATAAAGGAACCAAATGCTGCCCATAACGGTCCGTCATCCGGAGAAAGTGTGACAAAGATGATACTACCCAAAATTAAACCGACACCACCGATCAAGGCAGTTGTTCTAAAGCCAATTTTTAGCAAAAGATTCCCCGCTAATGTAGCAGCGATCGGCCATCCAATTGACATAGTAGTTAACGTAAAGCCGGCAACAATTGGAGATCGCTCCATCACTCCTTGAACAAATGCAGGTAAAAAACTTGAGATTCCAATTAACATCACACCAGTAGTTAGTGACGTTATGTTCGCAATGAAGATAGATTTTTCTTTCCAAATTTCAAATGGCATCATAGGTTCTTTTGCTCTTTTTTCTTGTAGGATAAATAAACCTAATGACAAAGCAGACAATGCAGAAAGAAGAATAATCGGTGAAGAGCTCCAAGCCCAGTGTACTCCACCTTCAACAAGCACAATCATGAGTGAACTTACAGAGATAAATAACAACAATGCACCTATGTAGTCAATTTGATGTTTTTGTTTTTCTATACCCTCGTGAAGATAAAGACCTAAAAAGATAATCGCTAGTATGCCTAACGGTACATTTACCCAAAACACAAGACGCCAACTAATATATTCTACAAGCATACCACCTAAGGCTGGCCCCATTATGGCAGAAACTCCCCAAACACTTGATAAGTAACCTTGTACTTTTGCTCTCTCTTCCTTTGTATACATATCTCCAACAATGGTAGAGGCAATTGGCATTACAGCCCCTGCACCAAAGCCTTGTACAAATCGAAAGAATATTAACATCTCCATTGATTGACTGAAACCACAAAGAATTGAGCCAATTAAAAAAACAATTAGTCCAAATGTTAATATAGGTTTTCTTCCGAACAAATCTGATAACTTTCCGTAGATTAAGACCGTTACGGCGTTCATTAATAAATATGCTGAAAATACCCAACTATATAAGGAAAAGCCACCTAAATCTCCTACAATTGCTGGCATTGCCGTAGACACAATGGTTGATTCTATCGCTGCAACAAACATGGCTAGCATGATTGCAGCTAATACAAATGGCTTTTTTGTCTTTTTATCAGAATGTTGATGTTGAGCTTTTACTAAAGTAGCTTCACTCACGACCTTCCCCCTCTATTCAAAAAAATTAGATCAATTTATTTAATAAAAAAACAAAAGACCCCCTGTTAGAAGGCCAGCGTCTAAACTAGTTATTTAGTTTTTTAATATGTCGATCCAACCGTTTTAATATCTCTCTGCGAGTAAAGATTCCTTCAAAAAAGCCGTCTTCGTTTTCCACACATACAAACGGATGATCCACAACTAATTCTAGTCCTTTTTCAACCTTGTCTTTAAGGTGAAGTCTAGGTATTTCTTTATTCATTACATCTTGAACTTTTATCGTTTCAAGTCTTTCAAACTCAATTCTTTCTAATCCAAGAATGCCATCCAAAATTAATGTCTTACTTATTAATCCATGTAGTTTGTATTGTGAATCAAGAACAGGAATTGCTGTATAACCTGTTTTAATAAGCACTAATAAAGCATGTTCAATATTATTTCCAATCTGCACATGGGCAACTTTATCTGATGGAATCAATAACTCTTTAACCGTCGTATACAGAAATTCACCACTATGAAGACTAATCATGCTTAGTACGTCCCCTCACCTTAGTTTCTAGCTGTTTTTCAAAATACTGTCAATTATAATTTATGCATCATTTTCCATTAAATGTACCATTCTATTTTAACATAGATTACAAATATGTGCGCCTTATTTGATTTATCACGACAAAATATGAATGGCTATCACAAAAGTGATAGCCATTAGAAAGGTTATGTATATTAAGAGGATATTAATTTGTCATACAATACAATCATTTCTCTATAAGTTTCTAAATCTACTTCTTTGGAGCCTACTTCAATATCACATAGCTCTGATCTAATGATTTCTAAAGCATAATCTTGACGAAACAAAACACTAAGTAATAAATTTTTTTCAGCATCGGTTAATACAATATTTAATTCTTTCTCCAAAATTAAATACCCCCATATAAAAAAGTTTATTACTTTATATATAGTCGTTTTCACCCTATTCATGCGTTAATTTTATTGTTCTATGGGGTATTTTATCACCTACTTTGTGTATCGATTGGCATAGCTAAAGGCTGTATAGGACTCTGGCTTTATTTTCGCCTCTAATCCCATCGCAGTAATACGCCCTATCATTTCATTAATTAAATCTTTTGTAGCTCCTTTTCTTCCAATATCAAGGTGAATTTCGAACGTTAAGTCAGCACCTTCATCACTAAAAGGAATGAGGATTTCCATTAATTCTATGAGATGACTTGTTGTAAATTCATAGGCTATTTCTTGACTTAGAGCAGTTTCTAATGAAATCTTTTCATGAATGCTCGTTACTGCACGTTTAAGATTATAGTTTTTTAGGCAACCCCAAGCACCTTTTCCTACTCGATGTATATGAATGGCCGTAATAAAGCGTGTATAGGATTGGTGAACATGTGAATCGGTCCCAATGGACAACACGTAATTTGATCTTGGATCTCGTTTTATAAACTCCTTAATACGCAAAATAACTTTTTCAAAGCTCATATTCTCTTCAGATATGTTATAAAACGTAAAGGGGTCGTTCATTATCCCACTCCTTTGCTGATTTCATTTTTCTATAATATACGCTAACGCTTTAACGTTGGTTCATGGAAAACTGGCACTTGAACCCGTTTAAATAGACAAACTCATCCTAACAATTGATCTGTTATAACATGGTTATTCAATTCCATTTGAAATTACGACAATTTCGCACCTATCTTATTAGAGGAACTGGAACGAAATTTTAGAGAAGAATGGGACGAAAGAAACAGATGGGGGAAAGTAAGACTTAGCTATCAAAAAAAGGGGATTAGAGATCAGTTGGACAATAAAATGCTTTATTAATAGAAAATAGAAATGATGAAAACACAAGCCTAAATAAAAAGAAAAGCCTCCTGAAATGGAGGCTTTATCCTTTACTCGTTTCAATGTTACGAACTGTATGATGACATTGATTACAAGTATAGATGACATTTTGATTTGACTGTGCTGTTAATACATCATGAATCGGCTCTTGTTTCTGACATGTTGGACATATGACTAACGGATTCATTGTATCATTCCTCATCATTCGTTCTTGTTCTGACAAAAGATGTGTTGCTTCTGAATGATTTCAACTTCAATTGACCTTTGATTTATTATTTTTTTGTTTTAGTGGTTCAATATGTATGGTCTGAAAGAGTTATATATCTTCTCCATCAGAATACATGATTCTTAGTGAATTAAATCAAATATTTCAATTGCGATCATATCAATGTTGTCAAACTGATATGATTTAGGTTTTTCACCTTGTTGATACACTTCAAGTTCAAATGTTTCAGTTTTCTCGAAATACTTAACACTGCATTTTTTTTCACCATTAACTTCGAAGAATCGTTGTGGTGGCTCTCCACCGTTTGAATTTTCTTGTAGGTTTAATAATCGAGTGATGATACCTTGTAATTGTGACATGGATTCTCTCCTTTCTAACAGTTAAAGGTCTGAAAGTTCCAATCATAAATAGCATTAACAATCCTTGCGGTTCTATCCTTATAGAATGCAATTTTTTATTCTACGTTAATTTTTCTGAATCTTTAGCCATTTCACTTTACATGCAGTAGCATACACCCGTACAATGTAATGGTACATCTTTACATAATTGGTGCTTGATTCAAGAAAACATACGTTTGGAGGAATAACATTGAACATTCCAAAGAAATTATCCGACCGAATCTACTTAATCGATGATTACGACTTAGGCAGAAAAGGTAGAACAGGTACTTATGTTATTTTGGAAGATAAAGTAACTCTCATTGAAACATGTGCGAGCCCTTCAATACCGCATATAAAACAAGGCCTTAGACACCTACAAATTAAATTAGAAGACGTAGAGTATATTATTGTAACACATATACATTTAGACCATGCAGGTGGAGCTGGCCTTCTTTTAAAGGATTGCCCAAATGCAAAAGTCGTTGTCCATCCAAAGGGCGCTAGGCATTTAGCAGACCCGACTAGATTAATTGCTGGAGCCAAGGCAGTTTATGGTAAGGATTTTGAACGTCTCTTTGATCCAATCTTACCAGTGTTAGAGGATCAATTAATCGAGAAACATGATCAGGAAACTTTAAGTTTAAGTCCTTCATGTTCACTTACATTTATTGACACTCCAGGACATGCCAACCATCATTATAGCATTTACGATCCAATAAGTAACGGAATTTTCACTGGAGATACAATAGGAATTTTTTATAGTGAATTATTTGATGATGGTATCGAATTATTTTTACCTTCAACTTCACCAAACCAATTTGACCCTGAAAAAATGTTACAGTCACTTTCTTTAATAGAATCCATGAATGTCAGTCATATTTTTTTCGGTCATTATGGTATGTCATCGAATGTAAAGGAAGTATATAGACAAATTCGCTTTTGGCTTCCACATTTCGTTAATGCAGCAAAAGAGCGCGATGTCACACTTTCTTTACATGACCAAATATTACAAATAAGTGAACAAATTTATGTAAAGGTTGCTTCATATTTAGATGAAAAAAACATACCTATTTCAAAGGATTTATATGATATACTACATCTTGATTTACAAGTAAGTGCAATGGGCCTTATTGATTATCTTACAAAGGTAGAAAAGTAATATTAGGAGAGGGTTTTCATGGAAAAGAAAGAAGTCATTGTGTACACTCAACCAGATTGTCCACCATGTGAAATAACGAAAGCGTATTTAAATGACCAGGAAATACCATTTCAAGAAATTGATGTTACAAAAAATACAGCAGCAAGGCAAAAGATGATAAATGAATTTCAATCATACTCTACACCAACTGTAACGGTTAACGGGGAAATTATCCGTGGATTTAATTTAGAAAAGCTTGATGAATTACTAAAGGAACAGTAAAAAGTTGAAAGGAACCTAAAGGTAGGTTCCTTTTTACATTCTAATTGATTGGTTTTTGTATTCCATTTGAAGTAAAGAATGAATAATCATCGTTTTAGTGAATAACTGGGGTGGAAAGTATTTTGGAATGATGAAGGAATTCCAACCTTGAATGGCTACTGTTTGCTTTCTTTTGACTGGTGGATGATCTTTTACAACTGTTTTAGGAAGAGGTTTTGTTTCGTTCGATGAAAAAGTTGGTAGCACATCGTGATATTCAATTTGATAAATGCGCCAACCATTACCACCCTTTGCTAAACTTACTATTTCATAATGGTCTTGGTAAGTAACGGGCCCTTCTTTATTCGCTTCAAAAAACTCGTATACATGAATTTTATCTTCTTCAAATACAACATGTGTTTTTCCACTGTATGAATAAAACGGAATATAATAGCGAGCAAAATCAGTTCCGTAAGTGATATATCCTTGTTCTTCTTTGTATAGATTTTCTTCAGAAAATAACTTAATGAAATCATATGAAAAATAAGGATCTAACACGTTTACTACTTCCTCGTAGTTTCTATAGCCGTGATTTAATTTTAATTGAGCTTGAAACGCATCCTTCAAAAATTGTAAGGTTTCACTCCTAGTAGATAGAGTAGTTTCTTTTGCATATGTTGGTTGGAGAAAAGCGTTGCTTCCAATAATTAGAACTACAGTCAGTAATAATAGCTTGTATCGTTTCAAGTTATCATCCTTTCTTTACGTTCATGCATATTTAATATTCTTATTTTATCAATTTATGCATGTCTATGTTGTTTGTTTCGTTCGTAAAATACCATCACTATTTGACACATTCATCTCTTTACTTACAACATACCCATTTTTTTTAGCAGATTAACCATAAAATTCGCGTAATTTGAAATGAAAGCTCAAATTTAAAGCAAAATAAAAAGTCCACAATTTTTCATTGTGGACTTTTTACCTACCAGGTTGAATTTATCGAGATGTAAATAATGTAAAAGATGACAAATAGGGATGCTAATGCATAGGTTAAAAACACTGGATTTCGAAGGTAAGGATGCTTTACTACTTTTTCGTTAATTTCCGTATCATAATTCCCTTGTTTTTTATGCTGTCTATTACCCAAACTATACGTATATACGAGACCAACTACTAAAATCAAAATGGCTAAAACTGATAGTACAAAATTTAAATTATCCATTTATATCACTCCTTAAATCTTACCTTTTTTTAATCTTCCACAAACCAAAAACCAATATTCCATATAAAGTATCCAGATATAAAGAAAACTCACCTTGGTTTATCTTTAAGTGGAAATAGAGATATAGTTAGAAGTCATTCTTTATTTTTAACACTTTACTCTTCGCAGTCTATTTACCTTGCTAAAAATTCTTCTTAATTGAAAAACACCGTACGAAATATTGTACGGTGTTAAAGAAGTCCCTCATTTTCATATAAGTATTGGTATGGTATATCAACAAATAAATAATGGTCAACTGTAAGCGGGTATGAAAAGGTCCGAATCATTTCTCCAGTTTCAATATCACTATATAGATCGGATAATATTCCTTTTTTATTTCGTTTCATTCTCATGATATTTTCTAAAAAATAAGGTCTCCAACTCCAATTCTTATTTTCATACTCTCGCTGAAGTGTCCATAAATTATGATGTTTAAAATAGTTGGCTGACTGTTGAAATCCATCTTCATCACAGATATAGATTCGAAAGGTTTTATCCTTTAAATCTAGAGCAAGTTCAGTAATTAGTTCATTATAATTCATCAAATTTTTATGACGTCCGAGTGATAAACTAACTTCATTCTGCAATAAATCTGAAAGTATATAGCGTGATTGAATTTTTTTCTTTTCTTGTTGTGTAAACTGGTGGATTTCTTGCTTTAACCGACCTTTCTGAAAATCAGCTGAAACAAACTTTTCACATGGTTGGTGTAAGTAATACCCTTGATAGTAGCGTCCTCCGTTACTCCAAGCGAATTGAAGTTGAAATAAAGTCTCTATGTCTTCATAAAGCAAGGTAGCACCAATTTTTCGCGCTAACAATGAAATCGTGTAGAGCACATCAAAATATGATTGTGACGTACTTGTTTTTCTTAACGCTTGTAAGTCTACCTTTAGGATATCCGGAGTAAGTAGACCAATTCTATCTAGGTTACTACTTTCCTTGCCAATATTGTCTACTGCAATCTTTAATCCATATGTACGGTAATAGGTTAACAAGTGGTATAGCTGATCTATATCTCCTGTATATTGATGTTCAGTTACTTCCAGTACGATTTTATTAAGTGAAACTCCTTGAGCTTGGAAGGATAGCAACATATTTAGGAAGGTTTCATCGCTATCTGTCATTAAAAGGTTCGCATTTTTATTAATAAATAAGTAGACATCTTCCTCAGTGTCTATTAGTGCAGTTATGGCCTTTTCTACAATTAAATTATCAACTTCTATTCGATATTCATCTGGAATAGAATCATCACTAAAAAAAGCGCCTAAACTTATCACTTCATCATCAGTCTGATATCTTCCAAGCACTTCATAACCAATAACCTTATGCTCATCCGCACTAAACACGGCTTGATAATATGGCACAACTAAGTGTAAATTTGTCATTATTTCAAGTGCATCCATCGTGCTCCCTCATTTTTCAAGTGGTGAATTTTGAGATGATTATACCATACCTATGAGAAAATACTTCATAAAACTTACCACTAATGAAAGAGAGCTGGTAGAACAAAATAAAAAAATGGGAAGGTAAATAACTAGATTAATGACCCAATGATAGAATAAAGGGCTGTTTCATATGAATGATAAGGGCACATTCTCAAATGAAAATGTGCCCTGAGTTCATATTTAGAATGGGAATTGATTTAACCATTGACCTCCGTCCATTGTTATACACTCTCCATTAATATAAGCAGCTTCTTTAGAAAACAGGAAGAAAGCAAGTGCAGCGATTTCTTCAGGCGTTCCTAATCGGCCCAGTGGAACACTATTTAATGTTCTTTTAGCGGCTTCTTCAGATTCCCAAAGTTTGTCTGCTCCACCAGTACGTTCAATCGGTCCAGGAGCGATAGCATTAACCCTTATACCATACTTTCTTCCCCATTCAACCGCCAATGTTCGTGTCATTGATAAAACACCGGCCTTCGCACTTGCAGAATGAATAACACCTGCACCTGCATTCCAAGCATATGTAGCTACCATATTTAAGATACTTCCCTGAATTCCTTTGTCAATCCAATAACGTCCAACTTCTGAGCTACAATAAAACGTCCCATTTAAGACAATATCTATGACGGAATTCCATCCATTTACTGATAATTTTTCTGCTGGACAAATAAAATTTCCAGCTGCGTTATTTACAAGATAGTCAATTCGTCCAAAAGCTTTATCTGTCTGCTCAACCATATGAGCAACATGCTCAGGCTTGCGGACATCCATTTGAACGGTTAAGACTTGACCGTCAAACGTTTCAATTTCTTCTTTTGCCTTTAGTAATCTTTCTTCAGATCGACCAGTTATGACGACAAATGCACCTTCTTTTGCAAATCTGTCAGCCATATATTTTCCCATTCCGTTTGAACCACCAGTAATGACAGCTACTTTATTTTTCATCTTCTCATTCCCCCTCAAAAAAAATGAATACCTATTCATTTATTCTATCATTATTTTTCGTAATTTTCTAATAGTTTATTTTATTTAATTACGTTACTTGTAATCTAATCTTAAAATAGAAACGACATATTCATGATATAATGATGATAATTTGCTTTATATAAGAATAAAAGATTGGTTGGACTAACTCTATGACGAAGAAATATACGAGAAGATCATTTTTAAAATACGCGGCTTCACTATTTACAACATCTGTAATAGCATCTTCTTTTGGCTATTTTTATGCAAGGTATGTAGAACCAAAGCAATTAGCATTTTCTACTTATAGCATTCCACACGCAAAAGTCCCTACCTCCTTTGACGGAGTGAGAATTATACAATTTAGCGATACACATTTAGGACATTTTTTTGACTTAGACAGACTTTCAGAAGTCGTTGATGAAATAAACCGAAAGAAACCTGATATCGTATTTTTCACTGGTGATTTGATGGATGCACCAAATGCATTTCCATATGCAGAGGATATCGTACCTATTCTTTCAAAGATTAACGCACCGTTAGGGAAGTTTTCGATATATGGAAACCATGACCATGGTGGATATGGATCTGATATATACAAAAACATTATGGCACTTTCTGATTTTCACTTATTAAGTAATTCCCACCACCTTATAAAATCTGAAGGAGGCGAAGAAATAATTATTGCTGGGTTAGATGACGTAATGTTGGGAAGACCAGATTTTCAATATACCTTTAAAAATATGAATCCCGATTTATATACGATCATGTTAGTTCATGAACCTGATGTTGCTCCTAGTAGTGAAATGTATGGAGCCGACTTACAGCTTTCTGGTCACAGTCATGGTGGTCAAATTCAATTGCCATTCATCGGACCAATTGTAACTCCACCATTAGCGACGGACTACTATGAAGGGAAATACGAAATTGGTCCAACTGCAATGCCGCTTTTCGTTAATAGAGGATTAGGAACGACTAGATTACCATTTCGCTTTATGTCTAAACCAGAGATTTCAATTTACACGCTGAAAAAAGCATAGTAGAAACCAATACGAATTAGGAAAACTCGCCATTTGACGAAGTTTTCATGTTATTTTCACTTACAAATTCCCCATAGTTGTTTCTCTGGATCACCTTTTCATCTCATAAAAAAGACAGCTATTTTTAGCTGTTTTTTTACGATTCATCAATAAACAATTGAAGGAACCCTTTTTAACAGACGTTTCATGGATTTATTGGCTTCTTTTAAAATGACTTGCTTATCCATTGTTTTTAACACCCTGTTATGCATCACGATTTTTCCGTTTATTAATGTTGTTTCAACATCTGCTCGTGTGGCAGAGTAAACAATTCTTGATATGGTATCAACACCAAATGAAGGGTAAATATGAAAGTCATTTAGATTTAGGATCGCTAAGTCTGCCTTTTTCCCAATTTCAAGGCTTCCAATTTCATGGTCAAGACCTACCGCCTTGGCTCCTCCAATTGTGGCCATTTTAAAAACTGTTTTTGCATTCATTGAAGTTGGTCCGTGAAATGGTTTTTGGATAATAGCAGCAAGTCTCATTTCGTTAAACATATCTAAGTTATTATTACATGGTGCTCCATCTGCTCCTAAACTTACAAATACTTCTCTTTCAAGTAAGTCCGGTGTTTCTGCTATACCTGAGGCTAGTTTTAAATTTGACCCTGGACAGTGACTGACTTTTACACCCCTAGCTTTTATAATTCGTTTTTCCTCTTCATTTAGCCACACACAATGAGCGAGTATTAGGTTTTCATTTGCTAAACCTATATGGTCAAGATAGATGACATTACGCATTCCTCTTTCTTTTTCAACAAAATCAATTTCACCTTTGTTTTCCGAAGCATGTGTGTGAACCTTTACTTTATACTTCTTTGAAAGATCCCGTACCTGCTTTAATAACTCTTCCGTACAAGAAATCACAAACCTTGGACAGAAAGCATATTGAATTCGTCCTCCGTCAAAACCATTCCATTTCTCAAGTAAATCAACACTTTTTTGAATTGATTCATTGGTTTTTTCTCGTAACAACTGTGGTACTTCTTCCCCCTTATCCATCATCACCTTGCCAGATAGGGCTCTTATTCCACTTTGATTAATTGCTTGAAATGCTTCATCTGTATGATGTACAGTTTCCATATCAACAATCGTAGTCGTCCCGCTTTGAATGAGCTCTCCAATACCAAGCATCGCTGAATAATAGCTCGATTCTTCATCATGGGATGCTTCAAGAGGCCATATCTTTAATTTTAGCCAATCTAGTAATTCTAGGTCGTCAGCCTGCCCCCTAAAAAGTGTCTGACATAGGTGAATATGTGTCTGGATAAATCCGGGTATAACCGTTCTGTTTTTTGCATCAATAACTGTTTCAGCAAAATAGGACAAATCCTTTCCTATATCAATAATCCTTTCATCTTCTATATATATATCACCATGAAAAATTTCTTCGTTCTCATTCATTGTTATGATCTCTGCATTTTTTATCAAAATTGATGTCATACTCTTCCTCCCCATTTTTTTAGGCAAACTTAAACCATTACATGCTTAATATGAGGTTTTTATAAAATTCAATCGAACGTAGGTATGCATCAGTATGAACCCATTCATTTGGTTGGTGAGCTAATTTTTCATCACCAGGTCCATAAATTAGAGTTGGAATGTAACTATTTGGGTTAAGGACAGCCCCGTCAGTGTAATAGGAGACACCAAAACATCCCTTTTGTCCATCACCTTTTAATGAAATAGCTGTTTGAATAATTTTACTAGCGGTATTTGTTAAAATAGGAGATCGATCAAGTAAAAGTTTTATGTCAGCTTGAAAGCTTTCATCAAGAGCTTGTAGATTGGCTAATTGAACTTTTAACTCATTAAATAGTTTTTCATGTGTTTGAGGAGGAACAGAACGGATATCTACTTCTATGGTACATTTATCTGGGATAACATTTGTTTGAATGCCACCTTGTATTTTTGTAACGGCTAAACTCGTTTCACCTAAAAAAGGCGCAGCGAGTTTCCATTCTAACTTTAATTGTTCAACTAAATGAATGACTTTTGACATTTTTTCAATAGCGTTTACCCCATTACTCGGCATTGAACCATGTGCTGTTTGGCCGTATGTTGTGATTTCTACCCAAAGAGCCCCTTTGTGGCCGACAACAATTTTTTCATTTGTTGGTTCACCAATAATGATTCCTTCCACGTTCTCCAAGCTATAATGCTCCAAATAATGTCTCGCACCACAACTATCTACTTCTTCACCAGCTGTTGCAAGAAACACTACATCTAAAGGAGGCACTTTTTTTGATAGATAAAGAGATTCAATCGCTAAATACATAGCTGCTAAACCGCTTTTCATATCTGATGCTCCTCGCCCATATATCTTGTTTCCAACAACTTCTCCTGAGAATGGTGGATAACCCCACTCTCTTTCTCCAGGAGAAACAGTATCCATGTGTCCACATAACATAAGCTTTTTTGAGGATCTCCCTTTTAAATGTATGAGAAAATTACTTCTAGAATGTGATAGATTCATTTTTTCGTACGGTAGCCCTATTTTGTTACACCTTTGAATAAACAACTCCGTTACTCTTGATTCGTTTCCCGGTGGATTGACGCTATTTAATTGGATTAATGCTTGTAAGAAACCGATAGAATCCATCATTTAGACCTCACAATTTGCATTTTCAATGAAGTAACTTTCCACCCATTTACAGGAGCCATATCTTGAGAACATGTACTTAAGGCTACGATTACGTCATCTAGTGCTTTTAGACGGACATAATCACCTGGCTTTGATAGTGGTTCATGTATTTCATAGTCCCCAAATTGATCAAGCTTGTTATACATAAACCAATTAATCGGATCAGGTAAATGGTTGGGATGTAATCCACACTTGGTTAAGGCACCCTCTAGATTGTCGTGGCAATTTGGATGATCTGGTTTGTTAAAATCCACCTTGTATCGGTAATAATCACATGCTGGGAAGAAAAAGTCATGCTGACCAACAGTGTCGTGAATTAACTGCATTAAAGGACGTCTTCGATTACTATACAGATAATCACCTACCTGTAAGCGGATACTACTTAGAGAGGCTCTCATATGGACAGGAGATACATATTCTCTAGGATCGCTATAATTAAAGCAAATAAAATCACCTACTTGCTTGCCATCCACGTCAATAATGATGAGCTCTTCTCCTGATTTCAATTCGGCACATCTTCCTTCATATGCTGGAACCAAAATTTCACTTTTTATTTGATCTTTTGCGAGACTCATACTTTCGTCTCCTTTCTATTCAATAAAAACTGCTACTGCACGAATAGGAGAACCCGTTCCTTTTCGAATGCGGAGTGGTAAACCAAAATACAAAAATCGTTTACCCGCAACTTGATCAAGATTGCACAAATTCTCAGTATTTGTTAATTTATACTCCCTACAAATTAAGTGTCCAGAATACTTTGGATCATCCGGGTTATCAATCGCAGGTGCATCAATTCCAATATTTACTACACCTTTTTCTGCTAGCCACTTAGCTCCATCATAGTTAAGTCCAGCATACCTCGTTAACCATTCATCTGTTCCATACTTCCTGTTATAGTGACCTGTATACAATAGAACGATATCCCCCTGTTGAAGAACTTGCCCCGATCGATCTAGTGCTCGTTCTAAATCAAGTGGTGTAATGTATCCATCCGGGGAAACATGTGAAACGTCTAAACATATAGCAGGCCCATAAAAATACTCCAATGGCATTTCATCAATAAACTGACCTTCGGGGTCATATTCATATGTAGCATCACTGTGTGTAGGTCCATGTTCATTCATGATTAAATTATTTGTAGCAAATGGAAAGCCAATTTTCCTTTCACTTTCTTCATGAGAAATATTAGGGAATATCATTGTTTTTTGATGTAAAGGAAAAACAGGCATCCCTTGATAAATTTCTTGAGTTAAATCGATGAGCTTTACCCCCAACTACCTTCACCTACCTTACGATTGTGTCTAATATTTCGAATTTATCTACATCAATTAGTCCTTTATCTGTAATCTTCCATTCTGGACTTGTTACAAGTGACCAAAAAGATAAGTGCATAAATGGAACATGAATGCCGCAACCTAGTTCCTCCAAAGCTAATCGAGATAGTTCTGCAATTTTGGCACTTACCTCTTTTCCATCAAGTTCATCTGTCATTAATCCACCAATTCTTAATGGAAGGTCTCCTACTACTTTTCCTTCCCGAATCATTGCAATTCCCCCATCCATTGCAATAACTCGGTTTACCGCAGTAACCATATCGTCATAGTTCGTCCCAGTAACAATGATATTATGTGTATCGTGTGCCACACTCTCTGCTATAGCACCACTTTGTAGTTTAAATCCGTTGATGAATGTTTTGCCTACTTTATTCGTACGCCCATGTCGTTCAACGACTAAAAGCGGTAGAACATCTTGCTTTAAACATGGTTTTACTACTCCATTTTCAACATTCATCTCAAATTCATTTGCCCCAGTTAAATTTTGGTCTGGTATTCCCACAATTGCTCTTACTCTAGCACGACTTCCAGAAGCTTTAATGACCAACTCTTCTATTGTGACTGGTCCTCGCTTAATCGATTTTTTCACACTTTCTGGGTATGTGTAGGAAGCAATTTCGATGGTTAATTCGCCTTTTTCAGCCGCTTTTTTCCCACTCAAGTACACTTGGTCCACAGCCATTTCTTTTAGATTGCTAATTACAACAATATCAGCTCTCTTTCCTGGTGCAATAACCCCTAATTCTTTAAATCCAAAATGGGTTGCAGGATTAATTGTAACCATTTGAATCGCTTCTACTGGATCAATTCCTTGGGCAATCGTTCGCCTTACTATATCATTCATATGACCATATTTTAGTAAATCCTCTGGAACCATATCATCAGAAACCAAAATGGCACTTCGAGAGTCTAGACCTTCCTCGGTTATTGCACGAATGCACTCGGACATATTTCGCTGCGAAGAGCCTTCACGCATAAATACACTAACTCCGTACCTTAGTTTTTCAATGGTTTCTTCTTTTGTTGTGGTTTCATGACAAGATACATGCGTTCCACCACTAATGATATGAGCCGCTAATTCTTTCCCAAATAATCCTGGAGCATTTCCTTCCACCGTTTTTCCAATGCTTTTAGCATAAGAAACAGATGCAACTAAATCATCGATTAAATGTGGAGCATGCTTGAAGACAGGCTTAATATTACTAAAGCTTTGGATTTCTCCAATCCCTTGAACATATTCATCATTTAATAACTCGGCCATATCCTTTGAATTCACATCATACCCTGACGTTTCTAAACCAGGTGCGTCAGGAACAGCACATGGAACGGTAAAGAAAATATGGTTCGGTAAATTTTTCGCTTCCTTAATCATTTCCTTCATTCCATGGACACCTAGCACATTTCCTATTTCATGAGGATCTCCAATTAAAGTTGTGGTACCAGTAGGTATAGAAAGCTTCGAGAATTCTGTACAAGTTAACATTGCACTCTCGAAATGCATATGTGAATCTATAAAACCAGGTGAAATAAATTTTCCTTTCACATCTTCTACCATAGTAGACGGGCCGATTAATTCCTGGGCGTCTCCTACCATTAAGATGTATTCTCCTTTGATTGCTACATCAGCTACATAAATTTCACGCGTAATGACATTAATAAAATAACCACCAGTAAGTACTACATCAGCAAACTGTTTGTCATCAAGCAATGTGTCAATTAATTTTCGCCACTGAATCGCTTCTTTAATTCCTTTTGCATCCATCCCATATCCTCCTATAGGTTTTCGTACTCTAGACTGTCAATGATTCCTACAATAGCAGCATCTATCGGTGCATCCTTATTTGCTCGAATAGCCCTGGAAGCCATGCTTCCTTTCACATAGATAACTTTCTCACCAATTCCAGCTCCAACTGTGTCTACAGCAATAATAGGGAGATTTTGATTCGTTTTTCCATCTAGATTTAGAGGTTGAGTAATGAGTAGTTTTGAACCTACTAGATTTTCATCCTTTCTTGTTGCTGTAACTCTTCCTACTACAATTCCTAATTCCATATTTATCGCTTCTCCTTTTCCATATAGACAAGTTCAATGTGATATTGATTTATGAGATCTTTGGCTAATGGGGTAATGATTGTCGAAGTTGTCACATCAAGCTGTTTCACATTTATTTTTACAAGCTTTTCAACTTGTTCAGCCGTTATAACTTGAAGTTTTTTTGAAATGTTCAACTCTTTAAAAGTAGAAGCAACCATTTGTCTGTCAACCATTTGAATACCAAATGATTGAACTTGTTTGAGTTTTTGATTTAAAGCTTGTTTTAAAGATAAATTTCCTCGATCAAGTGAATTCTGTCTAAGCATATTACTTGAAGGGTCTATCCCATCTGCATGAGCGATCACACTTTTTCCAGATAACAACGCCCAAAGAATTAACCTTACAATTGGTAGCCTATCCTTTACTTGTAAGATATTAGAAAGAAGGGAAAAAGACAGAATAGGCAGATAGATTGAATGGAAATGATGTTTCTTCTCTTCTAGCTCTCGATTCGAAACAATGAGGTCATCAACCTCAGTGAATCTAACAATCTCATTTTTACTAAAATAGTCTAGTAGGATAGGGTCTATCAACAAACGGACTCGAGTTTGTTGTCGTCGGAGCTCTTTTATGGAGTTAAATGCTTCGTCCATTCCTGCCATATGGTAAGTGAGATACGTTAGCACTTCAACATTTGGAAGATCCGACCTACTATTTCGATGAAATAAATGTTGCAGAGTGGATTCAACAATCGCACTCTGCGGTCTTTGCAACATGATTATTCACCTTTAGATAAAAGTACTCTCTCTATTTCGCTATGAGGGCGTGGGATGACGTGAACTGATACCAATTCTCCAACTCTGCTAGCTGCTTCTGCCCCAGCATCTGTTGCAGCTTTTACAGCACCAACATCACCTCGTACCATCACTGTTACTAGCCCAAAACCAATTTTTTCATATCCACAGATTTCAACATTTGCTGCTTTTACCATTGCATCTGCCGCTTCAATTGCTCCTGTTAGACCTTTTGTTTCTACCAAACCTAGCGCCTCTCCCATACCAATCTTCCTCCTTTATTTTTCTTTATTCTTTCTCACCTTTATTTTCATTTGTGTTCCTTCTTTTATAAGATCGTTTTGGTTTTACAGTACTTTTATCTGTTTCTTTACGTTCATTTTCTATATCTTTTAACATTCCACTTTCTCCATCCGAGCTACTAAACTTATATTGACTTAGAAGCTTCATTTCTACTTCCGAATGTGCACGCGGTATGACATGGGCCGAAACAACTTTCCCCACCCTCTCAGCCGCTTTTTTACCAGCTTCCACTGCTGCTTTAACTGATGCAACATCTCCACTAAAATGGACCGTTACTCCTAACGCTCCATGAACCCCTATTATTTTTTCTACAGCAATAATTTCGACGTTGGCAGCTTTGACAGCTGCATCTGCAGCAGAAACTGCGGTCGCATACCCAATCGTTTCAATTAAACCTAAAGCAAACATCTTCTAACCACCTACCTTCTACGTTCGATCACATTCTTTCCTTAGCTCAAGGACTGCTTTTTCTACTTTATCTGGACCACCAGTTACAAGAAGATACTTTTCTTCTACTTTAAAAGCAAGATTAGAAGAATCTTTGCTTTTTAAAAAGCGATCCAGTAAAAATAGATTGCCATAATAGTCTATCCCTTCTATTACACCGACTGACTGGACTGTTTGTGTAATATCTAGCTGTTTACACAACCAAGCACTTGGGGAATGACTGAAAGTAGAATCGATTTTTTTCATTGAACGATTACCTATTTTTTGAAAAATATGCTTCGCGATTTTTTCTAATCGATTTGCATCTTCACACAATAACTCTAGTTTAAAAGGCTTGCTACAGCTTTTATCCCAGCAGATATAATATTTAAGATCTGAGTGTTCTCTCAAAATTGCATTAAGTAAGAATAGTTGACTTGGAAGACATGATTGGGCTGTTACAACGACAACAGCTTGTTGACTAGGGGTACGGTGAAAGTAAGTTTGTAAATTGGGATGGATTGTTGGAAAAAACCATACATACGTATCATCCTTTGATTTTCCAATTAACTTTCCTTTTTGAAGCTGAACGTTTGACTGTGCTTCAGCATATGCATTGGGTTGTTTTTGATACATATTTCCTTGCACGAGAGACATTTTTATTAAGTTTGCTAATGATCCTTCGATAAATGTCCTTGAGTTATGCGTGTTTGTAGATAGTGTAGTTCGAGAAGCTTGATTCAAGCTTTGGTTCTTTGAGGGAAATACCGTTTCTGCTTGTTCTTCCTCTAATACCGCTAAGCGTTTTTCAATTTTTTGCTTTTGATAATTCGGTCTTTCAACGCCAACTATCTCCTTAGCGGCAGTAGGTTTTATATGTTTGTTTGACTTTATAGGATTGCTTTTTGATTGAACTAGCTTCGTGTTTGAATTCAACACTTCCGCTACAATATTCTTCATAAACTCAGACAAGTTAATCAACCCCTACTTTAGAATCTTACTAAGCTCTTGGTGAGGTCTTGGAATTACGTTTGCAGATATAAGCTCTCCACCTACTTTGGATGGTGCCATTTTGCCAACATCAACAGCAGCACTAACTGCAGCCACATCTCCTTCTATAATGACTGTAACAAATCCTGAACCTACCTTTTTTAAATCTACTAATTTTACGTCGGCGGCTTTTGCCATTGAATCTAACGCTTCTAACGCAGAAGTTAAACCTCTCGTCTCGACTAATCCAATTGCGTTCAAGGTCATCCTCTCCTATTAATCTCATCTATTCGAAAGAAATGAAACTTATGACAAATAATCTTCTAATTGAATGTCAAAAGGGATATGCGTACGCTGAAACATTTCAGCTTGGTCGAGTGGATAGGTTGCATCTATTCCCATTTTTGCAGTTACTCCCCTTAGATTATGAGAAGATTCTAATGGAGACCCTTTTCCTCCAGGTACGATAAATATATCAGTATCTGCTTGGACTCTTGTTGCAATTGCCCATTCAACATCTTCATGATTATATATATCAACATCATGATTAACGACCACAACATGTTTTAAATCTTTATCGCTTGCAAACGCTGCAAGTGCTGCTGTCTTCGCATCACCCTCTGTTTTTTTGTCAATTTGAATGACTGCATGATACCTCCCTACACCTCCGAGAGAGATATGGACAGCCTGAATATTTGGGACTACTTGTCTGACCGTACTAAATAAGGTTGCTTCTCTAACTAGTGCCATCGGCAATCGCTCTTCATAACTTGAAGGGAAAATGGTCTGTGCAATGGCTTGATTTCGAAAGGTAATTGCTGAAAATTCAATGACAGGTTGAGGAGTTCTTGTTCCGTAATAACCTGCTAACTCTCCAAACGGCCCTTCCATTTCCCTTACATGTGGAAGCATTTTTCCTTCTAGAACAATTTCTGCATCGGCTAAAACCTCTAAGTCGACGGTCTTACATTGAACAACAGGTAGAGATTCTCCTAATAGGGCACCCGCAACATCTAATTTATCCGCATGAAATAAATGAGTGCTGATCTGCGAAGCTAACACAACAGCTGGAACCACACCAAACATGACGGCAACCTCCATTGGTTCGCCTCGTTCTTCAAACGTTTTATATTGTTCATTTAGTTCAGGAGATGTAATCAATATGTTTGTTCGGTTATGTCCTAAAAACTGCATCCTACGAATGGATGTGTACCGTTTTTTTCCTGTTAAGTCTTTTACAACTAGAATGCCAGATACATAATATTGACCTGAATCTAATGCATGATAGGTTGGGATGGGAAAAAAGTCTTCCAAATCAAATGGTCCCATTACGACATTTTCATGGACCTGACCTGTCCCAACTTTCGTCGTTGGGATAGGATTTACAATCGATTCAATGATTTTTGGAACGAAGTCCTTTTTATCAATACCAATAGAATCAGCAACAAGGACCCGGTCTCCACCTAATCCTGAAACCATTGGGCTCGTATAACCCTTAATCTTTTCAAAATAAAAAGGGTGCTTTCCATTTAGCGAATTTATGACTGCACCGAGTTCATATTTAGGGTCAACCTCTTTTTTTACACGGTGTACAAATCCTTTTCTTTGCCAATTGGTTAAAAGGTCTCGAATGTTTGTGGGATTCATGACTTCTCCCCCCACCTCTCAATTAATTCATGATCGATATCAAATACATCTAATATCCTTCCTACCATAAAGTTTGCAAGTTCCCAGATTTCTGTTGGACGATGATAAAATCCAGGTGAAGCTGGCATAATACAGGCACCTGCCTCTGCTAATCGAGTCATATTTTGCAGATGGATAAGGTGATAGGGCGCCTCCCTTGGTACTACAACAAATTCCCTACGCTCTTTAAGAACAACACTTGCCGCTCTACTAAGCAGCGTATCTCCCACACCGTTAGCTATAGCGCCTAATGTGTTCATAGAGCAAGGGCAAATGACCATACCATCTGTTTTAAATGAACCACTTGCAACTGATGCAAAGAGATTTCTGTTACTATGTACCGTTGCATAGTTTTTCATTTCTTCCATTCCGATACCACATTCAAATTGCATAACCTTTTCTCCCATTTCAGTTGCAATAAGATGTGTATCAACACCTAATTGATGAAGCGCGCGGACCAATGTATACCCATACAATGATCCGCTTGCTCCTGTAATTCCTACTATAATCTTTAGTTTTTTTTCCATATTTCCCTATCACTACACATTTTGATTATGGGAGAATTTTTCCTTAGCGAGTTTCTTATATTCTTCAACAGTCATCACATCTCCGAAAATACCGATATCTCTTAAACCCGATACATGCATGTCATCATCTTTTGAAGCGGTTGCGTTAGACAGGCAGATGACGTTATAGCCGTGATATAAAGCATCAGATGCTGTACTTCTTACACAAACATTTGTCCACACCCCTGTTAACACGATCGTATCGATTTCTTCTTCTCGGCAAAATAAATCAAAATCTGTGAAACTAAATGCACTATGACGTCTTTTTTGAACGACATAATCGCCCTTATCCTCATCAGGCTGAAGCTCATCAATGAATTGTGAGCCCCAGGTACCCTTAATTGCATGAACAGGGCGAACTCTGAAGTCACGATCATTTTTGCGATGAGCCTCTTGCACGTGAATCACTTGAATGCCTGTTTCATGTGCAAAGTCAACGACTTCTCGAATTTTAGGGACGATTGCTTCGCCATTTTCACAGCGAAGTGTCGCCTTCGGACCAATGAAGTCATTTAACATATCAATGACGACTACCGCATGTTTTTTCCCCCGTAGTTCCATTTAGGTCCCTCCTTACTTCACAAGTTCTTTTTGTTCATTTTTTTGATTCACTTCTTTTACTTGATCATATGATTCATATTTCAACGTGCGCTCTAGGCGCTGGATGCTCTGACGTCCAACATATTGACCGTACCCTGCTTTTCCGACAATCCCACCATTGTCTTCATCAAAAACGACATTTCCTCTTAAGATTGTCATAACTGGTTTTCCTTTTAGCTCTAGTCCGTGTAATGGATTATATTTAGCCATTGAGTACGTTTTCTTCTCATCTACTACATATTCACGATCTAAATCAATGACCGTAAAGTCTGCATCGCTTCCAAGTTCCATTGAGCCCTTTTTCGGGTAAATACCATAATGAATGGCTGCATTTCTACTAGTAATTTCTACAAAGCGCGAAAGTGAAATTCTACCTTTATTTAAACCTTCACTTACTAGAATCTGAACCATCGTTTCAACACCTGGTATACCTGGGAAGCTATTCCAAATATCTGAATCAGCAGCATCCTTCTCCGTCTCAATTTCATAAGGTGCGTGGTCTGTTCCAACAAAATCAATCGTTCCATCAGCTAATGCTTGCCAATGTGATTCGTTGTCTTCTTTTCCACGTAAAGGTGGAGCTATTTTTGCAAATGTTCCTCTCTCAGTCATCGAATCCTGTGCATTTAACATTAAATAGTGAGGACATGTTTCAGCCGTAACCTTCACACCACGCTTTTTCGCTTCGCGCACAAGCTCTACACCTTCTTTTGTACTCATGTGAACAACATGTACTCGTGCATCAGTTGCCTCTGCATAGCTAATGATAAGTTGAATAGCTACTTTTTCCGCCAGAGAGCTTCTAGCTTCTGCCCATGCAGGTCCATCTAATCTGCCTTCTTTTTTCAATTTTTCCGTATTAAATGTACAAATGTCGTAATTTTCAGCATGTACACCAATAGCTAAACCAGTAGGTGCGACCTTTTTAAAGATTTCTAACATTTCTCCATCACTTACTTTTGGATATGTTGGGACAGAAGGGGTCATGTACACCTTAAAGGCAACTACACCTTCATCTAATTGTGGATAAATATTATCTAACCAACCTTCTCTTACATCTTCTCCAGTTACACCGCCCCAGAAGCAAAAGTCAATATAAGCTTGGTCTTTAATTGGAGCTAGTTTTTTATGAAGGCTATTTTTATCACGAACGGAAGGTTTACTACAGCAAGGCATATCGATAATCGTTGTTAATCCACCAGCTGCTGCAGATTGACTTCCAGTAGCAAATGTTTCACGGTGTGTAAATCCAGGATCCATAAAATGAGTATGAGGATCAATACAGCCAGGCACGACTAGGTAACCTTTACAATCTATTACCTTATCAGCTTGCAATCCAGTAATATTGTTCACAATGCCTGTAATTTTTCCATCGTGTACCAATATGTTTGTTAAAACTTGACGATCTCCTTGAGGAATATTTGCATTTTTCAAAATTAAATCCATCTACCATACACTCCTTTTAAAATATAGTGGTCAATAAGTTTATATGTTTTAGATTGTCATATTAGAAGATTCAGCTTCTAATTTTAATTTCTTTCATCTTTTACTCTCTGGAACGTTAGCGTTTATAGAATTAATTGTGAGAATTAAACCACTCACGTTTTATTCCTAGTATCCCTAGTTGTTTTTTTGTTAGATAAATGCCCTTTAATCAAGCAGTAAGTTAGCGCGATGATGCTTGATAGCCACTTTCTATTAAATCGTTTGTTTTCTTCCACATTTTTGAATAATTACAGATTTCAGTAATACGATGTAATAACCTACTTCGTATAACCTCGTAATCTGGTCGAGGGTTTCTACTAGGAACCGTGAATTCCTTCCTACGAAAAATAACAATTTCACCCTTTTGTTATTTCCTCATTTATCGAAAGCGTCACCAATACGTAAAATTTTGTTGATAGTAACTCTGGCACTACATTTACACGTACTTTTTTAAGCATAATTAAAATGCAATTGTAATAAATCAGTATTTTTGTTCAAGAATATTGAATCATGGTAAATGGACCTAATACGGTCATAGATAATAGAAGATCACCATTTTTAGTGATAACGAGCAATCATTTAAAATAGAGTAAATTAACTATGCCTTACAACTAGGAGGGTTTAACTGTGAAGAAGACAATCCATGTTCAAGTGAATCATAAAAACTACGAAATCGTTTGTCATCCAGCCAAAACGGTATTAGATGTTCTTCGTGAGGATTTAGATTTTACCGCAAGCAAGGAATGCTGTGGGAAAGGTGAATGTGGATCTTGCACAATTCTTTTAAATGGTGAAATTGTATGCTCTTGCCTTATATTAGCTGGTCAAATAGAGGGAAAAAAAATTGTTACTTGTGAAGGAATTGGTACTTCCAGTTCAATGGATGCTGTTCAACAGGCATTTGTAGATGAAGGTGCTACACAATGTGGGTATTGTACTCCAGGTTTTATTGTTGCTGCTCACGCATTTATTCGAAAGGTTGATCATTTGCCCACTGAGGATGAGATCAAGACTGCTTTAGGTGGCAATTTATGTCGGTGCACAGGTTATACAAAAATCATAAAAGCTGTGGAAGCAGCTGCTAGAAAGACATTAGAAAAAAAGAGTATTTTAAATAAATGACTATTACCTATTCTGGGATTATACTGTCGGCTGGAACTTCTTCTCGAATGGGTAAAACGAAAGCACTATTACCTTATAACGATACAACACTACTAAATTATCAAATCTCACAATTCAACCAATCACTTCTCAATGAAACAATCGTTGTACTAGGGCATGATGCCACCTCCATTCTACATTCCTTAACAACACTTCCATCAAAAATAATGATGAACTCACATTTTCATAACGGTAAATCTTCTTCGATCAAAGTCGGTGTAAAAAATTCATCAACCAGTGCGCAAATGATTTTAATTGCTAATGTTGATCAACCCGTGAGCACGAGAATCATAAATAAGATGTGTGCTGAATTCATAAAAAAGCGTCCAAAAATTATCATACCTACCTATAAACAAAAAAGAGGTCACCCTGTTCTGTTTTGTTCAAGTTTACGTTCTGATTTATTGTCTGTGAGTGAACAAACACAAGGTCTAAGAGAGATCATACATAGGTATTCATCATCTATTCAAGAGATCGAGTTGGATGAACCCTCTATTTTACACAATTTTAATACTCCTAATGACCTCTCTAAATTATTGGAAACGATAAGGAGGCGAATAGAATGCTAGTTTCTGAAATGGATGTCATGACTCCAATTGATTTACAAGATTGCTTACATATCCTTCATACTTCTACGAATTATGAAACGAGGATCATTGCAGGTGGAACTGATGCTGTCGTCAGAATGAAGGATGAAAAATGGCTTCCAGCGCTATGGATAAATATTAAAGACCTGAATGAACTTCGATTTATACAAGAGGTTAAAGATGAAATTCATATCGGTGCTCTATCAACACATACAGACATTGTTCAGTCGCCATTGTTAACTAAAAAAGCTGATGTCCTTGTTCAAGCTGCAAAGGAAGTCGGAGCTACACAAATGCAAAATATGGGAACATTAGGTGGAAACGTTGCAACGGCATCTCCAGCAGGAGATACAATCCCCGCTTTGTATGTTCTTAGTGCAAAAATAGAAGCAACATCACTAGATGGAGTCCGTCATATTCCCATCGAAGAATTTTTCATCGGACCTGGAAAGACAACATTAAAACGTAATGAATTAATTACGAAAATCATTTTGAGAAAACAACTAGAAAATGAAGTAGGTGTTTTTGAAAAACTCGGCCCAAGAAAAGCACAATCTATCTCCATTGTTAACTTTGCCTGTTCCATTGTGATGGAAGATGGACGGAAATGTCTTGGTGGAAAAATGGCTTTCGGTTCCGTTGCCCCTACTGTCATTAGAGCCAAAAAATGTGAATCAATGCTAACTCTAGACGAGTTAAATGGAGAGATGATTCAAAATATAGCAAAGGTTGCTTGGAAAGAAGTTGCTCCAATAACAGATGTTAGAGCTACAGCTTCCTACAGAAGAGATATGGCCAGTGCCCTTCTAGAGCGAGGGTTAATACGTCTGATGACAAGGTGGAATCATCGATGAATGATAAAAAGAAGGGTGCCCATTCTTTTAAGTGGATAGGAAAAAGGGTCCCTCGAATTGACGGACCAGAAAAAGTAACTGGTGAGCTTAAGTATATGACTGATTTGAGCTACCCTAACATGCTTTGGGGAAAAGTCCTTCGCTCACAATATCCACATGCTGCAATTAAATCGATACAAACTGAAAAAGCAGAAGCATTACCGGGAGTAGTTTGTGTACTCACACATAAAGACATTCCTGGATTTAATGGGTTTGGTATTATCGTACCTGATCAGCCGGTACTTTGTGAGGATGTTGTGAGGTGTACTGGTGATGCTGTGGCATTAGTTGCAGCTGAAACGAAAGAAATTGCAGAACAGGCATTAAAACTCATTGATGTAAAATATGAACCTTTAGAGGTTGTATGTGATAGTGAATACGCGATGTCAAGAAAAGCTCCACAGTTACATCCTTCTGGAAATATTCATAGTCATGTCACGATTAAAAATGGTAATGTAGCAAAAGCCTTCGAGCAAGCTGATATCATTCTTGAAAATACATTCTATTCTCCTCGTCAAATGCATGCATTTATTGAAACGGAAGGTGGATGGGCAGTTGTTGAAGAAGATGGAACATTAACGGTTCGCTGTCCTGGTCAATATGCCTACCGAGATCGGATGCAAATTGCAAGAGCATTGGCACTTAATCCTGCACGTATTCGAGTTATTTCTAGCCCACTTGGTGGAGCGTTCGGTGGCAAAGATGAAATTACAGTCCAAATTTATTTAGCACTGCTAGCACTACATACGAATGGCCGTCCTGTTAAAATTCATTTATCAAGAGAAGAGTCTGTTATAGCAGGAATAAAGAGACATCCTTTTAAAGTAGAAGTCAAAACGGCAGCCGCAAAAGACGGTACGCTATTAGCACAAAAAGTGCGAGCGGTTGCTGATACTGGTGCTTATGCATCACTTGGCGGAGCAGTTATCGCTCTTGCAATCGAGCATTCGTGTGGTCCTTATAAAATTCCAAACGTTGATCTAGAAGGTTTTTGTGTTTATACAAATAACGGAATTGCTGGCGCTTTTAGAGGGTTTGGGGTCAATCAAGTTTGTGTAGGAATTGAAACTCATTTAGACATGATTGCAGAACAAATTGGCATGGATCCCATCGATATAAGGTTAAAAAATGCCTATCATCAAGGTGATACCTCAAGCTTAGGTCATGTGGTGAAATCAAGTGTCGGAACATCCAAAACACTTCAAGCTGCAAAGTCTTGTGACCTCTGGAACAACCAAAATCTTTATAAAAGTAAACCAAGCGCCCCTTGGAAAAAGCGTGGAATTGGACTTGCGACCTCCTTTCATGGAGTTGGGATGGGAATTGGTGTACCTGATTATGGTGCTGCAACAATTGAACTGATGCCAAATGGTCAGTTTAAAGTTGGTGTTTGCTGTGAAGAAATCGGTCAAGGAAATGGGACCGTTTATGCCCAAGTAGCTGCAGAATGTCTGAACTGTGATATTTCAAACATCCTTGTTGTGCAAGGAGATACGAAGGAAACCATTGATGGTGGCACTGTTACTGCATCAAGGTCAACTTACACGGGTGGTCGGGCAGTAGCAACGGCAGCACCCCATATGATCCAACTGTTAACAAGCACAGCTGCAGACATATCCGATGTTTCAATTGACTTTGTAGAAATGATTGAAAATGGTGTTCTGATTCATAAAGACAACCGTACCCAAACCCTCGCTTATTCAGACATCTTTGATTATCTCTATCAAAATCGGATAAACACAAAGGTTGAAGGTCACTTTTACCTACCAAAAGAGAAGGATGAAATAAAACATTCAGGAGGTGCCCCTCACCATTTATATGGATACCAAACAAATGTAGTTTTAGTTGAAGTAGATACATTAACTGGTGAAACAGATGTGTTACATGTTGTCTCCATTCCTGACTGCGGAAGAGTAATAAACCTCCAAGGTCTTGAGGGTCAAGTAGAAGGCGGTGCAATTATGGGAATTGGTTATACCTTATATGAAGATGTCATTATTGAGAACGGAATTCCTAAAACTCACAATCTTACAGATTATATCATCCCAACCATTAGAGAAACTCCAATTATTGAAACGATACCTGTTGAAGAGCCTGAAGTATCTGGCCCTTTTGGTGCAAAAGGAATCGGTGAGGTTGTCATGATACCTATCATTCCTGCAATTACAAACGGTATTTACGATGCAATAGGTGTACGAATGAAAAAGCTTCCCGCTACACCTGAAAAAGTGTATGAGGAACTAAAAAAAGAAAAAAAAATTCGTACTTAATCTTATTATGAGGTGATCATGATGATGAACTCTGCCTTCCTTAACCATATCCAGACCTCTATACACGATCAGAAAACGATCGCTTTACTAACAATCACAAATCATACGATCACCTCATTGATTGGTCAAAAGATGATTGTTTGGGAAAACGGAGAGGTCTATTTCGAAAATCAAAAGTTAGAACCCTATATTTCTAATGCTATCCTGCACATACTGCCGCTCATTAAAAAGAAAAAAACAAAAACCATTTGTATGAATGATTTAGAGTGTTTTGTTGAAATATTCTCCCCTTCCCCACGCCTCATTATTGCTGGGGCGGGGCATATTTGCGAGCCTGTATATCGTATCGGAATCATGTTAAATTTTTCGGTTACGATTGTTGATGACCGAAAAGAATACGCAACAATTGAGCGATTTCCATTAGCAAGTGAAGTAGTATGCCAATCTTATATGGAATATTTTAAAAGCTGTATGTTAACTGAAGATACCTATATTTTACTCGTAACGCGAGGTCATAAGCATGATGTTTTAAGTCTACAAGAGTTGTTACAACGTAATGAAAAAGTTCCTTATATTGGAATGATTGGAAGTCGAAGAAGAATTTCAGGTGTATTCGAACAGCTAAAGGAAGATTTTCCAGATGATGTATTTGACCATATTTTTACACCTGTTGGCTTAGACATTGGTGCTGAAACCCCTTCTGAAATCGCCATTAGTATTTTTTCTGAACTATTAATGGTAAGGAATAATAAATCAGGTAATTCTTTAAGCAAACATATAAGAAGCTTTGCAAAACTAGGATTTCGAGGTGGTTAAATGAATGACCTTCAACTTATACAAAAAGCAGTTGAATGTCGAAAAGACGGTATCCCAGCAGCTATTGCTACTATTATAAAAACGAAAGGTTCTACACCAAGAAACGTAGCATCGAAAATGATTATTTTTTTAAATGGGGATATTTTAGGAACGATTGGGGGTGGTTGTGGCGAAGCTGAGGTAATCGAAAAAGCATTAGAGGTGATTGAGTATCAAGTCCCACTTGTGCATCATGTTGATTTAACACAGGGATTATTTTACGAAGACGGTGGCATTTGTGGTGGTAAGTTTGACGTGTTTATTGAACCAATACTTTGAGATTATTTTTTTGAAGATTTTTTTCAGAATAATCAGAAACCAAAGGAGGAAATGAAATGTCCGATGCTAGCAAAGGAACTCAGTTGCCTCAGTCCAATCAGAGTGGTTTTCTCGATAAGTTTTTTAAATTAACCGAACGAAAGACGAATGTAAAAACCGAGTTATTAGCAGGAGTCACTAGTTTCGTAACAATGAGTTATATCATTTTTGTTAATCCGCTTATTCTCTCTGATGCTGGAATTCCAAAAGAAGCAGCTCTTGCAGCGACCATTTATGCCAGTGTGTTCGCAACGATCATTATGGCATTATGGGCTAACTTCCCAGTTGCGATTGCACCTGGAATGGGTTTAAATGCATTTTTCGCATATACCGTCGTTTTAGGTCAGGGGCTAAGCTGGCAAACAGCGTTAGGTGCTGTATTTATATCTGGTGTTGCATTTTTATTACTGACCATTACAGGGATTCGACAAAAAATTGTAGACGGTGTCCCCAATGTTTTAAAATCCGCCATAGGCGTCGGGATAGGTTTATTTATCGCCTTTATTGGCTTAAAGAATGCTGAATTAGTTGTCGCTAGTGACGCAACATTTGTGACGATGGGAGACTTAACTTCCAAAGGTCCCCTACTAGCAGTATTTGGACTAATCGTAGCTTCCATATTAATGGCAAGAAAGGTGAAAGGCTCATTATTAATCAGTATTTTAGTTACTTCGGTAGTGGCTATGCTTGTCGGATTTATTAATTTCCCAAAAGGTATCAGTGATATCGCTTCATTTGATTTACCTAGCCTATCAGAAACATTCTTAGCAATGGATCTAAAAGGTGCTATTGCCTACGGGATTATTTCAGTTATCTTCTCATTCACGATTGTTGAGTTATTTGATAACCTAGCGACTTTAATTGGGCTTTCTAAAAAAGCTGGGTTAATGGATGAAAACGGGAAAATTGATAATTTAGATCGCGCATTACAAGCTGATGCTGTAGCAACGATGGCAAGTGCTACTGTCGGTAGTACTGCCATGAATGCCTATATTGAGAATGCTACTGGAATCTCAGAGGGTGGAAGAACAGGTCTAACAGCCTTAACCGTAGGATTTCTCTTCTTATTGGCGCTTGTGTTCGCACCGCTCATCTATTTCATACCATCTGTTGCAACAGCCCCAATCTTAATTTTAGTCGGTGCATTGATGTTAAACGAAATAAAAAATATCGACTTTAGTGATTTTACAGATGTAATTCCAGTGTTCTTAACTATTCTATTGATGCCATTAACTTTTAGCATTGCACAAGGTCTAGCATTTGGATTTATTTCATATACTGCGTTAAAGCTTCTAACAGGCAAGCATAAGCAAGTTCATTGGATTATGTATTTCATTAGCATTGCATTTATTATTAACTTCATCATGGGTGGACATTAATAAATCCTTCATTGAAAAGGTGTTTGCATGAACAATCATAAAATTCAACTTCAAAAGCTCATAGAAGCGGCTTCCAAAAGAGCTATAGCTGATCTCGTGATTAAAAATGGGAAAGTCATTGACGTTTTTAATCAAACCGTCACATGTATAGATGTTGCGATAAAAGATGGGAAAATTATAGGATTAGGTCAATATGAAGGTGTAGATACCATTGATGCTGCGGGAAAATATGTATGTCCTGGATTTATTGATGGTCATGTTCACATTGAATCTTCAATGGTAACTCCACCAGAATTTGCAAAGATTGTTTTACCACATGGAGTTACTACTGTTATAGCTGACCCGCATGAAATTGGAAATGTTAACGGTGTTGATGGTATTAAATTCATGTTAGATTCATCAGAGGATATCCCATTGGATGTCTTGATGATGCTACCTTCTTGCGTCCCTGCTACACCATTTGAAAATGCAGGCGCAAAAATTTCAGCTAATGACTTAGAACCACTCTACCAACATAAACGAGTCCTCGGATTAGGTGAAGTAATGGATTATCCGTCTGTACATCAAGCAAGTGACCACATGCTCTCAAAAATAATAAGCGCACAAAAAAAATCACTGTGTATCGATGGTCATGCTGCAGGTGTGGACACAGTTGGACTAAACGTCTACATGACAGCTGGTATACGTACCGATCATGAATGCATTCATGCACAAGAGGTTCACGAAAGACTTTTACGCGGTATGTATGTCATGCTTCGAGAAGGCTCTGCTGCTAGGGATTTACGTCAATTGTTAAAAGCAGTGAATGAAAAGAATGCACGAAGGTGTTTGTTTGTAACAGATGATAAGCATTTGGATGATTTAATTGCTGAAGGAAGTATAGATTATAATGTACGAGTTGCAATTGAAGAAGGATTAGACCCTCTTATTGCTTTTCAAATCGCGACAATAAATGCAGCAGAATGTTTTGGTTTAAAAAATAAAGGGGCCATTGCTCCAGGTTATGATGCGGATATTCTACTACTAGAATCGTTAGAAAATGTTCAGGTTCACTCTGTTATAAAGGCAGGAAAAATGGTTGTAGAAGATGGAAAATGTTTACCTTTCTCAATCAATAGAGTGCAACCAATTAAGAAAATTATTGATAGCGTACGAATGAAACCGATAACAGTGGATGACCTTCAAGTGAACATGGTAGCGTCTAACGAGGCAAATATCATTCAAATTATCCCAAATAGCATTGTTACGAAAAAAGTGGTAGAAGAAGTGGATGTCATTCATGATTGTTTTATGCCATCTACCAACAAAGATCAGTTGAAGCTAGTCGTTGTCGAACGACATCATTTAACTGGGAATGTAGGGACAGGAATTGTAAAGGGACTTGGACTTCAAAAAGGAGCAATTGCCTCTACTGTTGCACATGATTCTCATAATATTGTTGTTGCAGGAACAAATGATAAAGATATTTTAGTAGCGATTGAGACCATTCAACAAAAGCGTGGTGGGTTAGTCGTAATAGAGGATGGAAAATGTATCGCTTCTATTCCGCTGCCTATTGCCGGTCTTATGTCAGATCAAGATTATTCATCTGTCAATCTTCAATTAAAAAACCTAAATGATAGCCTAAATTCAATTGGTTTTAAAGGTGATTATAATCCATTTTTAACCCTTTCATTTTTAGCTCTACCCGTCATACCCGAAATAAAATTAACAGACATCGGACTTTTTGATGTTACTTTGTTTACCCACATCTCAAATGCTAAAACCGTGTGATGAGGTCACACGGTTTTTCGCTTGAAGTAACGGTCGATCATTTCCTTTTCAGGTAATGGCTTGCTAAAATAGAATCCTTGTGCTTTATCACACTTCATTTTTTCAAAAAAGACTAGCTGTTCCTTCGTTTCGATTCCTTCTGCTGTAACGGTTAGCCCTAAGCTTTGAGCAAGATGGATAATCGTAGTGGTGATAGCCGCATTTTTTTTATCGCTTAGTACCTCTCGAACAAATGACTGATCAATCTTCAATGTATCAATTGGAAAATGCTGCAAATGACTTAATGAAGAAAAACCTGTTCCAAAATCATCAACAGCAATCCCAACCCCTACTTCTTTTAATCGATTAAGCACATCAAGGGCTTCTTTTGAATCTTGCATTGAGCCTTCCGTAATTTCAAATTCTAAGGTTGAAGGTTGTATACCATTTCTCTCCATTTCACTTTGAATGACTTCTAATATATTTGCTTGTAAAAATTGTTTAGGTGAGAGATTAACAGCAATCGTTACTGGCTGATAGTTTTGTGAATTCCATTCTCTCATTCTTTCACAGACTTCTTTGATTACCCATTCCCCTATTGAGATGATGATTCCTGTTTCTTCAGCTATTGGAATAAACTCTCCTGGAGATACAAATCCCAATGTAGGGTGATTCCACCTTAACAATGCCTCAAAGCTAGTGGTTTGCCTAGTGTTTAAATCAATTTGTGGCTGAAAGTAAAGTTGAAGTTCATTTCTTTCAATAGCCGTCCGTAAACCGGTCTCTAATGTCATCGCATATGACGAGCCCGCATGCATATCTTTGGAATAAAATTGAAAATGACCTCGTCCTCTTTCCTTTACCCTGTAAAGAGCAGTATCAGCACATTTGATCAACGTTTCTATATCTTCACCGTCATTTGGAAATAGGCTAATACCTAAACTACCTGAAATATAATACTCCTCACCATCAAGGATAAATGGCCTACTTATCTCTTCAAGGATTCTAGTAGCATAGGTAGTCGCTTTTACTCTACTTGCGGATTTTAGTAATACAATAAATTCATCCCCACCTTGACGATAAACAGAATAGACATCATCCTCAATGTTGGAAAGACGTATGGCAACATCCTTTAGAAGAACATCTCCCATATTATGTCCTAGAGAATCATTTAAAAATTTAAAGCGGTCTAAGTCAATATACATTAACGCAACCTTTTCGTTTTTCTCTTTTGCACTTTTAATGGATTTCATCAAGTTTTCACGTAAAGAACTTCGATTAGGTAGTCCAGTTAAATGATCATGAAACGCCATAAACTTAAGCATTTCATCTAACTTTTGTTGATCAGTGATATCCTTAACAATGAGATAAATACCTACCACCCTATTATCAATCACAATCGGGATTGTCTTTACATGACCAATGATTTCATTCCCATTTTTATGGTGAATACTTAGACCTATCTTTTCTTGCGGAAAACCTTTTAGTGTTTCTGCAAATATTAATTCAAAAGCAGTCTTTTCATGGGCGTGGAATATTGAAAAAATTAATGAATCTACTAAATCAATTGTATCCCAACCGATTAATGAACAAGTTGACTCATTTACATTCAAAATTACTCCATTCTCATCAACTGATAAAACCGCATCTAAGTTTTGGTCTACTAAAGATTTGTAGCGTTGTTCACTTTCAAGCAGCCTCTGTTTCTCCAGAACACTTTTTGAGATATCGCGTGTAATACTTACAATATATTTAACTTGATTATGTTCATCTATTATTGGTGTTAAAATCGATTCGCCATAGATTTCTTCACCATTTGGTAATGTAACTTTATCTTGAAAGGTGTGTGTATCTTTATGTTTCACAACAAATTCATAATGATGCTGCAGATGAGTAGCCAGTGATTTGTCCAAAGCCGCTTGAAGTGTTTTCCCTAAATATGTTGGTGAAACTTTTGTTTGGTTAATTGCCATTTCATTCATAAATAAATAGCTGAAGATTGGTCCCGACTCAACTTTCATCACATAAATTAAATCTGTCACATGTTTTAATAGAATTTGACACATGATTTGTTCAATCTTATTACGTTGCTCTTCTTCATTTCCATCAATATGTAGAATTTTCGTAATTTCATCCATAATATCATCCCTATATGATTAAACTCTTTTTTTCATTGTTTGAACTAAACTATTCCTTTTATAGAATGATTTGTTCTTACTATGTCCATAAAATGGCAATGGTATAAAAATCAAAAAGCGACTGCTCCTAAATGAAAGAAAAGAAGACTCCCTACTATTGTAAGAAAGAGATAAATAACTGCGAATCCGATCGTTCCTTGCTTAATAAGTCCTAATGTTTCCATACTAAACGTTGAAAATGTCGTAAACGACCCTAAGAAACCGACAGCTGCTAGTGCCAAAAACTGTTCACCTTGTATATCGTCTACAGATAATAGTACACCTAGAAAAAAGGAACCCATTAAATTAATAAGTAAAATCGATAAAGGCAGCCTCGATTTAGATGTAAATTTTAATAACGCCTTGCCAAGGCTATACCTTGAAATGGCTCCAAGGAAACCTCCAATTGCTACTCCAAACAGCATCACGTAGAGAAACCACCTTTCCTTAAGAGCATTTTCGCTAGTAATTCACCTAGGTAGGAAGCAGCAAGACCAATTCCTACACTTCCTACAATATATAATGGAAGCATGTTGTATTCTAGAATATATACATCAGCAGCAAACGTAGACATTGTTGTAAAGCTTCCGCAAAAACCAATTGTTACTCCATTTTTTATGTAATGATTGGTTCCCACTACGTTAAAAATCGTTGAAAATAAGCCAAGTAATAAGCATCCAACAATATTTACAATCATTGTTTCGTAAGGAAATTGGGTGGTTAGGGCTTGTCCTACAAGATAACGACAAGCTGCACCACTTGCTCCTCCTATTCCAATCAATAAAAGGTTTTTTCCATCCACGTTTATTTCCCCCTACTTCTTTCTAAACAACTATGGACGATCCAGCCGCTTGCCAAAAAAATTGGAAAAGCATTTAAAAAGGCTACCCTGAAAATACAATTCTGAATATGGGGTGTTAACCTACGTTACAGGACTCTCGCTTTCCACGGGGCGCCACTTGAGCCTCCTCGGCCTTTAGCCTGTGGGGTCCGGGGCCCGGCGCATTTCCCGTAGGAGTCTCGGTCCTTCCACTCCGGTTAACACGAAAGAATTACTAATGGCCAACATTCTATAAACGTAAAAATTCAGTTAACATTTTGATCTTTCATGGTGCAAATTCTTAATTGCATGAAAGGCTACCTAGTAAAATGGGCTAGGTACACTCTATACACCATTCGTGTCAGACAGGCTCATAATTAGACATTCTCCCATAAAATATACCGATACACATATGAAGGAGGTAAAGTAATGTATCCAATTAGAAGTTATAAACATCATCATGGTGGTGGAAGGTTTCCATTTTTACCATTTTTAGCAGGTTTAGCTGTAAGTCCATTTTTATTTGGTGGTAAAGGATATTATGGTTACGGTCCTTATTATGGGCCATATTATGGACCTGGCCCATATTATGGTGGATACCCTTATGGAGGATATGGTTATCCTTACGGTGGACCTGGTTATGGTCCGTATGGATATTAACTCTTAAATTTTAGCACATTCACAAACGTTTTAAATACTAATAAAAAAAGAAGCCCTGAGGTTTTGGCTTCTTTTTTTGTATAAAAACATTGAGTATCGTTTATTCTTATTCCTCTTCGTCTTCCTCTAATCGTTTATATGCATTTTCAAAGAAGATTTTTTGGCTGTCGATTAATTCTGTATGTGACTCTTTCTTTACATAGTGATAATCTCCATTACAATCTTGTTCTCTTGCATTTACATTGTCACTTAGTTGAACAGAAAGGATATCATATACCCTTTTCTTTAAGTCTTCTTCTAAAATGGGAAACAATAGTTCTAATCTTCTATCCATATTTCTCGTCATCAAATCGGCTGAAGATAAGAAGATTTTATTTTCTCCGTTATGAAAAAAGCTATAGATTCGACTATGTTCTAAAAACCTACCCACAATACTAATAACTCGTATATTCTCACTCAATCCTTTTATTCCAGGTCTTAAACAACAAATCCCTCGAACAATTAAATCAATTTTCACACCGCACATTGATGCCTCGTAAAGTTTAATGATGAGTTTCTTATCTGTTAGTGAGTTCATTTTTGCCATAATTCTTCCATTTCCATATATTTTATGAAACTCCATTTCAGTCTCTATAAGTTCAATCAACTTGTTCCTAAGATTGAATGGCGCTATTGATAAATAGTGAAAATGGGGCTTATCATTGTACCCACTAAGAAAGTTAAAGTAGTTTGTGGCATCTATTCCAAACTTCTCTTTTGAAGTCATAAAACTCATATCCGTATATATCTTTGCTGTGACATCATTATAATTTCCAGTTCCTAGGTGGACAAACCGTTCGATCTTATCCTCTTTGCGCCTAACGACCAATGTAATTTTACTATGGGTCTTTAAATAATACTTCCCATAAATAACATGGCATCCTGATTTTTCTAACTCTTTTGCCCATTGTACATTGTTTTCTTCATCAAATCGTGCTTTTAGCTCTAATAAAACCGTTACTTGTTTTCCATTTTCTGCCGCTTTTTTCAATTCTTTGATGATTGGTGAATTCCCACTTACTCGATATAAAGTTTGTTTGATTGCTAACACATTTGGATCACTTGCTGCTTTTGAGATAAATTCAATGACGGGTTTAAAGGATTCATACGGGTGATGAAATAATAGATCTTGTTTTGATACTTTTTCAAAAATATCTTCCATTGAATTGAGGTCTTTTGGAGGCTGGGGTATAAGGGAATCGTAAATTAAGTCTTCATATTGCTTGGATAGTTCTTGATAAAATGGGAAAAAACAAGTTAAATCTAATGGGCCTTCAACTCGATATACATCTTTTTCATAGAGTTCTAGTTCCTTTAATAGAATCTTTAATATGACCGGGTCAATTTGTTTATCAATTACTTCTAGTCTTACTGCTGCCCCCCATTTTCTTTTTTCTAATTCTTCTTCAATCACCTTTAATAAATCTCTTGCACCATCCTCATGTATTGTCATGTCAGCATTTCGTGTAATGCGAAATGGAGTTACTGATTTCACGTGAAATCCATTAAATAGTTGATTAATAAAGTAGGTAATAACATCCTCTAGAAATACGAATGTATGATTTCCATCTGTAGAAGGAATTGAAATCATCCTGTCAATAAGTGAGGGTACTTGAACAATCGCAAACTTTTCTTCCGGTTTGTTGGAGTTGTTATCTGTTATTACAATCGCCAAATTTAAGCTTTTGTTAAGAAGCATCGGAAAGGGACGATATGAGTCAAATCCCATAGGAGTAAGGACCGGAAAGATTTGCTCTGAAAAAATTCTATGAATATACCTTTCTTGCGTTTCTGAGAGTAAATTTAAACAAGTGATCATATTCACTTTTTGCTCGCTTAATAATGGCTGCAACTCATTTTGCAGTGACTTGTATTGAAGATCGACTAATTCGTGCGTTCTTTGTGAAATCTTTTCCAACTGTTCCTTTGCTGTTAATCCTGCCTTATTTTCTTTTTTATTATAGCCTGCCTTCACTTGATCTTTTAGACCTGCTACTCGTACCATAAAGAATTCATCTAAATTTGAACTGAAAATGCTCAAAAACTTAAAACGTTCTAACAATGGATTTTTATTATTTACAACCTCAGAAAGTACACGTTCATTAAAAGCTAACCAGCTTAATTCACGGTTATTATAATGATTTGGATGATTAAATAAGGCTTCTCTATTTTCAACCGGATCCATGATTTTTCCTCTCACCCTCTTTAAACCATTTGTGAAGACCACGTTAGGAATTAACCTCAGATGGATGGATCAACAGGGATAAACAACGAATCAATCTACGAAGTTTGTTTTCTATTTATATAAATAAAATTGCAGAATAATCGGTTGTTTAATTGCCTTTTCAAGTAGTTTCTTTTGCTTTTCTGCTTTGAATAGCTCTGGTGTCCAATTTTCTCCACACCTAATATGAATGATAAGATCGCATTGGGCTTTAGTTAAGTGTATGCCTTTAATGATCTTTCTTTTCGTATCATTTAAACTATGAGCAAATTTTAATACTGCTCCAATTACCTTAATTGACTTCTGTTCATCCTTAGAAAACCAATGGTGAAATGGTTGGATGTATTGTTTAAATGTTGCTTTGTTTTTATACGAGGCGAGTAATGCAAGCTTGACCCGTTCTTTATGCAATAGTCCGTCAATTGTCCGATTGGCCAATAGATAAAATGTATGTTGACTACTAGATTCGGAATCTACATATCCTCCAACATAAAATAAAGAAGATGCACGCTTTAAATCCATTAAATCCCCTTCTTGATATGGTAAGTAACCTAGTGTGACAAATTGAAAATATAATGAAGCTGCTAACTCCGTTACATATTCAACATTTGACCTGTCTACTTGAAAATCATGAGCTAGCTCTAGAAACCCTTCTTCAATAACATCAGGAACTAAGTGTGTACCTTCTTCGTTCATACTTTTACAATAAAATATTCCATCTCTTAAACCTTTTCTACTTAGGACAATTTTAGTAAGCTCCGTTTCTTCAAAAATTGCTTGAAAGATAATGATTGATGCATGAATGGTGTCCGTCCGTTCTTTAGATAGTACATCTAATTTCGTCAGATCTTCTACCGTTAGACTGCTTATAAATTCCTTTGTATTTTTGACATCTTCATAAGTAAATTCATATTGATGTAAGCCAGCAAGAGAATAATTTTTAATATATTGATCCAATTGTGCTAATGCTCTTGCACTTCCACCCATCGCAATTAAAGGTAAGGATTTATCCTTCATCCAACCGATTTTAGAAATACACCCCTTTATATAATTAAGCATGGAGTTTAATTCCTTCTCAGTAGGTATGTCAGATTTTACAAACAGATTGGTTAAGGAAAGTGCTCCAAACGGAAAGCTGTGAAATTGAACGAGTTGACGATCTTTGAAATAAGTAACCTCACTACTTCCCCCACCAATATCAACAGTTATTCCTTCATTTATCGATGTAGAATTTACGACCGCACAATAACCAAAAAATGCCTCCTGATATTCTGAAAGAATACTCACTTGAAAATCTGTTTTTTCAGCGATAAGTTTTAAAATTTGTGATTTATTAGTAGATTGTCTTATTGTTGCAGTTGCAACTGCTGCAATATCGCTAACACCATAAAAACGGGTTACCTCCTGAAAACTTAATAAGGAGCTTAAAAGAATTTCAACTCCTTTTTCGGATAGTATTTTTTCAGGAGTTAGATAGCTTTGAAGCCTGGCTCCTACTTTAATATTTTGATACTCCTTAAATCTTCCGTTTTTATCCTCCTTATAGATAACGAGTCTAATTGTATTAGAACCTATATCAATAATTCCAAAATAATCTTTCAAATGGCATACGCCTCCTCTCCCGATCAAGAAACTCCACTACTATATATATGAGCATTCATTATTTAATGTTTTTTTATAGAAAGAAAAAACATATATTAACTAAAAATAGGTGGTGATGTCTTGAATCATATCGTAAAGCCTGGTGAAACATTAGGTTTGATTGCATTGAATTATCGGAGAAGTCTACAGGAATTGATTCTAGCCAATTCAATTCCTAATCCAAATTTGATTTATCCTGGGCAAGTCATTAAAATACCAGGGCTTCCAGCAAAGGAATCTATTCCTTACACCATCCAAGTATCAGTCGGCTCAAGAACACTTACTCTCAATGAAAAAGGGAGCATCATAAGACGTTATCCAATTGCAGTTGGTAAAATTGTCACCTCTACTCCAATTGGTGATTTTGTGATTGTTAACCGTGAGCCGAATCCTGGTGGTCCGTTTGGCTCAATGTGGCTAAGTTTGTCAAAGATTCATTATGGAATTCACGGGACCAATAATCCTAGTTCGATTGGAAAAGCAGTCTCTCTTGGTTGTATAAGAATGTATAATAAAGATGTGCTTGAACTAGCCTCAATTGTTCCGAATGGCACTGAGGTCTTAATAAGGCCCTAGTTAAACCTTTTACCCACTACCTTGAATGAAGGTGTGGGTTTTTCTATGTGAATTACTCAGCCTATAGCCTATTTTCCAATTTTTTCTTGACTAATATATCGAATTGATATATCATTTAGATATATCAATTCGATATATATTTTCTATAGAGGTGAATGCTTATGTCAGTCGAACATGCGATTTTAAGTGTGATCAGTTACAGACCATGTACGGGATATGATATAAAAGTTGAATTTGAGCATAAAGGCGCTGGTTTGTATTGGGGGATGAGTTTTGGTAGTATCTATCCTCGGTTAAAGAAGCTAGAAAATGAAGGCTTAATTAAATCAACAGAGACAGAAACAGATGGCAGACAGAAAAAATATTATGAACTCACTTATAAAGGCTTAAAAGTTTTAGAAGCTTGGTATTTAGAGCAAGTTGATTATCCTTCCATTAAAGATGAATTTCTATTAAAAATGATTGGATGGACCGACACCATACCTAATGGAAGAAGCGTGTTATTATCACACGTGATTGAAAGAAAGAAGAAAACATCAGAGTTATATGAGTATGTGATGAAATGGCCTTTAAATGGCTATTCAACCATAAGCGAATACGCAATGCTAGCTATTCGCCATTTTCAAACGCGACTACGAGCAGAATTAGAATGGATGGATGAAACAATTAAGCAACTGCAAGGTCCAGCCCAGCCACCTTACCAAAATCCGAATGGTTTATTTGAGAAAAGAGAGCACTTTCTAAAAAAACTAGCAGAGGAGGAGTAATATGAAGACAAAAAACATATTTTCACCTTTAAAAGTTCGCGAATATCGCTCATTGTTTAGTGCACAAATTTTTTCGGATATGGGTAACTGGTTAGACTTAATTGCCCTTCAAGTTATTATCGTGTACAACTGGAACTTAAATGAAACAGCTGTTGCAGCCTTAATCATTGCATTGGCACTTCCATGGGTGATAGTTGGTCCTTTTACAAGCGTATTTGTTGATCGCTGGTCAAGAAAAACGGTCATGGTTGTGTGCGATCTAAGCAGAATCGTATTTGTCATTGGTCTTATTTTTGCTCCGAATATCTATGTTTTACTTGTACTCGTGTTTGGTAAAGGGATTTTAGGTGCATTATTTGATCCAGCGCGGCAATCTACGATTAAACTAACTGTTCCTGAAGAAGACTTACCACAAGCGGTTACACTTAGCCAGCTATCAGTTAATGTCATGAAGATTGTTGGCCCTGCTCTCGGTGGACTATGTATAGCAACACTCGGCCCTCGCAGTCCGTTTATTATTGAAGCAATAGGGTTCTTAATTTCTGCTTTCATTTTAATGACGCTGCCTTCACTTAAAGAAAGTAATGAAGATACAGACCAATCTCAAATTAGGGTACAAAAGAAAAGCTTCTGGAAGGAATTTAAGGAAGGCCTTTCTCACATTCGTCATACAACCGTACTAAAGCTAGCAATATCCGTTTCATCCGTCGCTTTTTTTCTCATCTTTTTGTATGATGGTTTACTGATTTATTTTGCAAAAAGCTTAGGATTTAATGAAACTTCATTTGGAGTTTTAATAAGTGCAGTAGGGTTTGGTAGTGTAGTTGGCTCACTTTCTGCTGGTCAATGGACCAACTGGAAGAAACGCCCTCTTTCAACAATGACATTGATGATGGTTATTGGAGGTATGATTACTTCGATTGTTGGATTAGGTGGTATGCAACTCATATCCTTTCATGATGTTGTTTGGATTCTCATTGCATTTTTAATTGGTGTACTCAATTCTTTTTCTATCATTCCGTATGGTTTTATTTTACAAACCGAAACACCTTCAAAATTAATGGGAAGAGTTTCGTCTTCCGCTCAATCGATTCAAACCTTTGCGATGCTTCTTGCACCTGCACTAGGTGCCATCCTTGCTGAGTGGATTGGGGTAGGAGCAGTAATGGTTCTTTCAGGCATAGGTACATTGTTACTTGGATCAAGTGTCCTAATTTACGTGTCACGGAAAAAAATAACGGTTAATAAAGAGGCTCAAGCTTCAACCTCTGTTTAAGAACACTATATTTTGGTAGTGTTCTTTTTATATGTATTCTCAAAAGTTATAGTATAATAAGAGAATTCTAGTAAAGTTGAAAGCAGGTACTTTAATGTCTATCTATCAACAATTTGTAAAAAGGCTCATTCGCAATTATTTAATTGGATCAGTTATAGCCGTGGTAGGTGTTGGAGGAATATTTATGTTTTCGACTCTACAAATACCGATGATTGAGCAAACATACTTAGCTGTTGTGCTCATAACATCGCTACTGATTATGTGTGTAATTGAAATGACAGTTTTTATTCAACATTTGAAGCCTATTAAAAAAGTCTTTCATACAGAAATGCCTACTTTTGAAAATATTAAAACGGCTTATAATCAAACTCACCAATTTCCGCTTTTAACAGTAAAGCGTATTTTAGGACCGCATTTACTTGGAATATCAGTCCCAGCTATCTCAATGACATCTGCTCTTATCTACTATGAATATATTTCTTTAACAAATCGGTATATTCTTTATGCAATCATAGGAGCGATTCTTGTTGCTACTATGCATGCCTTAATTGAATTTTTCTTAACATCTAAAGCCATTCAACCCATTTTGTACCATATCAGACAATTGGGAATTAAAAGGCATAAAAAATGGATTTCTTTAAATGGAGAAGTTCTCGTTTCTATTCAAAAGAAGTTTCAATTTAGTGCCATTTTCATTGGGATTTTTCCCCTTCTTTTATTTAGCTTAGCATCTCAAGTTCGACTCTCAGATATGTCTAAAGCTGAATTTTATGAATACTGGAGCTGGGGATTAGTCATTATTCTCATATCCACATTGTGTGCTTCATTAGGCGCTTACTTACTTTTTAAAAACATAGCTCAGCCAATCATTCAGCTTCAGGAAAATATGAAGGACGTTGAGGAAGGAAAATTTGAATACTCGGAGGATATTTATTCAGATGAATTTTCACGTCTAGTGACTGGATTTAACATGATGGTTCAAAGTATCACTGAAAGAGATCACTTAAATCAACAATTATTAGATAGTTTTTACTCGACGTTAGCTGCTACGCTAGACGCTCGTGACCCATATACGGCTGGTCATTCTGTGCGTGTTGCTGATTACTCAGTAAAAATTGCTAAAAAGGCAGGGTTTTCACAAGATGAAGTTGAACGCTTAAGAAAATCTGCCCTTCTTCATGATATCGGTAAAATTGGAATTCGTGATCAAATTCTTTTAAAGGATGGTCGCCTTACAGATGAGGAATACGCTATTATAAAGACTCATCCAACTGTTGGGGCAAAAATACTCGAGCAGATTCAACCTAGCGAAGCAATGGCACCACTAATTCCTGGTGTTAAGTATCATCATGAAAGGTATGATGGAAAGGGCTATCCAGAGGGATTAATAGGAGATGACATCCCTATATTTGGAAGAATTATGGCTGTAGCCGATGCATTTGATGCAATGACTTCAGATCGCCCTTATCGAAAAGGCATGGAAATTCAAAAAGCAATATCGATTATTGAAGAAGGAAAAGGAACACAATGGGATCCTTTTTTCGCCTCCATTTTCATTGAATTAATAAAAGAACAAACACATATTCAAGAGGAACAATCCCTTTTACAAAAGAAGGCTGACTAACGAAAGTCAGCCTTTTGCTATCTTGTAAATAATTGATTTAATCAAAGCTATTTGCAAAAAAAGATTTGACAAGTATAATTAGAATTATATAGAAAGGAGCGCAAAGATGAATAGGCAAGAAAAAAACATCCCGCTAAAACCAACAATTGATAACCTCGCAAAGGCCATCTTTATTGTGAACAAGCATGCAAAAACAGCTACAAACCCTAAATTTCTCTACTTATTAAAACGAAAATCACTAGAAAAGCTTCTCACAGAGGGTAAAGCTAAAAAAGAAGGCTTACATTTTTCAAGAAATCCAAAAAATAGTCAACAACAATCAGATGTCCTCGTGTCTGCAGGTGAATATTTCTTTCATATGCCACCTTCAAAAGATGACTTCAACGAGCTTCAACACCTCGGAACATTAAATCAATCATATCGAAACCCTAAAGCTTATATTTCGTTATCTCAGGCAAAATCATTGTTGCAATCTTATGTTGGTCTAAAGGAAGACGACACACAATTTCAACAGCGAAACCAAAAGAGAGGCTATCAGAAGCCTGTATTCAAAAAACTAGGTGAAAGTTATAGATGATTTCTTATGTATAATTAAGAGGTTGGCATATCAAATTGCCAAGCCTCTTTTTTTAAAGTTCATTTCTATTATAAATGCTTTGAAAAAAGTTCATTTACCTTCTCATTCAATTGCAAGAATAATCTTTGTGGTTCATCTTCTCCACTTAACAACTTGAGTGCGACATTTTTATAATACCATTCTTGTTTTTCAGGTCCCCTTTTAAAAGCTGACCATAAATCTTTTTTATTTTGATGAGATAGTAAGCTACTTATATTATCTAATTTGTCTGCAGCGACTAGGACTCGTTCTTCTAATGATGCTCCGTCTAAAGTATCAATTGTATGTTTTTTTCTATCTTCCCAGGATAACGCTTTATTTTCTGTATTAAACTGTACGAGTGCAGCTACTTTCTTTCCAAATGCTCCCTCAATATCTGTTATGGAAACATCAGTATCTTCAACCGTGTCATGTAAGTAACCTGCTGCAACCACTTCAGCAGAAAAGCCTTCCTGTTTTAATAGGTTTGCTACAGCTTCGACATGTACAAAGTATGGTTCATTTGTCAGTCTTCTTACTTGTCCTTCATGAGCCTTTTTCGCATATAATCTTGCTGTTTCAATCAAATCCAAACATATCCTCTCCTTACGATAGTTTTGTTTTGTCTATCATAGCGTAATTATTTTAAAAAATCTCTTATTACGTAGGTGTAAAATAATTGAATGAAACTTAACAAAAAAGAGATGGTGCCCCATCTCCGTTTTTCGTTATTCACTGTTAAAATTCTCAGTAGGTATATGAATAGGACCTTCACGATCACGTACAAGTAAAGTTTGCAGGATTGTTTTAGACAGTTTACTTGGTTGGTATGGCTTGACCAAATATTCATTAGCACCTAGAGCCAACCCTTTTTCCTTTTCTTCTAACGCTGAAGAAATAAAAATTGGAATCTTCGATAGTTGTTCATTCTTCTTTAATTCTTTAATGATGTCCCAACCATCTATTCCTTTTTCTTCTAACATTATGTCAAGAACAATTGCGTCTGGAATCCATTCCTTTATTTGATTTAGTGCACTTTCACCACTACCTGCATGCTTCACTTCAAATCCACTATCTCTTAATTCTGCTTCCAGCAGTGAAGCCAAGTTGGTGTCGTCCTCAACAAGTAAGACATTTGCATGTATGTTGGACATTACATTGTCTTCTGATTCTTTAAGTCTTTCATTTGCTTCGATTGAATTTGTGTGAACAATCGGTAATTTAACAACAAAGGTACTTCCTTTTTTTAATTCAGAAGAAACTGTTACAGTACCTTCATGAGCTTGTACAATTTCTTTCACAATTGCCAGACCAAGGCCAGTTCCGCCAATTCTACGACGATCTGAATTGTCAATACGATAAAACTTAGTAAATAGTTTTTCGATTGATTCTTTCGGGATACCTAATCCTTCGTCACTCACTGCAACACAAAGATACTCATTTTCTTCGTACATTTTTACTTGGATGTTGCCACCCTCTGGCGAGTATTTTATCGCATTACTAATTAAGTTATTGAAGACTTGTGATAGTTTATCTTTGTCGCCTAAAACTATTGTTGTTTCTGCCAGCTGTTCAATTGATACTTGATGATTCGTTGCATTGACCTTTTGCGTGTCTATTACATTTTGGATAATCGGCAGTAAGTCTTCAAACTTTTTATCATAGGTTTGTTTTCCAGCTTCCATTCTTTGAACATCTAAGAAGTCATTAATGAGTGCAGTTAGACGTTTTGCTTCGTTATAGATCGTCGTTAAATATTTCTTTTGACGGTCAGGCTTTAATTCTTTATTTAACATTAATTCTGTAAAACCAAGTACACTTGAAAGCGGTGTGCGAAGTTCATGGCTTACCGTACTTACAAATTCTGACTTCATCATATCTACTTCAAATTCTTTTGTAATATCTCTGTGCACGAGAACCGTTCCATATTTTTTCCCAGCGCGATAGATTGGAACGCTATATACCTTCACAACACGATGTATCGGCTTGTTAATGTGATATACAAAGACATTGTCTTGTCTATTTGTTGAGTTAATGGCTTTTGAAACATATGTGGTAAGTTCTTCAAAATTATCAACCATGTCATGAAGAGAATGCAACCATTCGGTAATTGATTTGTTTATCATAAGCTTACAATGATCATAGTAAATGATTTCACACATTTGATCATTAATTTGTAGAATTGACCCATCAATACCAACGAGTTGAATGCCTTCATGGATAGAATTTAAAATTTCTTGATTCATGATGCGGTCTTCTTCCGTTTTTTCATAAAGCTGGATGTTCTCAAGTGAAATTGAGATTTGTTTTGATAATGAATCAAACTCTTCAATGTCATTATGAGTAAAAGGGTCAGAAAGACGAGTAAATACCATAATGGCTGTCACTTCATTTGAAAAAGATACAACAGGTAAGTAAAGATCATAGCAATATAAATCATCCGTATGATAGCCTTTTTCTTCCTCATTACATCTTCTTTTAATTGTTAGAGGCTGTTTTGATTCTAACACTCGTTTGGAATGCCCTGTATATAGATGTCGTTTAAATTGGTCAATGCTATTGTTAGATAATGCAACGCTTGCATGATCAACTTTTTCATTTAGCATAACTACAATACCACTATCGGCTTTTACAAGCTTACACATATTCTCTGCAATACTTAGAAGAATCGTATGTTTATCCAATGTATGTGATAATCCTCTAATTAACGCATTGATTCTACTTAAATGTTCTTCTCTTTTTTCCATCGTATCAATTGCATATTCAAGTTCAATCTGTTGAGATTGTAATTCATCTTGCTGAGCTTGTAGTTCTTCATTTTGTGCAGTTAAGTCTTGTTCGTTATCTTGAATACTTCTAACCATTTTCTCAAATGATCTTGATAAAGCACCTAGTTCATCTTCCCTTTGTGCTTGAAGAAGAAAGTTTCCGTTCTTTCCTATTGCCACATTACCAGCTGCTTCTGCCAATTGTCTTAAAGGTTGGCCAATCTGTGTAACCATCATTCTTGTTATAATCAGTAATGATAGAAACATAGTTACAACAAAAAGTATAAAAGCATTTTGGCTGGTAGACATTTTATCAGCTAACTCTTTAAAATTTTGTTCAACTTCTTTATCCTTGTCTAAACGATATTCCCGTAAATCATGTTGAAATTCATAGACTTTTTGGGAGCCACCGTTTTTTGACAACGCAATGACAGCATCGATGTTCCCTTCTTCAAAATAGTTAATTGCTTCAGGAAGAAGTTGATCAAAATAAAACAGCGAGAAGTCAGTAACTTTATTATGAAAAATGAGGTCCTCATTACTCGAAATTTCACGTTCTAATTGTTCATTTAATTGAAGAACAATCTGTTCCTGAGCTAATGAACTTTTAAGCATATTAGGATTTCTAAACGCGAAATATCCTCTGCTGTCAAAAAAAGCTTTGTTAAATCCTTGATCTAACTTTTGAGCGATCGCCTCTTTGCTTTCTAATTCATTATTTCTTTCAGTATACTCATGTGTTAGTTTGTTTTGATACCAAAACAAGCTTACAGCTGCAATAAATGATAAAGAGATAAACGTTAACATTAGCGCTACAAACTGTCTCGATAAACTTTTCCGAAAATAGCTGTTCATTTTAGACGTTTGATTAATCACGCAATATCTCCTCAATTCTAGAAAGTAAATCTATCGGACTAAAAGGCTTGGACATAAAGTAATTTGCTCCTGCTTCTAAAACCCTTTGCTGATCGGCTTGTTGATTCTTTGCAGATAGCATCATAATCTTTACCTCATTTTTACCTGGAAGCTGCCTTACTTTTTCAATGACTTCAAGGCCTGTATAAACAGGCATCATGAAATCAAGTAAAATTAAGTCATAATTATTTTGTGTAATAAGCTGGAGAGCTTCTTCTCCATCACACGCTTCGTCAATTGAATATCCTTCGTCTTCCAACGTGTCTACCACTAACATTCGTAGCACTTCTTCATCTTCAGCTAATAAAATTTTGTTCATGTAAGTTCACTCCTATTTCCCTAGCTTGTTGAATAAGTCCTTCATGTAATAATAAGACTGTTTCAACCTCTCATGATAGGTTGGCTGTTCCCATATTGGCCATGAGTATTGATAGAATTTCGAAGAATTAAGAGTCTTTTCCTTATCAGGCTGTGGAAAAGCTTCAATGATATTTCCTTCATTGATATTAGCTATCACATACCCAATTCTTATTCCTTCAATTTCTTCATTGTTTGAAATGCCACCTTCAGACCAGATATCACCTATTACTGTACGAGTACTAGGGTCTTTAACATTTAACAGCATCCAAGGGATACGGGCTTCAACAATCGTTCCATCACGATTACTACTTATATCGGTTAGGGAATCGTATTGTTTATCCTTTGGGTCAGCATTTCCAAATTTCATTTTTCCTGTTTCGTAATAGTCAAATGGGTAGAAAATTGTCTGACCGGTCTTATCCGTAACTTCTAACTTTTTATTAAGCGCTAAACGAATGGGATGGAACTTTCCATTGTCTTTTTTCTGTATGATAGGGTCCGTTTCGATCATATTCAACACATGACCATAGTCATAGTAAAACGTATCATAGTAACTGTCGATTAGTAGTTGTGAATTGTTTTCACCATTTAACTCTAATACAAAATCTACTCCTGAAGTTGTAACATTGTTCACGTTTGGAATGGCTGATTGACCTTGGTCATTAATCGTATCGAATAAAATTGACGTTCGAATATTTTCGTTCTTAAATGAGTAACCCTTTTCATAGTCTAGCCTAATATGGAGATATCTCTCATCACTCGATACATATACATCTTTCATGACTTTGTTCGAAATAGCCGATGAAATCTTATTTTTTTCCCAGTCACTAGCATCTCCATCAATTTTGATCATTTTTTCATAGCTTTGTGCAGGATCAAAGCTTAATAATCCGAATTGTTGTTCGTTCGTTTGAGCATTTGACCAATAAGGACGGCGATTAGGATCGTCATAATCCATCGTATTCCACGTTCGTTTAAACCACTCATCCTGCCAAGTGAAAAGCAATCCTCCAGCCATTTTTTCATGGTAGATATCCTCGTATAATTTTGTATCAATCCTACCTTGATCATCTTCTGAATGGTGTCCTTGATCCATGCCATATACGTTTCTATGCGTCAATCCACGTGAACCTGGGACACCAAATTCCGCTACAAGAATTGGCATCGAGTGGACTTCCTTCATGTGATTTAAGTACCCTGCATAGTTATTTTTTTCCCCACGATGATCAATGTAATTGATATAGTTTTTATCGTAATTTAAAAAGTCTGGGTAATAGGGATAAAAGTGATACGATGCAAAGATACCTGAATGTAAATTTTCTGTTTGGTAAATTACATTAGGATTAACAGAAACCATATCTTCATTGACAAGTGGTTCACTTGGATGATCAAGTAAATCAGTCGTTGGCCAGTTCGTAAAGCTCAGAAGCCTTTGCGTTTTATATTCTGTTGTCTCATAGTCTATTGTATAATCCATCATTTGAGCTAGCCACGTTTCAAACGCTGTAGCTCCCTTTGTCTCAATAAACTTACCTTTATAATCTTCTATTTGTTGATGTTTCTCATTTGTTGCAAGAACAACAGATGGATCCCACTCAACCCCTAATATATATCCAAGTACGTATGGAGAAATATTGGCAGTGTATGTTCCACTTGCATGACCTCTCTTTTCAGCGATCGAAGCATTACCGTGAATGATATCGACAATTCGTTTAATTTCTTCCTTAAATTCAGATGTATTTTCCTCTGATAGCGCATCATTTGTTTCTAAAAACGTTTCTTCATTGAGCCACACGCCATGGAACAAGTAGAGTGGCGATTTTCTTGCTTGATTGTATTCGTAGAACGCTTCATAAAATTCAGGAGGATGGATCGTATAAACACGAATAGCATTTGCATTCATTTCACCGATTTGCTTAAACCATCGGTAATATTCTTCTTTACTAATCGCAGTTTCACCAGGCCAACTTCCCGGCTTAGCAATCCCCATGTTTACACCTTTGATAAGTAAATCTTCCCATGTTCCGTTTTGATAAACTTGTAAATAATCGGTACTCGTTTGACCCACAACTTTTATTCCTTCTTTTTCATAAAGGGTCGTTTTGCTCTCTTCTTTTTTCCCATCTGCTACCTCATGTAATATCGCATTCATCATTGGAACATAGGCCTTCCAATAAAAAGGAAGAGTGCTTAACGATTGATCAGGAGAAAACCACTGCTTTAGCTTTGTAAACCCTACTGTTTGATAAATGTTCGGTAATTCACCTTGATCTGCATAATCCCCAGAAAAATAATAGGATGTGTAGTTTGTATTTTTATACTGGGTCACGGCAGGGAAAATGGTTGGTATCCCAGCATCGTTCAGCTTTTCCTCCCCTTTTTTTGTAACGGAAAGAGTATAGGTTGCCAGCACATCCTTTTCTTCTACTGGTGAAACGATATCAAACCAATAGTTATACGATACCTTTGCATATGACTGGAAATGTTCTTCCCCCTGTTTTGTGAATTGGAAGAGTACCCCCTCTTTTGTGACTTCTTTTCCATCTAAAATAACAACCTGGTCGTTACGATCAACAAATACGTAGCCCTCACCTGTAAAGGCATAGGATTCTCCTGATTGTTTTTCATAATTATCTTTAACCCAAACAGGAACCTCAACACTTTCTAAATCTTCAAAAAAGCGCCCAATCCAACCAGTCCAGCTAATATTTAATAGCTTATAAAAGTCTTTTTTGACTTCTTCCTCTGTTGGACTTGCAAACGTATTGAATTCTGCTATAAATGTTGGATTATTTTCATAAAGTGCTTTTTCAATGATCTCAACATCTTCTGCTGTCATACCACCGTAGATTATATTGGAACGCTTTCCTTCTAAATTTTCCTCATAAAACTCTTCTTCATAAACACCGTAGCCATCAGCAAGGTAAATAAGTGGGTATGATTTTAGGTCACTAGGAATTTCTCTTATCCCATATTCTTGATTCTTTTTTGGATAAAACCCAACATAGTCCTTTTTAAGATGATAGGTAGTACCATCACCTTGAATGTATTTTAAGTGGTTAAGTATCCACATCAACCCTTTATGCTCGCGATATGTTTCATCAGGAACGGTTTTATCGATAATTAACACTTCTAATGTTTTAGAAGACTTTAATTGCCACAGCCAAAAGGGTGACGAAACAACAGCAACAATGAGAACCATGATTAAAACAAACAATAATTGCGGTCTTTTCGGTTCATTAATTTTCATTTGATACACCTTTTCTAACCATTTCTCCCCAACCTCTTTTTCGAATCAATAAGTGGTAAATTCCTTCACATCTCCATAATACAGTCAATGGACGGTACCATAATGTTTCGGTCATTGAGTAAAGAAATAGTCTGATAATATCACTTACTTTAGGGAATTTTCTCAAACTCCATTCCTCTAATAGAACGGCAGCCATTGAGAACATCGATCCGTATAAAATGGAAAGCAAAAATAAGAGAATGGCAAATTCGATATATACCCCACCGAGAAAAATCGAAATAATCATCATTAAATACCCACTAAGCTCAATGACAGGTCCTAGAAATTCGATAAAAAAGAAATATGGCATAGAGACAAAGCCGATTGATCCATACTTTGGATTAAACATTAGCTTTCTATGAGTCCACAAGCTTTCAAATAGACCACGATGCCACCTGCTTCGTTGTCTGCGCAAAAACTTCATTGATTCAGGTGCTTCTGTCCAACAGACTGGATCTGCCACATAGATGATTCGCTTATCGACATTACGTTCTTTTATTAATCGATGCAAGCGTACGACAAGCTCCATGTCCTCACCAACTGTATGAGCGTATCCCCCAGCTTCAATGACCCATTGCTTTGAAAACACACCAAAAGCTCCAGATACAATGAGTAGAAGATTGTGTTTACTTAGTCCTATTCTTCCCATCAAAAATGCTCGTAAATACTCAATGACTTGCATAACCACGAGTGGTTTATTTGATAAACCAATTTTGACAATTTCGCCGCTATCAATTTCACAACCATTCGCAATTCGAATACTTCCACCTGAAGCAATCACATCTCCATCGGATTCAATAATTGGTTTCATTACTTTTAAAAATGCATCTCTTTCTAAGACAGAATCACCGTCAATTGAACAAAAGTAAGGAAAATTAGAAACATTAATTCCAACATTAAGAGCATCTGCTTTACCACCGTTTATTTTATCAACCACATAAAGGTGATCATAAATTTTTGAACGATAAACAGCATTTACTTGTTTCGTTTCTAATTGCTGACGAATGACACGATTTGTTTTGACAAGCTGAAATTTTTCGATTAATTTTTCTAGCGTATCATCTGTTGACCCATCATTCACAACGATAATTTCATATTCCGGATATTCAATACTGAGTAGAGAGCGTACACTGCTATAAATACCAGCAGATTCATTATAAGCAGGAACTAAAATCGAGATTGGTTTAGTATAACTAACATGTAATAAATCTTCATAATGTTCCACATCATCAAGTTGATAGCTTCGACGTAGTTGGAATAGTGAAATAATAAGCATTGTGGTGTAAAATAGGACAACAAATAACATAAAACCTAAAACAACCCAACCAACTATCGTTATAGCAGTTAGCCATGTGTCATTAACGAACGTCAAATTCTACACCTCTTTCCAACCAGTCTGTTGCCATGTCTCTAGCGAACGAATCTTTTGATTCTTCTTTTATCTTTTTTAGAGTTTGCATACCTTTAGGATAGTGTAGAATGGACTCTGCAGCTTGAGAACGAACAGAAAAATTTCTGTCTTCCATTAAATCCACTAAATACTCAAGGCATTTATCCTTTCGCACCATCCCACCTACTTTTGCAGCCATCATTCTCTCCACCCAAATATTAGATTTAAAATGAGGCTCTAGTTGTTCTACATCAATAAGATATCCAATTTGTGCAATAGCTTTTAGTGATCGAATTCTAATTTCTTGCTCAGAATGACTTAGTAATTCAGTCAAAAACCGACCATATTCCACAAGATTTAAGATCCCAATGATATCAATAAATGTTAATTGAAGGAGGAGCGGTAGTTCATTATACCTTTTTGTCACTTCATCTATAGATTGCTTGGACATGTTACTGTAGACTATCCTTAACGTAATTTCAGATTGATGATGGTTTAACTGTTTCAAGTAATCTATTAGATTATCTTGTTCAAACTTTGCACATAGTTTTATGATTTGTGCTTCCTCAGATTTTGTAACATCTGTTGTTTCATAAAAATGAACAACATCAGGTAATAAAGCCGACATATGAAAGTCTTCAATCATATAGAGCGTGTTCATTCTAATACTCCAGCGACGGTGAAATAAATCTCTCTTGTATTGATTAGAAAAATATTTCGTTGCAAATGCGTTTATTCTTTGGTCTGAGTCTCCTCCATCCAGTACATCTGCAAACCCTCTTAATAGTTCTTCCATCGCGATATAATGCAGCTGATTTTTAGGAATAAGAGCCTCAGACTCAACACCTTTATACAAGTATTCAAACATGGCTTCCTTACTTTTTTCTTTGTATGTTTCGATTCCCCTTCTATTCGCAATTTCTTTTGCCTTTCTAAGGAGCAGGTAGATAAATAAGGAGAAAAGTAAAGCAAGGAACAAAATTAATATGATTAAAAAGATATATATTTCATTTGTAAGCACAATTACTTCATCCTTTTCAGTAAGTGGCGTATCCTTGTTTCTAATTCTAGTAGCTTAAACGGCTTTGTTAAGTAATCGTCTGCTCCAAGCTGAAGGGCACGCGAGATATCTCTTTCACTTTTTCTTGACGTTAACATGATAACCGTGTATTTATCATGACGCTTATCGTTTCTTAATTTTTGAAGCACTTCTAGCCCATCCATTTTAGGCATGACTCCGTCTAGGATAACGAGACTTTGCTCGTCATTTGCGTTCCAGTTAGAAGCAAAAAACGCAGTTCCATCTTTAAAAGCATGAATATCTAAATGCAGATTTCCTTCTTCACCAAGATTTTCGATAATATCAACTAGAATCGTACGGATAATCGGATCATCGTCAACAATCGCTACCTTTAACTGCTTCTTATGAGGGATGAAGAATTGCTGGTCAGCAATTTTGATCGTATTCCGTCCGGCATCCTTTGCCTCATATAATGCATTATCAGCTAGTTCAAGCCACTTCTCTAACAGTTCTCCAGATTGATTTACTTCCACTATTCCACTAGAGAACGTACATGAGAATTCGTTCGTTTCATGTTCAAAAATAATGTTTGAAAAACCACTAAGAATTCTTGTTGTTACCACTTCCGCTTCATGTACACCCGTTTCTGGCAATAAAATGATAAATTCTTCACCACCATAACGGACAATACTGTCAGAAGTCCGTAACTGTTCTTTTACAAACGACGTAAACGCTCTTAACACCTCATCACCCATTAAGTGACCATAAGTATCATTAATACCCTTGAAATGGTCTAAATCAACCATCACTACACTAAAAGGTTCTTTTCGTCGAGATAAATCTCCATCAAGCTGTTCAAAAAGTTGAGTTAAATACTTTCTGTTATAAGCCCTAGTAAGTTCATCAATGAGTAGGAGGTTATCAATGAGTTTTTTTCGTTCAATATGACGAGCAATTCGCACATAAAACTCATCTAGTTCAAATGGTTTTGCAATAAAGTCATCTGCTCCCATTAAAAAGCTTTTCATTCTAACCACTTTTCGGTCATCTGCACTCATCATGATGGTAGGAACAAATTGTTGCTTCATTTTCTCTTTTAAAAATGAGAGAATTTCAAAGCCGTTCTTCCCTTCCATCATGACATCAATAATAATGCAATCTGGTAACACATCATAAAAAGATGTGATTGCCTTTTCAGGATCTGCAACAGCAAAAACATACCATCCTTCTTTTTCAAGCTCTTCCTTTATGTACATCAATAACGAGAGATCATCATCAATAACCATAACTGTAGGCTGGTTACTTTCATTTACCTTTTGTTCTTTTATTTCTATCTCTTGGTCAGAATCATAGTGATAACATTGGGTAATAATTTCGATTAGGAACTCTTGTAATTCTCTAGAACTCCACGTTTTGCTTTCATTTTCTTTAATGGATTCCATCAATTTCTTTGCTGTGTCACCTAAATCTCCCATCCCAACCGTTGCAGCTGTACCGGTAATTGAATGTAAGAATCGATATAAGTCGCTATGATTAACGAACTGCTCCTTATCAAACCAATCATCTAACTGTGTTCGTATATTATTTATCAGCTTCTTTTTATACTTTTCCAACGCTATCTCCTGCCTTACTTTCTTTTTAATAATCCGTTCTTGCCTCTTTAATGGTTATTGTTCGTACAATACAGTATTATTAACCAGTAAATCTTACTGAATTTATTAAAAAAAACAGAGGCAAATGTCTCTGTTTTTAGCAAACACAATGTTGTGCTTTAATCTATAGGATATGTTTATCTATTAATTGGACGAGCTTAACGATTTCAGGTTTACTCACTTGTTCTGTTGCCCCTACCATTTTCCCTTTATGTCTCAGTTCTTCAGTAATTAAAGATGAAAAGATGATAACTGGTAAACCTGATAGTTTTCCGTCGCTTTTGATTTGCTTTGTTAAGTGATGGCCATCCATTTGTGGCATTTCTATATCTGTAATTACAAGTTGAACATCTTCTTTTATATCTGTTTCCTCTGATTTCGATTGTAAATAATGTAATGCTTCGCGTCCATTTTCAAAGAATACTAGATTCGAAAATCCTGCTTCAGTCAGTGTGTCCTTTAGAAGCGAACGGAGTAATGGAGAGTCTTCTGCGATTATAATCCGCTTATCTGAACGGTTGCGCTTTCCTAATTGTTTTGTTTGACCCATGTGAATTCCTGCTTCAGGATGGATTTCTACGACGATCTTTTCAAAATCTAGAAGCATTATCATGTTTTGGTTTAATGAGATTATACCCGTTATGTAGCTATCTAAACCTTGGGATACATTTGAGGGTTTGTCAATTTGTCCCCATGATACTCTTCGAATTTGATTCACATGATGAACACGGAAGACTAGCTTTAGTTGATTAAATTCTGTCACGATAAGCTTGTCCGTCGATGGTGTTTGTGAAGGCAACATCCCTAACACAGTTGAAAGATTGATGACGGGTAATACGTCTCCTCTTAGCTCGATTACTCCATCAACATAAGGATGTGAACGTGGTACTTTTGTGATTGGAACTGGATTTAGTATTTCTTTTACTTTTAGGATATTGATGCCAAAAGAAGTATCTCCAACTGAAAACTCAATGATGTCAAGTTCGTTTGTTCCACTTTCTAAAAGAACACCTTGATTCGCATCCATAAATTTAATCCCCTTTCAACAACCTCTTATTTCTTACATTATATTCTTTTCGACATATTTTTTAAAGCATCAATACTCTTGTTTTTAGATTTATAGGTAAAGAATGTATGTGTGGGCTACCCTGAAAATACGATTCGTTACAATCAACACGGGGTGTTAACCTTCGTTACAGGACTCTCGCTTTCCACGGGGCGCCACTTGAGCCTCCTCGGCCTTTGGCCTGTGGGGTCCGGGGCCCGGCGCATTTCCCGTAGGAGTCTCGGTCCTTCCACTACGGTTAACACGAAAGAATTACTAATGGCCAACACTGTATAAACGTAAAAAATCAAGTTCACATTTTCATCTTTCATGGTGCAATTTTCGAATTGCATGGAAGTCTACCTTTTAGACGTTACAAACTGAAAAGTAAAAAAGGCTGTAGATTTACTACAACCTTTTTGTTTAATAAAGGTAATTTAATAAGCGACTGTCGGCTAGGTTTGTGTCGATTGGGCATTCTTTTGCATCTCTTCCGTATTGCCATATCCATACATTTGCTTTGCAATTTGGAGTTTTAGGTTTGAACCTAGGTGCAGTCCTTTCTTTTGTTACACCTGGTTCTGGTTCAGCACTCCATAAGATTGACTGGACGGCTATTTCTTTATTTTGACTAACAGCCTCACAGTAGGCAGCTGAAAAGCCTCCTTCAACGGGGTCGTGATAAATACCTGAACGGTAGCCTGATGGATAAATAGATTCAACCCAGCCTAAAATCCAATCTGAGTCCACTTTGAAGAATCTTTCTACGTTTGCAAAGAGTGCAGTATTGGGTGGAATCCCTAATCTCCTCGCATTGAATACAGCGTTTCTTGCCGCAATTTGTCCTTTTGAGTAGCCTATTGCTTCACTAAAGACATTGTAGATTGGAAGAATTTTCATTCCTCTCGTCCGAATGAAGGCAATTTCCTCTCGCGTTAGTCCTTCAGAGACATTTGGTACTTTTGTTAAGTATCTACCCCAATATTTTGGGCTTCCGAAGTTTTCTTTTACACATGATAATAGTTCTTCGTTTACTGATGATGCGGAATCAACGCCCCAAATATACCTTGGCACAAAAAAACACATCCCTTCCACATATGACCTATTCATATATATGAAGGGATGGCTTGTCTTAATTTATTTATTTTATTGCTACTCTGAAAATACGACACTGTATATGGGGTGTTAACCTCCGTTGCAGGAACCTCGCTTTCCGCGGGGCGCCACTTGAGCCTCCTCGGCTTCACCTGTAGGGTCTCCAGTCCAGCGCATCTCCCGCAGGAGTCTCGGTCGGTCCTTCCACTTCGGTTACCACGAAAGAATTACTAATGGCCAACATTCTATAAACGTAAAAATTCAGTTCACATTTTCATCCTTCATGGTGCAATTTTTAAATTGCATGGAAGTCTAACCTGAAAAGTATTCTTTGAAATTAACTGCACTTAGCATTTAGATTTTGAAGAATACTCTTAATTTTGTTCCTGTGTGTTAGGAACACGCATATGAAAGATGAGGCCGACGATAACTAGGATAATTAATGAGCCTAGGGCTGTTCTACTGGCAATGTTTCCGTAGCTAGCCAGTAGTAATGTGATGGTTCCATATATTAAGGGACCTACAATTGACGAGATTTTGCCTGAGAAAGCAAATAGTCCAAAGAATTGGCCTCGTTTGTGATCAGGGGTTAATTCAACAATGAGTGTTCTAGATGTTACCCACGATGCACCTAATGCGATACCAAATAAACTACCAGAGACCCAAAACACTGTTTGGTTTGTTGCTAAAACGGCTAAAATGAGGGCAATAATTAATACGAATGCGACAATAGTGACTGCCCGTTTTGCTCCAACTCTTCTAGTGATGAAACCGAATACGAATGAGCCTATAATACTAGAAATTGTAGAAACTAAATAGAGTAATATGAACTGTCCTGTAGTGAAACCAATTATTGTTTTTGCATACACGGCCATCATCGCGATTGCGGTTGCTGTTGCATCATTGATGAAGAAATAAGCAAGCATAAACATGAAAACGCCCTTATATAGCTTCATCTCTTTAAATGTTATGAGTATTTCCCTATACCCACTAAAAAATGACTTCTTTTCAGTTACTACTTTTGATTCTCCATCTTTTACAAATAAGAAAAGGGGTATGGAGAAAAGAAGAAATAACAAGCCTGTTGGAATAAATGCTTCATGAAAGCCATCTTCTCCTACAAATAAATACACTGTTAAACCTACTAGTGTTCCTATATAACCTACCGCTACACCAAATCCTGATATAACAGGGATTTCTCTACCTTTTCCTAAGTCTGATATCATCGTGTCGTAAAAGACGAGACTTGAGTTATAAAAGAATTTAGCGATGACAAAGCTAATGAGAACTAAGACTAGTGGCATAGGCAAACCAAATAGTTTTACATCTGTGTTCATCATTGCAAACAGTCCCATTAAAATAGTTCCCAACACAGCTATCAGAGTAAATGGGACAATATAGCGCTTTTTCTTACCCGTTCGATCAATCAACACTCCAAACAGCGGTGTGAACAAAACGAGAAAAAAGCTTGAGACCGCATTTGCATAGGAAATAAATGTGCTTGCAATTTGATTTAAAACTTCATTTTGACCGATTACTTCTTGTAAGTAAAAAGGAAAGAAAATCGTCGTGATATTTGATGAAAAGATGGTATTAGCAAAATCATAAAGAGCCCAAGATAATATAGGTAAGGATAAAAATAATTGCAAGGTTTTCCGTTGTTGTTGATCAATATGCGCTGTCGTACTATGGTCATTTTTTGACATGTGCACTCCCCTTTTAAAAAGCATATTGTATGTATTCTTTCTAAAACAATTACTCTCCTGCTTAGTCCTATTTTATTTTTAAGATAGTAAAGGTTATACCTACTATTTAAAAGATTATTTTCTTATGTCGCTTTTAGTATTCAAAGCTTTACTTTTTAGAATAAGGGTAATGAAATGCTAACTTTTGTTCCCTTTCCTTCTTTACTTTCATATGAAATTTTCCCGTTCATTTCGCGTATAAGGCGATTTGTAACCATACTACCTAAACCCGTTCCCTTTGTTTTCGTAGTATAGTACGGCAATCCTATTTTATCCAACTGCTCCTGTGTCATTCCTTTTCCTGTATCTTCTATGATGACGGTTACAAACTTTTTATCCTCTAGCACAATTGTAACAATTTTAACAAAACCACTTTCTTCAATTGCTTCAATTCCATTTTTGATCACGTTCAATAAGGCTTGTTTTAAGTGTTGTTCATCTGCCAATACATAGATGCTATTTAAAGACTGATAATTTATGGATACATTTTGATAAGAACCAAATGGATTTAATAGTTCGACTGAATCTTTTAACACCTCGTCTAAGTCTACTTTTTCTAAGTGAAAGTGTGCAGGCTTTGAAAGGTTTAAATAGTTCGTAATTATTTTATTTGTACGTTCTAATTCTTGAAGTATTAACGGTGCAAATTGTTTTAATTTTGGGTCTTTCGTATCGCTTTGTAAAAATTGGATAAACCCTTTTACGGTTGTTATAGGATTTCGAATTTCATGAGCAATAGAAGCGGCCATCTGGCTAATAGTCGTTAATTTATCCATATAAACTGTTTCATCAAACTGCTTGTTCGCTAAAATTAATCTTTCTATGATTAACACGAGTGAAATGTATGTAAAAAAGAAAGCCAAAAAGTAAACTGCGTAAAACGGCATTTTTAAGAAGTCCACAAACAAGTATAGGGCTGCAATATAAATTGAAAAATAGACTAATAAAATATTAATTGATGAAAGTACCTTGCTATTGCTTCGAAAGTAATATTTTCGAAACAGCAAACCAACAATGAATGCTGCAACAGATACAAAAACGCCAATCCAAACAAAAGGGCCACCTATAAGAATTCTTATAGCACATACAAAGGTAATCGTAATAATGCCCGGTAAAAATCCTCCAAAAATCGTGACAATCATAATAGCAACCATGCGCAAATCAAAGTGAGTTTCACCTAAACTCTCAATCGGATATGACATGCAAAGTATGGCTGCAAATGAGCTTAACAATCCGTATAAAACCTGTTGTTTTGTTGTTAAAGGCTTTTTATCATTAAATGCAAAAAATAAGTTCGCATTAAAGGTTAGAGAAAAGAGAATCGTGATGTTAACGATAAGCGGTTTGATGATTGATACCATTTATGCATCCTCCAAAAATTCCAATTGTTACTAAACACGAACTATATTTTAGCATAGTCGAATGACTCTGTCCTTAACCATTTGTGTTAATATGAATAGTGAATAACTTTGAGAAGGGTGAAGTGAGTGAATAAGCTTAACATGCAAATGAACTTTATACAGGAAATAGATCAATTGAAAAATATTTTTCGCCAAGCCTATATCGGAGACGGCTCTCGTCATGAAAATGATGCTGAACATACGTGGCATCTATCGATGTTGGCAATCGTATTAGTAGAACATACGAAGATGAAAGAACTCGACTTGTTAAAAGTGCTTAAAATGATCCTTATACATGACCTGGTTGAGATTGATGCTGGAGATACATTTGCCTTTGATGAGGTTGGATACAAGGACAAGGAAGAACGAGAACATAAGGCTGCTGAAAGGATTTTTGGTTTACTACCTAACGAGCAGAAGAAAGAATTTATGTGTCTCTGGAGAGAATTTGAGTTACAAGAAACAATGGAATCCAAATATGCAGCTTCATTGGATAAACTTCATCCACTTATTCAAAATTACATGTCCGAGGGAGTAGCTTGGAAAAAACATCGCATACGAAGAGAACAGATATTAAAAAGAAACGAAAGTATTAAGTTTGTATCAGAGGAGTTATGGGTGTATGTCCAAGAACTAATCGACCAGGCCGTTCTTAAAGGGTATTTATTACCTTAATAGGGTTTTAATAGATGTGGAAGACAGCAAGACTCCTGTGGAAGATGCGCCGGATCAGAGACCCCACAGCCGAGGAGGCTCAAGTGGCGCCCCACGGAAAGCGAGGTTCCTGCAACGCAGATTAACACCCTATGTTGAGTGTAAAGAATTGTATATTCAGGGTAGACAAAAAAAACTTGGAACAATGTTGTCCCAAGCATCAGTTTATTCATCCTCGATATTTATGAATCAGCTGATTATTCGTCCCCCTGGCAAACACATCTACTCTACCTTTCCCCCAAGAAACGGCTGCTGGTTCAGAAGTAAGCGTTCCGCCGAGGTTTTGCCAATTGCCCCATTGAGATCCGTTCCATCTCTTATAATAGAGATTATCATTGTCTGATTTCACAAATACATCTAAATGGTTTTCTTCTCTTGAAGCAACAGCGGGACTCGAAGTGAGATTACCACCAAGACTCTCCCATTCACTCCACTTAGATCCATCCCAATACTTGTGAACGAGTGCACGATTCGAACCTCTTGCAAACACATCGATGCGATTTTGCCCCCATGATACAGCAGCAGGTGCCGAGGTTAACGTGCCACCTAAATCCTCCCAACTACTCCAGCTTGATCCGTTCCAATACTTGTGATAAAGCTTCTTGTCATCACCTCTAGCAAAAACATCTAAACGGTTGGCTTCCCAAGATGATACTGCTGGTGAAGAGGTTAAAGCCCCACCTAAATCCTCCCATCCACTCCAGCTTGATCCATTCCAGTACTTATGAATCAACTGTTGATTGTCTCCTCTTGAAAATACATCAATCCGATTGTTTCCCCAAGAAACTGAAGCAGGAGAAGAAGTAAGTGTTCCACCAAGGTCTTCCCATTCAAGCCAAGATGAACCATCCCACACTTTATGATATAAATGACGTTTTTTACCTCTTGCAAAGACATCAAGACGATTTCTTTTCCATGAAGCAACAGACGGACCTGAGGTTAACTCACCTCCAAGATCTTCCCATTCACTCCATACTTTTTCTGGAGAGTGACCTAGATTTTCAAGGGTTAAACGAATGACTTGCTTAAATGCCCTCTCAAGATCTTGGTCAGAAATGTTGTATGGAGCTAATATCCCAAACATCCATCCAACTTGATTTCTTAAGGAACGATATATCTCGTTCACTTTTTGATTCATTGATCCTTTATATTGTTGGTGATTAATTAGTGTAAAATAGACCGTCTGCATAAAAAAGTAACGAGCAATATTTCTGTTGACTTTATATTCGTTCATCTTTTCATAAAGTGGTTTTAATTGACTTCTAACTTGCTTCCATATTTCTCTGAATTGGTTATTTTGTTGCCTTAGTTGCTCATTGTATTCGTACACATTTTGTGAATGAGCCTGCTGGTAAAAGGGACTATATCCATACATGGTCGCTCGTTGGTAATCCACTGGCTGTGGTTGGGGGTGTCCGTAGTAAGGATAATATTGATACATACCTGTACCTCCTCTTAACAAAAATATGGTCGAAAAACCCTTATCGTTCTATCATATGTTCATGAAGAACGGTTAAGAAGTTTTATGACCATAATCTTTTTTTAAAAAGAAAGCCATCTTGTTATCTTTTTTCAATAGGAAGATGAACAGGAACATCAAATAGCCATATCCAGAAAATTGCAATCGGAACAGATAGAATGTATGCCACAACTGGACGCTTATGAAATAATCGAAGCATCGGAAACATAAGCACGTCAAATGCCGCTGACCAAGCAAGTCCCCATCCGTATTTGTAAAGTATGCTATCGGTTAGTGTATAGATGTATTCAACACTTACATAGATTGTGATCCACGTAACATAATGAAGAAGTATCTTTTTTACTCCTTTACCTTCTGGATAATGAGATAAAAACATGAGTGCGGTTGCTGGAAACACTATGAATGTATAAAGCATTTCTGTTAAGGTGTGATTTGATAGAAAGTCAGGATTAAAGCGCCACAAAAAATAGCTTGCACATAAGAAATTATAAGTTAAATTTCCTAAGGCAAAGTACATCATTGTCGTATGATATGTTTTCCACTCCCTCCAATCACCTCGCAAGATAACAGAAAGGATGACTATCACAGATATAAAGACATGCAAAATCATCAAGCCCTTTTCGAACGATTATATTTTTCCTCTTTAGTGTGTCAATTTTTTACAAATAATATGACAAAAATAAAAACCATATCAAGTCGATATGGTTTTAGATAACATATTTTATTTTCTTACTACAACGGTACCGGCAATCAAATCATGAAGCGCTTGTTTCTTTTCTGTAAACAAAGCCATGATATAGCCAATCATAAAAATTCCAGATAAGAAGGACATCGCTAAGTAACGACCAAACCCTCTCCAAAACGAAATTCGATTTCCGTTTAAATCTGTTACCTTTAAGCCTACTATTTTTTTACCGACTGTTGCTTGCCAAGGTGAAGCATGAAAGCCAGCATAATATGCAACAGGAACAATCAATGCAAGTAAAAGGACCACTAAATAATAACCTAAAACTGAAGCAACCATTTCATCTGAAATTTCAGCCTCCATTGTTTCAGAAGCCATTAGCTCTTCAAATCCTGCTGTAGAACCAATCATTACAATTGAAAGTACAAAAAATAAAATAAATAAAGGAATACCTAAAATAAATGCGTCTAAAAGATATGCTCCAAACCTTGCACCAAATCCTGCGTATTCCACTCTCTCCTCTTGATATTCCATCGAAATCCCCCCACTACTATTCTATGTAACTATATACAATCATAAAGGTTAGCAATTATGGAAATCAATACCTATTTTTTTACATTGTAAAAAAGCTACCTACAAACGTAGGTAACTAATATTAGACTAATCATTAGCGAAGGATGAAAATGTGAACTTGTTTTTTTGCGATAATCAAATGTTGACTTTTAAGTAATTCATCCGTGTTAAACGGAGTGGAAGGAACGGAGACTCCTGTAGGACAATGTTTCGGGCCCCGGACCCCACAGACGCAGCCGAGAAGGCTCAAGTGGCGCCCCACGGAAAGTGAGGTTCCTGCAACGCAGATTAACACACCATATTCAGTGTCGTATTTTCAGGGTAGACTTCCATGCAATTTGAGAATTGCACCATGAAGGATGAAAATGTTTTTGTTATTAGAATGTTGTATCCAAGTATTCATGCGTGTTAACCGAAGTGGAAGGACCGAGACTCCTGCGGGAGATAGCGCTAGGCTTGAGACCCCACAGGCACAGCCGAGGAGGCTCAAGTGGCGCCCCGCGGAAAGCGAGGTTCCTGCAACGAAGGTTAACACCCCCAGTTCAATGTTGTATTTTCAGGGTAGCTCATCAATCTTTACTGAAACGGTAACCAATTTGCTTTCCAGATGCCATTCTTATCTTTTACTAATGAAAAACCCAGTCCATTTTCAGCATCAATCACAATATATGCGTTATTTTCATCCACAATCCTTTGCTTCACTTTTAAACCTTTTATCTTCTCGATGCCAGCTAGCCTTTGTTCTCTCATACCTTCGTCTTCCTCTTTTAAAGCTTCAGGACTTTCAAACGGTTTTATATACTCTTCATCTTGAATACTTAAAGCAAATTGAGTTTCATAATCTCCTTCTTCTGATGCTTTAATATAAAAAGTAAAAATATCAACTGGCTCCAAGCCTTCTAATAATGCTTCATCTTTCGTTTCTGTATAAGATTGATAGACTGGAACAAGTTCTGGTTTTATTGCAACTGAATAAGTAGGAACATTGTCTTCTGGTGTGACTACTTCTTTCTCTTTAGGTTGACTCGTTTTGTTCACGACCGTATCAGACCCACTTCTTGACTCTTGTTCAAAAAATCCAATTTTCTCATTCACTATTGCTCCAACCACAAAGATAAAAGCAGCCAATGCTATGCCAGTTAATGCTTTAGGTAAAATAAATAGTGATTTTCTTTCGTTTGTTTTTTTCATATTTATAATCCCCTCACGAATTTTTCTTTTATCAGATTCTGTAAAAACAGGTTTATTTGAGATAAATCTATCCATATGGTCTTTTATTTCATCAAAATTGTTACTCATTCCATTCACCTCTTTTAATGGCTGACTTTAACTTTTCACGGGCACGTTTTAATCTTGTCTTGACTGTTGATTGATTTTCTTTCAGAAGGCTACTAATTTCTTCAATTGACATTTCCTTATAGTAAAACAGAATAATCACTTCCCTATATTTCAACGGTAAACACAACACACTTTTCATCAATTCATGATTGGAATCATTTAATTCCATTTGAATATCAGGACTATTTTCTTTTGCCTTTATGACAGTAAGTATGGTGTCTGCCATTTTAACTTGCCGATAGTTCCAGCTCTTTAAGTAATCTTTGCATTTATTGATGGCAATCGAGTATATCCAGCTCTTTAGTGAAGATCTTCCTTGGAATGAATCGAGCTTCATATACAATGAGACAAATACATCCTGGGTAAGATCGTCGGTTTGTGCCCAATTTTTCGTATACGTAAAAATTAATCTCTTTATCTCTTCACCGTACATCGTCATTATTTTTTCAAGTGCAACGTCTTTTGTTGTATATGTGAGCCAATGATCATCTTGGTTAAAATATGGTTGTTCAGCAGTATTTCTTTCATTCACCGCATTTCCTCCTCAACTTCCTTATTCAAAGCATAAGACGACGTCCTACCTTCATAAGTTTCAATTTTTCTTTTTTTTTGTTTAAAAAGCTTTTGGTTCTTTGAATTTAAAAGGTGTATTAAGATTGATTTTTCGTTTTTATTTCATGATAGAAAGGGTATGATAAGCTAAGCTAGAACGATGATAAAAAGGATGAAATAACTTGGCTAAACAATTAACGAATTCAGAGTTAACTTTACTCGTCATACAAAGCCTCAAGGATACGAAAAAAACCGATTTACAAGATTTATTACTTGAACTACAACCTTACGATTTTGCACGATTGTATGAAGATTTACCAGAAAAGCATCACAGTCGGTTTCTTCTCTACTTAACGACGGAGCAAATAGCCGAGATGCTTCAAGAGCTTGATAAAGATGAACAGTTAACGATATTGACCAAAATCGGCATTGAAAAGGCTGCGGTTGTCATGGATATGATGGATAACGACGACCTTGCCTTTTTCTTTGATCAGCTTTCTACTGAACAAACGAGAGAATTTCTGTCGACGATGAAACAGGAGGAATCAGAGGCTGTTCAGGATTTGATGAAGTACCCTCCCGAAACGGCCGGTCGGATTATGACAAACCGTTATGTATGGATTCCACATCACTATACGGTACGAAATACGGTTGATAAGTTAAAAACGTTTGCAGAAATAGCCGAAACGATCAATTATTTATACGTAATTAATGAGGAACGCAAGCTTGTTGGTGTCGTTTCTTATCGGGACTTACTTCTTGCAGATATTAATGCTGCCATCCGTGATATTATGTTTGAACGAGTGATCTCTGTTTCTTCTTTTACTGATCAAGAAGAAGTAGCTGGTGTGATTGAGCGGTATGACTTCCTAGCGGTTCCTGTTGTGAATGACGAAGAAAAGCTCGTAGGGATTGTTACAGTTGATGATATTATCGATGTTGTGATTCAAGAAGCAAATGAAGACATTGAAAAGCTTTCAGCTACTGGGAAAAGCATCGATTTTGAAACGAGAGCTTGGGTGGCGGCTTACAGAAGATTACCTTGGCTGATATTACTTTTATTTATTGGGATTGTGTCAGGAAGTATAATTAGCAGATTTGAAGATACGCTTCAAAAAGTAGTAGCACTCGCATTTTTTATGCCGATGATAGCAGGAATGACGGGAAACACTGGGACACAATCACTTGCAGTTGTCGTGAGAGGACTTGTCTCTCGTGATATGTCCAAACCAGTCATTGTTCGATTGGTCTTAAGAGAGCTTGGAGTGGGTTTGATTATTGGTACGATTTGCGGGATTTTAATTGCTGTTATTGCGTATTTATGGAAAGGTGAACCAGTGCTAGGATTAGTAGTAGGAACCTCACTTTTTATCACATTAATTATAGGTACACTTGCTGGAACAGTCATCCCTCTGTTTTTATTTAAGCTGAAAATTGATCCAGCCATTGCTTCGGGTCCATTGATTACAACACTTAATGATATATTTTCTTTGCTTATTTATTTTGGATTGGCTACGGCATTTATTACGTATTTAATGTAGCAGTTAGGAAGGATGAATGGAATGATTCAAGTGAAAGCTGGTATGTTGCATCATATTGAATTGTATGTTTCTAATCTTGATAAGTCAAAAGCATTTTGGGGTTGGCTTCTTGAGGAGCTTGGATATGAGGTTTATCAAAAATGGAATCAGGGTATTAGTTGGAAGTTGGGACATACATACTTAGTTTTCGTACAAGCTGAGGAACCTTTTTTAGAAATGGGCTATCACCGCCGACGGGTTGGACTTAATCACTTAGCCTTCTTTGGAAGGTCTAGAACGCATGTTGATGAATTAACAGAAGAACTTAAAAAGCGCGGAGTTTCGATTTTATATGAAGATAAGCATCCATTTGCAGGTGGTCCTAATTATTATGCCGTCTTTTTCGAAGACCCTGATCGAATGAAGGTAGAGCTGGTTGCGGAGTAATTTTTCTAATTTGCAAGAGGGAATATTTGTTATGTTCAGATATATCTAAATTTTTAGAAAAATCCTTTACTTTTTTCTCGTTTCGGTTAATAATAGAAAAAAGCATTAAAGGAGTGAAGGACATGAACCATTTTAATCAAGATCAAAAAAATGAGCTTATGGTGATTTCACAGGACAACGTAGAGACAATTTATGAGAAGGAAGCGGAAATGGTTCTAGCACATTCCCTACTTTCTTACCACAAAGAGCAATTGATGGAAAAAATAGACGGAACATTGATTAATCGAGATGAACAATTATTCATGGAGTTGTCAAAACAATATATAACTCTACTGACACAATATAGTTACTTAAATTAAGCCTAAGGAGTGATAATGATGAGAACTTATAAACGAAATATAGTACTAGTAAAGGACACACGCAAACGATATGTCAGCTATTCATTATCGCCTGAGGAAAAGTTTTCATTGGAATTATATGCAGCAATGATATTAGATGAAGCTTGTTATAATTTTCATAAAAAGCGGTTAGAAGTAGCGATTGATGAGGCAATTGGAAGCCGTGATGAGGCAATGTTTATGAGTTTAACAGAGTCTTATAATCAGTTGGTTGCACAGAATACGTAATTATTAACGATATGATCGAAAATAGGAGAAAGGAGCCTCGGATGACCAGGGCTCCTTTTTTATTTTGAGACTCAGCGGCAATCTTTTAGCAGGAATCCGGCAACTTTGCTCAGAAATCCGACCACTTTTTGTAAAAATCCGGCAACCTTAAGATATTCCGACGATTCTTTGGGATAATCCGACGGTTTTCCTTGATATTCCGACGATTACTGAAAATCATCTTTTAAGTGATATCTATAAAACCTCTTATCCACCGCTAAAACCGGAAACCTCTCAGGAAGTTCATCCTTTGTAATCTGTACAAATCCATTTTTTTCGTAAAATCGGTGTGCGGCTAAGAATTGTGGTGTTGTTCCTAGATAAATATCAGAAACGGAATGTTCTTTAGCCCAAGATAAAGCAGTTTGCAATAATTGATAGGCCACTTGATATTGAGGGCCCCGGTAATTTTTGTCCACGAACATTTTACGTAGTGCCACTTGTTGATTGCCTATATCTAATAAGCTAATCGTCCCTACCACAACATCCTTATGCAGAGCCATCCAAAAGTTACCATTACCAGTTTGATAGAAATGCTCGATATTCATGAGATCAGGTTGATCGCTTTTTGTAATTGGAACTTGGAATTCTTCCTGTTGAATGTGTAAAATTAAGTCTATTATTTGATTTTGGTATTGATGTGTATATTGGATCAATTTCATTTCGGAAGGTATTGCAAACACCCCCTATTTTTTAGTACCTTCTTCAGCCGAGTTGTTTTTTGCGGCATGTTTTACACCTTTACTTTTGTACGGTTTAGCACTTTTCGCTTTTTTTGCACTAGCTTGCCAACGATTCCAGCCCTTTTTATCCGTACCTCTACCTGTTCCGCCTTTAGCTTTTCCCTTACTCATAAAATCATCTCCAAATAATCTGTCTTTGGTTAGTGTAGCCATTTTACGTAAGGAAAACAAGCTTTGTTTTATGAAGGTCTGGTATCATATCAACCCTCCAGCATTTTCTATTAGCTCGTTTTCTTTCTATAATACATGCTATACACAATGATTGTCCCTAGCACAATCGATAATAGAAGCTTAATTGTAAAATGCAAAGTTAATCCTTCAACGATATGTCCTGTAACTTTTTGTATGGCTGTTGCTTCATTTACCCAATCAATCTCATAACCGAACCCGAGCATGAATGGCAAACTCATGATGAGAAAGGACACGAGCGTAAATAAAATCACTTTTGTGAATGGTTTCATTGAATACCCCTCTCTTTTAATAAAGTCATGTCTATCCTAGGTTAATAGTACTTCAATAAGTAAGAAAATCTGAGCCCTTACCACCCAATCTTTTCCATTACAAATACATACTACTTCTCCAAAAATAATGACTAATCCTTCTTTGTTTCTTACTTACTAAAAATAATCTATGTCATGAATAGAATTTCTATGAAACCGTCTAATTCTTTAAAATCTCAAATAAAAAGACACAAGTAGATTTTTTCTACTTGTGCTTCCTATAATAAACGTCACTCTGTTTTTAAAATTGCCCTCACTGGACTTCCATCAGCATCCTGTAATGGTAAAGGTAGCGCTACTAACTCATAAATCCCCTCGTCGACATCATCAAGGACAATTCCTTCTAATATATGAATATCATTCGCTAGTAGTTGATGATGGGCTTGAAGGTCTTTGCTATCTAACGGATCAACAGAAGGCACGTCGACCCCAATTAATTTGACTCCTTTTTCAGCTAAGAAGCTAGGTAGGTTTGGTGATAGATACGTAATGTTCTCTGGAAAAACGGTTCGGTCTTTCCACGATTTTGTTTTAAACAAAACGCGTTCTACTTCTTCTAGGTCAACGCTAAGTAAATCATCTGGCGTAATTTGTTGTTTACCACTTACATCTACAACTCTTGCTTTTCCGATATAACGGTCCAGTTCTAACTGTAACACCCGCTTCCCTTCATTATCATAATGAAACGGTGCATCAATATGAGTACCAATATGTGTACTCATTTCTAGCTTTCCAACATTAACGGAGCCTGTTTGTTCTTTTGTCCAGTTTACTTCAAACGTAAATGGCGTATCTCCTGGCCAGCCGGCTGTTTTGTTATGAAGTGGCATTGAAATATCAATTATTTTCATATATTTTTTCTTCCCTACCTATTAAGCGATAATATTACGCGTATTTTCATATTGTTGATAAAGCCCATTATCCATGATGTCCTTTAAAATTTGGACACTTTTCCATACTTCTTCATATGAAGAGTAAAGTGCAATTGGTGCGAGACGGATGACGTTAGGTGAACGATAATCTGGAATGACTCCTTTGTCTTTTAACGCTTTACAAATACTTGCTGCATCCTCATGCTCTAACGAAACATGTCCACCACGTCGATGGTTTTCTCTTGGGTTTGCAATTGTAAACCCGTGGTCTACTAATTCTTGTTCAATTAATTTTATTAAGAATGCCGTTAGCTGAAGTGACTTTTCTCTAATTGAATGAATCCCCACTTCTTGAAACATTTCTAATGACCCTTTTAAAGGAGCTAAACTTAGCACATGTGGAGTACCAATTTGAAAAGCTCCAGCCGTGTCAGCATGTGTTAAAGTATGTTCCATATCGAATTGCTTTTGTTTATTGGAGCTAAACCAACCAGCAATTCCAGGAACTGTGCCGAAGTGACGCTTGTTTACGTATAAGCCGCCTACGCCTCCTGGTCCACTATTTAAGTATTTATAGTTACACCAAAACGCGAAGTCTGGTTCATATTCATTAAATGAATGAGCGATCGCACCAATCGAGTGTGCTAAGTCAAATCCAATGACGATTCCACGCTTATGGGCTTCCTCTGTTAACCGTGCCAAATCGAGTAGCTGTCCACTGCGGTAAAGGACAGATGGCAAAACGATCATGGCAATTTCATCTGTCATTTGTGCAATAATGTCATCTTCTTCTAATGTTCGACCATCTCGACTTTGCACTCGAATTAAATGCTCATCTGGATCGTACCCTTTAAGCTTTAACTGGCTTTGAAGGGCATAAATATCAGATGGGAAGGCAAGTTCATCTGCTAAAATTTTCGTGCGTTTTCCTGTTGGCTGATAAAAAGTAGCCACAAGCTGATGAAGGTTGATGGTGGTTGAACCTGTGACAATGACTTCATCACTTTCTGCACCAAGGAGAGGTGCTGTCATTTCACCTAGCGTTTCAGAAAATGTATACCAAGGCTGTTTTCCTTCCGTCCAGCCATCAATGCCGTGTTCTTTCCAATCCTGTAATGAGCCTAATAATGCTTGCTCAGCACGTTTTGATAAAAGACCTAGTGAGTTGCCGTCTAAGTAGATTTGTCCTTCTTTTATATAAAATTCGTTGCGATAGTTTGCTAATGTATCCTTTTGATCGAGTTGTTTTGCCTCTTCAATGGTGATGGTTGTCATGATATACACTCCTTACAATCTTTACGGTTATGTTGTTCATTTCGCTAAAAATCGAGAAATTCCTGCTTATACTCTTTTAAAATCGGTAAACGTTGTGTAATCTGTAGGGTATAGGAGGCGAGAGAATGAACAGATTTATTGCGTATCTATCAATGTTAAATGTACGAAATTCACTCTATTTTCTACTAATTGTTACTCTTCCATTGTCTCTATATATTCTACTTCAACCATGGGATTACCTGCATGCGAAGCGTTTTGGATTCATATCGGTTTATTTTTTCCTACTCGCTTTCTTTCTATTTCCGTTTCTTTATACAATCAAGCATTTGCCTAGGAATTTTTTTCAGAAACGGTTTGTTTTGTTTACTAGAATTTATAACAGACTACACATTGGGTTATCCATTCTTGGTTCGGCATGGCTCATTCTTCATGTTGTCTATATGATTTTCTTACTAAAAAATATAAATTTGTACGTCATAACAGGAGTACTTGCCTTGCTTTACCTGATCCTCGTAACGTTGACAGGTTATTTACGAAAAAGAAAAGCCTCCGGTAAGAGGAGACTAAATCATCGCTATACAGCTTTGTTTTTTCTTACTGTCGTGGCGGTTCATATTTTCTTGTAAACCATTCCTCATTACCGTTTTTCTAAATGTATTAGGTCGAATTTGACCTATTTTTTCGCCATCTGGTTGTTCATGGATTCAGAGCTAGAACGAAGTGTATGGGCGCTTGTCCATCTAAAGAAATTGCTAGTGATTTATTTTAAGATAGTGGTAAAATAAGTGAAACTGATTTGAAATGGAAGGATGAATGTAAGTGGAACACCTTTTAAATAAAAAAGTAAGGGGTATTGAAATTTCAGGTATCCGAACGTTCTTTAATATGGTAGCGAATTACGAGGATGTTGTGTCGTTAACAATCGGTCAACCAGACTTCCCTACTCCACAGCATGTAAAAGATGCTGGGAAGCACGCCATTGATACGAATTTCACGTCCTACACACATAACGCTGGTTACTTTGAATTAAGACAAGCTGCTTGTGATTTTGTTCGTTCGAAATATGGGTTAGATTATCGTGCGGAAGATGAAATTATTGTTACAGTTGGTGCGAGTCAAGCGATAGATATCACTTTTCGTACCATCTTAGAACCTGGTTGTGAGGTCATTTTACCTGGACCCGTATATCCAGGGTATGAACCATTGATTACACTTTGTGGTGCAGTCCCCGTTCATGTCGATACGACTGCATCGAATTTTCGTTTAACGGCTGAAATGATTGAAAAAGCGATCACAGATAAGACACGATGCATCGTTCTTCCGTTTCCTACAAATCCGACAGGCGTGACATTATCTGAACAAGAAGTGAAGGATATTGCAGAGCTTCTAAGAGGAAAGGATATTTTTGTTTTATCCGATGAAATTTATAGTGAGTTAGTGTTTGAAGGGAACCATCACTCAATCGCTAAATACTTACGCGATCAAACGATTGTTATTAATGGATTATCTAAATCTCATTCCATGACAGGTTGGCGTGTTGGCTTTGCTTTTGCACCTACACAAATTGCAAAACACATGCTGAAGGTTCATCAATACAATGTATCTTGTGTTACATCGATTTCCCAAAAAGCTGCATTTGAAGCGTTAGTAAATGGTACTGATGACGCTGTTCCGATGAAGCTTGAGTATAAAAAACGCTTAGATTATGTGTATGACCGATTAATCGCAATGAATATTGATGTCGTAAAGCCTAACGGTGCCTTTTATCTATTCCCTTCGATTGAGAAATTTGGCATGTCTTCATTTGATTTTTCAATGAACCTTGTAAAAGAAGTTGGCCTAGCTTTTGTACCTGGCAGTGCTTTTTCCAATTACGGTGAAGGTTTCGTTCGCTTGTCTTATGCATATTCACTCGAAACGTTAAATGAAGGCATGGATAGGTTGCAGGCATATGTAGAGAAGTATTCAAAATAATGGGTTGTTTTTACTAAGATGGATAGGTTAACGAAGTAAAAAGTGGTTGGGGAACATGTCAGTTAACCCCAACCTTTCAATTTTTATTCAGGATACCTTGTTCCCTACAGACTAAAACATTCCATTCGTATTCACGGAATTTTCTGGTACGGCTTGTCCAATATCCCATAACTCCACCAGTCGTCCAGCTTCAAACCGAAAAATATGAACAACTGCCCACCCTAGGTCTTCAGAGGTCTGTTTTATATGGGAGTAAGTGACAACGCGATCTCCTTCTTCAATCACCTGTTTGACTTCAAGTGTCTTTTGAGGATTTTGCTCGGCGTTCTCCTCCATTGCTTGCATCAAAGTTGCTGCATTCCCAGGAAAATAAGGATTATGGTGTTTAAAGTCTGAGCCGATGAAGAGCTCATAAGCTTTCTTAACCTCTCCTGAGGCAACGAGTTGTAAAAATGTGACTGCTTGCTCTTTTCTGGAAATAACAGTGTGATCTTGCTTATTCACTTCCATTAGATTCACCCTTTCCGACTAATACTAGTAAAGAGATATGTCATCGTTTTTTTCATTTTCCCATATACGTTGGAATAGGTCTACAGACTCTGTTCAAGTTTGACTCTTTTTCAGCATTGGATTCTCTGTGGATACAGAAGAGTTAGAATAACTGTGCTATTTAGCATAAATGAATAAAAATGACCACGCTCTTTACGTGGTCATTTTTGTTTTAGATGGTTGCAACAGGTACTTCAATATGTGGCAGGTTGTGCGCTTTTGCCACACCTTCACAAACGATATAGCCGTTAATGATATTTAACCCCTTATAAAGGCTTTCATTCTCTTGGAAGGCTTTTTTATAGCCTTTGTTTGCAACCTGTAAAATATATGGAACGGTTACATTCGTTAAGGCAATCGTAGAAGTTCTTGGCACAGCGCCTGGCATGTTTCCTACCGCATAATGAAGAACACCTTGCTTCACATACGTCGGATTGTCATGTGTGGTCACATGTGTAACCGTTTCGAAGATTCCACCTTGATCAATCGCAACATCCACGATCACGGAACCTTCTTCCATTAGGCAAACCATTTCGGCTGTGACGAGTTTCGGTGCTTTTGCGCCTGGAATTAAGACTGCCCCGATTACCAAATCTGATTCGGAAACAGCTTGACCAATTGTATAAGGATTCGACATTAACGTATTAATTGTATTACCGAAGATATCATCATCATCTAATTCTCGTAATCTAGCAGCACTTACGTCGATTATATTCACTTCTGCTCCTAAACCAACGGCGATTTTCGCTGCATTCGTACCCACAACTCCTCCACCAATGATGGTTACTTTTCCTCGTTTAACTCCTGGGACACCACCAAGGAGAACACCCTTTCCTCCTTTTGATTTTTCCAAGTAAGCAGCACCAATTTGAGTGGCCATCCTTCCTGCAACTTCACTCATTGGGGTTAAAAGAGGAAGAGTTTTATCCTCTAATTGGACTGTTTCATACGAAATGGCAATGACATTTTTCTTCATAAGCGCTTCCGTTAAAGGAAGGTCTGCTGCTAAATGAAGGTAGGTAAATAGAATAAGGCCATCATAGAAATATTGATATTCCTGTTCAACTGGTTCTTTTACTTTGACGACCATTTCACAAGCCCAAACATCAGCAGGTGTATCCACGATAATCGCGCCTGCCTCCATATACATTTCGTCTAAAAAGCCTGAATTAAGACCTGCACCTTTTTCAATAAACACTTGATGCAGGTTTTGCGTTAATTGTAAGACTCCAGATGGAGTTAATGCGACACGATTTTCACTTACCTTCACTTCTCTTGGTACGCCAATTCTCATTTCATTGCTCCTCCTTATTTTGATAAAAGGTGAAAAATGCACCCGCAATCAATAAAATGTTGTTTTTAGATCGCGAGTGCCTTTTAGGTTCAAGCTATTGAATTAATTTTAATTGTTCAGTAACTGTTTTAATGATGAAATCAAGGTCTTCCTCTTCAATGTTAAGCGGTGGAGAAAGTGTAAGGACGTTATTAAAGCCTGCAACCGTTGCTCCGTTTTTACCAATGATTAGCCCTTTTGATTTACAGCCAGCTATTACCTGGTTTACTTTTTCCACTTCTAGTGGATCTTTTGACATTTTATCCTTCACTAACTCAATTCCAACTAATAAGCCCTTCCCTCTTACGTCTCCCACATGAGGATGTTCTTGTGTAAGAGCAGCTAAGCTTTCCCTTAACTTGTCACCTTTTTGCTTAGATTGTGCAAACAGGTTTTCTCTTTCCATAATTTCTAGGTTTTTAAGTGCAAGTGCACATGCAGCTGGATTACCACCAAATGTATTAACATGTCTGAAGTAATCGTATTCTTCTGAGCCTTTAAAGCCTTCATAAATTTCTTTTTTAACAGCAGTGGCTGAAAGTGGTAAGTAAGCACTCGTAATTCCTTTTGCCATTGTGATGATGTCTGGCTTTACGCCATAGTTCATAAACCCAAATGGCTTGCCAGTACGACCAAACCCACAGATTACTTCATCAACAATGAGAAGTGCGCCATGCTTTTCGCATACTTCTTTTACACCTTGCATGTATCCTTCAGGTGGTACGAGGATGCCACCACCGGTAATAATAGGTTCCATTATCATTGCAGCCACTGTTTCACTTAATTCCCATGTCATCACACGGTCCACGTCTTTAACCGACTGTAATTCATGAGGCGCACAATTTGGGGCATCTGTAGCACGATACGAATCAGGAGGAGCAACGTGAACAAAACCCGGTGCTAGCGGCTCATATTTATATTTCCGCTGAGCCTGCCCAGTAGCTGCTAACGCACCCATTGAATTGCCGTGATACGCTCGGTATCTTGAAATAAATTTATATCGAGTGTGCTCACCTTTTTGCTGATGATATTGTCTTGCAATCTTAAAGGCTGTTTCATTTGCTTCTGAGCCACTATTTGAGAAGAAGATAACATAGTCATCGCCTAGCATTTCATTTAATTTTTCTGCTAGCTTAATAGCTGGTTCATGACTTTGGGTTAACGGAAAATAAGCCATTTGCTTAAGCTGTTCATACGCAGCATCGGCAAGCTCTTCTCGACCATAACCTACATTCACACACCAGAGACCTGCCATTGCATCTAAAAAACGATTTCCATGCTCATCTGTGACCCAAGAACCATTTGCCTTCGTTACAACCATCGTTGCATCTGGGTTATATGGTTTCATCGAATGCCACACGTACTTTGCATCCTTTGATGCCATCGTTTCATTTTGTTGTGTTTTCATCAACATCTCCTCCTTCCTATTAACTATATTTCATTAAAAATCATATCTTGACGTAATCATTTTCTTTTTCGTAAAGAAATTCACACCATCTTTTCCATTGACGTGAAGGTCACCATAGAAGGAATCCTTCCATCCAGAGAATGGGAAGAATGCCATCGTTGCTGGAACCCCAACATTGATACCGAGCATACCTGCATCAGCTTCTTCTCTAAATTGGCGAACTGCACTTGCATCTTTTGTATAGATGGTTGCACCATTTCCAAAGCGTGATTGACGTAAATACTCAAGACCTTCATCTAAATCCTTTGCACGTAAAACACTTAATACCGGGGCAAAAATCTCGTCTTTTGCAATTGTCATATCAGGTGTCACATGATCAAAGATGGTTGGACCTAAGAACGTTCCTTTTTCAAAATGATCCATTTCATTACGACCATCTCTCACAAGTGATGCTCCTTCTTTCACTCCCTTTTCGATATAGCCTAATACCGTTTGACGGTGTGATTCACGAATAACAGGAGTTAACAACACTTCTTCGTCATTTCCGTTTCCAATGATTAATTCATCGGCTTTATTTTTTAAGGCCTGTACAAAATCATCATTATCGCCAATTACGACAACCGCACTACATGCCATACAGCGCTGACCTGCACTACCATAAGCAGAACCAATAATATGCTGTACCGCCTTATCCATATCGGCATCTGGCATAACGAAGTGATGATTTTTTGCACCTGATAGCGCTTGAACTCGCTTACCTTGACCTGCTGCACGTTCATACACATATTTTGCAACTGGTTGCGATCCAACAAAAGAAATTGCTTTAATATCTTTATGGTCTAACAAGCCATTGACCACGTCATGCGCACCATGTACTAAATTAAGTACTCCCGCTGGAGCTCCTGCTTCTGTAAACAGTTCAACTAATTCCATCGCTAGAAGTGGTGTGCGTTCTGATGGCTTTAATACGAATGTATTTCCACATGCAACAGCAAGAGGGAACATCCATAGTGGTACCATCATTGGGAAGTTGAATGGTGTGATTCCGCCTATAACACCTAACGGGTAGCGGAACATTTGCGAGTCAATTTCTTCTGCAATGTTCGCTAATGTTTCACCCATCATAAGGGTTGGTGTACCTGCAGCAAATTCAACACACTCAATTCCACGCTGAACTTCTCCATACGCTTCCTTATATGCTTTACCGTTTTCTTCTACTACTAATCTTGCAAGCCTTTCATGATTTTCTGATAAGAGTTGGTGATATTTGTATAGGATTCTCGCTCTCTTTGGAACAGGCGTTTTTTTCCACGTTTGAAATGCATGTTGTGCAGCACTTACCGCTTGGTCAACATCTTCCTTCGTTGAAATCGGAACAAGTGCCAACACTTCAGAGGTAGCAGGATTCGGAACTTCAAGTGTTTCAGTGCTTACTGATGCAACCCATTGTCCGTTAATATAGTTTTTAAGAGTTTTCGTTTCATTTTTTGTGACAGTCATGAGTAGGACCTCCTCTTTATTTTCTGAAATTTTAAAATTATTAATCTAACAATATTATCTCTCATTATGAAAGTGCTTTCATTAGACAATGTGTAAAAAATGAAGGTAGAATTATTCCACATATTGAATGATTGAATTACTTTTGGGATGGGTGTGATGGACTTTTTGGTACGGAGAATCAAGAGAATTGGACTTCATCTGGTCGATGAAGGACTTTTTTCGAGGAGGATCAAGAGATTCGGACTTCATAAGATTGATGAAGGTCCTTTTTACGGGGAAGATTAAGAAAATCGGACTTCATCTGGTCGATGAAGGACTTTTTCCGAGGAGGATCAAGAGATTCGGACTTCATGTGGTCAATGAAGACCTTTTTTCGAGGAAGAATATGAGAATCGGACTTCATATGGTCGATGAAGGTCCTTTTTACGAGGAAGATCAAGAGATTCGGACTTCATAAGATTGATGAAGGTCCTTTTTACGGGGAAGATTAAGAAAATCGGACTTCATCTGGTCGATGAAGACTTTTTTACGAGGAGGATCAAGAGATTCGGACTTCATGGGGTCAATGAAGGACCTTTTTTCGAGGAAGATTATGAGAATCGGACTTCATATGCGTGATGAAGGACACTTCTACGGGTAAGGTCAAGAGAAGTGTCCTTCATCACAGTGTTATTTACACTTGGTATTTACTTTTCAGCTCTTGGCCAGACGATTGTAAGAACTCATAAGCTAGAATCATGAATTCGATTGCTAAGCGTTTTTCAGGGTGCATGAAGTCGTCGCCAAGTAGGGTTTCGAGCTTCTCGATTCGATGATAAAGGGTTTGTCGTACAATAAATAACTGTTTCGCTGTTTCTTGCTTCGATCCATTACAAGATAGATAGATTTTTAATGTTTGCATCAGTTTTCCGTTATGTTGTTTGTCATATTCAATCACAGGCTCTAAATATTCCATAATAACTTCTTGTAAATCAAGGTGTCGGTGCATATGGGAAATGAGTCTAAACATGTGAAGGTCATCGTAAAAATAGCTTTGTGAATTTTGTGAAAGTCTTCCTTGAATTCGTAGCGTTTCTTGTGCCGTTTCATAGCTTTTATGTATATGGCTTAATCTTTCAACATACTTCCCAACCCCAAGCGTAAATTTTTTTGACTTGTTGGCGAGATTTATATCAGATGTTAAAATTCGATGAATTCCCTCTTTGATTCGTTCTTTCCATTTTGAATCAGGACGCTTATTCAAAAGAATTAGAATGATGACGTTTCGCTTTTCACTAGGAAACAGATAAAATCCCTCTTGTTCGAAAATCGTACGCACATAAAGATTAAAGTAAGTTAACTCTGTGTTGGATAGTACCGTAGCACCCGAATCAAATTTAAATAAACAAACAGTGCCACCCTTTACTTTTACGTTAGGGATATGTTCGGTGAGAAAATCTGTAATAACATCCTCATTATGATCACCTGATAGCCATGTGTTGATCCATTCTGATTCCTCAACTTTCCGTTTCTCTTCTACATATAAATCCCTTAGTAAGTGCTGTGCTAAAGCGGTCGTAGTGCGGTCTAATATAAGATGATCAAATTCATTTAGCTCTCTATCTTTTGTAACAATGACTAAGTCCGCATACTTTTTTTCCAGTAATTGAACGGGTAACCGCGCCATCGAATAGCCGTCTAAAATGCCAGCACTTTCTTCCATTAACTTTAAATATTTTTTTCTTTGTTGTTCTTTCACAACTGGTGTAAATTGGACATCGCTTTCAGTAAATTTGAGGATGACTTGAACATGTAAGTATTGTTGCATAAACGTGAGGATTTCTTGGTAGTGGTTCATGGTGAGGAGCTTCTTATTTAACTGCTGTGAGTAATTTTCTAGATCTGTTATCTTTTGATAATGTTGATTAATGATAAGGGCATGAATATCTTGGGTAATTTCAACAAATGGAACTTCGTTATGAAAAACGATAATTGGTAGATTTGAGTCATTGGCAAGGTCAATCGCCTCTTGTGGAATGCTTGACGTATGTGTACCTAGTTCGATACATAGCCCAGCAACTCCAATCTCAATTAATTGTTTAATAAAAGTAAGAAATAACGCTTGGTCCTCTTTCCAGCCGAGCCCAGTTGAAAGGATAAGCTCGTCTCCTTTAAGAAGATTACGTATTTGAATGACTTCTACCACATGCACCCATTTTACATGTCGATGTAGACCTGATTGGCCGGCAATGATTTCGATGTGTTCAAAGTGCTTTCTGTTTAACAGATCGTTCACAATTAGGTTCGATTTCAAGCTGTTTCACACCTCAGTTTCCTAATGGTATATGTCTAATTATACTTGATTGCCACTTGAAAATGGTGGTATTTTTTAACTTTTACGAATAATCTGCAAAAAGAAAGACACCCCAATGGGATGCCTATATCTTATCCATTAATTATTAATAGGAAAATAAACTTGAATTTCTTGTATCATCATCTCAAACTCATCTTGATCTGAGAATTCTTCTGAATCCCAGTTTGATAAAATCCATGTAACCAATTCCTCCGGAGTGTTAAAGACCTCTCCACTTGAATCTGCTTTTCGAATCATATACCGACCGTTATCTTCGTCAATTGTGACTTCGCAAGGATAGGCACTTTCTTTACTTCGTAAGGAAAACTCCATTCACAATCCCCCTTTTTCCATATTTGCTTTCACTTGAGTTAAATCTATCCTATACGACACTTCTTTGTTTTATGATTAATGATGAAAAATATTTTCGCGCATCGGCTGTAAGAATGTGTAGTACTTCTTTCTCGTTAGTACCTGCTTCCCCTTCTGTTTGAAGCTCAAATTCAACAAATGCTCCACTTAAATTTTCTGTTACACCACTGATTTTATATCCTTTTTGAATAAGGTAATCAATTTTATCTCGTTCATTTAAAAATTCTTGATACGAAGACATATGCTTCACTCCTCTTTTGCGTTTAAACTTGTGGATTCACACCGTCTGGGACAACGACTGACTCTTCCTCAGCATCAATTTCCCAATCTCGACCAACTGTAATGCCTAAATACTTTTCATCGCTAGGGTTCTCGATTTCAGCTTGTGTATATTTCTTAAACCACCAATATTTTGCAAGAACGTAGTAGCAGACTGTTCCTACTAAGAAGCCAACAATAAATGAATAGTTTGATAGCCAGTAAGCAGCTAATCCACCTAGTACCCAAGAAATATAGCCAGCCATGTTAAAGCCACCCATATACTTAAATTGGCCATTTTCCTCATATAGGTCTGTCACGTTTACACGACGCTTACGTAATAAGTAATAATCCGCGAATAGAATTCCTACAATCGCTGATAAAATGCCTCCAATAATTAATAATGCAGGGATAATGATTCCAAATAGGCTCCAAGGTTGCACAACTGTTCCAACGATACCAGCCATAAATACACCAGCCCAGAACGGAACCTTTGGTCCACCTACATTTGAGAAGATTGTCGCTGCTGGAATTAGATTGGCTGACACGTTTGTCGACCATTGTGCAAACACGATCATAAGCAATAAAATCCCTAAAATAATACCTGATGCAGCTTGTTGAAGTGCGACTACTGGATCATAATTTGCCACTGCGATATAAGAAACAGCACCAATAACAACCATAAACGTTTGTGTAAGTGGCATCGCAATCATGCTACCAATTAATGAAGATTTGTTTCGTTTAAACCAATTGCGCTCATTTTTCGGCGCTTTTATAAATCGAGAAAGTGATGGCATATCTGCTGCTAAAGTTGACCAGAAGCCCATGTTACTCATAATAACAACCATGAATGCTGTAAGGGCAGCACCACCCGTCACTGGACTTTCAATCCAAGACCAAATCTCTCGTCCTTCAGCTAATGCTTTGTCTGAAAGCGTAACGTACATCCAACAAGAAATAAGAATGATGATTGGGGCAGCTAGATCGGCAAAGCGTTCTACCGCTTTAATTCCTAGAGCGGTGTTTACAAGCTGTAAAATGGCAAAGATAAAGAAACATAATAACCAATTATCAAATCCAAATAGGACAAATAAAATCCCGTTCATTGCGGTTGATCCGAAGTACGTATTAATACCAAACCAACATGATGCTGCAAATCCACGAATAATGGAAGGTATATGTGTACCTATCGTTCCAAATGGGGCTCGCATATAGACAGGGAACGATAATCCGTGCTCAATTCCTATATCTCCGATAATCACCATGAATGCTCCGATGGCGAGTGACCCAATAACGGTTGCTAATATTACCCATCCTAATGATAAATTTTGAACACCAGAACCGCCGATGGCGAATGCAGCCAATACAACTGCCATCCCGATCCAAATAAATGCAAAACCAACACTGCCAATTTTTTTACCTTGATGCGGAATTGGGAATAAATCTGGAGATTTTAAATGATTGCTCTTCTTCATTAGAACACACCCTTTTTGAGAATTTTTGGAAATAATTTTCTAAATTTTCAAAAAATATTTTTCATACTTGTAGCATCTTTTAGAAAAGATTTAGAGTAGGAGAGTGTTTTGTACTCTCCTACTTAAAACTGCTACTTGCATGTAATTCAAGGAATGGTCCTAGTACATTCACTGTTACGAAAAAGTTAGATAGAATAGTAGAATGAATAATTGAAGTTTCCGTTTAAATTTTTAATGTTTCACCTTTATCTTCAAGTACCTTTCCATATTTTGCTCGTTTAATATATTTACCCGAGCCTACTTTTCCAACAAATTGCTTGTCACGAATGACAAATTCTCCTCGTGAAAGGACAGATACTGGTTCACCCGTTACTTTCATCCCTTCAAATGCGCTGTAATCGACAGCCATATGATGTGTTTCAGCCGAAATTACACGCTCTACATTTGGATCAAAAATGACAATGTCTGCATCTGCTCCAACAGAGATGGTTCCTTTTTTCGGGAATAACCCAAATAATTTCGCAATGCGTGTTGACGTAATATCAACGAACTGATTGAGTGAAATTCTTCCTTTTTTCACACCTTCAGAGAACAGAATACTTACGCGGTCTTCAATGGTTGGTCCACCGTTTGGAATTTTCGTGAAATCACCTTTACCGAGCGATTTTTGACCGTTAAAATCAAATGAGCATTGGTCAGATCCTAATGTTTGAAGTTGGCCATTTTTGAGGGCATTCCATAATACATCTTGGTTCCATTTTTCACGAAGTGGTGGTGACCAAACGTATTTTGCTCCTTCAAAATTTGGTTTCTCTAAGTATGACTGATCAAGCACTAAGTATTGTGGACATGTTTCTCCCCAAACATCTGCCCCTTTGTTTCTTTCGTCTGCAATTCTCTGTACAGCATCTGCGCAAGAAACATGAACAACATATAGCTGCGATTGTGCCAGAGAAGTTAACTGAGCTGCTCTTCCTGTAGCCTCACCCTCGACCTCTGGTGGTCGTGTTAAAGCATGATAAATTGGTTCAGTTTTTCCTTCTTCAAGCGCTTTTTTCGTTAAGTAATCAATAACATCCCCATTTTCTGCATGAACCATAACAAGTCCGCCTAACTCTTTTGCGGCGATAAGCGTGCGGAATAACGTTTCATCATCGGCTTGGAACACATTTTTATAAGCCATAAATACTTTAAACGAAGTTATACCTTCTTCTTCAATTACGCTTGGTAGTTGTGCGAGTACTTCATCATTAATTTCGCCAATCATTAAATGGAAACTGTAATCGATGACTGATTTATCCTTTGATTTGTCATGCCATGTTTTAATCGCATTTTTTAAAGGCTCACCTTTGTTTGTTAAGCAGAAATCAATAACCGTTGTTGTTCCTCCGAAAGCAGCAGCAATCGTACCCGTTTCGAAATCGTCCTTTGTTACTGTTCCGCCAAATGGCATTTCTAAGTGAGTATGCGGGTCAATTCCTCCTGGAAATACATAACAGCCCTTCGCATCTACTATTTCTGCCCCATGCGTTTCTAAATTGTGACCAATGGTCGTAATCACGCCATTTTCGATTAAAATATCTGCTTGAAATGTGTCTGATGCTGTAACAATTGTTCCGTTTTGAATGACTTTCTTCATTCTGTATCCCCCTTATTTTTTAATCATATCTACTTTACATTCTGCCGTTGCACCAATTGCTGCTTGACGCTCATTCCAAGTCATCGGTGCATGCTCATTAGGTACTTCAATCATGTCAATCGCTCCATCAACTGGACAAACGATCGAGCATAAATTACAACCTACACAATCTTCTTCACGTACCTTTAAATAGTCTTTACCAAGTGGGTCTTTTAGCATATCAATACATTGATGTGACGTATCTTCACAAGCAATATGACACTTGTTACAGTTGATACACACATCCTCATTAATTCGTGCTACTACTTTATAGTTTAGGTCTAAATTGCCCCAATCAGAGAATTTTGGAACAGACTTACCTACAATATCCATGACAGAGGCTATACCTCTTTCATCTAAATAGTTATTTAATCCATCAATCATGTCTTCAACAATTCTAAACCCGTGGTGCATAGCGGCTGTACACACTTGAACACCTGTAGCACCCATTAACATGAATTCAACTGCATTTTGCCAGTTTGATACGCCACCCATTCCTGAAATCGGAACATTGACACGTGGATTGCGCGCGCATTCTGCAACCATATTTAGTGCAATTGGTTTTACAGCAGGCCCACAATAGCCTCCGTGTGCGCCTTTTCCCGCAACATGTGGAATGGTATTCCAAGAGTCTAAGTCTACACCTGCTAAGCTATTAATTGTGTTTATCATACTTACCGCATCTGCTCCCCCACGTACAGCAGCTTCAGCTGTTACGGTAATGTCTGTAATGTTCGGAGTTAATTTTACAATAACAGGTGTTTGAGCCATTTCTTTTGCCCAGTATGTCTGTTTTTCAACTAACTCTGGCACTTGACCAGATGCCGAGCCCATCCCACGCTCTGCCATTCCGTGTGGACATCCAAAGTTTAATTCGAGCCCATCTACACCGACATCTTCTACCCGTTTGACAATTTCGTGCCACGCTTCTTGCTTCGGTTCTACCATTAATGAAGCTATAATCGCATGGTTTGGGAATCTCTTTTTCGTTTCATAGATTTCCTTTAAATTCACTTCTAACGGTCTGTCGGTAATAAGCTCTATATTGTTGAATCCTGCAACACGTTGTCCATTGAAGCTAACTGCAGCAAAACGAGAAGAAACGTTTAGGATCGGATCTCCCAACGTTTTCCATACTGCACCTCCCCAACCTGCCTCAAAGGCACGTTGAACTTGATAACCTGAGTTTGTTGGTGGAGCAGAAGCTAGCCAAAATGGGTTAGGCGACTGGATTCCTGCTAAGTTTATTCGTAAATCTGCCATCGATAAGCCCCCTTGTTTCATGCATGATATTTTTCTAAATTAAGCCGTTTCAGATACCGTTTGTGCAAAACGCTTATGAATAGCATAGGCTGTGTCTTTCCCTTGTTGAGCAGCCGTAACAACCATTGCTTCGCCTTGTCCTTTTCCAAAAATAACATCCCCACAAGCAAATACTTTTTCGTTTGAAGTTTGCTGTGTCGATTTTTCAACTTTTACAACGCCACCGTCATGCTCTAAACCAAATTCCTCGATGAGACTCACATAACGCGATTGGCCAATCGCTTTAATGACGACATCGACAGCTAAGACGAATTCAGAGCCTTTTACTGGAGTAGGACGTCTTCTTCCATCTTCACCAGGTTCTCCTAATTCCATTTTGAAGCATTCAATACCAGTTACTTCACCATTGTCATTTGTGATGATTCGTTTTGGTGCAGTAAGCCATCTGAATTCGACGCCATCCTGCTTCGCAAATTCATACTCAAAATCATAAGCCGTCATTTCTTCCAGTGTACGACGGTAAAGAATTTTTACATTTTCTGCTCCTAAACGAACTGAGCATGTCGCACCATCAATGGCTGTATTTCCAGCTCCTATGACAACCACTTTTTTCCCTAAAAATTCATTCGTGATCGGTTTTGTTTTTGTATCCTTCACGAATTCAATTGCATCATAGACTCCTTTTGCATCTTCACCATCAATTCCGAGCATTGGTACACTTGACATTCCGATGGCTAAAACGACCGCATCATATGAGTCCATAATTTCTTTTGCCGATATATCTTGACCAACCCTTGTATTTGTCATAATTTTCACATCTAAGCTTTTCACTTGATCGACTTCCCAATAAGATACTGCTTGTGGAAGACGGAATGAAACAATACCGTACGTATTTAAGCCCCCTGCTTCTTTTTCTGCTTCATAGATGGTTACATCGTAACCGAAAAGTGCTAATTCTCTAGCTGCAGATAGTCCGGCTGGACCTCCGCCGATAATCGCTACTTTCTTTCCATTTTTTTCTCCTGCTTTAAATAATACTTGTTCATTTTTCATTGCCCAATCTGTGGCATAACGTTGAAGGTTTCCAATCATAATTGGTTTCGTTGAGTGATTAAGGACGCATGCACCCTCACATAGCTCTTCTGTCGGACATACACGAGCACAGCTTGCACCAACGGGATTTGACGTCATAATCGTTTTGGCTGATCCCTTTAAATTACCTGAGGCAATTTTTTTAATGAAAGTTGGAATATCTATGCCTGTTGGACATGCTTGAATACACGGTGCATCATAGCAATACAGACAGCGGTTTGCTTCTTCTAAAGCATCTTGATTGGATAATCCCGGATGAACCTCAGCGAAGTTCTTCGTCAAATCATCCAAGTGAATTTTTGATTGATGTTTGCCCAAAATGTGTGGCCCCCTTCTCTAGTGTTCTACTTAGTAAAAAATAGAAAAATATCCTTTAAATAGAAAGGAGCTTACAATTTCATCGTCTGTAAATTGTTAAGCCCCTTTTATTTCTGTCATTAAGGCAATAATGCTGTCATTTCTTGGTACGTTTCTGGGCGTCGATCACGATAGAACTGCCATGTATCTCGAACTTCACGTATTAGTTTTTTATTCATTTCTCCTATAATCACTTCATCTTTATCTCTGCTTCCCATTGATACAAAGTTTCCTCTTGGATCTACTAGATAGGATTGTCCGTAAAATTCTCCCATGTTCCAAGGCCCCTCTGTCCCAACACGGTTAATCGCACCAACGTAATAACCGTTTGCAACTGCATGAGCAGGTTGCTCTAGCTTCCAAAGGTATTCAGATAAGCCAGCCACTGTCGCAGATGGATTAAAGACGATTTCTGCGCCTTTCAATCCTAGTAATCTAGCACCTTCTGGGAAATGTCTGTCATAACAGATATAAACGCCTACTTTTGCGTATGCAGTATCAAATACTGGGTATCCAAGATTACCTGGTTTGAAGTAATATTTTTCCCAGAAGCCATGTCCGTTTTCACCAACACCTACATGTGGAATGTGCTGCTTTCTGTACTTACCAAGGTAAGATCCATCTGCATCAATCACTGCAGCTGTATTATAGTAAGTTGCAATTCCTTCTCTTTCATAGATTGGAAGAACGATTACAACCTCTAATTCTTTCGCTAACTCTTGGAAAAGTTTCGTTGTTGGTCCGTTTGGAATTTCTTCAGCGGAATCATACCATTTCTTATTTTGCTCTGAGCAAAAATAAGGTCCATAGAAGATTTCTTGTAAACAGATAATTTGTGCACCTTTATCTTTTGCCTCGCGTACTAGTTTGATATGTTTTTCAATTGCCTTTTGCTTATGAACCTCAACTGATTCATTTCCATCAACATCGTTAGAAGCTTGAATAAGTCCAATTTTCACATTATCTGACATAAAAAATCCTCCTTTATTTTTTACTATATTTATTGCTTTATTGTGATTAATAGAATCGTCTATGACGAATTTCTATTAGAAAACGCTTTCATTTTAAGTGGTGCTTTTCTGTGGTTTTCAATTACTATGTATTGGTGTTCATCACTCTCCTTGTTATTTGAATTTACAGAAAACTTTGAAGTTTAAGTTTATTGTACTTTGTCTATATAGTGAAAGCACTATACATAGTGTTAAATGATATGATGGCTAGATTTTGCAAAGTGTAAAAAGTAATTAAGTAATGATTCTGTCACGATAAATAAGAAACAAGGCGATAATCATCAATGAAAGGCCTATGAAACGGTTCCAGTTAAAAGGAATTCTCTCAATTCCAAATAAACCAAAGTGGTCAATGATCATACTGATGGTAATTTGACCAATTATTGCGGCAAAAATCGTTAAAGCGACACCAAGCTTGGGAACGGCTATAATAATGCAAGTCACAAGCAGTGCTCCAGAAAATCCACCGAGTAGATTCCATTTTGGTACGGAGAATAGTTTTAAGAGGTGACCTTTACCAAGGAATAGTGTGACTAGAGTTAAAAATAAGGTACCTATGAAGAAGGAAAACCAAGCTGCTTCAAAACTACCAATTCTTTTGCCTAACTCTCCATTAATGGGAGCCTGTGACCCTCCAAACATTCCCCCGATAATAGCAAGTAGGATAAACACGAGTTTTGACATAACGTCCTCCAATAGTTGGAATTCTATGTACAAGCTATAGTCTAGCATATGAATTTTAAGAATATTGTAAAAATTTATCGAATCGGTAAAAAAAGATGAAAATTTAGATAACGGTGGTGTTAAATGGTGAAGATTAAGTTTATTTTTAGATTATAGTGGAGGGTTTTTTGTGATTTTATGAGTCTGAGCTTAATTAGTTATCTAGATGAAAGACTTTTTGAATTGTTGTTGTTTTCTTTTGGGAATTCATTAACTAGATGACGGACTTTTTGGACTGCTGTTCTTATCTTTTTGGACTTCATCACCTGTCCTTTAAAAAAGACCATATTAAATTCAGTTAATATGGCCATTCTTTCCGTTCTATTTAAACAGTTACTAGATACTGCTCAAGCTCTGCTCTTAGTTTTTCAGGAAGGGGTTCACTTTGCTGTGTTTGGAAGTTAAAGTAGACAATGGCTTCATTTCCTTTTGAGATGACTTGTCGGGTTTGTTCGTCTAAAATTTCGTGGTATAGATGAAAGCTTTTCGTACCAATTTTTGTAACAGAAGTAGTAATAGCAAGCTTTTGGCTAAAGTAAGCTTGGTTGATGAAATCACATTTTGTTGAGGCTAAGATAAAGTTCCAGTTTTTAGCGTCCATTTGTTGACCAACTGCTTCAAAAAAATGAACTCGCGCATTTTCTAAGTAAACGAAGTAGCTGGTATTGTTCACATGACCGAGCGCGTCTGTTTCACTAAAGCGCACTTTTTCAGAGATTTCAAGTTTCATTGTTCTAGCTCCTTTTACGAATAGATTGTAAGACGTTATTGTTAATATACTATTATTTTCTAAAAATTCCAATTAATTAGTTTGTACTAGGAGTAGTATATGAACAATGATGCTCTTATGTAGTAGCGCGCATTTAATTTCGTCGGAATATCTTAAAGAAGAGTCGGATTATGACTCTTTTTCGTCGGATTACACACAATAAACACTAAAATTTATTATATAGTTAGCTCTCGTTTTACTTTTCAAAAGAAAAAAGCAAGCGTTCGCTTGCTTTTTATAGTCCACCTTCATATTTACCATCATTTTTAGGAGCTTTTTCACGTTTTGCTTTTTGTTTATGCTTTTGGTTTGCGTCGTGACTGCCAAGCTCTTGGCTAAATTCAGTTGCTGTAGCTGAGTCGAAGCCTTTTTTATTTTTTTGATCTGCGTCATTCTTTTTTGTGCGCTTTGCCATGTTCATTTCTCCTTTAATTTGAATTCTCATTTATTTTCTACAAAATCATGAAATTTATGAGAGGGAAAGGAGATGATTTAATTTGTTTTCATTGTTTTGTTTTTAAGAAAGTACTCGAAATATTTAAAGGTAAAGCCTTCTCCACACATTTTTGTTAGTTTTTTGTTCCATGTAAAGGCTTCACCTGGCTCCATGAATTCTTTGCGGATACTATTAAATACGTCTGGTTCCACATGATACATGCCATCTATTTTGTAGTGATACCTCAGCATGTCCCTAATGCCGTCTGCGTAAATGTAATCTTGAAAATACATCGGATAGGTAATGAGAAACAATTCTGTGGCAGGATTAGACGCTTGTCGCTCTATACCAAAGACTTCTTTAAAGACGGTGTTAGAGATCTGTTGAAAATCACCGTCTGGGTCATGATATAATTCGTATTCAACCATACAATAGTAAAAGTAAAGAGTTGCAAGCAGAAAATCCGCTACATGCTTTGTTTCAGAGATATGTGTTGCCGTTTCTTGGTCAAGTCCCGCTTCCTTTATTAGCCAATCCATTTGATAAGGAATAGTCATGAATAGTTCTGCCATGGCTTCATGGCTAATGGAACTTTTACTGAAAAAGAACTCGTATTCCAAGCCACTTGAATAGTAATCATATAATGCATGACCAAGTTCATGATACGCTGTCGCATATGGTGAATGACCTTCTCGTTTATTTACAACTAGTCGAATATCTGTTGGTGAAACGGATAGGCAAAATCCTCCATAAGGAATAGAGAATAGTTGAATATCAATTGGTTGTTGCTTCTCTTTTAGTCCAAAAGCTGCCAATGTGTTTAATAAAGAAGGTTTAATATTTTCACTTTTGAAGAGATTGGCTGTATCCTTGGCGAAATTAGCATAGCTAAATAAGATATCGTAAAATTCAAAACGGTCAATATGAAAGCGACCTTTCACTTTCGTTATTATCTCTTGCATTTCGTTGCGAGAATGTAAAAACATTTCCTGACATTCTATACGGAATTGTTCAAAATCTAATCCTTTGTGATGAAACATAAAGTGATGAAAGTTTTGAAAACCTTTTTCTCTTGCAACTTCGTTTCGCATTTTTATGAGTTTTCTAAAATCCTCTGTGAGTGAGTTTCCGTACTCTCGTGATTGTTCGAATAATTGCTTTCGAACATTTCGGTCTTGGTGGTCCATGAGGGCTGCATGTACTTCGCCACTTGTATATTCAGTTCCATTTACAATAGCTTTTTTATCAAGCAGTTGGTCTTTCAATTGATTCGTTAAGTCAAAAAGGCTGGGGTGATTAGCAATTTCTTCTTTTTCGATTTCAGCTACGAGCAGTTGAATTCTCTTTTTTAATCGTCTATCCTCTGTTAATTCCATCCCCTTAAGAAGGGCTGGTTTTAAATGTTTATTTGCTATAAAGGCTTGTTTTGTAGCAGAAAGTGAATCGTATGTAGCTTGATTGTAAAGTTTTTCGTTCGTGTACATGTGGTACTCTTGTTGACTTAGCTGGGTGTCGAGTTGTTTCATCTGATCTATGATGGTTTCATAGATTTCATTCCACTCTTCTATATTAGCTGCTTGTTCTAGTTTTTGAACTTGTTCATTTAGCAATCCCTTTCCCTCCATTATTAAATGTTCCACAATTCTCTATCGAAACAGGAATCATTCTCCCATCCATATTTTGTATAAGTAAATTGATGTGGTAACATCAATATTTTCGCTGTTTTCTTTACTCGATCATTTCTAAAAAATTCCCGCCAAGTATTAAGTCCTTTTGATAGTTAGGAATGATAAGGTCTTCAATCCATTTTTTCTTCAATGAATAGTCATATTCATTGAATTTGCTCATCCCGTACGGACCATCACAGCCGTAAAGAACTTTACGGAAGCCCAAGGCTTGGACTGTTTTTTTGACGATAGAAGGATTGATATAATCACTGGATGTATCTACAAAAATAGATGGCTGATTTTTTGCGAATTTCCATAGCTCCCTCCAAAATGGAACACCGGCGTGCGCATATATTACTTTTAATTTTGGGAATTTTATTGGCAGGTATTTAAATGAGTCACGTTCAGAAGAAAGGTGGATTAACATAGGTTTACCTCTTGACTGACACACGTCTGCAATTTGATCAAGTTCTTTAATACTATAGTCGTGCATAAACGGGTGTACTTTTACACCAATAAACCCTGGACAATCAATATATGTTTCAAGTTCGTCCAAGGAATGAGGCTCTAATGGATTAATTGCTATCCAGCCTAAGAATCGACTTGGATGTTGAATAAGGGCATCTGCTACTAGAGTATTATCAGGCTTTGAGAAGATTTTATATGATCTTCCAGCAAGGTGAAAATAGCCATCTTTTACTAGATTATTATAAATGGAATTAGAGCCGGGAATAGAATTTAGTATCATAAACTTGAAGGTGCGTTGTAAATAGTGATTTAAGCTGCTTTCAATTTCAAACATCGTCTCATTCATAGGCGGAATAAGAGCCGTCTTTGACACCCCATTTGAATCCATACCCGCAATCATCTTATCTATCGTCAACATCGTTTCATCAATGTGGAAATGACAGTCAATTATCAGAATAATAGCCTCCTTTTAAGAAAACATACAACTAATCTTAGAGTATTAATTAGCGGTTAATGAGGTAGCTGAGGGTTTAATCTATCTAATATATTCAGTGTTTCCTAGTTTATTTCCTTCCTTTCTATGTAGGTAGTGACATATTAAAGTACATACTTCGAGAACAAAGGTGAAATTCCTCCTTAAAGAGAAAGAGTGGTTACCATTCATTTGGAAAACCACTCTTTCTCTCCCGCTAGTTTATCTATCCCATAACTTATACAATGCCTGTGTTCCGTTCTCTTCTCCACCATTTTCTGCCAATTCTTCATAAAGTGACTTTGCTAGTGTTAATCCTGGCAATTTCAGTCCAAGAGCTTCTGCTTCGTGTAAGGCGATTCCCATGTCTTTTATAAAATGTTTTACATAAAAGCCTGGTTCAACGTTGCCTGCAATCATTCTTGGAGCGAGGTTGGATAGTGACCAGCTACCGGCTGCACCTGTTGAGATACTTTTTAATACAGTTTCAGGATCGAGTCCTGCTTTTTTAGCGTATGCAATGGCTTCACAGACACCAATCATGTTTGTGGCAATTGCGATTTGATTTGACATTTTTGTATGTTGACCAGCACCTGCTGAGCCTTGATACACAATGTTAGTACCCATGATTTTTAAAAGTGGCAGACAGTCTTCGAAAGCTTCTTTGTCTCCTCCTACCATGATGGCTAACCTTGCTTCTTTTGCACCAACGTCTCCACCTGATACTGGTGCATCGAGTGAAAAGATTCCTTTTTGTTTCGCTACAGTGTATATTTTCTCGGCAAGAGAGGGCGTTGAGGTAGTCATATCAATGACATATGTTCCTTGTTTTGCATGTGCTAAAATACCTTGTTCACCAAGATATATTTCTTCTACATCACGTGGATAACCTACCATTGTGATGAGTGTATCTACTCCGCTTGCCAGTTCTGCAACTGAGTCCTTCCATACAGCTCCTTCTGATAGAAGTGCGTCTGCTTTGGTTTTTGTACGTGTATAAACATGAACATCATAACCAGCTTTCAAAAAATGACTTGCCATGCTTTGCCCCATTACACCTGTGCCGATAAAGCCAATCGTTTTCATCTTATGTATCCTCCATTGTTTAAGAAAAAACAGAGGGGTTAGTCCCCTCCGCCTCCACCACAATCTCCACCGCCGCTGAAATCAGAAAAACAATCAGAGGAGGAGGAATGTGTCGTCGTGTCTGTAAATTGATGATGTGTTGATAAATGGTGATGATGATATGAATTTGCTCGACTTACGTTAGAAACTTTTGATGAAAGGATGATGAAAATGACGATAACTACAATAATCAATAGAAATCCCATTGTTTACACCCACTTTCTTCGTTTCTATTATATACGGGAGTTTGAGCGAAAAGATTCATTTGTTCTTATTTTTTCAAGTAGGCAATTCCATCTGGATGAATGCCGACTTTAATGCGCCTTTCTTCCTCTAAAGCTTCCATATTGATAACTGAAATATCATTCGTTTTATTATTTGCTACAAATGCTAGGCTTCCAGTTTCGTTGAAAACGGTCCCCCCTGGCCATACACCGACACGAATTCGCTTCACTTCCCATGGACGAACATTCCCTTTTAGCTCGTGGGCTGTTTCTACAATTGATAAGTCACCTGATTCACGGTTTGGAATTAACGCATACTTGCCATCTGGAGAAAAAACAATGCGGATTGGGCATGTACCTAATCTTCGTTTATACAAGACTTCTAAACTGTCAGTATCTATAACAAATAAGTTATTGTCGTCTTGGTTTGCGACATAAAGCTCTTTACCATTCGGATGTACAGCTACTCCCTCAGGACCTTGCCCAACAGGGAAATGATTCACTACTTGTTCTTTTTCCACATCAACAACCGTCATATTGTGACTACCAATATTCGGAACATAGACCGTTTTACCATCAGGTGAAAATGAAATCATATGGGAATATTTTTGATAGGTAGGAAACACCTTTTCAATTGTGTCTGTGGCAACGTCAATAATAAAGATCTTCTCACTGTATGTAGATGCCATGAATACTTTTTTTCCATCATTTGTCACACCTAGTCCATGTGGAAAATGAAATTCAGGGTGCTCTAACGTCTTCACAATTTCAAACGTATCATTGTTGATAATATTTATTTTGTTTCCTAATGAACATGTCACATATGACTTTTTTCCATCAGGTGTGACGACCACTTCATGTGGGTTGTAATCCGTTTCAATTGTCTTTTCTACGGTATTGGTATCTAAATTAACGATTGAAATAGAATCTTCATCTTTGTTTAGAACGATTAAATATTCTCTCATAGTAAGGCCCCTTTTTTCAAAATTGTTTCGCTTATCAAAATAATAGCATAACAACTATGAGACAAAAAGAAATATCGACTGAATGATGAACATAGTAGATATTCCTTTCATGAGTAAATCTTAGCTTTTGTGGAAGAATAAGGGTAAAACATTGACGGGGTGATTATGATGTGGAAACAGGTATGGAAAAACTTTATACAAAAACAACAGAATAATCAGCCTCAAGTTCCTCCAGAACAATCCGCTACCGAAGATATTGAACGAAAAGAAAAACCTCTATCTGCGAACTTGGATGAATCAATTGCCACGTTTCATGAAATATTTAGTATTCCTTTAAACAGAGATGTGAAATGTCGCACCTTTCATATACGTGCATTAAAAAAACGCGCTGCTGTGTTTTACATTAATACCATTTCAGATGCGAAAACAATTGAAGAAGCTATTTTAAAGCCACTTCTTTCTAACAAAGATGCTTCTGCCATGATTGAAGATATTGTCGCTTCACATGCCATCAAAACCGAAATGCAAATAAAGAAAATCGTGTTAGAGATGAATAAAGGGAACACGGTTATGTTTATCGATGGAGTACCACATGCCTATATCATGGACACATCCAATTTCCAAGGAAGAAGCATCAGTAAAGCTGAGGACGAAGTTGTTTTAAAAGGACCGAAAGAAGCATTTAATGAAAAAGTGATTACGAACATTTCATTACTGCGAAAAAAAATTCGCAATGAAAATCTTGTAGTCGAATCGTTTGAAGTTGGTAAACGGTCTCATAATGATTTGTTTCTTGTGTACGTTAAGGATTTAGCAAATCAGGAAACTTTAGAAAACATTAAGAGTCGCTTGAATAGCTTAGATGTTGATGCGATACAAAATTTAGGTCTGATGGAGCAATATTTAGAAGAGCGACAAAAGTCATTATTTCCTACCATTCTGTATTCTGAAAGGCCTGACCGAGCGGCTTCCTTCCTTGAGGATGGGCACATCATTATGCTTATGGATAATTCACCCGCGAGCTTAGTTGTTCCTGCAACATTTTGGTCTTTTTACCATACGTCTGAAGAGCATTACTTACGGTTCCCATTTGGGAATTTCACACGTTTTTTACGAATTCTAGCACTATTTATCACATTATTTACATCACCTATCTATATTGCGATCACAAATTATCACCCTGAGATGGTTCCAGCCGATTTACTACTCGCCATTTCCGCGACACGTGAAAGAGTTCCATTTCCAGCGTTTTTTGAAATTCTCATCATGGAGATTGCGTTTGAGCTTATTCGTGAAGCTGGATTGCGTGTTCCTAGCCCAATTGGGCCAACCATCGGAATTGTTGGGGCACTCATTTTAGGTCAAGCGGCAGTTGAAGCAAATGTCATTAGTCCAATCGTCATTATTGTCGTAGCATTAGGTGGGTTAAGCTCATTTGCTGTGAGTGATATCAGTTTAAACTTTACCGTTCGCTTATTACGCTTTTTATTTTTATTTGCGTCTGGATTGTTTGGAATTTACGGAATGACTGCACTTTTCGTCATAGGTATATTTTATATGACGACAATCAAGTCGTTTGGTGTACCTTATTTAGCACCTATGACGCCTTGGTATGTCTCTTCTAAAGATACAATCTTTCGAAAAATGTTGAAGGATGAAAGATTTCGTCCTGGTTACTTACAGTTAAAAGACTCTGTTAAAAAAGTAAAGGATCATGTCAAATGAAGCAACAGACAGACAAATTAGGCATTCGAGAATTCGTAGCGATTATCCTACTTATGTTCGGGGTTAAGCTCACCGACGATACACCAGCTATTTTATATGATAGTGTGCAAAATGCGGCTTGGATGGTTCCGCTTATTTCAACATCCATCATCATTATCCCTTTGTATCTATATTTAAAAGTACTCACCACATATAACGATAAAAATTTACATGACATTAACCTTCACCTCTTTGGAAAATACATAGGCAATGTCATATCTCTAAGCTTTTGGGTATTAGGCACCGCAGCAATTGTTATCGATACAAGAGTATATGTCGATATTATTGGAACCTTATATTTCACACGCACACCCACAATAGTCATTTACGGGCTGTTAATGTTGGTATGTGCCTATTCGGCACAGAAAGGGATACAAAATATTGGTTCTGTCGCATGGATGGTCATTGTTTATGTAAAAATCACATTATTACTTGCGATGATCCTTACATTAATAGACGGGAATCTTTATGCAATCTTCCCTATTTTAGGACCTGGAACGTGGGAAATTGTAAAGGAAGGTTCCTTAAAAATATCCATTTTTGGTGACATTTTATATTTGGGATTATTCTTACCATTAATGAGATCAAAAAAGGATTTTTCAAAAGGAACATGGATTGCGCTTACGATCGTTACAATCGAATTAAGTGCATCATTGCTTATTTTTGTCATGTTATTTGATTATCCATCTGTTGAAATGTTAAATTATCCTTTTCATACGACAATTCGTTATATTTCAATCGGAGATTTTTTAACAAATATTGAAACATTCTTCTTCCCATTTTGGCTAATTGCGACATTTATTCGATTTTCTACTTATGTCTATTTAACTTCTGTTTTATTCAGCAACATTTTTCAAGTGAATAAGTTTGAATTTGTTGTCCCGGCAATTGCCACAATCGTTGTACTTTTAGGTAATATTCCTGAGACACCTACATTTACAATGTACAAATTACGGGAGAATCTTTTGCATTTTTTTAGTCCTCTCTTTATTGGTTTTCCTTTACTGTTATGGCTTACAGCGCTTCTAAAAGGAGAGTTTAAACATGCGAAAAAACAAAAATAGGACGAAACTACTTTTCATATGTATAATTGCCTTTTTTCTAACAGGTTGCTGGGATAAAACGGAAGTGGAAGAAAAAGCATATGTAATTGGACTGGGCCTAGATAAAGCGGAAGAGGAAAATAAAATGGAGATTACCTTTTTAATTGCAAATCCTGAAGTAGGTACTTTACTAAGTGGTGGTAGCAGTAGTGAGCCGCCACACGAAATCATTACAATTACTGCTAATGATTTTATTTCTGCTCGAAATACGGCAAATACAGTCGTAGCAAAGGCATTGGCCTATCCGTTACTAAAGGTCATCGTTGTTTCAGAGGAATTTGCAAAGGATGATAACTTTATACGTCACATTTATGACACAACGAAGGATCGGGAGATTCGTAGAGATATACGCTTACTTGTCAGTAGAGAAAAAGCTAGAGTATTCTTTGAAGAAAATAAACCTAGACTGGAAACTCGTCCACATAAATATTTCCAATTCATCACTAACCGTGGTGTGGAAACCGGGATGATTCCTGATTCAGACCTGCATAAATTTTATAAAGTTACTGAGGGGGATGCTGACTTATTTTTAGCTATATACACGTCTACTCAAAATAAAAGTGAGGAGGAAAATCAGAAGAAAGCATCTGAGGATGAGTTTTTAGCAGGTGAATTAGATACAAAAGGAAAAAAAAATACGACCCAGTTCATTGGGTCTGCTGTATTTAAAGAAGGGAAAATGATAGGGAAATTGAATGGAGAAGAAACGAGAGTAGCCCTCCTCCTTGATCCTACATCTGATGTGAAAGATATTTTAACCACTTATCCTGATCCCTTTAAACCTGAATACAGGATTGCTTCTCGTGTGATTAAAACGAAAGAGAATATCGTTTCAATTGAGCTTGGACAAGGTCCTCCTAAAATTGACATTAAAATGTTCTTTGTTGTGGAAGTACTGTCAGATCCAGCGATGATTAACTATGCAAAGGATTTTAAAAAGCAGGAAAAATTGAAGAAATACTTAGAGGAAAACATATCAAAAAAAATGGAAAAAGTGATTAATAAGACACAGGAAGAATTTAAAGGTGAACCTTTTCTTTGGTCCATTTATGCTAGAAAGCAATTTATGACCATTCCGGAATATGAAAAATTTGATTGGATGAAATCTTATCCAAATGCAGATGTCTCGGTTTCTGTAGCAGTAAATTTAGGTGAGTTTGGAAAACAAACGAAGGTAGTTGACCTAGAGGAAATGAGGGATTAGATGTGGAGATTTTGTCGGGATGTTTACTACTCATTATTTCGTTATATACCGCTGGTTTTGGGATTACTACTTGGAAAGAGAAAAATAAAATTGGAGCACTAGCCATATTATCGTTAGCAGCTGTTATCCTTGTGCTACCTTTTTTTACGATATTTAAATCCTAAGGATTATAAAGGAGAACCTTTACGTTCTCCCCTTCTCTTCACCTTTCATTAATTCCTCAAACCGTTCAAGTTCTTTATCCTGCTTTGATGGATTCATATGAAATGGATTTTTCGGTTGAATGAGATTTTCAGGATTCATGTCAGTCCGTACTCCCATTTGTCCCCCACCTTCAACTCTGTTGTCATTTAAAACTCCTTCGTTTCGTCCATCAAAGTGTGGGTCTCGCTCGTGATAGTCTTGGTCTCGATTTACCATATTTAAAACCTCCTCTCCTTTACGATTTGTTTCGAGCAAAAAAAGTATACCTCCATAGAAGCACAAAGTAGGTTGTGCTAAAATGGAAGATGTCACCAAATAAAGAAAAGAGTAGGCGATTCTTGATTTGGGTATTTTAATGATAGTATGGAACAGAGAGGAGAAAACCCATGCACGCTTTTAATGAGGTCTTTATTCAAATTCTTATTTTATTAGTGATTTCTGTAACAGTTATTGCGATTTCTAAAACGATTAAACAACCATATTCGATCGCCCTTGTTCTTGTTGGTTTACTTTTAGGGTTAACAGAATTACCAGTAATCGAAGAAGCTGAGGTATTTATTACAAGGTCAGAAGTATTTCAGGCGATTATCATTTCGTTGTTTCTGCCGATTTTATTAGGAGATGCGACTTTAAAGCTACCTTTTTCACATCTGTATGAGCAAAAAAAACCTGTACTTGCATTAGCACTTGGAGGAACCTTGCTCTCCTTTCTATTAATTGGTGGAGGGTCTTATTACATACTTGGATTACCTTTAGTCGTAGCATTTACATTTGCTGCGTTAATGAGTGCAACAGATCCAATTAGTGTCCTTTCTATCTTCAAAACGATTGGCGTTCCTAAAAAGCTTGCAACGACAATTGAAGGAGAGTCGCTTTTTAATGACGGGATTGCTGTCGTGCTGTTTCAAATCTCAACCGTTTATTTAGTTTCCTATATTGAAATGGGACTCACAGGTTTCGGAAGTGGCGTCCTATTGTTTTTAAAATTTAGTCTTGGTGGAATTGCCATCGGTCTTGTCCTTGGTTTCCTTTTTTCACAAGTCCTTCGCTTTTTCGACGATTACCCGCTCGAAATTGCTTTTTCAGCAATCTTGTTTTTTGGAAGTTTCTTCATCGCTGAGCATTTCCATGTATCAGGCGTGATCGCTGTCGTTGTTGGTGGACTTGTGTTTGGAAGCTACGGTGGAAAAATCGGGATGTCAAAAGAAACAACTACGAACATTAACACCTTTTGGGATGTTATTACATTGATTGCCAACTCATTAATCTTCCTAATGGTTGGCCTAGAAATTAGACATATCGACTTTTCTGGAAAATGGGGATTGATTTTGCTTGCTATTCTGATTGTGTTAATCGGTCGAACCATTGCTCTATATACGAGCACCGCGCTAGTAAAAGAATTGTCTGCCAAGGAAAGAATCATCTTAAACTGGGGTGGGGTAAAAGGAAGTTTATCCATCGCATTAGCACTTAGTCTTCCTGCAACGTTTCCAGGCAAAGAAGAAATTTTACTTTTAACGTTTAGTGTTGTACTGTTTTCGCTTTTGATTCAAGGATTGACCTTAAAGCCTTTGATCATAAAGCTTGGCATATTACATCAAAAGGAACAAAGTTAGAAAAGCAGCGATTTCTCGCTGCTTTTTCAATTAAACTAGCTTTAAACCACGTTCAATTAATACGTGTAATTCTTCATTTTTTCCTTGTAAATTTTTTAGTGTGTCAAATACGTGTGCATATATTTCAGGTAATATGTTGTGACTGCTTAAAAGTTCAATTATTTCTAGACGAAGTAGCCAGTCTTCACCATAATAGGTATCGAGCTCTTTTACAATTGAAGGGATTTGCTTTCCAATTTCCAATGAATGAAAGTCTGATTCACGTAACTTCCTTACCTCTCCATATAATCGCTCGAGTAACGTTGCATCATTTTTTTCAAGAACAGGTTGTTGAGTTTCCTCTAAATCACTGAAAAACGTTTCTGAATCAGCAGCTCCAGCAAATACAGAGGTAATCCTCTCGCCAACAGCCATATCGTAAATCCCCCACTGGGGCTGGAATAAAATTTGATCATTTAGTGTGACCGTACAATGATCAATGGAGATAACGACCACATTGCCATTGTGACGAATGATTTCCTTCGTCACACCACTAACTGTAATACCACTCTCAAATTCTAGCTTTACGTTTTCTCCTACCGTAATACCAATTGAAGAGAGTTCATGAATCCCTAATTGTTCAATTGGTGTTAAGACATCTTTAAGCTTCCCTATTGGAGAGCCAAATCCATGATGGTGCCAATCTTTACCATGCCCTTTTAGTTCAATGTTATTAGTCGCAAGTGCCGTTGGTCCTTCTGTTTTTACATAAATGGCTTCTCCATCTTCGCCTTTAACAATTTGCGAAAGTGTTCCTGTTACTTGAAGCCCTGAGCTGTATTCATACGTAGCGGTGCGATTCGATTGATGAGCCTTATCTAACCCTTCGGTACCACCTTTCTTAAATGCCATCGTTTCAGCGAACTGCTTTACCGCATCAATTAATTGATCAAAGCTTTCGCAAACAAATAACTGTGGTTGTGGCTTAGTAATATCAAAGCCTGTATGAACCACCGTATCAAGATTAAATGGGAGCTTTTTCACATCATCGTTAAAGCTATTTCTTCCTTCTGCAACAGATGACAGAAGACCCGCTCCGTAAATTTTAGGCTCATGAGGTGTGCCAATCATACCGTATTCAACCGTCCACCAGTATAGCCTTGATATTTTTTCTGCTTCAGAAACCTCTTTTATGGCATTTTGTTTTTCTTCAAATCTGAGTTTTGCTTGCTGAATCTCTTCTTCTGTTGCTGTTCCTACTTCTAATATATTGGAATAGTCTCTTATTGCATCAAACAATTCATGCTCTTCACGAGAAGCGATGGCTTTTGACCCGATTTCTCCAAATAGTTTTACATACTCAGAAAAACGAGGTTCGGTTAAGATTGGTGCATGACCTGCTGCTTCATGAATAATATCAGGAGCAGGTGTGTATTGAATGTTTTCAAGCTTTCGGATATCAGAGGCAATCGGTAATATTCCATGAGCTTGAAAATCGAAAAAAACGACTCCAGGAATAAATCCATCAATGTTAGCTGCTCCCCAGTCAAAAGGAGAAAGTGCTTCGTTCATCTCATCTACACTAGGAATCTTTTCGATGGAAATGCCTGATTTTAACAAGCCACCTATGTATGATTCATGTGCTTTATATTTTAAAAAATGCTTGTTTTGACGCATGACATAGCGCCATACCGCTTGATTAATTGGTGTGTATTTTTCATATTGTTGATCGACTACGTATTTTTTTAAATGGTTTGGTATTTTTTTAGTTGTTCTTTCCTTTATCATTTCTCCATCTCCTTTTGTTTTTAAAATAAAAAGAGTCACTTCTCCCTAGAAACAAGGGACGAAGCAACTCTCCGCGGTACCACCCTACTTAATAGATTCCATTATCTATCCACTCAGATTTATCAGCCTATTAATGCAAGTGTAATTCGTTCTTCATTCTGCCTGGATTTTCACCATATCACCCAGTCTCTATTTGCTGCATAATGGGAACTACTTCGTTTGCAAGCTGTGTTATATTACGTTTAATTTTATTACTTAAACGCTTTTTAGCGTTAAAGTATGTATGTAAATAAAATACATCCTATAGATTGAAAAGTCAACCCATAAAATGTATTTTGTTAGATTTCTAATTGATAGATTTCATTGTATTGAGCTGCGAGTTGAAAATCTAAATCTGTTAACCCTCTTGCTTGCCATGAAGAAATTTTCACCGTCACTAGCTTGTAATCAATCGAAATAAAGGGATGGTGATTTGCTTCTTCAGAAATTTTTGCAATTTTTTGGACAAAGTCAATGCCTGTTAAATAGTCTTTAAATCGATATTTTCTTTCAATCCATTTTTCATCTGTTAGATTCCAATTTTCCAAAGAGTTTATTTTTTCTTCAATTTGACCTTGTTCAAGTCGTTCCATTTGAGATCTCCTTTTTTTTGTATAAGTATGAATTACGTGTTTGATAGATTCTTTTTAAGGCTGCCGAATCTAGAAAGGATTTGTACCTTATGTACCTGATCGACAATTCTAGTTGCAATGAACTGACATGCTAATGCGTAGAGTATGATTTTCAAATCGACTACTACCCCTGTTAAGAGGAGAATACTTCCATTAATCCAAAATAGTGTTTTTCCTGGAGGATAGCCTTTTGTTTTCGATATGATAAGGGCTAAAATATCCATTCCACCTGATGACGCCCCAAGACGGAAAAGAATCCCTAATCCGATTCCAAAAATGACCGATCCAATCGTTAAGTCTAATAATTCACTTGAAAGTGGCCTTTCCATGTGAGGTGAAATTGCATTAATCACTGCAGAAGTAACGGTTACACAATACATCGTCCACAAAGCATTACTTTTTCCAAGCCATTTCATCGCTGCAAGTAATAAGCTTGCATTTAGAGTCCATAGCGTGATTGCAAATGGGACATCCAATAAATAGTTAAATAGGACTCCTACACTCGCTGCACCTCCAGATGGAATAAAGTGCGGGAATAAAAAAGTGGCCATCGCAACTCCTTGTATCGCTGCAGCAATCGTAAGAATGGTACCTTTTTTCATAATATTCATCTTTGTCATTTCTCCTAGATATATAAGCTACTCTCGTTACTCTTTCTTTCCCTATCTTAAAGTCTTATAAACTATTTATCAATGAGCTTATAATAAAAAATCGTCGCATGTCGTTCTCCATTTGCAGATGTCGCATATTGAGGTATACGCCCCGCCTGGATATACCCAAGATTTCGGTAGAGATGATTCGAAGGGTCTCCTTCTCTTGTGTCTAAGACAATGAGTGTGCGCCCTTCTTTTCTAGCACTCTCTTCTGCCATATCCATCAATTTTCGACCAATTCCATGTCTGCGAAATTGTGGGTGTGTCATTAATTTGGCAATTTCAGCTCGGTGTTTCCCGTTTGGTTTTGAGCTCAAATGTAGCTGTATACTTCCTACAATTTTTTGTTGATATGTTGCGACAAAAAGAAGAACGTCTGGTGCTAAAACAGTCTGCCAATAGGTTTTCGCATCGCTTTTTAATAAGTGAGGTAAAAAACCAATTGAAGCCCCATTTACTACAACTTGAACTAAGAGGTCTGATAACTCGTTAAGGCGTTGACTGTTCATGACAGTAAGTTGTTCAATATTCACGGATTCCATTTTTTCACCTCAGAATTTATCTTAAATTGCTATTTTCCGATTTTCTTATGCCCTTCAGTTTCTTTTGATACTCTTTACCATCTGAACGACACGAATAGTTTAATTCTTTACTGTACTTCTAACGCAAAGGCGTAAAACGCATCTCCGTTTGAAACATTTGACTCTTTATCATCCATCCACCATACTCCATATGAATAAAAGTAAATTCCTTTTTGTGTTGGAGCGGTGAAACGATTAGCCTTTACAGTAAGCTCTGTTTCCACATCTCCATTCATTTGAATCAAATGAATTTTGTTTGGTTGTGGTTCAAAGTTCATGACAAACGTAATTTCTTGTCCAGGCTTTACTTGAATAGGCGATTTCCCTTCTAAAAGTTCAACGGGACCTGCAGTATCAACACATATCCCTTTGTTTTTATTCTTCCAACAATATGTTCCAAGTATCGTTTCATATTTTTCATTTCCTATTTGAACAAAGTTTTCTGGTGGCTTTTCCCCTTCCATCCCTCCACTACTTGCACATCCATTCAACGTTATCAAGATGAAAAAGGAACATAAGAACCGTTTTAGCATTTGTTACTCCTCCTTTTATCTATTTGACGGCTCTTGGTCTTTTTTGGTTTCAAACACAAACCAAAGAGGCACCAAATAAGGCACCTACTCTACACGTTTAAGTATGAACGATTGGAAACTAAGCTCTTTTTGTCCAATTTCTTCAGGACGTAAAATATCAAAAGACACAATGTCGAAATACTTTTCAACTAATTGTTGAATGTCTTCATGGTGATAAAAAGAAAAGTACCGTTTAGGTTCGTAAAAGTCGTCCTCCCACATCCCTTCAGAATCTTTTCCCCCGTATACACCTAGGTAAAAAAGGCCATTCTTCTTTAAGACTCTTCGGATTCCTTCTATAACGGATTCAAATTCTTGCTTTGGTACATGCAATAGGCAATTCATCGCCCACACTGCGTCAAAGGATTGATCTGAGAAGGTGAGGTCGTCAAATCCCATTGTATGTGCTTCAAGTCCTTTTTCTTTACATAAGTTGACCATTTCTGGTGAGAGATCGGTACATACCACTTGAAGCCCTTGTTCTTGAAAGTATATCCCTTCTCTCCCAGGCCCTGAACCAATTTCTAAAAGGGTTGATAGTTTATTATCTAATAATGAGTGTAGAAACTTCTCTCTTTCTCTTTGCTTCCAAGCCTCAACTTGTGTTTGATCACGTTCAGTTGCCTTTTTAGCATAGGAATCTCGTAAACTCTGTTTTACTTTTTCACTGATCATTCATACTCCTCCAATAAGCATCATCTTTTACTTTTATGTATAGCTATTATCATCTTAAAAAGCTCGTAGTTCGTCAATATATTTTTTATATATTCAGAAAAATTATGATGCATATCTTCAGATGATTGGATAAAACTACTTATTGGTTAATAAAGGAGGTTCATGATTTTGGGTGCAATTGAGAGGAATGGATACCGATTCGAACCAGAATATAGTGTGATTAATCAAAAAGGAGCTCTTCATGTGTATCAAAACGGTCAATTCATGGAGGAAATCACGTTCAGTTTTAATGGAGAGCAGCCTGAACCTGAACAGATTGAAGAAATGGTGAATGGGTATTTTGATAAAAGGAATGAAGAATAGAATGTGGGAAATGATGAGGCGATTGATTTCAAGCGAAAAAGATCGCCTCATTTATTTTACATAAGAATTTAATCTAGGAATGCTCGAAATTGGAACAGCTAAGCCATTTGAGGCTTCTCCTGTGCCGACAGATGGAATCGTTTTTGCATACACAACACCAATAACGCTTCCTTCCTCATTAATGACAGGACTTCCACTGTTTCCTTTTTCAATCGGACCTGTAATTTTCATTGTACGATTTGTTATTTCGACGATTTCGCCATCAATGGCGATTCTGCTATAAATAAGCGGATTACCTATTACATAAATTTCTTCCCCTAATGATGGTATATCTTCTAGTTGTAATGGTAAAAAAGGAAGCTCCTCCCCGTCAATTTCTAAAATAGCGATGTCAATGTTAGGAAAATCTTCCAACACCGTTGCCTTATATAACTGCCCACTTAGAAAACTTACTGTGATATTTCTCATTTCTTCAATCACATGGTGATTCGTCACAATGATACCATTCGGGTGAATGTTAAAACCCGTACCTTTCCTATAAGCATCTTGAATGGTAACTACTGACTCTTTGTATTCTTGGATTTTTTCCTCTTGTGATAACCGAGAAGATCGTTGTAGAAAATCGATCGATGTAAGATTGAATACTCTCACCCAAACTCCAAGCACACTAGATAGAAGTCCAATCACTAATAAAAATACGATAATCCTTGTGAGTATTTTTTTTGATTTATTATGATGTGAGGAATAGTCTTCATCATTTGGGAGGAAATCTTCTAGTGATGGTTCCTCGTAATCTTTGGTTTCATCATGAGATTCGTAATCTTTCATTGTCTAGTCCTTTCATAATAATGGAGTTATTTGCCTAGTATCTCATAACGTTACTTAAATTTCCAAAATTCTTCTGTGCTTGTATGGAAAGGTAATTGGGAATCCCCCAGCTTTTTTAGCTATCAAATGAAAAGATGTCTTATTGTTAAATAGGTTTCGCTTTAGTGCAACCACTTTTAGAAGGATGTGGATTTTTATGATTTGTTTTTTTCAAGGAATAAGTTAATTGTTGTGTTCATATCGTAAAAAAGAAAAGGGGGAGATATAATGGATGCACAACCTGTAACACAGGCACAAACTGGAAGTGGCATGGCTGTCGCTTCCCTTGTTCTGGGTATTGTTGGTCTTGTTTTAGGTCTTATTCCGTTTGTTGGTTGGTTTATGCTTCCTGCATGGATATTAGCAATTGTCTTTGGCGCAGTTGGTTTAAAACGAGGACAAAGTAAAGGCATGAGTTGGTCAGGTCTGGTGTTAGGCGTAATTACCTTTGTCTATAAATTTGGCTTTTGGATTCTCATTGCACTTGGCTCTTCTACTAGTGGCTATTAGGAATCTACAAAAAATGTAAATACAGCGGAACTCTTCCACTGTTGTTTTTTCGTTCGATTACAAGATACATTAATAAGGACTTAAAAAAAAGCGGAACTCCACAGGTTCCGCTTTTTCTCGTTCAATTACATCTTAAATTTTGTTTTCACAAATTCTACAACTTCATCCGATGTACTCATTGATAAAATTTGTTGTTTGAAGCTTGCTGCTTCTTGTTTTGATAGCTTTTTAAGCTGTGATCTTGCTGGTAGGATTGATGTGGCACTCATGCTGAATTCGTCGAGTCCAAGTCCTAGCAGGATTGGAATCGCGATTGAATCTCCAGCCATTTCTCCACACATTCCTGCCCATTTTCCTTCTTTATGAGCCGCGTCAATAACCATTGAAACGAGGCGAAGGATAGATGGGTTATATGGTTGGTACAGATAGGATACTTGTTCGTTCATTCTGTCTGCAGCCATTGTGTATTGAATTAAATCATTTGTTCCGATGCTGAAGAAGTCAACTTCTTTTGCAAATTGATCAGCAAGGATAGCTGTTGATGGAATTTCAACCATCATTCCAATTTCGATGTCATCCGATACCGCTGTTCCTGCTGATACAAGCTTTTCTTTTTCCTCTAAAAGAATCGCTTTTGCTTGTCTGAATTCATCTAGAGTTGCAATCATTGGGAACATGATTTTTAAGTTTCCGAATTTGCTTGCACGAAGCAGTGCACGTAGTTGCGTTCGGAATATGTCTTGCTCTTCAAGGCAAAGACGTATGGCACGGAAGCCAAGAAAAGGGTTCATTTCTTTTGGCAAGTGCAGATATGGAAGCTCTTTGTCTCCACCAATATCTAGTGTACGAACAACTACTGGCTTTCCTTCCATTCGCTCAAGAACGGTTTTATAAGCATCAAACTGTTCGTCTTCAGTTGGAAGTTGGTCGCGTCCCATGTATAAAAATTCTGTACGGTATAAACCAACGCCTTCTCCACCGTTTGCTAGAGCACCTTTTACATCCTCAGGAGTTCCAATGTTAGCTGCAAGTTCTACATGTTGATCGTCACTTGTTACCGTTTTTTCATTGACTAGCTTTGCCCATTCCGCTTTTTGTGCGTCATAGTCACTTTTTTTCTTTTGATAGTCAGCAATAGTTTGTTCGGATGGATTCACAATCACCTTTCCATCAAGGCCATCAACGATCACCGTTACACCATTTGCGATATCAGATGTTACGGATTTCGTTCCAACTACTGCTGGAATTTCCATGGAGCGAGCCATAATAGCTGAGTGAGAAGTACGACCACCGATATCTGTTGTGAAGCCTTTTACAAATTCGCGATTTAACTGAGCTGTATCAGACGGAGTTAAATCTTCTGCAATAATGATGACTTCCTCTGAAATTAAACTAGGGTTGGAAATGGTAACCCCTAGTAAGTGAGAAAGAACTCGCTTCGTTACATCACGAATATCCGCAGCTCGTTCTTTCATATACTCATTGTCCATTGCTTCAAACATCGAAATGAACATTTGAGCCGTTTCGTCTAACGCTACTTCCGCATTGACAGATTCGTTTTTAATTTTGTCTTTAATAGGGTTTACCAGTTCTGGATCGCTTAATACAAGGAGGTGGGCAGCGAAAATAGCTGCCTTGTCCTCTCCAAGATCTTCGAATGCTTTTTCTTTAATGATTTCTAATTCTTGTTTTGCTTTCGTCATAGCTGCATCAAATCGATTCATTTCAGCATCTATATCCGAGATCGCTTTTTTTTCAATCGTTAAATCAGGATTTTCTAAACGATAGGCTTTCGCTATCGCAATACCTGCTGAAGCAGCTATTCCATTAATCAATGTAGACATTATTCACCAAGTCCCTCTTTACTCATTGTTTCTGTAATGGCTGCAATTGCTTCATTAGCGTCTCCACCTTCAGCTACTACTTTCACTTCCGCACCTTTTCCAATGCCAAGTGACATAACACCCATAATTGATTTTAAGTTTACGGATCTTCCGTTGTATTCTAAGTTAACATCTGAATCGAAGCGACCTGCTGTTTGAACTAGAACTGTTGCTGGACGTGCATGAATTCCTGAATCACTTGTTACTGTAAATGTTTTTTCTGCCATTGTAATCAATCTCCTTATTCGTTAGTAATTGTAATAATTTCTTCTTCTTTAAGGTCTACATTCCCTTGCTTTTCAATACGAACGGATTGACCTTCTTTTAAGTTTGTAAACACGATCGGTGTCATTAAAGATGGTGCATTTGCTTTTACATAATCAAGGTCAATGTTCAATAATGGTTGTCCTTTTTTCACGTTATCTCCTTGAGAAACGAGTGCTTCAAAGCCCTCACCTTTTAAATTCACTGTGTCAATTCCAACATGGATAAGAATTTCTGTTCCTGTTGTACTTTCAATGCCAATCGCATGCTTTGTTGGGAATAGGTTCACAATTTTTCCGTCAACAGGTGAAACGACTGTTCCTTCTGTTGGTAAAACAGCAAATCCATCTCCCATCATTTTACCAGAAAATACCTTATCTGGCACTTCAGTAATTGGGAATAACTCCCCTTTAAGAGGACTCACAAATTGTTCTTCATGGACATGATTTTCTAACACATCTGGAACAACATCTTCAATTTGTTCTTTTACTTCTGTTTCAGGAGAAACTTTAGAAGGTGTTGGTGTTTTGCCATTCATAATATCTTTCATTTGTGACTTGATGTTATCAGATTTCGGTCCAAAAATGGCTTGAATGTTGTTGCCCACTTCAAGTACTCCTGATGCACCTAATTTCTTCAAACGATCTTTGTTTACTTGTTTGCTATCATTTACTGATACACGTAATCGTGTGATACACGCATCTAGGTGAGCAATGTTTTCTTTTCCACCCATTGCTTCAAGAATGTTATAAGCTAAATCTCCAGCCTTAGTCACTTCTTGATCTTCTTCTGTAACCTCTTCACGACCTGGAGTTTTTAAATTAAACTTTCTAATCGCAAATCGGAATCCGAAGTAGTAAATCAAGGCAAAAACTAAACCTACTGGAATGACTAACCACCAATCAGTTCGTCCAGGTAGAACTCCAAATAGTAAGTAGTCAATAACCCCTCCAGAGAATGTCATACCAATTTTCACATTAAGAATATGCATGATCATGAAAGATAGACCAGCAAATATGGTGTGAATTCCAAATAGTACTGGTGCAACAAATAGGAATGAGAATTCAATTGGTTCTGTAATACCTGTTAAGAAAGAAGTAAGTGCTGCCGAGCCCATGATACCAGCAACGACTTTCTTTTGTTCAGGACGAGCTTCATGATAGATTGCTAAAGCTGCAGCTGGTAGACCGAACATCATAAATGGAAATTTACCTGTCATAAACGTACCTGCTGTTAATTCTGCACCATCTTTTATTTGCTCAAAGAAGATTTTTTGATCTCCTCTTACAAGCTCTCCTGCTGCATTTGTATATTGACCAAACTCAAACCAGAAAGGCGCATAAAAAATGTGGTGAAGTCCAAAAGGAATTAATGCTCTCTCAATCACTCCAAAAACGAACGCTGACACTGTTCGGTTTGCATCAATCATGTTATGTGAGAATGCATTTAAACCAGTTTGAACTGGTGGCCAAACAAAAATCATGATTATTCCAAGGATTAACGCTGAAACAGCTGTCACAATTGGAACGAAACGTTTTCCGGCAAAAAAACCTAAGTAAGAAGGTAGCTCAATATTGTAGTATTTGTTATACATATAGGCGGCTAAAATACCGACGATAATACCACCGAATACACCGGTTTGTAAGGTTGGTGTACCAAGAACATTTGCAAACGATGGATCCGTTGCAATATCTTCTGCCGAAACCCCAAGTAATACACTCATGGTTATGTTCATAACGAGGTATCCGATAATCGCTGCTAAACCAGCAACACCTTCTCCTCCAGCAAGACCAATCGCTACTCCTACTGCAAATAGTAAGGCAAGGTTCGCAAAAACAATTCCACCTGCTTGTTCCATAACTTGTGAGATAAGTTGAATCCAATTAGCTTCTAGAGCTGGAATTCGTTTTAGTAACGCAGGGTTTTGTAATGCGTTACCAAACGCAAGTAAAATACCTGCTGCTGGCAAAATTGCTACAGGTAGCATCAAAGCTTTACCTACTTTTTGTAGCGTACCAAAGACATTTTTAAACATAAGTAGTCCTCCTCTTTTGATGGAATTCTATCGTGTATGTGATGTAACAAAACAGTTCGTTTGGCCTTGAAAAATAAGATAAAACGTTTACAAAAATAAAAGTGCAGTTACGCTCTTCATTTTTCAAAACAAATACAAAAAAGGCATGAGTAAAGAATGATATGTTCACTTACAAGAATAGATTTCCCTATCTTGTAAAAAACAATCATGATCTTTTACTCATGCCTGATCGAATCAGTAACACGTAAAAATAATTAGTTATTTTTTTGTGATAACCGTTGCAAGTGCATCGTCAGATATACAGCCTCTGCATCGCTTACAGCTAGTTTTAAGCTTTGTTGCATCACTTTTACGACTTTCCACGACAGATTATAACATACAGGATATTCTTCTTTCAACAGTAATGATAGCTTTTTTGGTTCTTCCACTTTTTCCCCATTTTTTGCTCGATCAATCGTAAAATGAAGGTGACGGACAAGACGTACGTAATGGATACTTTCACGGTCGATGTTTAATTTTAAATGATCTTCAATCATTTGAATGAGAGTATGAATCAACTGCGAATGCTGATTCACTTCTGAAATACTATTATTCGACCTTGCGCTATGGATATGTAGGGCAATAAAACCTACTTCTCCTTCAGGTAAAGTAATTCCTAAACTTTCATTTAGTAACGAAACAACTTCTTCGGCAATTTGGTATTCCATTGCATATAAAGATTTTGTTTCAAGGAGAAACGGATTTTTCAAATCCATTCCTTCTTTAATCCTTCTTACTGCAAAAGCAATATGATCCGTTAAAGCAATGTGTATATGTTCATTTAAAGGTGCATGAACACGTTCTTTAATTAATTGTATGACATCATTCATCACATCTAAGATTTTATCATCAAGAGACCCTATCAGCTTTTTGTATTGTTCCTGCGCGTTTTCATTTTCTAACACAAACATTTTTTCTGCAGAATCAGAAGTAATAACCTCTCCTGTTTTCTTCCCAAAACCAATTCCTTTTCCAATTAGCACAACCTCTTTAAAAGCTGTATGGGAAGCGATAAGCACATTGTTGTTTAATATTTTTTTAATTAAAAAGGAATTCCCCATGAATCCCCAACTCCTTTGATAAACGGACATTATTATACCGTTTCCATCTTACTAATTGAAGGATTGTGAGTCAATGGAAATTATAAGGCATTTAATAACGGAGAAAATCGCCGATACCCCATCAGAGATAGGTGTTGAACAATAGTTGTACAATATTTAATAAATATATGTATATAGAACGAAACGTTAACAAAGGATAAATGCGAAATGAATGAAAGGGGTGAAACATATGACAACAAATTCAAATCAATTAGTTGTACCTGGTGCACAACAAGCAATTGAACAAATGAAAGTTGAGATAGCGAATGAGTTTGGTGTTCAGCTAGGACCTGAAACAACGGCACGTGCTAATGGTTCCGTTGGGGGAGAAATCACAAAACGACTTGTACAACTTGCACAACAACAATTTTAATCATGTAACCATGACATTGCCTACTTTTTTCTTACCAATTCCAATTAATATGTGTTCAAGTGATTGATTATCTCGTCAAAAGCTTAGCTAGTTACGGCATTTTTGTAATCATGCACATATAAAAATTCACTCACACCATACATGACATACACCATACAAAAGCTAATTAGAAAGCAGAACTTCACACCATTTGAAATATATACACCTTAGAAATGCACCTAAAAGAGAAGCAGTTTAGTCACTGCTTCTCTTAGACAAGTTGTATCTTCTTTTTTTCACTCGCACTTTCAATCGCTTTTTCTATGAGATAAATAGTATTACCAGCCTGTGTTGCGGTTACGAGCGGTTCTTGACGATTGATAATGGATTCAACAATATTTTGATAGTAATCTAGATAATTACCTTGAATAGTTTCGATACGTCCATTAACATGTAATCCACGAATGTCTGAATTGATAATCCCCCAACGATTTTCGTCTTCCATTCCATAAGTTTGATTGGAAGGAAGCATCCCATTTCGAAGGTGTTCTTCTTGTGGATCAAGACCATATTTCACAAATGAGCCATTTGTTCCATGAATTTGAATACGAGGACCTGCTTCTCTGACAAGCATTCCAGCTTTTAGAGTAACTTTTAACCGTCCGTAATCAAGATGAAGGTCAAATGAGTCGATGGCTTTCCCACCTTCTCGTTGAGTACGAAGGTCAGCATAAACCGAATTCGGCATTCCAAATAAAACTTGAGCTTGATCAATAAGATGTGAGCCTAGGTCATATAGGATACCTGATCCAGGAACATCCTTCTCGCGCCAAGCATTTTCTTTAAAATAATTGCGGAATCGGTCAAAATGGACCTCATATTCCACCACTTCCCCTAAAAGTTTTTCTTTTAATACCTTTTGAACGGTTAAAAAATCCCCATCCCATCTTCGATTATGATAAACACTTATGACTTTTTTTTGCTTTTTTGCCAATATATCTAGTTCTTTTGCTTCCGATGAAGTAACCGTAAATGGCTTTTCAACGACGACATGTTTATTTGCGAGTAGAGCATCCCTAGCCATCGTGTAATGGTATTCATTTGGAACGGTTATCACGACCAGTTCAATCTCTACATTGTTCAGTAAAGCTTGATAATCCTTTACGACTTGAACATACGGATATTGTTCTTTTGAATGTTCATGGTTCCGTTCGACCACACTATGTAAGTGCAAAAATGGATGTGTATGTAGAAATGGTGCATGAAAAACTTTTCCTGATAATCCGAAGCCTACTAAACCTACATTTATTTTTCTCAAGTGAGACACCCTCCCTTTATAAAATAGAATTATCCTTACAGTAGCATAGAACATTTCCACTTACAATAACGCATCAAAACTTAGAACCACTTAATAAATTGCAAAATCACTTACCTGTAATTATAAAGATAGTACAATTTGTTTCAACTGGAGGTGATAGTATGTTTCAAGAGGAGCGCCTCACCTTAATTATGCAACATTTAAAGGTACATAAACGTGTTAGTTTAGAAGAATTATGTGCGCTATTTTCAATTTCAAGAGATACTGCACGAAGAGATATTGTAAAGCTAGATGAACAAGGACGGATCATTCGAACACGTGGTGGAGCGATTTTACCAACAATTACAAAAAAGATCCATACCTACGAGCAACGCTTATTAGACGCCCCAGAAATCAAACGAGAAATAGGAAAAGTGGCCGCTTCCCTTGTGAAGGATGGCGACTATTTACTATTAGATGCGTCTACAACCGTTCAGTTTGTTGCTGAAAACTTAATAACGAAACAAAATGTTGTTGTCACTAATTCAATCGATATTGCAGGTATTTTAGCTCATCGAGATGAAACGAACATTCATCTTCTTGGAGGAAAAATGAACACAGAACACCGTTTTATTTATGGTCCACAGACGATCAATATGGTAAAAGAATATCATGTAGATAAACTCTTTTTAGGGGCATGTGGCATTACTTCTGAGGGATTATCGAGTCCATATGAAGAAGAGGGATTTCTTATTCGTGAAATGATTAACCATGCAGACCAAGTCATTGTTCTGATTGATCAGACAAAGTTTCATAAAAAACTGTTTCACAACGTTTGCAGCCTTGATAAAATCGATATCATTATCACTGACAGAGAACCTGACAAGGAGTTAAATAAAATAATGTCAGAGTTTGAGATAGAATTAATCACTACAGGAGGATTTCATTCACCATGATTAAACTTATAGTAAGCGACTTAGACGGAACACTTCTTCCACATGATAAAGTAGTATCACAACAGGACCAGACAGCATTAAAGCATGCAGTATCTGAAGGAATAGATATTTGTTTAGCATCAGGTCGCAGTGATTTTGAAATTGTTGAAGTATTAAAAAGCCTTGATGACAAATACCATCGCATTAGTCAAAACGGCGCATATATATTGACAAATGATAGTCAAGAAATTCATACGTCAACCTTTCATCCACAGCTTGCTGAGCAAATTTTTAACGAAATTCCTTCGACAAACTTTGTTACACTCGTCTGTAATTTTGATACAAACTATACGACAGATCGAAATGAACATATTTTAAAGCTCGAGGAACGGATGTTTAAACCAATTGTCGAGCATCAAGGGATTCATGGAGACATGGAAAGCGTTAAACCGTCTAAAATAACGGTATTAGGGGACGAAGAAGAAATCCTTTCGTTTCAAAAAAACATGAATAAACGATTTTCTGAGCATATTGATACGTTTATTTCCGAGAAGCAATGCTTAGATATCATGCCAAAAAATATAAGCAAAGGTAATGCCCTACGGGTTCTAATTGAAAAATTGGGTTATGAACCAGAAGAGATTGCATGTATCGGCGATTCTTTCAACGATATCCCTATGTTTAAACTTACTCCACATAGCTTTGCCATGGAAACGGCGCATGAGGATGTAAAAAAGCAAGCCAGCACAATCGTCGCATCAGTAAGTGAAGCTGTTGAGTATGTTTTAAAAATCAATCGTTCACAAAAACTTACAAGATAACAATAAAGGTACAAGAAAGAATAAGCCAAGCTGTTTCTTCAATGAGAAATAGCTTGGCTTTTTTCAGTGTAGACTTCATGCAATTTGAGAATTGCACCATGAAGGATGAAAATGTGACCTTGATTTTGGGGTTTATAGAATGTTGGCTTTTAAGTTATTCATACGTGTTAATCGGAGTGGAAGGAACCGGGACTCCTGTGGGACATGCGACAGACTTGAGACCCCACAGGCGAAGCCGAGGAGGCTCAAGTGGCGCCCCACGGAAAGCGAGGTTCCTGCAACGAAGGTTAACACCCACAGTTCAGTGTTGTATTTTCAGGGTAGACTTCCATGCAAATATGGATTTGCACCATGAAGGATGAAAATGTGAACTTGATTTTTGGGTTTATCGAATGTTGGTCTTTAAGTAATTCATGCGTGTTAATCGGAGTGGAAGGAACCGAGACTCCTGTGGGATATGCGCCGGACTTGAGACCCCACAGGCACAGCCGAGGAGGCTCAAGTGGCGCCCCACGGAAAGCGAGGTTCCTGCAACGCAGATTAACACCCCATGTTCAGTGTTGTATTTTCAGGGTAGTCAACAAAAAAACTAGAAGAAAAGTCTTCTAGTTTTTTATGCATGTATGATTGGCTTTGCTAAGAACTTCATCTCAAACTCTTCATTAGGCAATGGTCTACTAAAATAAAACCCCTGAATCTCCGTACACCCTAAGCGCTTCAATATAGAAAGCTGCTCAATTGTCTCAACACCTTCAGCAAGCACCTTCAACTGTAAATGCTTCGCCATTGCTATGATCGTCGTAACAATCGCTTCATTTGTGTGAATATCCATGATAAAGGATCGATCAATCTTCAATCTATCAATCGATAACTTATGCAAATAACCTAACGAACTATAACCCGTCCCAAAATCATCCATACTAATTACAATGCCTAAATCACGAATCTGTTGAAGCGTTTTATTTGTTTCAGCCTCATTATTCATCATTGTAGATTCAGTAATCTCCAACTCTAGTCGTGAAGGTTGAATTCCAGACTCTTTCATAATACTCTTTAATGTATCCACTAAATCTTCTTGATAAAAGTGAAGAAATGATATATTCACCGCTACTCTACCAAAATCATAGTTCAACTCTTCCCATTGCTTAATTTTCCGACAAACATCTCTTAAAACCCATCTTTCAAGCGAAACGATCAAACCTGTTTCTTCCGCTAAAGGAATAAATTCTCCAGGAGATATCATTCCTTTTATAGGATGGTTCCAACGAACAAGCGCTTCTGTTCCAATTAACTTATCTACTGACACATCCATTTTAGGTTGGTAGTAAAGAGTCAGTTCCCCGTTATGGATTGCACTACGAAGTTCATTTTCCAAATTGATTTTATCGATTGTTTTATCATTCATACCATCGTCATAGATTTGGTAGCCATTCGATCCCTTTTCTTTGACATGGTACATGGCGATCTCTGCAAATTTCACAATTGAGTCAATATCACGACTATGTTCTGGGTAGTTTGCAATTCCTATACTTGCTGTTAGAAGACAATCCTGTCCACGAACCTTTAATGGCTCACGAAATTGTTCGACTAATTTTGATGCAACATCTGATATACTTTGTACCCTACCTCTTGGAATGATGATATTAAATTCGTCTCCACCCATTCTTGCAATCTGATAGTCTCTTGGAAGAGTTGCTTTTAAGCGATTGGCAATTTCCATAAGAACTTTGTCCCCGTAAGCATGTCCAAATAAGTCATTTAAACGCTTGAACCGATCAAAGTCTAAATTAACGATTGAAAATGAACGATTCTCTTCAACCATATCTACGAGTGTTTTCATGAAAAGGCGTCGATTAGGTAAACCCGTTAATTCATCATAATAAGCAAGGTAATTAATTTTTTCTTGCGCACGTGTACTCTCGGTTATATCCTTTACAATTCCAAAGGATCCAATCGTGTTTTCTTCTAGGACGATAGGGACAGATGTTACCCGAACTTCTGCAACCGAGCCATTTTTTCTAATTAATTTTACATCAATTTCATTTTCTGTTTGGTCGATTAGCACTTTATGATAGAAACTAAGAATTTTCTCTACGTCTTCTTCCTTCACTAAAGAAGAAAAATGTTTAAACAATAGTTCATTATAGGAGTACCCAGTCAATTCTTCTACCACTTTATTTGCATGAATAATATTTCCTTCAAGGTCAAAAGAAAATACAGCGTCAGGGTTATGGTTAAATAACGACGTGAATTGCTCTTGGTTTTCGATCAACTTCGATTTGTTCGTTTTTCTTTTTTCATCCCCTAATAAATCCGGAACTAACACAATTAAAATATTGGCACCAAACACAATGATATAAGGGATTAAATATAAATATTCTTGTCTTGAGGAAAAGAAATCAATATTTAGTGAAGAGTACATCACAATATAAGGAATACCTACTAAAGAGATCCCACCTATCAAACTACCTATGTATTTCCAAATAGAGGGAACTGTATTATTCGTATCATCTTCATTGACTAAAATAAAAAAGCGTAGGAGTGAAAAAGAAATACCTAAAGTAATGAGCACCGTCATAATGGATAATACTGGTTTAAAATGAAGGATATCCGTAAATAAAAAGGCAAAACCTCCGTAATTTCCTACAAGTAAACTTGATGCAATAATCATGCTCGTACTAATAAATTGCTTCGGTCCTACAAAATCCTTTTGAGCCATTTTTAGGACAAAATAGGAAAGAAAGAATCCGCTTAGGCTAGTGATTAATATATACATTATTGGGCTACTTAAAGAGAAACGTGTATGAATAGAATGGGAGACTAAAAAATGCACACAGCTATAGCCTGCTCCAAGCACGAAAGACAAATATAAAACAACGTGCGATCTCTTGAGAGAGGGATAATTTCGTAATTTTTTACTTATTTTCACAGTAAGTAAGCAACCAAGTACAGTGATTATCAATGCACTAATGAGGTACTCATAATGAAAATGTACTTGATTAGAAAACATACTTTGCATAAAATCCCCCCTCGGCTCCCTTTTAAAACAAAATTCAGTTGTAAAAGTTTGATATATTGCAAATTATAATGGAATATGGCTACTTTATCTACAAAATTCGCTATAAAATCCAACATACTACTGAATTTCTTACCTTTTTATGAAAGGATGACATATTTTGCCACTTACAAAGATCAATCATAGGGTTTCTATTCATTTTGAGAAAGATGGGAATGGTGAATCAATCTTATTCGTTCACCCTCCAGGAATGGGTCTTGTCACCTTCAATTTACAGCTTCCACTATCAAAAAAATATCAAGTTATCCGAATGGATTTAAGAGGAAATGGAAAAAGCACATCAAGTAGTGAACAAATTACCTTACCCCTATTAGCAAAGGATATAAAAGAACTTTTGGATTACTTACAGATTGAACGAGTCGTCTTATGTGGGTATTCAAACGGTGGGTCTATTGTACAAGAATTTGCGCTATCTTATCCAAATAGAGTGAGAGGAATCATATTAATTGGTGGATTTCCTGAAGTAAATACGTTTTTATTAAGATCGGAGTTTCAGCTTGGAATTTTCACAGTGAAGATGAGAGGATTGCCCTTGTTAGCAAAAGTTCTTGGAAAAGCACATGGTACTACAAATGAATTTAAAAAGGAAATTGAAAACTATGTATTGAAAGCAAACCCAGAAATCCTCTATCAAATGTATGTAGAGGGACTAAAATATAAGTGTACAGAACGACTCTCATCAATTACCGTCCCGGTTTTACTTATATCAGGTGCGAGAGATTATTATATTCACTCCTACCAAAAACTAATAGGTACTTATATTAAACATGCTGATAAAGTCGTTATTTCAAAAGCGAGACACCAAATTCCAACAAAGCATGCAGACGAACTAAATTTTATCATTGATGAATTTATGAATAAATTAAAATGAGGTTAGGACAAAAGTAATTTAACTAAATAGTAACTAAAACAATGATTGTAGGTGTATCCGCTCCCGAAATATACTTCGCTTTCCGCGGGAAGCTGGAAAGCCTCCTCGTGCTACGCACTGCGGGGTCTAGCCGTTGCTTTTCATCCCGCAGGATTCTACGTATATTTCATCCGCTAAGCTATTATTTTAATCAAAATTTTAGTTAAATACTTAGGTGATGTCCCAGCCTCATCCATTTTTAGTGTAAGTACTTTCCTTCTTTTGGTAGCGCAATTGAATCGAATTGCTTTACAAGGGTCTGTAAGGAATTTGCAAGCTCTGTTCCATTCATCGCGAAACCGTGACCAGTAACAGCTACTGCTGGATTTAATGACATTAGATTTTCTACGGAAGCTTTTGCCTTCTTCCAGTCTGTTGTAAAATATTTAGGTGGGCCACTAATCTCTTGTTTTTGTGTGATGACCTTATAAAGAGATTCTTGCTTAACCATTACAAATGCATCTCCTACAATCATGGCTCGATCTTCTTCACGAAAAAGAGAAATATGTCCTGGTGTATGTCCTGGTGTATGTATCCATTTCCATCCTGTCATTTCTGGGACAGACCCATCTGAAGGCATTGCCTCAATACGACCACTAACATCAATTCCATGGTTTGGAAACAACGTCGACATTTCACTAACTAGCCCTCCATTTACTGTTGGATCTCCCTTTGGATAATCTTGTTGTCCTGTTAAGAACGGGAGCTCTAACTCATGTGCATAGACAGGCACATCCCACGCATCAATTAATTCAACGAGAGCTCCAACATGATCAAAATGTCCATGGGTTAAAATGATTGCTTTTGGTCGATAATTTTCTCCAAATCGTTTTTTGGCTTCATCAATTATTTTTTCTGATGAATGTGGCATTCCTGCATCTACTAAAACAAATTCATTAGAATTGTTTGGATTACCATAGAAGATAACATTTACGATTTGAATTGGATAACAATATACATCTGGTAATATCTCTTGACCGATTCCACTCGAAATAGATGTCACCGGTAAAAAGGAATGTTCAAACGTATCTTTCGATGAATGTTCCATCATTTTCCCCCCCATAAGTATTTACTTATGTAGTTTTCCTATTTGTTCATGATTTAAAACCCATTTTTCTGTTTGTTGAGTTGTATATATCCTATGGTTATGACAAAAACTAATCTTGCTATTTTTAGCATATATATATGGAGGTGAGAAGGTATGGCTAAGAAAGGGAGACAGAACAAAGTGAGTCATGAAGTGGCAAATCCAACAGTTTCTAGTGCAGAAGCTGAATTTGCAAATGAGTATGCTTCTGTAAAAGAAAAAGCAAAGAAAGCAAAAAAGTAACCTTAACAAAGCATTACATATGTGAGGGAGGAAGGATATCCTCCTTTCTCTTTGATTTATGGTATAATTGAACTATAAAATCATACAATTAGTAGCGTAAAAAAGACCGAAGATGTGGCAGCATCTTCAGCCTTGCGCAATAGACGTTCATAAAAGGAGCGGCTTAATTCCAATTGAAATGAACCACTTTTTTAAGTTGGTTTATTTTTTTTGATTAGCTGTTAAAATGACAGCAATGAGAGAGGCAAAAGAAATCATCATCATTATGCTTTCGAATACGGTTAATATAGGCATCACCCCCTTCTTTAGGGGATAAACAGCTGCCTTCTTTGAAGCGGTCTATTACTCCGCCATTATACCACAAAAACAGAACACATGTTCCTTTTTATACAATCAACACATCTTCTCTTTCATTTTTCACTGAGTTTAAGGCTAGGCGAGTTTTTATGACGGTTCCTTTAAGGGCTGTAGGGACATCTCCATCTTTACCTAATTGGATGTCAGTTAAATCTACTACCGACCTTGCTAAGTTTTCCACTGCATTTTTTAAAATAAAGGCATCATACTCGATTCCATCTTTCACCATTTCTTTCACAATGTCTGCTGCTAGCTGGTTAATTTTTATCAGTTTTTCACGTTCTTGCATCATCACAATCCCTCCTTAATAAAAGATATGAGTTCATTTGATTTACTATGCTTCCATGAAAATACGACTTAGGTGTGTTAATCTTCGTTGCAGGACCCTCGTTTTCCGTAGGATGCCTGCTTAGTGCGAGGCTGTACGAGAGAATCTTGAATTGGGATTTCCAATCTAATGCTAAACGTACCTTTTGGTAGACCTTGGTTTCTGTTACTCTCAGAGATCATTCAATATGTATACATTCTATGTACCCTATGAATTTCCCTTTAATAGAGAATAATAAAAAAACCGTAAGCTCTAAAGCCTACGGTTAAATTTTCATATTTATTTTTTTACTTTAATTGCACGCAACTGCATTTTTAACTTCTTGGCAATCTCTTCACAAATCTCATTTTCTTTTTCAGATAATTGTTGCTCGCCGTATCTTACTCTTTCGTAATAGGATACTAAACTTGGTTCTAGGAATTTCTCTCTCTGAAGCCATTCTGCAACAGTTTCAAAATGTAATCTTCCCTTTGATTTAGTCGTAGCAAGCATTTCAAGCTCAAAAACAAGTTTCCGAATTTTCTCTTGAGGAGTCTTGCGCTTTTTACGTCGAGCCTTCTTTACCGTACCCTCTACAGAGTTTGTTGCCATGTTGAAATGACGATCTTCTTCCTCTTCAGAAGGTGGAAGAATAAATTTTCTTTTCCCTAAGAAGAATAATAAGATTGCAAGCAGTATGATACATAAAATCCCAACAATCGCCCAAAAGTTAACACCCGTGAGGAAATTAACCATATCTGTGATAGGATTTAAATCTTCAAGTGCTTGATCCCACCCCATAGGAGGAGCCTCATCTCCCCGCGCTTCTGGGTCCATCTGCTTTACTTTTTCAACAGCTCCAAAAAGTGAACCAGAAACAGCATAAAGTCCATAACCAGATACAGTTAATAACAGAGTTAATACCTTTTTTAAAAGAAATGGAAGGACAACAGCAAGCCCTACAGCTCCTGCTACCATAAGACCAAACAACGCAATAACAGAGCCTGACTGTTTTTTTGCTAAATGATCTTGGTTGGCAATTGAGCTTGTATACAGAGATGTTAAGATTTTACTAATCATAAAAAACAATAGTAAAGCCATGATTAAGTAGAGGATTAATTCTCGATGGGGATACCCTTGTACAGCAGCACCTAAATAAATAAGAAACCCCCCACCTAAGCTGACGTTTAGTATACTCGATTCTGTTATTTTTGTATCTCGTCGATAATGAGATACAATTCGCCAACAAACAACTCCAGCTAAAAACAAACTTACTCCAAAACTTAATCCAAACATGCTACTTATATAGGCCACAACGGGAACAAAAAGCATGATTAGGAAATAAGGAGTGTTACTCTTCATCAATGAAAGAATGTAAGCGAAACTCACACCACCTATTCCGCAGATAAGTAGAAAAGGAAAAAACGGTGGAATGATTTCAGTATGAATGTACAGCAGAAACAGAGCAATATAGAGAAAAAGCACCTCCATGACATACTGATAGGTTCTCATAAACACTTGACTATATGGCATGAGCTTTCATCCTCCTTCCTTGTGCACTAGATTTAGAAAGAAAGACCGCTTCCTCATGTTCCTTTAATTGATACGTATCAACACCACGTCTTTGTAATCCTTTTAAAATACGTTCTTCATTTTCATCCATACTTCCGACAAAAATAACGTAAGGTGAAAGGTGACTTTGTCTTTCAATGGCATAAACCATTTGATGGAAAGGCACTGTCACACTATGTTTGCTTAGACGAGCAATTAATTCTAACGTCTTTTGTAAGTGCTCCTTTCCAGAACCCATTTGCACATGAATATAAGGGGTCTTTCCAGCTTTACGGACGTTAACAAATAGCTCATAGGAAATATTTTTCACAGTCGCGTATTCAAGTAAGTACGTAAGCCCACCTAATAACTCCTCGAGCTTCCCATCACGAACATTCACTAAAATAGTCCATGAAAATTGAGCAGTACGTTCATATAGTTTCGTTTGAAGCTGATTTGTTCTGGCTGATGCTTTCCAATGAATACGGTTGAATGGGTCACTTGAAACGTACCCTCTTGCCCCCACAATCGCTGCCATATCTTCGAAGTAAGAATGCTTTAAAGGATAATCACCTTGGTTTTTAGGCGCGATTTTTTCTACACCACCAACGCTTGTCGGTGAAGCATAAATAATGGTTTCAAAATCCACTGGTTGATTATATTGCAAATACACATCACCAAATCCAAATAAGTGTGGAACTCGAATTTCAATGGTGCGTATTTTTAACACGCCACGCTTTTTTGCTTCAAATGGAATCTTGTAAGATACAGATTGTCTTCCCAAAACCGATAGAGGAAGCTGTAGCTCTGCTTGCTCATAATTCAAATTATTTAATGAAAACATATCGCGTTTAAATTGGAAATCAGCGATATTGTCTACTGTAATTCGCACGTTGGCATTGAAAATTGGTAGTCTACCTTTTTGTGAAAAAATGAGAGTGAATTCATCTTTTTCACCTTTAAATAATTTAATTAATTGCTTATCCACTTCAAATGTAAGTTCATCAGCAACTCTCTTTAAATAATATTGATTTGCTAAAGTAAACATTAAAAAGAGCATTCCTACAAAGATCATGAAAAATGATTTTCCAATAACCCCTGACAGAAAGATTAAGACAGATAACCCCATTAAAATGGATATTTCTAGTCCTAACGATACTTGTTTTTTCCATCCCATTAACGTACAGCTCCTGCCTCAACTGGTACTGATACATTTGTAAGGATTTCAGAAACGACGATCGCATTTGTTTTCTTTAAAGACCCTTCCATTGTTAAAACGTGACGATGACCAATGACGAATGGAGCCATGTATTTAATGTCTTGAGGCGTAACGAATGTACGTCCTTCAATGTATGCTTTACCTTGGGCTGCTTTCATTAGTGCAAGTGTACCACGAGGACTTACTCCAATTTCTACATCTGGATGCTGTCTTGAAGCATGTACGATGTTTAATAGGTAATCCTCTACTTCATCTGATAATTTGATTTGTTGAACTTCTTGTTGCATTTGTTCCACTTGTTCCTTTGTTAATACTTCAAGGAGTTCTTCAAATGGGTTGTTTTCACGGTATGCTTTCATGATTTGCTTTTCTTCAGCAAATGATGGATACCCTAAATCTATTTTCACGAAGAAACGGTCCATTTGGGCTTCTGGCAACGGGAAGGTTCCTTGTTGAGATTCAATTGGGTTCTGAGTGGCAATTACGACAAAAGGTGAAGGAAGCTTTAATGTTTCACCATCGATAGTAACTTGGCGCTCTTCCATTACTTCTAGTAAACTAGATTGTGTCCTTGGTGTTGCACGGTTTATTTCATCTGCTAGCAGGATGTTTGTCATGACTGGACCTGGACGAAGTTGGAATTCTTGATCTTTTGGGCTAAAGAATTGAATACCTGTCACGTCACTTGGTAAAACATCTGGCGTAAATTGAATACGTTTAAATGTACCACTAATTGATTTCGAGAAGCTTTTTGCTAGCATAGTTTTTCCTGTGCCTGGGACACTTTCTAGTAATATATGACCTTTGTTTATGACTGCATTTAAGATTAATTCCACAACATCTTCTTTTCCTATGATGACTTTGCTAATGTTTTCTTTGATTTGAGTTACTGTATGTTGAGTTGTCATTGTGTTCCTCCTACAAGTGCAAAAAGTTTTTTAATAATAGTAATTTTCCTACAATTATGATGATTAGTCAATACATCTAGATTCTAAAAATGGAAAAAAATAACATTTTTATTAATGTTGGCTAGCTTGAAAATAAGGATCTAAAACACTATACAAGGAGTGTTAACCTTCGTTGCAGGACTCTCGCTTTCCACGGGGCGCCACTTGAACCTCCTCGGCTTTGGCCTGTGGGGTCCGGGGTCCGGCGCATTTTCCGTAGGACTTGAATAAACTTCCGTGAATCCTCACCGCACGCAGGAAATGCATTCGCATTTTCGAGGAGTCTCGGTCCTTCCACTACGGTTAATACGAATGAGTACTGGAGTTACAACATTCTATTAACTAAAACTATTTTCATCTGCCATGTTGCAAATTCTAAATTGCATGAAGGTCTAGCTTGAAGATACTACACGAACCTTTTGGTTCAATTCTTCTAACTTAGGTGATTGCTCTTATAATTACATTACAATAATTTCGCCATATAATATTCGTCTACATATTGGCCGTTAATTTTTAAGGAATGTTTCTTTGTACCCTCGATAAAGAATCCTCTTTTTTTATAAAGAGCAATGCCGGCTTCGTTATGGGTCATGACTGTTAGTTCGAGTCTATGAATCTCCTTATTTGTTGCCCATTCTTCCATCACATCAAACAACCTATTTCCAATTCCTTGTCTCGCATAATCTTGTAAAATCCCAATCGCAAGATATGCAGTATGTAATTTACGTTGAACATTCCCTCCGATAACAGCTAAAAATCCTATTAAACTTTCATTGGTATCTTCTGCAACAAAAATAGTTGAGCTTTCACTTTCCAGTATTCGTTGCAGTGCTTTCGTTTGCTGCTCAACATTTGTTTTCCTCTCATTCGGTTCATAGAGCATAAAGGATGTTTCTTGATCGAGTTTTTTGGACAGTGTTAAGAAATTTTCTGCGTCACTCACTTTGATTTCTCTGATGTTCATGCTTTCACCTCTATTTTCTGTAGAATCATTATTTCGCTTATCTAAATAATAGATAATTTCAGAAAAGTTAGCAATATTTATAGTATAGAAAAAACTCAGTCCGCTTTTGCAGACTGAGTTTTTTCACAGTTCCTTATGAAGCGGAAGTATCACTTCAACCGTTGTACCTTTTCCTACTTCACTTTCAATATTTAACGTACCTTTATGTTCATGTAAAATTTTATTACTTATGGTTAAGCCTAGCCCTACACCCTTTTCCTTTAACGTATAAAAAGGTTCTCCGATTTTTTCCAAACGATCCGCTGGGATACCTTGTCCATTATCTATCAACTTAATCGAAACCTTATCACCCTGTACTTTCTCCACAATGATAGAGAGTTTTCCACCACTCGGCATAGCATCAATTGCATTTTTGATCACATTGATAAACACTTGTATGAGCTGATTTTTGTCGCCCCAAATGGACACATGATGGTGTTTATTTGAAACATCTACATGAACGTCATGAAGTGTAGCTTCATGAGAGGTTAATTTAATCGCGTAACTAATCACTTCTTCCAATTGAAAAGCTGTCATACTCTTGCTTTGTGGCTTTGCAAATACAAGCATTTCACTGACGATTTGGTTAATTCGCTCTAACTCACTTAAAATAATAGGAAAATGCTCCTTATTGTGAGTATTCGAGTCCCTCATAAGCTGAACAAAGCCTTTAATAGAGGTGAGTGGGTTACGTATTTCATGTGCAATCCCTGCAGCTAATTCTCCAACAACTGATAATTTTTCTTTTCGAAGCAATAGTGATTCTGCTGCTTTTAATTGTGAGATATCTCGTCCAATAGTAACTAATCCTTTTCTTGAACCATCTTCATTAAAAAGTGGGACCTTAATGACATCGAAGGTTTTCAATTCACCACTAGGCACATAGAAGGATTCTTCTTCCCTCGTTAATGAGCCTTTATCCCATGTAGCTTGGTCAGAAACAACACAATATTCAAACGCCTCTTTATAGAATGGGACCTCTTTAGACATATCAAGATCTGTTTTCCCGAAGTAATTTATATTTTCTAGCATATAGAGCTTTATACCAAAATCATTTATCTTTAACCATCTTCCTTCACCGTCTTTAAATCCAACAATATCAGGCATAGAATTGATTAATGTATTGAGTAGTTGCTCATTTTCTTCTACTTCTTTAATTGCTTTTTCTTTTTTTACAACGATATGAATAAGGAGTGTCGTTAAAAGAACAAAAACAAGTCCTTTTCCTAGTTGTAAAATCTCGTACAGAGATGAAGCATGATCTAATTGATTTATTAAATAATCAGTTAGTACTAACCAAATGATGCTACCAACGAAGTAAAGCTGTGCGATTCTATTTTTCATATTCCTCTTCCAATCACGTGATGTCTTGAATAATATCTTTTCTATTTTACAATAAGTAGATAAATTATCAAAGTATTAGATTTTGACTACCCTGAAAATACAATTCTTTACATTCAACATGGGGTGTTAACCTTCGTTGCAGGACTCTCGCTTTCCACGGGGCGCCACTTAAGCCTCCTCGGCCTTTGGCCTGTGGGGTCTCAAGTCCGGCGCATTTCCCGTAGGAGTCTCGGTCCTTCCACTTCGGTTAGCACGAATGAGTACTGGTATTACAACATTCTATTAACTAATATAATTTTCATGTGTCATGGTGCATTTCTCAAATTGCATGGAAGTCTCCCCTGAAAATACGAATTTGTATATGGGGAGTTATCTTGTTTAATCAATCAAATGAAAAAAGCTAACATCCCATAAGACGTTAGCTTCCTTAATTGTGAGTGTTGTTATTATGCTTTGAGTTTTGGATGAAATGATCTTTCTTTCATTTGGTGTGGAAGTAGTTGGATGGCATCAATCATTGTATCTAGTTTTGCTTCGATTCGGTGCAGTAGATAGAATGTTACGATGATAGGAAATCCCACATCTTTAATGAATGGAAGCCATTGTTCCATGTTTTCCTCTCCTCCTTTATAGAAAGAGCCAGCTCTCATCAGTTAGAGAGTTGGCTCAATCGATTTTTATGCTAATGTAATGTCTGTTACGTTTCTTTCAATAATTCTAGCACCATGTTTACTTACAAGGTCACCGCCCGGTGAGGTAAACACATTTTGAGTGACAATTGTATCCATTGCAGCAGAAAGTGCTACAGGGTCTACAGGTTCGATCGGATTTTCAATGGAGATTTTTGCAACTTTCCCACTTTGATTTTGAAATTGCATTTCTAATGTTTTAGCCATTACCTAATTCCTCCTTTCTTTTTTCAGTCTTTCATTACTCACTTAAGAAATGTGTGTCATTACGTTCAATATCCTCAAGAGGAAGGCTTTGTAAGCCTGCAATTGCAACTGCTACCGCGTATAATTCATCGGCAGTTGCACTTGTTTTCACGTTGTGATACGTTTTGTTTTTGTACTTTAAGTTCCCTTTTTCATCCAAACCAACTTCCAAAATAAGGCGTAGCTTTGTGTCTTGAATATTTGCGAGTGCCATTCTCTCACCTCCCTTCACTAACGTTATAGAGTGGGAGGGTCAAAAGGTGGCATAATAATCATTATTTCTTCCATTAATTTGACATTGTGATGGATTTCTACTATAATTATAAATTGTTACTCCACACAGATTAAAAGTATTGATAGAATAGATGAACATAGAAGATATATTTTGGCGTTCCGATTTTAATGTTTTGCAACACTTATTCACACTGGCACGGCTTCGGAGCCGTAAGGACGAAAGAGAGGTAGGGCTTTCGTTGTTTAAGGAAACAAAAACTACCTTTGGAATTTAACCGCGGCAAGGAAGGTAAATTCTATTCGAACAAAATGATGCTGAATTTTTAATAATACTTTTAAATAGACCCAACATATAAAAAACGAACTGTTTATCGTTAAAACAGTTCGTTTTTTGCTGTATTTACATGTTTAGTATTCTAAAAAAGCCGATTACGCTTACACAAAATGAGAAAATGGCTATGTATGTTTTTCGTTTTGTCCACATGGTAAATCTCCTCTCTAGATTGTTGGTTTTGAAGATGTCATATATTCGATTGCTTTTATATTTTCTACAAGCTGTAACTTTAGCATTTTTACCTCTTCATCTGATTTCATACTTCTATTTGTTGAATTCGCATACAAGGATAAAGTATCTATATTGTCATAAATTTCGGTAAATGTTTGTTGTAATGCTGTTTTGATCTTTCTTTCTCTCTTTTTCATCCTTATCTCTCCTTCTATTAAATAGACGATAAATGAGAGAAAAAGTTTCGTTTTAATAGAAATAAAAAAGATTTTTTTGTGAGGCTACCCTGATACTACGCTGTATGTGGGGTGTTAACCTTCGTTGCAGAAACCTCGCTTTCCGCAGGGCGCTTCTTGAGCCTCCTCGGCGTTTACGCCTGTGGGGTCTCAAGCCTAGCGCATCTCCTGCTGGAGTCTCGGTCCTTCCACTCCGATTAACACTTCTGAAATACTTGGATTCAACACTCTATAGTGCTCAAAAGAAACAATTACACATTTTCATCCTTCATGGTGCAAATCTTTATATCACAAGGGTCTGCTCATAAAAATACACTCTATTCTCTTTGAATAGAGTGTAAGCATTAACCTATTAACATACTTATGTTTTCATAGGTTTCATAGCGGTTTTTTCCGTTTTTCTTTGCTTTGTATAATGCCTTATCAGCATAGTCAATAGCTGTGTTTACTTTCACAGTAGGTTCTAAAATTGTGACGCTGCCTAGGCTAATGGTGACAAAAGGTGAGATTGGTGAAGATGAATGGGTGATTTCAAGGTTTTCTATTTCTTTTACGATTCGATTTCCGAAAATAGTAGGTTTCATATCTTTTGCGTGTGGGTATATGAGAATGAATTCTTCTCCACCATAACGAAACACTTCTGTACCTACATGCTCTGCTATTTGCTCTAATTTCCATGCGATTTGCTTTAAACATTCATCTCCTTGAAGATGGCCAAATGTATCATTATATTCCTTAAAGAAATCGACATCTACCATTAGAACAGAGATTACACGATTAGACTCACCAATGGATTGAAGAGTGTGTTTGTAGGTTTGTTCAAATTTTCTCCGATTACCTACACCTGTTAATTCATCATTATAGGATAAAAACTCTAATTGTTCTTCAAGTTGTTGACGCTCTGTAATGTCTCTAGTAATGCAAATGAGTTCAATTTGTTCGTCATTTGTCATAATACGTTTTCCAGTCGATTCTAACCAAACCAGTTGATTTTTTAAATTTAACGCCCTAAATTTAAAGGTCACAATTTCGTCAGAGTTTAACATTTTTTGATGATAAAAATAGCAATGCTCATGATCATCAGGATGAATGATGTCATAGGAATTTTTCACATATAGTATATCCTTCGGCTTAATTCCTAATATTTTTTCAATAATTGGTGAAACATATAAAAATGTTGAATCCGCTGACATCTTTAAAATAATATCAGTTGCATTATCTGCAATAAATTGATAATGATTTTCTGTTTCTTTTAACAATTCCTCTGTCTCAAGTCTTGCTGATTTGATTTTCAATACCGTTACAATTGAAAGAGTGTCTCCCACTTGTTGCCGGACCGGGTTGATCGATGCATCTATACGCTTTTTTCCAAGTGGAAACATGATTTCATCGTCAAACTCTACTGAGCTATTAGTCTCAAAAACTTTTTTATAATGCGCTAGCATTGATTCATCGAAAAGCTCATTTAATTTCATCCCAATCGCTTTATGCTTTGGAATTCCAGTTAAACTTAAGAAACTATTATTTACAGTTGTAATAGTAAACTCTTCATCTATAACATCAACAAGAAAAACAACATCCACCGAATCTTCTTGTTGTTGAGAATCTAGTTGGCTACTTCGCTCTTTTTCTTTCTTTAATTTTGAGACTTCACGTCTTCGATCATCATAACGTTGACCTGCAATCACACTAACTAAGAGTATTGTTATGAGTCCAACTGCAAATGAATATGTGCTATTTTCCACAAGGATTAACATACTAAAAGAAAAACACCCAATAATAAAGACCATTATAGGATATGCTACTGAAGCTCTTACCTTCATTTCTCATCTCTACTCCTTTAATCCGCTCATTCAATCAAGGAAACTGTTTTTCCAGACACACATAAGTACTATTGTACTATATTTCCAACAACATTTAGGAAAATTCACACAATTTTATCAAAAATCGTTCGACTTTTTTTGACATTTATCTACATAGTCAATGGAGGATTTGCATACGTGGTTAATTCGTTGTGAATTTCAGTCCAATAATGCCAATAATGATGAAACTAAGAAATAAAAAGCGAATGAGATCGCGAGGTTCACCAAAGATAACCATTCCTAAAAGCACCGTTCCTAACGCTCCAATTCCTGTCCAAATGGCATATGCCGTTCCAAGTGGTAATGTTTTTAATGCTAATGATAGAAAATAAAAGCTTGCAATCATACCGATAACCGTAACGATACTTGGCACTACCTTCGAAAAACCCTCAGTATACTTTAGTCCAATAGCCCAAACAACCTCTAATATTCCTGCAATAACTAGGAATATCCAAGCCATAAAAATCCCCCCCTTTGTGATGTGTATGAATGTAAACAAGACTGACAAGAGAAAGGAAAGCAAAAATCTGCTCCGTATCCTGGCATTGACATGCTTTTAATTAAGTACGTATAGGAACTTTCAGTCAAGCAAAGAAAAAACATTTTCTCTTTTTAAAAGAATACGCAAGAAAAAATTCAATAAAAGAGTACACCAAAACAAATGAACTGACAACGGAATTGCTTCGTCAAATGTGCTTGATTAACGTTTTACTTTTTTGTCCATAATGAAAAGTAAGGTGGTGAAAAAAGTGAATATTTCACATGTACTACAAGTATCTGAAACAAATCAGAAATGTATGCAATTTGAATTCCATTGTCCGGATGAGCCTACCATGTATAGACGTTTTCTTATTTCAATTGAAAAGAAGCATGAGAAGTGGTTATGTGAGGGATTGTGTGTATTTAATAGAGAGAAAAATCGATTTGAAGATGTTTCACCATTGTTTACAGAGAGCTTTCTTCAAGCTTTAATACAAAAGATTGTCAATCAATCACATTTAAAACCAGTATTAGAAAAACAACAGGAAGCGTTATAAAACACTTCCCATCCATCATTTTATTTACCATAAGAATTTTTTACTGCCTCCGTTTATCCTCGCAAATCATCATAAGATTTCCTTCTGTATCTCTAAATGTGAAAAAGGAGATATCTCCATGTTCTTCAATCTCTGAGTAAATCTCTGCACCAAGATCTCGCACATGATGATAAGATTGTTGTAGATTGTTTGTATCGAAGAACAATCTTGCTTTCTCTCCTTCGTTAGGCAGATGGCTTTTATTGCTATCTAATATAATCTGCGACCCACCACTAACAGGGAGATCATAGATCGTTCCTTCATGAGCGGTTTCATGAATAGGTAAACCAAACAGGTTTGAATAAAAATGAATTGCTCGATTCATGTCCGTTACGTGGATAAAAATCGCACCAACTCGGTTCATTACTGGATTTTTCATTCGTTATACTCCTTTTTATGCATTTTTTTTGAAATTCGTTTTTGAATGAATCGATAACCTAATGTTGATAATACTGAAGCGAAGCGACTAACCCAATGATCGAAATCAAAAAACAAACCTTCATAGAATTCATTAAGAAGAATATTTACATTTTAAAATAGCATTTTTCACTCCAAAACGAAACCCGCACAATCAGCGGTTTTTTGCTTAACTAAAAATGAATAATGCGAGTCCTACTGACGCTAATACAAACGGTAGACAACCGAAAGCAGAGCATCCGATACAGCCATCTAGCGCCTCTTTTTCTGTAATCGATTCTTTCTTTTGATCATTTTTGCTCATCTTCTGCTTTTTCTCCTTATACTACAAATGACTTTCAAATATAAGTATGAAAACGTTATATACATTCTAACTTTCATTTCAATACAAGTATCAAGATTCCCTTTATTTTCATTGGAGTTTTCACACTTCACACTTGGAAACTTTTGTATAAAATAATGACCTTTTACACACGCTACTAAAGAAGTGAATTAAAAAGTGAGGTGCTACCTTTGATTTTACCTGATCTTATTAACTTCATAGGAAACTTATCCAATGTAGCTCCTTCATTTGAAGAGGTTTTAGAAGCAGAAAAAAAGTTTTATGATGTGCTTCAAGCTTATTGGCACACACATAACTTCTTAACGCTAAAGTGGTGGTTTCTCGTAGTGTTAACCATTTTACCACCTCTTGTATGGTGGTATTTAGTTGATAAAAGAAGACTAACCGAAATTACTTCTTTTGGTTTATTTTATGGCGTTTCTGCCATCATATTAGATTCCATTGGAAGCAATGCACTTGTATGGGCATATCCCATCAGATTAACGCCTTACTTGTTTCCACAACTATATCCTTATGATGTTGGCGTTGTCATCATTCCATTTATGTTAGTCTATCAACGATGGGGGAAAGACGGTAAATTATTTATGATCGCTTCTCTTTTCTTATCCCTCTTTTTAGCATTTATCGCTGAAACAGCGATGGAGAGATTTGGAATTTATCAAGAAATGTCCTGGAAAAACATCTATTCTTTCCCAATTTATTGGTTGCTAGGGGTGATGTGTTGGAAAATCATAAAATATTTTCACAAATTGGAACAACAGAAGTAAATCTGTTGTTTTTTTCGGCTGCTATTTTAACAAACCGAAATGAATATCAAAAGCAAACCATAATGCAGCCACAAAAAAACTTGAAAGAACCCAAGCTACTAGCGGACGTTTGAAATGAATCGATAATATGACAAACATTGAAAAATCAAAAACAATTGACCACCACATATTCCAGCCATTATGATAACTAATCATGCCTAATAATTTAGCAAAAAACTCAATCATGACAAAGATAAAAGTCCAAAAAATGATATAGACACCTTGCTTTTTAAAACTTTTCCCTTCTGGAAAGTGCGATAGAAATATAAACGTTAGTAACGGAAAGGAAGTAAACGTCTTTAATAGATCAATGGTCATTCTTGTTGGCATGATTTCTTTTTCAAAGGTATGTTCAAACCGCCACAATGGATACTCTTTAAACATAAAACTATACAAAAGATTCCCCATAATCATAAATAATAGAGTTGGATAGTACTCGGAAAACCTTTTCCATTTCCCAAATTTTAAAGCTAAGAGTAAAAAAACAACTGGGAAGATAGCTTGCATAATCACCCTCCTCGTAATCAATTACTTGTAATATTCCCTAAAGAATAAAGGTTATTTTACATTTTTATCGAAATCTCCGTAATGAAAAAAAAGTGTGTAGTCATCCGACCACACACTATCTTCTCTCTTATCCTTAATGTAACCATTCTTCCGTCACCGTATGGAAGGCTTCATCAAGTGACTGAAATCCCTTTGCTTCGCCTTCTTTTTCTTGAATCGTCCATTCTTGTTGTTTTGGTGCTAACTCACCATGTCGATTTTTCACATAAGGCATATTAATCATGAACACTTTTCCATTTTTACGAAATGTGTATCCCATGTAATATTCATCCCCTTCACCTTCTTCTTCGTAGATTCCAATATCATCAAGGTCATACTGATCGAGAAGAGGGTGAAGAGATTCAATCATCGATTGTAAAATGTCATTTCTACTCTCAAACGTCATAGTAACATACCCCTTTTACAGTTGATTTCTCTTAGAAATGCCCTTTTCTTTATCGAATAACCAAGTAATTTTTGGTTAATTTTTGATATCGTCCGTTATAACAAAGATATTGTCCGTTAACGACATTTTATCGATTCATGGCGCCTCCGTCCTTCGTAACTATTTCTCCCAATCCTCCAGTAGCTGCTTAGCACGGTATGTTGCAAAATTAAAACCTTGCCAATCTCCTTGCTTATAAGATAATTCCCTTTTTTTATCCTTGAGAAAGACGCCAATATGATATATCTGTTCTTGTTCATATAACTCAATAAGGGGTGGGATTGCTTCAAATGAAAGCGCGTATAAATAGGCCGTATCAAGCTTACCTGTTTCGTGATAACGCTCGATGTTTTTTTCAACAATAAAGCTTGTTACATTCATATAATTTAAACCGGTAAGACAGATGACGATTACAACAAATGACGAGCGTATGAGCTTTATTTTTTCGAACCATATTTTTAAATAGGAAATTACAAATAAAAATCCTAATACAATCATAAATGCATGAGCAAAAATTCGCGCATACGTAAAACCATATGCCTGTTCGTATAAAAACAACCGTTGAAATGCCGAAAAGAGCATAATAGACGTAAAGGAAACGAGAAGCGTTAGTGAGATATTAATGAGTACGTTCATGAACTTACTTCCTTTTTGATGAAAAATAATGGTCCCAACGACAAGACCAAGATTGATCATTGTCACAAATGTAAGTTCTGTAAACCCTTTGCGAGCATATTCAGCGTACGTTAAATTGAAGGCAGTTTTAGAAGGATCCCCTTCAAAAAAATAACTGAATTGTACAATCATATAAAGTGAATAGACGATGTTCAACATGACAAGTACAGTTACGAGAATAATCGAGTCTATTGAATAAGAACCATCATACTTTGGTCGATTGATACCCTGCATGACCTTCTCACCTTTTCGGATCGATAAGAAATAGGCAAACGTGCTAAAAGAAACGAATAGAACGAGTAGGATTCTACCAACCACTTCACCAAATTGAAGGCTTACCAACCAATTAGGGATCGTATTTAGAAAGGTCATAAACGTTTCATCTGCTGAAGCGAGTAAATTGATAACAATGAAAAGAAAAGGTAGCGATATGAACATGCCTAAAAGAATTTTCTTTGTGACACTCACGGTTTGCTCATCCATCGTTGCTGTCATTTTCTTTAAGCCACCAATAAAAATCTGAACGAAATGGCTACACGTTTCTACGAGCATTTTCCCAAAGATCAATAGTACATGATGATCCTGCCTAAAATGATGAATGGTATGAAGAAAAATGAGCCCACACAAGACCAATGCGTTTAAAAAAAGAAGAAAGCCTTGTGAAATTAGAGTAAATGTGAAAGACAATAAGATGATCGATACAAAGAGAAACCACTCAAATCGTGATTGCTGCATATTACCTCTTATTTGCCAAAAGTAAACAGTGTATAAAAAGCCAATATAGATTGGTATTGAAACCCCGATTTCTTTTTCATAAAAGAAGAAATGAAAGAGTAGTCCTAAACCAATACAAGCGAAAAATAAATGTCGATTTACATTCGTGTTTACCATAACACTCAACCCCTATATAGATATTCTATGTATACGTCTTTAAAAAAGGGGGTTAAATAGACTGTTTAACCCCAAATTGGAACCCAAACTTACTCAATGGATAAAGTAAACATGTCATGACTACACAGATTGAAATAAAAGATGGTGTTAATAACGGGTTGAACCAATCGATTGAAACCACTTCAAACAAAGTCATAAACATCAGTATCAGATTAGGCAACAGGCCAATTAAAACCGTTGTTGAAAATACCCTTTTTCCACTAAGTCCATACTCTTTTCCAATTTCATAGCCGATGAACACCCAAAAACAGCTGTAACAAAAAACAATCAAAAACGGGACACTTGTAAACAGTGACCAAAGCGTGGAGAACATTGGACCTCCGTAAACGTTATAGCCAATCGTAAGGAGAATGCCCAATAGAAAAAAGAAGCAATTTGACAAGATGAAAAATCTTCTCGTAAACCTTTTCGGTATAACGGTCATTGTCCGATATTGGTTGGCAATCTCGGTTGGATTACCTAGTGAAGCGATGATATCTCGTTCACTTCTACCTCTAGCTAATTCTTCTTCAAAATGCTGAGAATAGTCATAAAGAATCGACTCCTTGTCAATTTGAACGGGAAGTTCTCGTTCTAATTGATTGAGGAATTCTCTTTTAGATTGAATCATAGCCATCTCTCCCAATGATTCCGTTCATCATCTGAACGAACTTTGACCATTCCTTTGTTTTTTGCGCAAGAATGTCTCGACCATCTTTTGTAATGCGATAATATTTGCGAGCTGGCCCTTTTTCTTGCTCCTGCCAATACGCTTCAACATAGGATTTTTGTTCAAGTTTATGGAGAGCCGGGTAGAGTGTCCCCTCTTTTACTTGCAGTGTATTACCGCTACGCTTTTCCATTTCTTTTACTAATTCGTAGCCGTACATATCTTTTTCCTGAAGGATTTGAAGGACAATTAAAGATGTACTGCCTTTCACGAGTTCTCGATCAAACATGGTTTACCACCTACCTAGAATATTGAGGTAATGTATTATGTACTATTTTACAAACAATACTGGAAAAATCAAGTAATTTCTTTGAATTTATGAACAATCATTGAACAAAACAACATAGTCATAGTGTTTTGTTCAAATTTTGTCTATAATAATGGTATTCTAATGGTTAGAAATGGGGAGATTTACAATGTTGCAATCACCTGTTGGGCGTTTTCGAGTGATGGGATTTATTGAAGGAGCGTCACTGCTTATTCTACTTTTCATTGCGATGCCACTTAAATATTGGGCAGGACTTCCTCAAGCCGTGACATATGTAGGTTCGATTCACGGATTTTTATTTATCCTTTATCTGTTTATCATCGCATATACGACTTTCAAGGTACGCTGGTCTTTGATTTGGGCGGCGAGCGCTGTTATAGTCGCGTTTATCCCTTTTGGAAATATCGTTTTTGATGCGAGATTACAGAAAGCAAATATTAGATAAAATTGCACTGATCTTATTTTCAATAATAAAAAAAGAAGCTCCATTTCATTTACGGTGAAATGGAGCTTTTTTATATGTACGATTATTCTTCAGTAGCGTCAATCGCGTTATCGATGATTTCATTAGGAATCTGGTAATCTTTAATTGCGTTAATGTCACTGTATTTTGCATCAACCATTAATATGATTTTAACAGTTTCACCTTCAGAAACAATTTCTAAATCTGCTTCGACAATATCATGTTGCAAAAGAAAATTCTCATCAAATGTTAACTTGTACGTGAATGAATTTACTTTAATATCATCAACGACCAAATCTTCAAGTGAATCTAATAAAATATGTCTCACTAATTCGTTTTCTTCTTCACTTGATTCTTCTGTAAAATTCACAGATAAAACATATTCATTATTTTCGTTTTTTTCCATGGTAAAAAGGTCAGAAAATTCCTTTAATCGTTCTACTTCCTTCTTTAAAGACTCAACATCTGCCATTTCAGCAAACTCGGGAACATCTTTTGTCGGAGTTTTGACCCATACCTCTGGATCTATGTTGGCTAAGTAAGTGGTTTCTTTATCTATGTACATCTCAATATTGCCAGTAAAAGTAGACATTAATATATGTGCAACAAATGGATCATCAACAAATGTCATTTCCATATTAAGTGATTGGTCCATACTCTGCCCATTCGCTTCTATTTCCATTTCTATATTTGCATCCATGTTAAAGCTGTTAATGTCCATTTCAAGCGCTTTATTTACTACCTCATCTTTTGTCAGACTGGTTCCACAGCCTCCTAAAACCATTGTTACGACCATAATAAAAAAAAGAATGCTACGTTTTCTCATGACTCCCCCTAAGATTTTTTATTTTTTTAAATTTTCACTCAATCAATGCTACCATAAGTTTAAAAATTTTGAAATACTTGATTCTGTTTTAACCTAGGACAACATATCTAGCTATTGACGTTTATCATATCTCTTTTTCTACATTACATATTTATTTAAATCTCCATTGAAAAAGCACCACCAAAAATATTGGTGATGTCCGTTTATTCCTTGTTATTTTTGAAAGGTAAATACTTCTCTCTTATAAATTTCTTGATGTTTCCAGTTAAAACAGATTCCCTGCGGAACTCGAGTATGTGTAGTAAGTTTTCTTTTTCTTCCGCAGTCAAACCCCATTCTACCGGTGCAAAGTCTAGTATTTCTTTCAACAGAAGTGATGGAATCGCTTTAATAACCTGTATATTTCGATAGAATTGCTCTTCTTCTTCAATAAAGCCTGAGAGTAATTCGTGTGTATAACTTTTTAGTAACCGTTGGGAGAGGGTTAATAAGTCTTGGGTCGTCCAATTGGATGAACCAAACAAATCTGCTTGATCAATGATAAATAACTGTTGCTCGTTAGGTGCAATTTCTTTGTACAGAATATTTTTCCTTGTTCGATCCGTATTGTGTAACCAGTAGTCCAAAAGAATAATTCCTGCTAGGTTTTCTGTATTTACCACATTGGGATTTGTTAGCTCGTGACCATTTTTGCAGTCTGGTATATAGAGAGAGGCAAATTGCTGTGGAGTATATATGATGTTGTCTGTATGGTTCATTTCTTTTAAAAAGGAATGTGGTATTTCAACGATTCGACTAGGTGGGACTGGCAGTTGCATATAGCGAGCGATACAATATCCAATCCACTCATTGATTAAAACCCTTTTTTGATTTTCTTTTAAAAATTTTACGATATATTGTTTTCCATTATCAAATTCAATTAAGTGGGCGTTATTTGATTTCCCCTCAAACACTCGAATATACTTAACAGGTTTCATCTTGTGCCACTCCAGCTAAGCTTTGAAGTAATTTGACGTATTGTTCTGCACAAATGGGTAGAGAGAATTTTTTTACTACAATGTCTCTTGCTGCTTTTGACATTTCTTCATAAGATTCAGCATTATCCACGATTTCATAGATTTTTCTAACTGCGTCCCTAGGATTCTCCTCTTTATACATCGCGCCAGTTCCACCATCAACTACAATTTCTGGAATAGAAGAAATACTCGGAGCAACAACCGGAACACCACACGCCATAGCCTCTATAAACGTATTACCAAAGGATTCTCCCTTTGTAGTGGCTAACGTACAACCACCTGATTCTCTAACCTTCCCATAAACTTGTGGCATTTCTTGATAAGGTACGACAGGGAACCATTTTACAATTTCAGTTAACCCTTGTCTTTTCCTTTCATATTCAAACTCATCTCTACCTACACTCTTTGCTCCCCCAATAATCCAAAACTCAATATCATCTCTTTCCTTTTCTATCAATTTCACTACCTTTAAGAATAGCTTCCAATTTTTCCGACCATCTAATCTTCCAATATAGGCAAGTATTTTTTTGTTAGTAGGAATTCTTGGTTCCACGGTTACATGTAAATCTTCTTTCTTGAGCGGGTGAAAAAAGTCAGTATCAATTCCATTATATATGACTTCGTAATTTGCATTGGAATCTATTAAGATGGAAGCTAGGCGCTTTTGATGATAAGACGGGACAACAATTCGATCAGGTAACGCTCTGTCAAAGTTTGGTAAATGTCGAGTTAACTTTAGGATTTCAGGAGTACGAGCTTCAATTATCAATGGGCCGTTGTAATTAGCTTTCTCAAGCCATTCATATCCTTTTTTTGTATCACATATTATGATGACGTCATATTTATTTTCTTTTATAATTTGTACGATTTTATCTTCATTTTTGGTTAAATACACGGGTGCTACATCTTCCATAATATGCATGCCACCTAAATCTTTTACATACATAAACTCTGTCTCTATTCCATACTTTTTAAAGTAAACTGCTCGATTTCTCCAACCTGCATTGACTCCTCCCACTGTTAATAGGCGCCAAATGACTAGAATTTTCATTCGCTCCCTCCTTCTGAACAAAACTTATTCCTGAATCCAGGTTTCATTTTCTTTTTTCTTCTGTCTTTTTTTCTTTTTCTTTTTTTCTTTCTTTTCTATACACTTTTCAATTGCTTTTTTTAATATGTTAGTACCTTTACTTGGTTCCTCGATAGCTTCCTCTAAGTTCTTATCATTCTCATATTCAGCCTCAATTTCTTTGACAGCCTTCTTAACCAATTTTGGTTTAATATCTTTTGCTACCATCTTTTTAACCCATTGTTCTTTATGAACTTTGTATATAAGATCTTCTATTTTTTCTGCCCATTCATTCGATTTTGTGGATAAAATTTTACTGTCTTTCCGAACTTTCTTTACGTCGACATTATCTTTCGAGAAATATTTTTCATGCAAGAGAGCTGCATGTTGTTCCATTTCGATATAGGTTCTCCATTCTTCATAGAGGTCTGGGTTCATCTCCTTAACATGCTGTAAAAATAGATTTTTATATTGTTTACCTAAGCTATTTAATAGCTTTCGAGGGTATGGGTAAACTCGGTTTCTCCATACGGTTGTACCTACATCTAGAACTCGTAATGAGCCGTCATATTGAATAAAAATATGCCTTTTATGATGATCGATTCTTTGATAGCCAATTTCTTTAAATGTAACAAGTAATTGAATTAATTTAGCTGACATTTCTTTTGTAAGTGGTTGTGACTGAAAGTATTCGCGTAAATCAATTCCTTCTATCTTTTCCATTGCAATGAATTTTGGTCCATGACAATACACCTTTGGAAGGAGATTTGTTCCTTGCCCGAGTGAAAGGGCGTAATGTTCCCTGGCACAAACATCTTCATCACCAAAAATTTTTACAACAACATTGTCACTCAGTTCAAAAACAGCTCCATGTACACCTTTTCCGATAAATTTCAGGTTCGACTTATTTACAACTGAAACATCTTCACCTTCATTTGACGTTACAACGATTGAATCAATCATTTTACTTACCTTTTTTTTCGTTATTTTCATACTTCATCACCTCACAGTTTTTAAAAACTTGAAACAACTGCTTCCATTTCTCTATATTTGTTCATTTTCCAAATCTAAAGCAAGATTTACTATATCGTATTCAGTTGGTAGAGTTACGTATGGACAAAACGTTTAGTAAAAGGATATAAATGAAAAAATAGGCGTAATCTATTACACTTAATTGATTTCAAAATCATCATCAACCACGTAAAAAAGCCTAGAGATTGAACCTCTAAGCTTTCATTTGGCTATTAATAATGAAATGTGTGTTAGATAAATAACTACATTAGATTTCAGGAACAGATAATAGTATATGACTCAATAGTAGAGATTCTTTCTTTTATAAAAAAGTTATTCTTGCGTGACCCCCACTACTTTCCAGCTACCTTTTATTTTTCCCATCAGTAAGTTAATTTGTGATACACCAATCTGATCGCCATTTTCTTCATTGTATTCAAAACAAGTTACACTAGTTGTACGATGATTTTCTTTATAATAGTTCTCCATTACTTTAGACGTAGCGTTACCATTTGGATAGGATAATGAATAGGTTGGAGGCTGACATGCTTGAACAAATCCTTTAAATGCCGACCAGTCTAAAGGTCTCCGTATTCGTTTATAAACAGAAGTCTCTGAAAGCTCCGTCCACTCTTGTTCACTAATCGAATATGAACTTTCTTCTTCATTATTTATCGCTTCTTCAATCATTTTTTCTACCAATACATAAGGCTCTTTAAACTCGTTTTTCATTTTATAGTATGTCATATATGTATTTCCATAATAGATAAGCACTATTGCTAGAAGGATAAAGACTGATATTTTTACAACTCTTTTCATATTACCTCCTAAAAACTTTAAATCAAACTTCATCACTTTTCCAATAGCTTCTTGGTCCATTGCTAATAATTCTTCCGATACTTGGCACTTGCTTTGAAATAAGAACAAGATTTAACATATCGACTGAAGATGCTAACGCATTAAGCAGGATTAACACTTTTAAGGTTGGCGTTAACAGGCCTAGAAAACCAAGAACAAGTGGTAGTAGAATGGAAAGAATAAAATATGGTGCAACCGTAATTAGAATGTAACGTGATTTTGATAGTTTTTCTTCTGTTATCACAAATCCCCCAAACCAAGTCAGTCCAAGCTTCGTTTTGCTGGATTTCAAAAACCCTGGGATAAAAATGAAATGCAGGAACTCATGAACAATAACCAGTAGATATAGTAAGAATATCATTCCTATATTAATTGTCAGGATAAAGGAATCAGAAGTCAGTCCATATTCCTCTAATGATATGGTTGAAAATACATAAATTGCCCCTAATGAAATAAGCCCATTTAGCACCATGAAGGGGATGGATAGCAAAGTCGCAGTCAATACATTCGTTGGTTCAGCCATTGGCGTCCAATGATTTTTAACTAATTCTTCATGTAACCCCTCATCTGGTTTAGGTATTTTCCCTACTATTTTCATCTTCTTCCTCCTATCAACACCCATTTTTCTATTTATGACTTAAATAGCTTCATCATTCTATTTTAAGTTTTAAATCCTATGGTATAATTACCCAATGAAAATGAGGAATGACCATGGATGGAGATCTTATGTTTGCTGTCTTACCGATCATCAGTCTTTTTTTCTATATGGCACCAGTCGTATTTATCATATGGTTTCTTTTTAAAATTCTAAAGTTACAAGAAGAAAAAAATAGGATTTTAAAGGAGATAGCCACCAAACTAGATACGTTGAAGTAGATTCACCTATACAAATGGAAAGGACCTAGTTCATAAGGTCCTTTTCCCAAACAACTACCTGGTCTCCTAGACTATTGTTTCGTTTCCCACACATTAAAAATCACACCAAATGTGTCCTTTACATAACAATCCTTTCCTTTACCTTCCCAGCGAACGATTTCAAACCCATTTTCTAGTAAATCTAGTTTAGCCATTTCGAGATCTTCTACCTCTAATTCCATGACAGGACCTAGGTTTCTATCGCCTTCTATTAAAAAAATGGAGTTAGAATCTGTTATAAATTCGACTTCATTTACAAAGCTTTGTACTGGCTGCTTAAAGCCCAATACATTTTCATAAAAGGTTTTTGCTTTTTCAACATCTTCAACTTGAAAGCCAATATTTTTGGACACTTTGTATTTCACGTAGGTACCTCCTAAAAAAACGAGACTTATTTAAACACCATTGCAGCTTGGACTGCCTTCTTCCAGCCATCATAAAGCCCATCTCTTGTGTGAGAATCCATGGAAGACCCAAAGGTTTCATCGACATTCCACTGCGTTGCAATGTCTTTTTGATCCTTCCAATATCCTACAGCTAAGCCAGCTAAATAGGCTGCCCCTAGTGCTGTCGTTTCGTTCACTACAGGGCGCTCGACAGAAACACCAAGCATGTCGCTTTGGAACTTCATCAGGAAATTATTTTTCACAGCGCCCCCATCGACACGTAATGCTTTTAATGAAATACCCGAGTCTGCCTCCATCGCTGTCAGTACGTCTTTTGTCTGATACGCAAGTGATTCGAGGGTTGCTCGAACAAAGTGCTCCTTTTTCGTCCCTCGTGTTAAACCAAATACAGCACCTCTCACATCACTGTCCCAATATGGAGTGCCTAATCCAACGAACGCAGGAACGACATAAACACCATCTGAAGATTCGACGCGTGTTGCATATGCTTCACTTTCAGCCGCATTCGAAAACATTCTAAGTCCATCGCGCAACCATTGAACAGCAGAACCAGCGACAAAAATACTACCTTCAAGTGCGTACGTCACTTTTCCATTTAACCCCCATGCAATTGTCGTAAGAAGTCCGTGTTCAGATGACACCGCCTTATCGCCCGTGTTCATTAACATAAAGCAGCCAGTACCATAGGTGTTCTTTGCCATTCCCTTTTCAAAACAAGCTTGGCCAAACAGGGCTGCTTGCTGATCACCCGCTGCTCCTCCAATCGGAATCGATTGTCCGAAGAAATGGCTTTCATCCGTATGGGCGTATACTTCAGAAGACGATTTTACTTCTGGTAACATTGATTTCGGAACGGAAAGAATCGATAATAATTCCTCATCCCAAGCTAAATCGTGAATATTGTAAAGGAGTGTTCTAGACGCATTGGAATAATCGGTTACATGCGCTTTTCCTCCAGACAATTTCCAAATTAACCATGTATCAATCGTCCCAAACAGCAGTTTACCTTGCTCTGCTTTTTCACGCGCTCCTGTAACATGTTCTAGAATCCATTTAATTTTCGTTCCCGAAAAATATGGATCAATAAGTAGACCCGTTTTTCTTCTAAATTCATCATTGTGACCCTCCTTTTTCAACTCTTCACAAATGTCCATCGTTTGTCGAGATTGCCAAACAATTGCGTGATAAACAGGTTCGCCTGAGTCTTTATCCCAAACAACCGTTGTTTCACGCTGATTGGTAATGCCTATCCCTGCAATTTGATTTGACTTAATACCAGATTCTGATAAACAAGAGGCGATGACTGATAAGACCGAACCCCATATTTCATTGGCATTATGTTCAACCCATCCGGGTTTTGGAAAATGTTGCGTAAACTCTTTTTGAGCACTATGTACCATTTCACCTTTTCTGTTAAATAAAATAGCTCGTGTACTCGTTGTTCCTTGATCAAGTGCTAGTATATATGTTTCCAACGACCTATTCCTCCCTCTCTCTTCATAAAAAATCTCTTTTATTAATCTTTTCTGTACAACTCTAGTAAAATCCTTTCTTTTTTCTTAAAAAGAAGAGATTTACCATTTCCTTACAGAATAGGTTGAGGTAGAACAAAAATTAGGAGGTAACCATGCTTTATCCTATTTCACTGTTTTTATATGCATTAGGAATTGGACTATTAGGTTTCGGGTTTTTATGATTTATCGTACGTTCTCATGAAAGAAAAAAAGCAGCATTAAATGTCTTGATAGGCTTAGCCATTATTGTCTCAACAATGGTCATGAATCGTTACGTTTCATCTGATGCGGGTATAAGAGAAATCACTGTTGACAGTAAACAAGTAACAGAAACAAACAATGGATTTCGTTGTGAGTTGAACGATGATTATTCTCAAAGATCTTACTTCTATGAAAAGAATTCACAAAAGGAAGTTGAGCAATTTTGTGCTCAATTCGAAATTGGAGAGCAGTATGAAATTCAATTTCATGTTAAAAGTGGACAATACTACGTGATTCATGAAAAAGATTCATAGAAAACGAGCGAATGCATGGGTTGCAGACGCTCGTTTTTGATTATAAGAGGAGCTTTTTCTCTTCTTCAAAGCTCTTCATTCCTTTGCTTGTTACAAACTCAATCACTTGTTTTGCATAAAGGTCAGGTTCTTCAAAGCGTGGCATATGTCCACTAGCATGGAAGAAAACGATCTTTCCATTTTCTACTTCGGTTTCGAATGCTTCGAGATGCTTATCACACGTTACATATTCATGCTCTCCCTTCAGTAAAAGAGAAGGAGAACGAATGGAAGAGAGTAAAGATAAGTAAGAAGTAAAAATTGTTCCATCGGCAAACAATTTCTCTTGAAAGCGACCTTGTTTTCCCCAATACTCGTTTGGAAACGGTGCATCAGCTATGATCCTGTCAAAGAATAACTTGTCATCCCCATATGTATATAGATTTTCTCGTTTCTTTCCTAATTTACTTAAAACTTCGTTAAAGCAAAGATTCGCAAGTTCCTGTGGGGTATAATTACCGTCAGCCGTTTCAACACATGCTTTCGCCTGAAGCTTGTCACCCATTTTTTCAAACTCTTTTCCTGCACCACGAATGAGCGACCGAGCTGACAACCCTAAATCAAATGTCGGACATTCGAATATGGAGGTTTCAATAACTTCAGGATATTTCGCTGAGTACAGTAAGCTGATTAGTCCTCCAAAAGAGTGACTAAGGACAGACCACTTTTCAATACCTAATTTTTTTCGCACGCTTTCGCAATCCTCTACTAAATCTTCTAGACAGAGGGACTCATCCTCAGTTAACGGTTCAGATCGCAGGACACCTCTTTGATCAAATGAAACTAGATATAGTTCCTTACTTAGTCTTTCTTTTTGCATGAGCATAAAATCATAGCAACCAATTCCTGGACCACCATGAAGATACAAAAGAGCTGGCGCATCCGGATTTCCAGCCGTTTCCACATAAAGCTTCTTAGTTCCTATCTCCATTACTTTTTCCAAAATCACACCACCACTATTTTCCAATTTTCATACCATATATATTCGGTTTCCATTTAAAAAAACCTTTTCATAAACGTTCCAATGGAAAAATTTTTACGCCATGAAGCTTTTTAGAAAAATGAAGAAGTGGTGATTGTTCTTTATGATCAATGCCTTGAGAAGAAATCATTGAATTGTGTAGGATCTTACAAGTTGCATGTTGAAGCTGCCAACGTTCATGCTCAATCCTTCCCCTTAATATCTCATTTCGCTTGTTTGTGGTAAATAATACGTAACGCTCTGTTAGAAATTCATCAATTGAACCCAGTTTTGATAGGAACACATCACCCTTCGGTTCATAATTGGCTTCAAATTCAGCAGGTGCCTCACCTTTATGTGTCCGCCTGCTTTTATAATAAATCTCACCACTCTCATTCGTGCTACAAATCATTTGAGCATGTACATAATTCAAATGAAACAGGTTCCTCCCACCAAATACGGATAACGGACTATTCGCGTCTAAGCTAAAAAAATAAACCCCCTTCTCCCCTTTATACGTCACATATGTCCGAACATTAAGCTCTAAAAAATTAGGAACAAGCTTTATAGGAATTCCAAACGGGTATATGTTCTCCATTTTAAATGGAACGACTCCGATGTATGCTTTCCCGCGGTAACAATCGACCGTAAAACAAGACGGGATCATTTTTTGTAGAAGTTCAGTTGAAATCTCATAATGAATAAACAGTAAATCTGACCACGTTTGCTTCATCATCGATTTTGACCACAACATTATTATCTCTCCTTCGTTTTCTATCCTCTTATATCATATGGAGCAAGTAACAAAACCATTGCAGATCTTTTCAATTTATGAAAAAATAGTTCTACACACGAAATATTTTTAAAATTAAATAAATTCGGAGGATTTGAAGATGAAACAAGCTTTTATTGAAAAATTAAAAACATTAGCATCGATACAAGGAACACCAGGCCAAGAAATGAGTGTAGTAAAGCAGCTTAAAGAGTGGTTTACTCCCCTTGCAGATAGAGTGGAAGTTGATCATATGGGTAATTTATATGCATATTTAGAAGGAAAAAAGTCTGGACCGACCTTGATGGTATCTGCTCATTCAGATGAAATCGGTTGTGTCGTTCGTGATATTGATAATCGTGGATTTATTCGTATCGAACGAACAGGTGGAATGATAGAAAGCCTTTTAATCGGTAGGAAAGTAAACGTAAATGGCCACTTTGGTGTCATTGGTGTGAAAGCTGGTCATTTGCAAACACCTGAGGAGAGAAAACGAATTCCTAGCATCTATGAATTATATGTTGATGTGGGTGCAACTTCAAGCGAGCAAGTTCGTGAAATGGGAATTGAAATAGGTGATCCAATTTCGTACATAAGTGAAATTGAACATTTTACCAATAAAGACTTAATTTGTGGAAAAGCAATCGATAATCGTAGCTGTTGTGTACTTTTATTAGATCTGTTTGAAGCAGTTCAGGATCGTGATTTCACAGGAACCTTAGTTGGTGTGATTGCTGTGCAGGAAGAAGTCGGACTTCGTGGCGCAAAAGTAGCTTCCTATAAAATTAATCCTGATTACGCGATTGTGTTGGACACGATTCCTTGTGCTGATACACCTGATAGTCTTGGAAGTGGATATCCCGTTGGAATTGGACGAGGTCCTGTTATTCCTGCATTAGCAGGAGGTTCTGTTCGAGGCAATATTATGGCCCCACAAATGAAAAAAGTCATAATTGCTACGTCTAAAAGGTTAGAAATCCCTTATCAGCTTGCTGTGATGACCGGTGCAACGACAGATGTGGCTGCTGTTCATTTAGAAAGAGATGGAATACTAGCTGGCGCTATTACTTTTGCACGCAGGTATTCACATTCTCCTGTTGAGATGGCAGATGTAAATGATTTTGAAAAAGGGCTTCATCTCCTAAAGGAACTTGTTGGTGACATGAATACTTGGGGATCACTTCCTTTTGTAGAATAGTAAAAAAAACACTTTTCAAGAAAATAAATAATCGGAAAAGGTTGCGTTTCGACAAGGTTTTTCCGACATTTGTCAAATAATGTCCATCGATTATCACGAAAGAAACTTGCTTTTATGGAAAATCACTGTTATGATAAGGTTAATTATTTTTGTTCCGAATAAACTGATAGAAAAAAGACTCTTAAGTGGTTTTCTCTTGATAGGTTATACATGGGCAAGGATAGTAATAAAAAGTGGGAGAACCACGCAGGAGGAAATATAAATGACTACAGGTAAAGTAAAATGGTTTAATGCAGAAAAAGGTTTCGGTTTCATCGAAGTTGAAGGTGGAGACGACGTATTCGTACACTTCTCAGCTATCCAAGGCGAAGGCTTCAAGTCTTTAGAAGAAGGCCAAACAGTAACTTTCGAAATCGAGCAAGGCGCTCGTGGACCACAAGCTGCTAACGTTCAAAAGTAATAATTGAGGGACTCCATTTTGGAGTCCTTTTTATTTTGTTCATTCGTATATTCCCTCCTCCTTTTCTTATACTAACTACATGAAAAGTAAAGGAGATCGATCTATGAACAAAAAACAAGAAAACCATGTGCCGAATGTTTCTGGATCTTTTCAAATCGTTGAAAATGAACGAAAAGAAGAAATCGAAGAAGTCACAAATGACGAAAAGCTGGATAAAGAGTCAATGTATTATGCGAGGCAGTTTATGGAGGACTAGAATTCTGCCTATGTATAGTGAAGCTATCCTGAAAATACAACGCTGAACTTTGGGTGTTAACCTTCGTTGCAGGAACCTCGCTTTCCGCGGGGCGCTCTTGGAGCCTCCTCGGCTTCTACCTGTGGGGTCTCCAGTCCAGCGCATCTCCCGCAGGACATTGAATAAACTTCCTTGAATCTTCACCGCACGAAGGAAATGCGTTAGCATTTTCGAGGAGTCTCGGTCCTTCCACTTCGGTTAACACTTCTAAAGTACTTTAATTCAACACTCTATAATGCACAAAAGAAACAATTACACATTTTCATCCTTCATGGTGCAATTCTCAAATTGCATGTTAGTTTATCTTGAAAATACCCACATGGAAATAGGTGTGCTAACCTTCGTTAGAGGTGTTCGTTATCCATATAATCTATTATTCTAATTCCATTTCCACAGCTTCGGTTTTTATGTATTCGGGTACTACAATTGCATCAAGTTCATTATATATATAATCACTTAATCCTTTCACCGTAGCCTCGCCACTCATACTTCCATCGGATATCTTCATTACAGCTTCCATCAAAAAACTTGTCAATTTATTGGTTTCCTTTTCAATCTTCACATCTGCTCGATAGGAGACAATTTCCACATTTACTCCTTCTATTCCTAGTTCCCCCACAATCAATTCTTCTAATGCTTCCAATCCTTCTTCAGTTGAAAGTATAAGAGAGTAATGGCTCTCTTCTTCCGTTAATGAAATGTCCTTCTCATATGAAGCAAATAATTTTAAATGATCAACCTCATTCCTTATACCTTCAAGTTCTTCTAAATAGGAACTTGCTAGTTTTATCCATTCATCCCCTTCCTTTAAATAAATCCATTCTCCGTCATAATATACATCTGTCTTCGTTCGATCTACCTTATGACTATAGTAAAACGTTTCTTCCGGCACAGACACCACTTGGAGCATTTTTTCCATATTCGTATGAGTTTTTAATCCGTCTACTTCTGTCGTAATTTTTATTCTTGATTGTACTCCAACACTTTTTGACTTCTCCATCTCATCTAACGATTTCTCAAGCACTTCTATCGCAACTGTGTTTTCAGCAACCTCAGATGTTGCGACTTCGTTTGTTCCTTGAATAATTTTATTCTCTTGAGCTACACATCCATTCAGAAAGATTGCTCCAATCACCCAAATAATTATCTGTTTCATTCTCTTTCCCCTTTGTTCTATTTTGCAAGTGTATTACACATGATTTATTTTTTTATACAGGTACTGTTATTGTTTATAATTTTTTTAAAAAAAATAAAGTTGGTGCTCCATAAACCTAAAGTCCAGAAATATGTTTATATGCTCCCCGTATATAGCCGAAGATAAAAGAGTTGTCATTGGCAACTTCTATTTTTTTTTGTCTGTCATCTAATTTTTTCACAGTCTTAATTTGACGGTATAATCTATCAAACATTCCTTCAATTACATTGGGAATAATTCTATGTATTTCAAGTTGCTTTTTGACCGAAAGATTTATGTAATATTCTGCATGAACTTTATCTTTGAACAATAAATCTCCTAATGTCTCTCCCTTTACATATTCCATTATGATTGCTTGTTTACCATTTATCTTAGTAACATCTATAATCTCTGGTACAGGAAGTCCGCATGAAAAAGCATATCTTTGTTTATTTGCTTCGTTTAAGGCCTCCGTTTCTGGCAAAGTATCTTTAAAGACTTTAACAAATTTGTTTTCCCAAACATATATAATTGCTGTATTTCCTCTTGCTATTGGATTCCCTAACTTCATTAGATTCTCTCCCATTAGATACGCACCCGTTAGTTCGATTTCAACGAAATTTTATGATAAAAAACAAAACTAACAGCTACTGTTAAAAGAGCAGTTAGGCCTACAGTGTAAGCTCCATCCCAATCATGAGAACCCCCCGTTAACCCCCAAACTTGATAAGGGATAAATATTATTGCTGAAATGACGAATACACCCCATACCATCGAAAGTGCATTTAGTTTGGCCTCTTTTAAAACAGAGTGCTCTTTAGAGTATTTAATCATCGAAATTTTTCTCAAGCTGAATAACAAAACAATAATAGCAGTGATTAGTAATAGATAGTCCATTAAATAATCCTCCAAAAAATGATGATTTACACTTATGTTACAATCTTTCTTTTTTCAACATTCCAGACACATTCGAACAAGAATTACATTTTGATTAGAATATTCTCCTACCATTAGTTACTTCTTTCCTTATCAGCTAATATTTTCCCTATCAATCGAATGGCCGCTTTCGTAGAAGAAATTAGTGAATCATTTCTTTTCACCATACGTATATGTAGAGCACTTTTTAAACACTGTTCCGCTTCATTGAACATGCCAATTTCAATCAAACATTTGCCTTTATGCTGGAGGGCAAAATCCATGTACGAGTTGACTTGATTCTGTCTACAAAGGGAAATGGCTTCGTCAAAATGGTGAAGGGCTTTTTCATGTTCTCCCTTGTACTTTAACGCCTCTCCTAAGCGAATGAGTGTCACGATTTTTTTTGCTGCATCATCCTTAGCCATCACCATACACTTTTCAAGAATATCGATAGCCTTAATAGGCTGATTCACGATTCGATATAGGTTACCAAGCATACCATATAAGAAAAACAAGTCTTCCATTGATAACGTTGTATCTTCATTTAAGTATGATTCGGTATGATTTATTAAGTCGCTTATCATAGAAGAATCACTCGTTTTCTCACGAAGATACTCTTTTTCGTCAAAATAAATGGTGCTGTTAATGAACGCAAACCTCTCTTTTACATGCTTCACATTTATTTTCTTCACCCCAAACTCACCTCCTAGCTTTCTGATCGTCACGTTGGAAGAGAGCTCAAAACGAATCCATTCTAATGCATTTTTCTCTCATATTTGAAATCTCTACCATTCTTTATTTTCGTTAAAAATTGAACACCACCACAAATACACAATGTAATGCCAAAAATATTTACTACAATGAGAGGTGAAATCATCTTGACAAAAGAAAGACCAAGCATGACAATTCCAACAATCAAGTAGTGTTGTACAGCTTGAAGTTGTTTTAATCATTTATCGGTTCTACCGCTAAAAAGTCCATCTTCATAAACACCATTTTTCCAGAGTATGTCACCTTCCAAATCAAAAGCTTCAATCTTTAATGGATCGGGTTCACCTGGGGAAGGGTTTTCCAATCTATCAAACAACGCATACCATACACGATATCCTTTACCCGAATCTAAAATACTAGCTTCTTGCACGAGAGTTTTCTGCTTAACGACAACCTTTTGAATTTGATCGTCCGTTAATACTCCTCCAAACATCGCAAGAGGAATAGTAGGATCGTTGTTCATCAGCCAGCTGATTCCATCAGACGGCTTAAGTTCAGCATTGGCAGTCAGTGACCAAACTTGCTTACCTTTTGAATAAAACGCCTGACGATACCCCGTCTTATCTTGATATAAAAGGAGAATTCCATTTTTTAACTTGAGCTCATGTAGGATGAATGTAGATTCTTGTTGGGGAACATTCTGATAAAAATCTTCTATGTAATTTTTTTCTGTCGTACATGCTGATATGAAGAGTAAGAGGGAAACGAATATTGGTAGTCGAAATCTCAAATCATCACACTCCTTATTTTTCTTCGTAAAAGATTTTAATCGTTAAAGATGAACTGAATCCCGCACCATCTGTTATGAAAATGAGCGGTTTGTTCATAGTATTATAGAATGATGACTAGAATTTAAAAGACTGTTTAATACAGGAGATGCGCTATGTCCCGAAACCACAGGCGCTGGCTAGGAGTCCCAATAGGCGCCACTCGAAAAGTTAGATCCTGTAACAGAGTTTAAAAAACCGGAGTTATAGGAATATTATACAATAAATAAAAAAATTAGAATAATATAATAAATAGGAGCTATTTCTAAAGCAGATGGTTTCATCAATCGCTTCTTAAATAGAAATAGTATGAACTGACTTGCATATTGAGTGTAATGATTAATTTTTTCTAATGACTAGTTTTCTTATTTTTTTCGATTAGCAAATAGGAAAAGAGGTTCCTGCAATTGGAACCCCCTCATTAATTTATATTGTACTTAACTAGAACATTCTAGGTTTTACTGAGCTACTTTTATTGGGATTTTATTATATAATTTTGCATACAAATTTCCAGATTGTAAGAGTTCCTTGTGAGACCCCTGCTCAATTACTTCTCCTTGATTAATAACAACAATATGGTCAGCTTTTTGAATAGTTGTTAAACGATGCGCAATGATAACGGTAGTCCTTCCGATCATAAGTCGCTCTAAAGCCTCTTGAATAAGTCTTTCTGATTCATTATCTAATGCTGAAGTGGCCTCATCTAAAAGTAAAATTGGCGAATCTCTTAATATTGCTCTTGCAATAGCAATCCTTTGCTTCTGTCCACCTGATAACCTCGATCCCCTTTCACCGACTTCAGTATCATAACCATCCTTCAACTGCATGATGAAGCTATGAGCATTAGCCTTTTTAGCCGCTTCTATCATCTCTTCTTTGCTAGCGTTAAGTTTTCCAAGCAAAATATTGTCTGCAATTGTTCCACTAAAAAGAAAGTTTTCTTGTGGCACATAAGAAAAATAGTTTCTTAGCTGCCAAACAGTGAATGTTTCAGCATCTCTTTCATCGAAAAATATCCTTCCTGCTTGCACTTGATATACCCTCTGAAGGAGATGTAACAATGTACTCTTTCCTCCTCCACTCGGACCAACTAAGGCCGTTACTTTACCAGCCGGAATGGTTAGAGAGAAGTTCTTAAACAAATTGACATCTTCAGAATACTGAAAATGCACATTATCAAATTCTATCTTCTGTAAAAGTTTACTAGGAGTATAGGAATTGTCTATGATGCTCAACTCTGGCTTATTTTCCATGGCTGTTTTTATTCGATCAACAGCAGCTATTGATCGTTGAAAAGCTCCCCAATCACTTGCTAAGTCTGTTAAAGGATAGACAAGGTGCTGCATGAGGCTAACAAATGCAAGCAGTATCCCTACTGAAATTTGACCATTGGACACCAAAAAAGCGCCAATCCCCAATGTAATAAAGTTAGACATTGTCCCGGCAAGATTTGCAGAGGAATTAAACCATCCTCGCATAGAAGCTTCTTTTAATTCCATCTCTAGTAATCCATTAGAGATCTTTTTATATCTCTTTAAGAAATGATGCTCAAGATTAAATACGCGCAGAACAAGATTTCCTGCAAAACTATCATTTAATGTAATGTGAAGCCTCTCAACTTTATCGTGAATAACTCGATTTCGATCTCGCATGAGTTTACCGAAAAACAGACCCGAAACCAAAGTAATAGGCGCTAAAATAATAAATAATAAGGACAACTGCCAGTTGAGTGTTATTAAGTATGAAAAAACTGAAAGAATAAGAATGGGGAGTCTAATTAGATTAAGAAAAACACTTCCAACTGCACCGTTGATTTTATCGATATCGTTGGTAATGTGGGATAATAACTTTCCAGAATGATTCTTCGAAAATACTTCGTAAGGAATGGACAAAAATTGACGAAACATATCTAACCGCAAATCTTTCTTAACTTGACTGACGGTATACGTTCTTAAATAAGTATCGAAATAATCTATGACTCCACTAATAACAAGTGCACCGATCCCTATTACAAATAGTGATTTTAACCCTTTAAAATTCCCCTGAACAGCATGATCCGTAATATGTTGCATGAGCCAAGCAAATAAAATGATTAAGAATATATCAAATAGTAATATAAAAAGAAGAAAGCTGTAGCTTTTCCAATATTTTTTTATAAAAGGGAAAAGAAACAGTAATGACCCTTTCATATCACCTATTTCAAGTATTCTTTTAATATGAGCGAGTGTGTTCATTGACTCCCTCGTTCCTTTTCTTCAAGATTTTATACACGTAAAGATGTACAAGGATTGACAGAAGGCGTATGTTGGTAAAAAACAAGTTATAGATTTTGATAAGAGGCTGGTTCATGTCAATCGTTTTATTGGTTTTTTTTATACGAATAAGCTTACCTATAATTTTGTGTTCAGGAAATGGAGAGTCAGGAAATAGATTTGTGTCTCCTTTACAAATAATCCACAAAAGATCATCTCTTTTTTGAGACTTTACAAACCGATGACCAGTTAACACTCCTTCACTTGATTCAAATAATAATACATCCCCTCTTTTATAGAGAGTTTTATCTACGTCTTGAAAGGTACATCTATCCCCCTCTTTTATAAACGGATACATACTACATCCGATTGAAGGTATTTCGATATACCCATTGGTCTTGATCATTTTTTTTAGAACCTTTGCCTGAACAATCATTTTGTTATTAAACCAGCATTTAGCATTTGTTCTAAAAAATTTTCAATATCTGTTTCAATCACGTTAGTTGAAACATCGTATTGACGCTTTATTTCTTCTACTAACGATTTCGTTGATTGCCTATTTTTTAGAAGCGCCCAACATTCTCCTCCGATTGAATTCAGTTTTGTAACTGTATAATTCACTGGATGTAATATAATCCAGCTTCCATCCATTTCAACTGCATCAATATCCTCTTTGCGAATGTAAGTACTCATTATGAAATCTCCTTCCAGAAAGCATTATTCTTTTGAAACTTTAGGTTATAAACTGGAACAAGCTCAATTAACTGATAAACTAAGTTAAATAATTTCTGAGTTTCTAATGGGTCATAGGCCCAATAAAAAATTTTATCAAGCATATTCATCATGCTCTCTGACTTCGTCAATCTTGATCTTTGTATAGTAAGTGATTGTTCAAGAAGCTGAATTCCACCTAGTTCAAGAGGACCTTCAGAGAATGATGAGACCGTATCACTTCTAAATGGTGAATCATATGCTTTTACCCCGTGATTTGAAATTTTCACAACGGTAGCCTCATCAGATAAGATAACTCTTGGACTAGAGAGCTCAACTACTGTTGACTTTCCAGCACCTGAATGACCTGTAAACAAAAACGCTTTTTCATTGTCTTTCATACAAGATGAATGAATAAGAAGACCCCAATTATGATGTACAATAAATGCGCTATAAAGATTCATCAAGGCATGCTTTAAAGCAAAGTCATTATAGACAAATAGACTTGCATTCGAATAATTTTGATCAACCTTGATAAGATAATCTTCTCTTTTATAGAAAACAGTTCCGTTATCCTTATTGATGCTTACATCGAAATTTTTAAAAGGATAACCGTAACCATATTCTATTGAAATGACAAGAAATGCTGTTTTATTCAACAAGTCCTCTGGAGGAACAATTTTGAAGCCATTTGCTACAAATTCCATTGCTTCCTTTGATGTAGATTTGACCATTACGATATGATCACCAATCTGAATGAATAAACTTTTCATATTCTTTCCTCCCGATTCTTTCTGTTCTGATATTTTAGTAGATTTTGTAAATAAAAAAGGTAATATTGTTTTAGTAAGTACCATTTTGATTTACAATCGCTGTCCTCTGCCAGAAAATAGTTCAGATAATTCTTAGGAGGATATATGTAGTGAAACCACTTCATTGAAGTAAATAAATGTTTTGGCAAATCAAAAATACACTTATTAAAGTAAAATTTATATAAATAGTATTCTATATTTTTTCTTCCAGTATGAGCCCTACGAGCGCTAGATTTACTCCAAATTACAAATTTTGTTTGCAATGAATACGGCTTAATAGCATGTAAAAATTGAAATTCTCGATAAAGAATTGTCAATACAGCATTAACTTTTCTCCAAGTTTTGTCCTGTTTCGCCCTGTTTCTTAGTTCAGTAAAATCAATTTCAGCGGGAAACTTTGATATGATTTGAATTAAATCAATGAAATATTTTAGTGAATCCATTTTATGTCTTGCTGCATGTAAACAAGTGTAATAGAAGGTATCCTTTTTGGATAAAACACGAACATACTTATAATCCGCATAAGCTTCTGAGTTTTCCCAAAATGTATCATGATTTAAATCTGAAAAATACTCTTTGTCTAAGTTCCAATGTAATTCTACTGATATAGGTAATGGACCATTTTCATTTTTAATAAAGGTGCAATGGTTATTCGTAAGATCTTCTGCTTCCTCTGTCTGAAAACCATATTCTTTAACAAGATGAATGGCTTTTTTTAAATCAGATGGACGAATTAACAAATCCAAATCTGCTGTTCCCCGTGCTGCAAAGTCACCAAAATATGACTCAGAGAAAATCACACCTTTAAGTGGAATAACTGGTAAAAATTCAGATTCAAAAGCAACAAGGAGGGAACCAAGCTCATGTCTGAGCATTAAATTTTGATAGGATGCCCGTTGATAGGAGTCCTTCAGGTGCGTTGTAAGAAATTTAGTTACACTTTCAGTTTGTGTTCGGGATTGTAAAAGATGGTACACTTGTGACTTTATAGCGAACACTTCTATATCACTCAACAAACCTATGTATTCATTTTCATTCCCTACAAGAAAATCTTCCTTAGTGTACAACCTCTCAACAATAGACATGATCATAGGTTCGTCCTCCCGTCTTTCGAATCAATTATTACCTAGTTTTTTTTCTTTTTTTCTTTTTTTCCAGATGCTTCAGTTTCGAATACAATCTTTTGACTTGCTAAAATTTGAGGAGCTTCATACGTTTTTTTCATGATTATTCACCTCCTAATCTCTTATGCGTTCATTATATCGCACAAAACGTTCTCTTTCAAGAAGTATTTTGGGTTAAAATGGATTTTTTGTTATTAAGGGAATACTGTAAAAAAATATATAAATTTTGTTCTTTATGGGTAGATTCTATCTATTGAACTTAATTTAACGTGAGTTTAGCTTATTTATCAATTTTTATACTGTTTTCTTTCTCGATCCATGCTTGTATAAAGTTAATTGATTTCTCTACATCTGTTGTGTGAACACAAACACTTTCTAGTTTTTTGAACATTTTTTACTTCCTCCACTTTACATTTACATTTTTTTCTAATTTCCCCTATTTCTCTATACAAGAATCCAATCCCTTTTTTACGATATCAAGACGATCTTTCCAACCCCCTTAAATAAAAAACTCAAAATTATACATATTTTTTATTGGTAATAGGTAACCTATTTTTGGAAATACTGATAGATGTTCTTAAAAAGGAGGTCATACAATTGAAGGAAGAAAGAAATGAGACAAACCGAAGTGAAGAAACCTTAACAAACCGACAAGGTCATCCGGTAACTGACAATCAAAATGTGCGTACTGTAGGAAATCGCGGTCCGACAACGTTAGAAAATTATGATTTCCTTGAGAAAATTAGTCACTTTGACCGTGAGAGAATTCCAGAGCGAGTAGTGCATGCTCGTGGAGCTGGTGCGCATGGTTATTTTGAGTCATATGGAAGCTACGGTGATGAGCCGATTTCTAAATATACGCGTGCGAAGGTTTTTCAAGAAAAAGGAAAGCAGACACCTGTGTTTGTTCGTTTTTCAACAGTTGTTCACGGTGGACATTCACCCGAAACGCTACGCGACCCAAGAGGGTTTGCTGTTAAGTTTTACACAGAGGATGGAAACTGGGATTTAGTTGGAAACAACTTAAAAATTTTCTTTATAAGAGACCCTCTGAAATTCCCTGATATGGTTCATTCATTCAAGCCTGATCCTGTGACGAATATCCAAGATCCTGAACGAATGTTTGACTTTCTATGCCAAACACCTGAATCGATGCATATGGTGACCTTCTTATTTTCACCATGGGGAATTCCTGCGAATTACCGTGAAATGCAAGGCTCAGGCGTACATACGTATAAATGGGTCAATGAGGAAGGAAAAGCGGTTCTTGTCAAATATCACTGGGAGCCAAAACAAGGAATTAAAAACCTTTCACAAAAAGATGCAGATAAAATCCAAAGCATGAACTTTAATCATGCAACACAGGACTTATATGAAGCAATTGAAAAAGGCGAATATCCTGAATGGGAATTATTTGTTCAAATTATGGAAGACGGCGAACATCTAGAGTTAGACTTTGACCCGCTTGATCCAACAAAGCTTTGGTACAAAGATCAATACCCATGGGTACCTGTTGGAAAGATGGTATTAAATAAGAACCCGGAAAACTACTTTGCAGAAGTTGAGCAGGTTGCGTTTGGAACTGGTGTCCTAGTTGATGGACTGGACTTCTCTGATGATAAACTACTTCAAGGTAGAACGTATTCGTACTCTGATACACAGCGTTACCGTGTAGGATCGAATTATCTACAATTACCAATTAATAGACCAAAAACAAATGTAGCTACTAACCAAGAAGGCGGACAAATGGATTTTCGTACAGACTATGGAAAACAAAAGAACCCGCATGTCAACTACGAGCCTTCCCTGATTGGTGGCTTAAAAGAAGCGAAAAATCCTGGGAAAGAGCATGAGCCATACGTTGAAGGTAACTTGAAACGCGAAAAGATTTCTAGAGAAAATAACTTTGGTCAGGCTGGAGAGACATTCAGAAGGTTTAATGATTGGGAGCGTCAAGAACTTATTTCAAATCTTGTCGATGCCCTTTCTGGATGCAGAAAAGAAATCCAAGATCGCATGATTGATCTGTTTACGCAATGTGACCCAGATTACGGGAAGCGTGTCGCTGAAGGATTGAAGAATCATGGCAAAGGTACGGAAGACAAAATGGAAGAAGCTGTGCAACAAGCAAAAGAAATGGGACATCCGTCTGATCCATATTAAAGTTGAAAGCTGAACTGTCGCACAGTTCAGCTTTTTTTAATAAGTACCTTAATTCATATTCTTTTGCTAGAGTGAATGTATATCAGATAAGTTAACGGTCTACAAAGAAATTCTATTCTCCTATTTCCGTAAACACTCCTTCAAATTCCATTCTCTGTTCCTGTTGAAAGCCCCATTTTTCATAGGTGATGACCAGTTCTTCCAAGTTATTTTCATAAGGCTCTTCTTTCAATTCTAGCTTTAACACCAAATAAAATTCATCCTCTTCCAATTGAAACTGTTTAACAGGATACAAGTGTTCTAGAATCCCTTCTTTTTTTGCATCTTCTTCATAATAGGAACCAATTGGTTGATCCGAGAAGTATGGAGTTATTGCTAGATGAGTATCTTCTTCGGTTAGCTTCGTTCCGTCAGATTTTATGAACTGAATATATTTAATGACAGGTGTTCCACTTCCCTGCCATTTCATATCGTATCCAAGGTACACGATTTTTTTTTCTTTTATTTCAGAAAGATTTAAATCGATACTTGAGTGACCCGTTTTTATAAAGGATCCATCATAGACAGTATTTCTCCCTATAAAAAGTGCTAATATAATACCCACACCTAGTAAAATAATCAAAAGCCCAATTCGATATTGCTTCATCCAAATCCCCTCAATTTCCCCCTATTTCTATCATGCACTGAACATTACACAGTGCGGTTACTCTTTTTCAATATGTATCTATTATATGAACGATTTATCCTTTATCTACCTGTTTTGCATACCACTCTTGTGCATGTTGTTCCAAATTTTTCACAAACAAATCCTTCCCATCCATATACCCTTTTATGTCATGTGGAAAGAGAGCAGCGAGCTTTGCTTTTAATTCACCGTATTGTTTCGCAGCCTCTGGATGCTTTCGCAAATAGTCACGAACGGCTAAATGACGATCGATTTCAGAATGGTTATTCCATTGAAACAGATGGACGTGATGGGTACGATCATCCTCACCCTTTCGATAATAACGGCGACCTGGAAGACCATTTTCTCCTAGGGGCTCATAACCTAATTGAATCATTTCGTTATTATAGGAATCTATTTTCTCTACGTCTTTTACAACTGGCATCATATCGATAATTGGTTTTGCTTTTAACCCTGGAACGGACGTACTCCCAATGTGATGAATGTCCACTAATTCATCTTTAAAAATGTCACAAATCCGTTTTGCCTCCTCTTCAAACAAGTGGACCCAATGTGGATCATAGTTTGAAACAACCACTTTTCTCATCGATTTTATTCCTCCTTTCAACAGAATCTATTCGACGAAGTGATACTTTTTCCCTTTTCTAAAATTTGGTTAAAGGTATATGAAAACTTTTATTTCGTTTTCCGAAAAACGTGTTACAATACTACGTATCTAAATAAAAATTGGAAGTGAAATTCATGGATAAAAAACTATGGCTAACGTACCTGATGCTCGCACTGGCTACTGCCACCTGGGGAAGCGCGTTTATTGCAGGTAAGTATGCGGTGCAAAGTTTTGAACCTGCTACAGTTGCTTTTTTACGTTTTTTCGGAGCCGCCCTTTTACTGTTTCCTGTCATGTGGATATTAGATAAAAACAAAATAAAACCCACATTAAAGGATTACGGCTTATTTGCGGTATTAGGTCTAACTGGGATTGCCATTTACAACATATGCTTCTTCTTGGCAAGTAAGCACGCACCAGTCATTAAAAGCTCTCTTTTTATCGCATCAAACCCAGTACTAATTGTTCTGTTATCAGGCTTATTTTTAAAAGAGAAAATTACAAAAAACAACGTCGTTGGGATGATCACTGCGCTGATTGGTGTGGCTTTTATTATTACAGAAGGCGATTTTGTCGCACTCATCCAGCTTGGTTTTGAACCAATTGATCTTGTGTTACTAGGTGCGGTCATTAGTTGGGCATTATATAGTGTCATCGGAAAAGTCGTATTAAAAAAATATAGCTCGATTGTGTCCACCACGTATGCCGTTGCATTTGGAACATTATTTTTATTTCCGTTTGCCATAGCCGAAACATCTTGGCAAGATGTACAGCTGGCAACGGTTGACGCATGGATTGCAATTGCACATATGAGCGTCTTTGTTACAGTTGTTTCGTTCATCATGTATTACAATGGAATTAAAGAAATTGGTGCTGCTAGGGCTTCTATCTTCATCAATGTCATGCCACTTTCAGCAGTCATGATGGCAACACTGATACTTGGTGAAGCATTCACTTGGGCTCATGGTGTTGGCGCAGCGTTTGTTTTGACGGGTGTTTATATCGGAACAAATACTCGGAAGTGGCGATGGACTGGTAAAAAGGCAGTAAAAGGGGTTGTTAGTTAGTTTATAAGGGAGTAAGAGTAACCGGTACTCTTTGACATCTTCGAATAATTGGAGGAACTGTAATGGAGATATTGAAACAAAGAATTGTGCAAGCATTTCAATTAACCTATGATTTTTATCATCAACTTAATGAAGATGATCTAAAAAAGAACATTGTCAACTCACCCTCAAACACAATTGGTGAACAGGTGTATTGCATAATTGGTGCAAGAGAGAGCTACTTAGCGGCATTAAAAGTGGGTGAATGGACTGGGTTTAATTGCAGTTTAAGTGATTGCCTAAATAAAACGTTAGTCGTTAGTAAATTAGTAGATACACAACATAAATTCGTGAGGTTTTTTGATGACAAACATACAAGTGAAATGAGCGGGAGTTTGTTAATTAATTTATTAGAACATGAAATTCAGCACCATGGTCAACTTATCCGTTATGCATATGCGAATAAAATTAAATTTCCTAAAAGCTGGAATCGTCGTTATACCGTATAATTTTCCATTCCACAGGTTCAAAAAAAGCTTTGGTTTAGTCCAAAGCTTTTTTGATTGTCCCCAAATTATATAGAGGATTCTCCCTTTTTTTCATTCAACCATATTCTTGCAAAATCGACGATTGTCCGTTGCTTCATTAATTTACACTCTGCATTTCCAATTTGCTGCTTACATACTTGATTTTCATTTTCAAAATCAATTCCTAATTGTTCAAACACGTCTGAATCATAAACGATTTCTTCATACGTCTTCCAAACCCGTTCTCCATTTTCAAATAAAGCACTGCCTTTTTTCGTTTTAGCTCTTCCGACAATTGAGTGTTCGGCAAGATGCAATGACGTATTGCTATCATGACCTACACCTAAAAGAAGAATGCTCCCATCTAACTCATACACCTTCGCCAATGGTGACTTCATTCCAAAGCCTTCTTCAAGCGGTTGTTCAGATGTAATATAGTCTGCATGCTTTCCCCAAGCTGCAAATGAATACATCGGATGAGCGCTTCTCTTTACACCTGGGTATGTACGAAAAGCCTCTACAACGGCTCCCATACCTCTTGTCGGTGTGATTTGTGGATCAAAGGCCGGCGTTTCATCGCGGATGATTTGCCACCATTCTTCTGGAACAGGTGGTCTTTGCCAATCAGCCGGATCTGAATTATCTGATGTTTGCGTTGGCATAACAATCGTCCCTTCTTCTCCAACCGTGTCCATCAATGCTTGAACAACAGCAGTTGGTCCTCCACATACCCAACCTAGCGCACTTAATGAGGAATGCACGATAACCGTCATCCCCTCCGTCATTCCTAAGTTCCTAAAATTTTGTTGTAAACGACTACGAGTATTCGGTCGCTTTAATTGATAGATTGCTTCTTTATTACTCATGGTACTCCTCCTAAATTACCTATCTATACACTTTGCGAAGATGAGGTTTGATAAAAATGAAGCTTTGATGGTTGATAAATCATCACATATAGCCATAAAGAAAAGATAACAGCAATGATAGAAAAAATTACACATACTGTTTGCAATGAAAAATATTCTGCAAATAGGCCTAATAGTAACGTAAATGCAATTTGCACAACTCCCTGGGCTAGATTTGCCGTACTTCCGATCCGCCCCATCATATGAACAGGCACGTTGTTTTGAAAGAAGGTCGCATAGCCGGCATTGGCAAACGCAGAGAAAAATCCAAACACAACAAAGCTTGCTGCTGCAATCATAAATGTGCTAGATAAATAGAAACTCATATAACCAATGCTCATTAGCGTCATACCCAATGCAATAAACAGGCGGAGCGAAAGTCGGTTAGCAAGCATTGTCGCCGCCATTGATCCTGCTAAAAATCCAACACCAGCAACACTTACTAAAAATCCATAGTCTTTATCATCAAGTGCTAACACCTGTTTGATAAACGTAGCTTCTTGAGAATCTAACGCAAACCCTAGCAATGTGGTGATCTGGAATAAAAGATAAACCATTACAAAGTATTTTGCAGTTTTGGAAAATTGCCCTACAGCTAACCAATCACTTTTTATCGTTTTCAATGATACTTTCCCTTTAGAAGCAGTTTCTTCTTCATCAACGTTTGGTAAAAAGAAAATCACCAAAGCGCATAGAAAGAAGCTGATGGCATTAATATAGATACTTACATAAATAGAGAAATACATGATCAATAGCCCAGAAACACTTGGACCAACTAGCGCAGCCCCTGAATTCATAAAACCAAAAAGGGAATGAAACCGTATACGTTTTTCTACTGGGACAAGCTTCGTGATATATGTATTAGACGTTGGTCCAAAGAACGAACCGGCAACATTCACAAGAAACATGACCGCGTAAATCTCCCAAATTGAAGTGAGAAAAGGAATAAGTAGGATCAATCCCCCTCTTATCAAATCAGTAATGATCATCATTGTTCGTTTGTTTAAGCGATCAATATAGCTTCCTGCCCAAAGGTTTGTAAAAAGATTGGCTAACGGTCGGATAACAAAAAGACCCGCAACTGCCGCAGCTGAACCTGTAAGCTTTAAAACAAGTAGATTAATTGCGACAAGGTAAATCCAATTTCCTAAATTTGATACACCTATTCCACCGATAAGTAACAATGATTGCTTCCAAATTTTCATCAAGCGGCTCCTTACATTGATGTCATAACTTCTCGTAATACGAAATATCTCCTCCTATCATTTTCGATAAAAAAACAAAACCTCCTGCTAACAAACCATATCTTTCCAAGCTTATTTTGAAACCTTTTTCTTATTTATTCCGTATACTTAGTAAGTTGAGATTGATAGAAAGGAAGTTATTTATGGGAAATTTAATCCTGTTTTCAATTATTACGGGTCTTGCATCAGCACTAATCATATCCCCGCTAATAAAATCAAGTAACAATGATGAACGACCAGCCATTCTTTCTCTTTTTCCAATGTTCTTATTTAATGCTGGTCTTTTATTTTTCTTGTACTATTTAACAAATCTTGATCGGAATTTCACCTCCATTTGGCTTTATGTGATCATTGTAACTGTTATTGGTGTTTACTTTGCAGCAAACTTTGCAAGCCGAGTGGAAACATTCGTTAAAGGACTTCTTTTTCTTGGAAGTATCATTCTTGGAGGCTATTTCTTAACAGCAGCCATTTTCAATGCAGATGAAAAATATCAGCTATCTGTGATGGAAGAAAAAGTAGAAATTGAGGCATTTGATGAAAGCGTCACACCAGCAAGTGTTCCACCCCAATTTGCACATAATAAAATGAGAAAAGCGTTTGGGCAGGTTCCAAATACGAGTTACTATGAATTAGGTAACTTACAAATTCAAAAAGTAGACGGAGACTATGTGTATATCGCTCCTGTTGAGTTTTCAGGTTTTTTCAAATGGTGGAAGGGGAAAGAAACACCTGGGTATTTTTTATTAAGTGCCACAGATTCATCTGCCAACCCTACCTTTATTCAATCTGATATGGTGTATACGCCATCTTCTTTTTTCCAAAAAAATATTGATCGTCACATTCGGATGAGCTATCCTAAGAAAATTTTTAAAGGAGAGGTTCAACTCGAGGTCGATGATAATGGAAATCCATTTTACATTCAGTCATATGGAGAGTTTGTCTCCGCACGAAATGGATTCCATGTAAAAGGAATTGTCATGGTTAACCCGCAAACAGGTGAAGCCACTTCCTATACATTAGATGAAGTACCTGCTTTTATCGACGGTGCTGTTTCGCCAGAGGCTGTTAGTTTGCAAAATAGCTATTACGGAAACTATGTCCATGGCTTTTGGAACAGTTTGTTTAGTAAATCAGATGTGAAGCTTCCATCTGATGAAGGTACGGAAGCAAATGTAAGTCCGATTTTTGATCAAAACGGGGATATGTATTATTTCACAGATTTCACTAGTCCTCGTGAAGGTGTCGATTCGATGCTAGGTTATGCACTGACTAATTCAAGAACTGGAAAAGCCACTTTCTATACAGGAAATCTAAAAGAATCGTACATGGATTCAGACGGTGCGCTACAAATCATCGAAAAGAAGTTTATTGAGAAACAATGGTACGGAGAAATGCCGATCCTTTATAATTTTTACGGAGAAGCTAGCTGGTTAACACCTGTTCTTGATACAAATGGATTTTTACAGAACTACTTTATTGTCTCAGCCGCTAATCCAGAAATTTCTGAGTTTGCCAACACTCCTAATGAGGCGTTAAAGAAATACAAAATCGCCTTACAACGAGGTGGCAGTTCAGTTGATGGACAATCAAAAGCGGAACAAAAACAAACGAGTGGGACAGTCTCAAGAGTGTATAAAGAAAAAAGCGGAAATTTCACCCTTGTTTCATTTTTAGTAGATGGAGAAAACTTTATCGTATCTTCAGAAATTAGCCCTCTCGCCATCTACCTACAGCCTGGTGATAAAGTAAAATTGGTCTATTTAGATACAGGCGAAGCATTTTTACCAGTTAAGACTTTAACAATTGAGGGTTTGCAATAAAAATTAAGCCGATGACACTTGTTCGTGTCGTCGGCTTTATTATTTAATAGGGTTATAGAGTTTATGTGGTGGGATGAAGGACTTTTTTTCGATTCCCGGTCTCCTTTGGGACTTCATCAACCGGATGAAGGACTTTCTATTCGATTCCCGCTCTCCTTTGGGACTTCATCAACCGGATGAAGAACTTTTTTTCGATTCCATCAATCATTTTGGACTTCATCAACCGGATGAAGGACTTTCTATTCGATTCCCGCTCTCCTTTGGGACTTCATCAACCGGATGAAGAACTTTTTTTCGATTCCATCAATCATTTTGGACTTCATCAACCGGA
>JAIVAN010000002.1 GCA_020171895.1 Bacillus timonensis | reverse complement strand
AACCGGATGAAGGACTTTCTATTCGATTCCCGCTCTCCTTTGGGACTTCATCAACCGGATGAAGGACTTTTTTTTCGATCCCCTCAATCATTTGGGACTTCATCAACCGGATGAAGGACTTTTTTTTCGATTTTCGCTCTCCTTTGGGACTTCATCAACCGGATGAAGGACTTTTTTTTCGATCCCCTCAATCATTTGGGACTTCATCAACCGGATGAAGGACTTTTTTTTCGATTTCCGCTCTCCTTTGGGACTTCATCAACCGGATGAAGGACTTTCTATTCGATTCCCGCTCTCCTTTGGGACTTCATCAACCCTATGAAGGACTTTCTATTCGATTCCCTCAATCATTTTGGACTTCATCAATTGGATGAAGGATTTTTCCTTCGATAACTTCTCCGTTTGCGGAACTAATCAACCGAAAAAAACATTCCCTCTTTATCTTCATCACCACTACCAACTAAAAGCAACATTCATACAGGAATAACCCACCCTTTAGAGAATAAGTTTATTAAAGAGAAATTGGAAATGAGGTGGAAAGCATGCAACATACCGAAACGTATCAATTATCAAGTGAGGAACGTCATCATATTGTGAAGGAAATGGCAGAAAAATTGAAAGCACATTATGTTTTTCCTGAATTAGGAGAGGAAATTTGTCTTCTGTTACTTACGAATTTAAATGAAGGAACATACACTTCAATGAAAGATGCAAATGAATTGTGCGAGAGGCTAACAACTGATATTCGAAGAGTAAACAATGATAAGCACTTAAAGGTCATTTTTAAACCCGACGCTTCCTCAAGCAATCAGGAAAAAAGCAGGGAAGAAATTGAGGCTGAATTTAAACGTAGAGCAACGGTAAAGAATTTTGGTTTTTATAAGGTTGAAAGATTGCCAGGTAATATTGGTTATATTGATCTAAGAAGTTTCGAAGACCCTACATACTCTGCACCCACGGCAATAAGTGCCATGCAATTTGTTGCAAATACAGATGCACTCATTTTTGATTTAAGGAAAAATGGAGGTGGCAGCCCTAGAATGATCCAGCTCCTTTCAACCTATTTATTTGATGGGATGAAGCATTTGAATAGTTTTTACCAAAGAGAGACTGACTCGATCTTACAATTTTGGACACTACCATATGTGCAAGGTGAACGTTATTTACATAAGCCTGTGTTTGTTTTAACAAGCAATTATACTTTTTCGGCTGCAGAAGAATTTACCTATAATTTAAAACATATGCAACGTGCGACGATAATTGGTGAAATCACTAGTGGAGGTGCAAATCCAGGAAAACTCCATCAACTCAATGAACATTTCAGAGTCTTTATCCCAGATGGAAGAGCCATCAACCCAATTACTGAAACGAACTGGGAAGGAATTGGCGTTCATCCTGATATTGAGATTGAGCAAGAAAAAGCACTGGATGTTGCATATAAGAAGGCGTTAAAGCATGTAAAATCCTTATATGAAAATAAGAGTGAATATGCTTTCTTGTTAAAAGAAATCAACAACGAATTAAGTAAATATAAAGAATAAGACAACAAAAGGGTCCCGTTTTCTCAAACTAGGACCCTTTTCCTTTTCTATTTATGAATGTTCTTTTATTTTCTTCATACCCGAGTACCCAAGCCAGCCCATTGAAATTCCAAATAAAAATATGCTAAGTGGTATTTCAATTGGAAGCATATCAACCACAGCAGCAACAATTAGGATTAGAGCAGGAATGCGAGCTAAAACTCCTTTTCACAAGGTCAATCCTTAAACATGAAATGAGACGCCTCACATTGTGACAACGTCTCATACTTATAGGGTATCGTTATTTACTTGTCGTGTTATGACAATCTATCGAGTTCTCAGTTTTCCTTAACCAATGAAAAAACATCACGAGCGTTATCTGAACAAATAGGTAAATTGGAAAGGAATAAAAGGGTTTGTATCCATTAAGATAATGGAAAACACCAGCCCTAGATACCGTGTATTCGAAAAGTACTCCAAAAAGCGACCAACCTAATAAATAGAAAACAGTTTTCATTCGCCGAATCTGATATTTATCATAGAAATAGATGAAAAAATAACTAAACGGCCCGTAAGCTAAATAGAGTAGCGCATCGTATATGTTATAAGTAGATTTATCATTTATATCATAGTAGTTTATTCTCTGAATACCAAGTAAGTTATCAAAAAATGTACCATAAAAAAGACTATATAATAACAAGATGAGAGTTATTGGTACTGAAAATCTTTTTGGCGCAAAAATAACGATTAAGTAAGTCGATAATAAAAGTAAGACAATGATTTCATTCATATTAAATTGCTGGTCGTAGATGACAACAGAATGAATCATAACATCCCACCCTTAGCCACGTTTACTTTTCGTTCAAACCATCTTTTAAGAAAGATCGCTAAAAAGACGCTCCCTGCAACAATGAGCATGGAATAAATCGAATTCCATCCTTTATACAAATTAACATTCAATGTGACACCTAAAAAATCATAACCAATAAAAACGGCTAACCCAATCAATACGGCACTATATTTTCCTTTCAAGGTTTCCATTTTTGTAAAGGAATGCACGGTAAACAAAATGAGAATTGGGATATTCACACTTCTATCCAAAATTAATGCGTAATATTTATCTAGTTCATTTGGATACGTAGACATCTTTAACTTTTCAAACACAATATAGTTCCAATTCGTCGTAATAATAGACAACACCATAAATAAAAACGTGTAGGCCATTTTATCTGAGGGTTTATGTGAAAGCGTAATAAATACCCCCGTTAAAATCCAGCTTAACAGCACATAAATCATGATCACCATATAGGACACTCCACCATTTTGGTTAATACTGTTATTATTTCTATAAAATCTCTTTATTAAACCAAAATTCTACATGGCGAAGGCGTTTCTATTAAAGACTTTCTTTTTGTTCTTCATAGTCTCTTTCCATTCCAGCATAATAAAACCAACCAACTAAAGCTCCACCTAATAGAAATAGAACGAAATACATGCCAAAAAATAAAGCATCGTCATAATATTTATTTAAGGTTACATAAGTGATTCCAATTGGAATTCCCCATTCAATTACACCTTTTTTTAGTACGATATACGGTGCGCCTTTTTTTCGAATCTGCTCCCATTCTTTTAAAAGATTTGTTTTTGTTTTGTTACGCATGGTAAATACTTTATAGGCTAAGAGCAAAAGATAAAACGCAAGGATAAAGTAAAGTGATTTGATCCACAGGCTTTCATTTAAGTTGATTCCCCAAAATGTAATCAAGCCAGATAAAGACACACTGAAGATGGCTAATACAACTAATACTAGTTTTTTCAATAGAATCACTCATTTCACGAATTTGTTTTCATTAAAATAACACCTATATTTATTCGCTTTCCGTCAACTAATTCCTCTTACCCCCAAAAATATAAAATTTAGTCCTTCGATAAATAATTTCCATTAATCTTTCACATCAAAAAAGCATAACCACCTAGTGATTATGCTTTCATACGTTAGTGCTTTTCTATAAGAATTCTTGCTTTGTTTCCGACAGTCGAGATTTTTACTTTGCCTCCTATTGGGAATGTAAAGATTGGGGATACATGACCAAAGTTGGCATTCGCGATAATTGGAAGTCCTTGTAATTCTTTTTTTGATTTGATGATTTTTTGTAAAATAGATAGACTTATATTGGATCCCTTTTGGAAACGGCCGATGACAATTCCTTGTACTCCTTTAAAACTCGGTAAATGGGCGAGTGATTGAAGGTCACGGTCAAACATTTCTGGACAAATGAGTGCATCATCTTCTAAAAAGAGAACGCTATTTTCCAACGAAGGCATGTATGTAGTTCCTTGTACTAAATTGAACGTATTTAAATTCCCTCCGATAATCGTACCTTGTGCTTCTCCTTCTTGCATAACGACCATCCCATCGTTTTCATGGAACGTTCTATTTTCTTGATCCAAGTACCATTCGTCATCAGACCAATGGGATGAGGCTTCTACCTCGATTGGATCCTCAGCAAACAGACACTTCTTCAAATAATCTAGTGTATACTCTGCACCCTTTTTCATCCCAAAAGTTGAAAAATGTGGTCCTGAATAACTGACGAGACCCGTTTGAGCATAAATGGCCGCACTAAGAGCCGTAATATCTGAGTATCCACAAAGCACCTTAGGGTATTACCTGATAATCAATTGACCCAAGCAACTGATTAACATTAAACCCTCCAATGGTTGAAAAAATGGCTTTTACATTGTGATCTTGAAAGGCATCATGAAGATCAGCTACTCTCGCCTCAATCGAGGATGATAGAAATTCATCCATTGGTGCTTTGATATTCGCGGAAAAGGTGACTTTAAGACCTAAATCTTTTTCAAAACGTTCGGTTGCGAGCTGAATTTGATCTTCTTTTAAAATATGAAAACTTCTTGAAGGTGCGATGATTCTCACTTCATCGCCCTGCTTAAGTTTTTGTGGAAACATAATATTCCCCCCCTACTTCCAATATATAGAACAATTTTTTTCCTTATCCATAGCTTTAAAATAAATTGATGTAAAAATGATCATACCTTATAATGATATTGTGACAGAAATTGTAATAGGAGAGATAAAAAAATGGCATTATCTAAAGCTAAAAAGTTACGCCAAAAATTAGCACGTGAAGGCAAACGAAACCCAGAGCAAAACCGAAGTCCATTTGCATTTGCTGACTTACAGTCGAGAACAACAAAAACGAAAAAAGATGTATTATATCGTAATAAACATAAGAACCGTTCCAACCACACATATGGTGATCAGAATGGTTCTTTTTTTATCCCTTTTACAAACGTACCATTTAATTTAGTCACTTAGACTCAAAAAAAGTGATTCGGTTGCCAAATGGATCCTTTACTGATAACTCCTTCGTGTCCCATGGGGTTAACTCAAGGCTCGGTCTTGAAAATTTATGGTTTTTCATAAATAACTGAGTATGTAAATCTGTAATACCCGTCACTTCAATCCGAATAGCAGCACCAGGGCTACAATCACCAAAATGTTCCGTTAAGTGAATCGTGCAATCTCCGTATGATAGCTGCATGTATAACGGAAGACCATCTTCAAATCGATGCTCCCAATCTACCTTAAACTCTAGGTATTCCGTATAGAATTCCTTTGCCTTCTCAATATCAAACATTCTCATAATAGGTGTAACGGTTTTTAATTGAATGGTAGAGTTCGTCATTTCATTGTCCCCCTTTTATAAAGATCCACCACAGCTTGAACAAAATTTATCCGTTCTTTTTACTGAATGTCCACATTTGGTACAAAATGCAGAAGTAGATTCTGGCTCTAACCCTTCCCTCAAGCCTTCTCCTACCACTTTCATCGTATCTCTCAAGGTGTCTTTTTGCTGGTTAAACATATACCTTTGAATGGCAGATCCATTTAATACAAACCCTATAAATATCATTGGCATTCCTACAAATCCAAGCCAAAAGTATTTAGGCTCTTCCATCCCCTGTAATGTAAAAAAATCAAATATTGAGAAACCTAAACATCCAAACCCGCCAAGCAACAATAAAATACCTAAAAGTCTCATGACTTGACCTCCCCTTTTCTATGACCTACTTTTCTCGCATATCTTTATTAATGACGTCTATGAAATTATCAACTACATCTATTACTCCATTCATTTTCCCTATAAGAAAATGAGCAGTTATGACAGAAAGTAAAAAAGCGATCCCTTCATCGTTCGTATTCAACACATTAGATGCAGTTAAAAAAAGAAACACGGATAAAACAGTGAGAAGCAACAAATATGTCATCGTTTTCATCTAAAACATTCCCCTTTAAATGTATTTCCAATTAATACTATTCTTTCTTTCTCTTTTAATCCCTTTATTTTTCGACAAAATTTTGGAAAAAAGAAGGGGGGATTTTTTCAAAATAAGAGTTGCTCTCTTGGTTAATGGAAGAATGAAGACATGGCTATTCCCCTCGCTTAATCTGGATAAAGACCTTTTCTAATAGCCAGAAAAAAACGGACATCCTTTTTCAGAAGTCCGAACCGTTTTACAAAGACCTTTTACTTTCTAATTCTCATTCCATTGAAGAATTTAATATGTAATTCTACCTGTTTAATTAGAGTGCTTGATCTCCTTTTTCCTTTTACGTCTCACAATAAAATGAGCAATAAAAAAACAACCTACTCCTATAGTTTTCATAATTACATGCCCCATATTCCCAAGATCATTAATGGTTAATGAAAGTAAAATAGCTCCAAGGAAAATAAATGGAATAGCGAGAAAATATCTCAAACGTACTCCTCCCTAAAATTAAGTTTAGCACTCCGTTAAATAACTAGTTTTTTAGTTTTAAAAAAATCAGTTCAGGATCTCCTTCATCTAAATTTTCAACTATACCACTCTCTATAAATTCATTTGTACGAAAGACTTTCTCATTCTCGTCTGTGATATTTCTTCTATTGAACTTTAACACATCTTTTCTTCGTTTCTGGAAACTCTAAAAAGAAAAATCGAAAGGAGTTATGTTCATGAATCCTTCTCAAGATTATGATTTATCTAAAGACATACAGGATTACTTACAAGGAATTACGATGTTGGTGAATGCGTTAGATGATCCGATTTTAAAAACAAGTAACCACCACTTAAAAGAACAGCTTTTAAACATTCAAAATACATACAAGCAGCATCAAATTGAACTACAAACGCGACTAATGCAAATGGGTGAGCGTCCATCTAATAAGGTAGGTTTAGTTGGTGCAATTGTCGAAGGTGTGGATCACGTAAAAAATATGGCGCTAGACTCTGACTATGAGGTCATTGAAAAGGTACAAGAAACGTTTGATACTGCAATAAAGATGACAGAAAAGTACTTTGAAAAGCATAAAGTTGAGGATCCTGATGTTTATCATTTGATGCAATCAATCATGGCTGATAATAAACGGTTTATGGATGAGGTTGAGAGGCTAATTTAGCCTACTAATTTAATGAAAATATGAATTTGCACCAAGGTGAATGAAAATTAGAAAGAGCTTTAGAACGTTGAATCCAAGTATTTATTCATGTTAATCGGAGTGGAAGGAACCGAGACTCCTGCAGGAGATGCGACAGACTTGAGACCCCACAGGCGAAGCCGAGGAGGCTCAAGTGGCGCCCCACGGAAAGCGAGGTTCCTGCAACGCAGATTAACAACCCTAGTACAGTGTTATATTTTCAGGGTAGTCTAATAGTAAATATTAAGCTTATTTTGAGTGGCCCATGTCCACATGATAATCAACCCTATTTTCTCAGTCTCATTTCAATTCGATAAATGCAATACATCATTACGAAATGGAATACAAAACCCAAAAATCCGATACCTAGATTAAATGATTCTTTATTGTCTTTATTTTCTTCATCCATCTGGGCTAAGTGATATTTCTCTTCTCGATCTGCCTTTCTATATTTACCGTTTTCCTCTTGAACAGCAATGGATACATCTGGCTTTATTCCACGAATGGAGTAATACGCTGTCCCCTTTTTATAAGCATTGGAAAAATTCCCTGGTAGCTCTTCCATATCGGAATACACCGAGACTCCGCCTATTTCCTTGTCGATCTCATCAACATATTCATCCGTAACCACATATACATAACCATCCCAAACAACAAAGGGGTATACCCATTTTGTAGCAGATGTATTGGTGGATAATAGTAGTAGTGATATGGATAAAATAAAAAGAATCGAAAACCTTTTTATATGAATGTTCTTCACAATTTGCCCCCATCTTTCAATCTAGCAATCTATATTTCTTATCTAGTTCTTTACTGTTCCATCGTTCCATCATCATAAAATCGTGTTTCACAATATGGACAAACATAGGTGTAAGTAAAGTCGTTATCTTTATCAAATCTGAATGGTAATCTCCTATTACAGGAAGGACATTTCCAAAAGATAAGAATGGTTGCAATTCCTATAACAATGAGGCTAAATCCTATAATACTTACAATCGGCGTGAAATTAATTATTGTCCCAAAAATACTAAAAGGGATAGAAGAAAATACACAAATTAACGCAAACGTTCGATATTTAATAATATTTCTCACTTTTTTCGCCAGTTTTATCACCTCGACTTAACATTTCTTCTTCTAGTAATCATTATTTTCCCTCCGATTAGTATTAAGACACTTCCTAACCCATACAGAATCCAATTCTGATAAGAAGGATTGAGTAATTCACCTGAAGGAGCGTACTGTGGTGTATCTTCTATGTATGTCTGTAAAAAAGCTAGTTCTTCAATTACGACCGGGTCCATTTCATCTTCATGAATCACATTATTATCGATATGATCTTCCCAATAGATGACATTGATCGGCACAATGGCTTTTGGTGTAATCGGATGATAGTACCCATCTCTTTCTTCTAAAAAGAATAAAACATCACCCACTTTTATTGAAAGCTCCTCTTCTATCCCTTCAATCCATTCATCTAATCGATAACTTCCTGAACGATATACATCTACATTTGAAGCCCCAGGTGTTGATAGGTTAATTCGTTTTCCCTCTGAATCACCTTTTAAATAAGAAGAGACCTCAATTTCCCAATCAGTATACCCAATCGTCCGATCTTCTTCAGCGTCACGCACAGTCTCTGTTCTTTCTTTTATTGCCCCTTTATTTTGGCCGATAACAATTAAGTCGGCACGTTCAATCATCTCTTCATAGCTAATATCTTCATATAATCCGAAGGCCTTAGGAGTTACGAAAAGAAATGAACAAACAATTAGGACAAAAAATACCTTACGAATTGATTTCATCTGAAATGCCCCCTTTTTTCATTTACACTATTTCCGCAATGATCCTCTACTATCCTGCTAGAACTTGATCGAATTCCATCATACCCTATAAAAAGTGAATTGTTCAAAAAAAATGAAAATTTAGATTTATATAAGCCGCCATTCATAGTAAAATAGGTACAAGTACTTATAAGACTATCGACATAGGAGAGGTAAAATGAGATTAGTTTCAATTGATAACTCCGAAGAAGGCATGGTTTTGGCAAAGCCCATTTTTGATGAAAATGCACGCATCTTGTTAAATGTCGGGGCAACGTTAACTCAAACTCACATCAACCGACTCAAAAAAAGAATTTCATTTATTTACGTGAAGTCAGAAATGACAGATGATGTTATTCAAGTAAAAGATGACATTCCTTTCGAACTAAGAACGAAAACGATATCTGCGATCTCTAACGTTTTCTCCAATCTAACAGATAAGCAACAAAAAAAGAATTCAATTGCGACTACGCTATACAACTTTAAAAATTTAAAAGATACGTTTTCAAAAGTAGTTCAAGAATTACGGAATTCAGAAGGACATTTAAATCTGATTTCTCACTTACAGTTAAACAATGACATCATTTTTGAACATTCATTGAATACGAGCTTATATTCTCTTTCAATTGGAAAAGCATTAGGATTACCAGAAAAATCATTACATATCCTTGGTCTCGGGGCACTGTTCCATGACATCGGAAAGTTGCATTTACCAGATCATCTTTTTACAAAAAGTCAACTAACAGAAGAAGAAGAGAAATTACTTCAATCACATACAAAAATAGGCTTTGATATGCTGCGAAAAGAGTCAGATTTACACCTTCTCATTGCACATTGCGCTTACCAACACCATGAAAATGTAGATGGTAGTGGTTATCCTCGAGGGATTAAGGGCAATGACATTCATCAATTTGCAAAAATTGTGGCTGTAGCCGAACAATTTGATCAATTAGTAAGACACAAGTCTTTCTTACCACACGAAGCAATGGAAGTATTATTTGGCTATTGTTATATTCGCTACGATTTAGAAATCATCGAGGCATTTAAAAAAGCAGTTGCGATTTTCCCAATCGGTGTTACCGTTACACTAAATACAGGAGAACGTGGAGTTGTCATTGCTTATAATCAAAAGTACCCACAACGTCCTAAAGTCCGCATGTTCATGGATAGAAATGGAAGGAAACTTTCCATCTCAGAATTTTATGACGTCGATTTATTGAAAAATCTAACGACCATGGTTGTGAAATGTGATGCCATTATTGAAAGAAAAGTAACATCATAGTTTGCAAGCTTCCATACATAACTGTGCAAAGGCATAAAATAAGGCATTATCCAATACCTTTGGATAAATGCCTTATTTTTCATTTAACCGAAGAAAAGATCTAGTAAGTTTGAAGATGTAGAAGATTGTTTGTTATAAAACTCTGAGTACCCACAGTTTTTACAAAAAACAACGGTAAATTTATTATGTTGAATATCAAACATCTTCGATAAACCTGTACCTGTCATCGCTACTTCCTTACTACCTGCATCTGTGCTCCCACATTTTATACACCCTTTTGTGCTCATATCTCTTCACATCTCCTTTTTATTTGTTTAGTATGATATACGTTTAAACGGTCATGAGGTTTCAATCCCCCAGTAAATTGTTTAAGTTTTTAAAAAATATGAACATACTACACAAGTATATGGTATGATTCCTTATAGTAAATATTGGATAAAGGAGACGAGATTCGCATGTATTATGATAGTGTAGGAGAAATAGTAGGTACGTTGTTGTTCTGGTGGGTCATGTTACTTGTTTTCCAAAGAGTATTTAATCGATATCCTAATAGAAACATGTGGAAAAAAGACCTGCTCATCACATTTACACAAAGTGCAATTATTCTGATTTTATTTCCAATTGCTAGATTTTTCATCACGAAACTTTAATTGAAATAGAAGGAACACACTCATGTTAAAATGCATAAAGAATTAAAAAGATAGATGAAAATCTCAATCACCACCTAGAATATAAGAGTCCTATTCATGAACCTACCTATCTATGTTGATCCACTAGAATAGGATTCCCATCAGGGTCTTCAATCATAAAGCTACCTGGCCCTTCAGAATGTATGTCTACCTCACTCAAAAAAGTGATTCCCTTTTTGCGTAGTTCCTCTTGTAGAGCTCTCACATCTTTAAATGGATTTATTTCTTCTGCTTTGTTATTCCATCCTGGATTGAAGGTTAGCATGTTTTTTTCGAACATCCCTTGAAAGAGACCGATTGTGCTATCACCATTTCTCATGATGACCCAGTTTTGAGATATGTCTCCCCCAATACATTGAAAACCAAGATCTTCATAAAACGTTTTCGAAACGTTAATATTTTTCACCGATAAACTAATGGAAAATGCACCAATAGACATAGAAACCCTCCTGTTTTTGATTTCAATACTCATGTTAACCTAAATAACGGCTTATTTATTCCTATTTTTCTACCCTGAAAATACGACACTGAATTGTGGGTGTTAACCTACGTTGCAGGAACCTCGCTTTCCGCGGGGCGCTCCTGGAGCCTCCTCAGCTTCGCCTGTGGGGTCTCCAGTCCAGCGCATCTCCCGCAGGAGTCTCGCTTCCTTCCACTTCGGTTAACACGCATTAATACTTGGATACAACATTCTAATAACAAAAAACATTTTCATTCACCATGGTGCAATTTTCAAATTGCAAGGAAGTCTACTTTAATTCACTTACTATCTATTGAACTTCTCTTTTCATATATTCTCTAAAGGATAAAAATCTCCTTTTTTGCCCCCTATTTTATATCTCCACCCTATAACCATAGTAGAAAAATATTTTTACATGGATAGGAGAGAGATTCTATGAGCCACTTACTTTTACAAGAACACCCACTAGTCGTTATCCCATCACTTGCCACAACATTCGGATTAAATGAAAGCATTGTGCTTCAACAAATTCATTACTGGCTTGATAAGAGCAAACACGAGCATGATGGACACAAATGGATCTACAACTCGTATGAAGAATGGCAGCTGCAGTTTCCATTTTGGTCAGTTAGTACGATCAGAAGAACAATTACGAAGTTAGAAAAGCTAGGGCTAATCGTGACAGGTAATTTTAATCGTAATAAAATCGATCAGACGAAATGGTATCGGTTAAATTATGAAATGTTCGAACAACTAATCGGGGCTGTTCCACCTCCACCTGATCAAAATGAGCAGACCAATGAAGCAAATTGGCAAGACGAGATGTCTAATGTGAACAAGCCAATACCAGAGAGTACTTCAAAGACTTTCTCAGAAAAAAAGAAAAGTACCACCTGTCCGTTTGCCTTTTTTGAAGAGAATGGCTTTGGCACAGTTGGCGCACATTTGTCCGAAAAAATTAATGCTTGGTGTACGGATTTAAATGATGAATTAGTGATAGAAGCGATGAAGCTTGCCATCGAGAATGGTGTAAAAACATGGGCATATGTAGAGGCGATATTAAGAGATTGGATTGATAAAGGCTATGAACGTGTAGAAGATATTCATTCAGCAAGACGAGCTCTACAGGAAAAGCAATCGTCGAAAAGAGCAAATCGAACTCCGTACAAACGACCAATTAGACAAGAAGTGGTTCCTAGTTGGCTGCAGACCGAACAGGAACCATTTGAAGGACCGACTGATGATTTTCTAAAAGAAAAACAAGAATTGCAAAACATCCTAAAAAGCTATAAAAAATAGAGTCTACACTCACACGACGAAATCGATCATCACTAAATAGCCAATGTACAGCGATTGGGCAAAAAAGAGGGTTCCCCAAAAGAAGGCTGGTAAAAAGGTGGCTTCAGCTAAACTGGTGGCATCCCCTGCCTCTTTTCGCCGTGTCCAGCTTAAGACAAAAATTTCAAACGCTGAGGAAATGGACTGTGTTAACAAAACAGCTGACAGAAAAAAGGTATAAAACATTTGCAACTGACCGCTATTGCTCTTAAGAACAGCAACACTAATCACAATAAAAGAAAGCAGCCAAACAATTCCATACGCATTACGTACCCAAAGGAAAAGATTCACAACAGCTATAGCGATAAATCCATATAAAACGAGCATGACTTCCCCTTCCGTTAATAACGCAAACGAAACGTATGCAACAACAGAGGAGAATGTATAGCCAGCATATCCCGTCAACACGCGAGCAATCCAACATCGATAGGCAGTGACTGCTTCTCCTTCTGTCGTTGAAAACAATGAAATGCTCAACACTTTTCCTTTTAAAATCAAGGCGACAATGGCATGACCATCTTCATGAATTAACGTATTAAATACCGCTACATACCTTCCCACAACTGGAAGAATGGAAACGATGTAAGCTAACACGAGATAAAAGAGCCAATGATCGATCACAAAAACAACCTCTTTTTCGACTAGTTTCTATTATACTTCCATTATACCTTTTTCAAGATGCGTTCAAACTCTTTTTGAAACGACCATGTTTAGCCCATTCCTTGGCTTAAGTGTAATAAGTGGCTCTCCTTCCACTGGTGGGTGGTTTTCAGTTAGTCGAAATGTAAACTTCTGATACAACGTCACAAGTACCATCGCTGCCTCTAAAACGGCAAAGTGATTACCAATGCACACTCGCGGTCCGCCACCAAACGGGAAAAAAGCATAAGGTGGTAACGATTTGACAAACTGATTTTCAAAGCGCTCAGGCTGAAATTCCTCTGGCTTGGAAAAATACTTTTCTGAATGATGCATCAAATAAGGGCTAATAAATACGGATTCACCCTTTTTCACAACATATTCTCCAATTTGAACATCTTCTTTTGCTTCACGGCCAAACATCCAGGCTGGCGGATACATTCGTAACGTTTCCCAAATAACATTTTGTGTATAAGATAGTTTTTCAAAATCATCGGCATTCACTTTTCTTTTTCCAACGACTTCATCTATTTCAGCAAGTAGCTTCGCTTCCTTTTCTGGATGTGTAGCTAAACAATAAAGTGCCCATGACAAGGCATTGGCCGTTGTTTCATGACCTGCTAAGAAGATTGTCATCGCTTCGTCTCTTAGCTGTTTATCCGTCATCCCTGTTTTATCCTCTTCATCTCTAGCTGCCATTAAAACAGCCAGCAAATCTGATTTTCCTTCAGGGTCTTTTCTTCTTTGTTCAATAAATCCGTACACGATTTCATCAAGTACTTCAATCCCCTCATAAAACTCCTTATTTTCTTTTGTTTTAATAAAATAAGGCAAGTTGATTAAAGATCTCATTCTCTTTACTGCCACTTGCTCAACAAACTCCATTTTGTCGCCAATTGACTCATATGTCTCTTCCAGGTCCATACTAAACATCGTTTTTGAAATGATGGCTAATGTCACATTCATCATATCAGCGGTGATTTTCCGTTCTTCTCCATCTTTCCAATTCGAAACATATTGATTGGCGATGGTTGCCATATCATCACCATATGTACGAATATGCTGCTTCGTAAATGAAGGCTGAATCATTCTGCGCTGACGTAAATGAAAATCACCTTCACTTGTTAAGAGACCTTCACCGACAAAGGGCTTCATTTCGTCAAATGCTTTCGATTTCTTAAAGCATCCTTGCTTAGTGACGAGAACTTCTTTGATTAAATCAGGGTGAAAAAAGACATAAATCGGCATATGGCCAAATCGAATTTTCGCAATATCCGTATAATCCTTCATTAATCCCATGCTGAAACCAAGAGGATCGTTTCGAAAATCGTCTAAATGACCACTAACCCACTTCCCCTTCGGACCAAATACCTTTTTCGTTTTAGCCTTCATTCCTCCACCTCCACACAGTATGAAATGACTTTATATTGTATTAAAGGAGTAAATGATTTATGAAGGTCAACTACATACATTTAGAACCTCTAAGGGATAATAGTTGATAGTGACTCTATTAAAGGTGGAAAAACGATGAAAAAGAAACATGAAAAACAAACTCTATACTACTTACTAGCATTTGGCCTACTTTCTCTTTTCATGACATGCTGGAAAAAAAGAAATTTAAAGGAAATTGTCATTGTTTTTTTAACAAATTCTTATACAAATGTGTTTGTCGCATCCGCACTTGCTGCAAAAAACTATTTACAATACCCAACGAGATTGTTTCCTAGGATTTATCGAAGCAGCATCATTTATGATTATTTGCTCTGTTCCCTCGTATCCATTTGGTTTGTACAAGCAACTGAAAAAGATCAATGGAAGCAAATGTTAGTGAAGGTATGGTTGTTTGCATTACCACAGGCACTAGTTGAGAGATGGTTAGAAAAACACACTTCTCTCATCATCTATAGAAAGGGATGGAGTTGGATTCATTCTCTTGTGACGATTGCACTAGCGAAATTATTGAACGCTAGATTCATTCGTTTTTTAAACAAGTATGAGGAAAGGATTTCTCGTAATCACTATCATGACAACTAACTGCACTTTAAACCTACAAGATGATATAATAAGGTAATTGGACCTATTGGTAAAAGGAATGAAGAACTTTGGAAAAGCAAATTAATATAGAAGACCTGCTACAGGAAAAATTACCTATAATAGAAGTAATGGATATGACTCCTTTTCCAGTTTTCTTAGGAAAAGATGGCGTATTCATGTATGCTAATAGTCCAGCAATACAATTATTAGAGGCAGATGGACTCCATCAAATTGCAGGAAAAAGTGCAGTCGATTTTACCCACGAAGAATCAGTCAATCAAACGATTGACAATATTCATTTATTAAAAACCAAGAAAAAAGACAATTTTACTCATTATAAAATTGTTACGCTCAAACAAAATATAGTTGAAATTGATTCGATGGTGATTCCTATTACACTATCTAATGAAGAATACCATTACGTCATCATTCGAGATTCCACTGAATTAACACTCATCCAAAACGAATATTTAATGCAAAAAATTCACTATCAAACTCTGATTGATAATTCTTTAGACGCTGTAGCTCTTGTGACAGACAACGTTTTTCAATACATCAATAAGGCCGGTCTCAAGTTATTTGGTGTTGAAAACAAAAAAGAGATGATTGGGAAATCAGTGCTAGAATTTTTTCACCCAAACTATCATCAAGATATGATCCAACGGGGGTTAAAAGTTATTGCTGATCAGAAAATCACGGATTTAAAAGAAAGAGAAATACTCCTAAATGATGGCTCAACTCGCTATATTGAATCTGTTTTAATGCCCTTTTACATCAATGACAAACCATCGTTACAAGTTATTATGCGAGATATCACTGAACAAAAAAGAAGCATTAACCATTTAATCCAATCTGAAAAATTAACAACTGCAGGACAACTTTCTGCAGGGATTGCCCATGAGATACGTAATCCCCTAACCTCAATTAAAGGTTTCTTACAACTGTTAGAAAAACGCGTTCCAAAAGAAGAACATCATTACGTTGAAATTATGAGAGACGAGATTGATAAAATTGAACGAATCACAGGTGAAATGCTTTCACTATCAAAACCGCAAGCAACAAAGTTTAGCCAGCAACCGATCTGCACTCTCCTGAATGAAGTGATTACATTATTAGAACCACAAGCCGTGTTAAAGAACATTGAAATTATTAAAGCGTATAAAGAAAAAGAGCTAATTATTGAATGTGACAAGTCACAATTAAAGCAAGTGTTTATTAATTTGATAAAAAATGCGATCGAAGCAATGGATTCAGGTGGCACTGTGAAAATCAACATTGAGGAAAAAGACAACGAAGTTCTTATTCACATCATGGACCAAGGTGAAGGAATTCCTGCAGAGATTGTTCATCGAATCAAAGAACCTTTTTTTACAACAAAAGGCACCGGAACTGGTTTAGGCTTAACCATTTGTTCAAATATTATGACCGAACATCAAGGTGATTTAACCGTTAAAAGTGAACAGGGTAAAGGCACGACATTTACTGTTACATTACCTTTAACTAGATAACAAGCAGTTAATCCTTCCAAGTGAAAGTCTATTGAATCATGTTCATTATTGCCAATTTTTACTACCTACATTACAATAGAAATAACAATTCTAGAAGGAGGGAATAAGTTATGCGTACATTTGATATTGTCATGAGTGAACCATTGCGTTACCGCGCTTTAATCGTGACAATTTTTGATCTTTTTCAACCTCAAGGGACACGTATGCCCTTTTTTATGGAAAACTTCAAAAATCAAGTCAGATGTAAGTATCACTTACCTTCTTAAATGTGTATAGCTAATGAATGTGTGTAAACCGCTTTTTAGCCCACAGGTATGGTTGATACCTTGTGGGCTTTTTTGTCTGGACTTTTTAATGATGGAGGAAGCGAGATGAAAAATCGAAACAATATTTACTTCATATACATGTATATTTTTGTTGGGCAGTTATTTTTTGATCGTGCTTTATGGGTCATTTATTTAAATGAAAAAGGAATGTCGTTAGGAGAAATTGGCATAATTGAAGCCATCCTTCACCTTACAATTGTCTTATTTGAAATTCCAACTGGAATTATCGCAGATCTCTATGGAAGAAAAATAAGTATCTTAATTGGTACAATTTTAAGTATCGGTTATGCGGGGTTTATGTTAATTAGCGGAAACTTCGCCATGTTTAGTCTCGCCTTTATCTCAATGGGACTACTCGTTACCTTTCATTCAGGAGCAGAACAAGCCTTGGCATATGAAAGTTTAAAAGAACAAGGCAGAGAAAAAGAATATACGAAGGTCATCGGTAATATGACAGCCATTGCCCTCTTTTCAATTAGTCTAGCCAATTTACTTGGAGGATGGATGGCTCAATTTAGTTGGACGTTCGTTTATATAAGCATGATGATTGTTCATGTTATAGCTGTACTTCCCATTCTTTTATTAAAAGAACCGAAAAAGGTTGAATCACCAACGAGAACGATTCAACTTTCCGTCAGGGAACAATGGAAAAATCAAATTTCAAATAGTTTCGAAATTTGGAAGCAAAAAAGAATACTACACTTACCAATCATAGTTTTTGTCACGATGGGTACAGTTTTTGTCATTCTCTCCTTCTATGGACAAGAGTATTTCTTAGGGATGGGTTTTACGACTACACAAATTGGATTCATTTATACGATTGAGGGTCTTATTGGGGTAGGAATTGCAAAACTCGCTCATCACCTAGAGAAGAAACTACAGTTTTTCAAGCTAATCACTTATGGCTACGGTTTGTTCCTTTGCTTTATCTTGTTGTTTATCGTTCTAAACAAATGGGCCGTCATGATGGCTTTCATCTTTTTAGCTCAAATCGTTACACTAGTCGAACCACTCTTTTCAAATTTTGTGCAAAATCATATTAGCAGCCAGGTTCGCTCCACTTTCTTCTCGATGATAAGCTGGATGAGTAGCTTCGCAATTATGCTAAGTTTTCCTGTTTTTGGTTATTTAGCAGAAATCGTTGGTTTCAAATGGGGATTTGGCTGTGTGCTTGTTGTTCTTTTACTTCTTTACTCTATGATTCTTGTAAATAGTAAAAAACAACATCAATTAGAAATGACTGCATAACACGATGCAGATAAAAAAGTCGATATCTTTGATATCGACTTTTTATTTATACAGTAATAGGTTTTTCTGATTCTGCTACTCTCTTCACACGTTCAACAAAATCAACGACAACTTTATCTCGAGCGAGTGCAATAAAGAGTTTCATAAACCATTTTAATGCTTTATTTGTCGCTGTGTATGTAAATTCTGTACGTTCTTCATCAATCTTAGTAAGTTCATAATATGCGGTAATTTCAAATAGTTTTGCAAGTGTGAAGCCCACTTTTAGTACCTTTTTATTAGGAGTATCAACGTATTCTAATGTTTCGACATCATATTCTTCAACACGTTTGCCTTCCTTGTATTTTTGGCGATACACGCTGCCAACTTTTTCATCTGTCACCTTTATTGGGTTGTTTTCAACCACTTGAGGCATGATTTTTTGCATATTTTCGATTGATCCGTCTAAATAAGACCATACATGCTCAATTGGTGCATTAATTTCAATACTTCTTGTCCAAGATTTCATTTTGATCACCTCTCTTTCTATCATAACGTTGTTAACCTATACTAACAACAGTAGGTTGAGTAATCAATGAATCTATTACTCACTTTTGCCATTTTCCATTTGATTTATTCCAGTGTCTATCCTGAAAATACAATTCATCACACTAAACATGGGGTGTTAATCTGCGTTGCAGGAACCTCGCTTTCCGCAGGGCGCTTCTTGAGCCTCCTCGGCGTTTACGCCTGTGGGGTCCGGGGCCTAGCGCATCTCCTGCTGGAGTCTCGGTCCTTCCACTCCGATTAACATGAATGAAAACTTTGGTCCAACATTCTAATAGCAATCGCAATTTTCATTCACCATGGTGCAAATTCTAAATTGCATGGAAGTCTACCCTGAAAATACGACGCTGTATGTGAGGTGTTGTTAATCTGCAAAAAATATGAAAGAAAGATTCAGCCTAGTTCACTAAATCTTCTTAATCATCTGTTCTATTCTATGATTAATCGAATCACATTTCCTGAAGGGTCTTCAGTAAAATGCTGTTGTGCATCCTCTCTGACAGGGTATCCTAGTGCCTTTAGATTGTTGATCATTTTCTCTCGCTTTTGTTCACTTGGAAATACAACATCATAATAAACTAATCCAACACTGTTTTCTGATGGTTTTGGTGCTCCGACTCCATTCCATACATTTACTCCGATATGATGATGGTAGTTTCCGGTTGCGTAAAAGTGAGCTTGCTTGCTTAGTTGTGAGACCAAAGTAAAACCGAGGCCTTGCTGATAAAATTTGTCTACTTCATCCAAATTGGCTACATGAAGGTGAATATGCCCCATGATTGTATCCGTTGGTAAGCCGTTCCACTGTTGACCTTTTGCTACTTGTAAAAGCTCTTCGATATCTAGTGGTTCACTTTGTAAAGCCAAACGGTCATCCTCCCACCTCCATGTAGAAGTTGGTGTATCAGCATAAACTTCAATGCCGTTCCCGTCAGGATCAGCTAAATACAAGGCTTCACTAATTCCATGATGTGAACCACCTTGAATTCGGTAACGCTTTTTTGCAATATGTTGGATGAATGTCGCTAAATCGTGACGTGTCGGAAGTAGTAACGCGAAATGGTAGAGTCCTGTTGTTCTGTTCTGCTTTGGCTCTAGAGCTTTCGGCTGCTGGATTGTCAATAACGGTGAGAGACCATCGGCTGATAAAATAGCTTGATCATCTGATTGGGATAAGATTTGAAAGCCAATGATGTCTTGATAAAAGGATAAAGAGCGTTGGATGTCGGTTACGTTGATATGTACATGTCGAACATAGGTATTTGGTGATTGATGGAAGGTAGATGCCATTTCTAAAAACCTCCTTGGAATTTGGGTAACGATTTATATATAGTTTACATGTTTTTATCTAGAATACAAGTATTTAGATTTACGAAATAAATGGTATGAAGGAGTTTCCACATAAGGTCAGAACATACTCAGTCACATGACATTTCGCTTATCCAAGGACATAAAGAAAAAACAGATCTTTTTTTCATAAAAAGATCTGTCTGTTTTCGTTATTCACCTAAATCCACATTATGATACACTTGCTGAACATCTTCTAAGTCCTCTAATGCGTCAATTAGTTTTTCAAATTGAGCTTGAGCATCCTCTGATAAAGATATGTCATTTTGCGCAAGCATTGTAAGCTCGGCTACTTTAAAATCAGTCACACCTGTACTTTTGAATGCTTCTTGGACAGCATTGAATTGATCTGGTTCTGCATAGACGATGACTGTGTCCTCTTCTTCAACGATATCTCTTACGTCAATATCATGCTCCATTAGCATTTCAAGTACTTCTTCCTCATTTTTCCCTTCGACACCAATGACAGCTGTCGCATCAAACATATAAGAAACAGAGCCACTTACACCCATGTTTCCGCCATTTTTACCGAATGCAGCACGTACATTTGACGCTGTACGGTTTACGTTGTTTGTTAGGGCATCGACGATAATCATTGATCCGTTAGGTCCAAAGCCTTCATAACGAAGCTCATCATAATTATCCTCTCCGCCACCTTTCGCTTTTTCAATCGCACGATCAATAATATTTTTCGGTACATTGTATGTTTTTGCACGTTCAAGAACAAACTTTAACGCTTGATTTGATTCTGGATCTGGTTCCCCTTGCTTAGCTGTTACATAAATCTCAAGCGCAAATTTTGAATACACTCTACTCGTATTTGCATCTTTTGACGCTTTCTTTTCTTTAATATTGTTCCACTTACGTCCCACAATATTTCACTCTCTTTCGCCTATATATCGGTTATGACTCTTTCTATTATACCGTAAAACCTTGTTTTGTTAAGTGTCAAAATGAATCCTAATATCTCTCAGTACAACTCGAAAGTAAGGAGGAGAAAATGTGGCGGTAATCATTATATTTAAATTCAGTCAACGTTACTTCATTTGATAAATGGTAAGATATTTGTTACATGCAAACACCACTACTAATAACAAACCAGCAAATAACGTTGAAAGCCATACAACTCCAACGGAAACACTATTAGAAATAGTAAAAGAGAACACCCCAGCACCTACGTGTCCTGAAATACCAAAAAACATTCCATATACTACATTTAACCCGAAATGAATGCCAGTGTTTGCCCAAATTGAGCCTGTTTTATAAAATACATAAGCTAAACTTATTCCTAGAACGATTGAGAAAATTGTGTTTTGTAAGGAAAAGCCTTCGTACCACATGTCATCTAGAGTATAAACAATAATTGAAAGGGTCATTAGTCCTCCAAATGAAGTTTTCTCCTTAAAGAACCCGAAAACGAGCCCTCTTGTTATCATATCACTGATAAGTGAACCAATTCCAAATCCTACGAAGATCACCACAAGCTTTAACAGACTACTAAAATCAATATGTAATGTGAATTGTTCATATCTCCCTACGATAAAATAGGTTACAAATAAGAGTGCCCAAACCGAAAAACCCATTACAAATCCTATTCTAAGATTCTTCCACCAGTTTTTATAAAACGTTAATCCAAAGCTTTGAAGGCCCTTTTTTAAAAAGAGCTTTGTCACTAATAAGGCGATAGGAAAGAAAAGCAGCATTTGAAAGAATCGCAAGAAATCACTCATAGGAACGAGTATCGGAATCGCATTGAAATAAAAAGCTAGGATGAAATATGAAAGTAGAAACTTGCCTATTGTGATCAAAGTGGTCGCTCCCTTCAGTTACTATTTACTAATTTTACCACCTCGATTTCGCTTTGTATTCATTTTTCTAATTTATTCCAACCAAAAAAGCACCAACTTCTATTATTTAGGAGTCGGCGCTTCATAAAACCTCTATTTGATTAACGTGACGCTTTTGGAGGCTGACACACGTCACATTTACGTTGGTGATTATTTTTAAACTTCGTAAATGTTTTTTCAAAATTGTGACCACATGCACATTGAAAAAGTAACTTTTGAGAAAACCCATGATATTCAGTAGATAGCAACTTACTTTCTGAGTTTTTCTCAACATATTCTTTAATTTTGGAGATTGTCCATCGTTTATTCAATCTTTTACACCTCGATATATTAGTACTAGGAAGATACGATTACTGACACGTGTTCGATTATGAGCGAGTGTCGTCATCATCCTAAGCATCTTATTATAGCATGAGCCCAACCACAATTAAACAAACCAGAAAATAATCAAGATTGATAAAATATTGAATAGCCCACATTTTTATTTACTTTTTTCATACAATTCTGTAAGAGGTGATAAAAAATGGCGAGAGTAAAATACACGAGCAGTGACGTAGATTTAGTGGCAAGGATGATGCGAGCAGAAGCTGAAGGTGAAGGAAAACTAGGGATGCTGATGGTCGGAAATGTCGTAGTGAATCGCGTAAAAGCAAATTGTTTAGATTTTAAAGATTTAAAAACAATATCACACGTCATTTATCAAGTGCAAGGTGGCAATTACTCCTTTGAAGCTGTGCAAAAAGGGAATGTATTTTACAACAGAGCAAGAGGTGTAGAGAAAAAATTAGCGAAACAAACCTTAGACTATTGGAGAGAACACCCATCTAAGTATGCTCTATGGTATTTTAATCCGTATGCCGACTGTCCCCCTACATGGTACGGTCAGCCAATTTCAGGACAATATAAACAACATTGTTATTATGAGCCAAAGGCTAATACATGTGAAGGTGCTTATAGATGGTAAAATACCCCACTTTAGTCGTGGGGTTTTTTACATTCGAAAGGCTTAAAATAACTTTACCTTGTTATGATGAATAGCGATACAGACTGTAGGCATAATCACTGTCTACTCTTTTAAAAACGGAACCATCATTGGGTTTTTCTTCATGCTTCCCCACCATTTCCCCTTCATTAACACTCTTTCCAACACATGTTGTTGTGTTGGCTCAGGTCTTTGAAATGGATCTTTCAACCCATTCACAAGTACTGTAATTTTAAACCGGGTTGGGGCATCTGTAACAACTTCCGTTCCTAGCTTAAATAACTCTGCTTTATGAAACAGGTCGTGGAGACGTAAATTCACTTGACGAAACTCGTCCATATCCACATTATCGCTACAGTTCATTTGAATAAGCATTTGGTCGCCATCTGCATAATCATGGGGCAAGTAAGGAATTGCCATTAAGTATTTTAGTGGTTCATCAAAGAAGTCTTCTTCAATCGTATGAATAAAAAATGGTCCTCTACTGCCTCCTAAAAACGATTGAAGGTCCTTCACATCAATATTCATATCACCAGTTCGTAATATCATTTTTTCTAAAGCAAGAATCGGTGTCTCTTCAAGCATAGCAAAAACATTAGCCGCTTCTTTTAATGTCGTTCCTGCGTCAAGAAGATCTAACATTCCATCACTAAGAAAATACGTAATCGCATCACTTGCTTGCTTTAATAAATAATATTGTTCCACAGCTGTCTGTTGCCGTTTCTTTCCTTCAAACCGAAATGGAAAGCGAAAAAAACCAATAACTGTCACTTTTCTTCTTTTTAATAGTTGTAGGTTTTTGTATAGCTCTGCCGTTTCATTTGAATTTCCCCCTACAAATCGGTAAAAACAAAGATCATCCGTTCCCATAGACGAAAGAAGCGATTGTTGTTTTTCCGTCATTTTTTGCTTTATGTGAACTATTTTTACAGAATTCCCCATGGTTTCTCTGCCTCATTTCGCCTTTTCTTTCATTATAAAAACAATCTAGCAAAAAGAATGTCATTCGATGTCGTAAAAGATGACTAGTTTTGTAGGATTTTGAATAAACCGAATAATATTAAAAAGAAAACGTTAGAATGCAAGATTAGTGGTATACTGTTAGTGAAATTATGATCGATTTAAAGGAGAATCTATGTATGTCATTAAACGAAATTAGTGTGTTTGCGATTATTCTATCTGTTGTGGCAAACACCGTAATCGGTGCTTTATGGTATTCGCCAATTCTATTTGCAAATACTTGGATGAAAGCCCTTGGTCATGACAAAGAAAATTTTGATTCTAGCGGTGCAAATATTGGCTACATGCTAACTATGCTAGCTGCCATTGTTACAGCCTTTGTCCTTTCTCTTTTTATCGGGTTAATCCCTGACGCTTCAATTGGACAAGGTGCGCTTGTGGGCTTTTTAGCTGGCTTTGGAATAGCGGCAGCGCGTGAGCTATCGCCTACGTTCTTTGAAAGTCGTAAAATGATACTTTTTTTCATCAGTGCTGGTTACCATACTGTTTCGTTGACTGTAATGGGAATCATCATTGCTGCACTATCATAGGGTAAAAAGGGAGCTTCCCTATTACTTGAAGCTCCCTTTTCCATCTCTATTTCAATAATCCACCTCTTAAACTAGTCACACCTGATTCGAGATAAGCTTTTAGGCAGGTCAACATGTAAACCCACCCCTCTTTATTGTCTAGCAATTTACTGATGAGCTCAGCATCCGATTCGATAAAGCCATCTTCATCCACTTCGATAATCGTAAGATGATGGTCTGACTCTGTCAATCGAATTGTCACAGTGTGCTCTTCTTCCCTAGGCCCCCATTTAAATACGATTTTCTCATCTTTCACCATCTCTACCACATCAATGTTCACTTCTGCATGATATAAATCATAGGTAAGCGTGATATTTCTTCCTTGTTCCCATCTTTCAGAGCTAGATGAGAACCAAAAGTTACCTATTTTTTCAGGATCTACAAACGCTTCAAACACTTCACTTCTAGGCTTAGAAATTTGAAACTTCGTTACATTGTTCATTTTTTCATATCTCCTCAATGAATTTATTTATGTTACCTACAAAGAAACACGACTCTTTTACTCTTTTAGTATTCTTCATCTTTTTGATTCGGTTTTGAGTAAGTAGGTAATACCTTTTTCCCAGTAAGCAATTCAAAACTTTTCATAAAAAACCATAGGAACCCTGCATAAAAACCAAGAAATGGACGCTTATAGGAAGCAGGCTTATTTTTTTCAAAATAAAAATGACCAATCCATGAAAAAACATAATGGAGGACTGTTAACGTAATCGTGACAGTTAGATTGATAAACAGGAAGATCCAAGCAAGAAACGCAAACAAGAACGCAAAGTAATGAAGAATAAGATTCCACTTATGTTGATGTGCTTTCTGGTATTGGATTAAATCATTTCTTACTTTCATATTCACATTGATTGATCCCCTTTTCTTCTAGATTGATATAGTGTAGACATATAGACACAAATTTAAAATGGTAATTCATCAAACTTCGTAAGCGTTGTCACTTTCTTTTCCCAATCGCTTCGAATGATTCCATAGATTACCGCATCATATAATGTCCCGTCTTTTTGCTCCCATGCTTGTCTTAAATAACCCTCTTTTACAAAGCCTGATTGTATAAGTGTTTTTCTCATTGCCAGGTTATCAGATCGCGTATAGGCTTCAAGACGAATCTTCTTATCTGGTAGTGTAAAAACATAGTTTATTAGCCAATTCACACAGCTTTTACCTAACCCTTTTCCTCTTACTGCTTGTGCGAGACGAATATCAATTAACGGAATACTGTCTTCGATATCATTAATCGTAAGAAGCCCAATCTTTTCACCATCTTGCTCAACCCAAAAGGTTTCCTTGCCGTTATGATAATTTCCATTATTAAAATTTTCTTTTACTTCTTGTTTGGTTAGACTTGGAGCTCCGTGAAAATCCCATCTATTTCTTGTTAGAAAAGAGACAAGTTCTTCCCTTTGATCCGTTAATTTCGTAAATGTTAAATCTGCCATCATTTCCACCTTTATTTTACTATTTTTTTCATATATTCTACATTTTCCGTATAAATTCCTTCCGATTATAAAAGTTGGACAGCTTGTAAGCGTCTGTTTAAGTGTAATTCGTGTTGTTTTACCCGATATCATCCGTTCATCACAAAATATCGGCCGTTACTTAGAAGATATCACTAAAATTTATCATCCTGTATTCTCATTTTATCGGACAGTTCTTAACCTTCACCAACAGCAAAAAAAAATATTCTTATGTACTTACAACATAAGAATATCTCGAATAATCGGCTTCAATCCACTTACCATAAACTCGATTGCAATGACCATAACTATTAAACCCATTAGTCTCATTAACACATTATTCCCCGTTTCTCCTAGGAAACGATGAAGTTTAGCTGAGTTAACTAAAATGAGATATGTAAGGACTGTGACGACGAATATAGAAAGGATTAGAAGTGATTTTTGTGTATAGGATGTCGTTGTTTCCATTAAGACAATTGCATTCGTTATCGCTCCAGGTCCACAAATCATAGGAATAGCAAGAGGCGTAATGGATATATCATTTGCGTACGTTTTAATTTCCTTTACTTCGGTGCGAACTAGCCTCGCCTGAAGCATATCCTGTCCCATAAGGAAGAAGATGATGCCACCAACCACTTTTAAACTATCAACGGTTATCCCAAAGAACTTGAACAACAACTGCCCAGTAACAGCGAATATCACAAGTGTAATAAAGGAAACAATCGTTGCTTTTAAAGCCGTTTTTCGCTTCATCTCTTGGTCAAAGGAGCTAGTCATCGTCATGTATATAGGCATGACTCCTAAAGGATTAATTAAGGTGAAAAAGGATGTTAAGTAAAATAAGAGCAATTCAATCTCCATCAAACTGGCCTCCAAGGTTGTATTCATGCAGTTTTTTCATCTTATTGTATCATGAGGAAATCTTATTAAAAAACCTTAATTTAAGAAGGTTGATAACTTGGAGACTCTTCTTTCACCCTGCCTCGGACTTCATCACATTGATGAAGGACATTTCATCTCACCTTTTACCCTGGTTCGAACTTCATCACCTCGATGAAGGACATTTTCGCTCACCCCTCACCCTGTTTCGGACTTCATCACACCGATGAACGACTTTTCCCCATACCTTTCACCCTGCTTCGGACTTCATCACATCGATGAAGGACATTTCCACTCACCCTTCACTCTGTTTCGGACTTCATCACCTCGATGAAGGACATTTTCGCTCACCCCTCACCCTGTTTCGGACTTCATCACACCGATGAACGACTTTTCCCCATACCTTTCACCCTGCTTCGGACTTCATCACATCGAT
>JAIVAN010000001.1 GCA_020171895.1 Bacillus timonensis | reverse complement strand
ATGAAGGACATTTTCGCTCACCCCTCACCCTGTTTCAGACTTCATCACACCAAAAGGACATTTCCCTCATTTCCGTGCTACTCTATATTTCCTGCCAACCATTGTAATGATAGGTGTTCCGATAATCGTTGGTAAAAACCAAAATAAAAGTACAGGAAGCTCATTAAGGTACGGCACTTTGCCAATATTGACAACTATAACGGCTGTAACAATCGCAATATATGAACCTAGCATTCCACCAATATGTCGAACGAGCCAGTTTTTTCCCCGTTTCTTTCCAGCGATATATCCTTGTAATGCAAAAAAATAGGAAAAGAATGCAATAAAGAAGAGATATGCACTTTCTTCCCAATGAAGAATCGCCATAACGACTGCCGACAAAAAAACGACCACAAAATTTACGTGATAGGCTTCACCAAATATCGTATGCTTTCCTCTTTTTTTACTAGCAATCATAGCAAATAATCCCGTTAACAAGCAGAGGAATCCTGCAATAATATGAATGATCAGAAAAAATTGAAACAATGTAATCCTCCTTACGTAAAGAAGACCCTTTCCATGTAGGAAAGAGTCTCATGATCTTATTTAATAAAGCGGATGCAAAGTGGATAACGATACATTTTACCTTCGTTCGCTTTGATCCCTGCAAGTATCATGACAACCAATGCAAATATACCTAAGGCTAATAGGAGAAAGAATCCAATAAAAACTAATGCTAAAATTCCAGAAATGATTCCATAAATTGTGACACTAATCTGGAAGTTCAATGATTCCTTTGCATGTTCGGTCACATAAGGCGAAGTTTCTTTTTTCATAAAATAAACGACAAGTGGTGCAAGTACATTTCCAAAAGGGATAAAACATCCTAAAAAGGCACCGATATGACTCAGCATACCCCAAAGACGGTCATCACTTGTTAAATTTTCATACGTTTCATTCATGCTATCTCCTCCTCTCCCTATATGTATATATCCCTAGAATATAGAATAGCACAGCTGAAATTAGTTATTGCACTTTTTTTCAATTTCTTTTTTTTGAAACATATACATTCTCTACGCCGTTTTTAGCCAGTTCTTCATGGTAAGTTTCTTCAATATCACATAATCTATCAAATTGTTCTTCTTGTGTTAATGCTCTTAGTTGACTTTCAGCCTTTAGATCTTTTTGTGCCATGTGAAAGGCTAGTTTGTCGAAAAAGACACGTTCTTCATACTCCCCAATTGGTCTTAATAACACTGATTCCAAATCAGGTTCTATTGAATAATAGTTCATATTGGAATAATATTTTACATCTTCCAATTTAAAGTCCTTTGCAAATGAAAAGAGATATTGTTCTAGTTCATCCATTTGATCCTTTTTATCTTTGTCATCGCTTTCTTCCATCATCCATTGACTATTAAATATCATTTCACAGAGTAGTTTATATTGCTTTTTCGTCAAATTAATCTTCATCAATATCACCTTACCTTTTCCTCTTCTTGTTGTTATAATTCATCATATCGTTTTTAGTGTTTCGATGCTAGCAACTTCCAGAAGAGAAATAGTAAAATTTACATCTGTCAATTTGGTTGCATGAAATTCATGAGATGACATATAGTATGGGTAAGGCCGCCCACCTATTCGATACTTCGCTTGTTGCGGGACTAACCAGATCGGAAAATGTGGGCGGTCTCTATTTGTCTAATGCAAGGTGTAAAATATATTGCATACCAATACGCCCCTCTAACCGTCCACCATTATCAACAAAACCTGCTTTTTCATATAACCTTTTTGCAACTGGGTTTTGAAAATTGACCGCAAGCACGACCTCGTTGAACGCAGGCAAATTCTCCTTGACGAAGGATGGCAGGGCCTCCATTCCCTTTTTTGCATAGCCTTTTCCATGATGTTTTTGATCGATTAAAAAAGCTCGTAACAAAATAGCCTTTCCATTCATAGAGTGCTTTTGTATGTCTGGACCATGGTGAAGAACAAAGAATCCTACTGGTGTATCTCCATTTAGTATAACAATCGGATAACGATTTTTGTCTTCTATTGAAAGCTGCAAAACTTCACTTGGTAGAGCTGTGAATTTCTTTAACTCATCTGGTAAGTGGAATTGGAGTAGGGCTTTTTCATGTTCTGGTTTGTAAAAGGAAAGGTGTATAGTTGTAACCTCGTTTGTGTTCATATCATGATCCCCTTTTATTGTAAATTTTCCTTTTTATAGAAAAATCTATTATTCGTTGAAATTCCTCCGTAAATGCTATTTCACCTCAAAAGAGATCGATTGTCGATAATCATTTTCATCATTAGTCGGTGAAATCCATACATTCAACGTGTATTTGCCTTTTTCAAGCGCAAAGTTCATTGTCGTGCTTAATGCCTCTCCTTGAACAATTTTATGTTCAATTTCTTTTTCATTCGAATCTCCCGCACCACTTTCATGACGCGAAATAAATTGACCTTTCTCATCATAAAGCTCATAGACAAAGATTTTATTCTCTTTAAAATGAAACGTGATGACTTGTTCAGTCTGATTTTTCACCTCATAGTGAAATGTTACTGTGCCGTCGTTTTTCTCTTCTTCAACAATGGATGATTCGACAGCCCCCTGCCAAATCCCTTTTTCTTTTGCCTTCGACCCTTCATCCACCAAAACCTGTTCATCACTTACGACTTTATGTTGAACATCATTTGAACAGCCTGCCACCAACAAAACAAGTAAACTTATAAAACTTACAAATATTCTCATTTTCTAATCACCTCTATTCGTTAGACGTATACGAACATTCATTGTTACATTTTAATGAAAAAAATTCACTAAAATAGATTGTCCTACGAAAAAACAAGGTTAGGACACCCCTAACCTTATTTCACTTTCTCTGTATATAATTTTGAGACATAAGCAGATTCCACTTCATACATTTCCTGCGTTTCACCAATCATTTTCATCTTATCTCCTTCATAGGAAATACCAACTCTTGATTCAACATTGTAATTTGGTTCCGAGTGTATCCAAACATTTCCTTTTGCGCGTATTGACCACTCTTCTGATTCAGCATGTGCTGGAATACATAACACATAATTCATAGTGGTAAACATACAAATCAAAGCTACATAAAAAGTACTTTTTCTAAAGTACCTGTAACCTTTCTAGCTTTGTTACGACCAATACTATAGAACGACACATTTGAAAGGAGTGATTCCATGTTAAAAAAGATTGGTAAACTTTTCGCTGTAAGCTTCCTCTCTCTAATGGTGTTAAGCGCCTGCAATGATAAGGAAGAAATAACGGATGTGGAGGTTGCTGCTGGTGGCCAAAGTCAACTAGCTGATTCGATGGCTATTACGCTTGCGACACTTGGTAAAGTGAAAATGGATTATGAAAACAGAGACACACTACCTTTAGTCGATACAAACCTAGATGACAAAACAGTTACCCTTACTTTCGAAGCTAGCCAAGATGTGAAACAGGAAGATGCAGAAAAAATCGTAAAAGAAGTACTAATGGAGATATCAAAAAGTACAGTTGATAGCAAAGCTGTTGACGGAGGATATGCCACTGTATACGATCACTATGACGTCAAGATCGTGTTAAAAGATGGCAGTGGAACCGTATTAGAAGGAAACATGCCAAAAGGAACACAGAAAATCGATTGGAAATAATGATTTGGAAGTCACCGTCTGGTGGCTTCTGTTTTTATTCAATTTAAAATTTCAAATAAATAGAAAGTGGGAACCCAGGTAATGACTTGTTGGAATTCCCTATTCTTTATGCAAGTGTTTTAAACTATAAATGTACTCTAGCAACGTTCAGTGATCCTCATACACTCTAACCATTGAACTCTTCTTTCAATATCGAACATACGGCTGCATTACAAAACTTGCCTTTTTCAAAGGATGACTTCCTCATCAAACCTTCGTATATAAAGCCTGCTTTACCTAAGCTTGCTTGTGAGGCGATATTTTCAGGATCATAAAAAGCCTCAATTCGGTTTAAACCCATTTCGTCAAATCCATATGCCAGAACCGCTTTTAACACCTCGCTAATCACACCTTGTCTCCAATAAAGCGGCGCTACCTCATAGCCGACCTCCGCTTTAAAATGCTGCTTCTTCCAGTTATGATAACCACAGCTTCCAATCATCTTGTTATCTTCTTTCCTTGCAATACCCCATCGAATGCCCTTTTCATTCTCAAATCGTTCAGAAAATAGGTGAATGAGCTGCTCTGCTTGTTTGATCTCTGTAAATGTATCTAGGTCATAATATTTTGTTACTTCATCTTTTGAAAAATAATCAAAGATCTCAGGAGCATCTTCTACCTCTATTTTTCTTAAAATAAACCGCTCTGTTTCTAACGTTGGAAAAACCTTTGTACCATTCATATTTTCCTCTCCTTACGTATAAACGAACTATTTCTCACCAACACAAACAATGGCAGAAATAAATACCACGTCATCTCTTCCATCTAAAGAATTGTAATCTAGAATTTTATACCCAAACCCTATATATTCTTGTGTCCCACCATCTTTATATATGGCTGTCTTAATTGCAAAAAATGGTGGCTTTTGATGTACTGCTAAGCGATAATCCACAAAAAACATCACGATCAACAAAAGCATCACTAGACTGATTATGATTGTTACTCCTTTTTTGATCACTTACCCCTCCTTAATGGAAAATTGCGCTATAATGATAGTAATGTATTCGATAACATATCTCTTAAACCCTTTTTTACCAATGATATGAGGTGAAATAGTTGAAGATTTCAGATGAAGCAAGTGTATTTTTAAAAGTGTTAATGACAAAGCGTAATAAACCAGGTTACCGAATTGGCTATAATGAGAAAAGTAAATGAGGACTCTCTAAATTTAAATTAACTCTGGATGAGTTAAAATCAGGAGATACAGAAGAAATAGTCAATGGTTTACCGATTTTTTATCAAGGTGAAGTGACCAATCATATCCACCGTCTTTCCATTGACTATAAAAATGGGAGATTGGAGTTACATGATAAAATCAATCAATAAAGGGAGTTTCCATTTTCATTACTGGAAACTCCCTTTTTGTTTGTAACGTCTATTTAGTAAAGACGATTACCGCTCTTAAACGATTATATTCGTTTTCTCTTCCTGTAAAGAACCACTCCAACTACCATTAAGAAAAATGAAATAAGTAGAACGGTACCAGTACCTATTGGTGTTACAATACTTACAATAATTAGGAAAACAGCCAATACGATCAATGTAATTGCGATACTAAACACCTCTACTTCACTCATTTATAGAAAAAAGATGTCTGTGCTCTTAACACACGCAACGTTTTTTCTTGGCGCCAATTGTACCTCTTTCTTCTACCTTTTGGATATATGCAGTTGCAAGTGGTACTTTACATGCTGTATCCCCGACATCGACATGTACTTTTCCGATTTTCTCTGCCACCTTCTTGGCTTCCTCGACTAATTCAGGCACATACGTCCCTACTGAAATCACAAACCCGTTCATCACATACCTTACCCGATTGCGCTCTTGGTGAACGGTTTCTTCCACTTGCTTTAATAACGATTTTACTTCTTCTATCTCTATTTTTTCATTCGGTGTGATAGACAAATAATTTGAATAGGTACTCCATCCGCTTGTAGCAATCATTTCTTCTTCGGCAGCCATCCATTCTCTTGCTAATTCAAGCGCATAATCACTTTCAGCTGCTACTTGAGCCACTGTATATTCTGAAATCATATACCAGTAGGCATTCTTCACCCATTTGTTGAGCGTTTCCTTCGTTAATAGTTTCGGATTTACGGATAATCCTGCTAAATACATTGCATCTGAATTTCCTGTGTCGAAAAGTGCCAATGCCAAATCATGATCCTTTTTCACAAACTTAACTAACTTTTTAAGATCACCAATTTTCACACCGAAAAAGGGTGATCTTGCACCGTGTCTTAAAAAGGTATTTTTCGTTTGCTCTGTTCCTAATTCCTCAAGCTTTTGCATCATTTCTTGAAGCGTCATCACCCATCACCCTCCTACAATTTCTTTTAGCGTTTTTTCTAAATCTGTATAGTGAAAATGAAAACCTTGCTCCAATAATCGTTTTGGCATGCAATTTCTCCCTGTTAATGCAAGTTCAGGTTCCGTTCGCAGAAAAACATATGCGCCTAATTTAACAAACGGTGACGGTGCTGGAGGTGTCCATCCTTTTCCTAACGCCGTTCGCAGCGATTTCATAAATTCTTTATTTGTGACTGGAGACGGACCCGTAGCGTTATACACACCAGAGAATGTCACATCCTCTACCGATGCTAAAACCATTCGATTCAAATCTTCAATATGTAACCAGCTGATGTACTGCTTCCCTGAGCCTACTGTACCTCCCAAGTTTAATTTAACAAGTTTAATTAATGGTTCAAGTGCACCACCGTCACGCCCTAACACAAAACCAATTCGCAAAAACACTTGGCGAGTATTGGGTAGGGACTTTTGGAAAAATTCTTCCTCCCACTGTTTACACACGTCAACTGAAAATCCTTCTCCGAATTTTGAGTTCTCATCACAAACTTCTCTTGTATCTCCAAAAATGGCAAGTGAACCAGCTTGGACAAACGCTTGTGGTGGATTTGAACAGTTCTCAATCGCTTCTCGTAAGACTTTTACAGAATCAAGTCGTGACGAAACAATCTCTTCTCGGTTTGCCCTCGTATAAATACAATTCACGCTTTTTCCAGTAAGATTCACAACCGCATAGCTTCCTTCAATCGTCTCTTGCCAATCTCCTAACGTTACGCCATTCCAACGTTTAAATTCAATTCCGTTTTCTGTCCTCTCAGGACCTCGACTTAACACGGTCACTCCATAGCCATTTCCTTTTAAAAACTGAGCTAAAGCTTGACCTAAAAATCCAGATCCACCAGCTAAAACAATCCTTTTCGCCACACTTTCACTCCTTACCGAAAACATTATTCTTAACATCTAATTATACGCATCCGACACCTCGAAAGGAAGGAGATTCCATCTTCTTAATAGAATACTAACTAGTAAAACATAAAGAGGAGACAAATATGAATATGAATCTGCAGGAGATTGAAAAGAACTTATACACATTAGAGCAAAAACTCCAGCTTCCTAATATACGCAAAAATCAAGCTGAGTTAGATTGTCTTTTAGCCGATGACTTTGTTGAATTCGGAAGTTCAGGGCGAATATGGAACAAAAAAGAAATCATTGAGGGATTGTTAAATGAAACTTCTTATGTCATTACAATGGAAGATTTTAACGTGAAGTGGTTAGGTGCGGACGTAGCTTTAGTCACCTATCAAGTTGTGGGGACGTCAAAGGTTTCTGCATCTTTACGTAGTTCGATATGGAAGAAGAATGAAAACTTCTGGCAAATGATTTTTCATCAAGGAACAAAAACATAAAGATACGCAGCTATTTGCTATCACATAAGTTCTAGCTTTTCTCTTTAAAATAAAGTCAGAGCTGTCACACTCTGACTTTTCTCATTCATAAAATACAATCTCATCCACGTTCTCCATCCACATACTTGCTTTACTTCCATCAGGTTCTGAAATCCAAAGAGTTTTTTTTCCATCAACAAGGCTTTCCTTTCGAAACCAAACCAGCTTGTTTAACTGAGAAACATATTTGGGATTGTAATCCCCGTAGCCTGTAGGAGGGTTCGTGATTTTTTGCTGTTTATTCGAATTCAGGTCAATCAGATATAAGCTTGGCAAAGGATGGTCCTTAAAATCGTTTGACCATTCTCGTTCTTCAACGCGTGAAGTGACAAGAGCGTCATCACTTATCCAAGTAAAATCTAGTTCTGCGTAATCTTTAGGTGTATACATACCCGAAGCAGGCATTTCCTTCACCTTTAATTTCTTATTTTTAAACCCAAACACAATCCTTCCGCCACCTTCTATATAGGCAATGGTATCACTTGAAGGTGCCCACTTTGGTTCGCCTACTCCCGTTATCATTTCTCCTAACACTTCAAACTTCTTGCCATCTTCAGCCAGAACACACAGCATATTACTATCCATTGACCAAGATGCAGTTGGTGAAACGATGAACGAAATCCACTTACCGCTCGGTGAAAATTGAAACTCACTCGTATGGATAGACAAAACCTTCGTATCTCCTACCCCCACTTCCTTTGGTAACGTAAAAAAATGCTCAAGATTACTTTGCAAATCCAATTGGTTCAATTGGGTAAAATCGACCTTTTTCTTATAAAATTTTACATCCGTCCACCCATCTGGTTCCAAACTAGACTGGGAAGACATCAAAAAGCCACTTCCATCCGGTAACCATGTATACCCAAATACACCAAGTGCAACATTATAAAAGCGATCGAGATTTGATAAATCGAGTACACCTTCATCCTTGTATGCAATCATGTTCCGATTTGGCGCCCACTGTGGATTAAAACCATTATAAAAAATCTTTCTTTTCTCAGCAGTTGGAAGATGATAAGCCCAAATGTTATATTCTACCTCTTTCTGACTATGCTCGGAAGGACCGCTTTCTTGATAGAGAACCCATCTACCATCATGTGACCACTTTGGACCGAATACTTTACCTGAGCTTGTAATTTTCGTTTCAACCCCACCATCAACAATCCATAAATCCCCTTCGCGAACAACAGCTACCTTGTAAGCGGGAAGCTCAAGTTGAAATGCCATAAAAGATGACGGGAGCAAAACAAGTACCGCCATACATAGCATAAAAATCCTAACCATACCTATCCACCATCCAAAATTCATGATAGGTATAGTATTGATGGGGTTTACAAAACTATGTATAAAAAAACAGACAGCTTCGCAAGTTATGATCGCGATTACTGTCTGCTTATTCGTTCAAATTCCGTTTCAAATTTATATACTCTTTTATTTAGCGCTTCTGTTTTATCATCAACATACTCAACAATTTTTTCAGTGTAAGAACCAAGACTATCAATTAAATTTCTTTGCAATTTCTCGATGCCATGCTCTAATCTAGTGATATCAGTTCGAATCTCGGTAATGTCAGATCGAATATCCGTGATGTCACCTCGAATTTCGGTGATGTCACCCCGAATATCGGTGATGTCACCTCGAATATCAATGATGTCTCCCCGAATATCCGTGATGTCAGTTCGAATCTCGGTAATGTCACCCCGAATATCGGTGATATCAGTACGAATATGATTCATATCTTTTCGCATATCTTTCATTTCTAATAAAATATGTTTCAGTATCTCTTCCATTCTTAGATGACCACCTACCCTTCGTTATTATTTTAATTATAGCATGTTTTACTTCTACTTTTTATTCATTTCATAGAACGTTCAAACTTAATTATCATCACGATGATTTAGTTAGTATTTTCAAATCTATATACGTTTTAACGATTCCAAAGTACTCTCGTATGTAATAATTTATTTTTACAAAAAGAGGTGAATCACCTGCTAAACCATAGCAAGTTAAACCAAAACTCTCACCAATCATCTTTGCACGCAACAGATGGTAATCACTTGTTACAATTAAAATGGTTGAATGATCCGCTTGCAATTGCTCAAGAATTTCTTTTGAGAATTTAATATTTTCATAGGTTGAAGTGGAAAGACTTTCATAGTAGATTCTCTCTTTTGCAACTCCATTATCTAGCAAATAATTCCCCATCGCTTCTGCTTCAGTAAGTAACTCACCAGGTCCTTGTCCACCAGAAACGATAACAGGAACGCTTTTATTTTTCATAAGATATTCAAGTCCCGCTTCTAATCTACCCTCTAACGTTTTCGAAATTTGATCACCACGAAGACCTGCACCAAGAATAATAACAGCGTCTATTTCTTCGTCGTTCACATTTTTACTAGACTGACCTTCAAATAATATCCACCCTTCAAAGATCAAAAACGAAAGAACAAAACTGACATAACCAATAGTCATGACGACACGACTTATGTTTAAAATTGTATTTGTTGATTTTTTCGATTGTTGACGAATAAAAACAAGAAAATATATAGCGATAACGTTCGCTAACAAAAAAAGAACGCCAAAACTTCTACCAAATATGAAAAGAAGTGATAACATCATAACCAGTACAAATATGACCTTCCACTTCTTATTTTCTTTTAGAAACATGAGATTCTCCTTAAATGATTAAATTCTCTATTTTAATATGATAAGAGCTATTATATCCTACGATTTTTTTTCACCAAATCAATTAAATAGAAAAAGAGGGAAATGAGAAATGATAACAAAAGGATAATAACTGTACCAAATAAAAAAACTGCTTCTTCTGTAGGATCTCCACTTGTAAAAAATGTTCCTAAAATCATAAACATGATAAAACTAATCATTATAACCAATCCAAAAATACTATTATATTTCCCCAAAAAACTTCACCTACCAAATAGAAAGTTATACATGCTATTGTTAAAAGTCCTAAAATATGAGATCAAGTTATATAATACTTTAGTCTCTATTACACGATTAGAAGGATGAGCCTTTTTCTAAAACCACACCTTTATGTATTTTGATAAATTTATTAAACAGTTATTGGCATTATTTAACTGTTTAAAAAGGTGATTAGCAACTTTCCTGGTTTTTTCATTACAAAAACTCTAATCAACCTCTTGATGGTCCTCAACATGCAACCCATTATTATGCTCCAATCCATCAGGTACGCCATAACCAACCTGATAGATGTCCTCAGCATCTTTTACGTGATACAAATACGTCCAGCCAGGTTCATTAGCAAATTCCACCTCAAGAGTGTATGGGTTATACTGTCTGCCTTCTTGACGTGAAATACTCCATTGTTCAGTTGGGTATTTACTATCCAAATATGAATTTAACTGCTCTTTTTTTATTTCTACATGATAATCAATCCAAAATGGACGAATCGCAAAAAAAGATAATTCAACAACAATGACAAGCCCTATTACCATCATACTCACTTTTCGAAATCTCTTTCCAAGTAAAAACGCAATAACACCTAGTACGAAAACCACTGCGACTGCCGTTAAAATTTCAATAACCGTAATTGGATGCATCATTCTCCTCCTTTTTCATCATTAAGAATAAAAGCCTGTTACCGTAAGTAGAAACACACCTATGATCGAAACAGCTACCCCACTCACAAATGATGTTCTAACAACTTTCCAATCTTTTGTCTCCCACCAAACCATAAGACAAACAAAAACGGTTAGTAAAATACCAAAAAACAGACTAGCAAATGGATTTGTGGGTGTCACCCAGTCATACCAATGAATCATTCTCCCACCACCTCCCTACATTCACTCTATTGCTTTATTACTATGATAGATCAACTCACATATACATACTTGTTTCTAGGATTTCTTCCATTTCATTGCATCTCCTAAGCTATCTTTTAACCAAATAGGTGAATTGTCGTGCTCCAATACTTCATCCAACGTCATCCAGTGAACTGACTCAATTTCATTAGGACTTTTCACAAATGGTTCCCCTTCTTCAATCTCACATAAAAAGACAATGTCTAAAACAAGTTCACCATTATCTGTGACAAACGTTGTATTTCGAACATAGTACATGTCATCTCGAACAATAACGCCCACTTCCTCAAAGATCTCTCGCTTTATCGTTTTTTCAAGGACACTACTAGAAAAACCTTCATTCTCAACCGTACCACCCACTAGTGAAAGTAAGCCACCAGCATGCTCTTCCTTCTTACTTCGTTCTATAATTAACCATTTGTCTCCCCTAAAAATGGCTGCTTCTACGTTCACAATATACATCATACTCCCCCTTATTCTTTTTCACGCATGAATGTATAATAAATCCCATTTGTTACACCCGTTAATTCAATTGTATGAGTAGAAACTAGCTTCCACCCCTCCTGACCTAGTAGATTTAACTGTTCATCTGCACGTTCGATATTCATATCAAGCTTTGTCAATCTTGCCTCAGGTTTTATCTTAATTGTCTTATATTCAACGACGGATTTAGCCATTTCGATTCCCCCTCTTTTTTCCACAAAATTCATAACTTTTCACATGAAATGCTATTCCACCACATAAAAATGAAATAAGATAATCAAACGTTAAAGGAGTGTTTCTGTGTATTATCAACCTTATTCTTATCGTGTCAATCAATGGTCCCAAACACTATCTTACTTACAACAAAGTCTCTATGCAGAGGAAATGGTCTGTGCCATGAGTACTCAACTTCTCTACATTCCTGCTACGAAAGACTTAAAAGGAAACAATGAGATGCATAATCATCTTGTTCCTGCTTCCTATCATCGTGTCACAGCAGTAGGTGCAGCAATCAGGCTTTCAAATGGAGAAGAGCAACCTTCTATCGTGTCCACCCTAACAAACTGCATTCGTAATGCAGAAAAACAAGACAAAGGTGTTCGCGCAGGTATTAAAACGATGGAAGAAAATGCGCCAACAGATTACAAAGCCTTTGTAAAAGTCATCATGCAATGGCAACAACAGGCTGAGAACTCACTGGCGATGGCAAAACAATCTGTTCAATCAATGGGCTATTCTTCACAAAGCGATGAAGAATCTCCTGAAAGTGATTACACCTATTAGCTAAAAGAGGCATTACATCCTTAACGGACGTAATGCCATTTTTTATTACTTATTTTCTTTCGTTTTTTTAACTTCCTTCATTAAGCCATATGCACTTATTGCAAATAACAATAAAACCATGACTAACATATAGGAACTTTCCTCATCAAAATTGACAAGCAACGAAATGCCAAAAAATAACGAAATAATCATTCCTAGAATATGTGACACCATATTTCTGCTGACTTTCAATACTTTTGAAAGCCCTCGAATCATAAAGATAAATAACACGACTAACACTACAAAAATTCCAATTTGAACAAATAACATACGTATCTTCTCCTTTTATGTGCTGATCTTGAAGGGGGACTTCAAGAGTTTTCATGAGGTGTTTTTTGCTTATACGATGTATTCGATAGAGAACTTCTATTTTCCTGTTAAAAAAGAAAAAAACCTCTAGCATTATCTAGAGGAACAAAAATGTAACAACTTAGGGGACCCAACCAAGACATCAGCCTTTTTTCGAATCACAGAATAGTGTAGATTTTGTGATAGCTTCGTTCGCTATCATAGTTTAACGAAAAAGCTGACGGTGCAAGTTCCGTTGTACTTGCTTGACATACCTTACTATTAAATTGTGAACAACTCTTTTACAACAAAGAAAGGGATGATCCGTCTCATTGACAACCATAAGACTGTCAAAGTGATAATGGTTGGAATTGAGAAGCTTTCTGCGAATAGACGACAAACCTTTTTCTTTACCGGGCCGTTAGGGGGTATTCGAAGAACTTCTCGTTTCCAGGTTGAAAATGTGTGTGTGTAGAAAGTTTGAAAAAAATTCGTTTACTCTCACCTTTCGTTCGTTAACGATAACAGAACGAACACAATTGGTTGAGTCTCCTAAGTTGTTACCTCTTCTCTAACTCTTACATCCTTAGTATAGCACCATTTTCCAGTTTTACACGCTGATTCATTGACAATACTGTGAACTTTTTTATAGAAGAAAAGATAGAAAAAAAGCACTGGTTAGTTAACCAATGCTTTTCATTGTTTTACGCGACACGAATCGCTTTTCCAAACGGAACCTTTGGTAAATAATCATCTGGAACAAGCCAAAACACTTCTGTATTCACTTCTAATTCATCATAGAAATAGCCTGTCACATCAGTAATATAAAACACCGTATCTATCTCTTCTTGTTCAGCCCATTCTAACACTTCTGTATACGATGACTTTCCATGTGTGTAATATTTAACATCTTTTACTTCCGTAACAGGTTGCACACTTCGAATTTTAAAATCTGCTTGTACCAATAACGTATCCGGCTTTATTTCTCCAAAGAATTTAATAATATTATTAATTAAAATAGACCGTACTTGATTGGTTGATGTATCGATTGCTAAAGCTATTCTTTTGTCTTGTCGTTCTTTCACCATATTCAGTAATGCTTTTTGCCATCTCATGTACAACCACCCCTTCACAAATAATCCAAGCACATTTATTTTGTGCCTTAAGAAGTGAAATATGAGCGTTTTGTGTAAATACAGGACAGTAAGCTACTTCATCTTTTGGAAATAACAACCTCACAACCTCACTTCACTTCTTGGACAAAATAGTACCATCATCATTGTTCATAGAAAGGAATTTGTTCATGCAGCTCTCAAACGCACAGTTACTTAAACAATTAAGTTATAACAATCAACAAGGTGTCATCCTTCATAACGATATACCGTATGAAGTACAATTAACTTCTAGAGGAGACATTCAATTCACAGGCAAAGTATGGAGTTGGCAAACAAAATCAGTTCCATCATCACATGGTGACTACACCCTTTATTCAGATGTGCTTACCCAAAATACGATTGGAAGTTCTCCTACGATAGATCACTTCGAAACGGTTGAATTTTTCAGAGATATTAATGAGTATTTTTCAGAGCATTGGTAAAAGAAAAGCACTAGTGCGAGATTAATTGTTCTCAACCTAGTGCTTTTCTATCCTTATTTATACCTTTAAACAATACACATGCTCATCATGAAATGCTTTCACAATTTCTCCAGTTGGTTTGAAGCCTAGTTTTTTATAAGTTCGGATAGCCGCTTCATTTTCAGGAATGACCGTTAAATAAATTTCATTGCAATTATAATGCCTAAACATATCATCAAGAACGGCCTTAAGACTTGCTACCCCATATCCCTTACCTTGATATTGGTATCCAAGCATGATACTTACCATTTCATAACGATTATTCTCTTTATCAAGCCCATGTGTCGCAAACCCAATTAATGTATCACCATCATATATCGCACGATTAACCCACCCTTGGACAGATGCTAGGGCGATAAAAAACGTATTGGACCCAACCCAACGCTCAAAGATTTGAATCTTCTTCTCTTGCTCTTTGTCCGACTTCATGTTTAAAATCGCCCAAAAATTCTCCTCTGTTACTGGCTTTAACTGTATGTTCATATGTCTCCCCTGTTCATAGTAAGAATTCAACTGAAACATACAAATTATACCAACTACTATTATTTATGAATATGCTTTCGAAAATTTATTTCGCTGTTGAGCTTTACAGATAAAAAAACTCTCTACCTATTATGGGTAGAGAGCACTTCACCATCTCAGTATTTGATTGTAGATGTATCTTCTGAAATTGTTTCTTCATCTTGTTCCTCTAATACCCTTCGGTGACTTACGTTTTCTGGGTCTAGTCCATTACCTAAGGAACCGAACACTTTATTGTGTCGTGGTTCAATTAACTCATTTTCAGAAAAATATAGACGTGGTGTTTTCCATAACGCTTTTAACGCTTTTGTCATCGGCATCTCATGATAACGCTCTGGCCAGAACTCTTTTATCTTCGCCTTAACTAATGGGTAATATTTTGGACTCATTCCTGGGAACAAATGATGCTCTGTATGATAAGAGAAATTAAAATGAAGGACATCTACCCACTTTGGTACCGTCACAGTCAGACTGTTTGCTAACGGATCATTGACTGGTGTTAGCGGATTTAAGCGATGGTTCGTCGAAATATAACACATCACGATAAAATTTGCGATTAATAATGGTAGCAAAAACGCAAAAAACCATTTAACGGGCCCAAGTAAAAATAACAGTGCAATCCAAGAAACCCATGGTAAAATTGCCTCCACCCATACTGCTCTCCGCTTTTTCGGATTAAATTCTTTTAAATACACAGTGAACATTCGTGCTGAATGGAGCGTAAATTGAACGGCTAATGATGAAAACGCAAAGAACGCTCGTACTGAAAATGGTAATCGGTATACCCATTTTAAAAAGGCACTTTTCTTCAACACATTCATACTCGGCCATGCATCAGGGTCATGCTCTTCATCTTGCGTATGTTGATGATGGGTCATATTATGCCATTTACGCCAAAGCTTTGGACCAGTTGTTAACGGCCAAAAGGCAATCGCACCAAGTAAATCCCTTAACCACGCCTTCCGCACAACCGTCCCATGTAAAATTTCGTGACCTAAAAATCCCATACCCGCAAAACAAAGTCCTAAGACCACGGCGATCCCAACATAAATAATCGGATTCAAATCAAACAAACCAATCACAAGAAAACCTGAAATGGTCACCAACAAATACGCTAAGCCACCTAATAACCGAGCTGGAACTGGTTTAAATGCACTCTTCGGCAAGTGCGGTGCAACCTTTGCTGCATACCAGCCAAACGTATGTAAATCCTTCATCTGACAAACCCCTTCCTGTATGTAACTTCATTCGTTAAATGGTCGTAACCACCTCGAAAAAGCTTCAACAGTAGGGTGTCCAATTTTCCCGGGAACTATTTCATTTTTTTCCAACATTATCATGAAAAATTCTAATTGATACTTCACTGTTACTACTTACAAAATAAGATTCCCCTTGCTTTGGCAACTAGTTCTTCATTCTCGTTAAATATCGCACAGTCTGTATGAACTAACGTTTTACCTTTTTTATCAATCTTGGCATGTGCTTCTAACATCTTACCTGTAGCCGGTTTTAAAAAGGAAACCTGTAAATCAACCGTCACAGCTTGTTGAATACCATTTTCATTTGCAGGTAGTAAGTTAGACATGGCGACATCAGCAAGTGAAGAAATAATTCCACCATGCACAATTCCAGCACTATTTATGAAAAGCTCTTGAATGGGTAATTTCACTTGTACATGATTGTCATCTACTTTTTTATATTCAAAGCACAGAAATTCATCAAATGGCTGCTTAATAAACATATAAAAACCCCTCACGTATTTTACATTTTGCTATAATGTTTAAATACGCTATTCTTTCATAAATTCCTGCTAACTGTGAAATGTGCTAGCTTTGATTAAGATCACATAAAGAAGGATAAAACCAACATGATTTTATCCCTAAGTCTTTATTACTCAACCTATTTCACACCTTGAATTCGATCCGACTCATATACCTCGACTGGCTGATGATGATGATTCGCTGCCTTTTTCACCATGGCATAAGCAACTTGTTTCCCTTCAATCGCTCTATACTTCTTCAAGCCTCCGACCATTAAAAAACCAAGTGTTTTCGCAAACACTTCCCCTACTTTTTCACCGAAGCGAAATTCCTCTCGTTCACCTAAAAGCAAAGAAGGTCTGAAAATAAGTAGATGTGGAATTTCAATTTTTTTAAGCCCCTCTTCTAGTTGACCTTTTACTTGGTTATAAAAAATCTTCGACGAAGCACTTGCCCCCATAGCAGATACAACCAGAAACTGCTGTGAGCCACTTTCTTTAGCCAATTTAGCAACTTGCAACGGATATTCCAAGTCCACTTTTTTAAACGTTTCTTTGGATTTCGCTTTTTTAATCGTTGTGCCTAAACAACAAAATACATCGTTAAAATCAAACAGTTCCTCTTCCATTTTCTCAAAATCAATGACTTTCACATCTAATTTCGAATCTGTCCAAGGGACGGGCCTTCTCACCCAAACTGTTACTTTTTCATACTCCGGACTCTCTAGCAAATAGGTCACAACATGCTGCCCAATTAAACCAGTGGCTCCAATTACTAACGCTGTTTTCTTTTCCATCACAATCTACCTCTCTATTAAATACGTTCTAAAGTATCCTTCGTTTTTTCATCTCGAACATTGCCGGTATGCATCGTTGATTTAGGCTCAATTAGCATGACATGTACTTCTTCTATGGCCACCGGACGATGTTCTACTCCTTTAGGAACAATATAGAACTCGCCTTCTTTTATCAGTACGTCATCTCGGTCCTTAAACTGAATCAACAACTCACCTTTCACAATCAAAAACATTTCATCTTCATTCTCATGATGATGCCACACGAACTCTCCCTTAAGTTTTGCCAACTTTATAAAATTGTCATTTAAATCGCCAACTATTCGTGGATGCCAATGATCCTGAAACATCTCAAACTTTTCTTGTACATTTACCTTCCCCATCATAACTCCTCCTCTATAAAAAAATGTTTGAATTTATGCCGTTGATGACTATAATAATATCAATACCTTAAAAGCGCCATGCGCCCAAAAAACAAGAATATATAGATCCTACAACCTATTTTATAGTAGCTTTTCCGATAAAGCGAATAAAGGAGACGTCACAAATGACAACCGAAAACAATAACGGCGAAAAGAAGAAAATTAGTTTACAAGAAGCTATGAAGCAAAAGCTTGCTGCTCAAAAACAAGAGAAAGCAAATGACAAGGGTGGTTTCAACGGTTCAACTGACACGAAGAAACTGAAAAGCCAGCAAACGAAGAAGATTAGTAATCAGCGTAGAAAGATGGGCGTGTAATGGACGGTAAAACCCGTTCGGCTATAACGCCAGGAACAGAGGTTGCAATCGTTCTTAAGCAGGACCAACGAACTGGCAAAACGACGAATGGAATAGTAAAGGATATCTTAACGAAATCTCCCAACCATCCACACGGAATTAAAGTAAGGCTTCAAGATGGTCAGGTAGGTAGAGTGAAAGAGATTTTTCAACGATAAAGAGCAAGACACGAGTTCTTTTCATTTCCAAGCTGAAAAACCTATCAATTACGATAAAGGTCGGATCGGTTTTAAACGCAAAAATGTCAGGTGTTAGTAACATGTAAATCTGGAATACATCACTGTTTATAGGTACGAAAAAAGCAAGGGATCACATAATAAAAATGTGATTCCTTGCTTTCGTTTCATTTCACATTATTTAACTCAATTACACGTTAAATCCTTCTAACTTCAACAACTGCCTTTGGGTAGGTGTTCGGCTTCCGGCAAACCCTACAAGCTCTCCACTTTTTCCAATCACTCGATGACAGGGTATGATGATTGGTATTTGATTATTTCGATTGGCTTGCCCAACCGCTCGAACTGCTTTTGGATTTTGGATTGCTTCGGCAATATCTAAATAATTTCTCACTTCACCGTAAGGAATATCTCTTAGAGCATTCCATACTTTCTTTCGAAAATCTGTGCCTTCAACCGAAAGTGCCAGATCGAATTCTTTTCGTTGACCTGCGAAATACTCTTTTAACTGTGTTATCACCTCTTCACAAAGGAGTGAATCTTGAGGTATCGAATCATCAAGCTGACGATATTCCTCCCAATCCTCTTCAAAAAGAACTATTCTTCGAACACCCTTCTCATCCACAATGACATGAATAGGTCCGATAGGAGAATCATACCGATCATATCCTACTCTCATTTTCCACCCTCCTGCTTTAACGGTAATTGAACTTTAATTCTTGTCCCTTTCCCTAATTCGCTTTCAATCGAGAAAGTTCCTTTATGCTGTTCAATAATTTTCTGGGAAATCATCATCCCAAGACCCGTGCCTGTTTCCTTCGTCGTAAAAAATGGGTTTCCGATTTTTTCTAAAACATCGTTTGCAATCCCAATTCCATTATCTGCAAAAGTAACCTCACACCATCTATCCTCGATTGCCGAGATTTCGATCTTTATCACACCGCCGTTAGGTAAAGCCTCTATTGAATTTTTCAAGAAATTAATGAACACCTGCTTAAGCAAATTACTTTCACAATAAATGAAATGTCCTTCTTCAAAGAAAACCGTATCGATCGTGATATTTTTCAAATGCGCTTCTGAAACAAATAGCGTGACAACATCTTTAATCAGAGTATCGATCTCACATGCTTGAAATTTCAATTGTGCGTGCGGCTTCGATAAAATCAAATATTCACTAATAATTGTATTCATTCGATTCAATTCATCAAGCATAATCTTGGTGTACGTCCTGTCATAGCTGTTTTGTTGATCCATCAATTGAATAAATCCATGAAGCACCGTAATTGGATTTCTTATTTCATGGACGATTCCGGCAGCCATTTCTCCCGCTAACTTTAACTTCTCTGAGTTGACAAGCATTTGGTCAGCTAACTTACGATCAGAAATATCACGAGCAATACATGAAAGGGCGACAACTCTGTTTTTTTCATTCAACACTGGGGAAATCGTTACTTCGACCTCAACAGTTGTTCCATCTTCTTTCACGTCAGTGAACTCCAGTCCATTCACTTGCTTTAACTTCGAAAAGGTTTCAATATAACGAGCAATATTATGATTGATATGTTTCACATGTGTTTCATCGTCTACATGATATAAACATCTAAACGATTCGTTCATCCTCATAATTTGGCCATCAAGCGTAAACACGACAATCGCATCATTTGTGTGATCAAAAAAGGATTGCATATACCCTTCAATTGATTGTAATTTCCTTTTCGTGATAGCTTCATTTTTCGTAGCCTTTTCCCAAAGCTCATTCGTGAATTTTGTATAAAACAGTAAAAACACCATGGCTAGTATTGCAAATAACACAAAGTAGATGATATCAATTTCACTTATTGCAAAAAAGATGACTTCAAAATTCGTCAAGTAAAAGTAAAGATATAACCCAATGGCTAACACCGTCGAAAAAAGGATGACAACTCTTGATTGATACAATCCTGTTAAAAATATGCCAAAAATAATAAAGATATAATTCACTAAATACGGATAAGCCGTATTTAAATAAAAGAAATAACTATAAAGCAGAATGACCGTTGTATACATCGTAAACGTTGCTCTTTTTTCTCCTTTGTAATTAAGAATGGTAAGAAATCCGGCAACGAGCATCCCAACAGGTGGCCATATATTGTCAAATGTTGGATCAAGACCGACATAGAAAATCATATCGATCACATAATAAACCCACAAAATTTTTAAAATCAACTGATTACGTTTATGTATGAGGTGATTGTAATCTACCATCCCTTTTCCACCACCTTATTTCTTAAGTTGCGACTTCATTTATCATTATCATACCATTACAAAAGTTAAAAATGACGAAATAAAACTTCAGATTACAACTCTTTAAAAACAAATTCTCGGTTAACAATAAATCCTTCCTTCTCATAAAAACGTTTTGCTCCTAGGTTGCCACACCAATAATCTAATTCAATCCTATTTATATGACTTTCCTTTGCGAATTGATAAATATGGTTGAATAGATAACTACCATACCCTTTCTTTCGATACTCTTCATTCACACTGATCTGGTGTACATATAACGATTTATACGCGTTCTTAAACGGTGACTCTGGAAATGATTTCGTTTCAATCCATGCATAACCAACTTGATCTCCTTTGTCTTCCAACAATATAAATCGAAACTGTGGCTTTTCCATCATTGGTTTAAAAAATGAAAGAATCTCCTCATAGTTATATGGCTTAAAATGCTCTGGGTATAGTTTGACATGTACCTTTTGTACGTGCTCATTTAACCGGGCAATGATTTTTGGATCCATGGTTTGTGTAATTTTCATTCTTTGTTTCCTTTCTCTTGTAAAGCTTGCTCAATCTCCTCATATCGTTTCTCCCAGTTGAAGTCTGAATTATCCAGTGTCAAAATTTTCGACCGAGATAATTGTTGTAACACTTCAAACTCAAGAGACTTCCGTTCTTCTAAAAAGTGAAACACCCCTTCTTTCCCTGACAAATTATGCGCCTTTCCGTAGGCTTGCTGTGTATAGTAAAACGTCAAAAATTCAAACCAACTTTCAGAACGCTCTTCAATAACGCGTTCTAATGTTTGACGAACGTCATTTTGGTGTAAATAGAAAATAACGGGGCAAAGATTTCTTCCATTTTTTAAATAAACGTTGAGATAAAGTACCTATCCATGCTAAAAGGATGATCCTTTAACCAGAATTGAGAATTCCTACTGGGATTATTACGTTCGAAGTGATTATTTCCTATATCCTTCCAAAGTCAACTCCCGTTATATGAAGGATATTCGACGTAGGGTTCCGTTCCACCTTCACATTCGACAAATTTCTTTGTTTTTAAACAAACTACTTGTACGTGATCATGTAAAGTAGTGTATAATGAATTGACTTCTTAGATGCATAATACATATGGAATAACTTAAAATAAGGGATATTAAGATCTTTATAAAACTACTTAAAAAGGAATTATGTAAATGACTAAAAAGAAAATTGCTTGGGTTACAGATAGCACAGCATTTATTACGACTGATTTAGCAAATCATCCTGACGTCTATGTCGTTCCACTTGGAATCGTTTTTGGGGATGAAGTGTTTGAAGATGGTGTTGATCTTACAACCGATGAGTTATATAAACGCATAAACAATGAAAAAACTGTACCTAAAACTTCTCAGCCGGCTGTTGGTAAAATGGTTGAACTATATGAGAAATTAAAAACTGAATACGAACATGCGGTGGCCATTCACGTTTCAAGCAAGTTAAGTGGTACATTATCAAGCTCGAAAAGTGCTGCTGAAATGGCAGACTTTCAAGTAGAGGTCATTGATTCCAAATCAATGTCATATGCCATCACTACTCTTATTTATAAGGGAATGGAATTGGCTGAACAAAATTTATCTTTAGAAAACCTCGCATCAGCATTACGTGAAGAAGTAGAAAAGCATGAAAACTACATCCTTCTTGGGAGCCTTGATCAATTTTACAAAGGTGGACGAATGTCCGGGACTCAGTTTTTATTAGGAAATCTTCTACAAATCAAACCGATTATTCGCATCAATAACAAAGGTGAATTCGAGTTGTTTGAAAAGGTACGTTCTGAGAAAAAAGCTGCAAAACGTATTTTGGAATTATTTGAACAGTCTTATCAAAAATACAACATCACACATATTCAAATCATGCACGGGAATGTTCTAGATAAAGCAAAAGCGTTTGAAGCAGAATTTAAAGCGTTGTATCCAAATCTTGATATTTTCATCGGAGAGATTAGTTCCACGATTGCAGTACATGCCGGTGAAGGAACGGTCGCCTTCATTTGGAACAAAGAATAATGTGAAATTTGAACGTACTCGGTATAAAGCCGAGTATTTTTCATTCATACTAAGAATAGAATATTAATTACGAGAAACGAGGAAAAGCAATGCTATCATTTGAAGAAAAACTATCAATTATCGAATCTTTTCCACAGCTTGAACGACATAATGTCTCTTTAGGAAGAGTCAATTTCCATTTCCCTGATAGTCTGTACGAGAAGAAAATTGTCGTTTATCACTTGCATCCGAATGGAAATGGCTTTGTATTTGCAGGATATTTAGACGACCAAGAAGTTGACGCAAAAGGTATGGTCAACATTCGAGAGTACTCAGAGAGTGAACTTCGTGGGCTTATCCAAGCTTCCATTGATTCTCTCTCACGTGACGATGAGGAAGAAGACGAGCATGCATTTATTGCAGATCCCCAAAAAGAAACTTGGGCAAATGCTGAAAAAGTAAAGCTCGTTCTAGTTCTTGAAGATGAGTGGTGGAACGTGTACGATGGGTTGAATTTAGATGCTACATTTGGCTCTTATCAAGAAGCAATCGAATATTTACGTGAAGAAGGATTTATGAAAAGATAATTCCATTAGAAAAAAACACCAGTTCGGTGTTTTTTTTTTGCCCTTCACGAAATCTCAAACATGTTATTCCTCTCTTTCCATCATTCTTACATAAAATTTTACCAATTGATGAAACTAATAGTAATTTGAAACGACTAGGAGGATCCATCCATGGATTGGTATCAACTGTTACAAACTGAATTCGGTAGCAACTCAGATGTGATGTTTCTAGAAAAGCATTTGTCAGGGCACAACGTTACATTTGTTTACATAGATGGATTTGTAGGAAATTCTTTTATTGAAGATAAAGTCATTCCTCGAATGGCCGATCGGGAAAGACTTGAAGACAACGAAAAAATCACGGAAATGAAAGACGCTGTAGAACGTCTATTTCATGGTGACATTCTCATTATATACGATGACCTGCTTCTTTCAATGAGTGGTGGTGGCTATGAAACTAGGTCCATCCAAGAACCTGAGAATGAGGCAACAGTTCGTGGACCGAGAGACGGATTTGTTGAATCATTAACCACAAATACCTCTCTATTAAGAAGAAGATATTCGTCAACAGATCTTAAAGTGGAAAAAAAAATTATCGGTGAAAGAACGAAAACAAAGATGGCGATTGTGTACATTGATGGAATTGTTGATAAAGAAGTGTTAGAAAAAGTACAAAAACGGATTGATTCTATCAAAATTGATGGAATTTTAGATAGTGGTACTGTCGAACAATGGATTGAAGACAGTTGGTATACTCCCTTCCCACAGGTTCAGTACACAGAACGACCTGATCGTGTGATCGCCTCTTTACTTGAAGGGAGAATTGCCATCATCGTTAATGGAACACCCATGGTTCTGTTAGTGCCCGTTGTTCTTTCGATGTTGTTTCAATCACCTGACGATTACTATGAGCGCTGGATTGTCGGATCAGCCGTACGTTTTGTGCGCTATGTGGCAACAATGATAGCTCTTACCCTGCCATCTATCTATATCGCCTTGATCTCGTTCCATCCTGGCTTAATTCCAACAAAATTTGCCATTACGATTGCCGCTACAAGGTCTAATGTTCCGTTCCCTGGATTTTTAGAAGCGCTGTTAATGGAGTTTACGATCGAGATGTTACGGGAGGCTGGATTGCAACTACCAAAAGTAATCGGTCAAACCGTTGGAATTGTTGGAGGTCTCGTCATCGGTGAGGCCGCTGTTCAAGCAGGGATTGTTAGTCCTATGATGGTCATCGTCGTTGCCATAACAGGGGTATCGTCCTTTTTAATTCCCTCCTATAACGTAGGGGTGCCTTTTCGATTATTACGTTTCCCATTAATGTTGCTAGCGGCCACTTTAGGACTGTTAGGCGTTATTCTTGGACTTTTAACGATTTTAGCTCACCTAGTATCCATTAAATCTTTTGGCATCAATTATTTTTCACCAATTGCTCCTTACCGAATAAAGGATTGGAAAGACTTCGTCGTACGGGGTCCACTTCCACTCCTGCAAAACCGCCCGGAAATCCTTAAGGTTTATGATAAAAAGCGACTAGACTTAAAAAACCGTAAAAAAGGTTGGTAAGTATGATAAAAGATAAAATTACTGGTCCTCAGCTATCTGTCACGATTATATCTGTTATGGTTGGTGTTGGAATCCTTTCATTTCCAAGCACCATTGCTCAAACAGCTGGAGTAGATGGCTGGATAGGAATTTTAATCGCAGGTGGTATTACACTTACCTCGACCCTTCTCATTACTCTTTTAGGAAGCAAGTTTCAATATCAAAGTCTATATGATTACGGCCCAAAACTAGTCGGTAGGATCTTTCATTTCTTTTTTATGGTCCTTTTTATTGGATATTTCCTTTTTTTCATTTCGATCGTCGTAAGAATTGCAGCAGATGTGACGAAAATATTTCTTTTAGATGAAACACCTGTTGAGATTATACTCGTAGCTATTTTAACGGTGTGCACGTATTTAGTTGTCCAAGGAATAAATCCAATTGCTAGGTTTAACGAATCCTTACAACCCGGGGTTATACTCATCTTACTTTTTGTGATTCTTCTGTCCTTTAAAGATGCAGACTTTGGACGAAATCTTCCAATATTAGGAGACGGAATACTACCTGTCATGAAAAGTATACCAATCATCTTCTTTGCTTTTCTAGGCTTTGAAGTGCTCTTTTTCCTTTTACCTTTTTTGAAAGAAACGAAAAAAGTAAAAAAATATGTTTCAATCTCAATCATTAGCGTGACACTTTTCTACGCTTTTATCATGGTCATCACGATCGCTGTATTTGGCCAAAAAGAGGTTGAATATTTACAATATCCAACGATTGCCCTTGTTAAAAACATTGAAGTTCCAGGGACCTTTATTGAACGCTTGGAATCAATTATGATGTTTGTTTGGATTCCCTTTGCCCTCACAACGATTGTTATTTTAAATTATGGGGCAAGTGTCATTACAATGAATATGTTGAAGCTCGAAGAACATCGTGCTGTATCTCTTGCGTTCTTTCCGTTCACATTTATTACGGCAGTACTTCCGATTGACTCTCTTCAGGTTAGTAAATTTGCTGAGTATATTAGCTATTTAGGTGTATTTTTATCAATTGGTCTTCCTCTTCTATTATGGGGGATGTATGGGATTAAAAAAGGACTGAAATTACTATGAAAAAGAAAGTTTTAACTATCATGCTCTTATTTATCACCTTGTCCACTTTAACAGGCTGCTGGGATTCTGTTGAAATTCAAGAACGAACACTTATTTATGCTTTAGCAATCGACAAACCTAAAACTGAAAAAGAAGAGGACCGTTATGAATTGACCATTCATATTGCAGAACCGTTAGCCCTCTCTGATAAACCGATACCTGGAACAGAGCCGATTTGGAATGTATCTACAACAGGTTCCTCTCTATTTGAATGTGTACGGAAATTTGCCACAATCGTTGCTAGACCTGGATACTACGGCCATCTCCAACTCATATTAATTGGCGAAGAATTAGCGAAAGAAGGAATCGCTGATTCACTCGACTTGTTTTTTCGAGACCATGAGATGAGACGAAGAACGAAAGTGGTCATCGTGAAAGGAACAGGAAAAGAAGCACTCCAATTCAAACACCGCTTAATTCCGATCCCTGGTGATTACATCACCACACTAACGGATGAGGCTGTTAGGAAAACGTCACTTATGCCAATTTCCTCTACGTTAGGAGAATTTTCAGTTGCCTATCGAAGTGGGACAAATTTTGTTCTTCCAAATGTTAAAGTAAAAAAGAATCATGTCGATATGAGTGGTGCGGCGATACTTAGAAAGGATAAATTTGCAGGCTATATTTCTGGAGAAGACGTTCGAGCGTATCGTGTCGTCAAAGGAACCTTTACAAAAGGAGCATATTTGGCTACACCATTTGAAAAGGAAAAAGAACACCCACTCTCTTCATTTGAAGTGAAAAACATGAGAACTCACATTAAACCGTCCGTAAAGAATCAAACACCACATTTTGAAATTGAAGTATTAGTTGAAGGTAGTTTAGCTGAAGATGGTATCGAGGGGTTTGTTTCTGACAAAAAACTTAGAGAAATTGAACAATCACTTAGCGATAAATTGAAGAAAGATACCCTTGCATTCATTAAGAAAATGCAAGAGGAATACAAAATGGATATTTTTGAACTTGGCGAAGAAATGAGACGGCATGAGTATGATTATTGGAAGACTGTTGAAAAAGACTGGGATGAAGCTTTTTCAAAAGCAGAGATCACGTTAGAAGTGACTACCTACATCCGTCGAACTGGCCGAATTAGACAATAAAAAAGTGGGCAATTAATACAACGACCGAAAGAGATAAAAGTGCATACCCACTCCATTTTGCAAAAGCTGCATCGCGGGATAGATTTCGATCTTTATATGCTTTGTAATATCGAAACCGTAAATACAAGCCAACAAAAACTAAGATGATCACTAGAAAATAAGAAGATAATGATTCCATAAATCCAATAACCGTTGTCAATTAAATCACCTCATATACGTTTTTTACAACTATGAGGGTTTTTATTCATTTGCTACCCTGAAAATAACATTGAACTAGGGGTGTTAATCTGCGTTGCAGGAACCTCGCTTTCCGTGGGGCGCCACTTGAGCCTCCTCGGCTTCGCCTGTGGGGTCCGGGGCCTGTCGCATCTCCCACAGGAGTCTCGGTTCCTTCCACTCCGATTAACACGAATGAATTTCTTAAAGGCCAACATTCTATAAACCCCAAAATCAAGTTCACATTTTCATCCTTCATGGTGCAAATTCGATATTGCATGAAAGTCTACCCTAAAAATACGACACTGAACATAGGGCTTTTGACTAACACCAAATGAAAAAAGGGCAAATAGGACGATTTTTGCCCTTCTTTTCTTAATTGGTTACCTTAAAATCAACATTTGCTTTTATGACATAGTCTGTATTTTCAGTTTGGCCTTCTACAAAAAATTCTACATAACCATTGACTTGATAATAGCCCACTGGAAATTGATGGTTCATGATGTTTTTCATAAATTCTACATATTCAACTTCATCCTCGGAACTATATCCACCACTTTGTTGATATTTTTCTCTCAATGGTTCCCCCTTTTTAATCACTGTTCCTATAAGAGGTTTTTCCATTGCATAGTCAATCGCATATCCTCTTGTTTTTTCTGTCATTGGAAAATAAAACGGCGAAGCAGCATGATAAATGGTCACCTCATCTAACGCTCCTACGTACTCCAGTTCTGCATAAACGTGAATTCGTTCACCTGATTTATACTCTTTTTCCTCAGAAACAAGACGATAGATAAAATCACCTTGTGAAACTTCAGCTCTCGTACTCTTTCCTTCATACTCACCTTGATTCCCTAGTGGTGGAGCGGTACCTCCAGATGATGTTCCACACCCTACTATTCCTAGCAGTAAAAAACTCATAAAAGAGATTAATTGTTTTTTCATCGACTCACCACCTCTTTTATTGATTTGTCGGATTATCATAGTCAAACGTTACATAGATCCAATGTGATTATGTGAGAATCGCAAGAGTATGAATCAAAATTCCTATTAGAAATAGAATAAACAATACTTGATGAATCCGTTTTCTCAAATTAAAAAACAAGACCTGACAAATGGTTCTTACAATCCAAAATAACAGCATTCCAACCGCCAGTACTTGTCCAATCACCGTTGTTTTTAGCTCTCCCGAGTGAAATATATATATGGCAGCCACTAAGAAAAACATACTCAGCAAACATATATTCAATGTCTGCATGACCGCACGATTATGAACAGACACTAACGTTAACTCTTTTCCCCAGTTCAATAGCTTCCAAAAGGTTAGATGAAATAGACCAAACAGAAAATTATAAATACCGCATAAAAAAATCCAGTCTATACAAAATCACATCCTAACAATGGAATATGTTTAATTAAAACTTCCCACCAATAGGCACAACCGTGTTGATACGCTCTATTCCAGCTAGAATCGGTTTCGCTTTTTCAATTAAGGTTTGCGTTGATTCTAATGATAAAGATGCGTGATGTGCATCTTCACTTTTCCAAACCTCAAATACAAAAACAGCATCAGGTTCATCTTCTGACGTATTGACAACATAAAGCTCACAATCTTCTACTTTTTTCAAAGAGTTCGCAGCATCCAACAGAATATTTGCTAGTGTATCGCGCATTCCTGGCACTGCTACTAATTTTCCGTACAATCCAAACTTATTCATCTTTTTCCTCCTTTATTTCTTTCCTTCAAACATGTGAAATTGAAGTCCAAAAGGATCCACAATCATAAAACTTTTGTCATGATAAACTTTTGTCACTTCGCAGCCGTTATCGAGCAATGCTCGTTTTACTTCGTCAATGTTCTCTACTGCAAATTCGAAGTAAACATTGTTTTCTGCACTCTCTTCTATAAAGAAATTCGTCCCACTAATTGATAGCTGAGTTTCGTTTTCTAACGTTCTTTCTAGCTTCATTCCTAAAACATCTCTGTAAAAAGGAATTGCCTTCTCATAATCTTTTACACCAAGTGCAACGTTATTCGTCAGTTGAAATGGCGATCTTTCATTTAGATTCCTTTTTACCTTTACACCGCTTGCCCCAGAAGGAAGTAGGTCAAATAAGTGCCAGGTTACACAATAATCGTCACCAGGACCTAGTTGGGCTTGTGCATGGAGATAGATTTTTCCCTCTTCATCTTTACGGAACGTCGAAACGCCAGGATGATAAGAATCTTCTTGAATAAAACCAACATCTCTCGTAAACGAACTCCCCTGTACAGAAACTATCGGAAACTGCCACTTACGACTTGCCGCAAAATCCTCTTGAACCTCTGGTGCATCCGGTGATGATAACACAAAGCTAGCCTTACCAACTAAATGTTGGTACACGCCATTAAATCCATCCGCCCACATCGTACAATACGAACAACTCTTTCCCATATTATGGATAACAATTAGTTCATCTTGATCACCAAACAACTCTAATAGAGTCACCTTTTCACCAGATGACCTGACCAACTCATAGTTCTCAACCTGTCTTTCTTGAACAGATTTTCTCAACTGAGTTAACTGCTTCTTTTTTTCAAGGATCTCTAGCTCTAGTGCTTCAATCTGTTGTTGGATATTGCTCATGGTCATTGGTTCCACTCCTCTTACTTTGATTGATTGTATATATATATTCGATAACTGAGGAGTAAATCCTTTATGGAATTGGGTTGGCATCTTATGATTGGCCTGATTATCATGAAAAGTGGCCGGATTATTTCCAATTGTCGCCGGATTAACGCAAAAAGTGGCCGGATTACCTACCAAAGTCGATGGATTATCAAAATTGAACGTACACATCCCCAGTAAAATTGTATGACTAACTTGCAATCCGACGAAAAGAGCTCAGAATCCGACGGTTCCACATCATATTCCGACGAAAACAGAAACGATTCCGACGATTTCAATTCTTAATCCGACGAAAAGAGCAAAACAGCTAAAAAAAGGCTGACAAAAGACCGCTACGTATAGCGATCTTTTGCCAACCTACTTTTTATATGTAGTTCATTCACCCGATGCTCTTATCAATCGCACTGTCCCAGTCTGGAAAATAATGAAGTGCACTCCTCATTAATTCCGGATGGGATTTCTTCACCTTTTTCTTACTCATGTTCACACCATTACCACGCATTTTCTTAATTTGTTGCATAACTTCTTCAGGACTCATGTTTACTTCCATCACATTACCTCCTTTATAAGATTACTTATATTTTGACCCTTATATGAGAAAAAATACCTATTTTTTTTATGTATTCTAAAATTTTCATTTATACACAATACAATAAAAAAAGCGAAGACTAAAAATCTCCGCGTTCCCATTACTTCTTATTCTTTTCAAAGAGCTCGACCATATTCTTAAACGACAAATCACTCGTGCTTTCATACACCACATCTGCTTTATAGAGTGTTTGCACAGAACCCACTCCGACTGCAAACATTCCAGCACTCTTAATAGCATCTACACCGGCAGCAGCATCTTCTATCCCAATACAATGCGATGGATCCACTTCTAATAACCGAGCAGCCGTTAAGAATATTTCAGGATCAGGCTTACTATTAGCAATCGTATTAGCATCTACAATGACATCAAACTGATCTGTTAACCGTAAAGCATCCATGACAGTAAACGCATTTTTACTCACAGAAGCAAGACCCATCTTCAACTTCATTTCTTTAATTTCTACAATTAGTTCTTGTATACCAGGTAAAATATCGAGTGGGGAAATCTTTTGAATGAGCTCTTTATAGTGCTCATTCTTTTTATGAGCTAATTGTTCTTTCTCTTCTAATGAAAAATCATTCACTCTTCCGCCTAAAGCAAGAATTTTATCCAGCGAATCCATCCGAGAAATTCCTTTTAACTCCTCATTAAATTCTCTTGTAAAAGGAATACCTATATCTTCCCCTAAAGCTTTCCATGCTAGATAATGATATTCAGCTGTATCTGTAATAACTCCGTCCAGATCAAAAATGACAGCTTGCAACGAATTGTTCAAAGTATTCACCCTTTCTTTTTACACTTCAAGCGTATTACTAACAATAGGAGTACCTAAACGACCATTTTCAGATAGCGTAACCTTTTTCCCGTAAAGTGTTACGTCAAGCTCAGGTCCTTGCTGTGAAATGTCTACTTGTTCTTTATTGACTTTCATTGTTATCAGATGATCACGATAGACAATCTTAAACGAATATGAATTCCAGCCTGAAGGAATAAACGGAGCAAATGATAAGCTTTCATTCGCGGTTCTCATTCCTGCGAATCCCTGAACAATCGCCAGCCATGCACCTGTCATACTCGTAATATGAAGCCCATCTTCGGTATCATTGTTATAATTATCTAAATCTAAGCGTGCCGTTCGGTTATACATTTCGTAAGCTTTCTTTTCCATCCCAAGCTCTGCTGCTAAAACCGCATGCACACTTGGAGATAGGGACGATTCATGTACAGTCATCGGCTCATAAAATTCAAAGTTCCTTCGTTTTTCATCAAGGCTAAACTCATGGTTTAAGAAGTACAATCCCTGTAACACATCCGCTTGTTTGATAAAACAGCTCCGAAGAATTCTATCCCATGACCAATTTTGATTAAGTGGACGATCTTCTGGACGCAGGTCACTTGCTGGCATTAACTCCTTATCCAAAAACGTATCGTGTTGAACATATACCTCTAATTCCTTGTCATATGGAAGATACATTTTCGCTACAATATCCTGCCATTTCTCCATTTCAGATTCAGTAAGATTTAGTCCAGCTACACGATCCTCGTAACCATGTTCTTTCAGATATGAGATAACCTCTAACGTATAAGTCAATGTCCATTGCGCAATACGATTCGTATACCAGTTATTATTCACATTGTTTTCATATTCATTGGGACCTGTTACACCATGCATCATATAAAGGCCTTTTTTCTTGTTAAAATGCACTCGATCTGCCCAGAAGCGTGAAATTCCCGCTAAAACATCTATGCCATACTCATGGAGGTAATCTTTATCACCTGTGTAATTGACATAATTATAAATGGCATGCGCAATTGCACCATTACGATGAATTTCCTCAAACGTAATCTCCCACTCATTATGACACTCGACACCTGTGAATGTGACCATTGGATATAGTGCACCCTTTAATCCTTGCTGCTTTGCGTTATGATAAGCACCATCTAACTGGTTATGACGATAGATTAATAAATTACGAGCTACATTTGAAGGAGCTGTTGCTAAATAAAGTGGGAGTGCATAGGCTTCTGTATCCCAATAAGTAGCACCGCCATATTTTTCACCTGTAAATCCTTTAGGGCCAATATTTAAACGCGCATCCTCCCCATAATAAGTTGAGAATAATTGAAATAAATTAAAGCGAATTCCTTGTTGTGCTTCTTCGTCACCATCGATTTCAATATCAGCCATTTCCCAACGCTTTAACCATGCTTGCTTATGTGCTTCTAACACTTGTTCATATCCTTGTTCTTCTGCTCGCTCCAAAACATCTTTGCCCTTGTTAACTAAGTCAGCCTCATCATAATGACGACTAGTCGTGACAGCTACATATTTCGTTAAACTCGTATATTGTCCTTCTTTTACTTGCATTCGAATCGTATTATCCACATATTCTTCACGCTCATTATGACAAACAGTAATGACTTCACCGCCATATACTAGCTTCATAGTCGTTGCGAGGGTGAAACGTTCTGTTCCAAAAGGATTTTCTTTTGTCTTCATCACTAAACTACCTTCATAGTTTGCTGATTCTCTTAATACCTCTTCCCAGAAATCTTCGTCATAGTTAGAGTCCTCATTACGGATGTCTCCATCTAAATATGGTAGAAACGTCACTTCACCTTCGTAATTTACAGGTAGCACACGATAATGAATGACCGCTAGTTCACTCTCATCTGCGGATAAAAATCGCACAACCTTCACTTCTGTTTCCTTTTCACCTTGAACAACAATAAATGAACGAGTTAGTACACCGTGCTGCATATCCAACTCACGACGATAATCTCGAATGTTAGCATGATATAAATCTAGCTCTTCGCCATCAATATACACCCGAATACCAATGAAGTTTGTTGAATTAATGACCTTTCCAAAATAATGTGGATAGCCGTTTTTCCACCAACCAACCCTCGTCTTATCAGGGTACCAAACACCTGCAATATAAGAACCTCTGTGAAAATCACCCGAATAGCTTTCTTCAAAATTTCCTCGCATGCCCATATGACCGTTTCCTAAACTCATCATACTTTCAGCAAGTCGGAAATCCTCCTTATGTAATGTTGTCTCAATAATCTTCCAGCCATCCACATGGAATAAACGTTTCATATACATCAACCTCTCTTCGTATTAGATTGTGCAATCGTTTTCATAAACTCACAAAAAAAAAACAAACATCTACCTATGTTCTTAGTATATCTAAGGATACCTTCGTTTAGTATGAACATTTTGTTACAATTAAAAGCAAAAGGAAAGCGTTTGCACAAATGGATTACTTTTAAAATAACATAAAACCCCTATGCTATGAAAGGATAGATTTCAATTTATCTCATTTTTCACTATTTTTTCCATTATTATGCTATGATTCTACTATCATTTCGATGAAGGAGCTTTTACACATGCAAATTCTACTAATTCGTCATGGAGAATCAGAAGCCGATCTTTTAGAAGTCCATGAAGGCAGTGCTGATTTCCCCCTTACAGACCTTGGCATTCAGCAAGCAAAAAAAATGGCAAGGCGCGTTAAAAAAGAATTTCCACCCGAATTCATTTGGACAAGTACGTTCAAACGAGCGTGCAAAACTGCCTCCATCCTCGCGGAAGAAATCGGATGTCAGGTTGAATACCTTCCAGACCTTCGCGAGCACGAAAATGGAGACATGGCAGGAAAACCACTTCATGAAATACCGTATCCATGGCACCTCCATCCACACGAAAAATTCGGAGGTACAGGTGAATCTGCCCTTGAATTCCGTGCAAGAGCTGAACATATTTTTTCTTTGATTAAACACAACAGCAAAGACTATGAGCGCATTGCCATTGTGTCTCATGGTGGGATGATTTCTCGGATTATCGAGTGTTTTCTTCAGCTACCAGCGATACATAATGTCTTTTACAGAACTGGTGATACGGGCATACACTTTCTTGAATACACAGATCGAAGTCGATTTATTCATTTTTCCAATAGCGTTACGCATTTAGACGGGAATTGAACCTGATAAGGCTATAGCTGAAGTTACGAATGATAGGGAATGTAATGAAGATTCCCTATCATGATTTCCTTCTCATCAAAAAGAATAGGAAAAACCCCACACAAGTAAAAACAACTGCACCTACTAGCACTCGAAAGTAAGATACACTACCAATAAATGTATCAACACTTGTTTGTTCGACTGTAATAACCGACCACCAATTTTCTTCAGAGGAAAAATAAATGGCGAAAAAAAGCCACGTTAAGAAGGATAAAAACGTTAAAATACTTACTCCTATTTTTTTATCCACGAAAATCTACCTCCAAGTTATAAATAACTCTCTCGTCGTCTCCTAAAAGACTATAATCATTTCTTCTTGATTTTTTTCTGATGTAGAAATAGTTAAATATTACCCAATTATACGAGCCGCCCTTACTGCCATCGTAAACATTGGTGATATTTGTGCGTATATACCAATATTTAGGTAATACTAATTTTAATAATCGTAACAAGAGGGGATTTTCATGATTTCAATCATCGTTACTGCCATTTTTCTCCTATCAGCTTGGAAATGGGGAGATTGGAAGAACTGGAGAAAGTATTACCCAACCATGCTGTATATGGTATTAAATGCCGTTCTCTTCAACTTATTAACTTATGAGTATCCTACCTGGGAATGGCGAGATAACAGTAGAATATTTCCAAACCATACACTTCTCGATATGTGGATCATTTTTACGCAATTCCCCGCTGTCGTTTTATTAGTTTTGTCCTATCATCAAAATACATTTAAAACGAAGTTCAAGAGATGGTTATTATGGACAAGTATTTTTTCAGGTTTAGAAATCGTAGTATTACAAATTGACTATATTGTGTATGAGAATCATTGGACAATTGAGTGGAGTATTTTCTTCAACGCTATTACGTTTTTTATGATTCAATTACATCATCGTAGACCTTTGCTAACATGGATGCTTTCCATTGTCTTTATCGGATTTTTATGTTTCATATTTGAAATACCGTTAACCAAAATGCGATAAAAAGATTCCTTCTGTTAACTTTTTTGTTTATGGAATTCTCTTGAACTTTATATCATTTAATCCATTTTTACAGATTCATTTCAAAATAAGGCTCTTCCTGCTTCGTATCTTCAAACCACTTTGTACCTTTAAACGTTAATCCAACACTTTCTAAAATGCGTAATGAAGCAAGATTACTTTCATCCGCTGATGCAAAAACGACTTTTACTTCAGGATGTGACTTTACAACTTCAATACAGCCGTTAGCTGCTTCTTTTGCGAAGCCTTTTCCCCATGCTTTTTTTGAAAAATGAAAGAGCAATTCAACTTTTTCAAGAGATTCAGGCACATTAAAACCCGCTCCACCTATCACTTCTCCTGTTTCTTTTTCAACAACCGCATACACAGAAAGTCCTTTTTCCTCATGGCATTTTGCGTAAAAGTCGATGACCTTCGGCAAATGCTCATGTGGGGTGGCACCTAAACAATATTTCATCACTTCTTCATTTCCCCAAAATTCTTTTAAAGCTTCGACATCCTCTGCTTCAAACACGCGTAAATATAGCCTCTCACTGTCAAAAATAATGTTCATTTTCATTCTCCCTCTCCTAATAAGCAATTTGTCTTTTTCGTAACTTTACTTGTGAAACAGTCGGATTTCATGTAGCAACAACTGAAATAGAAAAAATGCGATGGTAGGGAGTGATATGTATGAGATTATGTAGAAAGTACCTTGTAGCATCTCATCTTCTACTAACCGTGAAAAACTACCTTCAACGATGAGTGGAAAAATGACACTTAACGTTAAACTTAGCCCATACTTCATCCCTTTTCTTTTACTTTTACTTTCCATATAACAACCAGTACTAATGACAAGTAAGATTAATACTAAAATAATAAACATAACAACCTCCAAATATCTATTTCATTTTACGCTCCAACTTCACCTCCTTAACAACCTCTTGCTCTTCTATGGCAATATCAGTAAAATAATGAAAACAGTGAACGAAGGAGAACTCATCGTGCTATTATTACTAAAAAGTATATTACTAGGATTTTCCGTTTCCGCCCCAGTGGGACCGATCGGTATTTTATGTATGCAACGCACACTTGAACACGGGAAAAGAGCTGGCTTCCTTACAGGTTTAGGAGCAGCGTCCGCAAATGTCGTTTATGCAAGCTTTGCAGCATTCAGTTTCACACTCGTTTCTCATTATTTAGTTGAGTATCAAACAGTGCTCCAGGCTGTAGGTGGATTATTTTTGGGTTACCTAGGTGTGAAGATTTTTCTTAAGCAACCAGCTCAACACGCTGCTAATTTAAAAGGAAATCATCTATTGTTTATGTATCTATCAACCTTCTTTTTAATGATTACAAATCCAATGACCATTTTTAACTTTGTCGCGATGTTCGCTGGAATAGGTGTTCAAATGAACTCTTTATCGATTCAATCTGCAAGTGCTCTAGTAATTGGTGTATTTCTTGGAGCAATCACATGGTGGTTTATCTTAAGCACATTTGTCAGTTTGTTTAAAAAGAAGTTTACATACTTAGTGCTAGCTTTAATCAATAAACTTGCTGGAGCAACAATTACCTCACTTGGTCTAGTTGCACTTGTCGGAATGGTCTTGTAGATGAAGCAGCTATAAAATGGATAACTTTAGACAATCTTAGTAATTTTTTAACCATCAAGATGGTCAAAACGAGCCTAACTTATCCTTCTTTTAGCTGCGTCACCTCATATTCTCCATCTAAAGCAAGTCTATATCTATCGCCATTCTCAGTTTCAAATATGAGGCCGATTACATCTATTTCCCCATTTTGCGACTCAACAATTTCCTTTTTTGTCATACCTTCTGTATCAATTGTAATTTTCCCTTCAATGGTCATTGCGTTTTCTTCAGATACTGATTGTGCGGATACAAGTTTCACTTCTATTTTTCTTTCTTCTACCCATTGAGTAACTATAGGTTCAATACTATCTTTCACAATAGCAGCACCCTCTGGATATGTGATCGTAAGATTATATGAAATTACCTGCTCACTAAAGTCCTCGTTTCCCCCAATCGAAACGATAAAATCATGAACTGAAAAAGATGATTCCACTTCATTTTCACCAAAGTTACACCCTGTGATGAATGTAGCTACCATCATCATAAGTAAAACAAAACCTCTCATTACACTCCTCCTCTTAATCCACGATTAATGTTCTTGCACTGTGCTATTTTCAGAAAATTACCATATAATCTATATTCTTTCTCAGTATGATTATTTCCTTTTTGAAAATTCCCCACTCTAGCGAACCATACTTTAAATAACGGTAAACCTTAAAAATACGAGTGTAAAAGTTTGTCCACTCGTATACACTGTTCAACTACAAAAAACGCCAAACTCCCCCATACTTGAGAACTATAGCATTATACAAAATGATTGGCCATAGAGATTGATGTGTAGAGGAAACAAAGCAAGGCACAACGAATAGTTATAGCCACTCGTTGTGCCCTTTCTCATGCAAAAATTCAGGTTGACCTTTATAAACCGTCCCTTTATTTTCTACTTATACACCTGAAGGTTTGCTGCCATTGTTTCTTAGGAGAAGGTACGAGGCGATTACGTTGAGTAAGGCCCCTAGTAAGACAACAAGAAGGAAACCTTCACCACCACGAACAGAAAAGCTTTCACCGTGATCAATCTCAATCTTTAAAATATCCAATCCGAATAATGTGAAATTTAAAGGTCTCCAGCCGAGCTCATTACCGATAAGTGAATAAGCAAAAGCACCAATAAACAGCAAGATACCCCAAATAATAAACCCAGACAAGAATGCTAAAATATATTTTTTCATGCTACATCCCTCCTAAACTTATTTACTAAATAGTACTTAGATAAAGATTTCCCATCTTTAAAGAATGGTAGTAGAAAAATACCATGAATGATAAAGATGGAACTAAGCGCTACACCTAATGCAAAGTTGACACCTGTGACAAAGTTCCATACTACTAAATATCCCCCAAAAATAAACATACCCACGATAGATGGTATAAGTGGCCCGGAGAAAGCTACAATTGCATCCTTCTTTATATTAATCGAAGGATAGATAATCGATAATCTTGAAAATGATGAACTTAAGATCGGGTAACTAGCAGTCTCACTTAATTTTACATAAAAATAAGCGTGGCTAAATTCATGTAGGGTAAAAGAGAGAGACAAAAATAAGAAAATGTTTATACCTGCAATCACTCCCACAGGATCAAATAGACTAACAATTATTTGGATAAATAAGGTTAGGACTACAAAAAGCACGACATATTTTTTTAGAATTGCACTAAAAATTTTCCCAAACATTTGAACTGGCGTTGTCTGTATTGAAATACGCTGTTGATACATCGGCAAGGTGTTTAGGAATAAAAAAAGACGAAGGTAGATAAATCGTAGTTGTAAGTGTATGGGAGTTTTAAAGTTTAACAGATGATTTTGGTTTAATTCGTATAAGAACGACAAGATTTCATCTTTTACTTCATCACGGTTCCACTTATAGGTATCGCAAAGTTTATTTAAAAGTTCCCTAATAGAAATCTTACCGTTAATTTCAGCAAGAATGATATAAGAAATTTGTTCTATTTTATGCTCTCTTTTTAAATCGTTGTCTTTAATCACATGGGGATATACCTTCACTCCCTCAGGAATATTGGGAATCATGTTTTCATCTATCATCGTCTCACTCCTTCAGCTCAGCTATATAAGAAATTATAATCGTTGCTGAAATTGTAACAACTACAAGCAGTGCATCCCAATAGATTGAGAAATTCAATAATTTTACAAATAATAAATACGCTGGGATTGAAATTACCAAATATAAAAGTACGTTGACAATTTGATTCATTAATTTCTTTTCATCCGCTGGTACGAGAATTCCCAATAAAAAGGCTAAACTCATCAAAAAGATACTTAACAAAAGAAAGACTGCTAGTGTCTCTCCATTAAATAGGATGTCATATTTCCCCATAAACATAATTGCATAATAGATAATAATTCCTATTATCGGAAGAAAAGTAACGTAAAAGAAAAGTTTTCCCAGTACATAACTGATTTTTTTTAGAGGCAAATGGTAATATACCTTTTCTTTGCCTGAGTCTTTTCCTCTAGAAGTTAATGCAAATACAGTCAACAACTCCATAATGATAAAAAACGAAAATTGCGAAAATAGCATGGCATAGGTTTCATGCCTAACCGTAACATTAAGATAATAGCCAGAGATGAAAAGCAATAAAATACCGATTGCACAATATAGGAGATTTTCAATATTGCGGAATAAACGTTTTATCTCTAAGATTGTGATATTTAGCGTTTCATATTTTGTAAAAGGAACCCTTTTCAACGGAACAAAACCGGTAGATCTTTCTTCCTTCCAAATGTTTTCAATCCAAAGTAAACCGATAAGAACGGATAGATAGAGAATAAATTGTGCACCTAACTGTACTATAGAGATCCATACAGGATCATGGTTTAAAAGTGCTTTAATATTATCAATGTATTTAGTAGTTGGATTTATAAAAGAAACCACACTCATAAATTGATTTGGGAATAATTGATACATGGTAGCTAATATCAGTATAAAAACAATTGGTATAATAACTTGTAGAACGTTTTGTACTTCTTGTGAATCCTTGCTTCCTATATACCTTGATAGAACGTATATTATTTGCTGAGATGTTATCCCTATTAATACCGACATAAATATTAGAAGTGTGAATAATATAGACACCTCTATCATTTCAGCTCCATTAAAATCTAGTTTTCGAAAAAAAACAACGGCCATCGATACAGTTACTGGAATAAGTACAATAAACATTAATCCAAAAATTGGGATCAGCATACCACCCTTATATTGAAAACGACTTATTGGGAGGGATTGAATGGATTTATTTTCAACATTCGTCCTCGTAATCATCTGCCAAACTATAAATGAAATTACTGTTATCGCTATAAAAATGACTTGAAGAAAATTTTGAAAATAAAATAACAATTCTGTAGAGCCCATATCCCCTCCAATTTGAAGGAGGGTTTCTTCTATTTTTGAATATGCATAATAAACACTAAACATAAGAATTCCAATAAAAACTAAAGGGAGCATTCCTATAATTGGAGATTGCTTTGTAGCTTCTAACCAATTGTTCTTCCAAATTCTAACTACTAAATTTCCAACTCTCAAGGAGTTCATTGACATCCCCTACCTTTAAGCCAGAGTGTGTAATTGAAACATATGCCTGTTCTAAGTTAGAAGTATTGGAATACTCCAAGATATGTTGAACTGTACCTTTTGCTAAACATCTTCCGTTATTTATTAAGCAAATTTCATCACAGACATCATTTGCAAAAGACAGGTGATGTGTTGTTAGTAGTATAGTAAGCCCTTTGTTCTTTAACGTAATAAAGATACTCTTTAATAACGTAATCATGGAGGGATCTAAACCGTTTGTAGGTTCGTCTATGATTATTAATTTCGGTTTATGTAACAAAGCTGAAATTATTTGTATCTTTTTCCTCATACCGTGCGAGTAACTTTTCAACAGGTGATTTCTGCTATCCCACAAGTTGAGAGAAACTAGCCAATTCTCTATTTCTTTTAGAACTTCTTTTTTATTTAACTTTCTGATTGCTGCTACAAATAGCAAATATTCCATCGCGGTAATATCATCAATCATTTCATCAGCATCAGGCACAATTCCTATTTCCTTCTTAATTGCTATTGATTGTTTTCTTGGATCCTTTCCAACTATTGTGACTGTTCCCTCTGTTTGTTTAATATCACCACATAATATATTAATGGTAGTCGTTTTTCCTGCTCCATTTGGACCTAATAATCCATATATTTGACCACCTTCTATTGTAAAAGAAATAGCCTCGACCGCTTTCTTTTTCCGATAATACTTTGTTATGTTGGTTAGTTGAACAATTGGTTTCATAACAATACTCCCATTTTTAGAATGTTCTACCTTTCAGAAGTAGAATTGTTAAACTTAATAGAAAATAATTACTTTTGACAACCTACTTGCCACTTGAATGGATTTAATTGAATGGCTGCTACAAAATCCATATTCTTATAGATACAATATCCAGCGATTCCAAGAGCACCAACGAATGCTAGAATGACAATAAACCAAATGATTGTTGCGTCGTTTTGAACATCTTTCTCTTTTACTAGCTCAAATGATGGTTTAGAAAACATGATGGCAGAATCTTTCATTGCTAATTCCATTATTAATTCCCCCAATAATTATTTAAATTTTCTGAAAGGTAGAACTTAAAATTGATAGTAACATACACCTTTTTGGTAAAACAATACAATTAAACCAAAAAACACCTAATTTAATCCAGATTTCCTAGAATACTAGTTTCTCTACTTCTAAACACTGTTATAAAAGTCCTAGTAAGCGTAATGTGAATAATTGTCATTTTATGTTAATAAAATATTTATATATACACCGTTTTAAATATTTAATAGAGCTGACAACAACAAATTATGCGAAAACAGCCTTAATTTAACACAAAAAAAACCGCCATGTACATGGCGGTCTACTTCAATGGATAATCAGAAAGTTTTACAAATCGATACCCTCTGTTTTTCAACTCAGGAACCGCTAACTTAATACCTTCTGCTGTTTCACTATTAGGTTTGTTCATATGTAGAAGTACAATCGATCCCGGTTTTGCATTAAGTAGGGCATCCCTCACCTGTTCCTTCGAAAAAGTTGCACCTGCATCTCCCAACACATTATAGTTCACAGGTGTTTCTCCAATTTCATACACGACTTTTACACCAACATCATCATAAAAGGCTGTGCCAGAGCGAAAATACTTAGGTGCCTTCCCAGTGATTTGCTCAATTTTCCGATGGTTTAAAAGGACTTCATCCGTCATTTGAGCAACATTTTCTGTTCCTTTTATGCCCCAAGCACTTCTTCCATTAATCGAAAGTGGCCGATGTTCCGTTCCATGATTGGCTATTTCAAAAAGCGGTATACGATTTAACGCCCAAAACGTCCAATAATTTGCATCAATCCAGCGACTATTCACAAACAGAGTTGCAGGAACATTTTCTTGTCTTAAAAAATAAATTAACTCTGCGTCATAGCCACTACCAGTTGTTCCACCACACGCATCTAGCGTTAAGGCAATCACTTTTTCATCGGTTGACACTTGTGTCTTAACTCCCGGAATAAACTCTCCCCATTCTTTTGGAACTTGATATTTATTGTATAAGTACTCCCTTAGCTCTTGATCGTTTGTAGGTGTTGATTCTTGAATCATGAATGATGAATGAGGTTCCTGCAAAACTTGCATCTCATTTTTATCAGAATTCGGTAAGGAAATTACTTTCTGTGGCTCCACGCCTAAATCCTCTATTTCTGAAAGATCTCTATCCCCATTGCACCCGTTAAGCAACAACATCGATAATATTGAGAAAGATAAAGCATTTTTCATCAAATTCACCACCAACATATCTTTAATATAAGACGTAATTGTGGTCTTATTATTTCCTATTGGTAAATATTTATCACGTTGGGGCTTCCTCATGCAATCTCAAATCTAGAAGATGTTATTTTATAACATTTAAAACCCTCTATCACAGGTAAAACGAAACTCGCTTAAGTCAATCGTGTTATTCAGATTAAAAACAATTCCCTCATTCTCCAACTTCAATCGTTGAACAAAAGCATGCTCTTCATCCCTTAATCCGATTTCTCCTTTTGCATTCACAACTCGATGCCAAGGTAATTGATACTTCTCACTCATTGAATGAAGAATCCGTACAACCTGTCTTGCTCCTCTTGGACTCCCTGCTAATCCAGCAATTTGTCCATACGTCATCACTTTCCCCTGAGGAATTTGTCCAATAATCGCAATCACTCTTTCTGTAAACCGTTCCACACCTTACACTCCTTATGTTACAAAAAATGACCTTACTACATATTGTAGCAAAGTCATGATGAAGAAAGTACCTATCCTGAAAATGTATATGAAGCCATACCTGTGGTGTTAATCAACGTTTCAGAACACTCGGGCGCAACTTGAGACTCGTCTACTTACGGGACCTCAAGCCCGACGCATTTACCAGTCACCATTTTCATCCTAACAATGTTACTATTTTCAACTACCATGGAAGTCTACCTTATTATTTAATAACCAGTTTCATAAAAGACACCAACAGACATAAACGTGAGGATAAAAGCTAAAATAGCTAAAACGATACCTAGTGCCTGCAATATAATTCCAATTATACTCGTAATTTTACCTGCTACTGCTAGACCTCTCCCTTGCTGGTTAGACATTTCAATTTCCTTCATTGCTTTCTTAGAAAGCACAAGACCCATAACTCCTAAAATGATACCAAGTGCTGGAATAAAAATCGCCAATGCGCCTAATATAACTGATGTGACCGCTTTGGAATTCGTCTCACCCATCTTTAATCCCCTCTCAATCTAAATTTTCACCAATACTTAAACATATGACATAATCTCGATTTCTTTCTCACAACCGAAAATCAGCCAACAAAAAATAGCGTATGGTTCATTTACGGAACCACACGCTATTTGGTTTCATTTTTATTGAAATGATCGAAAAGGGATTTAACCTACATGTTTAACTTTCTCTTGTGTAGGAGCCTTGTCCCAACTTTCAACATTTTTTAATCCTTCAATGCTATCAGAATAGAAAACTGGATCTTTTCCTGCTTTTAATTGAGACACATAGTTATCAAGTACTTTAAAGGCAATTTTACCTAATAGTAGAATGGCAACTAAGTTAATCACAACCATGAATGCCATTGATAGATCAGCTAAATCCCATACAATTTGTAAGCTAGCCATTGATCCAAACATGACCATTCCAAGAGCTACTAATCGGTATCCGAATAATACAGATTTGTTTGACTTAATGTATTCAATATTTGTTTCGCCGTAGTAGTAGCTTCCAATAATTGAACTGAATGCGAATAGGAAGATTGAAATTGCGACAAAGATACTTGCCCAGCTACCAACATGTGAGCTTAAAGATGCTTGTAATAATTCAATCCCATTTAAGTCTGTTTTGCCGTAAGAATCACCTAAAAGAATGATAAATGCTGTAGCGCTACATACGAATAGAGTATCAATGAAAACACCTAACGTTTGGATAAGTCCTTGCTTCGCAGGGTGACTTACAACTGCTGTCGCTGCTGCGTTTGGCGCACTACCCATACCAGCTTCGTTTGAGAATAAACCACGCTTAACACCCATCATGATTGCAGCACCAACACCGCCGCCCACTGCTTGTTCTAAACCAAATGCACTTTTAACGATTAGCATAAATGCCGCCGGAATTTCCGAAAGATTCGTTACCATAACAAACAATCCAATTAATAAGTAGAATACTGCCATTACAGGTACAATCACTTGTGAAACCTTCGCAATACGATGAACACCACCGAAAATAACAACTGCTGTTAAGCCTACAATGATTGCGCCAACTAGAGTACGATTCATACCGAATGCATTTTCAAATGCAAATGAGATTGTGTTAGACTGTACTGCGTTGAAAATGAGTCCGAATGAAATTGCAATGAAAACGGCGAATAAAATACCTAACCATCTAGCATTTAACGCTTTTTCCATGTAATAAGCTGGTCCACCTTTGAAGCCATCTTTATCTTTTACTTTATATACTTGTGCTAGTGTGCTTTCTACGAAACTAGTAGCACCACCTAGTAAAGCTACAATCCACATCCAGAACACTGCACCAGGACCACCTAAAGCAAGTGCAACTGCTACCCCTGCAAGGTTTCCTGTTCCAATACGAGTTGCAGCACCAATACAGAACGATTGAAATGATGAAATTCCTTTTTTTCCATCTGCAGTTACCATAGCTTTATCGCTTAATAATCGAACCATTTCACCTATTAATCTGAATTGGACGAATTTTGTTCGGATAGTAAAATACACACCTAAACCTAATAATCCTCCAATTATTACGTATGTCCATAAAACATTGTTCATTTGTCCAACCACTTGACTGAAAAGTTCCATATCGATGACCCCCAATGATGCATAATTTATAATTTTCAAACAATTCTTTCTTTAATAAAATAAATATATTACAAGATTCGACAAAATACAATATTTATTTTTTCGAAATACTATTGTTAAATACAGGAAACAAAGTCAAATCCCATTAAGATAGATATAACTAAATTTTTCATTAAACGAAATGTTATTTTAAGAATATTATAATTATTATATCATGGATAATAATTGGAGATTTTTTCAAAAAACAAAAACACTACTTTTCATTTAGTAGTGTCCAAGTATCTCTATATTGAACGATCCGCGTTTATATATCCTTTTCCATATATATTCGGGTCACGTTTTCTCCAAATGTCTGCCCCATCAATTAACCTTCTCTTTACTTCATCTGGTGATAGAGATGGATTCGCCTCTAGGACTAATGCTACTACTCCCGCACATATCGGTGTCGCCATTGACGTACCCGATAATTGGAAATAATCGTTCTCCACACGATTCGAACCTTGCATTTTATCAAGATAAGACCCTGGAGAACGTAAGGAAATAATATTTACACCAGGTGCGACAATATCAGGCTTTTCTTTTCCAAAAATCGTTGGGCCCCTACTAGAAAAGCTGGCAATCTCGTGACTTGCTCTAGAATCAGCTACATTTCGATCATCTAGTGCTCCAACCGTAATAACTTTTTCACTAATACCAGGGCTCGCGATTGTTTTCACTTCAGGTCCTTCATTCCCTGCTGCAACACAAACAACAATTCCTTCGTCCCAAGCCTTTTCTACTACCTTTACAACAGGATCATCTTGCTCACTTTCCGATTGTTGAGCTGTACTTCCTAGCGACATGCTAATAATATCAATTTTGTTTTCAGGATTGTCTGCATTATATTTAATACACCATTCCACACCATCAATGACTTGATCCAGTGAGCCAGAACCCATTTTATTCAACACTTTTACTCCTATAAGATTTGCTTTGGGTGCAGGACCTGCATATTTTCCTCCAGAAGACTCTCCATTACTGGCCGCATCTCCCGCACAATGTGTACCATGTCCATTGTCGTCATAAGGTTCCGTTCTTCCTTTTACAAAGTCCTTAAAATCTATGATTCTATCAGCTAGATCTTTATGTGGATGAATGCCTGTATCAACAACTGCGATGGTAACACCTTTCCCTGTGAGAGTCGTTTTTTTCCTTACAATATTTCTCGCATTCGCAGAAGGAACCGCCACATTCAAAAACGCCTTTACTTCACGGTTTAAATACACCTTTCGAATATGACTACAAGATGATAGTACCTCTTCCAAAGATTGAGGCGTCATGTCAACGCAACAACTAGAGATTGTGGTAAATTCCTTTCTTAGATGGTTCCGCGCATACTTCTTTACAACTCTTTGCACCTCTTCAATCCCAACGTGATAGCAATCATTCTCAAACTCTATAATCACTGGGATTTTTCGAAACTTTTTAAATAACCCCTCGAAAGCATTGTGAAAAATACAAGGTGTCCACTTAAAGGGTTTATACGTATTTAATACTTTTTCTCGTAACGGTCGATCGAGCTTATGTGCATGTGAACGAACAAGCTGTACCATTGAAAATCCAAACATAAGTTATCCTCCATTCTATTAAATAGTTATAGTTATCCTATGTAATAGAGGGAGTGGACGTACCGTTGTTTGTCCCTATTAAACAAAAAAAGGGCTGATAGAATTAGCCTAAATTTAGCACTCTATCAACCACTTTACACATTTCCAATAATATTCCAAAGCCCTTAACCAAGTCGCTTTACAACAAACCGACAACTTGGATAATTACTACATCCCTTAAACGATCCAAATTTACTTTTTCGAATAACGAGATCCTCACCACACTTTGGACATATATCAGCAGCGACCTTATTCTTTTTCACTTGAATCGCTTGCTTCACATGTTCAATATGTTCCTTCCTTGTTGTGCGATCTGTTCTACCTATTTTCTCCAGCATAAGACCATAACGATTTAAACGGAAATAGGAAACCTTCATTTCTTTATATGATTTTATCGTTGAAATGAGGCTTCTAGAACTAATCACTTTCACCTGTGGATTATTTACACTCACCTTCTTTAACGTTGCACGACTACCAAAACAAATAATCGAATAAAACATTGATTCGTCTTCCTCGCCTAAATACTCCATCAATGCTTTAATGTGACCGTAATTTTGATGAATGGGATTGGAGATTCGTTTCTTTTTCCCATTTCTAAACGATTGTGTCCACTGTTCCTGCCACTCATCACCAAAGATCCAGCCTTGATAGTTCTTTGTTTCTATGACAAAAATCCCAAAATTTGAAACGACGACATGATCAATTTGTGACGTTCCTCCATCAGGTTTTCGTATCGTTAAGTCGTTAAAAATGGTGTAGTTTTCAACCCCTAATCTTGAAAGCATCAGTGAAACAGATGCTTCACCAAGAAATCCTTTTAACCCTTTACTATTTAACACATTGCCAACGACTGCAAAGGCAACCACAACGATCAATAACGAAATAAATTCTCCCGCCAACACAAAATAACCCCTTTTCTACTTCCTACGGTTTCAACTATTGGAATAATTTTACTAGTAAAATTATAACAGTAAATCATATAATAGGAAGCATAAAAATAACTAGAAAAATAGAATTGGGGATTTTTACATGAATCGATTGGTTTATCTAGATATGCAATGTGGGAACCATTTGTATTTATAGGTATGAATCTATATTTACTTCAATTTTATAAAAAAAGAAGAAACCGTATGAGTTCCTTCTCTAAAAAACTATCAAATTCAGCCTACACGGCCTATATCATTCATCCAATAATTGTCGTTAGCTTAACGATATTATTCAGTCATCTATCGATTGCACCAACGTTAAAACTATTAATTGTAGCACCGTTAGCTGTATCTACCTGTTTTTTACTATCTACTTTGTTAATAAAATTACCTTATGCTACCAAGGTTTTATAAGGTTACTATTTTTCTCATTGGAACTTCTAGTTTGCTAAAAATATGCCAATCTACTAGGGTACATGCCCTACATGTCCAACGTACCCTCGCATATACTAAAGCAAGGTGTCGGCACCTTTTTCCTTCATCAACCCTTACGGAGAGAGTGACTTAGTCACTCTTTTTTTCATTTACAGAATAATGAAGCTGAACAAACTGGCCATAGTTTGTTGACTTCAGTAAATTTAGGTGTTGATTGGGAAGTTCTTTCGACAACAAAGGAATTCCTGCTCCTAAAAGGACTGGAATAATGGTAACAATCAGTTCATCTACGAGATTTTTTTCAAGAAAAGTATGAAATAAGTCTCCGCCACCAACAAGCCAAATATGATCGCCATCCTCACTCTTTAATCTTTTCATAAATGTCTCTACATTCTCATTAATAAACGTGACATTCTCATTTGACCCACTTCTCGTCCTTGAAAAAACATAGTTCTTTTTATCTGGATATGGAAATTGATCCGCTAACGTTAAAACTTTATCATACGTCTTTCTTCCCATTAATACAGTGTCAATGTTTTCGTAAAAGGTAAAATAGCCATTTTCACCATCACCTTTTGACTCAACCTCATGTAACCACTCTATGTCACCATCAGTTCTTGCAATATACCCATCTAAACTAGTGGCAATAAATAAAACTACTTTTCTTTTACTGTTCACCTTGATTCCATCCTTTCTGTAACAGATGACCGCTTAATTAACTTACACGTTTTGAAACGATCTCAGTCCATAAAAGTAAAAAGCCCGCTATTATTGAGATACCCACTAAATAGACGTAATCTAAAACGACACGAAGAGGAATTTCCTTCATATGATCATAAAAGAACCCTGACTGCGTATTTTGCAATTTAATAGCTACATACACAAAAAAACCTAAAACTAACGCGCGCACAACCCATTTCATAGTATGAACGAATTTTTCCATTTTACTTTTCCCTCCTTTAGTTGCTCAGTTTCAACTTTTATGATGGCGTAACGACCGAATGAATGAAAAAATCGACCGAATTTCGAGCGCAAACGACCAGATTTCATTCACTAACCAAATTTCTTCTATATCAAATTCAAGAAACCCCTGGAAAATCCTCTTTTTATAACGTTTTTTATGACATCATTAAAATAATCCGCCGATTTCCATCCATAATCCTACGGTTTGATACATTTTCCCGACGGTATAGCTCACTTTTCCGACGCTTCTACAACTTTTTCCGCCGTTTCACCCTCTCACTCTAAACCTCAGACTAGCTTCTTTAAAGTTTATCAGCTACTTCCACCCTTTTATCAGCGACTTCTACTCATTTATCAGCCACTTCCACTCATTTATCAGCGACATCCTAATTTTATCAGCCACTTCCACTCGTTTATCAGCGACATTCAAATTTTATGAACCATATATACTCTCACCCACACCCGTAACGGTACATGCCTATTTTTACTCAAACTAGTTATTAGCCCATACAGACAACAACCTACTTCCATATAGTAAAAGTAGATAACACATATGGAGGTGTTATAAACATGAGTCATGGATATAGCGGTGGTTTCGCGTTAATCGTTGTATTGTTTATTTTGTTAATTATCGTCGGTACAGCATTTGTATAAGACATGAAAAAATAAAGACTTTCACCTTATGAAAGGGGGGAAAAGATATGCATTATTGTAATCCTTGTGGATATGGTTACGGATACGGTGGACGTGGCGTAGGTGGATTCGCGCTAATCGTTGTACTATTCATCCTTCTAATCATCGTTGGTGCTGCTTGGTGCTAATACCAAAACAAAAAAAGAGGTGAAGATGATGACAAGTCATCTTCGCCTCTTTTCATTTTTTTGCGCCATTACTGAAGGTGTTCAATCATCAAAGGAAGATCCTCTATTAATTTTGGATACGTTACAAAGTTAACTGCAAGTAACGCAACAAAACACCCCACATACACTTTTACATACTTTTTACTTAACAGCCGACCATATTGTGAAAACCTTGAAAAAAATTGACCAATTATCCCTAATAAAGGAAAAGACATTAATAACGACAAAAAAAACATATTATTTTCCCAAGCCGTCTTTATTCGATAAACTCGATATTGAATCTCTTGAATATTTCTTCGATTATCATCATCTATCTGCAGGATATATGTTTTTGCAAGCATACCAAGAGGGCCTATTTGATTAACAACTAACTTCTCCTCGGCTATTTCCATGGAATATCCATTCGGGTAAAAATGAAATGCATGCATAAACGACGTAGTCACGAACAAAGTTACGATAAATAAACTCGATAATAATGATACAAAAGTTAGCTTACTCCACTTTCTTTCCTCCATACCTATCACCACTCATTCCAAACCCTTTATCCACTATATTTCGTAACGATTTGTCCTATTCCGAACAACTATTACCAGTATCGACACCTCCGATAAATCTTAGACACTTAGGAAGAATAGCTTCTTGAGAAGATAGGTATGTTAAAAAGAGGGAAAGACAAAATGCTGTAAATTGAGGTGAAGGCCTTTGATAAAATCACTAAAAAATCGAACGATTGGCTTTCGCATAGCAATCATTTACTTACTTATTAGCGTCATTTGGATCATATCCACTGACTTAATACTAGATACACTGAAATTATCAACGTATACATGGATTTCCATCACGAAAGGTTGGATCTTCGTGTTCATTAATACGGTCATCATATATAAGTTGGTGAAATACTATTTTAGCCAGCTACAAGATAGTGAAAAAAAGCATCGAAACCTGTTAGACCATCTGCATGAAGCGAGTTTTATACATATAGATGGAAAGGTCGTTTCAATTAACAAGAGCGGTGTAAAGTTACTTGGTGGTAAAAGTGAATCAGAATTTATCGGAAAAAACCTTTGGGAATTTGTTCCTGTAGATCAACGAGAGAATTTAATGATTCGACATAAGCTGGTCAAAGAGCATGGAACCACTCCGCCATATACTGGACGGTATAACATTAACGGTCATCATATTTACCTTGAAAGTGTTAGTATTTTAACAACCTTCAATAATCAACCAGCTGTACAAGTATTAATTAAGGACAATACCCACCGGATCGTAAATGAAGAAAAAATAAAAAGAATGGCTTTTGAGGATTATAAAACAGGCTTACCAAACTCCTGGGCACTCGATCAATATTTCCAATCTCTCCAGCAGCCAAACGACGGTTTTACACATGCGATGTTATTTATTGATGTCGATCGTTTAAAACACATAAATGACACATTAGGTCACAAAGCTGGTGACATTATGATAAAACACATCTCAGAGCGTCTTCGAAAAAAACTAGGTTCAAACTTTCTTGCTCGAATCGGTGGAGATGAATTTATTGCAGTCATCATGAATAGTACGGAAGAAGAAATCAAAAGCATCTCAAGGGAGCTTTTAGCATTTAGTAAGAGGCCCTATCATATAGAAGATTTCGAGGTCTTTACCACCTTCAGTATTGGAATCTATTACATCAACAAAATCGTCGCACTTGAAGAAGCGATGAAAAAAAGTAACCAAGCTATGCAGAGAGCGAAATCACAAGGCAAAAACACGTATACAATACATACAGAGAGCCAGCCCATCCTAAAGAACAGAAGCTTAATTATTGAAAATAAACTTAGAAACGCGATTAAAAATGAACATCTTAAACTCTTCTACCAACCGAAAGTAAATATGCAGACAGAAGAAGTAATCGGTGTTGAAGCGTTATTGCGATGGTATGATGATGAATTAGGAGAAATCTCACCTGTAGAATTCATTCCAATTGCAGAAGAAACAGAAATTATGAAGGATATTTGTCAATATGTTATCAAAACTGCCTGCAGTCAAAAGAGGAAGTGGATGAAGAAAGGCTTTGAACACATTGTGATCTGTATTAACATCTCACCAAGCAGCCTTTTACAAGAAAATATTTTATCTACGTTAAAAGACGCCATAAAAGAAAATGAGATAAATGGAGAATTAGTTGGGATTGAAATAACCGAAAACATTCCGATTAAATTTTGGGATACTGCGCTATTAAAGTTAACTGAAATAAAGAAATTAGGTGTGAAAGTGGTTTTGGATGACTTTGGGATAGGTTATTCTTCGTTAAGTTACTTAAAGAGACTTCCCCTCGATTTTTTAAAGATAGATCGGTTATTTGTAAAAGATCTGCTCGAAAATAACGAGGACCAAGCCATTGTGAAAGCCATTATTAAAATTGCCCATACGTTAAAATTAACTGTCGTTGCAGAGGGTATCGAAACAAAAGAACAATTTGAATATTTACGCTCAGTCGGCTGTGACGAAGGACAAGGCTTCTACTTTAGCAAAGCTTTTCCACCTGAAGAGGTTGAGAAGAATTTTAAAAAGAGACTAACGTTTAATAAACCAAAAAGCTAGGGATTGAAACTTTCCCTAGCTACTTTTATTGAAGTAATTGTTTCTTACAAATCGCAGCCTTAATCGCAAAATAATTCACTTCATCTGGAAGAGCTTCCTTTAAAGGCTTCAGCTTTTCGGCACCCATTTCATCAATCTTTTCAAAAATTAACGCTTCAAACCTCGACGGTAAAATTCTCTCCCAATCAACGGATTCTCCTTCAGAGATACAACGAATTAAATGATTTTGTATCGTTTGAACGCTCATTCCACGCTTTTTAGCGATGGTAGAAAGCTCTTCTCCTTCTGAAAAGAGACGAAACGAGATAAGATGGCTAGGCTCATCAGATTCAGGTAGTTCAGCTATCACTTCTTCTTTTACCACTTTTTGAGGCTCTACACCATTTTCTTCTATATACACTCTTATAGCTGCCATAAAATCTTCTCCAAAACGCTTTAACTTCGTGCCCGCTACCCCTTTTATTTCAAGCATCGCATTCGCATCAGTTGGTCGCACTTCACTCATCTCGCGCAATGTACTATCTGAAAAAACAAGATACGGCGGAATGCTTTCTCTTGAAGCGATATCTCGTCGTACTTCCCTTAAAAGTTCAAACAGCCCATCGTCCTTCACAATTTTCCTCGTCTTCACTTGCTCTTTTCTGTATACCTTCACTTCACCTTTAATAACCGGCAACGCCTTTTGATCTAGATACAACACTGGATATTGCCCATTCGTTAACCCCACATATCCTTCCGCTGCCATAAAATCAATTAAACTCACGATGTCTTTTTCAGAACGCTGTTTCATTAGTCCATATGTGGAAAGCTTTTGAAAGCCAAATTGTTGGATACGCTTATTTTTACTTCCCTTTAACACTTGAGCAACAATCGTCTTTCCAAATCGTTCATTCATTCGCTTTATACATGAAAAAATCATCATCGCCTCTGTCGTAATATCGACACGTTCACGCTGGTCCTTGCAATTCATGCAACGCCCGCAATCCTCTAACTGATCTTCTTCAACCCCAAAATACTCTAGGATATAGCGTTGCAAACATTTTTCGGTATGACAATAATCAATCATTTGCTGGAGCTTTTTATATTCAAACAATTTTTTCTCTTCATCCAAAGTCGTTTGTTCAATCAAAAACTTTTGAAGCTGAATGTCCTGAGGTGCAAACAAGACATAACAATCACTCGCTTCACCATCACGGCCCGCACGACCTGCTTCCTGATAGTAAGCCTCCATATTTTTAGGCAAGTTATGATGAATGACATACCTAACATTCGATTTATCTATCCCCATTCCAAACGCATTTGTCGCGACAATAACGGTTGTTCTATCAAAAAGAAAATCATCCTGCGCCTCATTTCTTTCTTCCTCACTCATCCCTGCATGATATTTTCCAACCGCAAAGCCCGCTCGTTTTAAAAACGTATGCAGCTCATTTACTTCTTTTCGAGTTGCTGCGTAAATAATCCCTGACTGGCTTCGGTTTTCCTTTAGAAATGTACCAATAAAATCACGTTTATTTTCACCTTTCACGATTGAAAAAGTTAAATTTTCACGGGCAAAACCCGTAACAAACGTATTCTCCTCTTGTATTCCTAATAACTCACAAATATCTTGCGAAACCTCTGGTGTAGCCGTTGCTGTTAAAGCAACCGTAATTGGCTTAACAGGAAGCTCACGTATCATCGTCCGAATGTTACGATAGCTTGGTCTAAAATCATGTCCCCACTGTGAAATACAGTGCGCTTCATCAACCGCAACCATGGAGACTGAGAGTGAACGAAGCAAAGAACGAAAACTAGGCGCTTCAAGACGCTCAGGTGCAACATAAATAAGCTTGTACTCACCTTCTCTTGCAGCCACTACCCGTTCATCAAGCTCAGACGCTGAAATACTGCTATTCAAAAAAGTCGCTGGAATGCCTACCCCTTCTAAAGCATCCACTTGATCCTTCATTAAGGAAATCAGTGGAGAAATAACAATGGTTACCCCTTCTAAAACCATGGCAGGTACTTGGTAACAAATTGATTTTCCCCCACCTGTAGGCATAATGGCCAACGTATCTGAACCAGACAAAATACTATTTATAATATCAACCTGACCTCTTCGAAAGGAAGAATAGCCATAATAAGATTTTAAAATCTGTTGTGCTTGTTCTAGCATGAGATCACCCTTACCTATTATTTCATTACTAAAATACTAACATACAAAAGAGCATCACGAATGAAAAATGTTACACGTGACTTTTTTCCCATTTTTTTCTTATACAGGGAAATAATACTTTCTTTCTAACACAAAAAGTGTATAATTACACTAAAGATGTAAAAAGGAGATGGATTCGATGGCAAATTGGTTAAAAATATCGCTGATTATTACAGGAATTGGCCTTATTTTATCGGCAGGCTTTGTGTACACAAGTTTTTTTGGGACTCCATGGGGCAAGTACTTTACAGCGAAAAAACTTCATGCCCAAGTTGAGGAAAAATACGATATTCAAGTGGAAATATCGGATCGATACTACAATTTTAAAGATGGAAAATACGGTGCAAGATTTACCGTATTGGATGGTGAATACAAAGGGTTAACCTTTTCTGGGGAATCCTACAGTAGCCAAACACTTTATGACTACTACCCTGAAGCTGTTTGGAAAAAGCAGCTGTCAGACGAAGTAAGTCCTACTTTAAATCAACTCTTTCCAAACCCAGAATTTATAGCAATAGATGGCGTATATGGGATTGGTCAAGATTTACAGATTGAAAAGGACATTCCACACTTCACTGAAATAGAATCGCGGTTTTTTATCGCTGTTCACCTTACGAAAGAATGGTCAGAGAAGACAGAAGCAGAAACCATTGAAAAAACATATCGTCTTGTTTCACTCTTACAAGAAAAAGACATTCAAAACGTGGAAGTAACCATTTATTTTGAAGTACTTGATGATTCAAAGCACATGAACTTTATCAACATTCCAGCTACTGAGCTTAACAACATTAAACAAAAAGAGGACATAAAGAAATACATCAAACATAATTAAGGAGCCTGCCCATATGACAAAAGAAGAAATCATCGACCTGATTTCACAAAAAATCAAACTTATTCGAACAGAAAAAGGCTACACACAGGATCGAATGGCCGAAGTGCTAGGACTTTCTAAAAAAACGCTTGTCCAAATCGAAAAAGGGAGAATGACAGCTGGCTGGTCAACTGCAGTGACTGCGTGTGCCCTTTTTCGAGATAGTGAAATTCTTCAAGCAAGCTTAGGTGAAGACCCACTTGAAATAATTGAAACGATTGCACACGATGGACTTGAACGACCGAAAGAAAAAACAATGGGTGGTAAAGTTTGGTGGAGAGAGACACAAACACAAGGAAGATACAGACTGCAACAAAACATCCTTAGTAACCATTATCGCATCATCGATGATCAAGACTATCGCTGGTTTAGCACATTTGAAAAATCAGACGCATTAGAACGATTACAAGAACTAGCTAAAATGAAAATGTAGGGGGTAAAACGATGTCAAATGTACAAGAAGGCATGATTTTTTTTGGAATGATGTCAGTAGCTGCCATCCTTTCTACACTTATTATAATTCTTTTAATGAATCGGACGAACAAACTGTTCCAAAGTTGGATGTTTGGATTTGTTAGTAGCGCCGCTCTATACGGTGTGGCATCTGCTATATGGTTTAGCATGTCCATTGATGGAATCAGTCAAGTAATCGGAGTCATCATCTATTCGATCGTATGGGGAATTGGAATAATTATTAACACATTCGTCCTATTTTATATGAGGAAAAAGATGAACTTACTCAATTAAGAACTCGCGGACCAACAAATGTTGGTCCTTTTTTTTAACACTCTACTAAACATTCTTTTAAACTTTGATTGATGGCTTTTCGATGAAACCAAACAAACTTTGCGCACTCTTCTGCTGAAAGTGTCGTCTCATCAATATCACAATAACCTTCACCCATTCCGTGAACAGTCCAGTTTACCCCTTTTAGCATCAAGGTTAACTGCCCTCCACGTCTTTTATCACTGAATACAAAATAATGTTTCTCTTTTGTAGAATCATAGCTAGCAAAACGGTTAAAGTCCTTCAAGAAATTCTCAATATCAACAGAGCTTCGAATCAACATGACATTCATCCCTTCACACGTTTTAGTATAGTTTCGATAAATGTGTGAAAAATCCTCTATTAATTTAAAGAATTGAAGAACATTTCTTGAAACGTGCTTCGAACTCGATTAACCACTGCTTCCGATGAAGCCCCCCAGCATAACCTGTCAAATGTTTATTGGATCCTATGACTCTATGACAAGGTACCATTATACTCAGCACATTTCTACCATTTGCATGACCGACCGCTCTTACTGCTTTTTCATTTCCAACCTCAGAGGCTAATTCTTTATACGTCATTGTATCACCATAAGGAATACGTGATAATGCCTCCCACACTTCTTGTTGAAAATCAGTCCCTTTCATCATATAAGGCACATCAAATTCTTTCCTTACTCCGCTAAAATACTCTTCAAATTGTCCGATTGCTTCTGTTAGCAAATCAGATTGATTCGACCTGTTATTTACCCCTGTCTCTACAAACATTGCTGACAAAACGGCATTCTCGGAAGTGATGATTTCGATGATGCCTATCGGTGACTCAAAATGCCCACAGTACACCTTAGTCATACAACCACCTCCACAAATAAAAGGTCACATACGCTTCCCAGCCACGCCAATTTTCAGCTAATTTCTCTATTTCTGTCACTGTCGGCTTTTTCTCCAAACTTAAAATACCCTTCAACGCATTATGAATGCCAACATCGGCAATTGGAAACGCCTGGTTTATCGAAGAACACTTCATGATGACATAATCAGCCGTCCAGTTTCCGATCCCACGTAGTGCGACAAATTGACTTTTTAACGCTTCATAATCCTTTTCAAAAGTAATATCCGTTTTCTTCAACGTTCCTTCCTGAAATGCTTTTGCCACACCAATGATATACTCCGCCTTTCTCGTTGAAATTTGGAGCTTTTTTAAATCCTCTACTTCTATTGTTGAGATAATCTCTGGTGATGGAAAAAGATAGTATCGCTCATCCTCGTAAACCATTTTTTCTCCGTATGCTTCTACAAATCTCCTTTTTAACGTGTATGCAAATGGTAAGTTGATTTGTTGTCCTAAAATCGCCCAACAAAACCCTTCAAACACATCCATGATTTTCACAATTCGCAATCCCTTATATCTCTCCACTAACCCATGAAGTATAGGATCTCGTTTTGCCACTTCATAAAACTTTGATAGATTTGTCCCTAAATCAAACAGATCCCAAACATATTTGGCGACCTGTGCCCGTACCCATTTCGTTGGAACCTCATTTAAAAAGGTTACATGTAGCTTTTGTCCAGCACTCTCAATTTTGATAAGAACAAGAACATCTTCAAATTTAAGAAGTTTTAAAAAAGCATCTCCTTTCACACGATGTAAGCACTCATTAGTAGAACGGTCTAAATACACCAAACACTCCTTAAAACGAAAACTCTTCGGAACAACAAGTTCAATAGATTCTTTATGATCAACCCACGGCACCCCACATAAATTAGGAAGGCATCTTTTACAAGCCCTATACCCATTCTTTTCAGCCTCAAGTGCACAATCATAAAACTCTACATTCTCTCTCTTCGGACGCCTTGCTGTACAACTTGGTAAACAATAGATTCCTGTTGATTTGACTGCCGTAAAAAATACCCCATTAAACTCCTGAGAGTTGGGTGATAGATTCTCATATTTCTCTTCATCCGTTAAAGGTTTCATCACAACACTCCTATATATTCACCAATGATTTGATAATCTTATTATCTACCAAATTTACATGTGAAGATAACAACCGTTATTCCATGCGATAAAGATGTATTTTTACGGCAACCGCTATATCAAAGGTTAACTCATCACAACCCCGCCTTCACTTCCTCAATCTGTGCCAAATGGCGCTTCTCATGCAAGCCGACAAACGGAATCCATTGCCTTACACTCATCAAACCGAATATTGGATGAGCAAAAGACTTTTGATTCAGCACCTCTTCATCTAAAGTTGCCACCACATCCGCAAAAGCCTTGCGAGAACTCGTAAGCCTCACCTTCATCTCCTCGAACGTCACAAAATCATTCGAAGGCAAAACATAATCAGGTGCTTTCACCTTTCTTCTTCGATCAACCGTTAAATGAATGGGCTTATCATCAACAATTTCATGTCCTTCACTCTTCACCTGTGCCAAGATTAATTTTGTCACAATGCGCTCCATCTTCACTAAATGGTCTAGAACTTGTGCAATGGACCAACTATCATCACTGTGCTTCTCATTTAACTGTTCGTCAGACAATCCGTTCACACTTTGTAAAATTTCTTCCCGAATACGCACATTTTCATCCATCATCTATAGTCCCTCCCCTTATTAAAAAATCACTTACTACATAAGTTCGTCCCCTTCGAATCAAATCCTCTTTGCAAAAAAATAACCTATAAGACAAAAGGCATCTTCTACAAAAGAAGATACCTCCATCACTTACTTATCTCATTTGCTTAAATAAGCTTGAAGCTGTTCAAACGTGCCAGCAAACCCTTGTCTTATCGCATCATGCATCCCTTTAAAGGCTTCTCGTTCCTCATCTGTAGCTTGAAATGGAACTCCTGACATCACAAGCTTCGTTCCACCTTCTTCTTCTGTAAAAATTAGTGTATTTTCAATTTGTAAAGGAAAAGTCGAACTAAACGGGGCACGAACAACATTTCCCTCTTCATCAGAAAATGAATTAATATACACTAGTTTGTTAGGCTGACGGACTTCACGATATTCAAACCTTCCCCACATTGCAAATCCATCAGGGGTAGTCTGTTTATAATGAAAAACACCACCTGGTTTACACTCTAACTTTGAAATCTCGATCGAAAATCCTTTTGGACTCCACCAGTTTCCAAGGTGTTGTTCTTCCGTCCACATCGCAAATACCTTTTCAATTGGTGCGTCAAAAACATTCGTCATCACCAATGCTGCGTCATCCACATTTACAAAATCACGTTTTTCCATTGATAGCCCTCCTAATTTCTTGTTTTAAAATCATATTCTATTTCTCGTGATGGAATACTTCACGTAGCTGATCAATCGCTTTTAACACTTCTTTTCGGTTCGTCTCATCATTCATTTCATTCCTAGCATATAACAACACGGGGCGTACAGATTCTACAGAACGACCAAACTCATACATCCATTCATAGCGAGGAACCATCCATGTATGAAAATGGTGAGTGGTATCTTCATTATAGAAGTAATACACATGCTCTATACCTAGAACGTCTCTTTGTGCTTTCCGAATCGTTGATAGAAGCGTAATATACTCAAAACGTTCTTCTTCTGTTAACTCATCTAAACAAGTGACATGACGTTTTGAAGCTACAATCACTAACCCTTTAATTGGATAAGCGACGTCCTGATGGGCGTGAAAATGCTCTGTTTCTACAATGACTCCACCTTCTGGTTCCACTAACCCACTTGTAAGTGCACAGCTCAAGCACTCTACTTCAACCGTATCACCGTTTGCAAGCGTAATCCTCCTCATGCACATGCCCCCTTTTACCATCTACCATACATTCTCCATGAACAAACGAAACCCTTTTTTTACAAGCCACTTTTCTTTGATAAAGGAACTTTTCATGATATCTTTTACCTAACATCAATTTCGGAGGTTTTCATCATGGTACGTTTAAAAAGACAAGTAAAGCGTCAATGGGATGTGAAATTTGAGGAAATGCAATTTCCCGCTGTTCAAAAAGGGCTTCTCTTTTCGCCTGAACAATGGCAGGAGCTAGATCCGTTTATTTTAATGGCAGAAGATTGGTTTAAACGAGGTACATTCTCAGATCATCCACACCGTGGCTTTCAAACCATTACATATGTGATTGATGGTAGAGTTGAACATATTGATAACAGCGGTGGTTATGGCATTTTAGAAGCTGGGGATATTCAGTATATGAATGCAGGAAGTGGTGTTCGTCACGCAGAAGAAGCAGTGGATGACGATATAGCTCATACGTTGCAATTGTGGGTAAACCTTCCGAGAAACTTACGGTCAACTCCATCAAGCTATCAAGATATTTACGGAGACCAAACACCGCTTGTATCGTTTGAGGGAGGATCAGTTAGAGTATATGCTGGTCAACTTCATGGCGTGGAGGGTCCTTTAAAACCATTAGTCCCATTGACACTGTCAGAAATCACGTTATCAAAAGGAGCTACATTTGAGCACCATATACCCGAGAATCATAATGCATTCTTGTATGTCACATCAGGTGAAATTATGGCGGGAGAGAACAACATGACTATCAAAAAAAACGGTGTAGCACAACTCACATTTAACGAAAGTGGAACAAATGATAGAAGCGAACTAACTCTTACCGCAAACAAACGCTCAAAAGTTCTCATCTATTCTGCTAAACCAACGAGAGAGCGAATCGTTCCATATGGACCATTTGTCATGGGTAGTATGGAAGAAATTCGTCAAGCTTTTCAAGATTACCACAGTGGCAAGTTCGGATTAGAAGCGAAATAAAACAAAAACCAACTCCAAAAATAGAGTTGGTTTTTCATTTTGTCTTAAAATGTAGGCAGATGATCAAGATTATTTTCCTTCACTCCATCAGGCTCACTTCGCAAAATATCTCGACCATACTTATGAAACACATCAACATGTGCCAAACTACCATTTTTTGCTTCTGATAAAGCAGTGACATAATCCAATTCTCGCCCTGCGCTCGTCTTAAACGCAATCAAGTCACCATCATCATTTTTTCTTACGGCGACAATCTTCTCAACACCTGAATCTGAGTCAACCATCTCTGAGGCTGCTTGATCCTGTCCTTGCTGTTTATAATCCTTATAAATTTCCGCATAAATATTTGAATCCATTTCCACACCTCCCGAACATACGTTTAGTGTTTTCGGAAGGGATAAAATTTATGTAAAAAATGGCCATTCTCCTATTTTGCAGGTTAACAATTTTCTTTTTCACCATGTCTATGACGCCATGAACCACCCTCGATTAAAGGAAGCTTACTTGCTTTCATCGCTTCAAACACATACACAAACCCTTCGTTCTCTGTTCCAGCATCCTTCACCCAAACACGTTCATATAAATTATGACCTCTACCTTCCACATAATCCTCTAAAAGATCCATATGTCGAAGTCCTTCCTCTGTCACCGTAATCCACTCGCCAACGATTTCCGTTCCCATTTCGTCTAACACAAGCGCTGGATACGCTCCAACATTGTATAAATATCCTTTTACAGAGCCTGACTCCACATCAATAAGATGTGGTTGCGCGACATGATGATTTCTTTCTCCAACCAATAACGTTCCATACACAAACACCCGATGTGTTTTCCCCATAAACCGTCACCCACTTTTCCTTCTATTAATATTGCTACTTCACTTCTTCTGTTCTCTCATACCTTGAGTCCAAATAATCGACAATATGAATTAAATAGCCTTCAATCGTTTTTGGAGCAATGTTTGCCCCCCACTCCAGTTTTCCGTGATGACAAAGTATGGCATGCTGTAGTCGATGAATATCCTCAAGTGTCATGTTGATGTTTTCAGTCTCAATGATTTTCCCAACAATCATAACCCCATATGGAATATGGCCAACTAACACACCAAGCTCATCCATTGTAATTCCGGTGGGCTTACGATATTGCAACGAATTAGCATCGGCAGTTGGATATAAAAACCTAAACTCTTCCGTTCCTTTTCCAGCGTGATGATACTCCATTAATTTACCGATATCATGATACAAAATCGCGCACATCAACAGAGAAACGTTTGGTTTTTCATCGCGATGCTTTGCCATGCCATAAAACATTGAATACAAATGATCGACTGAATCCTTCCATACAAGATTTCGCGGACTTCCACCAGGATTATCAGATTGTAGATCATTCCATAACTCCTGTTTATACACCTTTTCCACTTGATTGATTAAACGTAAAACTACCTTAAAATGATTCTCATCTTGCTTTAAAATAAAGCGAGCAAGCCTCATTAACCCAACCGTATGCTTTAAAAGTCCACCTAAGTATGCATGATGATGTCCCATCGCAGCAGGCCGCACACGAAACTCCTGCCAAAAACGCTTCATTCCTGCAAATCCTATCGAACGAAACGGCTCCTCTAACTCACTTAAATAGTGATGCAATTCTACCGTGAAATCCTCTAACGACTGCTCCGTACACGCAATTAACGTAAATGGGTCAATATCATCTCCAATTACATTTAACTCACTGATCGTGATCGATTTAAAACTTTTAAATTCCTCTACTTTTCCTGACACCTGAAAAACACTATGTTCTTCTAATAACGGGCTATATCGTTCTACGGCTCCATCGTTATCCCACATCTTCGCACTATATGTACCTAAATGATTTGAAAACTTCATTTTAAAATAAGGCTTTGGATTCGCTCCTTGTGTACGTTCAATTGAAAATTCGTTCAACAAAAGCGTTACACCTCTAACTTGGTTCCCATGCACTTCATTTTCTATGGAGAATCCACCCTCTGCCACAGACAAGCTTGGTACCGGAAATTCTCTTAATATTGCAGTACGTTCTTCATTTGTTATATCTATCGAAACGGGCACCATGCCATAAAAATATTCATTTGCAATCATGCTTTCACCTCAGACGTCCAATTTTTACCTACCCTTACAGTTTATTATGTAACCTATCGATACGTAAACATTTGACAGTGTAAAAAATATTTTTTATCCTTATGACATACAATATGATACAAGTAGGATTGTGACTGGTCATGCAGGCAAGACCTAAAACATTTTTTTCCACACCAATGTTTTAGGTCTTTTTATTTTCGGAATAGTAAGAAAGATGGAGAGGGGATTTGAGCGATGTTTCTGAAGAAATTATTCAATAAAGGAAATGATGACAAAAAGAGAGAAGAAACTCTATTTGCACCACTAACTGGGAGAATTGTCCTTCTAGAAGACGTACCAGACCCAGTCTTTTCACAAAAAATGATGGGAGATGGCATTGCGATTGATCCAACAGATGGAACAGTCGTATCACCTGTAAACGGTCAAATCGTACAATTTTTTCCGACAAAGCATGCCATTGGAATCCTATCTGAAACAGGAACAGAAATCCTCATTCATGTCGGTCTTGAAACGGTATCAATGAATGGTGAAGGCTTCGAAGGTCTAGTAAATGTTGGAGACAACGTAACAGTTGGCACTCCCCTACTAAATTTCAACCTACAATTAGTGAGAGAAAAAGCGAAAAGCACCATCACCCCTGTTATTCTGACAAATGGCGAACACGTTGCCTCTTTTGAAAAATACGATGTATTAGATGCCATACAAGCAAATACAGAACTAGCATCCATTTCAGTCAAAGAATAAATTTTGAGCTGGTCAAACGTTTGTTGATTGGCTCCATTACATACAAGTAGGAGCGAAATGCTTTGAGAATAAACAAGATTTTAAACAACAATGCTGTGGTTATAAAAGAAGACAACCAAGAAAAAATTGTCATGGGACCTGGCATTGCTTTTCAAAAAGGAAAGAACGACCTCATTGACAACAAAAAAATCGAGAAAATATTTGTGATGAAAGAAGGAAATGAACGCTTTCAAGAGCTTCTTCAAATAGTACCTGAAGAACATATTGCTTTGGCTGAGGAAATTATTAGCTATGCAGAAGGTGAGTTACAGGTCCCGCTTAGCAATCATATTCATATTTCATTAACGGACCATCTTTCCTTTGCACTTGAACGCCTGCAGCAAGGGTATATGATTCATAATAAACTATTAAGTGAGATTAAAGTTCTCTACCCAAGTGAATTTAAAATCGGGCTATGGGCAAAAGAGCATATTAAAACGAAGTTAGATGTTGAGATTCCCGAAGATGAAGTAGGCCATATTGCCATCCACCTTCATACGGCAAAGCTCAATTCAAGCAATATGGAAAACACACTCAAACAAACAACGATGATTAGTGAAATGATTGATTTAATTGAACATGAACTGAATGTTTCCATTGCAGAATCAAGTATATCCTACCAACGCTTACTTACCCATTTACGCTTTGCGATTAACCGTGCTGAACAAAATGAACCGTTCCATTCAATGGACCCGGAAATGCTTCACCTTTTAAAAACAAAATATGAACTTGCTTTTATTACTGCTGAAAAAATGGCAGACTATGCCCAAAAAGAGTACGGATTAATCTTTCCTCTTTCTGAAATAGGCTATATTTCATTACACATTCAACGAATTATCGATAAAATTTAAAAAATGATTGACGAACATGTGTTGAATGTCTTAAAATGAAACCGTATTCTTACAATAATAATTATTCTAAGATAGAAATGTGAATAAAGCAGGATTGTGACTGGTTATGCAGGCAAGACCTAAAATATGTGACGGGAGAAGTCTATTCTCTATCCCTCACGTGTTTTAGGTCTTTTTTATTTTCCTGCTTTTCATAGAAAAAACTTTCTTAGGAAAAACTTTGAAAAGGGAAAGGAGTTTTCATCCATGAATCACAAGGAAATCGCGAAACAACTGATTCCTTTACTTGGAGGTAAAACAAATATCGTTAGTGCAACTCATTGTGCTACACGTCTTCGTATCGTTTTAGCTGACGATGCAAAAGCAGATCAAAAATCTATCGAAAATCTAGATGGTGTCAAAGGAGCATTTGCTAGCTCTGGACAATTCCAAATCATCTTCGGCACAGGAATCGTCAACAAAGTGTACGCTGAATTTGCTGAAGAAGTAGGAATTGCAACAGGCAATACAGCTGCACATAATGAAGCAGTCAAAAAGAAAATGAATCCAGTCGCTCGTATTGCGAAGACACTATCCAACATTTTCGTTCCAATTATTCCTGCAATCGTTGCAAGTGGTCTTTTAATGGGATTACTTGGCATGATGAAGGTATTCGAATGGGTCGCACCTGATAGCCCATTTATTGTATTACTTGATATGTTCTCAAGTGCCGCCTTCATTATTTTACCGATCTTAATCGGTGTTAGTGCCGCGAAAGAATTCGGTGGAAATCCATACCTTGGAGCCGTTATCGGTGGTATCATGACACACCCTGCCCTACTAAATCCTTGGGGCCTTGCAAACGCACAACCAGAATACATGAACTTCCTTGGACTTGACGTAGCGTTACTTGGCTACCAAGGAACCGTTATTCCAGTCTTACTTGCCGTATATGTGATGAGTAAAATTGAAAAAGGATTACGGAAATTCGTACCTAACGCACTAGACTTACTTGTCACACCTTTCGTTACGATTATCTTAACTGGATTCATCGCAATTTTAGCGATCGGACCATTAGGACTGATCGTAGGTGACGGAATCACAACATTCTTAAACTTCATCTATGAATATGGGGGATTATTTGCTGGATTAATCTTCGGTGGATTGTACTCGATGATTGTTATTACAGGTGTTCACCATAGCTTCCATGCAATTGAAGCAGGATTACTTGCTGATATCGGTGTCAACTACTTATTGCCAATTTGGTCAATGGCTAACGTTGCCCAAGGTGGAGCAGGTTTAGCGGTATTCTTTAAATCAAAACGTGTGAAAACAAAGGAAATTGCACTTCCTTCCGCGTTATCTGCATTTTTAGGAATTACAGAACCAATCATCTTTGGAGTGAACTTAAAATACCGCACTCCATTTATCGGTGCAGCCATCGGTGGTGCTCTAGGTGGAGCATATGTCGTATTTATGAACGTTGTGGCAAACGCATACGGTTTAACAGGTATCCCAATGATCGCAATTGTTGCACCACTTGGTGTTTCTAATTTAGTGAACTACCTAATCGGTTTCGCCATTGCAGTAGTAGGCGCTTTTGTCGTAACATGGATTTTAGGTATTAAGGAAGAGAAAGAATAATCAGGTTTGAAAAAATCAGGTTTAACCGCCTGATTTTTTCCTTATCCATAAGGGAGGAAACACGCATGAAAAACGGTGTCATCTCATTAGGCGAAGCGTTAATTGACTTTATCCCGCTTGATGAAAACAATCTAACCTATCAAAAAAGCCCAGGTGGTGCACCCGCAAACGTGGCTGTTGGTGTCGCAAGACTAAACACCCCTTCCACTTTTGTTGGCAAGGTAGGAAACGACGTGCTTGGTACATTTTTAAAAGAAACACTAACTTCATATGGCGTTAACACAACATCTATGCTTCAAACGAATGAAGCGAAAACAGGCGTTGTCTTCATCACACTCGGTCAAGACGGCGAACGCAGTTTCGACTTTTACATCAATCCCCCAGCCGATCAATTTTTACATAAAAACGATTTAAAAGAAGAATGGTTCGAATCAAATAAAATTCTACATTTCGGCTCCATTTCTCTTATTCATGAGCCAGTAAAAGCTGCGACGATTGAAGCTGTTAAGTTAGCGAAAAAACACGGAATGATTGTTTCATATGACCCAAATCTTCGACTAGGTCTTTGGGACAATGACGCTGTTGCCAAAGACACGATCAAATCGATGTTAACATTCGCAGATGTTCTGAAATTATCTGAAGAAGAGCTAGAATTCTTAACTGGAGAGAAAGATATTGAAAGTGGTGTTGCAAAATTAAAGGAGATGCACGATATTCCATTTTTACTAATCACTCTTGGAGCTGAAGGTAGCTACGTTTATACTGCAAGTGGGTATGAAAGAGTATCCGCAATGAAAATCGATGCCGTGGACACAACAGGTGCAGGTGATGCATTCGTCTCTGGAATACTTTACAGCGTTAATAAACATATCGATGACATTCATGCCATCACACTTGACCAAGCAGCAGCCTTTGCTCGTTTTGCCAGTGTATCAGGTGGTCTTGCTGCTTCCACAAAAGGTGCAATGACGGCTCTTCCAACGATTGACCAAGTAAATGAACTACTTTCGAAAAACTAAAGGAGCTTTTTCACATGAAGCATAATGAACTCGTTCAAAAAGCAAATGAAGAAGTACAAAAGCAACACAATACGGTTATGAGTGATGATTACCGCTTGCACTATCACCTTATGCCTCCTGTTGGCTTAATCAATGATCCCAACGGCTTTATCCAATGGAAGGGTACTTATCACTTGTTTTATCAATGGATGCCATTTAAAACGGGACACGGTGCGAAGTTTTGGGGACATTACACATCACCAGACCTTGTGAATTGGACCCATGAACAAATCGCCCTAACGCCAAGTGATTGGTATGATAAAAACGGCTGCTACTCTGGTAGCGCCATTTCAACGAAAGATGAGCTCATGTTATTTTACACAGGGAATGTGAAGGACGCTGAGGGCAATCGGGAAACATATCAATGTTTAGCCACCTCTAAAGATGGCTTAAATTTTGAGAAAAAAGGACCTGTTCTCGAATTACCAGAGGGCTACACTGCGCATTTCCGCGATCCAAAAGTGTGGAAAAAAGACGATGTGTACTACATGATCATCGGTGCTCAAAGTGTAGATATAAAAGGTCATGCTGCACTATTTCAGTCTTCTGATCTTTTAAACTGGGAGCTTCTTGGTAACATCGCTGGCTCTACTGACGAAAATAACATGGGCTACATGTGGGAATGCCCCGACCTGTTTGAACTTGATGGACAGGATGTACTATTGTTTTCACCACAAGGCATAGACGCTCAAGGCATGCTCTATAACAACGTCTATCAATGTGGTTATTATATTGGGAAGCTAGATTATGAATCAGCTAAACTGTCACACGGTGAATTCTATGAACTAGACAGAGGCTTTGAATTTTACGCTCCACAAACCACTTTAGATGAGAATGGCCGCAGGATAGTCGTTGGCTGGATGGGCGTACCTGATCAAAACGAAGACAAACACCCAACGATAGCACATAAATGGATACACTGCTTAACGATCCCTCGCGTACTACATGTTCGTGATGGAAAACTGATTCAAACACCTGTTGTAGAACTAGAGCAAATGCGTGGGAATGAAGTGTCATTTGGGAATGTTGCTCTCGTTAACGAATTGAAGGAACTAGAAGGTGTATCTGGAGAAGTGCTGGAATTAAAGGTGGAAGTTGAAAAACTGTCGGGCCACTTTGAAATGTTAATCCGTGATCACGCACGAATTGTCTACAATCAAACGGAAGGCATCTTCACACTCGAGCGCCATAGCTTCGCAGACGGCAAAACGGAAAGCAGAAGCTGTAAACTTAATGAATTACACTCACTTCGAATCTATTTAGACACTTCTTCTATTGAAATTTTCGTAAACGATGGTGAAGAAGTCTTCACAGCAAGGATCTATCCTTATAAAAACTGTCGAAAAATTGCATTCGGCTCCAAAAACGAGGCTGTAGTCTCGGTTACGAAGTGGGATTTACGATAAGCGGGGGGGCCTCCGCTTATTTTTTCTAGTAAGACCGGATTTATCAGCCACTTTTGTTGATTTATCAGCGACTTTCGACAGTTTATCAGCGACTTTTCAGACTTTATCAGCCACTACTCATTCCCCTTCTATAACCTTGAAAGATTATAACTACGATCCCTATTCGATCCACGAACCTCCAATCCCATCGAAACTAATAACTTCCTTGCAACTGACTCAGACTCAATCTGCAAAAAAGCCCTCGCTTCACGATTAGAAATCTCCTCCGCAATCAAAAAAGAGTAGTCCTGCAACGCTTCAAGATGTGCATCCTTTGAATCAGCACCGCACTTCGGACAAATCCATCTACCAAACCCTCGCTCCATCCCCAATCTACCACACCGAGAACACCGCACCCCGCTCAAAATCTCGTCACGCCCAATCCCAAACTGCGCCAAAACATCTGGATTCGCACGCTCATGTTTTTTCACCATTAAGTTAGCTATTTTCCTTAAATCCTTCTTACAAAATCTCTCATCTCTATACCTTTTCTCAAGAACCCCGACCTTCTTCACAAGCTTTTCACTATGAATCACTTTCCTTACCGCTTCTCCCCCATGTCTAGCATCAGACTTCAGTATGGTGTATGGACTAGCAATCACAACAAAACCTTCAACAGGTATATCCTCAACTATACGATGCTTTTTCAACCATAAACCTAACTGTGACTGCTGACGAGAAACTTGTAAAAGAGGATTAGGAAACGCTTCTTCCCTATCTTCACTCAAGCGAATCAATTGTTCAAAGCTCTGATCAAACAACAAAGTTCCAGAAAAATTCTTTACTTCAAGTATGAGAAAAAAAGATGGAGTTAAAATGAGGGTATCAATTTGCATATAATGAGGGTCTAAAAATAATCGAAGATCATGTAAAATGAGGTAATCCTTATCGAGGAAATCTAAATGGTAATCAATTGATTGCTCACCGAGGTATCCAGCCTTACTTCTTGCGAACTGCGTATCAACTTCCTCTCTTTTAATATGCGTCTTTGGTAACCTCCTTTGAAGGGCCTCTAACTTTCTAAGCTTCAAGGGTATATCACGTTCTTTTTTTATCAACCTATAACCTCCTTTATATATCATTAAAAGAAATTCGATAACTTTTCTTCGAAATCCTGCAACCTAGACGTTTAATTCTAGTTCAGGCAAAAAAAATAACAGCGCTGCATTCGCCTGTTATTCGTTACTATCCCATATTCTTATTTTTCCTTATCAATTGTCTTTCAGCAACTAACTCTAGTAAATCTCGAATTGGTTTTAGCTCCTCTTCACTTAAAGGAACTCCATCCCAATGCAAATCTCGGCTGGTTAAAAGATCTTTTGCATTTAGACTAACGGATTCTCTATCTCGCTTATCAGTTAATCCTAATATGTAATCAACCGACACCCCATAAAAGCTTGCAAACTGCGACAACTTTTCCAATGATGGTTGGCGAAACTCCGACTCATATCCAGCATAGCTAGACTTCGCAACACCAACAACCTTTGCTGCTTGCTCCATTGTAATATTCTTTTCTAATCGTAACTTCTTTAATTTTCCACCGTATCCTATCATCATACAACCCCTAGTTACGCCAAATTTGACTTCTTTATTACATCCAGTAGTTGTTCTTTTCTCTTAAACAATTGTTCCTCAATAAAACGATTATACAACGAAAACTGAATCAATTCATCATTTGTAAATGGACGCTTTTGTTTTGAAAACATCACTGTATGCCCAAGAGATTGACCGCTATAGGATAGAGGACTTGTACAAAATGCATGAAGTCCATGTTTTAAAATATCCTTTTTATGATTCAAAGAAGTTATATCTTCAGCCCGTTCTACATCACTAACTGCCAATATATCTTGAATCGAGACAGGTATCTCTTCACCTTCTACAATATCATTTTCTACTGAGCAACCATTTGAATATTCATTATATCCTTCAGGTAAATGAGGTACAGCACCATTCCAAATCTTATTTTCTTGTTCATCATAAAGATAAACTCCACAATATAGGTCAGAGAACTTTTGTTCCATCAATAGACAAAATCTATTCAACAGAACCTTTGTTTCAATGGTTAAATACTCTACTTCCCCAATCAATTCTTCGCGATACAGCTGATGCATTAAAGCTGATAAATCGTTACTTTTAATAGAAGGGTTTATGGTAGAGATAGCATCCTTTATATCTTTTGTTAGACGAAACTTCTTTATAGAACTAATGATTTTATCCAATTAAATCCCTCACCTTCCTTCTAAACAGCTCTATCCTTATTATAATCTACTATTTATCGAAAACCTATCTACAGAATGTTTCCAAAAAACTGTGTACCCTATCGTTTGCTAATTATTCTTTATTAATCTCTAATTCTAGTTTCAAAATGGTTTTTACTAACTCTTCTTTTTCATCTTCTGAAATATCTAGTTCTACACCATACTGATATAAACCACTTTCTTGTTCCAACTTCCAAACTATGTGCCCTTTAACGTTCAAATTTTGCCCCATAATTTCTGCATAAAACTTCAGTAAAATATCCTCTCTCACTGGCAAACGGATATTCGAGAGAAACCTGATTCCTCCAGCACTCATATTTTCAATAAGTATATTTGTCTTTCCCATTTCAACCGACTGATTCTTTATTTTAGCAACTGTCATTGTGCTACTAACTGGCTTAGGCAATTCTAATCGGAAAAATTTTCTTCGATTTTCACCATGAGAAGTAGACTTTAATTGATTAAGCGGTAATTTCATATCTTTTTTCAGCAACTTTTTAAACTCATCAGAAGGCAAAGGCTTGCTAAAATAATATCCTTGAATTAAATCACACTTATTTTCTCTTAAGAATGCTAGTTGACCTTGTGTTTCGACCCCTTCAGCGACAACATTCATATTTAATCCGTGCGCTAAATGAATAAGTGATTTCACAATCGATGCGTCATAATCATTTTCACATACGTGCTGAATAAAACTTCTATCAAACTTTATTGTATGAATCGACCGAAATTGCCTTAAATAACTGATGGAGGAAAATCCTGTTCCAAAATCATCTAATGAAATTTTTATCCCAAGTAGTTTCAACGACTCAATCGTCGAAGTAATCATCATTTCATTGCTCATTAATGAAGTTTCAGTAATTTCTAATTCTAGTAAAGAAGGATGAACCTTAGTATCATCTAGCACCCCTTTAACAATCATTGAAAAGTCATTTTTTAAAAATCGCTGCCCCGAAACATTTATTGAAATCGGTACTACTGGAAGACCTTGCTTCTTCCACTCAGCTATTGATTGAACAACCGTTCTTAGCACCCAATCTCCAATATCATTTATCATTCCTATTTCTTCAGCAACCGATATAAAATCTATGGGAGAAACCATTCCCCAGTCAGGATGATTCCAGCGTATAAGCGCTTCAGCTCCTACCATTTTTTCAGTCTTCGTTTCCACTTTCGGCTGATAGTGTAGGATAAATTCATCTCGTACAATAGCTTGGCGTAAATCTTTTTCTAATTGAAAAAGCTTATACGTATGGACGTTCATAGAGGATGAAAAAATCTGAAAGTGATTTTTTCCTTGTTCCTTTGCACGGTATAATGCTACTTCAGCATTCCTTAATAATTCATCTGGTTCCGACCCATCAGTTGGATAGTTACTAATGCCTATACTTATTGTACAATTAATTTGATAGCCTTCTACCACTATAGGTGTTTCCATAGCAGCTATAATTTCTTTTGCTACTTCTACTGGGTATTCTATATGGTGAATCATTGGCAGGAGAATTGCAAATTGATCCCCACCAATACGGGCTACAATTCCATCTTGCTTTTTATATCTATGAAGGATACCTGCCACTTTTTCAATTAACATATCTCCTACTTTATTTCCAAACGTCTCAATAATATGTTTAAAACGATTGATATCGATATATAAAACTGAAAAGTGTTGCTCAAATGAATAAGTCGCCAGCCTTTTGTTAATTTCCTTTTCAAATAATCTTCTGTTTGCAAGACCTGTCAAAAAATCATAGTACGCGTAAAAATGTATCTTTTCCTCTGCCAATTTTTGTTCAGTAATATCTGTAATAATTCCGCTTAGTCTAATAACATTCCCAGAATCATCGAAGGTTGGAACTGTATGATCCTGTATCCATACAATTTCATTGTTCGCATTAACAATACGATATTGATGATTAATCGACTCGCGATTAAATAGTAGTGGCTGAATTTTTTGATACTGATGAATATCCTCAGAAAATATAATATCCGCCCACTTCACTTTACCAGATTCAATTTGAGATCGTGCATATCCTGAAATTTTCTGTATTCCTGGGGAACAATATAAAACTCGATAATGATTCGTAACATCAATTACCCAAATCCCTACATGTAGGTCTCCTAAAATACTAACGTACTTTTCAATGTATTTCTTAAAAAAACTTTTAAAAGTGTTGTCTAACAAACTGACTGAATCATCCTCAGTCTCTGAAATAATTAGTTGGTTACCTTCTACTTCTTTCTCATTTGTATTGTTGTAATTCTCATTCCTTTTATTTCTTCGATTGAAAAAATCAATCCTTCCTAACATATGACTTCTCCTTTTAAAGTAAAGACTTTATTTAACCTTAATAGATTTAGGTATGTATCAACTCTCGTTATTAGGACTTTTTACTCACTCACACATTTCTAGTAAATTTATCACCCATTTTAAACGGTTTATATTATTATTTTTTAAAAAAATCTCTAATTCTATCAAAGTATCAAAATGTTCAATCGACCAAAGCAAATCAGAATTTCCATTTAAGAATAGCTTCACTTCATCTGTTTTACCGTAAACGGTGTATCCAGTTTTATTTTTTGCAAGGCTATACATGCTCATTCTCCCTAAATGCATAATAAAAAGTTCTCATTTTGAGAACTTTTTTACATTATAAATCTTTTCGCGAACTTTTTAAAGGGATATGCACCATAATGTATCCATTTAAACGCAAGCTAAAAATACCTTCTTTTATTTACTAGTCAAAACGTAGATTATGCAAGAAACTATTAATAACGACACGTTAATACTAAAATAAACAAAGCTACTTACGAAATTTCCTCCTCAAGATAAAAATATTTATCCCAAAAAAGAACATATTTAAAATAACAATTATATAATATAAAACAACATAAATTTATTGTAAAACAATAAATATCATGTTAAAATCATACCAATAATAATGAAGTGAGGTGCTAACTATGAAACGAGGAACAACACTCTTTTTAAAGATAGCGGTGATCCTTATCGGACTCCCAGTTCTTGCTGTATGCATTTTTGGATTACCTATGTTAGCAATAGAGGCTGCAAAAAGCAGTTCAAATTTGGCCTATGTTCAATATGGTATATTATCCATTTTGTATCTATCAGCAATACCGTTTTTCTTTGCTCTGTTTCAAGCATTTAGACTATTAAACTATATCGACAGCAACAAAGCCTTCTCAGAACTATCGGTAAAAGCTTTACAGAAGATAAAATATTGTGCAATTACAATTAGTGGATTGTTCGTGGCTGGGTTCCCATTTTTCTACATTCTTGGAGAAGTAGATGATGCGCCAGGTCTAATCTTAATCGGAATGACTTTTATTTTCGCATCAATGGTGATTGCAGTCTTTGCTGCTGTCCTTCAAAGACTCTTAAAACAAGCGATCGATATAAAATCAGAAAATGATTTAACAGTCTGAGGTGAATAACATGGCGATTATTATCAATATAGATGTGATGCTAGCTAAAAGAAAAATGAGTGTAACAGAGCTTTCGGAGAGGGTAGGCATTACAATGGCGAACCTTTCTATACTAAAAAATGGAAAGGCAAAAGCCATTAGAATTTCAACTTTAGAGGCAATTTGCAAAGCACTAGAATGTCAACCTGGTGATATTCTAGAGTACAAAGCTGATAAAAATGATTAAATAGTAAGGTGAACTCAAAACACTGTTATCGTTAATTTCAACAGTGTTTTTTTTTTGAGTATTCTTTTCAAATAAAAAACAATGACCATGACAGTCATTGTTTTGAATCCTTTTATCTCCATAAATCTAAGAAAAATACAAACACCGCAAGAATAAATAGAAAAGGTGGCGCTATTAACCATTTGTTCATATTCTTTTTAAGCATCCATCTAATAAAGAAAACAGATAAGACAATTTCAATCAATGTTACGATAATCATTGTATACATTTTCTCTTGATTACCACCATCAGCGAATAGCGCTGGTCCGTAACCGAAAAATGACACTAGAAAGTACGTAATCAAAAATAAAAAATAGATAAGCCACTTCATAAAAATCCCCCTCCCTCATTTTAAGTATACATAATATTCAGCAATTTTACGAATATACCTAAAATCATATAAAAAGGGACAATTCAAATGGAATTTTCTTTTAAATAGATTGTAAGACCTTCAACACTTCCTTAGGCTCTGACCTTTTCGTATAATCAGCATCCACATAAGCAAAACGAACCTTTCCACTTTGGTCCACCACATACGTCGCAGGAAACGGCAACATAAACTCCTTATTGCCATGCCTTTTTTTAAAATTCACACCAAACAAGCGATACAATCTTTGCAACGTCTTGTCCAATTGAAAAACAATACCAAATTTCTTTGCCACTACATTTCCTTCATCACTTAACACTTCAAATGCAAGTGCATATTTCTCAATTGTATTCATCGATTCATCAGGAAGCTCAGGTGAAATCGCGACAAGCTCTGCGCCTAAACTCCGAATGTCGTCAATGACTTTTTGATAAGCCTTCAACTCCAAATTACAATAAGGACACCAGCCTCCTCTGTAAAAATTCAAAACTACTGGACCTTTTTTCAATAATTCCCGAATGTGAATCGTTTTCCCAACAGCATTTTTCAAGCCAAAATCAGGGATAACATCCCCTTCTTTCATCGCATTTCGTTCAAGCCCTTGCTTTGCCAGTTTTTCAGCAGAAGCATTCATCCATTTCAACACAAACTTCGGTGTCTTTTTACTGAAATCTTCATTCAATGCCTTTAATTCAGTTTGCAAACTCATCCTGTTAACCTCCATCCATTCAGTACATGTATTAAAACACTCCTATCATTAAAAAACAAATCATTCAAACAGAAGCACAAGCATGAATTAGAGTAAAAGTCGAATTTACAATAGATATGCAGGTCTAGTTACACACAATATGCGTTCCATTGTATATAAAAAGGTCCAGCTTTACACACTGGACCATTACTTGTATATACATTGTTAATTCACCTTTACCAAGATCTATACAGATCTCATATATTAGTTCATAACCTACTCTACTAAACATCACCTTTGGGTATAAAGAACTCCGTTAACTTTTTTGCTGAAATTAATGCAATAGGAACAATAACTAAAAAGGTGATTGCAAAAACTACGAGATTGCTAATGCCCGAGACGGTTATCGGTAATGAATTCCAAATAACTCCTAGAATCTTAAAATATAAATAGAAAAAACCAGCAGCGAAAGTATAAAACAAAATATTACTCTTATCCAAATGTTCCACTCTCCCTCATAAAATACCCTTTTCTTAATATTCCCACACATATCCGTAAAACTATCCTGCTCTTAACAGCTTCGGTTCATGAAATTAAATCATACTTTAAAACAACCTAATTTCTTTCAATTTCTCTACGTAGTTATAACTAATATCATCCACTTTCTCAATCGTTTCTTCAATGTTCATAAACTCTGATTCAGGTACAGTTAATGCTCCGATTGATTTAAATAGCTCATTCAATACGTTTAAGTACTGTATATCTTTCTCAGAAAGAGCAACCCTTTCATTATTTTCTTGAAAATGACTATGTAAAAATTCTCTATAGAAACTTTGGACTTCCCCTGCAAGTCTATTCGTGTATTTTGGGTCGTTTTCTACTACAGAGATTTTATATTGGTTGGCAAAGGTGATAGATTCGTCTATTCCAAATAAAACTTTACTAGATAAGTGCCAAATATAATCAAATTGTTGTCTAGTGATTTCCTTCTCACTTATTAACGCAGGAAATTCTTTCATAAGTAGTTCTGCTTCGCTAAATGAAGCATTTAGTTCTATTTTCAAATTGCTTTCCAGCTTCTTTTTTAAAGAACTTGATTGTAGAAATTGATAGATGTTTAGAACGACCAAAAATATCATGATCATAGAAAGTATTTTATATTTATTCATCACTCAAAACCCTCCCACAACTATTACTTGATTTTTCATTTTCCCCTTAAAGAATATCAAAATGTTATTAGTCCATGTCATAATAATAATACTCTTAAACTCGAATGCTCCGTCACTTCACTCATACATATATTAACATTTCTAGGGCCACACCTACCGGAAAATCGAAAATATCTTCGCTTTCTACTAGATTTACATACTAATTTAGTTATATCCGCACAATAAAGACCACCAAGACAGCTTTCAACTTGATGGTCTTTTTGCATATTAACGGCAGATAACGACATCAGAATAACAAGGTGCACATATTCGATCATGACACTTCCTTCATTACATACCCTTTCTTCCAACGGCTCATCTTCCACAAACCATCTCCCACAGAGAAACCAACAAATGCTGCTAGCACCACAAACGGGATCACCTCTATCGGCATTGGAGGGTGAAAAGGGATTGTGCTTGAAACAAGGGTAACAGAATACAAAATCCCTACGGTTAACATACAGCTGAACACCTGCCTCCCTAAATAGGAAGAAATCTCCTGCCAAGCGACATCAAAACATAACGCCATGACCACTAAAAAATACGGTACCGTTGATTGCGGGTATGCTACACTTCCGTAAATCACATCCATCACCACACGAAATAACACGTACAATCCCGCTACATACGTACAGGAGAACCGGTGAATACTCAACCTTTTTACTAGCACAAATAACAGCATGACAAAAAAGGACACATATACCGCATACAACCACATAGGGATTCCACCATAAATCTGTGACTGTGGCTCTACTAATAAAGCAAGTATCTCATCAGAAGCAAGCGGTTTGCCAATTTCAAATAAATAATACGAAATCACACCTTGCTCCAACTGCAGGAGCGGAAACCAAACATTTTCTAAAAAAAGCGACAATAGGATCAGCTGGCTCCATACAAAAAAACGCTCTGTTACTACACCATGATTCCAACTCACACGAATATGCGTGAATACCCCAATTATCATTATTCCAGTCCCAACATACAACAACATATGTGGTGGACTAAACGTCGTTAAATCAAGTCCAAACATATGATGCCAAAATTCATCAAATGGAATGGCTAATAAAAACACTAAAAAACCAAGCCCAATTACCTTTATGGCGCTTCTTTCCCAGTTTTCCCGAGTCTTCCACATGTAAAAAAACGTCACTAAGCCAATCAAAAATCCAATCGTGTTCACAATATGGGCAATTTGAGTCGTCTCTCGCAAATACTTAAAATGATAGGAAGCATCCCAAGAAGCACCCACACACTTAATCAATAAAGCAACGATCCAAATACTTAACAGCAGTTGATAATTCTTCTTGTTCTTCATACTTTCCCTCCTCTATATTCCGAACTGACCCATGATCTGTAGGAGGTTTTCAGCAGCAGTCTTTTTAGGATACTTCTATCATACGTGCGGATAATTCGTCCTATGTGAACCATCCGTAATCATTGCGCACTTTTTGAAACTTTTGGAAATATCATACGTATGTATTGTTAAAGGGAGTGAATACAATGGAAGGAATAGTTGGTTGGTTTGCATTAGTCATCATCACCATTTTGGTAATCAATAGCACACTCCAATATGTAGTGGATAGGAATTGGGAACTCATTTACACAACCTTTTCTGATACTGACTATTTTCGTATCATAGGTAAATTAAGCGGCTCAGGTATTCCTTATAAAACAAAAACAGCCCTCAATCTAAGAAACTCTGAATTCTTTTACGACAATCATAAACAATACGATATTTATGTAAAAAAACAATTTGTTCATAAAGCCCATCATACTATTCATTCTAACGTTGAATGTTGAAAGGAGACACTCATGAAAAAAATATACCTTCTATTATGTGGTTGTTTCACCTTACTTTTCTTACAAGCATGTTCAGCACAATCTTCCTTAATACTCATAGAATCAAGTGTAGAAATCACATCTGATTCAACGAAACTAGGATCCTACACCATCACCACAGGAGATGATAAGGGGAAAAAACTTGTGCCAACAGCTCTCTTTTATCAATTCAAAATTGCTAATACAGGATTTAAAACATTAGGAGATCATGGTGACAAGGGAATTTCGATAAAACTCGAACCAAAGCCATCTCTCATCCAAGCAACAAAGCAAACAATCGGCTTTAATATCTTCAATCCAGACGACTATAAACAATCAGGTGTTGGACACGGACAAAGCATCTCCACAATGATTCCACCGAACTCAGAAGGAGACTATGTCCTTTTCTTCGAACTTGGTGTAAGCGAGGAGAATCCAGACATCCCCCTTTTAGTCTCACCACAAGAGCAACTTATAAAACTTCAAGATGAAGCATATCAAGCCTACCTCATCATTTTGATCGATGGAAAAGAAGTTAAGCGAATTGACTTAAGTGAACTTACAACAAAATAGAAAAAAGCTGTATGAATTCTGCTTAAAGAAATCATACAGCTTTTCTTTTACACCGCAACTTTTTTATCAAAACGATGATGCACTTGACTTAAGACAACCGCTCCAAGTCCTTGAATCATTGTCTTCACAATTACCTGACCTAGGATCGCAGCTGGAATGGCCTCCCATGGCAAGAAATTCGCCCCAATTGGACTTAATCCAATCACAACAAATATAACAGAATCTAAGAAACCACCGACAAGTCCACTATAAAACACTCTCCACGCCATCGGTAGCTTCAAACGAGTATAAATCTCCGTATCTGTTGTTTCAGCTAGTAAAAATGAAACCGCTGAAGCCATGACAATGATTAACGTATCTCCTAGTAAAAAAGAAACGCTCGCTGACATCACCAGAGCCAACCCTATAAAGGCGTACGTTTTCCCTCTACCATATTTGTTCTGAACCAAATCACGAAAAATAAACGTAGCACCAATTAACAACGTCCCCATTGGTACAATAAACATTCCTACATGCAATGGTGCAAACGCCGCCGTAATTACATTCGCTGCCACAATTGATACTAAATAAAAAAACACTCTAACCATCATTTTTCCTCCTTCATTTTACATCTCGGAGAAAACTAAAAAACAGCACCCCTAAGAAAGAAGTACTGCTTCTCCTTAGTTTTTTATAGAGGGTCGCTAAGAACCTCTCCCGAAACTCGGAATCATTCAGTTTTCCAACAATCATTGTAGCACAAAATATAAATTTGTATAGATGTATGTAAAGGAAAAGCTTCGTATTCCATAAAATATAATCGCACACTGAATACCTGTAAGTCTCATCCATTATAAAGGTGAGGATATATCTTAGTTACTTCGTTTATTAACTTTTTAAAGGAGAATTGGAAATTTTATGCTAAACTAACTTTATAGAATAATAAATTGAAAACTTTATAGGTGGAGGTATATGAATATGAGTAATCGTAAAATACTTAAATATTGTCTTGTCATATTGGTATTAACCTCACTAATCTTTAATTATTACCTCTATAAAGAAAAATAAAGCTTAGTCATACAACTTGGCTCTGAAAATCAAGCAATTGTCAGGTTAACTTTACACGAACTTGGTGATGCTCCTGCAGATTATTGGATTGAAACACTGAAAACACAAGATGGCCTTGTAAGGTTAGAACGCCATATCGGTGAACTAAATAAATTTAGCGAAGAGTTTCACAAAATGAGTGGAGAAATGTCAGCGATTGGTATGTTATTAGATGAAACTGTAAAGCAATACTATGACCTAGCAGACAACATTCAAAAAGGAAACAACATTGAAAAGCATAAAATAGTTATAAATAATAAAGTACAGCTCATCACTACTATATTAAAGAAGATTGACAGTGATTTAGGTGAGAACAAAAAATTATGGTATAAAGAACTTTCTGGCAGTGATACAGCTACTCAAACATATATGATGGAGAAATTAAATTCAAAATAACTAACAGAGTTATATTCCCATTTAACGTAGAATAAACGCTTAGAATTTTTTCTAAGCGTTTTTAAGTGCTCATTTAATAGCTTACGATCGGTTTCAATCGAGCAGCAGCAGATGAGCAAAATCATGCAGTATGGTTTATGTATTATATTATGAAAAACATGGGTGCATATCATCTTCCTATATAAAAAGAAACCTTTCAAACGAAAGGTTTCTTTTACTAGGATTTCTTTTTCTCATTTTTTATCTCAATTAAAATCTTCCTTACAAGCTCATACGTCTCCGAACTATCTATCCCACGTCTAACCGCTGATTCAATGATTACATATAAAACAGCAAAACCAACTAGCGTACAGAAAATTAATAGGCCCATCGAAATGTCCAAATTGCATTCACTCCATTCTAATCACATCAAACTGGCCCGTCCCATTTTAGAACAGCACCTGCTCACACTGCCTCAAGTATTAACAAGCTACCAGCTAAACTATCGGATTAAGAAACCTTATCATTCACCAACATTAAAAACGTATTCTTAGGAAGGTGAAATACTGCATTTGCCCGAAGCTTTTTACCGTGCAACGCTAGTAAACTGGTAAGCTGTTCACGCAAAAGTATGTCTGCCTTGCTTCCTCCTTCAACTATTTCAAACCAACTCTTTAATACTTTTCCAGTTTCGACACTCGACTTTCCAGCACCGCGATCATAAATCTCCGTGTTCATCTCTTTATATCCTATATATTTACCAGGCCCAAACGCTTGTAGCTCTGGAATGAAGTACCAATGCTTAAATTGTGTTACTTGTTCAACAATTTCTGTTCCCCCATAAATATCGCACATAAATTGCTTCATGTTTTGTAAAACTTCTTCATAATCTGTCACTACATCATCTAAATCTGCCATTTTAATCCTCCTACTGACTCTCCATTACCCTCTCTTTTGATAAAATAAACGAGAGCCAACAATCCCTATCATTCCAAGTCCTATAAATAGGATAGCACGAATGATCAGTGAGATATAATATAAATCTACAAAAATAATTTTTGCAAGCGTCACAAATAAGAGCACAAGCCCGAATACACGAAGCATCTTACTATCTTTCGAGGAACCTAACACAATGCTTGCAAATGCATACACCATCCACGCAATTGAAACAGACATATACTTTATATTCAAATCAAAACCGGCCATAATTGCCTGAACAAACAGGGTTAAAAAGTATAAAAATAGAAGTAACGTTCCAACATAAATCACTCTCTTTGCCTTTTCCTGCTCCTTTAACCACGAGAATAACGGTAAGACACGAACGAACGCAAGCATTGAAACGAGTAATACAATCCAGTTTAAAAACGCAATCGATAAAATATCGGTGAAAATGGTATAAAAAGTAGACAAAGCACCTAAAGAATAAACAAGAAACCCAACCACTTGCTTAAGTTTCGTTCTTGCAATAATTCCTAAGTACAGTGACAGTAATCCTTGAATCATTAATAAGCCCGCTACATCCTCTACATTATAGCGATGAACGAACAATAACAATAGGGCTAACGAGGAAATGGATAACGTTGCTGCCAATCGGTCTTTTTCCTTGCGCCATAAATAGATAGATAGTAAGCCATAAACTGCAAATACACCAGCTACAATTCCCTCAAACACGACATCTACAAATGAAAATTCAATCCATAACATAGATACGACAAAGCTCGAAAATAAAATACTAATTTGCTGCTTCATAAAGAGTGACCTCACGAAAAAGGCAAGAAGTAATAATAGATGCTGAAACATAACCGCATAAGCAAAAATCTTAGTATCAAACGAGAAATCTGTCAGTAGTATCGCTCCAACCAATAATGTCAAATGAAATAATCCAAATCCTATATGATATAACACGTTATACTTTTTCCACATCGCAAATAACAGAAGCAAGCCGTAAAACACTGTCTCAAATAGAACAAAGTTTAGAATGCTAGGATTCTCACTTTCTATTAAAAACGGAATGAAATACCCACCAACAGCAGTTAAAATTGACAAAGGCTGTGAATTCAAACGGTTTGCTAAAAAAATCCCATACACGATCCAAACCATATTAAGTCCAAACGCCACCATCATCGGAACCATTTCATATAACACATGCATTGAAAACGTGACGATTAACAGGAAAACAACACTTCCTCCTAACAACACCTGTCCCAAAATTTCCCGCTGTTTCGCTACCTGTTTATGCCCTATAAATGCTAATAAAAAAGCAGACACATAACCTATTACTACTTTTACTGGTGCTGTAATAATTCCATAATCAGAAGCAGCCTTAAACGCCCAGATGACCCCGAGCAACAGCACAAAAATAAATATGCGAGGCAACCATACTTGTCCAATTTGCTTCTCCCAATCCATTTCATCCTTTTGAACAGGGAGCACAACTGGTCTACCTGGCTGCTTCTCTTTTTGTTCCTGCACTTCCACTTCCTTCGCTTTAAAGACAGGCTCTTCATCCTTTTTCAACGCCTGAATCATTAACTTTAACTCAAATGCTTCCTGCTGGAGCTCAGTCACTCGTTGTTCGAGCTGCTCTAGCCTTTTTTCATTGCCCATACATTTTCTCCTCCTTATCTTACTTGTAACTCAAACGATGTTTACTTTATTAATACAAGGCGAAGAAGATAACCTAAGACTAAACCTATCATCAAAGCAATAAAAAAAATTCATCCTTTACGCCCTCTCCCTCTCTATAAAGTTGTAAACATTTAAGACCCTGTGATTAATAAAAAAGCAACTCTCCTTCTAGAAGAATTGCATAAGTGACATGTTTAGATAAATCTTCTTAAAGTGAGGATCGCATGAAGATGCATACCTTCATGAAAAATCGTTCGAATCAATACCTGCTCAATCGTATGCATGTTCATTTCTGTTAGAGGATACTCCATCTCAAGCTTATCAGCGTACAACTCCCTTATTCGATTGGGTTGCTGAGCTAAAAGGAGCTTTAACTCTTCAAATGAAGGGGTCTCAGATGTAAAATGAGCAGGTGAAGAACCATATCCAAACCAACGGTTAAAGCCAGCTGGAATTTCTTGTTCCTCTTTCGTCAAAGCTTTGATCCACAAATATTGATCCAAGTAAATATGACCTAAATTCCAGCGAATATTATTGTTGAACCCAGTTGGAATTAGCTCTGCTTCTTTCATACTTAAGCCTTCAACAGCCCCTAAAACTTCACGTCGATAGCTTTCTAGTTGATTAAAAAGCACCTCATGTCGAGCAACCATTCTACACCATTCCTCCTACTCTTTCTATGTACTATTCTACATGTATACACTTTTTCCATTTAGTGAATGACTTCATTTGGAACATCCCAAAGAAAGTAATGCTTCGAGTATTGCTTTGTAGAAATCGTAATCTCCTCTTCATTTTTTACAAAAACTAAACCTGAGCCCATCTGCTCCTTAAACTCCCAACCTTTGCTTTTCATGTATTCGATTGCCATCCCAAGTGGATACTTTTTTTCGTATTGTGATACATATCGAATTCCGTTTTCTGTTTCTAACACTTGCTCATATCCATTATTGGATAGCTCATATTTTGTAATTGAAATCAAATATGGAATCGGATTGCCTTCCTGAGTTAAAGCACTTCCAAACCTGTATCCAACAAAACCTAGTAACAACACAAAGCACAGTAAACCTACCATGAGAATTTTTTTCACAATACAGCCACCTTTACACTTTATTTATTTTCTTCTTCATCTATAAGTCTATTTTAACATAATATTACATTTGTGTTAGTTTCACCCTTTAACTTTTTCAAGTTATCAAACATGTAAAACAAAAAAAGGTCTAAATCATAGTATGATCTAGACTTTTAACAAAATGGTAATTCATTGAATCATGCAGTTCGTCTTTCCCCAGACTCCATTTTATCAAAATACTTTCGGAGTCCTACTCCATATAACGAAGCAAGAATTTGTTGAAATAACATCCCAACAACTACTGGAACGGCAACAGGTGGTGGAAAATAAGCAACCGCTAAAACCGCTCCTGCACTAATGTTTCTCATTCCACCTGTAAACGTTAGTGCTAGTAGCGTTCCTTTATCCTGCCTGAACAGTTTTCCTAAAACAAATGCGAGCAAATAACCCGTAAAGGCAACAAAAAATACGACGAGAGCAATGCTCATTAATTTCATGTCAATCTTCTTTAAATAAGGAGCAACGACTGCACTGTTAATCATAACAACGATCCCAATCCCAATCTTTGAAAAAGGCGCTAACTTCGGTCCAAAAACCTCTTTCACCTTTCCCTTCGTCCATTGATTTAAAAACAAGCCTATTAATGAAGGGATCACAATCATTCCTAATAACCCCTTCATCATGCTCCATATATCCATATCAATTTTTTCTCCTACAATAAGTGAGAGCGTATAAGGAACGATGAAAGGTGCTAACAATGTATCAATTAAAATAATGGACAGTGTCAGAGCTATATTTCCTCTATAAATGGATACCCATATAAAACTAGTAATTCCAGTTGGAATCGCCATTCCGAGGATAATACCTGTAATGGTAAACACATCATCATGAAAAGCAATGGCACCAATTCCCCAAGCCCACAGTGGCATGATGAAGTGCAGTACAAATAAAGCTATTATAACAGGTAACGGATTGGCAACCACACGTTTTAACGAATGAACATTTAAACTAAGACTCCCTGAAAACGTCATAAACGCAAAGATCCACGGAATCAAATAAGCAAAGTTCTTCAAATAAACGGCAAATAATACCCCTACCACAACACCTAGAGGCGTAATGATTGGCATGACTTTCTCTAGCTGTCTATTCAATGTCAGTAACATCATGTAATCTCCTAATCTTCTTTAATAGTTCTTTTATTTTACAAAATAATAACAAAAAACACACCCTTTATCGTGAGTGTGCTCTATATCTTACCTTTGTGTTTTTGTCTCCATAAATGCCTTCCAACTGCTAACTCCGCCGTCTAACGTAACAACACAATACTCCAACTCATCTAATATCGCTGCACACTTAGCTGCAGAATTACCGGTCGTACATGTTACTACGATTTCAGTCTCTTTAGGAAGTGAAGCCAGTGCTTCTATATCCCTTTCAAAAATAGCAGTCTTTACAATATTAATTGATTCTACATAATCACTATCAATATGATACTCTCGATACTTCTCTTCAGCCCTTACATCAAGTACGATAACTTTCTTTTCCACCATTTGTTTATGTAATTGTTCGGGTGAAATTTTTTGTACTGACATGTCAAACACCTCCAATTAGTAGCATACATACATTGAAAAGGAATTGTCCACTTAATTAAAAAGGAATTCCCCATCATTTTAGAGAATATTTAAGGAAAGAACGAAAAGGAGAAAACCATGACACTACACATCACGCAAGAAGTCAATCAAGATGACAAAAAACTAATTAACAAGCAACTTTATGAATTTAACCTTAAACACTTCCCAGAAGATTTAAGAGGAAGGTACAAAGAAATACAACTGAACCTTAAAGATGAGGAAAACGTCACCCGTGGTGGACTCCTTGGCGAGATTTGCTGGAATTGGCTTGAAATCCACATTTTAATGGTAGATGAAAAAGTGCGCAAATCAGGTTTCGGGTCTGAATTAATGAAAGAAGCAGAAAAAATTGCGATAGAACATGATTGCGATTTTATCAAAGTAGACACATTAAGCTTTCAAGCGTTAGATTTTTATAAAAAGTTAGGCTACGAGGTTTATGGCACCTTAGACAATGTCGGTAGAGACCATTGCCATTATTTCTTAAAAAAAGACCTCAAATAAAGACCGTTTGCAAACATAAAAAATCCTCGTCAGCTTTTGACGAGGTTTTCTTATTAAATTTACGCATTCACATGACCTAAAACACCATTTGTTGCCGTCATCGCAATAATGACACAAGCCCACATATGCTTGTATGCTGTCACCATATCCTGACAAGTAAAGGTAATGGTCTCTGAATTCAACATTTCCACTGAAGGAATTGTCGTTGTCATCATCGCTTGATTTGTTGCCTTGAAGGTAATCTCAAATGTAACTGGCCCTTCCACCTTCAATGCAACAAACTCTGAAATTCTACGAACCGCTATTTCCGCTTTTTCACGAATTAATTGTTGTGCAACCTCTGGATGGATAAGTTCTGCAGAAAAACGGTCAATTCCTCTTTTCACCACAGCACCCTCAACATTTGGTAACGTCTCTTTTACCTCAGCAACGTACGCATCATCACCTGAGATAAAGATAGCTGGCACATCAAAATCCCCCGCTACCATCGCATTCATTTCCGTTTCACCAACAACCTTACCATTAATCTTCATTTCCTTTACACAAATCCCAGCAAGCGTATGGCTAATCGTCGTTCGTTCTGAAGCAGATTCACGGCCATGATGCCCTACAAACATCATTGCATCAAAGCTTTCATCTAACCCTTCCAATTGACACATCACACGGTTACTCCCTTGAACCAGACGAGCTCGTGGATCAAGATCTTCAATAAAAATATTCGACATATTTCCGTGCCCATCAGCTACAACAACCTCTGTCGCTCCACCCTTGAATGCCCCTTCAATCGCAGCATTTACATCTTGGGTCATTAGCTTACGGAATCGTTGATACTCGCTTGGTGTTTTTAATTGCTGATTTGTCGCAACCCCTGAAACGCCTTCAATATCCGCTGAAATAAAAATCTTCATCTATGTATCTCCTTTTTTCTTACATAGTTTATAAAAATCTATTAATTTTAATAATATAGAGAATTTAGATTTCTATCAACATTATTGCCTCCAATTACCCTCCATATAAAAAAGCACTGGAAATAACCAGTGCTTTTACAAACTATTATTCTTTGTCATCTTCATCTTCATCTTCATCTTCATCTTCATCTTCATCTTCATCTTCATCTTCATCTTCATCTTCATCTTCGTCTTCATCTTCAACTTCGTGTTCATCTTCATCACTATCTTCGTCGTCTTTTTGCTTATCTTCTTCACGCTTCTCTTTTTCTTCTTTTTTAGCATCTTTGCGGGCTTGCTTTTCTTCTTTTTTAGCTTCTTTTCGTTCTTGCTTTTGTTCTTTTTTTGCTACCTCTTCTTTTCTTTCTTCATCTTCTTCATTGTCTTCATCTTCATCTTTATCGTCATCTTCTACATCAGTATCTTCTTTATAGACCAACTTTTCTTTCTTCTCTTCTAATTCTTCATTTAATTCAGCAATTTCTTCGTCTGCTTCTTCTTGTGAAATTTCACCGTTTGCTAGTTTCTCAAGAATGTCAGCCATTTTCTCTTCATACTTGTTTTTCTTTTCCTCAAGCTTCGCCATTTTCTTTTTATATTTCTTCATTGTTTTTTCAATGTTTTTCATTAATGCTTGCTGTGCTTTAGGATTTTCAATCTTTGCTAACGCTACTAATAATGAGTCTACATTATTACCTAACTTTGTTTTTAACACTGTATCTTCTGCAATATTCTCAGTTGATTCAGTTTCAGTTCCATCTTCTGTTGAATCTGAACCTTCAGCATCAGCCGCTTTCTCATCTGCTTTCTCTTGAGTTTCAATCGCCGTTTTTAAAAGCTCTGCAGCTTCTTCTGTTTTTCCCTCTTTAATTAATTCATTTGCCTCTTTTATACGCTCATAAGCAAAATCAGCTAAAAGCTCTGCTTGCTTGTAGTCATCAAAAGTAAATGCAATACGGATTTTTTCCGTCATAATTTTGACAAAATAGAAAAAATCTCCTGGTACTAACTTTGGTGCTTCCTCTTCTTCATCTTCAGTAGATTCTGAAGTTTCGCTTCCATTATCTTCTGTTGACTCAGTAGATTCAGTAGATTCATCTTCTTCTGAAGTAGTCGCCTCTTCAGCTGTTTCTACTGTTTCTACATTCTCTTCTGTTTCAGTAGTTTCTGTTCCTGTTTCATTTGCGAACGTTTGTGTACCTAATGAAAAAATAAGTGCAAAAGCTGTTATGAATGATAATAGTTTAGGCATATGCAAAGCTCTCTCCTTCTTGAATTATATTTATTTAATAATGATTTCGAAACACTCTTACTCTTTATGTCGGTTCCTTAACAATTTTCTTAATATTTTTTAAAAGATTACTAACAACATCATTATCCCACATTTCCCACTATCGGCGATACACCAATTTATGCTATCCTTACAATAGTTTAATAGAAGGAGTACGATGTCAACCATGTCACCTATGAAGTTATCGATCTATTTTGCTGTAATTACCTTTGCGTTTTTAATTTTTGCAGGTACGATGAGATCTGAAAACGAAGCAGACAAATTTCAGCAAAAATTTGACAATATAGCAGATCAAATAGAACATAGAGACAAAGATTTAGAAGAAAGTGTTCAATTATTAGAAGACGAACAGAAGAAGAATGAACGTGTTCATCTCCTATATAAGGGCTATGTATATGAACCGACCTACGAGCGCATGGAATTATTTGAAATTGATGAGAAGCTTCAGCAGATTAAAACCAATCAATTTTCAATTGACCTAATAGATTCAATAATCTACTCATCAATTTATCCAGCTAAATCATTTCTTTACTCAGTATCTGGTTTAACAGCACCTGAATATATAGCCGTAGAAGTATGGACGGGAGAAGAAGAAAAATCATTAAAAGGCTATCACCTGCTTAAAAAGGGAAAAAAGGCTGATACTATATTTATTAAATCACCTACTTTTGAAAGCAAAACTCCAGAAGATGTTCCACAGGTAATAGCCGATATCCAAAAGACAATTACCTTTTACCATACTTTACAAGCACCAGACTTCACACAATTATCAGCTTCACTTGTAGATAAAGTTGTAGCTTTCCAACTTACACAAGAAGGAAAACAACTGTCAATAAGATACTATGAATCTACAACAACACCTAAAGAAGCACTAGAATTCACCCATGAGCCCAATCAACTTGAAGACTTTGGACTGCTTTCAGAAATCGCCTGGAAAACGGATGGAACTGGCTACTTTCAAGGAACAAAAGACAACGTCATATTTGAAGTTCGAGCAAATCAAATTGACCAAGAGAGTATCATTCGACTGTTTTCAAGTATTGCGTATGTACCGAATGCAAATCAAATAGCTGATTAAAGTTCATAGATTTTAAAAATTAAAAAGTATTAAAAGCACCGCAAATTGCGGTGCTTTTATATATGTTGTGTTCATCATAAATGTTTATGCAATACTTAAAACTTTAAAAATACCTATTAAACTACAATTATTTCTCTACGATTGATACAATATGAAACCTCAAATACCAGGTCATCAAATACATTTTTAAAACCACGAACCAATTCAATCACTTCAGCAACGGTCTTGCACCCCTGATCCCTACCTGATAACTAGCCATCTTCACAGCGGTATGAGCGGAATCAATCACATCAGCTTTTTTCATATACGATGCCAAAAAAGTTCCGACAAAACAATCCCCGGCACCAACTGTATCTTCAACCTTTACTTGTTCAGATGAAATCGAAACAAACGAACCATCTTCATATAACATACAACCTCGTTCACCTAACTTTAAGATGGGATAAGGAACAAACTCCCTTAAGCGTTTCACAATTCGCTTTGGTTCATCTTCTCCCGTTAAAAGCATACCTTCTTCATAATTTGGAAACAAAAAGGTGATGTTTTTTAAGAAAGAAAGCAACTCCCCTTTTTTTTCTCTCAAATAATAAACAGAGCTAGGATCTAGTGCAATTGGAATCTTTTCATCTACCGCGATACCTTTTGCAACATCGACTGCTTCCTTCGTTACCTTAGAGAACAAACTATACCCAGAAAGATAGAGAAGATTACACTCTCTTACTCGATCTCCCCTTGCTTCGATCACATTCACATCTAGTAACAAATTTGCACCTCGGTCAGTGATCATCGTTCGTTCACCAGTATGTTTATCAACCACAACTAGAATTTTTCCAGTCTCAGCCTGCCCTTCCACTTCAAGTAATGCCTCAATGCCCTGTTTCTTCGCTTCATCAATTAAAAACCGACCAAAAGGATCATTCCCAACCTTCCCAATTAACGTCGAATGTACATCATGATACGCTACCCAAGCAGCCACATTATTTGATTGACCACCAGCGAATGTTCGAATACTTGCTTTGGAGTCCGTTCCGTAATTCATACTAACACCATTTACGATGACATCTACGACCACATCACCTATAGAAACAATCATTGTGTACAATAGGCCTTCGCAATTAGGGCCGCTGTCCTCGCATTATTTTTCATGAGCGCAATATTTGCTTTTAAGCTCTCTCCACCCGTTTTCTCTTTGATCATCGACAGTAAAAATGGTGTCACGTCCTTACCATAAATCCCTTTTTCTTTCGCCGCTGAAAGGGCCTCTTCTATAATAACTTGTATCAACGAAGGATCTAATTGCGATTCTTTAGGGATAGGTACAGCTACATGAACAGCTTGTTTCAAATCTAATTCCTCTTTTACTTTTAATAGCTTGACGAGTTCATCCATTTCAATTTTAGTAACCTCACACCCTGAGTCACTAACATAAAACCCTGGATATTGATTTGTCCTAAACCCATACACAGGTACACCACTCGTTTCAAAGTATTCTAGTGTCTTAGGAATATCTAAAATTGACTTGACACCTGCACTTATCACACAAACAGGATAAGCGGCTAATGCAGGAAGGTCAGCCGAAATATCGAACGTTTCTTCTAAACCTCGGTGTACACCACCTAACCCACCTGTTGCAAAAAACTTAATTCCTGCCATATATGCAGCATAAGTTGTCGTAGCTACAGTAGTTGCCCCCGTAACCCTTTTGGCTAACACACCAGGTAAATCTCGAATACTTGTTTTCACCACCGACTCCTCTGTTGCTAATCTAGTAATTTCTGTTTCCGATAAACCTACACATATTTGCCCGTCTAAAATTGCTATTGTTGCAGGTACAGCCCCATTTTCACGAATAATCCGCTCCACTTCTAATGCCATTACAACATTAGTTGGATAGGGCATTCCGTGGGAAATAATTGTCGACTCAAGTGCAACAACAGGAGTGTTATTTGCTAACGCAGCTTGAACTTCATCTGAAACTTTTAAAAACCGGTTCATACATTCCCCTCTTTTCACATCCTAATAAAGGACAAGTTTCTAATAGTTTATGGGATTAAGATTACTTTCATGACTTACGAATCATTAAACATAAATCAACGAATAAAAAAGAAGAAAATGGAAAGTATAATGTTATTCTTTGATAGGAAGATGGGTATTAATGAATGACTTTATTAATATAGGATTGGATAAAGAAACTTTTATTTACTGTTTCATCATTTTAACAGGTATGATAAGTCTTATTTATTTTTTAAAACTAGATTGGAAACGATATGGACTCCTTTTTATCCTTACAACTATTGTTGGTAATATTCTTTGTTATATTTTTGTGAAATTAAAATTTTACTCCTATCCATATTTGTTATTTCCTAAAATGACGATTATGCCGTTTACTGCCATTACTTTCTCTTTTCCAATAATGGTGTTATTTGCTGTTCGTTATAGCCCTAGGGAATGGACTTGGAAAATACCTTATTATTGGGCAATCATTCATACGGGCATACTTTTTGAAGCTTACGCATTACATCAAACAAGAATTATTGAGTATAATTACAAATGGGATATGTGGGACTCTTACACATGGTGGTGGATCTATTTTCTACTTTTCGAATGGATCGGAGGCCTTATCATTCTTGACAACCTACGAAAGCCATTGTCAATACAGCATTTACGATATGGAAAACTAGGTTGGGCACTCATTCATTTCATATTAATTATCACCATCTTCCTTGCAGGGTACTATTTAGGAACTCTTCAATCAAAATAGGATGCATATATAATAGAAGAAACACGAAAAACCACTATCTCCAATTAAGGAAATAGTGGTTTTTCTTTTAAACGTCCATCTCTAACTCTTCAATTCTCTTTTCAACATAGCGTTGGTCTTTTTGTGCGTGGAATGTTTCTGCTTTCTCCACAACAACAGCGATGTTGTATTCAGGAATTTGCGCATACTCTTCGTATACACCTTTTTGTAAAAGAACATTACCTTCTGGCCAGAATACGGCAATGTTACCTGATTTTAAATCTTCAATTTTTGCTTTACCTTGCATTGTTCCAAATTTATTGTAAGCAACAATTGCGTCGCCTTCTTTAATACGTAATTTCTCAGCATCTTCTGCACTCATTAAAATATCATAACGGTCAGCAGCATTGAACGCATCTTTATCGCTGTAGATCATTGAGTTAAATTGCTTACCACGACGGCTTGTTACATAGAAATGACCTTCATTTTTACGTAACTCTGGAATCTCAATGGATAAAAGATTTCCTTTACCATCTGGAGTCGGACAAACGCCATCTTCACATAACCAAGCGCCACCCCATTGGAATACATCTCCACGGTTTTTCAAATGTTGAATACCATCATAATTACGGTTCGCAACTGCAATTTCATCACGGATTTCTTGAGCGCTTTTAAAGTTAACGAGATGACTGCGCTCTGGGTGAACACGCGATGCTAAATCCACATAAATTTCCCATTCAGAACGAGCTTCTTCAATACGAGGTCCTTTAATTTCAGGACTGAAGTACACCATACGTTCTGTACTTGTGGACGTTCCACCACCTGGTTGTTCATAGCGAGTCATCGCAGGTAATACGATAACCTCTTCTTTTGCATCCACGAGCGTTGATGTATTAAAAATAATATCTTGGTGAACACGTAACTCAACCGTTTCTAAAATTTCTTGAATCGAATCAGGGTCTGGCATTGTTTCTAAGAAGTTACCACCACTTGTATAGAATAACTTCACTTTACGTTCATGGTCATCTGGTAGCATAATATTTTCTAACGTTTGTCCAACCGTATCACCTTGCCATCTCGGAATATCAAATCCCCAAATTTTTTCCATTCTTTGAGCATTTTCTTCATCAAAATCACTGCCAGGAAGAACAAATGGATCAGCACCCATTTCTCCTGAACCCTGTACTCCACTATGTCCACGAATTGGCATAACACCGCAATGCTCTCTTCCAATAAACCCTTGTAGCATCGCAAGGTTTGCAACTTGAGAAATATTATCTGTCGCAAAACGATGCTGTGTTAAGCCCATGCTCCATACGAAAATACCAGATTTTGAGTTTGCTAGAAGTACAGCGAATTCTGCAATACGATCTTTTGATAGACCTGACGATTTCTCCAATTGCTCCCATGATTGCTCTTTTAAATGTGCTTTTAATTCATCAAAGCCATTTGTATGTGCTTTAACAAATTCATGATCAATCGCTGAACCTGGCTTTACTTCTTCCATTTCAAACCAGTACTTCATAACCCCATTCATGAAGGCAATGTCTCCACCAATGTTGACTTGGTATACATCATCAACAATCTTTGTTCCAAAAACTGCACTCTCTGGAATAGAAGGAATCCAATATTTCTCCATTGCTGGCTCACGGTAAGGATTAATTGTAATGATCTTCGTTCCAGCTTTTTTCGCTGCATACATATATTTCGTTGAAACAGGCTGGTTGTTTGCCGCAACAGATCCCCAGAATACTAAAACATCTGTACCAATCCAGTCTTTATAGTTACAGCTTGATGCCCCAATTCCTAGTGAACGCTTAAGTGCTGTTTTACTTGGCGAGTGACAAATACGTGAAGCATTATCAATGTTATTCGTTCCTAAGAAACGAGCAACCTTAGCAGCTGTATAATACACTTCATTCGTAATTCCACGAGCTGTTAAATAGAATGCTAATTGCTTAGGGTCAATTTTGTTGATCTTTGCTGCGATACGATTTAACGCTTCGTCCCATGAAATTCTTGTGAATTTCTTTTCGCCCTTTTTACGAGAAAGAGGGTATGGAATACGCCCAAGCTTTCGAAGCTCAGTGCTATCTAATTCCTTCATCTTATCCACATCTTCAAGCCATGTTGGATCAATCGCTGGAGCTGTATTAAGACGCAATACATTTAATCGTGTTGTACATAAGTGAGGTCCTGTTAATGTTTGGTCATATAAACCAGAAACTCCTAATGCACAGCCATCACAAACACCTTGCGTTAAAATACGATAAGCATAAGGTAAATTATCCTTATTATCCCAAACAACCTTCATCGTATCTTTAATATGATGAGGTTTCACTTTTCCTAACCCCATTGGAGATAGTCCAGCCCATAACGATGGATCTGGCTTTGTATCAAGTTTTATAGGACCTGTATGTTTTGTTTTTCCCATGTTGTTCCACTCTCCTTTATTTCAATAAACCACTACACTATTACCTTATTAGCATAAAAAAACCACCGTACACAACTATGCTCAAGAGTAATGAACAAAGGTGACGGTGGTTAGCCTTTAGCAGGATCGCTACCAAGTACCAACACAACATGATGTTAGTTATTTACAAAATTTCTGTTCGATATCTTCATTGAATACGAATATGGACATCCCAAAATCTCGATCAATATCTATATCGACAAATAGATCAACATATTTACAGCCTAAAAATTCTTCCATTTCAACCGGAGGATTTTTTCTATACATATCTTTGACCATTTCAGTTCTCGCTGCTCGAAGCATTTGTTTTCCTTCATCTGCACTGGCAATAAATTTTTCAACAGGAGATAAATTACCTTCCATCTCACAAATTGCCCAGTTCTTACAGAAGGTCGTCGTTACTTTACTAGGACCTTTTCCCATATGCTTCTTCCTGAAGGAACGAACTAAATTGCTGAACTCAGCTTCATATTTATTCATACACCCTTCATTCCCTTTATATGTTCTTCGTTTCTCTAGTAAAGCAAATCACTCAATTACTTGTCAACTTGCAAGTTTTGCCTTATTTGCTTCTTGTTGTTTTCTAAGCTCTTTAATATCATATCGAATTAATAGAGAAATTATGAACGCAACACCAAACATAATCGCAAATACTGTTAAGCTTTGTGAGTAGCTACCAGTTGTTTCACGAACCCATGAAGCAAACATTGGTCCTACAAGACCAGCTGCTGCCCATGCTGTTAAAATATATCCATGAATGGCACCTAATTGCTTTGTGCCGAATAAGTCACCGATATATGCTGGAATTGATGCAAATCCTCCACCATAACATGTATAAATAATCGCTAGTAACACTTGGAACAATAATGGGTTATCAATAACCGGAAGTAACGGGAATGCGATCATTTGAATCACAAAGAACGTAGTATACGTATTTGGACGGCCGATAAAGTCTGATATAGATGCCCATCCAATACGACCAAATCCGTTAAATGCACCTAACACTCCTACAAGGGCCGCTGCTGCAACTGCAGTTAAACCAATGCTTTCCTGTGCAAGTGGTGATGCTGAAGAAATAATCGCAATTCCACATGTTACGTTAATAAATAACATTAACCATAAATAATAAAAACGTCTTGTTTTAATAGCTTCGTTAGCAGTTAACTGTGAAAGATCCTCTTTTACCTTTTTCACGCCGCTTTTCACTTTCGCTTCAAAGCCAGCTGGCATCCAACCCTTTACTGGTGGCTCAAGGTATAATGACGAAGCAACCATTACTATAAAGTAGGCGATACCTAATGTATAGAATGTATTTGCAATACCTACAGACTGAATTAACTTTTGAATGATCGGGCTACTAATTAATGAAGCGAAACCAAATCCCATAATTGCAAGACCAGTTGCTAGTCCTCTACGGTCAGGGAACCATTTCACTAACGTTGAAACCGGAGCAATATAACCTACCCCTAAACCAATACCACCAAGAACTCCATAAAATAAATATAATAATGGCAATGACTCTAATTGAATCGCAAGACCTGATCCCACAATACCAATTCCAAAGAAAATGGCAGAAAGTAATCCTGCTTTACGCGGACCATATTTTTCTACGAAATGTCCTAAAAACGCTGCAGATAATCCTAAAAATAAAATTGCTAAACTAAATGTGAAATTCAGTTCTGTTAAATCCCATCCGAATTCATTTACGATTGGCTTTGTATATACACTCCACGCATAAACAGATCCAATTGAGATATGGATACCAACAGCAGAAGCGGCAATCAGCCATCTGTTTTTTGTCTTAGACAAATCTTTCTCCCCCTTAAACAATAACTTTTTATATTCATTGGCAAAAGCCATTTGAAACCAAACTGTATTTTTTATTTTTTCATAAAATATTCGCTGATTTGTTAGATAACCTCTTGCAATTAATTTATTAGAATGTTGAATCCTAGTATTTGTGTTAATCGTAGTGGAAGGACCGAGACTCCTCGAAAATGCTAACGCATTTCCTTCGTGCGGACGAGGTTCCTGCAATGTAGGTTAACACTCCATGTACAGAGTTGTATTTTCAGGGTAGACTACCATGAAAATAAGAGTTTGCACCATGGTGATTGAAAATTACATGTGCTATTAAAGCGTTGAATCGCAGTATTTTTGCGTGTTAATCGTAGTGGAAGGAACTGAGACTCCTGCGGGAGATGCGCCGGGCTTGAGACCCCACAGGCAGAAACCGAGGAGGCTCAAGTGGCGCCCCGCGGAAAGCGAAGTTCCTGCAACGCAGATTAACACCCTCTATATAGAGTCGCACTTTCGCATTTTCAGGGTAGCCAATATGTAAAAAACACAAAAACCGCCAAACACACCTAATAATCCCTAAATAACAGAAATTAATAGGATATGATTGACGGTTAATTCTCAGCAGGATTCGCTACTCTCAAACCAACAGTAATCGCTTACAAATCATACCATTTAAATCGACGACAGGTTCGCTATCTCGCATCTAAATCGTACAAGTTTATGAACGTTTTATGAACATTTTATGAACTTTAATCAAAATAATAGCATCTTTTTTGCAACATCACAATAGTTTTTATATGATTAATAGTAATAGTTTTTATTTAACATTTCTCTTAAACTGTTAAAATCTAATACTTGTCATCATAGAATAAATGTGATTATATTTGAACTAATCATTTTTAGAAGGAACAGGTGATGACATGAATAGCAATGTCAGCTCAAATCGCTCGATAGTAAAATATGAAAATGGAGCTTTAGTCACAACGTCAGATGAAGTGGTTTATGAGTTTCCAATGACCATTTATGTCAATAACGAAGAGTTTGCAACTATGGTTTGCACACCAACTGACCTAGAAGAACTTATCATTGGTTTTCTCGCATCTGAGGGAATCATTCGACTAAAAGATGACATTACACAATTAAATATAGACGCTGATCGTGGACTTGCTTATGTGGAGCTAACAACAACGCAATCGACGAGTCAAGAATATTATTCAAAACGTTTTATCGGTTCATGTTGTGGAAAAAGTAGACAGTTCTACTTTCAGAACGATGCACGGACAGCTAAAACCTCTACATCAAAAAAGACACTTCATCCTGCGCAATGCATCACATTAATGAATAAAATGCAGGAAAGTAGTCTAGTCTTTAAACAAACAGGTGGTGTTCATAATGCTGCTCTGTGTACTGAAGATGAGCTTCTCGTTACGTTCACAGACATCGGTAGACATAATGCCCTTGATAAAATCTTAGGCTACAGTTTAATCAACCGCATTCCTGTACGAGATAAAATCATTGTTTTTAGTGGTCGAATCTCATCTGAGGTTCTATTAAAGGCAGCTAAAATAGGAGTTGGTATTGTTCTATCCAAATCAGCACCAACTGATCTTGCGATTAAGCTGGCTGAAGACTTAAACATAACTGCAGTTGGTTTTATACGTGGAAATTCATTTAATGTTTATTCACATCCAGAAAGAATCGTTTTACCATAATTTACTTTTAAGAGAGGAGGAAACAAGATGGCAAACAAAGTCTTAGACCAATTAAACCGACCACTTCGTGACTTACGTATATCCGTAACGGACAAGTGTAATTTTCGCTGTACGTACTGTATGCCAGCGGAAATCTTCGGACCAGACTTTCAATTTTTAAAACGAGAACAGCTCCTCTCTTTTGAAGAACTTGAGCGGTTAACAAAAATCTTTGTCCATTCTTTAGGTGTGAAAAAGATACGTATTACTGGCGGAGAACCTTTAATGCGAAACAATCTACCTGAACTTATTAGGAAGATTTCACAGATTGAAGGTGTTGATGATGTAGCGATGACAACGAACGGATCTCTACTACCAAAATTTTTAAAAGACTTAAAAGAAGCTGGACTTGATCGTGTTACAATAAGCCTTGATTCGTTGAATGACGATATCTTTGGAAAACTAAACGGTCGAGGAGTAAAAGTTGAAACGATTCTAGAAGGAATTGAAGCAGCCTCTAAAGCAGGACTTGGTGTAAAAATAAACATGGTCGTCCAAAAGGGTGTCAATGATTCCGAAATTATTCCTATGGCAAAATATTTTAAAGAACAAGGACATATCCTTCGTTTTATCGAATTTATGGATGTTGGAAACAGCAACCAATGGGTAATGGATTCTGTATATCCTAAAAAACAGATTCTTGAAGACATTAACAACGTGATGCCTATCGAAGCAATTGATCCAAATTATAAAGGAGAAGTTGCTACCCGTTTCCGCTACAAGGACGGCAAAGGCGAAATTGGTGTCATATCTTCCGTCACTGATGCATTCTGCTCAACTTGTAACCGAGCAAGGCTTTCAGCTGAAGGAAAACTTTATACTTGTCTTTTCTCTTCTAAAGGACATGATTTACGCACGCCCCTTCGCTCTGAACTAACAGACGAGGGTGTAACAGACATTATTTCTTCCATTTGGAATCATAGAAGTGACGCATACTCAGAACGCCGTGACATTGAAAAAGGAACAACAAAGAACAAAGTGGAAATGTCACATATTGGAGGATAATCATGAGCACATGTAACATTGATCATTCAAAACAAGATGTCGAAAACAAACTTGAAAGTCAAAAAAGCTTTCTACCTAGCGACCTTTATGTAAGAACAGAAGCATTCTTACAAACTGAGCTTACGCAAGAAACGCTAAATGAACTTTTTCATTTACTGAAAAAATATGACCTTATTACAAATGAGGAACAACAAGAGCGTAACCAGAAAATGATAGACTTGATGAAATAAAACAAGCAGAAATTCCAAACAATGGAGTTTCTGCTTTTTTACTAGCTATTGAGCACCTTTCGTTTGAAATAACTTAACAGCCATTCCTATAAACACAAGGCCTGTTATTTTATTAAGGACAAATTCCATCTTCGAGCTTTTTCTCAATCTTCTCGTTAACATCGAAGAATAGTTAGCAATGATTAAACACCAAATTCCACCAGTCAGACAGAACGTGATTCCTAATAGTGCAAAAGGAATAGGACTAGAATAACTTTGATTAATAAACTGTGGAATAAAGGCTAAGAAGAAAAGCGCTACCTTTGGATTTGTCACATTTGTGATTAGGCCTTGTGTAAAAATTTTTCTATTCGATATCCGATTCAGTTCAATTTGCTCGCGTTGGTTTGACTTTTTTGACAGCAGCATTTGAATGCCTAAATACACTAGATAAATCGCACCGAAATACTTAATCAAATTAAATAGAAATACCGATTTCATTAAAATAACAGACAAGCCTAATGATGCAAGAATTGTATGAATCAAGGCACCAGACGTTATCCCTAACGCAGAATATACCCCAGCTTTTCTTCCTTGAGAAATACTCCTACTAATAATATACATGGTGTCTACACCAGGTGTGAGATTCAATAAGATAGCGGAAACTAAAAATACTTCAAAATGAACGATCCCAAACATCGCAACTGTCTCCCTTTTAGATAAAAAGTTAAAAACTAATTACCATTATATACCTATATTGAAATTTATTGTGTAAAATACTTTCGGTAAAAATCGACTTTAACTTCAATGTACAATGGATAGTTTTACTTATACATCCAATTCTCTTAAGTTAATAGCCTACTTTCTCCTTTCCTTAAGTAATGTTTAAACAAAAAACAACGCTAAAAAGCGTCGTATGAAGGTGTACAAACAAATTAAAACTTCCAAACAGCTAAAACCACATTGATCAATACACCAATATGAATGATGTCGAAGAAACGTGTTGTTTTATTAAATCGTTCTCTAAGCTCATCGTCCATAGGTTGTTTTCTAATCTGATACAGTAGAGCCTCTCTTTGTAATTTTTTCATTTTAGGCGCCACTAAAAAGAGAATAATCAAAACAGCTAACATAATAAGCTGTTTTATACTTAGCCATAAGCTTGTAAAAAAGCCCCAACCACCCATTATGGATAAAAAGATCCCAGTAAGCAAAAGTAATATTATTGCAGGACCATAGTAAGAGCCAGAACTCGCCCACATCCTGATAAACCTTACTTCTGAATGCCCATCTATTTCCTTCTTAAACCTAGGCATAAAATAAAAGGTTTCAACTAGCGCTCCACCAAGCCAAACCACCACACATAGTAAATGAACAAAAAGTAAAAATGTATATAGCAACTCGTCACCTCGATTGCATTTTTTACATTATATGCAATCGAGGCCATTTTCGTATAAGCATTCTTATTAATTTTCTATTAAGTAAAAGGCTACCCAGAAAATACGACACTGTACAAGGGGTGTTAATCTGCGTTGCAGGAACCTCGCTTTCCGTGGGGCGCCACTTGAGCCTCCTCTGCTTCGCCTGTGGGGTCTCAAGCCCGGCGCATGTCCCACAGGAGTCTCGGTTCCTTCCACTCCGATTAACACGCATGAATGACTTAAAGTCCAACATTCTAAAAACCCCAAATCAAGTTCGCATTTTCATCCTTCATGGTGCAATTCTCAAATTGCATGGAAGTCTACCCTGAAAATACGAAACTCTACTTGGGGTGTTAATCTCCGTTGCAGAACTCTCGCTTTCCGCTGGGCGCATCTTGAGCCTCCTCGGCTTTTGCCTGTAGGTCTCAAGACTAGCGCTATCTCCCGTAGGAGTCTCGGTTCTTCCACTCTGATTAACACGCATGAATTACCTTAAAGCCAACATTCTATAAACCTAAAAATCAAGGTCACCATATTTATTCTTCGTGGTGGAAATTTCAAATTGCATAGTATTCTATGTCTCTAATATTCCATCTAACCGAGTTCCAAAGAAGTTCTTATTTTTCACTCAATTATTTTCCTGTTTTTCATTTACTAGCTTATGAGATAGCTTATTTACTTCTATGATTAAGCAAATTAACACACCGACAATTACACCAACATATGTAGTGATAACTAAGGAACTATCTGGTGCTGAAACAGCACTTGCCACAAACAATCCACTTATAAACCCTATTAATCCACCCACTAAAATACCAATTACTAGTCTTTGTAACATCAAATCCTCTTCCTTTCTTAAAAAAGAACATCCAACACTATTCTAACTTAACGGATCTCGCGATAAAAAAGCTAATGGTTCCTAACAGAACGATTAAGAAAATAGGAAACTCCCAAAATCCTAATCCCACTTCATCCCCATGAGCATAATGAACCATTTTCCAGCTAAGGAGGGCAAAAAGAATTGATAACTCTGTTTGAATCACATAAATTAACATACGGGCATTCCGGTATTGCCTACTCGCATTCTCTTCTGTAATTGTTACAAGATAATTATAGACTTCTGGCATTTTTGCTAAAAAAGAGAAGCCAATCCACAGCATGAGTCCTATCGATACAGGTCCCCAAATTGCCCACTTCGGTCCCCAGCCATCAGCCTCTCCATTCACTCCAAAATGAATAGGAACCTCAGATGGTAATGTACTCCACTCTATCACTATATACACTATCGTTCCAATGAGAAAAAGTAATGATAAGGACGCGAAAACGGTTTCTAAAAACGTTATTTTCAAGTTGTGTTTTGGACGTTTTTCTATACTCATTTCATTCCCTCCTTCTACTATGAATATACGCAAGAACAGTCTGAAAGTTTCAACTATTTGTGGAGTTAAAAGAAAAAACAGTGTGAATTCACACTGTTTTTTCAGCCACCACTAACTGGAGGGATAAGTGCAACTGTATCCCCAGAAGAAATGACATCTGTCGCTAATGCGTATTCTTCATTAATAGCAAACATCACCTTATCTAGGCCATCCAACTTGAAATCACTAGCGAGCTGCTGCTTTAGCTCAGCAACCGTTAAGGAATCAACCTCAATTTCCACACTTTCTTTTCCAACAGCATCTTGCAAATGCGCAAAAAATAATACCTTTATCATGTCAAATCCTCCTCTTCTGGATGCCCCTTAGGATAGGCCTTCGTTTCAAGCTGATTGCCTATCCACTTTTCTCCGTCTTCCCAATGTTCTTTCTTCCAAATAGGAACAATCTCTTTAATACGCTCAATTGCATACTCATTTGCTTGATAAGCATCCTTACGATGAGGGGTAGAGACGGCAATGACAACCGCAATATCAGTAATGTCTAGACGGCCAATTCGATGAGTTATTGCTACATCAGCATCCTGCCACTTTTCTTTGATTTCATCACCAATTTGAGCAAGTTTTTTCTCGGCCATCGGAACATACGCATCATACTCTAAATACAATGTACGTTTCCCTTTCGTTAGCTCACGAACTGTCCCAATAAACGTCGTAATCGCGCCCGCTTCACGACGAACGACTTTATCAATAATTTCTTGAGTTATAATTTCTTCTTTTATCACTTCAAACTTTTTCGTCATCCTTTATCCCTCACACTCTTTACTAGCATTTTTACATATTCATGCTTTTCGCTTATATCAAAAACTGGAATTTCACACGTAATCTTCACATTTCCCCAGGTAATCACTGCGATAATATTATCTAGTTCCTCTAGAAGATGTACATCTTCCATCGATCGAATCAACAGAGCCTTTGGAAAAGGTGCTTTTTTATACCCTTCAACTAATATCACGTCTGGTTCAAAAAACTGATAAAAATCAATCATCTTCTCAACATCTAACTGTTCCAGCGATGCCTGTAAATGTAGAAGGCCATCACCTTCCACTGCACTGACCATAGCACCTGCTTGCTGATGTTTTTCTGAATCCTTCTTTCTGTCAGGTAATTGAGGTTTTCCACCATGACCATGGTGTTTAATCGTCCCAACCTTCAAACCTTCACGACTTAATACTTCTATAAGTGAAACCATTAACGTCGTTTTTCCACTATTTTGATAGCCAACAACTTGTAAAATGGGAGGACGTTTTTTTATCCCCACGGCCATTCACTACCTTCTTCTCCCTCAAGTAACAAAACATCTACCGTTGAACCAGAAGTAAACCCTCTTGTTCCGCCTGGTAATACCATTAATGCATTCGCAGTCGCTAGTGATGACACAGCATTTGACTTATCAAAACCACTTGGAGCCACATGAAGCTTTCCACCTTTAATTGTAAGTGCACTTCGCACAAACCGTGTAAACGGATTTGGTTTATGGTACTCAGCATCCAATACCGCTTGAACCAGTTGCAAATGTGGTTTTTTTGAAAATAACAGCGTTCGAACAACTGGTCTCACATATAACTCATAGCCAACATAGCATGCAGAAGGATTTCCAGACAACCCAAACAACAGCTTTCCATTCGTTTCAGCTACCGTTGTTACACTACCAGGTCTCATTGCTATCTTGTTAAAAAGGACGTTTGCACCAAGCTTGTCATAAATATCAGGGAGAAAATCATAATCGCCTACTGAAACCCCACCTGTCGTTATGAGAAAATCAACCTCACCAAGCACGCTCGTAATGGCATTGTAGCAAAGCTCAAACTCATCAGGAAGTTTTCCATAGTACCTTGGCACAGCACCACTTCTCTCAATTTGCGCACAAATCATATAAGAATTACTATTTCGAATTTTACCTGGAACAAGCTCTTCATCAACATCCAATAACTCTGTTCCAGTTGCAAATACTCCAATCACTGGCTTTCTTGCTACCTTAACCTTACTATAGCCAAAAGTCGCTAGCAGTGCTTGTACTCCAGGATTAATAAAGGTCCCTTTCTCTACAAGAACTGTTCCCTTCTTCGTATCTTCACCTTCGAAGGAAATATTATGACCCTTTGGAAAGGACCTCTTTACGCTCATATATGTTTTTCCGTCTTTTTCAAATTCTTTAGCGAGCTCTAACATCACAATTGCATCACACTGCTCTGGCATTTGCGCCCCCGTCATAATGCGAACAGCTTGAAATGCTCCTACATCCTTCTTTGAAACAGCACCAGCACCAATTTGATCGATCACTTCAAATTCAACCGCTTGTTCAAGATGTGCACCTTGTGAATCCTGCGAACGAATTGCAAATCCATCATAAGGTGAACGATCAAACGGTGGCACATTGTGAGTCGCTACTAAATCCTCCGCTAAATATCGTCCATAGGCATCTTCAATTGAAACGATTTCAAATACTCCGTCTGTCGCATACTCCATTACCTTCCGAACAGCCTCAGCCACCGGAATCGGCTTTCGAATTTCTACCAATCCACTCACTCCTGTATGTATCGTTAAAATTCTATTAAGAGTAATGTAGCACAAACAGAGGTATTTTTCATTGTTTGTGGTCTAAATTAAAAAATCTGACAAAAATCCGAGTAAATGCTTGTCACATTCTTACTTCCCCTTAAAAATCCAACTAAAAAATGAAGGAAACCGGCCAATATTAGCGATAATCCGGCCACTTTTGTATTATTCCGGCCAATCTAATGAAAAATCCGGCTACTTTCACCGATAATCCGGCCACTTAATAAATCCCATCAAAAAAAGCCTTCAACACATTGAAGGCCCAAATTACGCACTTTCCTCTAACTTCTCTTTACCTTGAAAATACAACACCAACGCTACACACATTCCTAGTACACTACTACCAAATAACAAACTACCTGTTACTACATATGTATTGATATACGCTGCAACTATCTGATCATAGAGAGCTCTGTTAACTCCTTCCTGCTCTAACATCCATGCTTCCGCTGAATTTATCCCAAAGTGGACACTTGCAAACATCATGATAAGTCCAATAACTCCTGTAAACGCTACCAAAATACTAATCATATTGAGATGTTCTTTTTTCATATCTCCGCCTCATTTCATCAAGTATTAGCGATCTTCAAGATTCTCAAAAACCTTCCAGTCCCATACACTTCCTTGATTACTTAATACAATCGTCCATTGACGTGTGCCTTCTGTTCCCTCCCCTTCAACTTTGATTAGATAGTCAGGCTCTGCCTTACTTGGTATAATCTCAACGATTTGAAGAGTATCAAGGCGGATAGACTCATAAAAGGCATACAATCCATTAATATCCTCTGGTGAAAACAAATGCTGAAGCACGACTGAATAATTTTGGTCTTTTACACCCTGCAGATAAAAAATAAACTTCTCAGCACCATTAACAGGCACAGAATGTTCAATTAACGTTATGTACATATCCATGTACTGCTTATTTTCTTCGAATAACTGATCAATTTGATAATCTTCTTCTCCATAAATATACGAATCTACTACTCGCCAAGAAGTGATCAGACCATTTTCAATTGTATATGAATAAAGAACAAATCCCCCAGTATGTCCATTGTCAATTGGAGCAAACACCCACTCATGTGTCAGTACCTTCATATCATCATAGACAAAAGACAGCTCATCGCCCGCTCTCATGTTGTATGGTATTAACGTTGGGTTACGAAATAGTTCTTCCTTAATATCCTCAACCGTTCCCACGAACCCTTTTTGCAGCAATAACTGCTCTGACATTCCATCTAATTTCGGTTTCTCCTCAGGCTTGTTCTTTAACTCTTCATATTCATGTTTATATGTATCTCTTTCCTTCTCAACTAACATAAGCTCTTTTTTCATATTGCTTATTTCATGATCAAACGTCGCTTTATCCACTTTTTCCGTACAACCTACAAGCAAACCGGTACATAAGATCATACTTATTACTTTTTGCATGACGACCTCCTTATATTACCTACAATAACAGTTTACAAAATATTCTAAATATAAACAACATAAAAACTACTCTTTTTTTAGTCTACCAATATGTTATGCTAAAAATAAAAGAATTGGAGAGTCTTTTATGTACCTTCTTTTATCGATTTTTTTATGCTCAGCATTAGGTTTCTTATTAATGACGATAGGACCACTTGCTGGAGGTGTCATTGCATTTGGGATTGTAGTCGGATGTATGTTTAGAGGGTTATTTTTATTAAATGAGATTCATCAAAAATTAGAAACCGTTATACCTAACAAAGATAAGGTTCAGCAAGCTTATGAGAACTATAAAACAAAAAAAGAAGAAGCTTGAGGCACTTCCCTCAAGCTTCTTCCTTTTATACTCTTACCGGCTCGGCAAATCCCTCTTGATAAATCCGACTTATTATCGACTCAATCTCAGGCTCTTCTACTGTTAAATCTGAGATATTATGTGTTTCTGTTATTTGACTTATAAGCCCTGAAGCTGAGATTTCGTCTCGGTTAAATCGAATCCACTTTCGATTTCCTTCTTCTTTTAACAATTCACCACCGGATAAACACAATCCCTTTCCATTTTCCTCGACATCAACAATTAGTGTTCTCATCTTTCCATAACGTGCTTTCACTCGTTCAATTTCTCCGTCATACACCTTCTGCCCATGATCGATTAGAACCATTCGTTTACAGAGCTTTTCAATATCTTCCATATCATGCGTGGTTAAAATGACCGTCACTTGTCGTTCACGATTAATCTCTGTAATAAAATCTCTCATTTTTTCTTTGGCTACCACGTCTAAGCCAATCGTTGGCTCATCTAGAAACAGGATCTCAGGGTCATGTAATAATGACGCAGCAATATCCGCCCTCATTCGTTGGCCCAATGAAAGCTGTCTTACAGGTGTATTTAAGAACTCATCCAAGCCTAAAATATCCGTAAACGTATCCATATTCTTTTTATATTGTTGATCTGACACACGATAAATTTCCTTCAATAACTCGAACGATTCAATCGTCGGCAAATCCCACCAAAGCTGTGTACGCTGACCGAATACGACACCAATATTTCGTGCATTCTTTTTCCGATTCTCGTAAGGAACGTTCCCTTTTACACGAATTTTGCCACTCGATGGAACTAAAATACCTGTTAACATTTTGATCGTCGTAGATTTCCCCGCTCCATTCGGACCAATATATCCAACCATTTCACCTTTCTCAATTGAAAAAGAAATATCTTTTACCGCTTCTTTTAGCACAAATTCACGATTGACAATACTTTTCAACGCTCCAACAAAGCCTGTCTCTCGCTTTGCCACTTTAAAATCCTTACACAATCCTTCTACCTCAATAATTGCCACTCTTCTTCCTCCTCCCTACGAACCAGCACTTTTATAACGATTTAAACCAAACATCCAAAACTTATAAGCACATACAAAGAAAACAAGCCCAACGATTGGTGTCAAATAACCAATTCCATTTGGAAAATAAGGTGTTTCTTTTTCTAAAATGACCGAAGCAGGCAAATAATTAACAAAACCAAATGGTACAACGAATGCTGTAAACCATTGTACAACCTTTGGATAAATCACTAACGGATAGTTTGTTAGATTGCGAGCAGGAAACATGACAACCCAATAAAACCGTTCAGATTTCGTTGTCCAAAATGCAATGGCTGAAATGAACACGAGCAATCCACCTTGAACTAACACACCACCCACTACAGCAGCGAGCAAGAATAAAAATTTTCCGACATGCCATTCAATGCCTAACGCACCACTTACCCACACAAAGATAAACAAACTAAAAATAAATTGCCCGGCTGCACCGATATCAAATTTCATCGCCATAAAATGAAAGAAAGGATTAAGCGGCCTTACGAGAAAACGATCAAATGTCCCATTCACAATGTATGTATCTAAGCTTCGAAAGTGGAAAAATAAAATGATACAAAAACCCCATGAAACTACAGCTAATGCAAACAAGAATAATAGCTCATAATAATTCCATTTCCCAAGCTCTTTAAACTGATAAAGCATAACCCACATCGTTACCGCTGTCCCTGTATAGGCAGCAACCATACCAATAATTCTCATCACAAACGCAAAACGATACTGTAATTGTGCCCGGATACCTGCAGAAACAAGGCGAAAATATAAGTGAGTATGTTCTAGTATCGTATTCAACCTTATCCCCCCTGTACCACAACTTTATTTGCCGCTTTATGCCAAACAAAGCGTAAAATACCGAAACTAACGACTAACCAAAATACTTGAACACCAACTGACATCCACAGCTCACTACCAGAAATCTTTCCTATGAAAATAGCATTTGGTATAAAGTAAATTCCTTGAAATGGTAGATATAGCGCAATCGTCTGTAACCAACCAGGAAAAAACCATAACGGAATGACAGATCCTGATAATAATGACAACGAAAAATAAAAAATATCCTCAATTCCACCTGTCTCAATTAACCAAAATGTAAATAATCCAAACGTTAATTCAATGCAATATCGTATTAAAAACCCTATAAAAGCAGAAAAACCGAATAACACCCAAGTTTCCCAACTAGTTGGGAGAGATAAATCAATAAAGAAAAACAGCAATACATATAACGGCAGCAACGCAGTGATCATATAAAAGAACACACTTCCAAAATCCGCGAACAAATAACGCAGTGGCACATCAAACGGTCGCATTAGCTCAAGTGCAATATCTCCTGTTCTCACCTTTTCCTGTAGCTCCCATAATGGTGTACCTGCTCCGTTCACAGCATTTAAAAACTGACTAACCACCACGTATGTAAGCATCGCAGTCATTGATACCCCGCCTGCTTCTTCTTTTCCACTATATAAAGCTATCCATATCGACATCCACATTAACAGAAAAATAACATTTGAGATTAACCTCGTCCACACATCAAACCGATATGCAGCAGATCGTAAAAACGCCTTCCTCGTAAACATAAAATACATCCGAATTGAATCCATGCTTCACCTCTGTTGTTTTCAAACTATTTCATATTTTAGCACAATAACAAACACCTCGACTAGAAGAACAGCATTGAACATGCAAATCTCTTTACAAGCCAAAATAAAAATACCTAGAGAATAGGGATTCTCTAGGCATCAATTTAGTTCTTACATATGATTCATTTTTCTTCTTCTTTGAATGGCCAAAAGAATAACACCAGACATCATCAAAGTGAAACCAAATACTAACCAATTATAGCTTGAAGTAGCTGTATCAGGTAACTGTTCTCCCTCTTCTGAATCCTCGCCTGTTTCATCGTCTGTAGATGGTGTTTCAGGATTTTCATTCGTTGGATCCTCTTCTACAGGCTCTTCAGTTCCAGGCTGTTCTGGATTAGGCTCTTCGCCGCCTTCAGTGTCTTCTACTACTTTCATTAATTTTACATTATCAATCGTCATTGCATAAGGTGTTGTTAATTCAGGGTCAGCTGCCTCTTTTCCAAACCCAAACAAGAATTTATACTGACCATCTGACGTCACTTCAATAATAGTCTCATAGGTTTGTAGCGTGCCATTAACGTGGAAAGTTTCCATCGGTACACCAGAACCTGCCAGTTCAACGTACACAGGTCGGTCTTGCTCTGATTGCATATCAAATGAAATCTTGTAAGTACCTGCTGGCACCGTTACATTGTCTTGGTATAACTGGATTTGCCACCAAGCCCAACCTGGCTGAGACACTAATGCTTTTACTTGCCCTTCTTCAACTGTGAAATCTGCAAGTCCTGCCCATTGCTCATAAATTCCTTGATTATGAATATTCCATCCTTGAGCAACTGGATTTTCCGTGTTGCCAAAAGTAGTAGTTGAATCGAAGCTACCATCAAATAATAGGTTCTCACCAACTTCTTTCCATTTCTTTTCTGGCTCTGGTTCTGTTGGTGTTGGTTCAGAAGGTGGTGTTGGTGTTTCATTTCCTGGCTCTGAACCTAATGCCTCACGTGCACCCTTTTCTTCTAATCGAACATTATCAATGACTACAGTATGACTTGAGTCAATTACTGTGTTTCCTACCGCACCTAATAAGAATTTTAAGCCTGTAACATCATCGCTTCCCATTTCAAATTCAAACGTAAACGTTTGATTTGTATCAGTAAGGTCTACTATTTTTTCGAAATAACGGTGATAACTTGGTGCACCATTATCCACAATTACTTCTAACTTACGATTTGCTGATGATTTAGCATTAAATTGAACCACATATGTCTTTCCAGAAATAAGAGAAAGATTTTCTTGGAAAAATAGAACATCCCAAGGGTTCACACCCGTATGATCTACCTTAACAGTTGCTTCGCCATTATCAAATAGTATCTCTGCTTTTGAGTTACCATCATAGATACCTTGAACATGTTGGCCCCAATTAGTACCACCATCAGTGAAAGAACCATTTTTCAATGGGAATATTTTTTCCCTTTCACCCTTAATTTCTAGTTTGACATTGTCAAAGAATACGTCATGTGATTGCCCAATTTCAGCAACACCATTAAGCTTACCTAGTAAATACTTAAGACCAACCGTGTCGTCCTGTGGCATTTCAAATTCAAATGTATAAGACTTCATTTCACTAGTTAAATCTAATGTTTCAGAAAGATATCGGTGATAACTCGCATTATCAACTACTAATTCAAATTTTCGATCGATCGTAGATTTTGCATCAAACGATACCGTATATTTGTATCCAGCTTTTAATGAAAGTCCTTCTTGCATGAAAATAACATCCCAAGGGTTTACACCTTCATGTCCAATTGAAACCTTCGCCATGCCATCTGTTGCTTCAAAGCTAGCTGAAGATGGGCCATCATATTTTCCTTGTACATGATTACTCCATTTATCTAGACCATTTGTGAATTCGCCATTTTTCAATGGGAAAATATCATCAAACGTTAAAGTTGCTCCATTGTTTGTTAAACGTAACATTTTCACATTATCAAGGACAACATCATGTGAAGATCCACCTAAGAAAAACACAAGCTGACCTTCTACATCCTTCACATTTGGCATTGTAAACGTGAATGTTTTGCTTTCCATCGATGAAGTCAATGAAATCGTTTGTAAGTCTGAATAATTTACTTGACCATCCTTACTCAATAACCCAACCTTGATTTCTCGATCAGAAGTAGCTCTTCCGTCAAATAAAACCTGATATTCCTCTAAAGGCTGTAAGTTCATTCCGTTTTGGACTAGTTTGATAGAGTCAAACGTTCCTCCATCTAAAACATCAACAAATAATTCGCGAGCAATTGAATCTACAGATGCCGTTGCTGCTTGAGCGCTTGCATCAAGATTCCAATACGTCATACGATCCATTCTACCTTGATCAAAAGTACCATTGTAAACATGATTTCCATTTGAAAGTGGCTCTTTTGGCTCTAGTTCCTTGTAAGGATCCACTGCCTCTTGTTCTTCAAGGCGTACATTTCCAATCCATACAGGGCTTGAATTTAATCCAACATTAAACTCTAATCTTGCTAACGCATCTGACTCAGCTTGCATTTGGAAAGTATATTCGTATGATTTTACCTCTTCAGTTAAGGCTACATCATAATTAGCAGAATATAGACTCCAGCTACGCTCAGCTCCACCGTTAAGTTTTACACTCATATTACGATTTGAAGCAGCTTTAGCATCAAACGAAAGTTTGTAATATCTTCCTTTACCTAGTGGAACATTTTGAATTAATTGAAGCGCATAAGACTCTTTCCCTTGATTCGTAATATCAATTTTTGCAAACTTACTATCACCAATCGTGTCTACAGTTGCTACAGCTTTACCACCAAACTGTTCTAACTGAACGAAATTCCAATTCGTAGTATCAAACGAGTCTGTGTCTTTTGTTACACTTGTAAAACCTTTCTCATATGAAGGATCATAAATATAGCTTCCATTCATTGGAGCCTTTGATCCTGCAGGTAGTTCTTCTTTTTCAAAAGTAGGCTCTACAGGCTCTAAATATTCTTTTCCTTCTAGCTCATAAACCTTTACATAATCAACTTCCATTGTTCCTGGGAAATTAGTTGTTGCATCTGGATTACCTCCATACCAACCACCAATTGCAAGGTTTAAAATTAGGAAAAACTCTTGGTCAAACGGTGCTGGGTAAGAGTATTTCGTTGCGTTTCCTGCTCCCGTGCTGTTCCAGTTATTTAACGTTTGAAAAAGGTTGCCATCTACATAAAAACGGATTTCTCCAGGTTCCCACTCTACACTATAAACATGGAAATCTGTGATATCTTGTCCGTCTGGGAACGTATAGTCTTTAGCTGTATAGGCATTATTAGGCCATTGTCCACCATAATGAATTGCGCCTCCAACCTTATTCGTACGTCCACCAGCAGCTTCCATAATATCAATTTCGCCTGAAGCAGCCCATCCGCCATACACATCATCTTCTGGCATCATCCAGAATGCTGGCCAGAAACCTTGACCCTGTGGAAGCTTTATACGAGCTTCAAATTTTCCGAATGTTTTACTAAACTTACCTCTTGTCGTTACTTTACCTGACGTATATTCATAGGTTCCTCTATCATCGAAAGCGGTTTCTTTTTTACCTTCAATTAATAGTTTTCCATCCTGAACCTTCACGTTGTCTTCACTATAATACTGAAGCTCTTGGTTTCCCCAACCTGGAATATAGTTTCCACTTGGGTCAACAAAACCATTACCAGTGTCATACGACCACTTCGTTTGGTCTAGCTCCGTTCCATTAAACTCATCGCTCCAAACTAATTTCCAATCCGAATCCTCTAGCACTCTATTATTACTAGATGAAGTGTTTGCTTGCGAAGAAGCAATCGTAGGGGTGAAGCTTGAACCAATTAATAATAATACTAAGAATACATGAAACAGTTTTCTTTCCATCACTTTTTCCTCCTTTTTATTTGTCTTACCTAGAGGTTGAAATACCTCGCTGCTAATAAACTTACTCTTGGCCATGTTCAAAGCTTAAAGGATGCTTGTCCCATAAAGTAAAGAGTGAAACTTCCATCTTCATCTATCGTAAAACAGATAGTGTAAGCGCAACCAAAAGGCCTTTCTTCTATTTTAACGTTGAATGCACACCTAAATTAGATAAAAAATTTTGTATACGGTTACAATATTTTAGGTGTGCATTTTTACCATTCCATTTTTAACTCTGTTGAGGAGGGCTACCCTGAAAATACGACACTTAACTTAGGGTGTTAACCTACGTTGCAGGAACCTCGCTTTCCGCGGGGCGCTCCTGGAGCCTCCTCGGCTTCGCCTGTGGGGTCTCCAGTCCAGCGCATCTCCCGCAGGAGTCTCGGTCCTTCCACTTCGGTTAACACTTCTAAAGTACTTGGATTCAACACTCTATAATGTACAAAAGAAACAATTACTCATTTTCATCCATCATGGTGCAATTTTCAAATTGCGTGGTAGTCTACCCTGAAAATACGAAACTCTACTTGGAGTGTTAATCTACGTTGCAGGACTCTCTCTTTCCGCAGGGCGCTTCTTGAGCCTCCTCGGCGTTTACGCCTGTGGGGTCTCAAGCCTAGCGCATCTCATGCTGGAGTCTCGGTCTTTCCACTCCGATTAACACGGAAAAAATACTAATGTCCAACATTCTAAGTTAAAAAAAATTAATTAAAACTTTCATCCTCCATGGTGCAATTCTCAAATTGCATGGAAGACTACCTAGTAGAAAAAAACTTCAAAACTTTATAGAGATGTTACTAAACAAACAAAAGACCGCCAAAATTCAGCGGTCTAGAAATTATTTATTTTAATATCTCGTCAATTAACTTTAATTCATCCTGTGTAAACGATAAATTAGAAAGAGCTTTGACATTCTCTTCTATTTGTGAAACTTTACTTGCACCTATTAATGCTGATGTAACCTTTTGATCGCGGAGCACCCATGCTAGGGCCATTTGAGCTAATGATTGTCCACGCTCCATTGCAACTTCATTTAATCTTTGTACTTTTTTAATCACTTCTTCAGAAACATCATCTTTATTTAAGAAACTATTCGGTTTTAGAGCCCTAGAATCTGACGGAATTCCACCTAGGTATCGATTTGTCAATAATCCTTGTGCTAGTGGAACAAACGCAATGCACCCTGCTCCCTCATCATGAAGTAAGTCCGTTAATCCGTCCTCTACCCAACGATTAAACATTGAGTATGCCGCTTGGTGAATAAGAAGTGGTGTGCCTAACTCTTTTAAAATGGCAATTGCCTGTTTTGTCTCTTCTACACCGTAATTTGAAATTCCTACATATAATGCTTTCCCTTGCTTTACAATTTGGTCTAAAGCCATCATCGTTTCTTCAAGCGGTGTCTCAGGATCCGGACGGTGATGATAAAAAATATCGACATAATCAAGATTCATTCTTTTTAAACTTTGATCCAGACTTGATACCAAATATTTTTTTGAACCCCAATCACCATAAGGTCCTGGCCACATCCCATATCCAGCTTTCGTCGAAATAATCATCTCGTCACGATAATTTCCAAAATCCTTCTTTAAAATGTTCCCAAAGGTTTCCTCAGCAGACCCTGCTGGCGGTCCATAGTTATTCGCTAAGTCAAAATGAGTGATACCTAAGTCGAACGCTTTTCTTATTAGCGCTCGACCATTTTCAAAATGATCCTCACCACCAAAATTATGCCATAACCCTAACGAAATAGGAGGCAGTTTCAGACCCGACCTTCCACATCTTACATACTCCATTGATTCATATCGCTGTTCACTTGGTAAATATGCCATCTTACATCCTCATTTCTAGTTCTTAATTAATTTGTTTGAATTCTATACTCTTTCGGAGAAATTCCAACGATTTCTCTAAAAACCCTAGCAAACTGTTTTGAGTTCTTATAACCAACCATACTACTTATTTCGAACACCTTATAATCACTTTCTAACAAAAGCTTTTTCGCATGTTCAATTCGAACTTTCTTTAAGTAATCAACAAAGTTCATACCTGTATACTCTTTAAATGTATGGCTGAAGTATGAATAGTTAAGAGAAATATAATTTGAGACGACTGCAAGGTTTAAGTCCTTATAATAGTTTTCATGAATAAACTCAATAGCCTTTTCTAAATACTTTTGCTCAGAATAGACACTTCTAATTTGCTTCATATATTCATGTAATCGCATCACCAATTCTTCGATTGCATAAAAATACTCATTGAAATTTTGGTAGTTATATATGTAACCAACGCGATTATACAACTTAAAGATTTCGATTGATTCTTCTCCTAGCTTGTTAAATGCCTCATCAAGAATAATGGTATTCAAACTATCACTTATTCTCTCCATATACTGAATTGAATATTTTGCTATTGTATCATAATCTAACACGTCTAAAAGCAGACTTTTCATTTCACGATCTCTATCAGTACCTAGCATATTTGCAATTTTTTTCATGCTTTCTAACGGAATTTCTCCATTTGTTGCATTCCCTTTGATCTCGTCATAATAAATGAGGAGTTTTCTAGGGAATAGAAAATTATACTTTCCAGCTATATTTGCCTCTTTATAGGCTTCCTTTATCGTAATCAAATCATCCTGTTTTCCACTAATACCTAACGTAAAGTTGATATGTTTTTCTTTACACAATTGATCATTAAGAATGCTGAATATATCTTCCTTATTCGAAATGATTACCACTTTACCATCTTTATCACAAAAACAAATTGGTCTTTGCTCACCGAAAGCATCATGAACGGCAAGCGTACGATTAATATAGCTTCTTAACTCTTCCCCTTTCATTTGGTTAGTGGACTTTACAACACCAACATAATACCCATCTTGGGATGATTTTAGGTTAACCTTTGCGCAAACTCTTTTGATTTCATCATCTGACACATTTGGATTCAATAACAAGTAATTAAGCTGACTCGTCAAATATTCTTGAAAAAGAATATCTGCTTGATCGTCTTTAACTTCTATCTCACTTACAACTTTTTTTAGTGTTTGAAAAAGTTCAGTTCTATTAACAGGCTTTAGCAAATAGTCCTTCACTTTACACTTTATTGCTTCACGGGCAAATTCAAAATCATCGTACCCACTTAATATAATTACAGCAGGAATAGTCTTTTCCCCCTGAAGATGCTGAATAAGTGTGATACCATCCATTTTAGGCATTTTGATGTCGGTTATCAAAACATCTATTTTCACTTCTTGTATGACCTCTAATGCTTCTTCTCCATCACTTGCTAAAAATGTCAGAAAGGTGTCCTTAAATTCTCTTTTAACCATCGCTTGAATGCCTAGACGAATATTCTTCTCATCATCTACGATCAAAACTTTATACATGCTTTCGGACCCCCTTCATGATTTGACAAGGTAAATTCACAATGACATTCGTATACTGACCTTCCACACTCTCAACTTTCACACCATATTCTTGTCCATAATATAATTGAATTCTTTCGTGTACATTTCTTAAGCCAATGCCACCACTATATTGATCAAGGTCGTGTTCCTGAATTCCGTCTCGTATTTTTTCATTAACTTCAACCAATGCTTCATTTGTCATCCCTATTCCATTATCCTTTATTTCAATGATGACATCATTGGATTCATAAGTTGCTCTTACTTCGATGACACCTATTTTTTTATAGATGATTGGACTAATCCCATGCTTTACCGAATTTTCTACAATTGGTTGTAGAGACATTTTTAAAATTTCTTGATCATTTAATTCTATTGGTATATCTAACTTCATTAATAAACGTCCATCTAAACGTAAATTCATTAGGTCAATGTAGTTTTTTATATGAGAGATTTCTTCCTGCAAAACAACGAAATCCCTTTTCCACTTTAAGTTATACCTCATCATTTCACCTAAAGATGTCAGTGAATCTGCAATCTCATACTTTTCATCAATCTCTGCCATCATTTTAATATTCTCTAATGTATTGTACAAAAAATGAGAATCTATTTGTGTTTTTAACGCTCTTAATTCAGCCTCTTTCGTTGAAGCTTGTTTATTTACCTTTTCAGCAATTAGTTCATTTATCTTGTTCAGCATTCTTCTAAAGTGATGGGCTAGTTGAGCAATTTCTCCATACCCTTTCACATCTACATCAACAGTAAAATCACCTTTTTCAACCTTTTTCATTAATTCAATTAAACGATACAATCTTTTTAACAGATACGAAATAAGAACATACGTAATAATTGAAAGAATGCCAACTAATAAAAAAGTTCCAACTAATATAATGTTCCTTGTAATCTTCATACCCGCCAAACTATCTTCTAACGAGATCACGTTCAACATATACGATTCAATTTCAGGAATAAAAGAATAAACAATTAAATAAGGAGTACCTTGATAGGTTACTTGAAACGATGATTGCTTGTCCGATTTCTTATGAAGGTTTTGCTTAATCCTTTCAAAATCTATCGGATGCTGTTGAAAAAACGTATTTTCCTCATTTTTATACACATTCATGTTACGGTCATAAATTAACATAGCGGATATTCCGTCATTAACCTCACTATACATTTTAGGAAAGAAATTTTCTAACAACATACTAATTTCAATAACACCTAAATGTTCATCTTCTGGATAATCTATTTCTCTCAATAACGATATTTTCGCATCACCAAAAAAAGGATAATACCGATTTAGAACATCCTCATCATGTGTTTCAAACCACCACAACTCCGTTCCATTTCGCTCAATCACTTCAGGAAGCCATGCTTTTTGGGCTATCCGTTTTTCATGGAAGACGATGGGCCACATTTCTGTGACATACGGATTATTCGTAAATAGACGAATATGTTCAATTACAGGATTATTATTTTGTAACTTCGCCACATTTGAGAATGCATTCAATTTATAATCAATCAACTGATCAATATGAGTCACATCTCGAGTTTTAATATATTCAATGAAATCGTAATCGGAGATGACCATTTGTGCAGTCCTTCGCATTGATTCGATGTTGTTTTTAATATGAATACTCTCAATTTCTAACAAGTACTGGTTCTTATTTTTAATATCTTTAATTGAGTTTTCATAAAGTTGTTTCGAATAAGTCAACGTAAACACGATCGAAGGGATCATAAAAATGATGATATAGAGGAGAATTAATTTATTTTGAAGAGATAGTTGATCTAATCTCTGATGAGTCTTCCTCATCAGTTTAAGAAACGCTTTCATCTTTTGATCACGTCCACTTTTTTTATAGGTACATAAGTCTAGTATAAAGCTATCCTAATAAAAATAATAGCAAAAACCCAGCTGCTCACTGGGTTTCTTTTCCTATCATTTAGTTAGTTGCAGCATCTAGCTTTTCTTTATTCGTTTTAAACACTTTTTCTTGATACACTTTCACTTTATCATAGCCATATTTTTCACGTTTTTCTAAAAATGCATCGTAGATTTTATCAAATTCTTTTTCTGATTTTGCAAGTAATAGCTTTGGTAAGGTTTTGCCCCATTCTTGAGCAATTTTATTCGCTGCTACACCTTCAGCAGATGTACCAGTTGGGTTAATACCATCGAATGCCGCAAAGCTCATTGTTTTACCTTTTGTCCAATCTTCCATTTGTTTAAACGGTTCAGCTGTCGGTGGTACCCATTGTAAATTCATGTTTGTATCCATTAACATCCAGTACTTATAAGCAGCACCGAATTGTTGGTCAAATGCAGCACGGTCTTTATTTAATAAATCTAGTACTTCTGGTTTAAATTGTGGTTTACCATCAACCACTTCATACGTTAAGCCTTCTTTACCAAGATATAAATCCTTTTGACCTTCTTCGCTAATTAAGTAGCTTAAGAAGCGAATCGCTCTTTCTTTGTCTTTTACATCTTTCGAAATTAGCGTAACTGTCCAACCAGAAATGCTGTCACCAGCAAGTGTTGGAGCATCTAAATTTGAGTTAGCAGGTCCATCAACTGCTATATAGATCGAATTTGGATCATTCGCATATAATGCTTGTTGCTGCGCAGCTAAATCGCTTCTTTGATACAACATTGCAAAATAACGACCTTGTGAAATCTTTTCTTCCATTTGTGGACGCTTGTCAATGAAGATATCTTTTGCCAGTAATCCCATGTCATTAGCTTCTCTTAATGTTTTTAACCACTTTAAGTACTCTTCATCTGTTGAACGATCGTAAAGATTTCCATCCTTTTCCATTGGAATTGCTAAGAAGTTTTGAAGATATCCTTCTAATGAAGCATTACCAACATCAGTGAACTCATTTAATCCTAGTGGAATAAGTGGTGCACCGTGAACTTCTGGGAACTTCTCTTTAGCAGCCTTAAGAGCATTTAAGAAGCCTTCAGGTGTTCTCATATCTGGACTTCCAATTGCTTCGTACATATCTTTTCGAACTAAAAATGTTTGGTTTGACGGCTTTAATTCTTTGTATTTATCAAAGTCTTTTGGCGATGAGGAAGCATTTGGATATCCATAAACATTTCCATCTTCCTGCTTATACCATTCCAGCTTCGCACCATCAGCTACTTTAAAGAAATAGGGATCATAGTTTTCAGCTAATTCATTTAAGGGTAACACGAGTTCTCCCTCAATCATTTTCTTAACAGCATCTTCCCACCAGCCAATTGTAATAAAGTCTGGTAAGCTTCCTGAAGCAATCATCGTATTCATTTTTTCTGCTTCATTACCTGCTGGAGAAATAAAGTTGATTGAAACTCCAGTCTTATCTGTCACATATTTTGAAACAGCATCTTCTCCCCATTTACTTGCAAACCAAGAGAAGTTTACATACCAATCAAATGTAATTGGTGAATTATCAATTTGCCAGCCTGGTTCATCAGCAGATAATTCTGTTTTTTTGCCTTTATCCCCCTCTTTATCAGAGGAAGCCGTTTCATTTTTGGGTTTACTAGAACATCCAACAACAAGTGCAAAAACCATTGAAACGAACGTGAGCATCAGTATGCTCTTAAAAAATGCTGAGTTCTTCATTTGTAATAACCCCTCTCATTTTAAATTTTTGCTGTGCAGTCATGTTGGACATCAAATAAGAGAATTCGGAGGAGCAGGTTATGAATGTTATTTCTCCGATATTCTACTGAAGTTTTTCATACAATGCCAGCAGTCCAACAGTTTACAGCTTTATTAGAAACTCTTCATTCAATCGAAGAATTCTGATAAACCACCAATTAATCAACCTTTTATCGATCCTATTAGCATTCCTTTAACGAAGTATTTTTGTAGGAATGGGTAGACAAGCACAATTGGTAGCGTTGTGACAACCATTGTTGCTAGCTTAATAGATTGTGAAGTAACCGTTCTTGTTGTAATGCCACCTGGTGCATTCATCATCATTTGATTTGAGCTAGATTCAGCAACAACTTTATAGAGGTAGGTCTGGATTGGATGTAGATCTGGATTATTAACAAAGATGACACCTGCAAAATAATCATTCCACTGGTAGACACCTTGAAATAAAGCAATCGTTGCTATTACTGGCATAGAAAGTGGGATTACGACCTTTAAGAAAATCATAAAGTCATTAGCCCCATCCATTTTTGCTGCTTCTTCAAGTGATGTAGGGAGCTCTCTAAAGAAAGAAACAAAGATGATTAAGTGGAAAAAGTTGAACAGGGTTGGAATGATATACACTAGGAAATTATCAAACAGACCTAAATCTCTAATTAACAGGAAATATGGAATTAACCCTCCACTAAAAAACATCGTGATAATTCCAATGATCATATAATACTTTCTTCCGTATAATTCTTTTCTAGATAACGCATACGCTACCATTGCTGTGAAGAATACATGGGTAAAAGTTCCGATAACGGTTTTAGCAATCGTTACCCCAAAAGCTGTGACAATTCCATCATTGGCAAACACAGCTTTGTAATTTTCTAGTGTGAATTCTCTCGGCCACCAATAAATTCCGCCTTTCATGGCATCTAATCCATCGTTTAGTGAATTCACTAATACGTACCAAATTGGATATAAAGTTATAAAACAAATACCTAACATAAACAAAAGATTAATAGTATCAAAAAGGTATTCACTCCTCGTTCGTCGGTTTCGTTTAAATAGCTTCCACACCTGACAATCACCTTCCTAAAATAACGAATTACCACTTAATCTCTTCACAATCCTATTTGCTGATAACAATAGAATAAATGCGATAATTGCTTTTAATAGTCCCACTGCTGTCGCATACGAATACCTTGCATTTTGAATACCTACTTGATACACATAAATATCAATTACATTACTCGCACTCTCATTCAAAGCATTTCGCAAAATAAGAATTTGATCAAAGTTCGAATTTAATACACCACTTACCGCAAGGATGAACAAGATTGTAATCGTAGGACGAATTGAAGGTAAAGTGACATGCCACATTTTTTGAAACCTGTTTGCTCCATCAATTGTTGCTGCCTCATATAACTCCGTTGAAACACCCGCAATTGCTGCCAAGTATATAATGGCTGACCACCCTAACTCCTTCCAAATATCTGATAAAATAACAATTCCCCAGAAATAGTCTGGTTCAGCCAAGAAATTTGTACGTTCACTAATCACTCCCAAGCCTAGTAATAGATCATTTAGCACACCAATGTCTGCTAACCAAGTCGTAAGAATACCACCTAAAACGACCCAAGATAAAAAGTGAGGTAAGTACGAAATTGTCTGGACCATTTTCTTGAATTTTAAAGAAGTTAACTCATTAAGCAAAAGTGCAAATATGATTGGCAAAGGAAAGCCGATAAATAATTTAATGAGGCTTATCCCTAACGTGTTTTTTAACACGATCCAAAAATTATCATCTTCAAGAAACTCTCGAAATTGCATAAGACCTACCCATGGTGCTTCTGCAATCGTTCGAATAATGCTATATTCTTTAAAAGCAATAATTAATCCATACATCGGAATATAGTTAAAAATGAACATCCAGACAACACCAAGCAGTGCCATAATTTGTAAATAGCGTTGTTGCAAAAGGTTGCTCATCGTTCGTTTATATTTTTCTCTCTTTGGAGTAGTGATCATGTGATTGTCAGTTACCGAATCAACTTTTGTATTTAGTTGCATGTCTCTACCACCTCCACTTGAAAATTCGCTTTTATATTTCAATAGTAAGAAAACGCTTTCAAAAATAATAGTCCGCATATTATACATAAGGTATTAGTTTTTTAGTTTCAGAGAATTTATTAAAAGTACTGTTACTCCAACGGTGTGATCGTTTAATTTTTTTTAGTTTCCCCCTATAACGATAACCCTTTAAACCAAGTAGAATCTGCTTAAATTTGGAAAGGAATTTATGAAAATATATAGAAGTAATAACTATAAAAAGGGGGGACAATCATTGTATCAATTACCAATCAATTCAAATCCACAACCAGATGCTACAATATTAAAGCACGGGTTTTGGCCAATCGCTATGCTCGGAAGTCGTACCATCCTGTTTGCACTCACTCAACTTTTCATCGTAACTGCATTTGGTCTCTCGTGGCAACAGTCAGTAGCATGGTGGCCGTTTTTAGCAATTGTCACAAACATTATTTGCTTTTTTCTATTATCCACCCTTGTCAAAAAAGAAGGAAGTACCTACCTACAACTAATTCACTTTGAAAAAAGCCAGCTAAAAAGTGATGTAAAGTATTTTTTCTTCTTTCTTGTGATAGGTGCCATTGCCGGTTTTATTGGGATGTTTACGGTATCATATCTTATGTATGGAAGCACCCCACCAGAGGTGATGTTTCAACCACTCCCATTATGGGCTGCTATACTTGCACTATTCTTCTTTCCAGTTAGCAATGCACTAGTTGAAATCCCTACCTATTTCGCATATTGCTACAACCGACTTCAAACTATATGGAAAATAAAATGGGTTGCACTCCTAGCATCATCATTCTTTTTAGCATTTCAGCATTTAACCCTGCCTATTGTTATAGGTGATACAAAGTTCATGATTTGGCATGTAATTGCCTTTCTACCAATGGCACTTATTGTTGGATTTCTTTATATCAAAACCCGAAGAATGGTGCCGCTCTTAATTGTGCATTTTTTAATGGATTTACAACTAGTCGTTAACGTATTTTTGTTATCTATTTAGTCAATTGTAAAGGACTATTCTTAAAGATTTATCCTTTTTGATACAGAACAACGTTATTGTCAAACTTTAAAAGTAACACTGAAATCAAAATGACCAATGCACAATTATGCATTGGTCATCATCCCTCTTTAAACATGACTAGCTATACAGCCATTTAGCCTAGAATTCTTTATTCTACATTCCCAGTCATTATAATGTTTATATTTACTGTTATGTCTGTTTTCATCTTTGGGAATAGTTCATCCCAATTGTCTTTTACTTTTTCCCACTCTTTTGGGTTGTAACGTTTTATCATCGTGTGAAAATAAAAAATATCCGTTCCAAACTCTTTTTGAACATACACTATTGTATTAGCCATCCTCTCCTTTGACGTTTCTTCTGCTATTTTTTCAACTTCGCTTATATATTCTTCAGAAAATGTATTATAAAAATCTTTATGGTTTACCTCCGCTAGATTGGCATCAACATTTGTATCAATTTTCATTTTGATCTCACCATTTTCTATATATGGCCTTACTTTCGTTTTAATTTTTTTAATTTCAAGCGCCACCTGAGAGCCTTTTTCCTTCGGAGACTCAACTACGATTAACCCTCCAAGTGCATTATCCCTTATCCATTTCACATATATAGTATCAATTTCACCAAGCCAACCAACCAATTTATCTTTTTTAAAAACAGCTGAACCGGCGCCTTTTATTTCATCTTTCGAAGCTATTACTCTAGGAATAACAAAATCGATTTTACCATGTAAACTCTCAGATATATCTCCTAAATCTGCAATATGCAATATTCTAGATGACCTAACCGCATTATTCGGCAATCTAGATAAATAAATAGAAGCAAAGTCATCCACTTTTGGATTAACCTTTAAAATATCCTTAGCTTTTCCAGGTGCAATAAACACAGTTGTCCTTCTCCGCATCTCATGATCACGTAAAAAAAGGTCCAATGGCTTAATGATTCCTTCTCTTGCTACATCCTCTGAAATGATAATAACTTGTAAGTGTTCATAAAACGGTAAATAATCCACGCGAGTATTAAATTCTCTATTCACTTCAAAAAAAGAATTCCCATGAATGGTCACTTCCCAAGTTCGATCCTTTTCTCCAGATCCCCCTAAACCCACTGGTTTTATTTGCATCCTTGGAATGATGGGGATTTGGGCAGTATACGCATATGTTGGTTTTCCTTTTTGCGTTTCAAAATATTCCATATCTCTTTCACTTAATTCTTTAGCTTCTTCTCTCGTAATAGAGTCAGCTTTATCTATCGCCATTCCAAAAATAAATGCTTTATCCTCTATCTCAGCATAGTCCCAACAACCTGTTAGTAAGAAGATAGTCAAACAAACAAAGATTATTTTACCACTGTTCACGATTCTTGCTCCTCCCCTTAATCCATTCAATGATAAAAGCTAGAGGTAGTACGACGAAACCGAGAAAAAGTGCTAACCACTCAACATATTTGAAGTATAAAAAAAGTTTAGTAACACTTTCTATCTTTAACGCTAGCGGAAAAAACAGCAATAGTTGAACGATTATGATGATTGATGACTTCTTACAATTAAAAAGAGCCTTTAAATTAAGTGTAGATACAAAATAAAACTGCAACAATGTGGTAAACGATATAGGGATCCACACAGCCATAAACAAACTTTCGATCCTCTCAAAAACTTGAATATCTACTTTGATATTTTTCGCTAAAGTTAATGTCGGATAGATCAAATAATGAAGTTCTTCACTGCCAAATACCATGATACACATTGTGACTATCCCAAGATAACAAATGATTGATACACTGATTGCGAAGAAAATCCACTTCTTTGTTTTTTTCGGTTCAATGAAATTAGGCAAGACATACCCAATAATTCCAACAGTTAAAAATGGGTCAATCATTTTTACTGAGCCTTGGAAAATGGGCATAAAACCACCATGGAAAACAGGTAATAAATTTCCAGGATCCGCAGCTTTAATAGATGCTATGATTAATAAAAACAAAAATAATAACACAAACGGTACAAACATATCTGCCAAAGTGCTTATTGTTTTCACACCATTTTTTAAAGCATAAACAAAAGCAACAATCATAAGTAACATGATCCAAAACCTAGGGGTACTATCAAGTAGGTACATTTTAATTCCATCACTTACGTTTCGAAGTCCTAATCCGATTGAAGAAATCGTATAAATGGCAATACCAATTTGAATCATTTTCCCTATTAAAGTACCAAAAACTTTTTCAAGTATTTGTGAAAAATTGTTAAGTGGGTACCTAACCCCTAAATAGTAAAATATATATCCCATTAAATAGGCTAACGATCCCATAACCAACACCGACACCCAACTGTTATTGTCAGCAAACTTGGCAATATCTCTTGGCAATGTTAATAACCTAATCCCGATCATTGCGCTAATGATAAATGAAAACATATTTACATCAGTTAATCTGTCCTTCATGCAACCACCTAGTTTTGTCTTTTTACATCTACTGGATCAAGTACCTCTGGTCTTTTCCGAATAAATATTTGCGGAAGTTTGATAAATGTATCCTTCAATTTTTCTAACTTATAAGGAGAGAAATCAGATAAATAACGAACACCAAAACTTTCTAATGATGCCAGGTGTATGATGATGAAAATCCATCCCATGACAAAACCATATAAACCAAATATTCCCGAAAGAAGCATGAGTGGGAGTCTCAACATACGATTACTTAATGCATAGGAGTAAATTGGGATGGTATATGAAGTTATGGCTGTTATCGCAATAACGATTACTAGAATTGGACTTAAAATTCCTGCTTGTACTGCTGCTTGTCCAATGACTAATCCTCCAACGATACCGACAGTTAAGGCAATTGCTCTAGGAAGTCTAATACTCGCCTCGGTCAAAACGACCAAAGTAAACTCCATAAATAATGCTTCAAGAAAAACAGGGATAGGAAGCCCAATGCGTGAATCAGTGATGGCCAAAGCCATTTGAGTCGGGAGCATTCCTGGATGATAAGCAGTGATTGCAATATACAAGGCTGGTAAAGAAGAAGATAAAAAGTAGCCAATATACCTTGTCATTCTTAATGTTGTAGCAACAATTGCTCTTTCATATATATCATCTGGACTTTTTAAGAATGTCGTAAAGGTTACAGGTGCGATTAATAAAAACGGGGTACCGTCCACAATGATTGATAATCTTCCTTCAAGAATTCCATCCATAATCCGATCTGGTCGTTCAGATGCTAATAACTGTGGGAAAATTGTCCACTTATTGTTTTCAATAAAATCCTCAATTTGAGCACTACCAATAACACCATCCATATCAATCTTAGAAAGTCTAGACTTCACTTCCTCAACTATGTCTTGATTGATTACTCCTTTCAGATAAACAATTGCTATTCTGGTATCACTTCTCCGACCCACTTTATAGAACTCAACTGCTAAACGGGGGTCTTTGATTCTTTTTCGAATAAGTGTAATATTCGTTTGCAGACACTCAACAAACCCCTCTCTTGATCCCCTAATTGTTTGTTCTGAAGGAGGCTCTTGAATTGATCGCTTTTCCCACCCATTCGAGCCAATAACAATAGCCCCTTTAACTCCTTCTACAAAAATAAGTGTATTTCCTAAGAGCAGTTGATTTATGGCGACCTCTAAAACATTCTCAATGGATACTTCAGAAACAGATAAATAGTTTTCAATTTCTTCCAGCTTCTCTATTGTTTGTCTAGGAATGGACATTAATTTTTCGAGTATTTCTTTATTTAAAATGTCTTTATCTACCATTCCTTCAAAAAAGACCATAAGACAATGTTTGTTTAACATCGGAAGATATATTTGTCGAAACTTTAAATCTTGACTATCCTTCAATACCTCTATTATTAAATTTTTATTTTTAATAATTTCTGATTCAATTAGTGTACTATCACTTGTTTGGATGTAATTTGTATGTACATATTCTTGCTCTTTTTTTAAAAATACTTGTTGGAATCTTTTCATTAGATTCATTCGCATTCTCCTAAACCAATTTATTTCTCTATTGGAAATAATAGGTGTAGTTTGTGTAAATTTTCCTCATTTATTCTAAGCTCAAAAATTCCTGAAAATGTAAAAAGACCAATGCACATAGTGCATTGGTCTTCTATCTCTTATTAAACTTCTCTTCTCATCGCCTTCAACACATCAACCTTTGTCGCCCGTTGAGCTGGTCTCATTCCTGATAGAATCGTTACACCTAAACAAATCGCCACACAGATAAGAGGTAGATTCCAAGGGATATAAGTGAACATTAAATCTTCAGGTGGTTTTTCGCCAAAGGCACTACTGATAATTAACGGAAGGCCAAAGTTAACCCCGACACTAATCAGATAAGCTACCACCGTTCCAAAAAACGCTCCAAGCAAACCAATATAGCTACTTTCAATTAAGAATATTTTCTTAATCACACTTGGACTAGCCCCAATTGCTTTCATAATGCCTATATCAGGTGCTCTCTCTGTGACTGCCATCGTCATCGTATTATAAATTCCAATGGATGCAATCACGATTGCCACGGTTCCAATAAAAATTAACCCTACCTTCATAATCGTAAATAAAATATTTACTTCTTTTAATTCATTTACAACGGAGTACACGCCGTATTTTTCCCCTTCAAGCTTGTCTGAAAGACCTTCAACCGTACTTAAGTCTGTCGCATAAATCTTCACTTCATGGTAAGTAGGTGGTCCTTCTTCCCTTACCTCACCCGATTCTTCTCTACCTACCGCAGGCATACCATTTGAGGTTCCAGTGAAAGTTTCTATCTCCTTAAAGATTTCCTGTGAAATAAAAGCGTTTCGATCATAAGACCAGCTTCTTGTTGGCTCTTTACCTACTCCTACGATTGTAAGAGGAATATCCTTTGTTACCTCTTTTTCATCTTCATATTTCCTAACTGTTAAAATAACTTCTTTCCCAACTAGTTCACCTTTAAATTGATAATCTTCCTTAACCACTCCTTGCTCATCATAAGCGTCTTCATATGTCGCTCCCTCAGGAATTAACGCCTGTAGGAAGTCATAGCCTACAATAATCTCAGTCGGTTTTTCCGGCAGACGCCCAGCTGATAACTCAAAACCAGCCTTTACCTCAGAAGGCATATGTGCAACAAGTGTTTGTGCGTCAACCTGATAGCCTTCTACTTTATACATTCCCTCTTGGAACATCATTTTTCTTCTTGTAACAGCCTTCACATTTTCAAGACCTTCAAAATAGGCAATGTCCTCATCTGTAATCTCGTGATATGCATTGTTCTCATCCTGTTTACCGTGAACATCGATTGAAGTAACTACGCGTTGCTCCGTTATTTGCTTGATGACAGATTTATGTAATCCAAATCCAACTGAAGCAAGTACGATTAAGAACGCGCAGCCCATCGCCGTAGCTAGAATGGTCATGAAAATACGGGTGCGGTTTTTTTTCATATTTTTTCTTACAAACTGAAACTGGTCTTTAAACCTCATACCGCAACAGCCTCCTTCACGATCTTTCCATCGGCAATTTCTATTGTTCGGTGGCCAATTCTTGCTACCTTTTCGTCATGCGTAATAATAAGGAACGTAATGCCTAGTTCTTTATTCAACTGTTTAATAAAGCCTAGTAACTCTTCCTCTGTTTCACTATCTAAACTTCCAGTCGGCTCATCTGCTAAAATAATCGGTGGATTCACAATTAAAGCACGCGCTATACTTACACGTTGCTGCTGTCCACCTGATAACTCACTTGGATAGTGCTCCCCAAACTCTCCTAAACCAACCTTTTCAAGCATTTCAGTTGTCATTTTTCCACGTTCTTTTTCACTAATTCCTTTTAACACAAGTGGTAATTCGATATTCTGATACGCCGTCATACTAGGTATTAATTGAAAGCTTTGAAAAATAAACCCTAAATGCTCTAAACGAAATTCTGCAAACTTTGCTTCACTTAAACCTGTTACATTTAACCCATCAATCATAATCTCACCTTGCTTAGGATGAATGAAGCCACTAATTACATTTAATAGCGTCGATTTACCCGATCCACTTCTTCCAACAACCGTTACAATTTCACCTTTATTTACGTGAAGAGACACATTCTTTAACACCGGAATGATCGTCTTTTTCCCTTTTTTTCCAATCTCAAAATCATGGCTCACATTGGTTAATTTGATCATTTTTCTCTCACTCTCCTTTTATTTTTTCCCTAGTACAAATCGCGTACCAAGTAACTTTGACAAGATAATATAAGCAACAACTGCAAACCCTAGTCCGCCAGCATGGTATGGAACAAAAATTTGATCGAAACTAAAGAAGAAACTACTGACAAATAGACCACCAAATAAATAGAAGCATACAATCACGCCTATTTTTAGCACTGGCTCTAACCAACTAAATAGAAGGAGCTTTCCATTGTTTTCACTCTTCATATTTCGTGATAGCACCAACATTAACCAAACAGATAAAGGAGTGACAACTATAGGAACGATTAAGTAAATAAAATCAGAGAATGAATATCCATTCGCCATAATCATTGCCATTGTGTTATCTATATTTAACAATGGGATTGGAAAAGAGATCATTTCAATCATTTCACTAACCCAAAATTCACGATAGAAATCTTTCCCATTTTGAAAGATTCGATAGTGATATGAAATTGCTTCAATTAATAGTTGGTAGAAACCATAAGGTAAAAACCATAGAATATAACTAAGAGCAAACTGCGAGATGATACTTCCACCTACAAAACCAATAAGTAAACTCATGGAATAGAGAGCAATAAGCACCAGGAGTGACACGAGGTAATAATATCCAATAATGCTTACGGAAATATAATCATTTAATATTGTATTAACAAGCACTATCACTGAAAACATGGAACCAACTACGCTTGCACCTATTAAATGTGCAACACCTAATGCCCATTTTGCTAAAAAGATGTCTTTTCGTTTATACGGTAATGACAGGGTAAAATCCATATTTTGATTTGTTCGCTGTAGGCCGATGAGCACAGAAGCTAGCGTAATCAAAATTAACATCTGTAAAAATGAGACCTCAACACTAGCATTATAAAAATGAAATTGATAGGGTTGATTGTTGCCCCATTCCTTCCAATGAGCCATATCCCATTCAATTCGTTCTGCCTGATGATATAGCTTTACCGGAAAATAAAACGTGACGATCCATAAAGCCCACAATAAAAACTTTGATTGCTTCACATTTTGGATCCAAAGAGCCTTAGTAAACAATTTCATCCCCTCCTAATGCCGAAACAAACATATCCTCTAGTGTCATAGGAAGTTCCTCTATTAAAATCGGCTTTTCTTGTTCAATCAATTTAACAGTTTCTTCTGTGTTCCCCTTGATAAGTATGGTCTGAACCCGACCAATTCGTTTAATGACCTCAATATTTGAAAGCGACCTTAAACTCTCTGGGAAATCATGTTTGAACACCACTTGAATCTTTTTAAAATGCATCTTCGTATCATCCATCGTAATGACTGAATCTATCGTTCCGTTTTTCATCATAAAAATGGTATCGGCAATTTTTTCGAGTTCATCTAAATGATGACTAGAAATTAAGATAGACAGATTCTTCTCCGAAACCTCTTCAAGAATAAACTCTAAAATCTTCCTTTTTACAATGGCATCTAATCCGTTCGTTGGCTCATCCAAAATAATAAAGCTAGCACGAGTTGAAATGGCCAAAATCATGAAAAATGCTGCCCTCATTCCACGGGAAAAATTTCTAATTTTACGGTTATGAGGAAGTTTAAAACGCTGCAGCTGCTCGTAAAAATACTGGACATCAAACTTCGGATAAACGGTTTCATATAAATGAACAATCTCTTTCACACTATATCCATTAAACGCACTATCAGAGTCAGGGATGAACACGATGTGTTGTTTAACCTCAGGATGAGAAATGACATTTTTCTCTTCAAATAAAATTTCACCTTGGTCAACATCTAAAATCCCAACTAAACTCCGTAGCAACGTTGTTTTTCCAACACCATTTCTCCCAACTAAACCTACAATGGAACCTTTTCCAATCGAAAATGAAATATTCTCAAGTACACGCTCGCCTTCAATCGTTTTATGAAGATTCCTTACCGTTAGCATGACTTCCACCTCCTAACTCGTTTAAATATTCTTCCACCCACGTTAATAACGTCTCACGATCTATCCCAAGGTAGGATGCTTCTATAATAATTTGTTTTAATGACTGCTTCATTTCCCCAATCCTCTCTTCATCTATCTTTTTTGAGATATTTTCAGATACGAAAGTCCCTTTCCCACGTCTTGTTTCAATAATTCCCTGACGTTCCAACTCTTGATAAGCCTTACTCACAGTATTTGGGTTCACCAATAGTGTCGAAGAAAGCTCACGAACACTTAACAATTTATCATTTGGCTCTAAAATCCCCTTCAATATCATCTCTTTTACTTGATTCACAATCTGTTCCCATATCGGAGTATTGCTGCGCTCGTCTAATTGAAAGTACAAAGTAATACCTCCCTTCTAAACAACATTTATCTATGTAGATTTTTAACCTCACCTGTATTATGTGTATTACATTATATAGTACACTTAGTACAATATACGGTATCAAACTAAAAGTCAACCCCATTTTGTAAAAAAATCCCCAAATTGGAATCACCTTTAATAAGGACCATTCTAGTATTAAGTTTGATTCAAGTGGCGCCCCACGGAAAGCGAGGTTCCTGCAACGAAGGTTAACACCCCACATACAGCGTCGTATTTTCAGGGTAGCCTATTGATAGAAGTTAGAATAGTAGGATAAGATAATAGAAAAGAGATAGAAGAGGAGCAACTAAATGAGCCAACCAAAAATCACAATCGCCATTTACCGTCCATTTGAAGGAAAAAAACAAGAATTACTAACAGTCTTAGAAAAACATATCCCTACCCTAACAAATGAACATTTAATTACAGATCGTACACCCATCTTGATGGAAGCCGAAGATGGCACAATCATAGAAATCTTTGAATGGGCTTCAACAAAAGCTATAGACAAGGCCCACACCTCAGAAGCTGTAGGCAAAATCTGGGGTGAAATTGAACGACTATCTGAACTTTCAAACCTAGCTTCCCTAAGCGAATCCCAATATCCTTTCCCAAACTTTAAGCCTTTAAATTAGCGGTTGGGACATAACTTAAGTATTGAATGAAAATTCCGTACTAAATGATAGCTTAGCGGATGAAATATACGTAGACTCCTGCGGGATGAAAAGCAACGGCTAGACCCCGCAGTGCGTATGCACGAGGAGGCTTGCCAGCTTCCCGCGGAAAGCGAAGTATATTTCAGGAGCGGATTCACTACACCTACAGTCATCGTTGGGTTTCTATTAGGTAAACTAATTAAACTAACCTCTCCCTTTAAGCACTTCACTCCTAACGAACATTCTATTCATGTATACTAGTATGTAACAGACTTAAAGAAAGGAATATAAGATGATTAATGTTATTGGAATAACAACAGAAAACACACTAGATAAAGATGTTTCTATTCACACCTTAAACCTGTCACAATACAAATGGGTATGGGTTGACTTCAATGCACCAACAGATGAAGAAATAAAGCACCTTTCACATACATTTAACTTTCATCCACTTGCTATTGAAGACTGCATACATGTCTTACAACGCCCAAAATTAGACCATTTTGAGGATCATGCCTTTTATGTAACCCATGTAGTACGTGAAATAGAAAATGAGCTAATGAAGGACGAAATAGACTTTTTCGTTTCAGAAAATTATATTGTTACTTTTCATCGAATGCCATCAAAGGAAATAGAACAAACCTGGAATAAATGTATTCATAGCAAAAAGATTGAAACATGGGACACAAATTATGTATTCTATCAAATACTAGATAAAATCGTCGATAACTATTTTCCTCTTATTTATAAAATTGAAGATGAGTTAGACAAAATTGAAAACAACTCCGAGAAAAAATCAATGAATCTTTTAATGGACGAATTATTCGATAAAAGATATTGGTTATTATATTTAAGACACACTGTCAATCCGATGCGTGACTTACTATACAAGATGTTAAATTCCCATGAACTAATTGGCATACGTGATAAAAAAGAATATTTCTCAGATATCTATGACCATCTTCTAAAACTTTCAGAAATGGTCATGTCCAATCGAGAATTAACTTCAGATATTAGGGATAGCTACCTCTCCATGAATTCACATCAAACAAATAATGTAATGAAAGTATTAACGATTATTACGTCGATTTTCGTTCCGCTAACCTTTATCGCCGGGATATACGGAATGAACTTCGAACACATGCCTGAATTATCATGGCAATATGGTTATTTCATCTCTCTAGGTGTAATGGGTGGAATTGGACTAGCCTTGTTTCTATGGTTTAAAAGCAGAGGTTGGTTTGATTAATTGCAGGAAAATTGCACACGTAGACAGAAAAGAACGCTCCTATTAAAAGAGAGCGTTCTTTTTGTTTTTAATTTATTCATTTAATCCATACTTTCTAAATCGCTAACCATCTTAAATAAAATTTCCCGCTTATCTTCATTTTTCATCGAATCATCAATGACCGCACGTTCTGAATCTGTCATTTTTCGCTTTAATGAAATTTCAAGAATTGCTAGTACTTCTTCTGGGGTATATTCATTGCTATTCGCTTTCATTAAAGATTCCTCCATCAAAAAACTATTCAATCTACTAATATTTACCCTAAACGATAAATCGATAAACCTAAGATTCTATTAACGTAAAATAGACGCCGCCATCCTTCGATACGTATGCCTCTTTCCTCGTACAACAATAGAGTACGAAAGAATATTTTGCGGTATGGCCATTCCAGCAATACCAGCATCTCCAATATGATACATATCCGCACCTGCCATCTTACTATGTAAAGCGATTTGTTTCATCGTCTCCTCATCTGCTCCTTCTTGACTCGTTCCCGTTGTGAGGATTGTTAATGCTCCTAGTCTATGAACAGAATCTATGAGGCAAGCCGTTCTCTCTACAGTAAATCCAGGAATCGTACCCGGCGATGGAATCAAAATAATATCAGCACCTGCTTCAATAAAAGCTCTTAATACATCTTCTGTCATCATTTTAGGTCCTGTCTCTCCAGCAACTCCAGCACCATGCATTTTACCTGCAATAATGAGTCCCTCTGGTCCTAATACTTCCCTTGCCACACGTATTGCACTTGTAATCTCTTTATTCGTAACTCCAGTCTTTGGATTTCCTGTTAAACAAACAAAATCAACGCCTAATAACTTAGCCTTCTCTAACGATGCTCTTGTTGCCCGTCTTCCAAACGGTAAACTCTGAAGCATCTCGAGATGGTCTGCATGTTCATCAACTGGCTCTAAATTAATGCCAACAGGTCTACCTACTAAGTGTTTTAACGATTGGATGACTTCATCCCCACTAAAACTTGCACCTTCCACATGAGGGTTATCCACATCAAAAAAATTTAATAAGATAAGATCAGCACCAAATGCCGCAGCCATTTCAGCATTTGTAATGGAACCATTATAAGGCTGAAAGCTTGCAATGACTTCAGCTAATATCACTCTACCTTCTGATGCTACAATTGCTCGCTTTATTTCCTGTCCGTTCATTTTTAAAAAATCACTGGCGTCACAATCTAATAATCTCTTCATTCTATCATCCCTCTCATAAATGAAAAGTAAACCTGTATGCCATAACAGTAGTTTTTTTGTTAACTGATAATTTTAATTAGTTAACATATATAATAAACGAAATAGAATGAAAAACAAAGGGAGGATTTTCTCCCTCCCTTCTTTCATCACATATTTTTCAGTTCATCTGCAATGAATTGTACATCCGTTCCTACGACGACTTGAACATCTGATTTATTTAACTTAATTACGCCCTTTGCTCCTAAACGCTTTAACGCAGTTTCATCTACTAAATTTGCATCCTTTAATACTAATCTTAGTCGCGTTACACAATGATCAATATGAGCAAGGTTTTCTTTCCCACCAAGTGCTTGCATATAGTTACGTGCGACCTCTTTGTAATTTCCAGAGGCAACTCCAGCACTAAATTCACCTTCTACCTCATCCTCACGACCAGGAGTTGGTAAATCAAGTTTTTTGATTAGGGTGTAGAAGATAACAAAGTAAAGAAGTCCATATACGACGCCTAAACCTGCTAATAACAACGGTTTTTGAGCAATGTTAAAGTTTAATACATAATCAAACAGTCCCGCTGAAAATCCAAAGCCATGATGCATTCCAAACAATGTCGTTAACGATAACGCAAGTCCTGTTAATAGGGCATGGATGACATATAGTAGCGGTGACAAGAACATGAATAAAAATTCTACTGGTTCTGTTATCCCTGTTAAGAATGAAGTTAATGCTACACCGAAGAGTGCACCTGACACAGCTTTTCGTCTTTCTTTTTTAGCTGCTGCAATCATTGCAAACGCCGCTGCTGGTAAACCAAACATCATCACAGGGAAAAATCCTGTCATAAATATACCTGCTTCTTTGTCCCCATTAAAGAAACGTGTTAAATCACCTTTTACTACTTCCCCAGCTACTGTCGTAAACTCACCGAATTCAAACCATACAAGTGTGTTCAATACATGGTGAAGTCCCACTGGAATAAGCAAACGGTTTAGAAATCCAAAGATCCCTACTCCAACAGCTCCCGCTCCAACAATCCACTCACCAACTGAGTTAATCCCTTCCTGAATCGGTGGCCACACATAGCCAAACACCCCTGCAAGTACTAACATTACAAGCGCAGTGATAATTGGAACAAATCTTCTTCCACCAAAGAAACCTAACCATTCAGGTAACTTCACATTGTAATATTTGTTATACAAAAGACCAGCTACTACCCCTGATAAAATCCCGCCTAAAACAGCCATGTTTACGCTTTCATTTATCGTCGTAGCTCCTTGAGTTAATACAAAGTACCCAACTGCACCAGCTAGTGCTGCTGCACCATTTCCATCCTTTGCTAAACCAACTGCCACACCAATCGCAAATAATAGTGCTAAATTCCCAAACACCGCTGCCCCTGCTGCTGCCATAAACGGTATTCCTAATAAATCATCCTGTCCTAATCGAAGTAACAACGCCGCTGCTGGTAAGACCGCAACCGGTAACATTAAAGCCTTCCCTATTCTTTGTAAAAAACCAAGCATCCACTCCACCCCTTTTAATAAAATTAGTAAAATAAGCATAAAAGATTTCCATTACTACATACCTATTCACGTACCAGCAAATACCTTCCAATAAATGTACGAGCATAACTGACATAAAGGGCCTTATGCTGACCCTAATGAAACAAGCATTTGTCGAAAGCTTGTTTTCTCCGTAAGTTTTCACAATTCTTTAAACATGTTAAAATGAAGGAAGTAATACGATACATACATAAAAGGAGCATACCTATGTCTAACTTTGAGCAACTACTTGAAAAATACGCGGACCTAGCTGTTCGTGTTGGAGTAAACGTACAAGAAGGCCAAACTCTTCTTGTAAACGCGCCGATATCTACAGCAGATTACGTTCGAAAAATTACAAAAAAAGCATACGAAGCAGGCGCAAAGCATGTATATGTTGAGTGGTCTGACGAAGAAGTAACTCGCTTAAAATACGATTTAGCCCCTAGTGAAGCATTTACAGAATTTCCAACATGGAAAGCAAAAGGTTTTGAACAAATTGCTGAAGACGGTGGAGCATTTTTATCTGTCATTGCATCAAACCCTGACTTACTTAAAGGTGTTGACCCAGATCGAATTGCCGCTGCAAATAAAACAGCGGGTGAAGCGACGCAAAAATATCGCCAATACATCCAATCTGACAAAGTAGCATGGTCAATTGTTGCTGTACCATCTGAAGCATGGGCAACAAAAGTATTTCCTGATGTACCGACTGAAGAAGCTATCCAAAAGCTTTGGGATGCAATTTTCATGTCAACTCGTATCAACCAAGAAGATCCGGTTCAAGCTTGGCGAGAGCATAATGCAACACTCCAAACGAAAGAGCAATATTTAAACAGCAAAAAATATAAAAAGCTTCATTACAAAGCACCTGGTACAGATCTTACAATCGAACTACCTGAAAAGCATCTTTGGATTGGTGGTGGTAGCGTAAGTGAAAGAGGCGCTGATTTCGTTGCAAATATGCCAACAGAGGAAGTCTTTACAGTTCCACAAAAAGATGGAGTAAATGGACATGTTTCCAGTACGAAGCCATTAAGCTATGGCGGAAACTTAATTGAAAACTTCACTCTTACATTTGAAAACGGGCGAATCGTTGATGTAAAAGCAGAAAAAGGCGAAGAAACATTAAAACGGCTTGTGGAGACAGATGAAGGTGCACACTACTTAGGTGAAGTTGCACTTGTACCACATGATTCACCAATCTCAAATTCAAACATCATCTTCTTCAACACACTATTTGATGAAAATGCATCAAACCACTTAGCAATCGGAAATGCGTATGCGTTCTGTATTGAAGGTGGAAAAACCATGTCTAAAGACGAACTAGCAAAAGAAGGTGCCAACTCAAGTATCACACACGTTGACTTCATGATAGGCTCAGCTGACATGGACATCGATGGCATTACTGCAGACGGTACGGTTGAACCAGTATTCCGTAAAGGGAATTGGGCATTTTAACTAGATAAAAAAGCTAAGGCAATCGCCTTGGCTTTTTTTGTTAGAAATTCAATTAAATCCTTCAATTTAAAAATCCTATCATTACTCGTTTCAAAAATTTTCGCACCCAAGTATGTAGGAAACTTTGTTTAGATAAAATAGAATAAACAAATAACGAAAGGGAGACATCTCCATGTGCAGTCTACCATTTAAAGAAGAAGAAAAATCACAAAAAAGTTCTCACCCTACTCACTTTGAAAAACTTCACCAACACCTTCACTTTTTAAATGATGAAATCACTTACCGTTATTCATACGATATAAAACAAGCTATTCGTAATAGGTTGAGAGAGCTTGAAATAAAACAAACGTATAAAGAAACACCGTAAAAAAAATTTGACACTGAATCCCTTTCCGGTAGCTATTTTGCTGCCTTTTTTTATTCCCAAAATAATGATTGTTATTTTCTAAAATGAAATTATAATTAGAGTGTTACTATTACGTTTTGGAGGCAAAGCCCTATGGAACAATTATCAAAAACATGGAGTCTAATCTGGTTCCCCTATGTCATCTATATCATGTATTTTTTAGGAGTAGGGCTAATCGCTGGTGGCATCGTTCATATGCCGATTGAACCAGCACGATATTCAATCATTTTACTTATTGGAGCTGTCTTATTCATTTCAGCATCATTTATCAACGAATTACTTGTAGAAAAGAAGAAAATGAATTTTTCTCAAGCTATCAAACTTTTATTCTTCTCATTTTTACTATCACTAGGTGTTGGTATGGTAAGTGGAGGGATTCAGCATTTTGGAGAGTTAGGTGGCTATGCGGTCATATTAATTCCTTCAGGTATTGTCTTATCATTGTTAAGCTTTATTCTAAAAAACAATATTCATTTAAATAAAAGACAAGCAGCACTTATTATCACAATGCTTGTATTATTGGTATCCCCTATCACTTTAGGTCTTAATTGGTTTGTTCATGATACAAATCATGGACATCAAAAACAAATCACCGATCAGCCTGAAGATGATGGGCATGGACACGGTCATTAATAATTGAGCGAGCTAGGTTTAACAAACCTAGCTCTTTTCCATATATCAGAATGTCCTTTTTAAAAAAATCGTTCATAAAAACGAATCTGTTTCAAGTGACATTTCATTTCTTACCATTTTGTTAGAATCTTCTTTCGCTGTAATAGCTCTGTTAATTCACCATCCATTTGTTCAAATTCAGAGCTCTCCTTGTTAACCATACAGATTTTACCCATCAATGTATTAATCTGATTTTGAAGCAGTAAAAGCTCTTCTTCAAGTTTCCTTTTATCCATTGATTGGGGATTTTCTTTCTTTTCTTTGAATTCTTTAAATCCTGTCTCTACTCTTTTTATCACCTGATTTTCAAACACCAATAACTTATCACACATTTTCTCCAAAAAATAGATATCATGCGAAACGACAAGAATGGTTCCTTTAAATTCCTCAAGTGTTCGCTCAAGACTCTCTCTACTTGCTAAATCTAGATGGTTCGTAGGTTCGTCTAAAATAAGTAAATCTACATCATGTAACAACATTTGAACGAGCTTTACCCTCGTTCGTTCACCTAGACTTAACGTTTTAATAGGCTTTTTAATTTTTGCTTCCGTTAATCCGATATTTGCTAAAATCGTTCGCGCATAGCTAATTTGGTTTCGCTCTGTTAATCCTAATACCTCTAGAGCTGTCTTTTCTTCACATAGGTCGGAAACATCCTGACTTAAATATCCAATCTTTAACGATTCACTTTTCCAAAGTACACCTGAAGATAAATGTTCCTCACCAACAAGAGCCCGGATAAAAGTCGTCTTTCCACATCCGTTGTCCCCAATGACCCCAAAACGCTCACCATATTTAAGATAAAACGAGCTATTTGAAAACAATACTCTATCACCAAATGACTTTGTAATCGTCTTCGCTTCGACTATTCGCTTTCCCCTTTTTCCACTGTCTTCAAAATGGAAATGTACTTTTTCCTCATCCTTCGGCTTTTCTACTTTATTTTTTTCAAGTTCATTTTGTAATCGTTTCATTTTTGACTTCACTTGTTTATCTAACTTTTTCGCTTTTGAGCGATGGAATTCTTTTAACCCATAATCTCTTCCTTGCTTTGTCGATTGTTTATGAGCATTTGAAGACCAATTGTCCAAAGTAGAAATTTGTTGTTCTACTTGCTCTTTATACTTTTGCTGTTGCTCATATTGGTGAAGCTGAGCAGACCTTCGCTTCTTCTTTTCCTGTCGGTAAAATGTATAGTTTCCTCTGTATACAGAAGATTGACCATCCTCTAATTCAATAATCTGAGTCACCGTTTGATCTAAAAAATAACGATCATGAGAGATTATAATAACTGCTCCAGAAAACTCGTTTAATTCCTTGATTAACCACTCCATACCTTTTGCATCTAGATGATTCGTTGGTTCATCCAAAATTAATACATCTGGCTGTGTCGACCACACCTTGGCTAATGATAATTTTAACTTTTCTCCTCCACTTAGATTCTCAATTCGATCCTTATCCCACTCCTTCACTTTGTCTAAACCAAGTAAACTCGTTTTTTCATACAGTGAATCCTCGTTATTTACATCAATCACTGTTAAAAAATCATTGACAGTATACTCGGTAGACTGAAGTAAATAGCCAATCCTTAATGACTTCTTACAATATTCAATGCTGCCACGACCAGCCGTTTCCTTTCCATAGATAAGATTAGCAAGTGTCGTTTTTCCTGCACCGTTGTTGCCGACTAGTCCGATTCTGTCTCCTTCGACTATATCAAACTCTACTTTTTGTAATATGGTTCTCTCTGCAAAGCTTTTTTGTATACCTCTTATCCTCATCATCGTCATCACAATCACCTCTATAATTTTTTTATTGTGAGGTAAGTGATAATGTCCACATGAAAAAAACCTCCCTAGTATGAACCTAGAGAGGTTGCCGTGCCGAATAAACCACTAAAAAGAATAGAGTAAAAATTAAATCAAGTTACGTACTTAATTCATTTTCAAACTAATCCTAATAGATGATAAAGGTAAAATGGGCAGACTAATCCTATTTTTCTAGGTTACACGTTTTTCGTTTTTTCTTTCGAAAAATGGGTAAGAAAATAAGATTAGATACGCATCAGTGCTTTACCATTCCTTCCAACATTTGTTACTTTTAGTATATTTGTTACTATCTCAAGATGTCAATCTGTTTAAAGGAATTTTTAACCAACTTGTATATTGTTCCGGCAATGACAATCAACAATGTGATCATTTACCATCCCAACTGCCTGCATATACGAATAACAGATAGTTGAACCACAAAACTTAAAGCCACGCTTTTTTAAATCCTTGCTCATCGCATCACTTTCTTTTGTAGAAACAGGGACTTCCTCCATACTGTTCCAATGATTAACAATAGGCTTTCCTCCAACAAATTGCCAAATATACTCTCGAAATGACCCGAACTCTTCCTGAACCTTCAAGAAAGCTTTTGCATTTCCAATCGTCGCCGCAATCTTTAACCGATTTCTAACAATACCAGGATTCATCCGAAGTTCTTCCGCCTTTTTTTCATCATATGTAGCAATCTTACCTGCATCAAAACCGTCAAAAGCCTCACGGTAATTTTCTCTTTTCTTCAAGATTGTAATCCAACTTAGTCCCGCTTGTGCCCCCTCAAGAATAAGCATTTCAAACAATTTTTGATCCTCATAAACGGGTACGCCCCACTCTTCATCATGATATTTTATATATAGTGGATCAGTAGTATCCCAGCAACGTTTCATGAAAGGCACCTCTATTTCTATTGTGTTAACTTCATTCTAACAAAAAACATATGTTCGCAAAAGGGATTCATTCGAATTTTTTCTCTTTTCCTTATATAATGTAGAGAGAACTAGATTAGAAAGGAAGTGTTATTTTTGGTTATTCAATCGAACATGTCTCCAAACGAAATCGTCAATATTTGGAAAGAAACAAATCGTATTTTTCAAGAATTTCAAATCGAAACAACAACTACAGTCCCACTCATTCAGCTCGTTTCCTCCAATAAACTCGCCAATCTTTTAGATGAATTAAATCAAGAAATTGGCAGCTCGCAAATCACTTGTATTGAAGGTGGCTGAAGGCTTCCATCAAAAAAGGAGTAGGTGACTCCAAAAAAACAAGCAATAAAATTGTTCCAAAAATCACATACACATGATATGATTATTTTGTCATTAAATTTAATTTAAATCGCAGTAACTGACGAGATTGTGGAAATAACCACAAGGGAGCTGCGTAATACATAGCCAAAGAGCCGTTCGTCTGGGCAGAGGCAAGGGGATACCCTTGTCTCTTTTTTATATTTATTAGGAGGTATTCACATGGATCATCAACTAATTCTAGATGGAGCATTAGTGGCAAAAGAAGTAAAGGAAAGCTTAACAACACGAGTAAAATCACTTAAAAAACAAGGAATAACCCCTTGCCTTGCAACAATCCTTGTCGGAGATGATGCTTCATCTGCGACATACGTTCGAATGAAAGGAAATGCTTGCGAAAAAATCGGTATGCTCTCTAGAAAAATCCACCTTCCAAAAGAAACGTCAACAGATGAATTATTAGAGAAAATTGAAAAACTTAATAAGGATGAAAGTGTCCATGGAATATTACTTCAACACCCTGTACCAGCGCAAATTGATGAAAGAGCTGCATTTGAAGCAATTGCAATTGAAAAAGATGTTGATGGCGTTACTAGTTTAGGTTTTGGTCAAACAGCCTTTGGATTTGGAAACTACCCATCATGCACACCTGCAGCGATTATTTCGATACTAGATTACTATGATATCGAAATCGAAGGGAAACACGCCGTGGTCATCGGGAGAAGTCCAATCCTAGGGAAGCCAGTTTCAATGATGCTCTTAAATCGCAATGCCACTGTAACCACCTGTCATTCCTGTACTCAAAATCTAGCTGATATCGTTAAATTAGCCGACATCGTTGTCGCAGCAGTAGGAAAACCGAACTTTGTTCAAGGTGATTGGATCAAAAAAGGAGCAATCGTCTTAGACGCAGGTTATAACGAAGGAAATATCGGTGATGTCGATTATGAAGCATGCAAAAAAAATGCAAGTGCCATTACACCCGTTCCTGGTGGAGTTGGACCCGTTACAATCTCCATGCTGTTAAAACAAACGGTTGATGCGGCTGAATTGACACTAGAAAAACATCTAACCTGTTAACCCCTATTATAAGGGGTTTTTCTATTTCATCTTATCTAACGGAACAGGAAAAAAGAACATTAACACTATGATAATTGGAACAGAAATGAACAACGCAATAAACGGCCGCTTAAAGTGAACTCTTAACATCGTAAACATCATAAGATTGAACCCAAACGTCCACGCAGGACTCCATCCATTATCGTAAATAAACATCTCTTTTTTATAAAAAACATACTCAATCACCCAATAAAACACTGCCCAAATCAGGATATATCTTATTTTCCTACTAAACCTTTCATTCGGAAAAAACTGCAAATATAATGCAATTGTTATTGGAACAATACATAGTGAAAAGGTTATTTCAATTAAAGTATGATTAAGTAGATGTGTAGTTTTTGCCTTATATGCCCATAATGTATGATGATAATAAAGAAAATTATATAAAAAGTTGGCTGAGATAAAAAAAAGAATCGTTGGGTAAAAAGCTTTCCAATTCTCTCTTTTAATAAACTTTACACCGATAATAATCCAACACACGAGTACAAATAAAAGATACATGTTCACTCTCCATTTTTATGACACATACGAAGTCAGGTGATATTTTGAAAAAACTACTCCTCACAATGTGCATTTATATTAGCTTTATCACAGTTATTGACTTATTTCATTCTTTCAATACCTATATCAACTTCCTATATATTCTCTTGTTATTGTGTTTATTCTGGTTCGTATTAACACGATTAATAAAGGATCAGAAAAAGGCTAAATAAAAAACACACCATTTTGGTGTGCTCTCCTATTGTTTCGGTACCCCAGTAGGACTTGTTTGTCTCACATGGTCACCTTTAAAGTCGTTTTGTCTAGCTTTGTTTACTTTTTCATTCAACAACGCCTTTTGATCGACCTCTTTTGATGGAGTTAGTTCATCTTTCGCCATCTTGCTTGCACCTCCTTCTTCATAATAACCCTATTATTTTGCATCATTATGTAAAAAACATTCCAAATAAAAAAGAAGTAGAGAGCTCTTCTCTACTTCAACACACGTGAACTTGATTCTTTCCATTTTGCTTGGCGTAGTACATGGCTTCATCTGCTCGTTTTAGGAGGGAATGAATGACATCTCCCTCTTTATAAGCAGATACTCCAAAGCTTGCTGTCACACTTCCAACATGCGCAAATCTATGCTTGTCCACAGAAATTTGAATCTCTTTCGCTAATTCTGCTGCTGCATCTATGTTTCGACTTTTTGCAATGATTAAAAATTCTTCCCCACCCCAACGGCCGAATTCACACGATTGGTCAATTGTGTTCCTTACCACATTTGAAAACTCAACCAATACAGAATCACCAACATCATGACCAAACAAATCATTGATTTTTTTAAAATTATCGATATCAAACAAGATCACTGAGAGATGATAGCTTTCTGTCTTTGTTAACTCCTTTTGCAAGAACGAATGCATCAATCTTCGATTAGGTAATTCCGTCAAGAAATCAGTGTTTGCAGCTTTTTCATAGGCCTCCGCATTCATATACACTTCTACCATCCGCTGCAAATAATATAGAGCGACAATATACACAATATTAGATAAATAAAATTGAACCAATAAATCTGAAGCTGCAGGATGTATAGGAAAGTTCTTCACAACATAAATCATTCCAAAAAGAATGTTTAAACCTAAAAATGAAAGAGAAATGGTCAATGCTCTTTTTCCTCTCGTAGAGAAGAAAATAAAGATAAAATACATGGGCAACCAGTAGAAGGTTTCACCCAAATCGTATAAACCGTCCGTCCCAAATTCTATATTCACAACAATAAAAAACTTTAATAAAAAAAGTGTTGAACCAATAATTAATGTGATGAGCTCAATTAATCTAAAATACTTCCTTCGAGCAACCAGTAAAAAGATAGCTATTATGAACCAAACTAACAGAGTAGGCATGGTAATTGAATTCACAAGGTCTTTTTCTTCACTCAAATATTCTAGTAGTACTGCAAAAAAAGCAGCTATTGCAACAATTGGAAGTGAAACAAGGTATATTTTCCGCTTCAAATCTACAAATGAATCTACCTTTGAATTGTTTATCATAACCACCTCCATGCTTTTACGTTCGTTTACAAATCTATCTACTTATATTATACCAAACTTCCTCAACTTTACATACATATGGGGCTGGGTTTAATCCATTAAAAAATAGCCCCCACCTAAGCAGGGACTATCTAACTATCAAACTAGTTTCATTTTAAACGAGTAAAACCCATAATATCATTGTAAATACGATCGCTGTTAAACCTTGAACTAACGTTGCTAAAGTCTGAGCTTTGTAAGCATCCGTTACTTTCATTCCGCTAAATTGCGTCACAACCCAGAAGTAACTATCATTCACATGACTGACAGCCATTGCACCTGCTCCAACTGCCATAACAACAAGCGCTAGTGGAATTGCCCCTTCAATTCCCATCTCAGGAAGTAGAGGTGCAATTAACGTTGATGTTACCACTAATGCAGCAGTAGAAGAGCCTTGTGCCGTTTTAAGTGCAGCAGCTACGATAAATGGAATGAGAAGAACAAGTGCTCCATTTAGTAATCCTCCATCAGCTATCCCTTGAATAAGATCAGCAACAGGAGTTGCTTTAATAACAGAACCAAATGCGCCACCAGCACCCGTAATTAATAAAATAGTAGCAGCATCCTTTATTCCATCACCAACCCAACCAGTTAATGTTTCCTCATTTAACTTAGGCATCAGCGTAAATGATACAAGAACACCGATTAATAAGGCTACAACTGGTGAACCTAGAAAAACAAGTACTTCTGCAAATTTTCCAGACCAAGCAAAGAACTTAACAACGGATCCAAGCCCAATTAATAAGATTGGAAGCACAATTGGAGCAAATGATTTAACTGTTGATGGTAACGCTCCAAACCCTTTTACAATTTCATCATAATCAAGGCTCAACGTTTCTTCGCCTTCAATTTTGATTTTACTTGCAACTTTTACAGCCCATAAATAACCAACTAAAACGGTAGGAATCGCAACTAATAACCCAATTAATATAATGGTTCCTAAATAATCCGTTGCACCGATATTCCCTGCTGCGGCAATTGGCCCAGGAGTTGGTGGAACAAGTGTATGTGTTGCATAAAGTCCTGTAGACAATGCAACTGCCATCGATGCTAACGCAACCTTTGCACGTTTAGCAAGCGCTTTCTTTAAACTTGATAAAATAACATAACCAGAATCACAAAATACCGGAATACTCACAATGGCACCAATAAGAGACATCGCCAACTGTGGACGCTTCTCTCCAACTAAGCGTAAAACAACTTCAGCCATTCTTAACGCTGCTCCAGATCTTTCAAGTACGGTTCCTATGATGGTACCAGCTACAATGACGATTCCGATGTAACCCATCAGACCGCCAAAACCTCCGTTAACCGCCTCTACTACAGTATTTAATGGCAGTCCAGCTAAAAGACCAACACCAAATGCTGCAAGAAGAAGTGATAAAAATGGATGTAACTTTAGCTTTGCTGTAGAAAAGACAATAAATGCTACTCCAATGATAATAATAAATCCTAAATACAACCCACTCATTTCTCCTCATCCCTTCTCTTATCTAATTTTGTGTAATCCTAATAAATCTAGCGATGTTTCTAGCTTGCTGATATAAAAGCTGTTTTGCATTTGCCATTGCATCCTCAACCGTCATTGGTCGATTCATAATGGAAAAACAGCAATCAAACAAATCGAATAGTTTCTCTGAACCTTCACCTAATCCTCCAGAAACTAATACCGTTTTTGAACGATTTTCTCTTGCTAGATTGGCAATAAAGGCAGGAACTTTACCAAACAACGTTTGAAAGTCACTTTGCCCTTCCCCTGTAATCACCCAATCTGCATTCTTGATCTTCTCTTTTAATCTAGTAGCATCAGCCACTATCTCAGATCCGACCTTCATCTCACCACCTAGTAGTAAGAAGGCAAATCCTAAACCACCCGCAGCCCCAGCACCAGTAATGTGCTGATACGATTTACCTAATTCCTTCTCAATAACGGTTGCGTAGGAACTTAATGCTGTATCAAGCGCCTCCACTACTTGAATAGATGCCCCCTTTTGTGGACCGAAAACATGTGATGCTCCCGTTTTTCCACATAGAGGATTATTTACATCACTTGCAATGATAAAGCTACATTCTGAAATAACTGGATTTATGCTAGAAAAATCCACATTAGCCACTTTTTGAACATCAGAACCATAACATCCAACTAATGTCCCATTACGATCGAGAAATTTAACACCTAACGCTTGGAGCATTCCAAGTCCACCATCGTTTGTTGCACTGCCACCTAGGCCAATAATAAACCTTCGATGTCCCAATTCAGTCGCTTTAAGAATGGTTTCTCCAATTCCATATGTCGTAGTATGAAGTGGATTTCTTTCTTCTTCCGGTACCATCGGTAACCCAGCAATATTGGCCATTTCGATCACAACCGTTTTTCCATCTCCTAATACGCCATATTCAGTCGAAATTTTTTCCCCTAATGGCCCAGTGACCTCAATTTGTAAACGCTTTCCTTTTGTTGCAAAAATAAGGGTCTCAAGCGTTCCTTCTCCACCATCTGCCATAGGAATGACATCGATATGTACATTTGGTAGTTCAGCTAGTATGGCTTCTTGAATCGTCAAACCAGCTTCTAATGCTGTTAAACTTCCTTTAAATGAATCTGGAGCTATGACTATCTTCATACCTACCGACACCTTTTTCTACTTAATTTTCTGCTTATCACTATTAAACAACACCCATATAGTAAAAAGCATTGGATTTTTAACAGAATATTATATAAAATTCATACTACTTTTTTGTGCAAATGCACAATGACTAACCGGTTAATTTTTCAAATAATAAGATTAACTTTAATTTTATTGCGTCAGAAAATTTACGTGGATCTAGTCCAAGTTCATTCTCAATTTGATCTAAACGATACATTAATGTATTGCGATGGATATGTAATTTTTCTGCTGACTTTTTCATGCTTAATTCAGATTCAAAGAAAACCTCTAACGTTGTTCGAAGTTCTTCACCTAATTTTCTTTCATTTGAGTAATACTTTTCTACAAACTCCTTTTGAACAGTTGAAGGTATATAATCCAATAAGGAGTAAACCCCTAAATCCCCAATATGAACCACCTTGTAAGGCAAAGATAATCTCTCCAAAAGCGAGATACTTTGCTTTCCTTCAAAATAAGATTTTCGATACCCTTCAACTCCGGTATAAATATTTCCAATACCTATTTGGAATGAATAACCACTTGAAGTAAGATACTTCTCAATCACCTCTCCAATGACCCTTTCACTTCTTCCCTTTCTGTTGATGCCGAAAAGATAGTAGCCATCCTCCACATACGCACTAAATGAAACTTCTTCCACTATTCTTCTAATATCAGACATCATTTGTTGCTTTTTCTCATTTATCTCTAGCATATGACTTGTTGATTGAAACTCTTTTACTTGAAGAAGTAAAACAAATACCTCCTGCTTATTTACATTCCATTGAAAAATATGCTTAGCGTTCGACTCTAGTCGCTCACGATTAAAGCCATCAGGATGAATGAGCTCTATAATCCAATTTTCCATCAACTTCGTTTGATATTGCACTTGATTCATCATATACATCTGTTGAAGCATCGTTTCAACGGTCACTTTAATAACCTGTGTAAATTTATATAATTCCTTCGGATTTCCAGTAACACCAACAACTCCAATCATTTCCCCTAAGAATTCAATAGGCAAATTCACACCTGGCTTTGTACCGTGATAGTTTTTCACATCATCCGGACTTATAACAATTTCTTTTTGGGTTTTTATGACCTGCATGGCTCCCTTATGAACTTGGTGAACCCTTGATTCATCACTACTTGCCACAATAATTCCTTCTGCGTCCATTACATTCATATTATATTCTAATAGTCCTTTTAGCTTATGAATAATTGGATTGGCTAACTCAGCGGTAATTTTCACTACACTCACCTCTATACGCATTTCATTTCTTACTAGAATACTATTAAACGTGCACGTAACGCTATAAAAATGAAGGGCAAAAAAAAATTCCCAAACCCAGCAAGCATGTAAGCGCTAACTTATTACTTTTTTTAAAAAAGATGATTGACATTGGAATTACTTGGATTTATTATTTCTAGTAGCGAAACAAAACTTCATATAACTTATCAAGAGAGACTGAGGGATTAGGCCCTATGACGTCCGGCAACCTCCATTCCCACTATGGAAAGGTGCCACTTCCTACAGAATGTATTCATTCTGAAAGATAAGTCGCTTACATAGATAAACGATGCCTCTTTCAAATGAAAGAGGTATTTTTTTGTTTTAACGCTTCACTACTTCTCAGTAGTAACGAAACATAGAAATTGGAGGTATGTCCGTGATTAAAGTGAAAAATTTAGTAAAAGTTTATCCAAACGACGTTATTGGTGTAAATGACGTTTCGATCACAATTGACAAGGGGGAGATATACGGAATTGTCGGCTACAGCGGTGCGGGAAAAAGTACACTATTACGGTGTTTAAATTTATTAGAGCGTCCCACATCAGGTGAGATCTTCATTGATGAAACAAACCTTACCTCATTAAGTGAAAAACAATTACGTAAAGCGAGATTAAAAATCGGGATGATTTTTCAACATTTTCACCTAGTAAGTTCAAAAACGGTATTTGAGAATGTCGCTCTTGCCTTAAAAGCGGCTGGAAAATCAAAGGAAGTCATACCCAAAAAGGTAGCAACACTTTTAGAGTTAGTCGGATTAAGTGAAAAATTGAATGCCTATCCTGCCCAATTAAGTGGTGGTCAAAAGCAGCGTGTTGGTATTGCAAGAGCTCTTGCAAATGATCCACATGTATTGCTTTGCGATGAAGCAACATCTGCCTTAGATCCAAGCACAACAAAATCAATTTTAGATCTTCTAAAAAAGATTAACAGAGAACTAGATTTAACCATTGTCTTAATTACTCATGAAATGGAAGTTGTAAAAGAAGTGTGCGACAAGGTGGCCATTATGCAAGAAGGAAAAATCATTGAAGAAGGACCCGTTTATGATATCTTTTCAAATCCTAGGCAGCCACTTACAAAATTATTTATTAAAAGTATCCTGCAATTTGATTTACCTAATTATTTAGTTGAACAAAGACAGGGAACATTAATCAAAATTCAATTTAAAGGTTCCATGGCAACAGAATCCGTCATTTCAGATGTATTTCAGCGCTTTCATGTAAAAGGAAATATTCTTCATGGAAAAATTGAGTACATCAAAGAAACTCCACTAGGAATCTTTATTATGGAATTACTTGGAGATGAAAGTGAAGTAGCAAAAGCCATAGAATTTATTCATTCACGTACCGAGATTTTGGAGGTGTTACATGATGTTGCTTGAAACAATCATTGAATTACTTCCAGAACTAAACAAAGCCTTCTTTGAAACAATCTATATGGTGACAATTTCAATCATCGTTGCCATTTTAGCCGGGTTACCATTAGGTATTCTTCTATTTGTAACAGATAAAGGCCTATTTTTAGAAAACCACTGGGTAAAAACGAGTGTAGGATTTGTTGTCAATATGGTTAGGTCGATTCCTTTTATCATCTTACTCGTAGCTTTAATTCCTTTAACAAACTTGATTACTGGTACAACAATTGGCCCAACGGCAGCATCTGTTTCTCTCTCCGTTGCTGCAATTCCTTTCTTTGCAAGAATCGTAGAAACTGCATTACGAGAAATTGATAAGGGGGTGATTGAGGCAGCAGTAGCAATAGGTGCTTCACCTTGGTTGATTATTAAAGAAGTGTTATTACCCGAAGCACGACCTGGCATTATTCAAGGTATTACCATAACCATTATTAGTTTAATCGCATATTCAGCCATGGCAGGAATTGTAGGTGGCGGTGGTGTTGGTGACCTTGCCATTCGCTTTGGGTATTACAGATACGACAACACCGTCATGATTACAACCATTGTCATCTTAATTTGCTTAGTACAATTAATTCAATTTTTTGGAGATCGCATCTCAAAAATCGTTGACAAACGTTCATAATTTAGGAGGGAACAAAATGAAAAAATTATTACTTTCTGTGTTATTTTTATTAACTTTTACTCTATTAGCAGCATGTGGAACTAGTGACAAAACATCTACAGAAAACACTAAAAATGTAACAATAGGAGCAACCGCTGGTCCATACAGTGACATGGTGAATAAAGCAATAAAACCTCTTTTAGAGAAGAAAGGATACACTGTAAAAGTTGTTGAATTTAGTGACTACATTCAACCAAATCTCGCACTTTCAAAGGGTGATTTAGACGCAAACCTATTCCAACACAAAATCTACATGGATAAATTTGCTGAAGAACATAAACTAGAACTCTCTGAAGTGATCATTGTTCCTACTGCACCGATGGGCATTTATTCTAATACATTCTCTTCTCTTGATGAAATAAGCGAAGGTAGCGCAATAGCCATTCCGAATGATCCAACAAATGCTGCACGTGCACTTTTAATTTTGCAAGAAGCAGGACTAATCACATTAGACCCTTCCGTAAACCCATTAACTGTATCTGAAAAAGATGTCCAAGAGAACGTAAAAAACTTGCAATTCAAACCTATAGAAGCAGCTCAACTGCCTCGTGCAGTAGAAAGCGTTGACCTATCAGCAGTTCCAGGAAACTTTGCTCTAGCAGCAAAAATGGATTTACTAGACGCTCTTGTTCTTGAAAACATGCCAGATGACTATAGAAACCGTGTTGTAATGAACACAAAAGACTTAGACACACAATTAGCAAAAGACTTGAAAGAAGTCATTGAGTCACCTGAATTTGAACAAACAATTGACTCAGATTTCAAAGGTTTCGGTAAACCTGCTTGGATGGTAAAAAAATAGTTCACACAAAAATTAGTGGTAGAATCAGAACGATTCTACCCTTTTTGTCGAAAAAATTTGCTTACCCCCCTTCTATTAAGAAGGTATAATATGGAAAAGAAAAGGGGGAAACCAACATGCTTACAACTGAAAGATTAATCATTCGGTCGCTTATAAAAGAAGATGCACCAATTATTGAAGAACTAGCTTCAGACTACGAAATTGCCAAAACTACATTATCTATCCCTCACCCCTACCCTAAAGGTGGCGCTTTAACATGGCTACAACAAGTTGAAGAGCAGAACAAGTTAGGAAAAGCAGTAATGTACGGCATTATAAATAAAGAAACAAACTTACTAATCGGTGTAATGGGACTTAACCTTCGTAAAGTTTTTGATCGCGCTGAGTTAAACTATTGGATTGGGAAACCTCATTGGGGAAAAGGCTACGCATCAGAAGCTGCTCAAAAGCTAGTATCCTATTGTTTTGAAGAACTTCACTTGAACAAAGTCTATGCCGCGGCGTTCACGACCAACCCTGGTTCATGGAGAGTCATGGAGAAAATCGGCATGAAGCATGAAGGCACTTTCAAGCAACACGTTAAAAAGTGGGAAGAATACATGGACTTAACTTACTATGGAATGACACGGGAAGATTATGAGGAAATGAAGTAGAAGGTGAAACCTGCTGCGGGAGTGGTGGGTTTTTTATATTTGAGAAGAGTTGAAATACTTCCGATCTTTCGTTTTACCTTTACATTCCAATCCAGCTGAAGTTAGTAATCTGTTTGCCGTAACACTAGATTTAATAAAGAAGAAATCACGAAATTGTTTATTTGTAATAGTAGGTTGAAAAAGCAAAAAATAATCTTGTAAAGATTCTAAATGTGCATCCGTTGAACTATGTCCACAAAAAGAACATTTCCAAACTTTCCATTCTCTATTCATTGGAATAGCTGAACATCCAGGACACTGAACTCCCTTTTGAACCTCATCTATACCTATACTAAATTCATTAAAAATATTATATTCTTGTACTTTATTATTCTTCAAAAGTAACTTTGTCAATTTCTTTGTATCTTTCTTCTCTAAAAATACTTTCTTGAATGTTTTTTCTAAAAAGCTAATCTTTGAAATGATGTTCTCACAATGAGATACCTTCCTATAGATTTCTGAATCAATTGCGTTGGTTTTTAGTTGTGAATATGGATTTGCGAATACGACAAATGATTCGACTGGTACTTGAGGTAATTTGTTTACTTTGAGCCAATTTACAAATTGTAGTTCTTGACGACTAACCTGTAATATTGGATTAGGAAGTACCTCTTCTTTTTCATTGTTATAACGAATAAATTGATTAAAGGATTGGTCAAAGAATAGTGTACCCGCGATATTTTTCACTTCTAAAATAACAATAAAATGTGGTGAAATGATGAGAGTATCGATTTGAAAGAAATTCTTATCTTTAAGGCGGAGATCTTGGAAAATGGAGAACGTTTCCTTCTCTAGGAATTGCAAATAATAATCCAGACTTTTTTCACCACGATACCCAGCTATACTTTTAACCAAATGCTCTTCAAGGATTGGTCTCTTTTCATGATGAGGTGGTAACCTTTTTAATAAAGCTTCAATTTTTTTAATCTTATTAGGCATTTCTCTACTTTTTACAATCAAAAAACATCACTCCTTTTTTCTTTTTTAAAAAAATTCTTCTTTTTAATATAGAATCCTCCTAAATAGTTTTTAAAAGTTTGTCTAAATTATAAAAAATGCTAGTATACTACTCTTTTTTAACAAAATGGAATCAAAATGAGCTAGTTATGTTTATCAAATTTTCTCTCCTAACTTTAATTCAATCACTTTTAAAAATTTATCGCACACTTTTAAATTTTTTTCGCACAATTTTTAAATTTTTTCATACGAATAAAAAATTTATTCTATCAATTACATTTTTTTACAAATTTTATTCCTATCACTACATAGTCTTTTCTTTCGAATTAATCCCAATTTGTTCAGTTACTACTTCATTCATTCGTTATTTCTTTTTTTCTATCAATTTTCACAAACTACCCCCCCAACTAAACTACCCCAACAAAAAAAGACCCCCAAAAACTGGGAGTCTCTAAATCCATTACTTTTGAACGTTAGCAGCTTGTGGTCCACGAGCGCCTTCAACGATTTCAAATGTAACAGCTTGGCCTTCTTCTAAAGTTTTGAAGCCTTCGCCTTGGATAGCTGAGAAATGTACGAATACATCGTCTTGGCCGTCAACTTCGATGAAACCGAAACCTTTTTCTGCGTTAAACCATTTTACTTTTCCTTCTAACATAACTTTCTTCCTCCTGTTGTGCGTGACACATGACACACTATAATATTACTATTCTTGCTCTTAATAATTGTTCATTTAAACAATATTACCGAACAAAAATAACTGTAATTATCATATCAAATATTAAAAATGTTGACAAGAAATTCCTCTAGGCAAAAATCGACAGAATCATTAACTTTTCTACAATCTCATCCACTTTCAAAAAGATGACCTACCAACAAAATCTACCAAATAAAACCTACATTTCTAATCCAAATCGATCTTGAAGATCACGCACTACTTTTGAAACATAATCATCACTTAAACACCCTGACCCACCTCGAACTATCTCAGTCGCATAATGGATAGGTGGACCTAACTCTTCTTTTTTATCAATCACTAAAAACGTTAACATATCGCGATGCAGCATACCATTAACCTCTACATCAACAAATGCTGGACGGTACCACTTTGTCTCAACACCCTCACGGTCAAGTAAATATAACAACGCTTCTTGATTAATCTGATAAACCTTTCCTTCAATCACACCACCATCTTCAACCATGTCCGCTCGGCCTCCATCAGGTGCATGAAACGTAAAGCGTAACGAATAGCCTTTGACCACACCTCGTCCAACAAGGTCCAAAAATAAATGATCCACACTTGCCTTCCTAAAACGATCGTCATCCATGCATGATCCATATGCAAAATAAAGCTGTTTTTCCTTCATTAACACAGTGTGGCATTTCCAATCTCCAGAAGGAATCTTTTCCATTGATCCTACATTTTCCTCAGTAGTTACATACATATATGCCATAAACACACCTGTGTCGGTTTTCACTTCTTGCTCTATTCGCTCATAAATCGTTGCTTCAATATCATTTAGATAATATTCAATTTCATCCAACTGATCATTTGTTAACAAATACAGTTCTCCATACACAACATCTTCTTGATTTTCAATCGTCATTGCAGGGTATCCATCTCCAGAATCATAAAGAGTGCCGTTTGTCCAAGCCTGCTCTGCAATTCTTTTCCCATCCTCTATCAAATGGTGATTCACTTCCCCTTTACGAAGTGAACCATCGATAAACACATGATGCATAAACTTCATCCTTCCATCACAAATTCTCTATCTATTCTATAAATGTTTACCCACAATCCACTTAATTGTCAAATGAATTATCTCAATAAACTGACTTTTTTTACAAAATAGACGAAACTTTTCCTTATTCAAAATCGTATATAAAACGACATCACTATTAAGGAGCGGATCATATGAATCAATCAACCCTGTATTTTTCAGATAACTTTTTCTCATCTGGAATGACCGAAATCTTTAACGAACAAAAAGAAATTGTTGGCTATCTTGATTTAAAAAGCGCCTTCTCATCTAGTGTTGATATTCTAGACAAAGAACAATCAAAGATGCTATCAGGTAGCTTTCCTTTCTTCTCCAACAAATGGTATATAACAGACACAAATGAAAACGAACTAGGCTATGTAAAAACGAAATTTTCCTTTTTCACAAAACGATTTGCCTATTATACACAAGATGGCGAAGAATACTTAATCGAGTCTGAAGCATTCTCAAGAGAATATCGTATTTTCGATCTACACCAAAACGAGGTTGCACATTTTGAAAAAGTAAGTAGTTTCTTTAGCTCTCCAGCTTATCAATTAAAAAATCACTCTGACACTTTAACAACAACAGAATTAATCCTAGTCGTAATGGGAGTAAACGCAATTAATAAACGTCGTAGTGCCAATGGTGGTGCTGCTGGAGGTGGAGGTGCTGTCTAGTTTGACGCCCGTCTCTTAAGTAAGCTAATATAGGTACAGAACTGTTTAGAGGAGCTAAAGCAATGAAGAAAGTTGAAGTGTATATCTTATCTGGATTTTTAGGTAGTGGGAAAACAACACTGCTTCAAAACATCCTTAAACAAGAAAAAGAACGAGGGCGTAAAATCGCGGTTGTGATGAATGAGTTAGGAGAAAAATCCATTGACTCAGATGCCGTAAACAAAGACACACCTTTAAAAGAACTACTAAACGGCTGTGTTTGCTGTACCATTTCAGGTCAGTTTGAAGCACAGCTGCAAGGACTACTAGTGGAACATCAGTTAGATGCGATTTATATTGAAACGACAGGGGTTGCACATCCTATTGAAGTGTTAGATGCATGTATGTCTCCAATATTCGCAAACAAAATAGATGTGCAATCGATTGTGACAATAATTGACGCAAACCGCTGGCAGGATCGTTCAAAACTAACGATCCAAATGCAATCATTAATACAAGAACAAGTTCGACATGCTGATGTCCTTTTAATCAATAAAGTAGATACTCTAACGGAATCTCAGCAAGCAAGTATCGTTTTTGATATACAGTCAGTAAATTCAAAAGCAAAAGCATTACTAACAACATTTGCTAACGTACAGTTAAAAGACTTAAAAGTAACAACACGAAATCCAAAGGATTCTCATGAAAAATCACATGTACAACATGACTTACATTTAAAAACTTACGTACATGAATTCTCAAAACCGCTTGATTTAGATACGTTTGAAAATTGGTTGCGAAATATGCCGGATACCATTTTTCGCATTAAAGGATATTTAAGATTCACTCATTCAAAAACAACATACTTGTTTCAATATTCTTACGGAACACCTCTGTATATGGAGGAAATGTTAAACCCACCAATGACGTTAGTATTTATTGGTGAAGAACTTAATAGAACATGGATGAAGGACGAAATGGAAAAAATTGAAGAAGCTTCATATGTGTAATATTTCCTAGTATGAATAAACCATCTATTGCCTATCTTAAAAATGAGTAACCTACACGTTACTCAATAATCGTCGGGAGTGATGTATCATGGCAAGAAACAAACTTTTGGTTCCTGGTGCTTCGAATGCTCTAGACAACATGAAAGAGGAAATTGCCAACGAGTTTGGAGTTCAACTTGGTGCAGAAACGACCGCTCGAGCAAATGGTTCCGTTGGCGGTGAGATGACAAAACGTCTCGTTGCTTTAGGGGAACAACAACTTGGGAATCAACAAAAGTAAGCTGATTCCTACAAAAGGAGATCCAATTTGGATCTCCTTTTTATATTATTGCATAATAGTCCAAACACCCACCTACCGTTCGAATAGGATAGTAGAAATTATATGTACAACAAAGGGGGTGCCTCTATGGTAAAACAACTAAAACGTCTCTTCATCCCTAATCTCACAATCATTATCATCCTTGCCCTTCTCCCCGTATACCTCGTCACACATGATATCTCAGTTATAGAACATCTTATCGATACTATGAACAAATCAAACTAACTCTATTAATAGGAAAAAGCTGATTACACTATGCAATCGGCTTTCATTTTGATCTATATATGAATGTTACGTTCCACTTCAAAAGAAAGAACCTTATTCATTTTCGAATCATTCTTTCCCTTTGCCTCTGCCAAACTAACCCCAACGAAGATCATTCCAACGATTAAAAAACCAAATACAAACACGATCAAACAATTTTTTACCATTTCCATTTTCATCACCCAACTCTATAGACGAAAAGAATATTCAAATGTTTCATTAGGAAAAGCCTATTTTAACATCAATCTATTCATCCTTCATAATTTTTATCATTTATCCTCAAAACTCTATAGCTTATGCAGATTTATCATACATAATGACAAATTAACAAAATAAAAAAACCATCTTAAATTTCAAAATGGTTTTATTAGCTCTATAATTAAACCGCTGAAGGAAACGTGACCGTCGTAATTGTGCCTTTTCCTTGCTCACTTTCAAAATTCATTTTTCCTAACATCGATTTAACCAATTGAAAAGTGACAACGACTCCAAGCCCTGTTCCTTTTTCCTTCGTAGAATAATAACTTTGACCAAGTTTGTTGATTTCTTCCTTAGTCATTCCAACTCCATTATCTTTAATCGTTATCTTAACTTGATTCTTGTTTAGGATAGCTACAACTTGAATTTCTCCCCCACTATTTGTTGCTTCAATCGAATTTTTGATTAAATTCAGCACTATTTGTTTAAACTTCACTCGATCTCCAGCAATAAATAGATCCTCTTCGATTGAAGTTTTACATTCAACTCCATGAAGATTTGCATAGGATTGAATTAAATCTATTACTTGAACGAGCTCCTGGCTAATATGTATTTTCTCTTGAATATCATCTTTTGGTTTTGCAAAATTTAAATAATCGCTAATAATTGTCTCCGCACGATCCAACTCATCAATTGCTGTTGTTAATAGTTGTTTATTTGACGCTGCTAATTCACCTTTAACTAATTGAATGAATCCACGAACGACTGTAAGTGGGTTCCTTACTTCATGAGCAATCGAAGCAGCTAATTCACTCACCATACTTAGTTTTTCGGCCTTATGATATTCCTCACGAATTCTAGCATTTTCCAACGTATTCTCAATAAAATACACTGATAAAACCATAGATAAGATGTACGATAAGCCAATTAAGATGTACAAGGAACTGGGAACAATATATAAAAAAGATACGTCATTTTTAAGATAGAAATGAAACCATATTGAGGACGTAATAAATAGATATAAAAATAAAGAACCTACTATTGAATAGAGAATTTTCTTCAATGATGAATGCAATTGAAACCTCTTAACTACAAATAAGCCAATTGATAAAATTATCATTGCGTCTATTAAAACGATGAAAGAAGACAAACCAATATTTATAGAAAAACGATACGTGACTAGAAGAATAAATGCAATACTTCCACTAGTTGCTCCTCCATATATAATCGCTAAAACAAATGGTATCCACCTAAGATCCCATAAAAATTGATTTCCTGAAACAATAGGAAAAACCATACATAAAATCGATGCAAACCCACAAAATAGTCCAAACAGCCAATTTCTACTTTTCCGTAACCACAATAATTGATTTCGAATGACTAGCTGAAAAGCTAGTATAGGAGTTAAAATGATTAGAAAATTCAGCAGTATATCCTTGTACAAACTATCAGCCTCACCCTACTATTTTTTCAAGTAACTAATACTACTATACCAAACTAGTAATTTTGTTACAAAATAATCCTTTAATTTTTTAAAAATTCACAAAAAAACAACCAAGAAATTATGATGTTTTTTCTAAAATTTTTCTTTTATATTTATTATTTGCATGGAAGCCTACCAAATAAAGAAAGACCACAACTCAATCTTGAGTTATGGTCTTCTCTTCACCTATTATTTAAGCATACATGCTTTCAACTTGTTTTTGTAGTTCATTGTTTTCAAGGTATTCGTCATACGACATTTGCTTATCAACAACACCATTTGGTGTAATTTCTATAATACGATTTGCAATTGTTTCAACGAACTGATGGTCATGTGATGTAAATAACATTGCACCTTTGAATGCAATTAATCCGTTATTTAGTGCAGTAATTGATTCTAAGTCTAAGTGGTTCGTTGGATCATCTAATACAAGGACATTTGAACCGCTTAACATCATTTTAGAAAGCATACAACGTACTTTCTCTCCACCTGATAAAACACTTGCCTTCTTTAACACTTCTTCACCTGAGAACAACATTCTACCAAGGAATCCACGAAGGAAGCTTTCACTTTGATCATTTGGTGAAAATTGACGTAACCAATCCACTAAATTCACGTCACTGTTCTCAAAGTATTTTGAGTTATCTCTTGGGAAGTAGGCTTGCGAAGTGGTAACACCCCATTTATATGTGCCACTATCTGCTTCCATTTCACCCATTAATATTTTAAATAGTGCTGTATTTGCAATTTCATTACGACCTACAAGTGCAACTTTATCACCTTTGTTCATAATAAAGCTAACATTATCAAGCACTTTCACACCATCAATTGTCTTTGATATTCCTTCTACTCGAAGTAAGTCATTTCCAATCTCACGCTCTGGTGTAAAACCAACAAACGGATAACGTCTTGAAGATGGTCGAATATCATCCAAGCTAATTTTATCTAATAATTTTTTACGAGAAGTTGCTTGCTTCGATTTCGATGCATTCGCACTAAATCTTGCAATAAAGTTTTGTAACTCTTTAATCTTCTCTTCTTTTTTCTTGTTTGCTTCTTGATTAAGCTTCAGTGCTAATTGACTTGATTCATACCAAAAATCATAGTTACCAACATATATTTGGATTTTTCCAAAGTCCAAATCAGCCATATGCGTACATACTTTATTTAAGAAGTGACGATCATGGGAAACAACAATAACAGTATTTTCAAAGTTAATTAAAAACTCTTCTAACCACTGAATTGCTTTAATGTCTAAGTGGTTCGTAGGCTCATCTAGTAATAGAACATCGGGTTTACCAAATAAAGCTTGGGCTAAAAGCACCTTTACTTTTTCTCCACCAGATAAATCTGCCATTTTTTTATAGTGAAGATCTTCAGTAATTCCAAGACCTTTTAATAAAATCGCAGCTTCAGATTCAGCTTCCCAACCATTTAATTCAGCGAATTCACCTTCTAGCTCAGCAGCTTTCATGCCATCTTCATCTGTGAAATCAGCTTTCATGTAAATTGCATCTTTTTCCTGCATCACTTCGTACAATCTTGCATGTCCCATAATAACAACCTTCAGAACTTCATGCTCTTCATACTCAAAGTGGTTTTGCTTTAACACAGCAAGACGTTCACCGGGAGTCATGTGGACATCTCCTGATTGTGGTTCTAATTCTCCAGATAATATTTTAAGGAACGTCGATTTCCCTGCTCCATTAGCGCCAATTAATCCGTAGCAATTGCCAGGTGTAAACTTTATATTAACATCTTCAAATAATTTACGATCTGCAAATCGCAAACTAACATTCGTAACTGTAATCATGTAAGATAAATCCTCCATTTCATTCTACATCTAAACAATTATATCACTTTTCCCATTATGATAATAGCACAACATATTGAATAGAAATAACTAGTAAAAAATAATAGTAAGAAACGTCGCCTTTTGGGGAGCCGTCACGGTAAGAAAAAACAGTATGGACACGTTCACTTTATTTTTCTTTGAAAGCGGTTAGCTTTTTCATGTATAAAAAATAGGCCCATTACAGTTGGTTTAATCCCTGTAAGAGCCCATTTCAATTAATACCTGTTACCGTCATTTTCTACTTTCACCCTTTTCCTCATGATGAACGTCATTCTTACTTTCCTTTTCAATGGCAGGTTCACTTTTTCCGATCTCAAATTTCCTCATAACAGATTCTCCAGCATAACCTGCTAAAATCGATAGAAAAATAACTCGAAAAAGTGACTCCGTTTCCGTTGAGACGACGATTAGAAGTGCAGCCATCACTCCCATAATCATTTCTTCAAATACTCCTAAATAAATAAACTTTTTCGTAAATCGCGGCTTTTCAATTCGACCTTGCTTTTTGGCATGTCCGAGAAATCCCATGAAGCCGCCAATCACAGTAGCAACAATTAGATTCCACCACATAATATCCACACCCTTAAACTTAAATTCTCCTTTCATCATCTAAGCCGAAAATAAAAAGTCCAAGCTTATTACATACATTATATGACACAATGCAAGTATAAAGCTTGGGTACATTTTACGAATTTACAAAATTTTCTAACTATTACATTCTAACTAGGATAATCCTTATCAACAAGGAGTATGTGATCTTTACTCAATATTTCGAACTATGTTGTAATACCTACTCTTAAATGGCTACCCTGAAAATACGACGCTGTATGTGGGGTGTTAACCTTCGTTGCAGGAACCTCGCTTTCCGCGGGGCGCTCCTGGAGCCTCCTCGGCTTCGCCTGTTGGGTCTCCAGTCCAGCGCATCTCCCGCAGGAGTCTCGGTCCTTCCTCTTCGGTTAACACGTCAAATATACTAAGGATTCAACACTCTAAAATGTAAAAAGAAACAATAACACATTTTCATGCGCCATGGTGCTATTCTCAATTAGTATGAGAGTCTACTCTAGTTTCGATGTGGGAGATGTCATCGTCATAATCTTCATAAAGTCTTTAATAAACTTGTCATAATTAATTTGAACAGCAATTCGATCTAATGATTCTACTGGTTCTTCTTCTGGTTTAGGACGAAAATCGGCAATACTCTCTCCTTTAGACTCGCCATATAATTGAACAGTGACACTCCTTTCTAGATATTTAAAGAAGGAAGGATTAACAATTCCGCTCATTGCCACAACATCATGCAAAGGCGTTCCTTTTATGCCTGGGACTAGCTTTTTATATGCCTCAAAATAATAGTCAAAAATAGGTTTTACTAAAGGAGTCATCGAATTGAACGTTCTTTGTGTTATATAATCAACTACAGCAGGCGTCAATAAAGCATGTTGGGTCACGTTAAGTGGAAAAATCCTAACATTTTTCCCTTTTTCAATCACTAATTTTGAAGCAATCGGGTCTCCGTGAAAATTCGCCTCTGCATACGCGGTCACATTACCAGGTACTAAAAACGCACCACCCATTAAATAGAAGGCCTTTACTTTCTCCATCTGATCTCCACCGAGTATAAACGCCAACGCTAACGAAGTTGACCTGCCGACATCCACAATGATTAATTCACCCTCATAACGATCAATAATCTTAAACACTTCATCAAAGTTTAACAATTCACCTTTAATTGTATCAGGTGGGCGAATTGGGCCTAGTCCTTCCTCACCATGTATTTCGGGATAAAAAGGGGTAAATTCACCCGATAAAGGACCTTTCGCACCTGCAATAATTGGAATATCTTGTTTTTTGGCTAGATCAAGAAGGTACGATGCATTTTGAGTAGCTTGTTCCTGTTTCACGTTTCCATAACCTGTTACGATTCCTACGATTTCAATTTCTGGATGCAGCAAACCGTACATAATTGCCAAAGAATCATCAATACCCGGATCACCAAAAAATAATACCTTCACCATTTCGGTTTTTCACCTCTATAAATGTTTTTAAATATTATATTTGTAGGCAAGTAAATGGTGATTCCGAAATAATAGACACACAGGGCGATAAAACTACTCTTCATACATCATTTTAAACGTCATCCCGCCATCTACAACCAAATTTGTTCCTGTTACAAAATCATTTTCTGAATGTGAAAAATACATGCATGCTCTTGCTATATCACCAGGATGCCCGACTCTTCCGGCTGGATGCTGTTTATGATCAACCTCCCTTAATTGATCATAATCATTAATTTCAATCCAGCCTGGACTAATTGCATTCACACGAATTCCATAATCGCCCAATGAAATGGCGAGTGCATGAGTAAGTGCAACGATTCCACCTTTGGAAGCTGCATATGCTTCCGAATGTTTCTCAGACATTAAAGCTCTAGTTGAAGCAATATTTACAATTGCACCACCATCTCCTGATTTCTTCATAAATTTAGCGGCTTCCTTGGAACAAAGAAATACACTCCTTAAGTTCGTATTGAGCACATCATCCCAATCGTCAACCGATAATTCAAAAACAGACTTCCACCTAGAAACACCAGCATTATTAATTAAAATGTCAATCGTTCCATACTCTACAACAGCAGTATTCATTAATCGTTGTACATCCTCCACTTTTCTTACATCTGTTTTAACAAAAGTTGCTTTTCCACCTTTTCCTTTTATTTCTTGTAGCGTTTTGTTTCCGTTTCTTTCATGAATATCTGCAAGAACAACATTCGCACCTTTTGAGGCATATGCCTTTGCCACACCTTGTCCGATTCCATTTGCTGCCCCAGTAACAACCACAACGCGATTTTTAAATGACACATTTATCACTCCGTCCCATTATTTTTAATTAATAATTTAATTCGATAACAGTGTACCAGTTCCTTTTATCATGTACGAAAATAACGCAATAAAAAACGTGTGAATATCTACATATAATTCAAAATGTAAGACAAAATAAAAAAGCACCCACATGGAGTGCTTTTCCTCTTGCATCATTATTTTGCAAATTTATGGTTACCGATTGTCACTGTTACTTCTCTAGATAAAATCCAAGTATTTGATATTTTCGCAGGGTTATAGAAAAACAATGAACCGCTACCTTGTCCACGGAAAGCTAAAGCTTCTTCTACCGCTCTTTTTGATTCAGCATCTGCAACTTGGTTAATATGGCCGTTTTGAACTGGCGTAAAGGCATAGCCACCATTTGAGTATCGTTCATGGATAACACCTGTTACTGTATTTGGAAATTCAGCATGATCTACTCGATTTAAAACAACAGTCGCTACTGCTACTTTACCAGCATATGGCTCACCTTTTGCCTCTGCATATACCAATCTAGCTAATAAGTCCTTTTCTGCTGCTGTAATACTTTGAGGAATCACTAAGCGTTGACCTGGGTATAGTAAACTAGTAGAACGATTATTTACTTTCATTAATGCTGTAACAGAAACTCCGTATCTTTTCCCTATATTCCAAAATGTATCTCCACTTTTTACTGTATGCGTCGTTGATGCTGCATCCGCATTCATTTGATTAAATCCAAATAATGATAGTGTTAATGTAGTTACAATTGCTAATTTTTTCAATTTCATATTGTAATCTACCTCCTAGTAGTTTGTTTTGTTTTCTTGTGTGTCTATACTAGTAAGGCTATCAGTTGTAACATACCTTTTCACACCCTAAATTCTGGTAATCTCATAAAACCATATACAGTTAAACTAGTTAACTACCAATTGGTAAAATATTCTTATGAATGAAAGATATCATTCATTTCCTCTACAGGAAAAAACAGGTTCTATTGTATCAATACGATGACAGGACTATAACAACCAAATGGAATATTCAAAATTTTTTCAGGTCGCTGAACTTAGGTAACCAAAAATAAAAAGCCTTCTATTGAAGACTTCAACTACGTGCTTCCTTATTATAACGATACACCACATCTCCACCACGCTGGGCTATACCATGAATATGCTTAAAATCAGCTCTCCCCACTAAGTACTTACGAAACTCTAGGAATTGCTCATTACTAACACGAAATTCATTTAACTCCCCATCACGTAATTTATTGACAATTTCATTCACAAATTCTTCATTCATTTATCAAACACCTCTACATGGTTTATTGTCTCTTATTTTATCACAAACACCTAATAAGGCTAACACCCATTTCCGCTAATATCATACACCAAACTCTCTATCAGACATAAAATATCGTGGATATGTTAATAGGCATATTACACGAAGCAATGGAAAGGACGATTAATTTGAAACGTCAAGATCAATTCAATATGATGAATCCATATATGTATGGCGGACAACAACAGCAACAACCAGGCATGCAGGGAATGATGCCAGGAATGGGGCCAGATTTAGATGATATGGATGACGACTTCTCACCACAAATGCCACAAATGCCAAGTACACAACAACCTACTACACTTCCATATGGACCATATCAAACAGCTCCAATAGCGCACGGACCAGGTCCTGCTGCAGGTTACGGACCTCATGAAATGCCACAAATGCATTCTCCTTACGGAATGATGGATTGCGGATGTGGTGGAACTGGAATGGGTTACGGACCAGGCATGGGTTATGAACCAGGTATGGGCATGCAGCCTGGTATGGGTATGCAACCTGGTATGGGCATGCAGCCTGGTATGGGCATGCAGCCTGGTATGGGCATGCAGCCTGGTATGGGCATGCAACCTGGTATGGGTATGCAGCCTGGTATGGGTATGCAGCCTGGTATGGGCATGCAGCCTGGTATGGGCATGCAACCTGGTATGGGTATGCAACCAGATATGGGTATGCAGCCTGGTATGGGCATGCAGCCTGGTATGGGCATGCAGCCTGGTATGGGCATGCAGCCTGGTATGGGCATGCAACCTGGAAATCGTCGATTTTTCTAATAGGCTGTAAAACCTACATGTAATGATTTTTCCGGTGGCTTACATTTAATAAGGAGCGGCTGGGACATAACTTAAGTATTTAACTAAAACTCTGAACAAAATAATAGCTTAGCAGATGAAATATACGTAGACTCCTGCGGGATGAAAAGCAACGGCTAGACCCCGCAGTGCGTAGCACGAGGAGGCTTGCCACCTTCCCGCGGAAAGCGAAGTATATTTCAGGAGCGGATAATCTACACCTACAATCATTGTTTTAGTTTCTATTTAGGTAAACTACTTTTGTCCCAACCTCTTTTTTATTTATTCCTTTACTAAACTTGTTCATTAGAATTAGGAAAGACGAAATCTTTCATAGAATCATTCCGATGGTTGTACGATCAAAAAAATATAAAACGATGTATTTTATAGCATATTTTTTCAAATTCAGCATAAAAAAATTAAATAATCAGAAAAAAGCCTTTACGAAAAAGGAAAAGTAAGGCAAAATGGTACATAATAAGTTTTTCGACAAGAACCAGCAAGGGGAGAGAAGTCATGAAAATTGCAGACGTGGGGAGCATTATAGAATTTAAAGAAGGAATGCAAGGGATCGTTGAGAAAGTAAACGAAAACTCTGTAATCGTTGATTTAACATACATGGATAATTATTTAGAATATGATCTTGATCGTCGTACTGTCGTAAATCATAAAAATTATGTTATAAAAGGCCATATTAATGATAAGTAAGCATAATTGACCCTCTATTAGAGGGTCTTATCTTTTTTTGAACAACTAGTATCCATTGTCATTGCTTACTTTGAAAATTTTCTAAATAAGCCCATTGCTCCTCTTACGAATAAAAACGTCCACACTAATGTTCCGTACGTAACCACCCAGCTCCAGTTTTTTTTATACCTTATCAAACCAGTTTTCCTTTCAAAAATCACTTCTAAAATCGTCATTGGCGCACTATACAACATAGATTGTAGAATTGTAGATGGCCATTTCGTTCGATAGGTTGTCCGATTAAAAAACACACCAAGTAGCGGAAAAAGAAGATAATCGAATAAAATACTAATATGAAAGTATTTCGGTAAAAAGCGAATTGGATAGGATATGTTCTTGTTTTTCACTACAACATTCGCAAGGAAGCTAGAAATATAACCTTTAAGAAAAAATACCAACAACCATTCCTTTAAGTTTTTTCTCTGAAAAGCAAAAGGAACTAATCCGATGCCCAATAATAATAAATAACGAAGGATTACTTTTTCCAATGGAAACCTCTCCATTTACATCTTAGTTATGGTTAGAATATCCAATCAGAAATAAATCATTCCTTTTCATATTATCTATAAGGAATTTGCTGAAAGTGAGAGTTCTGTAAGGTAGATTAACACCCCATATTCAGGTTTGTATTTTCAGGGTAGACTTCCATGCAATGTAAGAATTGCACCATGAAGAATGAAAATGTGTACTGGATTTTTGCGTTTATAGAATGTTGGCTTTTAAGTACTTTCTGCGTGTTAACCGAAGAGGAAGGACCGAGACTCCTGCAGGAGATGTGCCGGACTTGAGACCCCACAGGCGCAGCCGAGGAGGCTCAAGTGGCACCCTGCCGAAAGCGAGAGTCCTGCAACGAAGGTTAAAACCCAATATATAGCGTTGTATTTTCAGGGTAGACTTACATGCAATTTAGAATTTGCACCATGGTGAATGAAAATTGAGATTGCTATTAGAATGTTGGACCAAAGTTTTCATTCGTGTTAATCGGAGTGGAAGGGCCGAGACTCCTGCGGGAGAAGCGGTAGACGGGAGACCCCACAGGCTTAGCCGAGGAGGCTCCCGCACCGCCCGCGGAAAGCGAGGCCCTGCAACGCAGATTAACACCCCTTGTTCAATGTTGTATTTTCAGGGTAGCCTCAATCAAATTAAAAAGGCCACGCACATGCGTAGCCTTTCCACTCTTAGCGATTATCAACCGTCTCAGGATATAAATCATGATTCATCATTCTGTACTCAGCCATTTTCTCATATTTCGTACCAGGACGACCATAATTCGTATACGGATCGATTGAAATACCACCACGTGGCGTAAACTTACCCCAAACCTCAATATATCGTGGGTCCATTAACTCAATCAAATCATTCATAATAATATTCATGCAATCCTCATGAAAATCACCGTGATTACGGAAACTAAATAAATAAAGCTTAAGTGACTTACTCTCTACCATCTTAACTTCAGGAATATAGCTAATATAAATCGTTGCAAAGTCAGGCTGTCCCGTCTTCGGACAAAGACTCGTAAATTCAGGACAATTAAACTTCACAAAATAATCACGATTAGGATGCTGATTATCAAACGTTTCTAAAATTTGTGGTGAATATTCAAACAAATAATTTGTTCCCTGATTTCCTAATAATGTTACATCTGTTAACTCTTCATCTTTTCTTCCTGCCATGTTTAACACCTCATTCATTTCTGATAAATTAAACGCCACGCTTGTTACCCCATACTAGCGTATGAAGCTGTGGAAGTACTCTTACATCATTCATTTCACTACTCTCAACAGTCTTTTCAATCAGCCATTCATATCTGTGTAATAGCTTACGAATTAAAGCATCATCATCAACCGTGCTAATATCATCATTTCCTACTTGCAAATAAAATGGAATGGTTGGATAGCGTTCATGAACATTTTTCGCATACTCAAAATCTTCATCATTAAAAACAACAACTTTTAAACTTACATGTTTTAGTCTATCTTTACTTTGAAGCTGGTCAAAAAGATAATCAAGCTTCTCAAAGTCTGTAACCATTTTAGAGCTAGGAGGCTTTGGGGAAAGTGTCAAATCATCAATTTTCATTAGCCAATCCTGCCACTTACTCCCCTGCGTTTCCACTGCAACCCGCTTGCCTTCTTGGCGAAGCAAATCAATTAATTCGTCTAACGCTGCTAGCAATACTGGATTCCCACCTGAAATTGTCACATGACTAAAATTCTCTCCACCTAATTGTTTTAACCTCATCATAATTTCTCGTGCAGTAAATTGACGAATATCCTCTTTCGCTGATCCATCCCACGTAAAAGCTGAATCACACCAGCTACAAGAATAATCACATCCAGCTGTACGCACGAACATGGTCTTCTGACCAATGACCATTCCCTCACCTTGAATCGTCGGCCCAAAAATTTCTAATACAGGTATCGTTTTCGCCATTACTTCGCACTCACCTTTGGTCGATATACGACATAGCTAGTAGGCGTTTCTCTTAAAAAGATCTGTAAACACTTTGGCTTGTGAGGTAATTCATCCAGATGTGTCTGAATCAGTTCATAGATTTTCCTCGCAACTACTTCTGTTGTTGCAAAATCATTTGAACGTTCATTATGAAAGGTATCATCATGATCATTCAATAAACTATGATCAAACTTCCCATGAACAAGCTCTTTCAAATACGAAAAATTCACTAGAAAACCTGACTCATCTAACTCATCACCCGCAACTGTCACATTGACAAAATACGTATGACCATGAATTTTTCTGCATTTCCCTGCGTCTTCATGTGGAACATAATGAGCAGCAGCGAACTGCATATCTTTATTTAACTCATAGGTATATGGATGGAAAACTTGAGGATACATTTGTTGAATCATACATGTTCTCCCCCTTCTGTTCTTATCGTTAAGTATTCTTCCAATCCTTTTTTACGTAACAAACAGGCTGGACACGTACCGCAACCATCTGCAATTATACCGTTATAGCATGTTAACGTATTTTCACGAACAAAATCGAGAGCACCTAACTCATCTGCTAGTTTCCACGTTTCTGCCTTATTCAGCCACATTAATGGTGTGTGAATCACAAACTGATAGTCCATTGCTAAATTTAATGTAACATTCAAGGACTTCACAAACACATCCCGACAATCTGGGTATCCACTAAAGTCTGTTTCGCATACCCCTGTAATAATATGTCGTGCACCAGATTGCTTTGCAAGAACGGCTGCAAAAGAAAGAAACAGTAAATTACGTCCATCTACGAACGTTGTCGGTAACTCTCCATCCTTCTCTTCTATATCAATATCATCTCTCGTTAAAGCATTAGGAGCTAATTGATTTAGTAGGGACATATCTAAAACTGTATGTTTTACACCTAATTCTTTCGCAATAGACGTAGCTACATCAATTTCTAATTTATGACGTTGATTATAATTAAACGTTACTGCCTCTACTTCCTTAAAGTTCTTCAAAGCCCAAAACAAACACGTCGTACTATCTTGGCCTCCACTAAACACAACGACTGCTTTTTCATTTTTCATCTATCTATTCTCCTTTCCTTTAAGAAAAAAGAAGAGTGTTCTTATATAAAAAACCCTTTAACTTCGGCTAAAAAATAAAAAACTATACCCAAGGATATAGTTTGTCCTTAGTTTTTTATAGAGGGTGAATCTAGAACCTCTCCCGTTATTACTATAAATACGGATTTTCTTCTGTTTTTTCACCATAACACTATACCACGAAAACATAAAAGTCACCACAGAAATATTATGGAATCTACCTTATGAAATGAGGATAATCGGTCAAACTATACATACCACTTTTAGGAGGGGTTTCCTTGTCACTGGCAAATATCCTAGTTCGTATCCGTTCAAGCTTTTGGTACTTACCATGTTTATATGGATTTGTTGCACTATTATTGGGCATTTTCAGTATTAAAATCGATTTCTATTTATCAAGTCAACATGAACTATATCATCTATTACCAGATGTTCTACTTTCAGATATAGACTTAGCTCAAACCATTTTAAGCTCAATCTCTGCTTCTTTACTGACAATGACGACTATTACTTTTTCAACTATACTAGTTGTCTTAACAACCTATTTATCGCAATTTTCACCTCGCACCCTACAAAACTTTATTACTGACCATAGCACACAACGTGTACTGGGTATATTTGTCGGTGGATTTATTTATTCGATCGTTCTTCTTCTACTATTAAAAGAGACTGACGAGCAAAATCTGTTTTTTGCACCATCATTCGCGGTAGCAATTGCGATTATTTGTTTATTAGTATTTATTTTCTTTATCCATCATGTTACTAGCTGGATTCAAGTGAGCAATCTTATCCATGACATTACATCCCGAACAATTCAAACGATTGAAAAAGGATATCAAAATGACAAAGACGTACACAAAGATGCACCATGGGATGACTGGGAAGGTGAAGATATCAAACATTTGCCCTCCCATCAACTATCATTACCTAATTCTGGATACATTCGGTTCATAGATGTGAAAGGGATGGTGAAACAAGCAAGTAAGGAGGATTGTATCATTCGAATTGAGAAAAAACTTGGAGATTACATCGATCAAGATACACCACTCCTCTCCATATGGAAAACGAATAATAAAGACGTAGAAGGAAATTATGAAAAATATATTTCGGTTGGACCTGAAAAAGCGCCAATTGATGATATCCAATTCGGATTAACAAAGCTGGTGGAAATTGCATTAAGAGCACTTTCTCCCGGAATTAACGATCCTAACACAGCTATTAACAGTATCGAACAACTCGGAAAAATTTTAACAAAGCTGGGTAAGAAATATTTACCACGCCCTTACCACAATGACGAAAAAAGAGCATTACGAGTCATATTAGATAAGCCAACCTTTAATGATTATTTATACAAATCATTTTATCAAATTCGACACTATGGAACAGAGGATATCTCTGTATTAGCTGCTATTATCCAAGCGCTAACACTTATCGCTGAAAGCAATTCAAAATCAGTTAAAGACACCGTTTGGGAATTCTCGCACTACATCACAGAAGGAATCAACCGTGACAAACTGTTATCACTTGATCAAAAATACCTCAACAATCAACTACAAACCCTTGCGCGTGCATCGGGTCATTCGAATGATTTTACTCATATTTAACATATTTATTTTGTTATTAATCAAAAAAACTGCTTTCTATATAGAAGCAGTCTTTTTGTTCTTTACGCACCAATGGATGTTTTTTTGCGAGTCTTCGGCTGTAGAGCAATGAATAATTTTGTTTTTGAGAAAGAGTATATGACTAAAGCTGTCCAAATAAACATAAATGTAACAAGGTGGACTTTGCTAAAGTGTTCATTGTATAGGAATACACCTAAAACTAAGCTAATCGTTGGAGCGATATACTGCAGAATCCCAATCATTGAAAGTGGTATTCTCTTGGCACCTTGAGCAAACCAAAGTAGCGGCATTGCAGTAACAATTCCAGCTCCGATTAATAAGAGTTTCACATCAAAGCTAGCAGGTAAAAACGACCCCATCTGATTATTGGCTAAAAACGCTAAGTAAAGAAAGGCAATAGGTGCAACTAAAAGTGTTTCAAGTGTTAATCCAATGATAGGATCTAATTTCGTCAGCTTTTTCGTTAACCCGTACAATCCAAAGCTAACTGCAAGTGTAATGGCTATCCATGGAAATTGACCATATTGAAAGGTTAAAATTAGTACACCGACTCCAGCTAAAATAAATGAAATGCTTTGCCAAAACAACAATCTTTCCTTTAATACAATAATACCTAGGAGCACACTGACAAGTGGGTTAATATAATACCCTAGACTTGCTTCAATAATATGATCAGCATTTACTGCCCAAATATAAATGAACCAGTTCGTACTAATTAATACGGCTGCAGACGATACAGCAAACAAAGCACGGACATTCGTAAACGTATTCTTCAAATCTGTCGAGAAGGTTTGAAGACGCTTTGATACAAAAATAATCATCATTACAAAAACAAACGACCAAAATACACGATGTGCTAATATTTCAAAAGCGGTCACTTCATCTAGCAATTTCCAGTACAGGGGTAATATACCCCAAATAAGATACGCTAAGGTCGTATACATGACACCAATTCCATGCTGTTTTGCTTGTTCATTATCCATATACCGTACATACCCCGTTTCAACATAACGACTTAGAATAAGAACATTATAGTTTCATGGAAGCAAAAAACACAACGAAAAAGACTTGGATATTTTTTACATTAAAATTTTTTAATGTTCTCATCACTAGTTTTTGTTAGAATGAAAGACAGACTCTTTGAAGTACAAGTTTTTGCAATTATTACATTTTGTTGGGAGCAACCCGAATGAAATATCAGCAGAGAAAAGTGAAATACCTACTTATTAAATTATTACGACTCGAAGACAGCTCGCATAGTATATCGCTAGGTTTCACTTTAGGATTATTAGTAAACTTTGTTCCTTCATTTGGTTTAGGACCTATCATCTCAACTGGGCTTGCACGACTATTCAGAGGGAATTCAATTGCTGGATTTATTGGTGGAATTTGTATTATTTGGGCTTTTCCCCTCCTGTTCTATTTAAACATTGTAGTAGGAGACTTAGTATTACCTTACGAATTACACGAACAGCTAAACACTTTAAATGATACAACTGACGCACTTCTAGCAGGCTTGCACGTTGGCAAATCATTTATTGTAGGTATGTTCATTAATATGCTAATTACTGGAATTATTGTATATTTCTCATGTTTTGCTCTTTTAAAAAGATATAGAAAGCAACTCCTCTTTTATCTACAAAAAAAGTGGAAAATATAAAAACCCCAAATCAGCTGATAATTTTGGGGTTTTTATGTTCCATTCTGTTGTTGACTGTCTTGACTGTTTGAACTAGGCTGCTTTGACCTCATCATCTTTTTCTTAATTAACCCGAAAGCAAGCAAAAACAAAGGGATAACTAATCCACTTGTGATTGAAAAGGGCACCCAAGTAACTGAGCCCAATTCAATAAAATAAGATAAATGAGGGAATACAATGATGGACAAAACAATCATAATCATACCTAATGGTAGTGTATAAGGCCGGTAATCTTTAAACTCAAATATCCTCGCAAATGCAATCACAGAAACATAAAAGCATAAAGTGACTTTAAAAAAGATGGTTAACATCCATATAATTGCTACAATTACTTCGATTCTTTCTAAAAATTCACCAATGCTTATCTTCTTCCCTAATATATAGGCTGGATACGTATTTCTAGCTGTAAAATCCGGCCCAATCACTAAAATACTTAAAAAGGTAATAACAAAGATTACTAATCCCCCAAAGAAGACACCAGCTAAATATCCATTTATGGCCGATTTTTGTTTATTTACATTTGTCATTAGGAATAATAAAATCCAAGTTTCTAAAATGGGACTCGATAAAACAATAAGAGATCCCTTTGCAATTGGCTTCCAACCATTTTCCAACACTGGTAGCATATTCTCTCTTTCTAATTCAGGCAACGTGAAAGAAATAAGAATTAGGAGCAATCCAATAATCCAAGGCGTAAATATTTCAGCTGTTCTACTAATCGTTTCGATACCTTGTTTCACGGCAAAAATTACAACGGCTAAAAACGCAATATGAATTGCTTGAATCGGAGTTTCTGGCATGACTTGGGTCGCCATAAAGTCACCTATATTTCTTAAAACCATAGCGGACAACAAAAAAGAGTAACCAAATAAAAATAGAAAAAAGAGCTTCCCACCCCATTTTCCTAACACAAACTCGACCATCTCTAAGCTTGTTTTCTTAGGAAACAGTCGATTAATCGCTACGTAAATAAAAACAATCCCAATTCCAATAAAACTGGAGATAATAGCTGACACCCAAGCATCTTGTCTAGCATGAGAAGTAACAAAAGGTGGCGTTAAAATGATTGAACTTCCAATTGTAAAACACAATACAATCGCAAAATATTGCAACCCACTTATTTTTTCCTCATGTTGCTTCAACCATATCCACCTACTCTCGTTTGCACGTTTAAAAGAAGTTTTTATACCTATAAGGAAACAACTGTATCTATGAGTTATGCAGCGTTCAAAATGAGCAAAAAAAAACCAATTAGAGATATAGAGCATAATTTAATTTAAAAAAGAAAATATCGTTTTTCCAATAGGATCAAATACGAATCGAATCAATTCAAGTGGATTAAGTATCTTCATCCCCATTGAATGAATGATACTTAATCCAACCGCAATAGAAAGTATACTTAAGAAGACTACTTTTTCTTTTATCTTCTTAACATTTCTCCACTCTAAAAGCAGAATGACAAAGCCAACAAGGACTATTCCAAAAATTGACCACATCGTTCTAGTCCTTACTCTCTTCTTCAAACGTTTCTGTAATTGTGCCTAACCTTCTTATTTTTACATCCACATTGATATCAACATTTAACTTAGGGAAAATTGTCTCCCACTCCTCTCTTAAAGTTTTCCACTTATCAGGGTACTCTATATGAATAATATTACCGAAACCAAAAATATCTACCCCAAATTCTTCTTGCACTTTTGTAATAGTGTTAGTCATTATTTGCTCTATTTGTTTATTCAATTTGCCCTCAAGTTCGGCTATTACAGAGGGCTCCGATATGTTAATATGACACTGTAAGTCACCAATATCCGCTTCTCCCTCAAGAATTACATGAATAAGTGGTTCACCATTTTTCATTTCTCCAGTTAACTTCGATGACGTTCTTAGAAGCTCTATTCCAACATATTTTCCTTTCTCATCAGACGGACATGATAGATTCTCAATTGTGCTCTTTATTTCACCCATTATATAATTATATCCTTTACTCTCTTTTTCATTTAACCAACCTTGAAGCTTATCACGCTTAAACACAGCAAGATGATCAATCAAAATCCTTGTAGAAGGATCAATATGTTTAATGTTTTCTATATAGTTTCCTACTTCATGGTCACCCTTTACATAAACTCCTGTTAATATAGGTTCTTTGCCTTTTCTCACAATATCTCCAATCAATCCATCTAGTGGAACTGGTTTAGTTACACCCCAGAAACTTTGAGATATTTCTAGACTTTTAAAGATTTTATTTGCGGGAATTTTTTCTAGTGATAATAACACTCTTAACAAATTCTCTGCTCTCATCTTCTTCGCTATTACAATGTAAAAATCAGTTCTCATTTCATGATCTCTAGAGATAAAATCTAAAGACGCTTTTATTCCTTCTTCTCTAGCTAACTTTTCAGAAAAAGCAACTATTTGTACATGTGATAAATAAACCTTTCTTGGTGAATTCTTCGTTAATTTTCTTAATGCCTCAAACACCGTTTTTCCTTCTGCTTGAAATGTGGTTACCGGTGTTGTGTTTGTTGGAACCTTAGCTGTTACAGCACCTGGATTTAAAATTTGAGCCGTCACTAAGAATCCATCCTTGCTCTTATCTATTCCAATGGCAGTCGCTATCCCAAGTTCATTTAACTCTCTGCTACTCCAACAGCCTGTTAATTGCGATAACAACAGAAAAATAACACTAATTCTAACAAAAGGTATGTTCACAAGCATCACACTCTATTCGCTATTTTCATTTGGCGGCTTTGGTTTAGTTGTTTTTTCTCGAATCATATTTTCCTTATTAATTAAGCTTGGTCTGGAAAATAACCCCCACTGTGGAAACCTAAAAATTGCATCCTCTTGATCTGCTAAATAAAAAGGAGCCATTGGAGATAAATAAGGAATCCCAAAAGAACGTAAACTACATAAGTGGATGACCATCATGATGAGTCCTAAAATAATCCCCATCAAACCAAAGTTTGCAGCCAAAAGTACAAAGCCAAACCGTAAGATCCTAATTGAAATTGCCATGTTAAACGCTGGAAAAACAAAGCTACTTATCGCTGTTAACGAAACAACGATGACCATCGCAGATGAAACAATTCCTGCCTCAACTGCCGCTTGTCCTAAAACTAGAGCTCCAACAATTGAAATGGCACTACCTACAGCCCGTGGCATCCTCACTCCAGCTTCTCTTAAAATTTCAAAGGTTATTTCCATTAACAACACTTCTACAATAGCTGGAAATGGTACTCCCTCTCGTTGAGAAGCTAGACTGATTAATAATTGGGTTGGTAGCATTTCTTGGTGGAACGTCGTCACAGCTACGTAAGAAGATGGAACGATTAAGGCTAAAAAGAATGCAAAATAACGGAGGAAACGAAGGACCGTGCTTGCATCTGATCGCATATAATAATCTTCACTAGATTGGAAAAATTCTATGAACAGAGCCGGAACAAGTAATGCAAAAGGTGTTCCATCCACTAAAATCGCAACGCGACCTTCTAAAAGTCCACCTGCTATTGAATCAGGACGCTCGCTGTTATAAATCGTCGGAAATGGTGAATAAGTTGAATCTTCAATGAGCTCTTCAATTTGACCACTTTCAAAAATTCCATCAATTTCAATACGTTGTAGCCTCGCCCTAACTTCCCTAACTATTTTTTCATTGACAATGCCATTTACATACATAATCGCTACATCTGTTTTGGTAACAGTACCAATCTGAAGGGTTTCACACCACAGGTTGGGATCTTTTATTTTACGCCGAATAAGCGCAGTATTCGTTCGTAAAGTCTCAGAAAAACCGTCCTTTGGCCCTCGAACAACCGTTTGTGAACTAGGTTCTTGAACTCCCCTATCCTTCCAGCCCTTCGTACCAGTAATTATCGCTGTTTGAGTCCCTTCAATGATAATGGCACAATCGCCGACAAGAATGGATTTAATCACTTCCCCTAATCCAGTAACCGTTTTTGTCTCACCAATTGTAACTAAATAGTTTTTCACATCATCTACTAGACAATTTTGATGAATTCCATTTCCCTCTAACATGAGTGATTCTAGAATAAAATCTTGCACTTGATTTTTATCAGCTAGACCATCCATAAAGAATAGTACTGCCTTCACTTTTTCACTTTTTCCAATATGAAAAACCCGATGTTCTAAGTCCGTACTATAACCTAAATAGCCTTTTACCTTTTCTACATTCTTATCTACACTCACATGTATGTACTCTGTAATTTTACTTATAGATTGGTTGTTTTTTTCTGATGGATAAATAAACGAGTCGCCAAAAATTTTGCTGAAACGCTTCCTTACTTTCATGAAGTCCTACTCCTATATGATGACGTCTTCATTTTCCGACAGTATAATATGTAAAACTTACCTTATAGTATGGGAATCCACTGGCATCTATATGCATAAAAAAAATTGAAAAAGAGTTAGCCCATAAGGACTAACCCTAGTACCTACTTTTTACCTCGGAGCTCATTTTGCTTTGCTTCGGCTAAATCATTACCAAAATCTCGATCAGTACCGATTGCATTTGCCGCTTTCTTCATCTTCTTTTGCTGATTCTTTGCACTATTACGCTGTGGCATTAAAAATCCTCCTTATTTTCCCTTTGTATCTGGAGTTACTTCTTCAGCAAGCTCTTCAAATGACTTTACTTTACCATGCGGTGGATTTTGTGATTGTTTGCGAACATTCCATTGACGCTCTTTTTGACGTTTTGATTGAGTCATACTCACCACTCCTTTTTTGTTTCTCATAAATAGGATGAGTAAGATGAAAGAAAATATGCTTTTCCAATAAAAATTGATAAAATGGTGATAAAAACGAAAGGGATTGTTCAATCTGGATTGCTACTGTGATCGTACCTTTTATCGCTTACTTATTTTAGCTCATTTACTATTGTTTTTTAGCTTTCAAATCACCTCACAATTTTGGATGGCCTTTTCAATTTCACTGTTTGTTTTGGCGATTTTATCAATGAAGTATGAATCATTTTTCACAGACGATACTACCATTCGTAATGTACTAATTGGAGCTCTTTCTGGGGTACTTCTATACGCGGTATTCTTTTTTGGAAAACTTATGCTTTTATTTTTGCACTCACCTCTTGTTCAAGAGATATCAGCTCTTTATAGCATCGTTGGTCCTTCAACATGGTGGCATTACATCGTATTATTTTTCATTATTGTTCCAGGTGAAGAATTATTTTGGAGAGGGTTCATTCAGAAAAGGCTGGTCTTATATTTCCATTCGTCACGAAAAGGTATTTTTTTAGCGAGTATTTTATATGCGTCAGCACATTTTTATTCAAATAGTACTTTACTTATTGTAGCTGCATTTGTTGCTGGTATTTTTTGGGGCATACTTTATCAATGGAAGAAGAATATATGGCTTAATATCGTGTCTCATTTAGTTTTTGACCTATTGTTATTGATTGTTTTGCCGTTATAAAAATTGTTGGTGTTACGACAATTTTCATGTACAATTCAATAGTCCATATTCTTATGCAAATTGCTCTTTGGAGAATTTCAATTTTGAGTGTTGACTTTAAGTACATACTTGTGTTAATCGAAGTGGAAGGACCGAGACTCCTGCAGGAGATGCGCTAGGCTTGAGACCCCACAGGCGAAGCCGAGGAGGCTCAAGAAGCGCCCTGCGGAAAGCGAGGATCCTGCAACGAAGATTAACACCCTATGTAGAGTCTAACTATCTATTTTGGTTTTTCCATCTCTTTGAAGTACAAACCGAAGAAATATGTATTAATTAAATATATTGCACGTTTAAAGGAGAACTAATCTTGGATATTACACTTCGAAAAATTACTAAATCAAATTGGGAACAATGTATTGCGCTAAAACCGAAAGAAGAACAACAGAGCTTTATCGCTTCAAATCTGTATTCCTTAGCAGAGTCTAAATTTCTACCAAATTTTGAGACGCTAGGAATTTATGCAGACGATTGTATGGTAGGGTTTACGATGTTTGGGATCGACCCCGAAGATCACCATTATTGGCTCTATCGTTTTATGATTGATCATAGCCACCAAGGAAAAGGTTATGGAAAAAAAGCAATGCTTCGTATTCTTTCATATATTCATGCAAAAGAAGACGCAACCGATATCGTTGTTGCCTATCACCCAGAAAATCATCCAGCAGCTGCCATTTATAAAAAAGTGGGATTTCAAGTTGTTGGCATGGCTCCATGGGGTGAAGAAATGGCTAAATACCCACTAAATTACAAACAATAAACCGCCTCATTAACTGAGACGGTTTCTTTTCATTTACATTTCCTTTTTATTAATTTCATTAGTATTTAAATCACGCTTTCTTTTACCAAAAAGGATGTACAAGCCGATGATAATTAAAATGACTGGCCAAAATTGAAAAATCGGATATTCGATTAAGCCTTCGAACAAAAACACACTTCCGACTGTAGTTAATATAAATATTGGAATCAACAAACTTGGCTGTCTTCCACCAAATAACCATAATTCAAGTAATCCAAATGCAACAGCAAACAAATAAAATGGCCACGTTGTTCCTGAAAACTGCCAAGATGTAAGAACCTCAAAGAAAAACAACCCGCTTAAAACAAGTAAAATCCCACCTGGTACTAGCAAACCTGCAGCGCTCTTTTTTGCACCTGTCGCAAAAAAAGCCGCATGAAACGCGATGGCTGGTACTAAAAGAAATACTGGCCACAAAAAACTCCATGCATGATCAATTACATTTAAACTATCCAATAAAAATAAAGTTCCTAACCCAATTAATAAAAAACCAACCCATGATTTACTGTTCTTCATACGTCTCCTCCCTTACATTCCGAAGTATTAGACGGAATTGTCATGAAATTGTTACAAATCCAAAAAAAACATGTAAAATAAACCAAAAGAATAAAAAGAATACATATTTGAGTTTGAGCAACATATGATGAATAGACAAAAAATACAACTAAAAAAATTCGCACTTGATTTAATGTTTTTACTTAACTCTCCTCAATAAGTATGAGGATACCAATGAAAGTAGAACATTCGAGTTCAACAAGGATTTAGTCCCATGAAATGGTTTTGTTTGAGGAGTCGTTTATTTATGAAAGTTTATAAAGCTATTCTAAATGTATGTATGATTACATTTATCCTCCTATTATTAGTTATGTTTGGTTCAATAGGGAAACTTATTTTTACAGATTCAAAGATTGCAAAACTCCCTTTTACTGACTATTACCTTGCAAAAATAGAATCTGGTGAGCATGACTTTGACGTCTTTAAAAACCATATGAGAACAGAAGGTTGGAATGAAGTTAGCCAATTTGGAGGTCTTCATACGTTTGAAAAAGACGGTGAAACAATGGAAATACTAAACACACAAGTGAAAACCATTATTATTGATGGTTCGATCAATCTCAAATAATGAAAAAAATCCATTCATTTTTTCTAATAAGGCCTAGAAGATGGCCTTTTTTGTTTCCATTTTTATTCGGCTTTTTTCACAATTAACAAGAACAATAATGCTAAACTTACATATCCAAACAGTGGATATAAAAAGGATATGAGTGAGCCATAGCCAAATTGACTAATGCCATATGCGATTGCGAGAATACCGACTGTAATGGTTGTATTTTTCACTCGTAACATGATATGAAGTTGTCTCTGTAATCCAAAGATATCTCCTATTACTGATGTGAAAATTTCACCGTATATAACTAAAATATAAAACCAGTGAAACGAGTAAAGAAACAGTTTCATCGCTTCTGCCATTGGAATCTCATATTGCACTACATTCGGAACTGCTGATAATGTAAAATGGTTAGCAATAAGGATTGCTGTTAATATCGCTCCTCCTAAAATCCCGCCCCACTTCACTACTTTCTCATCATTCACTTCGTTTGCCAATGGTACTAATACTGCTTGAGCCATCGCCAAATTAAATGCTGTATATGTAAAAGGAGACACGATCCACTTAAATTCAAACATCTTATCTACATCTAGTTGAATATTCAGGCCGCCAGCCGCAATCGCTTTTCCAGCAAGGATGATACTGAATGTGACCATAATAGGAACGACTACAATGTTTACGCTAAATAGGCCTTTTACTCCAAACATCATGACAAAAATGGTCAATCCAATTGTAAATAATATGCCTATCTCATGGTGCCACCTTAACTGTTCCTGAAAAACAGCCCCTGCCCCGGAGAGCATAACAGACGTAACCCCTAGCAAAACAACAAGCATTAGGACATTGACAACAGAACCTATCTTTTTGCCGAACAAATAATCATTGAACTCTTTATAGGAAGCAGCCCCAATTTGTCTTGAGATCATCATCATTTTTGTGCCTATCCAGATAAATAAGTAACCACTTAGAAGTATTCCAAGTAAGCCATAAATTCCATACTGTGTAAAGAATTCGACGATTTCTTTTCCTGTTGCGAATCCAGCACCAACAACAGTTCCAACATAAACAACTGCAACTTGAGCAGCGCCTATCCACTTTCCCTTCACGCTCACCACCCCCTCTTCAATACTATATGAACAACTTGTACCGAAAAGACGAGCAATCGTTAATTTACCTATTGATACCCTGAAAATACAATTCGTTGCAATCAACATGGGGTGTTAACCTTCGTTGCAGGACTCTCGCTTTCCACGGGGCGCCACTTGAGACTATTCCGTTTACTTTATTAAGAACTCGTTCATAATTGACTGGACCCAAGAATCGTAGCTCATTTCAGTTGTGTCATGTTGAAATAGAATTTGGGGAAATGCATATTTAAAAAGATATGGTAAAAAATAGAGTTCATACTATCTTTTGTTAGGACGGGATGAAGGATGAAACTGTTTACGAAGCTTTATCAATCACTGTGGACAAAGAACAGTTTCGAAAATGAACAGCACGAGGAAAAAACTGAGAATGAATATGTTGGATATATAACTGAGAAGCCAGCGTTACAACATACACTTCAGGCGTTTGAAAACTGTAGTGACTTTACTCACCGGCACCTTCCCCATCTTAAAATTGATTTATTATTTTTCCAAAACTTAGTCGGGAATGATGAGCTTGTACGTGAATTACTTGATCCACTAAGGAGTATTCAACCAAATGAAATAGTGACATTTCTTCAAGAAAGTCAGTTTGTACAATCTGAGGATTCAAAAGAAGTCATTGTAGGTGTATTGAGTGGAAAAGCGGCTGTTTTTTATCATGAAAAGGTTTATCTTGTTGATATCGCCTCACCTACTGAACGACAAATAGATCAATCAGAACAAGAAACAGTTATTACTGGACCACATGACTCTTTCAATGAGGCGATTGATACCAACATATCACTCATCCGTAAACGTATTAAAAGTTCTCATTTAAAGACAATTGAATTATCTGTTGGAGAAGTAACTAAGACGAAAGTTATTCTTCTTTATATAGAAGATATTGCAAACATTGAGTTAGTAAATAAGTTGAAAAGTAGAATTGAAGCGATTGAAACGGCTTCTGTATTCGATTCCAATATGCTCGTTCAACAAATTGAAGAAAGTCCATTATCGATTTTCCCTCAATTTTTAACGTCAGAGAGACCAGATGGAACATGCAATAAACTCGTTTCTGGACGCATAGTAGGATTTGTTGATGGTAGTCCCTTTGCTTTTGCTGCTCCTACTAGTTTCTTCGAGTTCTTTTCATCACCGGATGACTATTATCAAAGATGGCCTATAGGCTCATTTATTCGTTTACTCAGAATCATCGCTTTTATTGTAACAATTGGTTTTACTGCCTTTTACGTATCAGTGACGACCTTTCATTATGAAATGATACCAGATACATTATTAATTCCACTTGCAGAATCACGAAGCAAAGTACCTTTTCCTCCTATTTATGAAGCGTTAATTATGGAAATCACCATTGAGCTACTTCGTGAAGCAGGGGCACGACTTCCAACAAAAATTGGACAAACCATTGGGATTGTTGGCGGGATTGTAATTGGACAGGCTGCGGTTGAAGCTGGGTTCACGAGTAATATATTAATCATTTCAGTTGCGATATCTGCAATTGCTTCTTTTGTTATTCCAAGTTATCTCATGAGTGCATCCATTCGTTTAATCCGTTTTGGTCTAATTATTCTAGCAGGTATATTAGGAAATTTTGGACTATTAGTTGGTGTCGCATTAATTACGATTCACTTATCTGGCGTAACGAATCTAGGGACTTCATACTTAACACCAATTGCCCCACTAAATTTGAAGGATTGGAAGGATACCTTTATCCGAGCACCTTTTTTCATGTTTAGAGAAAGACCTTCAATTTCAAAATCGCCAAACAAGGTGTATAACAGAATGAAAAAATAAGGTGGCTTTTCTATGTATGAAAAACTTAGTACATTTCATATTGCAGTATTAATCTATATGGTTCAATCTGGTACAATCCTCTTTAGTTTACCAAGTATCCTTGCACAATACTTTGGTACAAATGGTTGGATAGTCATCCTTCCACTCTCACTAGCCGTCATATTAAACCTTTGGTTAATATCGCTCTGTTATAAATTGGGGGATGGACGATCTTTTTTTGTCATTCTTGAGACAAGTATTACGAAATACATCTATATTCCATTCTACTTTGGACTAGCCATTATTTTTGCGCTTATTGCAGGTCTTGTTGGAAAACAATATGTGTTGTTATTTAAAATGGTGGCATTTCAATCCACAAGCCCTGTTATTTTTCATACTTTGGTTTGTGTTCTTAGCTTCTATTTATTATCAAAGGGAATCTATAATATCACAAAAGCATCTACATTATTTTTCATGATGACTGCTTGGATGGTGTTATTAGTTGGCTTTCACTTGAAAGAACTTGAGATTACCCGTTACACTCCTTTTCTTTTAAAAGAAGGAGAAGACTGGTGGGAAGGTATTATGCAGTCATACGCTGCTTTTCTAGGATTTGAAGTCCTTCTCTTTCTTTTTCCATTCGTACATAATAGATCAGATTTATTAAAAGGGGCGATATACGGAAATCTTCTCACAACAATAATCTATTTAGCCATTATCGTCATTTCGTTTGGTTTTTACAGTTTCCATCAATTAACAAATTTACTGTATCCGTTAATTGATTTACTTGCCTTTATTAAATTACCATTTATCGAACGATTAGAAAGTCTATTAATTACCCTTTTCTTACTTAAAATTCTTGTGACCACAGTGATTTATTATTGGATGGCACAGGAATGTCTAAAAAGGGTGTTTAAACGAACACATGAAAACTTGTTAGGGTTTATCATAATTCTACTTACATATTTCATCACACTCATTCCAAAAATATTAACTGAAATAAATGAGTGGCTCATTCCATTAACATATATTGAATATGGACTTGTAATTACGTTACCGTTGCTTATTCTCCTCCTTATAAGTATTCAATCTTTCAAAACAAAAAGGGAGCAATCCAATGTATAAATGGCTTTTATTTGTATTTCTATTTGCACTCGTTGGATGTAACGATCAACAAATACTTGAGGATTTAGGCTTCTCAAATACTGTCTCTTATGATTTACACGATGAAGATGATCCTGAAAATCGATTAAGAGTTACAATCTCCATACCTGTTATTTCTTCCGATAGAAACAAAGAGAGAGAAATAATAACGACTACTGCAGAAAGCAGTAAAGAAGCTCGTATTAAGTTATCTACTAAAACTGATCGAAAGCTAGTAAGTGGACAACTACGTAACTCTCTATATGGTGAGTCACTAGCTAAACTTGGGTTATGGAATTATATCGACACTTTCGTACGAGATCCTACTAGTGGTACAAACATAAGAGTGGTACTTATTGAAGGAAATGCGCACAAATTACTATCTAAGCACTATAGTGATCATCCACGAACTAGTGACTATATTGATGAGATCATTGAAAAAAGTGTTAAAAACCACATTACTCCTGAATCAACTCTCTATACATTTGCTCGAGATTACTATGATGATGGATCTGACCCAGTAACTCCCATTCTTAAACAGAAAGAGGAAACGATTGAAATAGTTGGAGTTGCGATTTTTAAGGAAGACAAATATGTTTCAAAAATTGATATTGATAAATCTATCATCTTTTCCTTTTTAAGAAATAGCTTTCAAAAAGGACAGTTCTCAATAAAATTTGGAGAAGCTAACAAGAGGGAAGTCATTGTTATGAGTGCTCTTTTAAATGATCGTAAAATCAAAGTCGTAGAAAAAAACAAAAAAATTTTAATCGAGATGGAAATTCAAGGAGTCATAACAGAATACATCGGTGATAAAACGTTAAGTGAGGAAAAAGATATGCAAGAACTCCAAAAGCAGCTTGCAAAAAAACTTGAAGAAGAAAGTCAAATCATTATTAAACAACTTCAAGATTATAAAGCAGACAGTTTAGGAATCGGTCGATATATCCGGAACAGTCTCAGCTACAAAGAATGGTCTGAAATGGACTGGAGAGAAACGTATTCTAAGTTAGAAATTGAACCGAAGGTCACTGTAAAAATCGTCAATTACGGAAAATTCCAATAAAGGATTTAAATATAGAGGTTGGGACAAAAGTAATTTCCCTAAATAACCGAACAATGATTGTAGGTGTAGTTAATCCGCTCCTGAAATATACTTCGCTTTCCGCGGGAAGCTGGCAAGCCTCCTTGCGCTACGCACAGCGGGGTCTAGCCGTTGCTTTTCATCCCGCAGGAGTCTACGTATATTTCATCCGCTAAGCTATCATTTTGTTCGGAATTTCAGTTAAATAATTAAGTTATGTCCCAGCCTCTTTCCTTGTTATAGCTTCTCCCCTGTAAACTCTCCATAGTAAACATAACATTTCCGATCTTCATCAAGCTCTAATGAATCCAATTTCATTTCAAGCTGTTTACCATCTCTTTCTACATAGACAAAATCAGAGTGTAAATAACCTAACACTGCGTCATGTGCTAGAAATTCTTCTTTTCGAACAATAGGTGCTTCAAATCTTCCCTTTAGTTCTCTTATCTCAAATCCAATCGATGTAAAACTGGATTCCTCTGAAAATGCATGCTCACGTCCAATTTCTTTTACATATAAAACAAAAAGATTATTTGGTTCTGTTGCATTGGCAACAACCTGATACGTCAGCCCATCTCGTACCAAATACTCACAGGACATCCTTCCAACAAGCTCACTCGTTTGTAAATAATCATAATGCCAAAGTGCTGGGTATCCATACTTGTCGTAATTTCGAATCTCAAGTTTCATCATCGAATTTTCCTCTCTCTCTATCCTTTTATACGTTCTTTTATTATACTAAATATTGTAAACCTTTCACATTTGAAATGAGGTGATTCTAATGAAAAAAACCAAAAAACTTATGTCAGCTGTTCTTTCAGGAGTAATGGTGACTTCTACAGCAGCATGTGGAAATGCACAAACTGATCTTCCTCCTGTACCTGACACAGACGAATGTAGGGATTGGGATTGGGACGATGAACTAGGAGTTTGGGAATGTGATGATGAACGTTCAAGATATTACGGTGGTTTCTTCTATGGAAGTAAATTTTTCAAAACGAAAAGTGCACTCACGTCATCATCCGCTTACAAATCCTATAAATCTAGTCCAAGCTTCAAAGGTGGTTTCTCGAGTGGATCAAAAGGTGGATTTGGAGGGTAATAGTTGTGATGAATCAGACCTATCAACAGCAGCGTGAAGCATTTTACAATAGAATTGATGGCTATTGGCACAACTTATATGGGATGGAATATAGCCTTTATCACGTCTATCCATTATCTCAAAAAGAAGTTCATGACATCCAAGAAGCTACAGAGCGAATCGGCCACATCTTCTTTAAAACAGCTTCTATCCTTAGAAATTTACCTGATGAAACGCTGTTGCAACTTGGATTTCCCACAGAAACTTTACCTTTTTTACGACATAAGGTGTTAAAGCCTGAATCGATCATTGCAAGATGTGATCTTGTCAAAACAATGGAAGGACACTTAAAACTACTAGAACTTAATAGTGACACCCCTACCTTTATTAAGGAATGTTTTCATGTAAACGGACTTATTTGTCATGAATTCAATGTACAAAACCCAAACGTATCTCAAGAAAAGTTATTAGCTTCAACCATTCAAAAAGCAATTGAGGAAAACTATAAAACTCTTTCACTCAATCGACCTGCACGAGTCGTTTTTACAGCTCATCATTTGCACGAAGAAGATTGGAATACAGCCCGTTACTTACAGAAATTAAGCAACATCCCAAGTGCTTGCATACCTCTTGAAGAGTTACGCATTAATGAGGATGGTTTGTTTGACTCAACCGGTGAAAGAATCGATATTTTGTATCGTCAGACTTATCCAATCGAGTACTTAATTACCGACGTAAATTCTGAAACAGGAGATCTCATCGGTAAAGAACTATTACATCATGTCATACATAAAAAACTAGCTATCATTAATCCTATTTCTTCTTTTCTATTACAATCCAAAGCTGTTCAAGCTGTTATATGGGGTTTATACGAAGAGGATCACTCTGTTTATAGCAACACGGAAAAAGACTGGATTCAAACTTATTTCTTACCGACATATTTAGATGCAGATGCTTTTGTATCAAACTCTCACTATGTCAAAAAGCCTGCTTTTGGTCGGGAAGGTGGCAGTGTGAAAATTTTCTCAAAGGAAATGACGCTCGTCACAGAAAATAAACATGATGACTACAGTGAGGAACTACCAATTTATCAACAATATGTAGACCTACCTACAATTGAATTAGCGACTGAAAAAGGAAAAGAGACACTCTCTTATATGATTGGTAGCTTTCTACTTGCTGGAAAACCAAGTGCAATTGGAATTCGAGCAGGAGAAAAAATCACTGGCAATGAATCGTACTTTTTACCAGTAGGGATTAAAGAATAATGGAGGGTATTCACATGGACTTAGTTATTAACTTTCTTTCATATTTAGGAGTTGGGCTCGTACTTTTATTAGTAGGGCTATGGCTCATGGAACTAACAACTAAAAATAAAGAATTTACACTGATTGCTCAAGGGAACAAAGCAGCAGCCTATGTACTAGGAGGGCGCTTAGTCGGGTTAGCTGTAGTGCTTTGGTCTGCAATCGCTAACTCCGTATCATTAGTAGATGTTGCCATTTGGGGTGGAATTGCCATACTCGCTCAAATTATCGTCTTCTTATTAGCTGAACTTTTAACACCTAAATTTAACATTACCGCATCAATCGACGACAACAATGAATCAGTTGGACTCTTCCTATTTTTCTTATCATTATCGATTGGCATCGTGATTGCAGGTTGTCTAACATATTAATATGAATTTATAGAGCGTACCACAGCATTGTCGTGCTGTGGTATTTTTGTGTGCACTTTCCAAAATTTATGCTTCATTTTTTAGAATTTATCGTACAATTGCTGCCCCCCCTCCTAAAATTACCATATATTCTTAAAATCAAAATACTTGAAAGTCAAAAAAGGTCAAACTATAATAAAGTCAAGGTCATTTAAACAGACCTATTTTTTATCAACCTTTGGTCAAATATAGTCAAACTACTCTTGCTCTTTTATCAATCTAATTCCCACTAGGGATTTCTCAATAACGCACTAACTAACCAATCTTAAAGGAGGAATTTCACATGTTATGTCAAGCATGTAATCAAAGAGAAGCTAACATTGAGCTACACATCCAACTAAATCAAAACAAGCAGCAGCTACATCTTTGTCATGAGTGCTACAGCAAACAAAAAAACAACATGAAAATCCCTTCTAATTTTCAACAAGGATTTTCAAACTTTCCATTTGATGAACTATTTAAATTTAAACATTCACTGAATGACTTTCAGCATCAGCAAAATGATTCTACACCTATTAAAGCCCAAGGTGGAAAAGGCGGAGGAATGCTAGATCAATTCGGACGCAATTTAACTCAAATCGCCAAGACAGGGTTGATTGATCCTGTAATTGGAAGAGATGAAGAAATCGAACGAGTGATAGAAATATTAAATCGTCGAAATAAAAACAATCCAGTTCTCATTGGTGAGCCAGGTGTAGGTAAAACAGCCATTGCAGAAGGTCTTGCACTAAAAATTACTGAAGGCGATGTTCCTTCAAAACTAACAAATAAAGAAGTCTACATGCTAGATGTTGCTTCACTTGTTGCAAACACTGGTGTCCGTGGTCAATTTGAAGAAAGAATGAAGCAATTAATAGGAGAACTTCAAGCTCGGAAAAATATCATTCTCTTTATCGATGAAATTCATTTACTAGTCGGTGCAGGCTCTGCGGAAGGTTCAATGGATGCTGGTAACATTCTGAAACCAGCACTCGCACGTGGTGAACTCCAACTTGTAGGAGCAACGACTTTAAAAGAATACCGTCAAATTGAAAAGGACGCAGCCTTAGAGCGACGTTTCCAGCCCGTAACTGTAAATGAACCAACGGTTGAACAAGCAATTTCAATCTTAAAGGGCATTCAAGATCGATATGAAAAGTTTCATGGCGTCAAATATTCTGAGGAAGCAATCGAAGCGTGTGTCACACTTTCACACCGCTATATTCAGGATCGTTTCCTTCCTGACAAAGCCATCGACCTTCTTGATGAGGCTGGGTCAAAACTGAATCTAAAATTAGCTTCTACAGATTTTTCACAGATTGAGGAAAAACTCGCTTCTATAGCTTCCAAAAAAGAACAAGCTTTAAAGGAAGAAAATTACGAATTAGCAGCTCGATTACGTGATGAAGAAAGTCATCTTGAGAAGAAAAGAAATACAAGTGATCTACAAACAGAATTAACAGTAGATATTACGCATATACAGCAAATGATAGAAAAGAAAACAGGCGTACCGGTTGGAAAACTTCAACAAGCTGAACAATCAAAAATGAAGCATCTCGTCGAAAACCTATCAAAAAAAGTGATAGGCCAAGAAGACGCTGTTCAAAAAGTAGCAAAAGCGATTCGTCGAAGTCGTGCCGGTTTAAAATCAAAAGCACGACCAATAGGCTCATTTTTATTTGTTGGTCCAACTGGTGTCGGTAAAACAGAACTAACCAAAACACTCGCACAAGAATTATTTGGTTCCAAAGACGCAATGATTCGTTTGGACATGAGTGAGTATATGGAAAAGCACTCTGTTTCAAAAATCATTGGTTCACCACCTGGATATGTAGGGCATGATGAAGCAGGGCAATTAACTGAAAAAGTACGAAGAAACCCTTATAGCATCATCCTACTTGACGAAATTGAAAAAGCACATCCAGACGTACAACATATGTTCCTTCAAATCCTTGAAGATGGTCGATTAACTGATAGCCAAGGACGAACTGTAAGCTTTAAGGATACGGTCATTATTATGACAAGTAATGCAGGTGTTGGTACAAAGAAAGTAACTGTCGGTTTTGAAAACGCAGGAACTGATGCTCTGAAGGAATCTAACATTCTTGAATCTTTAGGCTCTTACTTTAAACCAGAATTTTTAAATCGTTTTGATAGCATTATCGAATTTACTCAGCTTGACAAAGAACATTTATTGCAAATTGTTGACCTCATGCTAGAAGAGTTACAACAAGTTCTAAAAGAGCAAAAAATTACGATAGTAGTTGAAGAAGAAGCGAAACAAAAAATAGCTGAACTTGGTTACCACCCAGCATTTGGTGCACGTCCTCTTCGCCGTGTAATCCAGGAACAGCTAGAAGATAAAATAGCAGATGTCTTATTAGAACAAGAATCAGTTGCAGAAATTACCGTCACTGTTATTGATAACGCCATTGCAGTTAAATAGTAAAAACTCCCCACACTTGGGGAGTTTTTTTATAACGCTTTTGAATTGCGTCCTATATCTAATGTTTTCTTCCTAGAGCTTATACTATGCAATATCATTCCTACTATAACGATACAAAGACCGATTGTTGTTACACTGTTCGGGAAAGGCTCATGCAAAATCAGCATTTCACCTATAATAACAAACATCACTTGAGAAGCTTGTGTTGCTTCTACAGCAGCAAGCTTACTTTGATCAGTCTTAACAAGCTCTGTTGCAAAAAAGAATAAAACAGTCGCGATCACTCCCGAACAAATTGCTACAATTAATGTCTGAATGGTTTGGTCAGCACTTGGAAATCCTACTTGCCACCAACCAACTCCCGCTATTACTAACCAAAGTGGCAAAGAAAAGAGCGTCATTCCTAGCACTCGCTGGACTGTATCTATTCTACCTTCACATAGTTCCATCGTCTTGCGATTACCTAAAGGGTAGGCAATGGCTGCAATTAAAATGGGAAGAAAACCAACTAAAAGTAAGTGCAGTGAAAATTCCCCATTGGCATGCTGAAGTTGGATAAGCATGATTCCCACCAAAATCAAACTGGAATAGCCTAAACCCTTAATAGGAATTCTCCTTCTAACCTTCTTTTTCATTCCTTGATTTTCTATAATATCGAAGAAAAATGGTGCCAAAAGTGAGCCAGCAATGATGGTTATTGGCCAAGTTCCTGCAACGAGCCAGCCTGGACCAGATGCTGCTGCAAACGTCAATGGGCCATAAAATAAGCCAAAGCCAACTAAGCTCCATATTAACCATTGCAGTGGTGCCCTCTTAAACTCTGAAATGAATCCAACTAGGTTACCTTTTAGTAGTACAATGGCTAACAAAAATGGCACCATGAAAAAGTAACGCAAGGAGGAGCTCCACATCCAGCTACCGCCTGATAGTTCCATAGAACGATTCAGGATAAATGTTACTGCAAAAAACAATGAAGATAGTATGCCAATGAACATAGCCTTTACCATTTGATTCTCTCCAATCAATTTGTCTACCCTGAAAATACGACACTGTACAAAGGGTGTTAATCTGCGTTGCAGGAACCTCGCTTTCCACGGGGCGCCACTTGAGCCTCCTCGGCCTTTGGCCTGTGGGGTCCGGGGTCTGTCGCATATCCCACAGGACATTGAATAAGCTTCCTTGAATCCTCACCGCACGAAGGAAATGCGTTAGCATTTTCGAGGAGTCTCGGTTCCTTCCACTCCGATTAACACTCTATAATTACAAAATACAAACATTCTATATAGAAAAAAACAACTCACATTTTCAGCCTTCTTTGTGCATTTTTTTGGAAATCTATCTTAACTATAAATGAATCCCTCTTTCCAGTAAATATGAAAGAGACTCCAGCAAGAAATGCTCGAGTCCCGTCTCGTTACTTATTTTGTATTCACTTCTTCCTTACAAAATGCATCGACAAAGAATGATGGGTTTAGAGGTTGACCGGTTACTTTTTCAATCTTTTCATTCCAATTGTATAACGAACCAGGCTTTAAAAATTCGTCTCTAATAAAATTCCCTACTTTTTTTGTGAAAAACTCTTCAGAAATTGTATTTTTAATTGTTTCATGGAGCTGTGCTGATGTCAGCTCGCCTAATAAATAGTTCTGATAATAAACAGGTGCAAGTGTGAAATGAATTTTTGCTGCCCAATCAGGCTCGTTTCGATTTTCAGGCGGTGTTACCAATTGAATCTTTTCTACTAAACTCCACCATAACGAATTCAAATCTTGATCAGGATTTTCATATAATTCTCTTTCAAAATAAACAAATGTTATGATAAAACGCGCGGATGCTAGCATATTAAATTGTTGATAAGACTTTAAATGTGGCTCAAGCTTTACCACTGTTTCTTTATCTAGGTGTAAAAACTTCTCTAACCATTCCACCTCATAAATCATTTTGCCATACAACATCGCAATCGCTTCTGTCGTTAGTGTATGGGCACAATCACGTAAAATAAAAGGTAACTCACGATTAATATATTTGTTGTATGCTGCATGACCAAACTCATGAAGATTTGTCCCCATCCAATAAGCTGTTGGGGTCAAATTACATAACACTCTCGTATCTCCTTCACGATCAATATCAATACAAAAAGCAGTTGGATTCTTACCTTCACGTGGAAATAAATCACTTTTCTCAAATAAATCCTTAATGTCAATCCCCATTGAATCAAACGTGGCTGCTGTTAATGCATTGATGTCTTTATCCTTAAAATAATTATCTAAGTCTGTTTCTTGACTAGCTGGTGCACTTTGAAAGAAAGGATCTGAATAATGCCAAGGTCGTATCTCTCTTACTTCAATTCCAAAACGAGTGGCGATCCTTTGATCCAATTGAATTTTCATCTTTCGAAAAGTAGCCTCTGACAATTCCAAAAGCTTAGCAAACATTGAAAATATCTCTTCTCGATCAAGCTCTTGCAATTCAAATGCCATTTCATGGTGGTTTTCATAGCCTAGTTGACGCGCAGCTTCATTTCGCTTCTTAATTAATTCAATTAACTTCCCCTCTACAACTTGACCAACCTCTTTACTTGCTTTCCAAGCCTTTTCACGTTTTTCACTATCTGTCGAGTTCACAAGTACTTCCCGAATATAATTGGCAGATAATTTCTTACCGTCAATTTCAGGGCTGTACGTATTAAACATGTAATTGAGTTCTGATGAAAGATTTGAAAGATTATCAAGAATATCCGTAGATAATTGATTTTCTTTCATAAGATTAGAAAGTGTAAGTAGTTGTCTTCGATCTATTTGAGACAAATTAGGAGAAAATAAGTAATCTTCTGTTTTCTCATAAAGCTCTTTATTTGATAAATATTTATTAAAAGCAGCTTGTGCTTCTGCCAGTTTTTCAGACCATTCCTTTTCACCTGTTGTTTGGGCCAACCAAGTTTTTGTCGTTGTCTCAACATAATGCTTCCTCAACACTTCTGTTTGTTCCTTTAAAAATTGCTGAACCGCCATTCTAAAAACCCCCTACATCTGTTTAAACATTAACACTTGCTCAACCTTTTCTTCAAAACCCGCTTCTTTTAATACATAAAATAAAAACTCGTTAGAACGCGGAAGATTTGCAACTGTTTGTTGGATTTCTTTCTCCGAAGCAAAGACCTTTGAAAGTAATAGTCTCATAACATCTTCACGATCAACAAGATTAATAGATACTTCACATTGTAATAGCATCGTTCCAATATGATGGAAGTCCTCATTAAATAATCGTTTATATAATGCGAAACCAACGATCTCTCCCTGTTGATTCTTCACTAAAATTGTTTCTCCATCTCTCGCATTATTCCACTGCGTCTGCCATGAGGACATTTTTTGATAAAAAGGCAGGTTTCTTACATCGATAGGAATCCCATGTTCAAACTGGTAATCCGCAAGCCCTACCTCATTAAACGATACAGCACCAGTATGCGAGAAATGAACAAGATCATCGACCACTTCATACCCCATCGTTTTATACAGTTCAATTGCACGTTGATTTTCACTCACAGCCTCAAGGGTAGCTAATGATACGCTTTCTTCCTTATAAATCTCTAAAACTGCATCCATTAACTTTTTCCCGATGCCTTTTCCACGATAAGCCTTGCTAACACCTGTTCCACCGTTCCACGAAACCTTTTTTCCATCAATTTGACGGATGCCATTTAATATAACCCCAACAGGCTCCTCCTCATCAAATGCTACAACAGACAATCTAGGAGAAAGCTCTTCAAACACCATTCTTTTCAAAAATCGCTCAACATTCATCGTCATATTAAAAAAATATCCCTCAAACCCTCGATTCCAGGCGGTAACCACATCTTCTAATTTACATTCTGATAATCTTTTAATTGTAATCAAACAGATCGCCCCCTTACTTATCCATTAGTAGATTTCTAGTTAAAAAGCTGTCATACAAATAGGCTTTTGCTTCACAAAAAAGAGTTCATTCACAAGATTGATATACTCACAATTACTTACCTCTAGTAATCCAAGCTGATATAGGCTTTTCGCATTGGTTGCTCCAAGCACTAACGATGAAAAATCGGAAATATCCATCTTTAATTCAACATCATACTCTTGATGAGTACAAATACTCACATAGCCACTTTCAACATGTAACACGATTGGCTCTTCATTTTCGGGTAAAAATGAGTCGGTAATTGAAAGTTTTATGCGACAGTCTACATTACCAAACGAATAATCTTTAAGTTGATTGAAGAATTGTTTAACGTCAATAATTCTATACATTAAGCCTACACCTGATACATGAGACTCATGATAAACACTTGGAAGTAAATGATTTGAACCATTAGTAGGATCACTTAGAATAAAGTGTAGATGATCGTCTTGTGTGTTCCAGACAATTCGGCGAAACTGGTCTGACTGACTATGAAGAAAAGTAAGGAGTTGTGACAAGCTTTCAGGAGTTTCATAGATAATTTCTTTAATGTGTATATCATTCAATATAAAATGGTCTTCTTTTACTTTTTGAAAGGCAAATACAACATAGCCTTCTAATTTGTTTTCATTCATAACCCCAACAGAAAGGTGATTTGGATTTTTAAATAGATTTTCTACATCTAAATCCGTTTTAAATACCATACCATGCGTCTCTTCTGCGTAACGGTTAAAACAGTCTTTAACCAATTCTTTCATTGAACGATTTAAATAAACGATTTTATCCTTTAAGGTTCCCTTTGGAAGACTAGAAGGCGTCATTTTATATTGATGCATCTTTGTTCCATAACCAAACCCCATTCTTTTATAAAAATCAGGCCTGAACGGATAGAGCATGACTAATGGTATTCCTTCAGATTTGTAATGCTGTATAAAATACTCTAACAATTCCTTTGCAATCTTTTCTTTTTTATGAAGAAGGTCAACCGCAACAGATCCAATTCCACCTACTGGCATCACCTGTTGAAAAACATTCATCATAAAATGGTGAAACCGCATCCCACCTACAAGCTTTTCATCACGAAATATCCCATAATAATTCGTATTAGGATCATTTTCTTGTACGCTCGTCAATTGTTTTAAGTAACGTTCTTGGACATCTTCGGAAAAGTTAATGGCTCCTGGATATGCATTCGTATTAATTCTAGCTAACTCACTTAATTCTTCCAATGATAGCTTTCTAATTTCGCTCACAATCATCCCTCTTTTACACATGAATTTATTTCAAATAGTGAACAATCATTTCTTTTGCCTTTTGAAGCACTTCGCGATAAGCATATTCGTCTCCAATAACGGAATAATGCAAACAGACACCATCAATGATTCCCCAAAATAGTGAGGAAATGATTTCAGGGTCTGCTTTCTCATTAAATTCACCTGTTGAAATTCCCTCTTTGATTACTTCTGCTAAAAATCCACGATATTGCATATTAAAGCGTTGAATTAAATACTGTTTGATCTCCTCATGTCGTGTTGAATTAATCCAGAACTCAATGTGAACCTGAATAAGACGCTGCCACTGTTCACTCAAATTGGCATCTATGTATCTAGAAAACAAAAAATCTAGCTTTTCAGTCGCAGACGATAACTTTTGAAACGTTTCTTCTAATAGAGAAATATAACTGTCGGTTTTCATTTTTAACAGTTGCAAATAAATGTCTTCCTTACTCTCAAAATAGTGATAAATCGCTCCTTTACTCATACCAGAAATCGAAACAATGTCATCGATAGTTGTCAGCTGAAACCCCTTTTCACTAAAAGCATTAAGAGCACTTTCTAAAATTTCTTTCCTCTTCTTCTCTTTGTACTCGTCAGAAACAATAGGTGGCACATTAATTCCCCCCTAAAAGTCTATTCACCTTTAAAACCGACTATTCAGTTTATTTAATTAAATCACACTTTTGGAAATAATTGCAATTACAAACATGAAAAATGTGAGAAATAATCATTCTCACATTTACTAGATTTACTATTTTAGACGGTTTTTTTTAAAAAAAGTTACATCTTCCATTCAGATTTCAACATACTGTACATCACAATATTGTGATGCTTTCCGTATAAACACTCAGCATCCCTACGAATACCTTCAATTTGAAATCCTAGACGCTTAGGAATTGCTCTGCTTTTGTCATTTTTCTCCCCACAGCCTATTTCAACCCGATGTAAATTCCAATATGTAAATGCATGATTTACGATTGCTTTTACGCTTTTCGTCATAATCCCCTTTCCTTCACCTTCTTTTGAAAGCCAATATCCAATAGACGTTTTGCTATTATTCCAATCAATCCCGTGGAATCCTACCATTCCAACAAATTTCCCTTCATATAAAATCCCAGCCTGAAAACCATTATTTCCAGCAAATTGTTCTAGCCACATCTTTAAAATTGGCTCGTAATCTTCTTCACTGGTCATCCCATCTACCCATGGTAACCACTCGCGTAAATGTAAACGATTTTCCTCTAAAACTTCAAATACTTCCTTCGAATCCCTTTTCTCTAAAAGCTTCAATTCGATTGACTGATCTACCTTGAATGTAAACATCGAAAATCTCCCCCATCAATAAAAATCAATAATAAAAAAAGCCTATCTTGAAAATACTTCCAAGACAAGCCTTTTCTTAAAAATAAATCGTTTAGTTTGCCCCCCTTCGGAAAGCGAGGTTCCTGCAACGTAGGTTAACACCCCATGTTGATTGCAACGATTTCTATTTTCAGTGTAGCCATTAATTTAACAACATAGAAAACATTAAATATATATTTAGAGCATTAATAAGTGATTTATTTGATAAAAACGAGTAAAATGTAAAGTATTATCGTACATTTATTTCAAAACTTTTAAAAGAGAGGTAAAAAACATGAGTTTTCTCACAAGATTTAGTTTGAAAAATGCAATGGCGGTCTTTATCATCTCCTTTCTATTAATTTTGGGTGGACTATTTTCCTTCTCCAAACTAAAGGTTGATCTATTACCGAACATTGAATTCCCACAACTTTCTGTAGAAGTAATTTACCCTGGAGCTTCTCCAGAAGACATTAACGACAAAGTAACCTCAAACCTAGAAAATCAATTTAAATCAATTGAGGGCGTAAAAAAAATCCAGAGCTCTTCATTTGAAAGCATTGCCATTATCAATCTAGAATTCCCATTCAATACAGACATGGACGATGTTGAAAATCAAGTGAATGCATACTTAAAGGATGCAAAGCTCCCTGAAAATGTTCAAACAAAAGTAAATCGCTTTTCGTTTGGCGCCTTCCCAATCTTCAACATTTCACTTTTTGCCAAAGAAGACATCAATATTGAAAAAGTTCTAGAAGAGGAAATCATTCCTGAACTGAATAAAATTGAAGGACTTAATAGTGTTTCCGTTGGTGGAGGTAAAGAAGAAATTGTTGAAATAACCGTTAATAAAGAAAAGGCGTTACAAAATGGACTTAGCCTTTCTCAAATCAAGGATCAAATTAACGAAAAATTTCTAGCATTCCCAGCAGGTAACATCAATAGTGAAGATTTAAAGATTCCAATTCGTGTTCAAGAAAGTCTTGAGACAATTGAAGAACTCAAAAATTTATCATTAAAGTCTCAATTTAATCCAACGAATCAACCAGTTCTTCTAAAAGAGATTGCTACGATTGAAACGATAACTGACAAAGGCGAAATTACGAGATACAATCTCCAAGAATCTCTTTCAATGGCAGTAACAAAGAAACAGGATGCAAATACTGTAGAAGTTGCCAATAAAGTCATTGATATTCTTGATAAATATTCGGACAAAGTTGAGTATGCAATTGGCTTTGATTCAGCAGAAGGTATTGAGAAATCTGTTAATACATTAATTAAAGAAGGTTTACTTGGAGCATTGTTCGCTTCTGTAGCTGTATTGTTATTCCTTCGTAACTTCAGAGCTACTATTATTGCGATCATTTCAATACCATTATCATTATTAGTAACTTCAATTTTCTTACAGCAAATGGACATCTCCCTAAACGTCATGACGTTAGGTGGAATGGCTGTTGCAGTTGGTCGTGTAGTAGATGATAGTATCGTTGTCATTGAAAATATCTTTAGGCGCGTGCGAAAATCAAAAGATAAAATGACGAACGAACTGATTCAAGACTCTACGAAGGAAATTTTAAAAGCCATTACATCATCAACCATCACTACTGTTGTGGTATTCCTTCCACTAGGTTTTGTTGGTGGGATTACAGGTGAATTTTTCTTACCGTTCGCATTAACAATTGTATTCTCTTTATTAACATCATTAATTGTAGCTATTACAATTGTGCCTATTTTGGCTAAATTTTCTTTTAAAAAAGTTCCGAAAGAAGAAAAAGAAACGAGTTTACAACGATTTTACGTTAAGACCATTAAATGGTCACTTAACCACAAAATTGCGGTTATCGTTTTATCAATCTTATTATTAGTAGGTAGTTTTGGAATTGTTCCAACACTCGGATTTACTTTTATTCCAAACGAGGAACAAAAAACACTAATAGCTAGTATTCAATTACCGTCTTCTACTTCATTAGAAAAAACGAATGAAGTATCATTAGAAATCGAGAAAATGTTTGATGCAAAAGAAGAAATTTCTGAAGTGACAGCTGGTATTGGATCTCGTGACTTCCAAACTGGGCTAAAGCGTCAAAATCAAGCGAGTTACTTTATTAACTTAGCTGAAGATGTGGATGTTACAACATTTATTAAAGAACTAGAACAAGAGATGGAAAATCTTGCTGATGAACTAGCTCCAGGTTCGACTTTAGGTGTACAAGAGCTTTCATCTGGTGGTCCTCCATCAAATAATAACGTGAACATTGATCTCTATTCGACAAATCTAGATTCATTACAAGCTGCTGCAAGTGCAGTTGAAGCATATATGTTAAAACAAGAAAATTTAAAGTATGTATCTAATAATTTTTCTGACAAACAAAAGCAAATAATTGTTGATATCAATACTGAAAAAGCTGCAGATTATGGAGTGTCGGGCTTTCAAATTTTAGGAACTGTTGCTGACCAAACAAAGCCTGTAACAGTTGGGAATCTAACATTTGATGATGTTGAAAGCTTTGTACAGGTATCGTACGACAAAGAAGTAGAATCAATTAACGCCCTAAAGGATACGATTCTATTCAGTCAAAAAGGACCTGTTAAACTCTCTGAAATTGCAGAAGTAAAGGAAATTGAAACGTATACGTCTATTCAAAAATTAGAAGGTAAAATGTTCGCTCGTATTTCAGCACAAATTGACGCTGATAATATTCAAAAAGTGACATCAGAAGTAATAGCCGGTGTTAAACAAGATGTGGAACTACCCTCTGATGTAACGTTCGAAGGTGGCGGCGGAAGTGACGAGACAGTTGAAACCTTCCAACAATTAGGGCTTGCAATGATAATTGCAGTTGGACTTGTGTACTTAACAATGCTTATCACATTTGGAAAAGCACGCATTCCATTTATCATTTTAGCTTCCTTAATATTTGTACCAATTGGATCTCTTCTAGGCTTATTTATTGCGAGAGAACCAATGTCCGTAAGCGTAATGATCGGTTTCTTAATGCTTATTGGTATCGTTACGACAAACGCAATTGTACTTGTTGACCGAATCGGCCAGAATCGTGAAGAAAAAGGAATGACGATTCGCGATTCTCTAATCGAAGCTGGAAATACAAGATTACGTCCTATCTTGATGACAGCTTTTGCAACAATAGCGGCATTAATACCGTTAGCACTAACAACATCATCTGGTACACTCATTTCTAAAGGTCTAGCGATTACAGTTATTGGTGGATTAACATCATCCACTTTATTAACACTAATCATCGTTCCAGTTATGTATGAATTGTTCCATTCTCGTCAAGTAAAACGTGAACGAAAACTAACTGCATAATAGTTAAGAGGAGCTACCTTTGAGGGGCTCCTCTTTTTAGATTATCTTATAGCTTTGAAACACCATTTTTAAACACTAAAAAGGGACTGTTAAAAACAGCCCCCCTTTCCTCTAATTATAATGCTTTATCATCTACACTCGTTAACCATGCATCAATTTCACCGACAACTGATTGCACACTTCCCTCTTCAAAAGGCGATAGTAGATTCGCTTCTTTTACTAACTGAGTAAATGGCTTACTTCCACCTTGCTTACAAAGCTCTAAGTAATCATTCCATGCTGATTCTTGGTCTTCTCTTGAACGCTTCCAAAATTGGAAGGCACAAATTTGTGCTAACGTGTAATCAATATAATAAAATGCTGTCGTATAAATATGGCTTTGTCTTTGCCAGAAACCACCGTTTTCTAAATACTCATTTCCGTCATAATCGCGGTCTGGTAAGTATTTCTTTTCAATCTCTTTCCACGCTTTATTACGTTCTTCAGGCGTAACATCAGGATTTTCATAGACGAAATGCTGGAATTCATCTACAGCTACTCCATAAGGTAAAAATAATAGTGCTTCACTTAAGTGAGCAAACTTATATTTTTCTGTGTCTTCTTTAAAGAACAATTCCATCCAAGGCCAAGTGAAAAATTCCATACTCATTGAGTGAATTTCACACGCTTCATATGTTGGCCAATTGTATTCAGGGATCTCAAAATGGCGACTAGAATACACTTGGAATGCATGACCTGCTTCATGTGTTAAAACATCTATATCACCAGAAGTGCCATTGAAATTTGAGAAAATGTATGGTGACTTATAGTTTTGGATATATGTACAATACCCACCACTTGCTTTTCCTTTTTTAGCTACTAAATCCATTAGATTATTATCAATCATAAACTGGAAGAATTCATTCGTTTCATGTGATAATTCTTCATACATTTTCTTTCCATTTTCTATAATCCACTCAGGAGTTCCTTTTGGTGTAGCATTTCCAGAAGTAAATTTAAATCCCTCATCATAATATTTCAGGGAGTCAAGCCCAATACGCTCACTTTGTCTTTTACGAAGCTTTACAGCAAGAGGAACGATATATTCCTTTACCTGTTCGCGGAATGAAGCTACCATTTTTGCGTCATAATCAGTTCTTGCCAATCGTGCGTATCCTAACTCTACGTAGTTATCAAAGCCAAGTTTCTTAGCGATTAATGTTCTAACCTGAACTAACTGATTATAAATGTCATCAAATTCTTCCTTATGTTCTGCAAAGAAATGAAATCTAGCTTCATTAGCTTTTTTTCTCATTTCTCTAACAGTCGATTCAGCAAATGGTTGTAATTGTGCTAACGTTCTTTCTTCACCTTCAAACTCAATTTTTGCAGAAGCAACAAGTTTTGTATATTGGGAAGATAGTTTATTTTCCTTTTGAAGGTCAGCAACAACCTCTGGAGAAAATGTTTTTAATTGAGCTTCAGCTAAAGCAAAAAGCTGTTCTCCCCATTTCCCCTTAAGCTCAGCGCTAAATTTCGAATTCAGAAGTGCTTCATAAAATTTCGTCTGAAGACCTTGAACAAGAGGTTGAATCTCATCAAGATAATCTTGCTCTTGTTTATAAAATTCATCATTCGTATCAATCGTATGACGGATATAGCAAAGATTAAACATTGTGTCTACTTCGTTACGAATCTCGTTAATCTGATTCATTGCAAGTTCTTGTTCCTCATAACTGTTAGCAACAGAAAATTTCTCTAATTCCGTTTGAAATCTAGCTTCTATGTCTTGTAGATTAGGTCGTTCATATTTAAAATCATTAAAATTCATATGTATGCACTCATCCTTTATTTCATATTCGTCCTATATATATTCTTGAAAAGAAAAATATATCCTTTTTTTAAAACACTAAAAAAAATGCGTTTTTTGTCGATATAATAAATAGTACAATAAAGTGATAAGATATGCTAATTTAAAAAACAATTTACACTTTTACATGATTAAAATATGGCTAGTACAACAAAAGATTATTCTAAGAAAAAGGATTTGATTACAATGGATAAAACATCATTAATTGGTATTATTTTAGGTATTATCGCTGTTGGAGTAGGAATGACTTTTAAAGGTGTTAGTCCAATGGCACTTCTTAATCCCGCAGCAATTTTGATTATTATATTAGGTACAATGGCATCAGTAACAATTGCTTTTCCAATGAATGAGATTAAAAAAGTCCCTCAAATATTCGGTATCTTATTTAAAGAACAAAAAACACTTTCAATTGAAGAATTAATTCCTTTATTCTCAGATTGGGCAACAGTCGCTCGAAAAGAAGGTCTACTTGCATTAGAGGCAAAAGTTCAAGAAGTCGATGATCCGTTTCTAAAAAATGGATTAAGTATGGCAGTAGATGGACAAAGCGCCGAATTTATACGAGACGTCATGACGGAAGAAATTGAAGCGATGGAAGAACGTCATCAAGCTGGCGCAACGATTTTTACTCAAGCAGGCACATACGCCCCTACCCTTGGAGTATTAGGAGCAGTTGTAGGTCTAATCGCTGCCCTTGGTCACATGGATAACACAGATGAGTTAGGAAAAGCCATTGCTGCTGCTTTCGTTGCAACATTACTTGGTATCTTTACTGGTTATGTATTATGGCATCCATTTGCTAACAAACTAAAGCGAAAGTCAAAACATGAAGTAAAAGTGAAGCATGTCATGATTGAAGGCGTTCTCTCTGTACTAGAAGGACAAGCACCTAGAGCTATTGAGCAAAAGCTATCAACCTATCTATCTAAAAAAGAACGACTAAATGTCATAACTGAGGGTGAGAGCATAAATGGCTAGAAAGAAAAAGCACCAGCACCATGAAGAACATGTGGATGAAAGCTGGCTTATTCCATACGCCGATCTTTTAACGCTTCTATTAGCACTGTTCATCGTTCTATTTGCTGCAAGCTCGATTGATATGAAAAAGTTTTACCAACTTGCTAATTCATTTAATTCACAATTCACTGGTGGTACAGGTGTGATGGAGTATCAAAGTCCAATCCCAGAAAAAATTGAATCATTACCAAATCACGAAAATGATAAGCAAAATACACAAGAGAATGTGAAAGACTCCGATTTAGAAGCACTGCAAAAACAAAAAGAACAAGAAGAATTACAGGAACTCCAATCGAAGATTAATAGTTATATCACTGCTAATAAATTAGACTTAGAGTTAAAAACAAAACTAACCGATGAAGGTTTATTAATTACTTTGATGAATGATACCTTTTTTAACTCTGGTAGTGCGGTCGTGAGAAGTGCTGATGTAAAATTAGCAAGAGAAATTTCTGACTTACTTGTTATGGATTTACCTAGAAATATCATTGTTAGTGGGCATACAGACAATGTCCCTATCAAAAATAGCCAATTTGACAACAACTGGCATTTAAGTGTAATACGAGCTGTAAACTTCATGAAAATTCTTCTTGAAAACAATGAGCTTGACCCACAAAAATTTAGTGCGAAGGGCTATGGAGAATTCCAACCGGTAGCCCCAAATGACACGAAAGAAAACAAACAAAAAAATCGTCGTGTCGAAATATTAATTCTGCCAAATAGGTGAAAATGAAAAAACCTTACCCTTTAAAGTAAGGTTTTTTGCATTTGGTAAGCTATTAGAAAGATGAGAACCAACGTCCAAAACTTTCTAGAGTTAAACTAAATTGATAAGTATTCCACACTACGAAACCAATAATTGATTTGCAAAGAGAGAACTAGTTTATAGAGCTAATTTTTTAACCATAGTATGAAAAGTTATTCAATTCTCTATCATTTCTTTGGTATAATTTTGAAAAGTTTAGAAGAATGGGGATGAACACTTGGAAGAAGAAAAACACTTAATATTTCATGCTCAAATTGGAATAAAAAAGCCCGAAACCATAGTTAATAAACAGAATGCTTGTCCTTTTTGTGACCGTGGAAGTTTAACCGATATCATTGAGGAAAAAGATACCATCATTTGGCTCAAGAATAAGTATCCTACGTTAGAGAATACCTTTCAAACAGTGATTATAGAAACAGATAATTGTAATTCAGAGCTTTCCATATATAAAAAAGCACACCTTTACCGATTAATATCATTTGGGTTAGAAAGATGGATTGCCCTTTCAAAGGACCCAGAATATTCTTCTGTTCTATTCTTTAAAAATCACGGTCCTCACTCAGGAGGAAGTTTAAGTCATCCACATATGCAAATTGTAGGATTAAAAAATGTTAATTATCATACCAACATTAGAGGGAATGAGTTTGAAGGAATTTGTATTACAGAAAACAACAATGTAACCCTAAATATTTCAAGCGCTCCTAGAATGGGTTTTTACGAATTTAATATCATCATGAACGACCTACAAGAGGTTGAGACATTCGCAGATCACATTCAAAATACAGTGCATTATGTACTCAACCATTTTCACCATAGTTGTACAAGTTATAATCTTTTTTTCTATCTACACGAAGAATCCATTATTGCAAAAGTGATGCCGCGCTTTCCGACATCACCATTATATGTAGGATATTCAATTCCACAAGTATCAAATAAAATTTCCGATATAGCCGCACAAGTAAAAGCAATTTACTATCCAATTCAATAGGAAAAAAAGAGACTCTTCATGAGTCTCTCAAGATTAAATTGTCAGTATTTCTTCAATTCTTTGTAATGAATCAAAGCTTAAAACCACATCAGTAGCTTTCACATTTTCTTCAATCTGTTCTGGTCTTGATGCTCCTACAAGTGTACTTGCCACATTAGGTTGTCTCAAAATCCAGGCTAAAGCTAATTCGGGCAAAGTAATTTCTAATTCATTCGCTAAACCTTCTAATCTTTCAATTTTCGTTAATACAATATCATTGATGATTTTCTTAACCCACATGTTCACATTTCCATTAGCACCTCTGCTGTTTGGGGGAATATTACCTCCCTTATATTTTCCAGTTAATACTCCTTGAGCTAAAGGTGAAAAGACAACTTGGGATATACCATTTTTATCAGAAACAGGTATAATTTCCTCCTCTATGTCTCTATGAAACATATTATACTGAGGCTGATTGACGACAATTCTGTCTAACAAGTATTTATCAGCAGTTGATACTGCTTCTTGAATTTGTGCGGCAGACCATTCACTAACACCGGCATATAATATTTTCCCCTGTCGTATTAGATCATCTATTGCTCTAAGTGTTTCATCCACAGGAGTTTCATGATCATAGCGGTGACAGTAAAATACATCCACATAATCTAGGTTCATTCTTTTAAGGCTCGCATGAACCTGTTCAATAATATGTTTTCTTGATAAGCCTTTGTCATTTGGTCCTTCGCCCATTGGCCAAAATGCTTTAGTTGCAATGACGTATGATTCTCTAGGGTAATTTTTTAATGATCTTGCTAGAACACGTTCTCCTTCACCACGTTCATATACATTGGCTGAGTCGAAGAAGTTTACACCTAACTCATAAGCTCTATGTATTGTTTTTGAAGCTACATTTTCATCAACCGTTTTTCCAAAAGTTAACCAACTACCTAAGCTAATTTCACTGACCTTTAAGCCAGATCTTCCTAAACGTCGATATTTCATCTATATAGCCTCCATTTCGAGTTTACAAAACCATGTTCATGTCTTTATTTAAATTTATCAGAAAATTTAAAATGAGTAAAGGTAACTTTCGTTCTACATCATCGACAATGTTTTATGACCCAGGAAATAATTTGTCGAAAATTGAGTTTTCTGTGTGTTGAATTTTATAATGGATGTTATGAAAATAATGCTCTATAACACTATACAAGGGGTGTTAATCTGCGTTGCAGGAATCTCGCTTTCCGTGGGGCGCCACTTGAGCCTCCTCGGCGTTTTACGCCTGTGGGGTCCGGGGCCCGGCGCATCTCCCACAGGAGTCTCGGTTCCTTCCACTCCGATTAACACTAGTGAAAACTTTGATCCAACATTCTAATAGCAATCTCATTTTCTTTCACCATGGTTTATTTTCTTAGTTGCATAAAAGTCTAGTCTGAAAATACAATTCAATAAATTGAATACTGATAGTTAATCTACATACCAATACTTTTTTCTAAAGAGCTCTCTTTGATTCAACAGAATGAGATGATTAATTATCTGAAAAATATAAAAATTTAAACATCACTTCCATCAATTCCACATATACTAGATATATAGATAAATGAATATGAACATATATAAGTGAAAGGAGTGTTCGCTTTGAGTACTTTTCCAAATTATAGCGAGTTTTACGCTAAGCCGCTTGTTCCAATTGGTAAGAAGGATTCGGTAACGTTAACATCAGATAAATCCTCAAGCCACTGGTTAATTGCACTTGAAGGATTTGAGAGTAGTAATCGGTTAGAAGTGTGCCACTGGAAAATTCTTGTATTTAGAACAGATAGGACTGGAGCTTTTGAGTATGGAGTACCGCATTATGTTTCTTGTCCAATTCCATGCATTCATAAAGCATTTGATGTAGCAAAAGAGATAGAGAATCAATGTAGATTAGATCAGTTTTCCTCTGTACAACACTCTTCAAATATCGTTTAACCCACATTTATCCCCTACCAACAAAGCTTTCCTTCTTTTTACTCAAGTTTGTGAAATAGTATACACTCTACATAAGTAAGAAATCATTCCAAACAATTTAAGATTAGCAATCGTACAATGCAGATTTTTTAATAAAATAAATTTGTACAAGCTACCCTGAAAATACAACTCTGTATATGGGGTGTTAATCTACGTTACAGGAACCTCGCTTTCCGTGGGGCGCCACTTGAGCCTCCTCGGCTACGCCTGTGGGGTCTCAAGTCCGGCGCATCTCCCACAGGAGTCTCGGTTCCTTCCACTCCGATTAACACCCATGAATACTTGGATACAACATTCTAATAACCAAAAAACATTTTCATTTGTCATGGTGAAAATTAATTTTTATATAAAATTCTCTTTGAAAATGTTAAAGAATTGATTAACATGTTTAATCTAATAAAAAAAGAACATAGAATTCTCCTATGTTCTCAGATTAATATTCACATACGTTGACTTAGGCTAGACGGAATACGACTCCGTGGCCACCTTTAGGGTATTCCCATTTAATATTTTGGTATGGACAGCCTATACGACAGCTTCCACATTCATGACAGCCCTCATAGCCAACATGCATACGAATGTCTTCCCATTTATATACCTCTGCTGGACAAAATACGGTACAAAGCTTATCAGGACATTGTGTCATACATACATCATGATCTAAGACAGTTAAATGTGATTGTGTATCTGCCTTAAAACGAACAAGATACTGTTTATCTTCAATGTTTTTTGACATTATTTCATCACCTTCCATGCTCGATACATGTCTTGGATTACTTTAAATGTTCCTTTGTCCTTCGTGAACGAACGAATAATTTCTTTTTGCTTATCCTTCTTCGGCGTTCCATCTACTGTGAAAAATTTACTAGCTGCTTTATTCATCATCGGTAAATAATCATTAAAATATTGCGGATGCTCTTCAAAGGTGTGAGCAGCATCTTTATATTTCTTTAAATCTTTTCCTATGAAACTATTATAAATATTTTTACGATAATGCTCTAACGTAGCTTCATCATATTTTCCGCGGTCTTTTGCATACATAATCGTTTCTGCAGCCATTTTCCCAGAAGCCATCGCCATATTTGAACCTTCACGATGAATAGCATTCACAAGCTGCGCAGCATCACCTACAACAATGACGCCATTGCCAACTAACTTCGGAATCGAATTGTAGCCACCTTCTGGAATTAAGTGGGCTAAGTATTCAACAGGCTCTCCTCCATCTACAAGTGGCTTGACCATCGGATGATTCTTCAAGTAATCTAGTAAGTCATACGGTTTCATTCTGGCGTTGATCATACTTGAAAGTGTTGTACCTACTCCAAGGTTTAAACTGTCTTTATTTGTATAGAGAAAAGCGGTTCCTAAATTTCCTTTTGTAGAGTCACCAAAGATTTCAATTGTGCAGCCTTGGTTATCCTCAAGATTAAAACGTTCATTGATTTTGTCTTTTGGTAAATTAATAACTTCCATTACAGTAAGAGCAACCTCATGTGGTTTAAATTCTTGATGGAACCCTAATTGTTTGGACAATAATGAGTTAACGCCATCTGCCAACACGACGACATTTGCATACACATCACCATCAGGACGGTCTGTTCTTACACCAACAACCCGCCCACCTTCAACAATACACTCTCTCACTACTGTTTCATTGATTAGTAGAGCACCTGCTTCAACAGCCTTATTGGCAAACCATTGATCAAACTTGGCACGAAGTACAGTAAAGTTATTGTATGGTTCTTTTCCCCACTCTAATCCTTTGTAGCCAAACGTAACCATTGATTCTTTATCCATCATCCAAAAGCGTTGCTCGATGACAGGCCTTTCTAGCGGTGCTTCCTTCCAAAATTCAGGAATAATTTCTTCCATTTGTTTTCGGTATAGAACACCCCCCATCACGTTCTTACTACCAGGATATTCACCTCGTTCAATTAGGAGCACATTTAATCCATTTTTTGCACATGTATATGCGCATGACGTTCCAGCTGGTCCAGCACCTACCACGATTACATCAAATTTTTCAGACATAACTCATCTCACCACCTTTTTCATTTTCTAAGCTCCTAAATTGTTCAATCAATTTTGGAACAATGACATGTGCGTCTCCAACAATTCCATAGGTTGCAACATCAAAGATAGGTGCATCTGGATCTTTATTAATTGCAATAATAAACTCAGAGTTCTTCATTCCAACAACATGCTGAATGGCACCTGAAATCCCAATTGCAAAATAAAGCTTAGGGGTCACCGTCTCACCTGTTTGCCCTACTTGATATTCATGACCGATCCAACCCGCTTCTACTACATCTCTACTTGCCCCAACCGTTCCACCAACTACTTCAGCAAGTTCATGTATAAGCTTAAAACCTTTTTCATCTCCTAAACCCTTTCCACCAGCCACAACAACATGTGCATCCTGAAGGTTAACTTTCTTATTTACGTTCTTCACAATCTCTAATACTTTCGTTCGAACGTTTTCTTCCTTTAAATCTATCGTTTCTTCAATAACTTCTCCAGTTCTTCCCTCTTCCCTTGGGAGTGCTTTCATGACCTTGGGACGAACTGTAGCCATTTGTGGTCGGTGTTTTTTACATAAAATTGTTGCCATAATGTTTCCACCAAAAGCAGGTCTACTTGCTTCTAGTAATCTTTTATCGACATCGACATCTAATATGGTCGTATCTGCCGTCAGCCCTGTACTAATATCCGTCGCCACTGCACTTGCTAAATCCTTACCATTTGGTGTAGCGCCATACAAGAATATTTCAGGGTGGTATTTTTTACAAAGCATATTTACCCCTGTCATATACGTTTCAGTCCGATATTGCATTAAAATCGGATCATCAATCACGTATACTTGGTCTGCACCATGCTCGAATACTACTTTACTTAACTCTTTAACATTGTCTCCTAACAATACACCGGAAAGTGGGACATCTAATTTATCTGCAAGCTTCCTACCAGCTCCTAGTAATTCAAGAGAAACGTCCACAACTTTTCCTTCTTCTTGTTCAATATACACCCACACACCACGGTACTGATCCATCTCCATTACAGTTCTCCCCTACCTTTCCATTTTTTATTTCGTTTTAAATAGCTCCTTCTTCTCCATTAAAACTTCCATCAACTTAGTGACTTGCTCATCCGCAGATCCTTCGATACGTTTCCCTCCTTCTTCCTTCGGAGGGGTAAACATTTTTCCTACAATGGTTGGCGAGCCCTTTAAACCAAGCTGCTTTCTGTCAACTTCACCTAAATCATCTACACTCCAAACGGTAGGTTCATATCTAGCCGCTCGAATCATATTCGGCATTGGTGAATATTCAACGGCATTAACTTCTTTTTCTACTGTTAGCAAACAAGGAAGACTTGCCTGTATCAGTTCATATCCATCAGTTATTTTCCTTTTTATTCGTACATACTTTTCCGCTTCATTGACCTCTACTACCTCAATCACATTCGTTATTGGTGGGATATCAATTCTCCTTGCTATACCAGGTCCAACCTGTCCTGTATCTCCATCTATTGCATGCTTACCACAAATAATCATATCAATCGGTTCTTCTTCTGCAATTTTTTGTAGTGCTTTTGACAGTGCATAACTAGTTGCGAGTGTATCAGCACCAGCAAATGCTCGGTCAGAAATTAAAAAGCCTTGATCTGCTCCTATCTCTACACTCTTTTTAATAACTGCAACGGCTTGTGGTGGCCCCATCGACAAAACGGAAATTTTCCCTCCGTAACGCTTCTTCATATTAGCTGCTTCTTGAACAGCATGTGAATCATATGGATTTAAAATCGCTGGTGCACTTCTTCGATCTAACGTATTCGTTTTTGGATTAATTTTAATGATTTTCGTATCTGGTACTTGTTTTACACATACAACAATATGCATCATCCACACTCCCTTTACGTCTACTAGAAAGTAATTGTTCACTCTTTCACAATTACATATTGTTTTACTACTTTTATATGTGAAATATTTAAGAGATAGCACAATTACTTACCTTAATAAAAAACAGGTATACATACGTATCCCTGTTGCTGACTTACCATTGTTGATTTCACTGACTTATTTTATAAAAACAACTAGTAATATATATGCATGTACACTTTAATTATGTTATCTTTTCATTAATAGATGGAATCATGTGAACGAATTGGAGGACAATATGACGGATGTAATGATAGGAAGTATCTTATCTGCTCTATCAACAGGAATAGGGGCTATTCCCATTCTATTCCTGCAAAAAGCGATTACTCATAGAATGAGGGATGTTTTATTAGCTTTTACTGCTGGAATTATGATGGCAGCTTCCATGTTTAGCTTAATTCCAGAAGCTTTATTAAGCGGGGGAATGTATCAATTTGCAATAGGACTCATTTTTGGTGTATTCATTTTAACAATTATGGAAAAAGTCATTCCACATATTGACCTAGAGCACTCTCGATCAGGTTTGCAATTTGATGAGAAGGCGATGTTAATAGTCGCTGCCATTACCCTACATAATTTGCCGGAAGGCTTATCTGTAGGAGTCAGCTATGCATCTGACGCAGCTGAAACAGGAAATTTAATTGCCATTGCAATCGGTTTTCAAAATGCACCGGAGGGCTTTTTAGTAGCGTTGTTCTTATTCAACCAAAAGATTTCTCGTTTTAAAGCGTTTATCATTGCCACTTTAACTGGTGCGGTAGAAATTATTACTGCTTTACTCGGATATTTTTTAACATCCTATGTCACAACACTTGTCCCATACGGGCTATCCTTTGCTGCAGGAGCGATGCTGTTCATTATATACAAGGAATTAATTCCTGAGAGTCATGGTGATGGAAATGAATTAGCTTCTACCTACTCATTTATAGCTGGCTTACTGTTTATGATCTTCCTCATTCAGCAATTTTAATGAATAAAAATAATCCCCCTACTTTTCACACTCAGTGTAGGGGGAGTCAATAGTTAATAAATCGATGGTAATCGGTTGGTTGAGCTGGCTTCAAATTATATTTGGCTCCAAAAAAGTAGAGAATAACTTGCTTGAAATATGAAACCTTCTTCCTACCAACTTCTCTTTTATATAGTTCTCTTTGATATTGGTTTAATAATTGGTCTAACTCTTGACTACATGATACCGTTTTATCACTCGTATATCCTGTCTTCATTCCTATTTGAATCATTTCTTCTCTTTTTTCATCAATTTGTTGTAAAAGTAAGTCTAAACAGTTTGTTTTAGTACTACACAAAGCTTGCAACCCCTTTTTCTCTCAAGACTATTACTCTTAGAATTATTACAAATTCTACTAAATTTGTAAACGATATCGCAATAATAGACAAAATTTGCATAAAAAAATTTTCAAAGCCTACACAATTCTGCATTTACCATTATTTTCTAAATGTGTTTTTCGACAAATTTCACTTTTTTCTCCTAAATATATGCGTAATTTTTTCATATTTAGAAAAAATAAGGCTAACTTGCTCTAGGAGGAATAAAATGAAAAAATGGCTATTTCTTATGTTCACAATGGTTTTATTCTTACATACACCTGTCTACGCTAACACAGCAGTCCCACCTGAAAATCGTGTAGCGATCGTCATCGATGACTTTGGAAACAAAATGAAAGGAACAAAACAAATACTAGATTTACCAATACCACTCACTGTTGCCGTTATGCCATTTTTACCAACCACACAATCCGACGCACAATTAGCGTATGAAAAAGGCCATGATGTGATTATTCATTTACCAATGGAACCAATCAAAGGCAAAAGAAGCTGGCTTGGACCTGGGGCGATTACATCAGACTTATCCGATCAAGAAGTAAGAAAACGAGTCAATGAAGCGATTGAAAACGTTCCACATGCAGTAGGTGTAAATAATCATATGGGTTCCAAAATAACTTCAGACAAACGAATTATGAAGGTTATTTTAGAAGTTTGCAGAGAGCGTGGTATGTTTTATTTAGATAGCAAAACAACAAGTAAGAGTGTCGTGAAGGAGCTTGCGACAGAAATAGGTGTACCTTATCTCGAAAACGAATTGTTCTTTGATGAAGTCTATTCAACGCAGCATATTATTAAACAAGCAAACACACTTTTAAACCTTGTTGAAGAAGATCCAACGGTTATCGCAATTGGGCATGTAGGTCCTCCAGGGGAAATGACTGCAGCAGTATTAAAACAATATATTCCTCTATTGAAATTAAAGGCTAAACCAGTTAAGCTTTCCGATTTAATCTTAGAAAAACAAATACTGGAATAAGACGTGTATTAGTGTTAATGCTTTCTTATTAACACTTTTTTTAATGTTCATTGAAACTACAAAGAATCTTTTATTTAGAAACATTAAACCAATGACAATTGTGAGTAAAACGGATATGATAAATCTATTAGAATTCACACCACCTCGGAGGAATCAACCATGCAAAAATATTACCTTTTACTGCTATGTACAAGCGTTCTGTGGGGAGGCAATTTCGTCGCTGGAAAAATCCTCGTATCCCATGCAACACCTATGTTTCTTACCGAGTTAAGATGGACGATTGCTACAATCTGTCTACTTATATTTGTCCTAATCAAAGAAAAAAGTCTTAGTTTTCCTAAGGCAGCATTCATCCCCCTACTTTTCATGGGTATTACAGGTGTACTTGCATTCAATTTTCTCATGTTTTTAGCACTTGAATATACATCAGCTGACAACGTTGGACTGCTGTCTACATTAAATCCCATTTCAATTGCGATAGCTGCTTATATTTTCTTTAAGGAAAAATTATCTCATCGACAATTAGGAGCGATGTTACTTTCTTTCTTTGGTGTTTTAATTGTCATTTCACATGGTGATATACAGAAGATTACCTCTTTTCATTTCAACAAAGGTGATCTATTTATGCTAAGTGCAGTAGCGGTTTGGGGTTTATACTCAATGGCTGCTAAAAAAGCAATGGTCTATGTTTCACCCTATAAATCTACCCTTTGGGCTGGGATATTTGGCGTTATCATGATGCTTCCTTTTACAGTTCAGTCAATGGAAATTAGTAACCCAAACCTTTCATTTTGGTTAGCAATTCTTTATTCTTCTATAGGTGCAACAGTTCTGGCGATGATATTTTGGAACATTGGGATTCAAAAGGTTGGTGGCACATCTTCAGGCATGTTCTTAAACTTTAATCCCATTTTCACGAGTATTCTAGCTTATTTCTTTTTAGGAGAAACACTTACTGCTTCTCAATTAGTCGGAAGCTTTATTGTCATCTTAGGTGTATACTTTTTCACCACGAGGAAGGGAACATTTTTGTTATCCAAAAAAACAAAAGTAAACATCCAAGCATAATACCATTAAAAAAAGCAACTTCTTTGGCTAAGAAGTTGCTTCTTTTTATTTCTATTAATTTATTTGTTCAATGTGAGTGACACGGAATTCCTTTTCCTCTAATTTACTCACAATTTTATTTACTTTTTCCTTCGTTAAATCTTTAGGTAAATTTAAAATAATTCGTCTTAAGTACTTTTCACCACTATCTAGCGTTAACAATCCATCGATGTTGACATCTTTAATTAGTGACACTAAATCTTTTATTGCACCTTTATGTTCAATCGTTGCAATCGTTAACGTATATCCACCTGTTTTCATTGCGAATGAATCCTCTAACACATCCATCACGTTTGAATGTGTCATAATTCCGATAAACTCATCTTCTTCATTTAGTACAGCTATAAACGGAAGTCGACGAATCGTTAAAAATGTTTTATAAAATGAATCTTGTTCATAAATAAATGCATCTTTATTTTGAATAAGGGCAGTAATTCGATCCTCTGGAGATCCTTTTTGCTCGTATAGGAAATCTAAAAGATGAACTTTATAGATTAGACCAACAAACTTAGTTCCTTCTTCATTTAATACTGGGATACTTCGATATCCTGTTTCCTTTAGAAAATCGTAAGCTTGTTTAACAGTAAATGTATCATCGCAATATTTGACATCATCTCTTGGCACAAAATTGTAACGAATTTTCATCTTTTTTCCTCTCCTTGATGTTATAATCACACTACCTAATAAAATATGTAATAAGTGAAAAAATAAGACATATATTTAAAAAAAATTTATCATAAACATCGTTAAAAGTAAAGAAAATTCACAATCTTTTCATTTATTCAACCAATTATAAACGGACCAAGGGGACGGTTCTATTGGTTCAAAAGAACCAGGAGAACCGTCCCCTCGGTATTACCCTCGGTATTATTTACTAGTCTCAAATTGTGGATCTTGAATAGGGTGTGCTACCCATCCTGTAGCATCAATAAATAATCGAACCGCTACAACCTGTTTATCTTCCATTAACGTAAAGAAGTGTGGCGTATCAACTGGAACGGAAATGACATCTCCTGGTTCTAGTTCAACATCAAAATATCCGAGGCCTTCACTACCTTTAATAACGAAAATTCCATGTCCCGCTGTAATAGCTCTTACTTCATCCTCTGTGTGAACATGAACCTGTTCAAATTTCTTTAATAACTCTTCTAGATTAGGTGTCTCTTCAGATAACGCAACAACATCCCAATTTTGATAACCATTTCGCTCACCAAGAGATTCTATCTCTTCTTTAAATACTGACAAAATTTGTTGTTTTTCAACCTCACCAATTTTACAGTTTCCTTGTAGTGCTAAAGGAAGCTTTGTAACATCCCAATGCTCATATAATACACCTTGATTTGTTAAAAACTCTCCTACGTTTTCCTGTCCTTCTATTCTCTCACCTGTGTTTCTGATTACAATTGAAGCCATTGGTGTTTCCTCCTTGTATAAGTAAGTATTTTTGATTAACTAACAAAAGCTTTATTCGATACGCCTAATCCCTGAGCTTGAACGGACAATAGCTTAATGTGATAACTGAATAGAAACTCACATGCCTCCAAGTATTTTTTCGCTTCAAACCCTGTTTTCCCCCATACTGTAATTCCATGATTTCTTATTAGAACAGCACCTGCATCTCCCAAAACATGCTTTTCGAACACTTCGGTTAAGGTTGGAATATGAGCATGGTTTTTAATGATTGGGATTCGTACTTCTGCATCTTCTTCCCATAGACCTAACGCTTTTATAATTTCTTGTCCTTTAAAAACCACTTCACCTTGATTTCCGTAAATTTCTGAAATGACATTGTTATCGATTGTGTGCACATGCAAACTACAATTTGCTTGAGTTTTCCTATAAATGGCTGCATGTAAGAGCGTCTCAGCAGAAGGCTTTAAATGCGTGGACTCAATTGCATTTCCGTGAGCATCTACTAATAAGAAGTCTTCGTCTGTACGCTTTCTTTTATCTTTTCCACTTGAAGAAACTAAAAATGAGATTGGATGATCACTTACTTTTATAGATACATTTCCACTTGTACCAAAGAACCAGTCTCTAGTCGCTAGCTCTTCTTTAATATCCGCTAACTCATTCCATTTTTTTAAAAAGTGACTCATCGTTATACCTCCAATCTTTCATTTAAAATAGAGATAACATCAAAAAAAGATGTAAATGGAGAATGGTGCAATTGTAACTCCTCACATTTCTGAAGCAAAAAATCAGTTGCAATGACTTTATCTGCCGACTTGGCTGCTTGTAAATCTGTAATAGAATCTCCAATCACAATCTTATAATCATCTAAGCTAGCAAGTTTTCTTAATAGAGATGGTTTGCAGCATCCACAACGGTTATCACAGTCATCATCACACGTATATGGCCAAATGATTTCAATCGTTTCCTTGTCAAAGTTCGATTCATTGCAATAGATTTGCTCGAATGATACATACTTTTCAAGTAATGGCTTTACGAAAAAATCAATGCCTCCACTAACAATGTAAAGCTTGATTCCCCTTCTTTTTGTAAAATCAATGAACTCACCAAAACCTTCACGAATCACCGCGTGTGATAATATATACTGGGTTATTTCATCCTTTTTTGAACTTGGTAGCAGTGAGAATAACTTTCCAACTCCTTCTTGTATTGAAAGTTGTTGTGATAGAATGGAATCTTTTATACCTTCCCATTCAGGAGGTGCAAATTTTTTCATGATGGAAATGATGTTATCACTCGTCGTAATAGTCCCATCAAAATCACAAAAAACGACTATGTCTGTCATACATTCACCTCTTTGACACCCCAAAGCTTAATCGCTTTATTTAAATCTTCACAATGAGCTGCAGCATCTGTAAGCGAAACTCCTTTTAACACAGCGTCTATTGCAGACCTAAATGCTCTTCCTCCACCAATTGCTCCGTTAGGGTGACCATGCACTCCACCACCAGCATTGATGATACTATCAACGCCAAAATCATTGATTAAAAGAGGGACTAGACCAGGATGTATACCAGCCGATGGGACTGGCCATGACGGTTTAATGGTAGGATCGAAGGATATTAATTCCTCCGAGATTGACAAAGCCTGCTCCTTCTTTAAAGCTACACTTCCGTAGGGTGATGGAAACAGGACAAGATCTGCACCTGCATAACGTAACAGTTTTCCTAATAATAAAGAATTCGTTATCCCATAAAATTCAGAAGGTGTAATGGCGCCACTCACTGCTGGATGGGCCATGATTGGAATTGTAATATCAGGATCTTCACTTAAGCTTTGTAATACATCTAGCCCATAAGCGAAAACATTAAATAAGAGTAAATTTGCCCCACCTTCTACCGCACGCTTAGCTTTTTCTTTTAAATCATACGTTCTTCCAGATAGATTGACAGCGTACATTGCTTTATGACCTGTCTCCTCATAGACATCATTTATGACTTCTCTTCCAGCTGAGATTCGTTTTTCAAAAGGAGTTAGAGGATTATCAAAAAGAATTTCATCGTCCTTTACGACATCAACTCCACCAAGAAGTTGCTCCCTTAGCTGAGTCTTTACAAAATCTAGGTCTCTACCAATAACACCTTTAAAAATACTCATCAATAATGGGCGGTCATAAACACCTAATTTCTCCCTAATTCCATTTAATCCAAACTTCGGCCCTTGAAATGCTTCTTTCAATTCAGAAGAAAACTGTAAATCGAGTAATTTAATTTCACCGTCTAATGAAAGCTTACCGAACACCGTTGTCAAGATTGCAGGAAGATCAAAGCTGAAATTTGCATTTGGATAAGCAATATGAATAAGTCCTTTCGTAACTGATTTATCTAAGTAAGAATGGAATGATTGATTTTCAAGGACTTCGACTCCAACAATCCTTCCTTTGTGCTTTCTTAATTGCTCTTGTTCAAGTGTAGGTAAATTCGTCCATGATCCAATCGTTAAACCCAGCGCTATTTCCTCTGCTTTTTTCTCTAGATTATGCTTATCATCATGAACCAAATAGGTTGCTATTACTTCACTCATTGAAATAACCTCACTTTCTATCATCACTGCATTTCAGAACTATTGGTTTTGAATGAAAAATTCTTTTTAAAACAACAAAAAACCCCTTCAGAAAGAAGAGGTTATGATTATATCCATCTCCTTATCTCTCAGCACGAAAAAGTACAACATACATCATACTTTCGTTTTCACTGCAAGATTTAGCACCGTGCTTACATTGTAAGTCGGTTGCCGGGTTTCAACGGGCTAGTCCCTCCACCTACTCTTGATAAGAAAACCTATTAAATTTTTAAAGTTTTAGAAATGTTACAAAAACTAATTTGGATTATGACAGGTAAAAAAAAGAATGTCAACTATTTTTCTCTAAATATTTTAAAAAAGGTTTAATGCCTTAATTCTTCCAACAGCCTCTCTCAGTCGATCCTCTTCTGTTAACAATCCTACACGAACGTACCCTTCACCGAAGGGTCCAAATCCCACTCCAGGCGCTACCACCACATGTGCTTTTTCAAGTAAAGTATCAGCAAACGTTTCAGACGTAAATCCCTTCGGAACAGGTAACCAAGCAAAGAATGAACCAGGTGGAGCCGTTACATCCCATCCAATCTCCTGTAACCCTTTAATAAATGTATTTCGACGTGACTCATACAGTGCAACAAGATCAGCTACACATTGTTGCGACTCCAATAAAGCTGTTGCTGCAGCTTCTTGAACAGCACTAAACAAGCTAACGTAAAGATGATCCTGCAGTAAATTCAATGCTTCAATCACGCTTTCATTTCCTACAGCAAAGCCTACTCGCCAACCAGCCATATTGTACGTTTTTGATAGCGTATAAATTTCAATTCCAACGTCTTTCGCCCCATCGACTTGTAAAAAACTCAATGGCTTTTCACCATCAAAACCAATAGCACCGTAGGCAAAGTCATGTACAACACAAATATCATGTTTCTTTGCTTGTTCAATTGTTTCTTCAAAGAATTCCTTTGAAGCAATCGCCCCGGTTGGGTTATTTGGATAATTTAAGAACATTAGCTTCGCTTTCTCTTTTAGTTCATCAGATAACTTCGAGTAATCGGGTAAGAAATCATTTTCTGCTAGAAGTGGCATAAACGCCATCTTTGCACCTGCCAACTCTACACCTGACCAGTAATCAGGGTATCCTGGATCAGGAACAAGAGCAATGTCACCCGGGTTTAATAAACATTGTGGAATTTCAACTAAGCCTGCTTTTCCTCCAAACAGAATCGCTACTTCCTTGTCAGCATCTAGTTCTACTCCATACTCCCGCTTATAAAAAGTGGTCACTGCCTCTTTTAAAAACCTCTGACCTCGAAAGGGTGAATACTTGTGATACTCTGGCTTTTCCACTGCATATTGAAGAGATTTAACGATATGCTGTGGTGTTGGTTGATCTGGATTACCTTGTCCTAAATTTATGACATCATGGCCATCTGCCATTACTTTCGTTACCTTCGATACTAGTTTTGCAAAAAACTGTTCAGGTAAGCTTTTTAAAAGATTCGACTGCTCAAATTTTTTCATATTTCACACCTACTCACAAAATTCTTGAAATTCTAGTCACAAATCATATATTGTTAATAACAACTTGTAAAGAAAATTTTTTAGGGGGACCTTTCCTTGACGATAAAAATAGCATGCCTACAAATCGATATCACCTTCGGAAATCCACAACAAAATTTTGCTCATGTAGAAAATAAAATTCATTCAAATATGGATTCCAACCCAGATGTAATCGTACTTCCTGAACTTTGGACAACAGGTTACGATTTAACTCGCTTAGATGAAATATCCGACCATGAAGGACTGTCGACAAAATCATTCATAGGCAACCTGGCCAAAAAATATCACGTGAACATCGTAGCAGGATCAGTCGCAAAGAAATCAAAAAATGGGGTATCAAACACGATGTTTGTCTTTAATCGTGATGGAGAGTGCATTGAAGAATACAGTAAGCTCCACCTATTCAAGCTAATGGATGAACATCATTATTTAGAGCCAGGTGACAAAAAAGGACTATTTTCACTCGATGGCATCCCCTCTGCAGGGATGATTTGCTACGATATCCGTTTCCCAGAATGGATTCGAGCACATACTGTTGAAGGTGCAGAAGTGATTTATGTCGTAGCCGAATGGCCTCTCCCACGTTTAGCTCACTGGAGAGCACTATTAATTAGCCGTGCCATAGAAAACCAATGCTATGTTATTGCATGTAACCGTGCAGGAAGCGACCCAAAAAACGTATTCGCAGGACACTCTATGATCATAGACCCTTGGGGCGAAATAATCGTCGAAGCATCCGAACATGAAGAAACCATTGTTGGAGATATTGACATCAGCAAAGTAAAACAAGTAAGAAACCAAATCCCAATCTTCCAAGACCGCCGCCCAACATTTTATTAACTGACCTTTTGGAAGATTACTATGAAAGTAAGAGGTTGATTTTGCTAGAATGTTGAATTCTTGTAAATTAGAAGTGTTAATCGGAGTGGAAGGACCTAGACTCCTGTCGGATATGCGACAGACCCCGGACCCCACAGACGAAGCGCAAAAGCCGAGGAGGCTCAAGTGGCACCCTGCGGAAAGTGAGAGTCCTACAACGAAGATTAACACACCTTTTAAAGCGTCGTATTTTCAGGGTAGACTACCATGCAATTTGAGAATTATACCATTGTGAATGAAAATGTACGCTTGAATTTGCATTTATAGAATGTTGCCATTTAGTAACTAACGCGTGTTAATCGGAGTGGAAGAACCGAGACTCCTGCGGGAGCTTGAGACCCCACAGGCAAAGCCGAGGAGGCTCAAGAAGCGCCCCGCGGAAAGCGAGAGTTCTGCAACGTAGATTAACACCCCAAGTAGAGTTTCGTATTTTCACGGTAGCCAATGTCAAAAAATCCTTCTAAACTATTGACAAACAAATTCATTCCTTGCTATTATACTCATCAAGTGTTAATTATTTTTAAAAAATTCAAAACAAAACAACTATATACGTATCTCTTATCAAGAGTAGGCAGAGGGATTTGGCCCGATGAAGCCCAGCAACCGACCGTAATACCATCGTAAGGTGGGGCGTAAATAGCTTACGCCTGGAAAATTTCCAGAAGGCACGGTGCTAATTCCAACAGAAGGATTTTCCCTTCTGGTAGATAAGAGGTGAGAAGCCACGTCTTCAAGCCTCTTTCAAAATGAGAAAGAGGCTTTTCTTATATCATTCTTGAAAAGCCTCCAAAAAAAAAAAATAACCTATTTGGAGGAATGACAATGTCAATTTCAACACACGCAGGATATGAACCATTAACTGAAAACACAGCAATCGCTCTTGCAATTCGCCTTCGCCTTTTCGAATCTGAAAATGGCCTACAATCACAAGAAATTGGAGACGGAAATCTAAATCTAGTATTCCGTATTTATGACGAAAAAAGCAAAAAAGGCATCATCATTAAACAAGCCCTTCCATACGCAAAAGTCGTTGGCGAAAGCTGGCCATTAACATTAAAACGAGCAACAATTGAAAGCAATGCATTACTAACAACAGCAAATTATGTCCCTAATCTTGTACCAAAGGTGTACTATGCAGATGAACAATTGGCTATTACTGTAATGGAGGATCTTTCACATTTACAAATCCTGCGAAAAGGCTTAATTGAAAATCGAACCTATCCATTGTTAGCACAGCACATCGGTACCTTTTTAGCACGAACCCATTTCTATACATCTGACTTAGGTCTATCTCCACAGGAGAAAAAGAACTTAGTGCAAAAATTCTCTAACCCTGAACTGTGTAAAATTACAGAAGACCTTGTATTCACTGATCCTTTTTTTGATCATGATACGAATCAATTTGAACGAGAGTTATCGGCCGATGTCCAAAAGCTTTGGGAGGATTCACTTCTTAAACTTGAAGTCGCCAAACTAAAACAGAAGTTCTTAACGCAAGCAGATGCCCTTTTACATGGTGATTTACACACAGGTAGTATTTTTGCAGATGAACATGAAACAAAAGTAATTGATCCAGAGTTTGCTTTCTTTGGTCCCTTAGGCTTTGATTCAGGTCAATTTATTGCAAATATTTTATTAAACCTTTTATCTAAACCAAGTGCTAAACAAGAGGAATTGCTTAACACGGTGTATCAAACTTGGGATGTATTTGAAAAAACATTTACAGCCCTATGTGAACAAGAAAGTGTCGAGGTTTTCACAAAAGTGGATGGTTATGTACAGTTTGTCATTCGCCAATCACTCGAGAATTCTGTTGGTTTTGCCGGCTGTGAGATTATACGACGGACGATCGGATTAGCTCATGTTGCTGATTTAGATGGAATTGAAAATCTAGATGAAAGAATTAAAGCAAAACGATCTGCTTTAAAGCTTGGAAGAGAACTAATCTTAAATAGATCATTAATTTCTAATATTAGAGATTTAAAAAAGCTTATTGAAAATGTGTATGCTGTTTAATAGGAGTGAAAAAATGAAGCAACAACAAGCTATTCCTCGTTCTGTTGAATGGAACGATACGTATATTACTTTGCTCAATCAACAAAAGCTACCTAATGTAACTGAATACCTTACTCTATCTACAATCAAAGATGTGTGGGATAGTATTCAAACTTTAAAAGTGCGCGGTGCTCCTGCTATTGGAATCACAGCTGCATTTGGTTTAGCCCTTGCGGCTAACACATATGAGGTGAAGACAATTGATGAGTTTAACCAATTACTACAAAAAGACAGAGATTATTTAGCAAGTTCTCGTCCAACAGCTGTAAATCTGTTTTGGGCATTAAATCGTTTAACAAATAGTATTAAGAATGTGTCGTCTGTTAACGAAGCTAAAACGAAGCTGACTCATGAAGCGATTAGGATTCAAATGGAGGATGAGGAAGTCTGTCGTCAGATTGGTGAGCACGCATTATCTCTATTTAAAAGTGGAGAAAAGATTTTAACGATTTGTAATGCAGGTTCAATTGCAACTGCGAAATATGGAACCGCACTCGCTCCTTTTCATCTCGCAAGTGAAAAAGGAATTCACTTAGAGGTTTATGCGTGTGAAACTCGTCCAGTTCTTCAAGGTGCAAGGTTAACGGCATGGGAATTGCTTCAATCTGGTGTAGACGTTACTTTAATTACTGACAACATGGCAGCACATACGATTGCTGCAAAAGGGATTAACGCGGTTATCGTAGGGGCAGACAGAATTACTGCAAATGGAGATACTGCTAATAAAATTGGCACATTTGGCTTAGCACTTTTAGCAAAAGCTTTTGACATTCCATTCTATGTTGCAGCACCACTTTCTACTTTTGATGTAAGTCTTCCATCTGGTGAGCTTATTCCGATTGAAGAAAGGCATGAAGATGAAGTAACTCACTTAAATGGTGAGAGGATTGCTCCAGAAGGCATTCATGTTTATAATCCGGCATTTGATGTAACGCCAAATCATTTAATATCTGGAATTATTACGGAAGAAGGCATTTTAAGAGGCGATCTTTCTGAGGAGATTAATAAGCTATTTAATTAATATTATAGCTACCCTGAAAATACAACACTGTATAAGGGGTGTTAATCTGCGTTGCAGGAACCTCGCTTTCCGTGGGGCGCCACTTGAGCCTCCTCGGCCTTTGGCCTGTGGGGTCTCAAGCCCAGCGCATCTCCCACAGGAGTCTCAGTTCCTTCCACTCCGATTAACACGAATAAATACATGGATTCAACGTTCTAAAGCTCTTACTAATTTTCATTCACCATGGTGAATGAAAAAGCAGGAAAATACCCTGCTTTTTTTTTGGACTATTATTCAATCTTTGCCCACATTTCTACTGGATTCACTTCATAGATTGCATCTTCGCGATACATGAAGTGATTCATTATAAACTCTCTTCTTATCGTCGCAAAGTCCTCATGAAACCTTTTAATATATTCATTGATTTCTTTTTCAGTGTATTTTCTTCCTTTTTCAAGTCCTTTTACTAAATGTTCTAAGACAATTAACTTCTTCTTCCTTTGCGAAGGAATAGTTTTAATCCTACCATCTGCTGTTAAGAAATTATTTAAGATTGCCTGGTTTTCATTTACTTTATCGACTGAGTCTTCCATATTGATCCCCTTTCCATAAATGACACTTTTTATGGCTTCTGTTTGCTGATTAAGTACTTTTTCATTTAATTTGAAATAAAGTGTATTCTTGTCTCTTCGTTGAATGATTAGACCAACATCTTTTAACTTAGAGATGTGGTGAGTAATAGTTGGTGGAGTTAGTCCTAACTTTCCTGCAATCGCTTGACCGTGTAATGGTCCTTTTGCCAATAACACTAAAATTCTTATTCTAGTTGGATCTCCCATGGCTTTATGAAACGAAACTAAACTTTTTAATTGCACCTTAAACGCCCCTCTTATTAGATATTTATCTAATTAGATATTAGTCTAATTAGATGGAAAAGTCAAAACAAAAAAGCATTTTTCTGTTCAACTAACAGGAAAAATGCTTTTAACATGGCTACCCTGAAAATATGACACTGTACAAGGGGTGTTAATCTACGTTGCAGGAACCTCGCTTTCCGTGGGGCGCCACTTGAGCCTCCTCGGCTGTTGCCTGTGGGGTCTCAAGTCCGTGGCATATCCCACAGGAGTCTCGGTTCCTTCCACTCCGATTAACACGCAACAATGACTTAAAGCCCAACATTCTATAAACCCCAAAATCAAGTTCGCATTTTCGTCCTTCATGGTGCAATTCTCAAATTGCATGAACGTCTACCCTGAAAATACCGACGCTGTATGTGGGGTGTTAACCTTCGTTGCAGGATCCTCGCTTTCCGCGGGGGCGCTCCTGGAGCCTCCTCGGCATCGCCTGTGGGGTCTCCAGTCCAGCGCATCTCCCGCAGGAGTCTCGGTCCTTCCACTTCGGTTAACACAGCTGAAGTACAACAATTCAATATTCTAAGGCAATTACATTTTCATTCACCATCATCTATCCTTTTTTATTCATCAATCCATTTAGAATTTTATTTTTTTCTTCGTCATTAATAATACTAAGTTTTGAAAACACTGTTGCATAGAAAGCCGCTTTTTCCGAACTATTTTTGTAGATTTTCACTAAGTTCACCTTCTTTCCTTAGCGCAACTTTTTTGCTCTTAGTTAAGTATATGTAAGAACATTCATGAATTCCACAAAAAATATATACGAAACCTTCCTAATTTAACTTAAGTAGACGCTGATGAAACGAATCTCTCCAATTTTGATCAAGTTCTACTAAATCAACTAATGTTTTTAGTGCTTCTTTATTATGTTGGTCCTTATATTTCACATTGTTTACGAATGAGATTGAGATTTTCTTCGGATGTATATTTACACGCTTTATTACTTCACCAGCTGTACAATAGCCCTCTTTCAATACCCTGAAATAACAACCAGTAAGACCTGATTCTTGAATAGCTAGTGGCAGGTCCTTATTTCCTAGCTTTTGTCCAAGCTTATAGCACGGCATTCTAGGTAGACTCACCTGTAAAACAACGTCTCCAACTTCAAAAATATCACCTATGAAAATTTCATCTTCATTAAAACCATCTATTGTAAAGTTTTCTCCAAAAGCTCCTGGTGTAAGCTGTGTAGCGAGACTCTTTTCCCAGAAAGGGTAATGTTTATAGGAATAAGCACAAACTGCCTTATTTGGTCCACCATGGTTCTTTAAATCTGCTTGCTCATCTCCTTCAATGTTTATCGATGAGACATACACTTTGCCGTCAACAGGTAATTTATTTATTCCTGAATGTAGAACTTTTCCTTTTTCATACGGAAAATCTCTAACTTGACCAATATTTATGGACTTTAACAATAACTCCATGTTCTTTTCCTTTCCGACACAAGTTTACGCTTCTATTTTAGACTGATAGATTGGTAGAGATATATAAAAAGTTGTTCCTTTTCCAAGCTCACTTTCTACCACTATATTTCCTTTGTGTTCTTCAATTATTTTGTAGCTTACCATTAAACCTAGACCAGTACCTCTTTCTTTCGTCGTATAAAAAGGTTCTCCTAATTTCTTAATCTTATCTTTCGGAATGCCCCCTCCTTGATCTGTTAAAGAGATCAGAAGGTTATCTCTATCTTTCCTTGCAATAGAGACGTCTACAATACCACCTTTAGGCATAACTTCAATTGCATTTTTCAAGATATTAATAAAAACTTGCTTTAATTGGTTTGGCTCACAATAAATAGAAGGAAGATTTGCTCCAAATTTTGATTTTACTTGTACATTGGACAATATTGCTTGAGGACTAAGTAATTCAATCGTATCCTTCATTATTTTGTCTAGATCTACTTGTTGATACTTGATTGCCTGTGGCTTAGCTAATACTAAAAACTCTGTAATAATTGATTCAATACGCATTAATTCGGTCGTAATTACATTGAAATACATCGAAAAATCTTCTTTTACACTACCCTGTAGTAGATGAATGAAGCCTTTTAGAGCCGTCATTGGATTTCTAATTTCATGAGCAATCCCCGCGGCAAGCTCTCCAACAACACTCAATGTGTCCGACTTTCTTAGCTGTTCTTCCATCTCTTTCCTCTCAGTAATATCTCTAAAGATGGCCATATGAACATTTGGTATGATATTTTTCTTATACGAAAATTCTAGTATTTTTTCTATGCCATTTTTAAAAATAAATGGATGCTCAGAAATATTCTCTTCGTGCTTATGGAATTGTGTAGTTGCATTCTTAATTGATGTTAGTTTACTTAAGTATTCATTTTTTATTGCCGTTTTATCAATACCAAGTATGTTACATGCGACGGGATTTGCATCAAGTAATAAATAGTCATTATCAAAAAGCACAATGCCATCCATTGCCGTATCAAATATCTTTCGGAACTTCTGTTCTTTTTCTCGCAAATCTTTTTCCATTTTCCTACGTTCACTGACATTTCTGAAGATCGTCATATTAAATCCTTCAATGACATTTTTTCTAGATGTAAATTCAAGTTGTTTATATTCATTATTTGGCATGAAGAACATCAACTCATCTCGAATCTGTCCTTTAAGCTCAAACTCTACTCGGATTTCATTTAACTTTTCTTGTGTATCCACATCTACAAATTCAAAGATATTTCTTTTAGATAGTTGTTCTAATGGAAGCTCAAACATTCGACTTGCAGATGAATTTGCTCGTACAATTTTCCCACACTCATCCCAAATAACAATGGCATCTAACGCATGCTCAAAAATATCTCGGAATCTCTCTTCACTTTTCCTTAACTGCATTTCCATATTCTTCTTCTCAGTTACATCTCTTAAAATCGACATATAAAATCCATTATAAATATTAGCAGTCGTCGTAAATTCAAATAATTTTTGTTGTCCTCCCTTTGTTATAATGGGCAAGTCACCTTTTGCACGACCATAATCTCGTAAAATAGCCTTTAATTTTGTTAACTTATATAAATACTCAGGTTCAACAAGATCTTCAATTTTTGACAATAATAAATCCTTTTTACTTGTTTCTAACGCCCGACAAAAGGAAGTGTTAACGTCAATTAAATTACCATCCTCATCAAAGATAATAATTCCATCTACTGCTCTGTCAAAAACATCCTTAAACATTTGTTCATTAACTAACCGCTCATGCTCTAATACTTTTCTAGAAGTTATATCCCTCATGATTGATAAGTCTAAGCCATTTTTAAAGGCATTTCTCTTCGCAGAATACTCAATATATTTTTCAGTACCGTCATCAAGTTTAAGTAGTAGTTCTGCACTACCATGCCCTTCCCTTTCCAATACATTCAATTGGGCATCTACTCTTTCTGATGGCACAAGTGATAAAAATTCACGTAAATTACGATGTCGTAATTCACTTTTTGTTAGGTTAAATAGGTGACAAGCAGCTTCGTTCATATCCATAAAATTTGCGTCTTTATCAAAAATAATAATAGCATCAAGTGCTCTTTCAAAAATGACTTGATGTCTTTCTCGAGAAAGTCTTAACTGTTCATTTTCAGCTTCTAAGCTAGAAATTCTTGATTTCAACTGCTCAAGTTCTGAGTATGTGACACTATTCAACTGAAACTGCCTCCTCCGACAAAATACTATGTTAATAAGCTATATTCTACACATCTCTACATATTCCTTCTTAGAAAGATAGAATAGACCAAAAGCAGTATCTAACTCAAAATAAAGGCTTGCACAATCGTACACCTTTAAATCATACAAAAAAACTAGCCTCTCAATGAGAAGCTAGCTTCATGACTTTTTTATAATTTGAAACGACTGATCATATTGTTGAGTTGTCCCGCTAAATCGGCTAGTAATTCAGCGTGATCAGAAATTTGTTCCATCGAGCTATTTGTTTGCTGCATAGATGCGGATGTTTGTTCAATTCCAGCAGCAGATTGTTCAGAAACGGCAGCAATTGACTCAATCGCCGTGTTAATTTCTACAGTACTTGTTGCTACTTCATGTAGGTTAGAAGAAATACCTTGAATCCTTTCAAACATGCTAGTTACTGAATCATGGATGTCTTTAAACGTTTGTCCTGTCACTTTAATTTGATTTGTACCTTCTTCCACTTGATCATATCCAAGTTGTAAGGTGTCAGCAACATTGTGTGATTCTTTTTGAATTCTATTCACGATTTGCGTAATATCCGAAACTGAGAAAGACACTTGCTCTGCTAACTTTCGAACTTCATCTGCTACGACTGCAAATCCTCTTCCATGTTCACCCGCTCTTGCTGCTTCAATCGCGGCGTTTAGAGCAAGTAAATTTGTTTGATCTGCGATATCTCTAATTACTTTTACTAAAGTTGAAATTTGCTTTGTCTGTTCATCTAAACCTTTTACTTTCGTTACAGAAGACTTCATAATTTCGTTTATTTTATTCATTTGTTCTGTTGACTCTGCCATATATGTGTTTCCTTTTTGAGTCATCACTAACACTTCTTGTGAAGAGTCCCTTACCTGTAACCCATTTTCATTCGCATTTGAAATTTTCTCAGCATAGTTCTCCATTATTTGTGCAAGTCCTGTTGATGTATTAGCTTGTTCTTCAGCACCTGTCGATAATTCCTGCATCGTTGAAGCAACTTGCTGACTTGCAGCTTTTACCTCATTAGAAGATAAAGTAAGCTCTGAACTTTTTCCAGATACTTGAGTAGCAACAGCTGAAATTTCTTGGATCATCGCTTGAAGACTTTCTTTCATTCCACTAATAGCTCTGCTTAATAATCCAATCTCATCTTTTCCATCAAACTGTACTGCTTCTACATTTAAATTCCCACTTGATATTTCATCTGACACAGTAATTAGTTGTTTAAACTGTTTATTAATTTTACGGCTAATTAATAAAATGCTAATTAAACCTGCTACTGCAGAAACAATAATGGATGCAATTAAAACGATAATGGTTGAGGCAATATTGTTATTAGCTGAAGCAACTGAGCGATCACTCTCAGCTTTTAAGCTAGTTTTTAATTCATTTAATAATGTAACAGTATTTGAGATAATTGCATCCGCATCTTTACTTGCTTTTATGGAATCAAGTTTTTTCTGCGCCTTAACCGATGGGATAACACTTTCTTCAAATAACTTACCAAGCTGTTCTTCATTTGCAATTACATTATTATAATACTTCTCTAATTCCTTGTTGGTAATGGCAGGTTTTACTTCCTTTTGTAGTCGTTCAAACTCTGCAGACAGTTCGTTAAATTTTGTTACATGTTTTGCATTCGTATCGAATATGTAAATACTTATTTCACTTCCTAATTGCTGAAAAACAGATTGCATTTCCGTAATAAGAATCGAGTTTTCTCCACTTTTCTCTACTTCTTTCATATTTCCTTTTACAATTGATAATTGCGTGAAAATGATAACAGCAGATATACAGAATAAAATTGTTGTAAAGGCGAAGGCTAAAGCATACTTTTGTCCTATTTTAAAATTCTTTAATGAGAATAATTGTTTATTCCCTTTCTTTCCTTTTTCTTGCTTAGCTACTTTTGGTTGTTGTTCAACCTTATTTTTTTTCTTAAACAGCTTCTTCATTCGTTGAGCCCCCTCATTAATTGAACTTACCAAGAACTGTAAAAAGTATTCAAATTTTTCTATAAATTTATTATAGATGAAATTGTCGCATAATGGAATATAATCAAATTATTTGTCGCAAAAAACTTTATTCGAAATATCTACCAATTGAACCTTTCACTTCCACTATCGTTCATGTATACAAATTCACTTTTTATGACTAAAATGTGATAGAATTAATAGGTTAATAAGCATTCAGCATGTTTTTCTCTATAAAGGAGTTTTTATATGAAAATAGTTGTTAGTACACTTAATGCAAAATACATTCACACTAGCCTTTCAATTCGTTGCTTAAAGGCATATGCAGCGCCTGAATTCGATATTGAGTTGGCTGAATATACGATTAAAGATCCGGCAATGAATATTGTTACGGATTTATATAGTAAAAAACCAGATATCCTCGGTTTTAGCTGCTACATTTGGAATATTGAAGAAACCATCAAAGTTGTAAAAATGTTAAAGAAAATTAACCCTGCTCTAAAAATTATTTTAGGCGGACCTGAAGTAACCTATGATGTTCGAGAATGGTTAGAAAAAATTCCAGAGGTCGACTTTATCGTAATTGGAGAAGGCGAAGAAACATTTAAACAATTGCTTACAAAATTACGAGATGAAGAAGACTTTTCAACAGTAAGCGGACTAGCATTTAGAGAAGAGGAAAAAGTTACAGTTAATGCACAGCGAAACAAGCTTGATTTAAAAACAGTGCCATCTCCTTTCCGTTTTGCTGAAGATCTACCTCAACTTGGAAAAAGAGTCACATATATCGAGACAAGTCGTGGTTGTCCATTTAGCTGCCAATTTTGTTTATCCTCTATTGAAGTGGGAGTACGCTACTTTGATCGTGAAAAAGTTAAAGATGACATTCGATTTTTAATGGATAATGGGGCAAAGACGATTAAGTTTGTGGACCGTACATTCAATATTAGTAGAAGTTATGCGATGGAAATGTTTCAGTTTCTAATTGATGAGCATCGACCTGGTACCGTATTCCAATTCGAGATTACAGCAGATATTATGCGACCTGAAGTGATTGAATTCTTAAATGAACATGCACCAAAAGGTTTGTTCCGTTTTGAGATTGGCGTTCAATCAACAAATGATGCTACAAATGAACTCGTTATGAGAAAACAAAACTTTAAGAAGCTTACTCGTACAGTAACGTTAGTAAAAGAAGGCGGGAAAATTGATCAGCATTTAGATTTAATTGCAGGTCTACCAGAAGAAGATTATGCTTCGTTCCGTAAAACCTTTAATGATGTATTTGAACTACGTCCCGAAGAATTACAGTTAGGATTTCTAAAAATGCTACGTGGGACAGGCTTACGCTTAAGATCTTCTGATCATGAATACGTCTATATGGACCACTCTCCATATGAAATTCTTGGTAATAATATTCTTTCGTTTGACGACATTACAAAAATCAAGCAAGTTGAAGATGTACTTGAAAAATATTGGAACGACCATCGAATGGACGAAACCATTGAATACCTTGTTACACATGTATTCCAAACTCCTTTTGATTTTTTCCAAGAATTCGGTGCATATTGGGAGAGTCAAGGATGGGCAAGAATTGGACATCAATTAGAAGACTTGTTCAGACGCTTGTATGACTTCCTTTCACATAAACAAGTAAACAATTTAGAGATCATTGAAGGGTTAATGAAATACGATTACCTTTCTAATCAAAAGTATAAACCACGAAAACCATGGTGGTCTGACTTAACAACAAAACAAGAAAGATCAGCTTACTATCAAGAAATCTTAGAAAACCCTAGCATTCTTGGAGCTAAATACACAAACCTTAACATGAATGAAAAGGACCTTTACAAACATACCGTTTTAGAGATATTACCATTTAATATCAACCATTACCTTGTAAACAAAGAGGTTCAAAAACAACAAGCCATCATGCTTGTCTACTTTGACCCTACAAACCAAGAAACCAAAGTCTTCTCACCACAGCTTATTAATTCTTAACAATAAGCGAATGAATGTTAGGCTCAAGTGGCGCCCTGCGGAAAGCGAGGTTCCTGCAACGCAGATTAACACCCACATACAGAGGTATTTTCAGGATAGACTTCCTTGCAATTTGAGAATTGCACCATGAAGGATGAAAATACGAACTTGATTTTAGGATTTATAGAATGTTGGATTTAAGCAGTCCATGCGTGTTAATCGGAGTGGAAGGAACCGAGACTCCTGTGGGAATAGCGACGGACTTGAGACCCCACAGGCGAAGCCGAGGAGGCTCAAGTGGCGCCCCACGGAAAGCGAGGTTCCTGCAACGCAGATTAACACCCCTTGTACAGTGTCGTATTTTCAGGGTAGACTTCTATGCAAGTAAGAATTTGCACCATGGTGAATGAAAATAGTTTCGTTATTATAGTGTTGAGTCCAAGTATTATTGCGTGTTAACCGAAGTGGAAGGAACCGAGACTCCTGCGGGAGATGCGCTGGACTGGAGACCCCACAGGCGAAGCCGAGGAGGCTCCAGGAGCGCCCCGCGGAAAGCGAGGTTCCTGCAA